>NZ_CP082271.1:1470965-2941930 GCF_019880365.1 Pseudomonas sp. DNDY-54
AGGACGGCTCGGCGCTCGTCTCTACCAGCTTCACAGATTTTCACGCCGTCAACGAGGCGCTGGGTGCCGCCGGCTTCAAAGGCGATGAGGCGGATATCGCCATGATTCCTTCGATCGCTGCGCCACTTACTGATCTGGAGACTGCACAGAAAGTGCTGCGCCTGATCGATGCGCTGGAAGATCTGGATGATGTTCAGAACGTCTACCACAATGCCGAAATTCCTGACGAGATTCTGGAACAGCTGGACTGATTGAGTAGGGAGCACGAGAGCCGGAAGCAACCTGGTAGCTTCCGGCTTTTTGTTGCCTGGGCGTGGGCGGCAGGTTATGTCACTGGTCGCCACGTTCTCCACTCCTTATACTGCCGGCTGGATAAATAGACAGTATGGCGGTCGCATGACGCTTATCCTCGGGATAGACCCCGGCTCACGGATCACCGGTTATGGCGTAGTGCGAGACACGGGTCGCAATTGCGAATACGTAGCCTCCGGCTGTATCCGCACGGGTAGCGGTGAGCTATCCGCTCGTTTGCAAGCGGTGTTCGTTGGCGTTAGCGAAGTGATTCGCCTGCATGGCCCGGTGACGATGGGTATTGAACAAGTGTTTATGGCACGAAATGCAGATTCCGCGCTCAAGCTGGGGCAGGCGCGTGGCGCTGCCATCGTCGCTGCAGCGGAGCAAGGGCTGGACATTGCCGAGTACACGGCCACCCAAGTGAAACAGGCCATCGCCGGAACCGGCGGCGCTGATAAGCAACAGGTTCAGATGATGGTGATGCATCTACTGAAGCTTGTGCAGAAGCCACAGATCGACGCGTCCGACGCGCTGGCGATCGCCTTGTGTCATGCCCATCATCGTCAGAGCCTGATCCCGCATGGCCTGGCTGGGGCCAAACGCCGGGGTGGACGCCTGCGGCTGTGAATCGAGCTGAAGCAGGGGCGAGTCTTCGCTGAGGCGGGGTTATCGAGCATCTGACCGTGGTAGACATGCCGGTCGAGAAAAGGAGACAGATTTTGATTGGACGTTTACGCGGCACCTTGGTGGAGAAGCAACCGCCTCACCTGATACTCGATGTGAACGGCGTCGGTTACGAGGTCGAGGTGCCAATGACGACGCTGTACCGTCTGCCGGGGCTAGGCGATCTGGTGACACTCCACACTCATCTTGTCGTGCGTGAGGACGCGCATTTGCTGTACGGCTTTTCCGAGAAGCGCGATCGTGAGCTTTTTCGTGAACTGATCCGTCTTAATGGCGTGGGGCCGAAGCTGGCTCTGGCGCTGATGTCGGGACTTGAGGTGGATGAATTGGTGCGCTGCGTACAGGCGCAGGATACTTCTGTTCTGGTGAAGATTCCTGGTGTCGGTAAGAAAACTGCCGAACGTCTATTGGTTGAGCTCAAGGATCGTTTCAAGGCCTGGGAAACAATCCCGTCTATTGCCACCCTGGTGGTTGAACCCCGGGGATCTGTGGCAGTCTCAAGCGCCGAGAATGATGCTGTCAGTGCCCTGATTTCGCTGGGCTTCAAGCCGCAAGAGGCTAGCCGTGCTGTATCCGCCGTACAGGAAGACGATTTGAGCAGTGAAGACCTGATCCGCCGTGCACTCAAGGGTATGGTCTAGTGATAGAAGCTGATCGTCTGATTACCGCCACTGGCCGTGACCGCGAAGAACAGTTTGACCGCGCCATACGCCCGCTGAGTCTGGCCGATTACATTGGACAACCTGTCGTGCGTGAGCAGATGGATCTGTTCATTCGCGCCGCCCGGGCGCGCAAGGAGGCTCTCGATCACACCCTGATTTTCGGTCCGCCGGGGCTCGGGAAGACCACGCTGGCGAATATCATTGCGCAGGAAATGAGCGTATCGATCAAAAGCACTTCGGGGCCTGTGCTTGAGCGACCCGGCGATCTCGCTGCGTTGTTGACCAACCTGGAAGAAGGCGACGTCCTTTTCGTGGACGAAATTCACCGTTTGTCGCCCATCGTCGAGGAGGTGCTCTATCCGGCGATGGAAGACTTCCAGCTGGACATCATGATCGGAGAAGGGCCCGCGGCGCGCTCGATCAAACTCGACTTGCCGCCGTTTACGTTAGTGGGCGCCACGACCCGTGCCGGTATGCTCACCAATCCGTTGCGAGACCGTTTCGGTATCGTGCAGCGCTTAGAGTTCTACTCGACCGCTGACCTGGCGACGATCGTCACGCGCTCCGCTGGCATCCTAGGGCTGCCCATCGAAGCCGAGGGCGCCCTCGAAATAGCGCGGCGCGCCCGCGGGACGCCACGGATTGGAAACCGATTGTTAAGGCGAGTCCGAGATTTTGCTGAAGTACGAGGCAATGGTGAGATCTCTCGGGTTACGGCGGACCAGGCCCTCAACATGCTCGATGTGGACGAGCGCGGGTTGGATCATCAAGACCGCCGGCTATTGCTGACGCTTATCGAGAAATTCGATGGTGGCCCGGTGGGAGTCGACAGCCTTGCCGCCGCCATCAGCGAAGAGCGCCATACCATCGAGGATGTGCTTGAGCCGTATCTGATCCAGCAGGGCTATATCATGCGTACGCCAAGAGGTCGCGTGGTGACGCGCCATGCCTATCTGCATTTCGGCCTGAACCTGCCTAAGCGTTTGGGCGATTCGCCAGTAGCAGGTGACCTCTTCGACGACGACACAGCGTGACAAAAATATTGTTCCTCCACCCAATTGGCATTTGCAGGGCCTGGCACTAGTATGCGCGCGGAATCACATACTCAACCGTTCTCCTTCCGGTGTCGGGTTTACTACGAAGACACCGACGCGGGCGGCATCGTTTACTACGTCAATTATCTTAAATTCATGGAGCGGGCCCGCACCGAGCGGTTGCGCAGCCTGGGCTTCGCCCAGTCGCAATTGGTTGGTGAAGACCTGCTGTTCGTTGTGCATTCCAGCGAAGCGCGTTACCACGCGCCGGCGAGGCTGGACGATGAATTGCTGGTCTCGGCTGAAGTAGCGGAGGTCAAGCGCGCAAGTCTGCGCTTTGCTCAGCAGGTGCGACGAGCGAAGGATGATTTGCTGCTCTGCGAAGCGCAGTTTGTGGTGGCCTGCGTGCGCACCGATAGTTTGAAACCCCGCCCCATTCCCGAAGCGCTACGTGCTGCTTTCGCCGGGTCGGGTCTACCCCTAGCAGGAGAGTAAGCGTGGAAGCCAACGTCGATCATATGTCCATGTGGAGCCTGATCAGCAATGCCAGCTTTGTTGTTCAGCTGGTTATGTTGATTCTGGTGGGCGCCTCGGTGACTTCTTGGATCATCATCTTCCAGCGCGGCAATATGCTGCGAGCAGCCAAGCGGGCATTGGACAGCTTTGAGGAGCGGTTCTGGTCGGGCATTGATCTCTCTAAGCTGTATCGTCAGGCGGGTAGCAATCCAGACCCTGATTCAGGCGTCGAACAGATTTTCCGTGCCGGTTTCAAGGAGTTTTCGCGGCTGCGTCAGCAGCAGGGCGTGGATCCAGATGCCGTGATGGACGGCGTCAACCGGGCGATGCGCGTTGCGATCTCTCGTGAGGAAGAGAAGCTTGATCAGAGCTTGCCGTTCCTTGCTACGGTCGGTTCCACCAGTCCCTATATCGGTCTGTTTGGCACCGTCTGGGGCATCATGAACTCCTTCCGTGGCTTGGCTCAGGTACAGCAGGCAACCCTGGCAACCGTAGCGCCGGGTATCGCTGAGGCCTTGATTGCCACAGCTATCGGTCTGTTCGCGGCGATTCCTGCCGTCATCGCCTATAACCGTTTCTCGGCACGCGGCGAAATGCTCATCGGGCGCTATTACACCTTTGCTGACGAGTTCCAGGCGATCCTCCATCGCAAAGTTCACACCACAGAAGATTGAGGCCCCCAGGCCATGGCAAGAATTCGCAACAGACGCAAACCTGTCGCCGAGATGAACGTGGTGCCTTACATCGATGTGATGCTGGTGCTGCTGGTTATCTTTATGGTGACCGCGCCGATGCTCAATCAGGGTGTCAAGGTCGATCTGCCTAAGGTAAGCAGCGAGGTCCTGCCTCAGGATAACGATGCCCGGGTTCTGACTATTTCTATCAAGGCAGACAAAAGCTACTTCTGGAATATCGGCAGCGAAGTTGACACCGAGACCGTTCAGGATCAGGCGCTTACCCTGGAAGAAATGACCAAGGCTGTCACGGCGATCATGAATCAGAACCGTAGCCAGGGTAAGCAGGTCCAGGTTTTCGTGCGCGGTGACAAAGCGGTGGACTACGGCTCGGTGATGTCTGCCATGGGTGGGCTGCAGGAAGCAGGCGTGGGTAACGTCGGCCTGATTACCGAGGCCCCTTGATGCAGCAACCGGAACGTTCGCGCTCAGAGAGCTACTACTGGCCCACCATTCTGGCTGTCGGGCTGCATGTAGTCATTTTCGGCATGCTGTTCGTCAGCTTTGCCATGACACCGGAGCTGCCCCCGTCCAAGCCAATTGTGCAGGCAACGCTGTACCAGCTCAAATCTCAAAGCCAGGCCAAGACTCAAACCAATCAAAAAATAGCCGGCGAGGCTCAGAAGACATCGGCCAAGCAGTACGAAGCTGAGCAGATGGAGCAGCGTAAGGTCGAGCAGGAAAAACAAGCCGCCGCTAAAGCCGCGGAACAAAAAAAGGCTGACGAGGCTCGAAAGGCCGAGGTGGCGAAGGCCGATGCTGCAAAAAAAGCCGCAGCGGCCAAGCAAGCCGAAGAGGCGAAGAAAGCCGAGCAGAAGAAGCAGGCTGATATCGCCAAGAAAAAAGCGGCCGACGAGGCGGCAAAAAAGAAAGCTGCAGAAGAGGCCAAGAAAAAGGCTGCGACCGAGGCGGCGAAGAAGAAAGCTGCGGAAGAAGCTAAGAAGAAGGCAGCCGCTGAAGCAGCGAAAAAGAAGGCCGCGGAAGAAGCTAAGAAAAAGGCCGCTGAGTCTGCGCGTAAGGCGGCAGAGGACAAGAAGGCTCAGGCGCTTGCTGAGTTGTTGTCCGAAGATACGGAACGGCAGCAGGCCATGGCTGATACACAGGGCGATCAGGTCGCCGGTAACTTCGATGATCTGATTCGGATGCGCGCAGCAGAAGGTTGGACCCGGCCGCCTTCGGCTCGCAATAACATGTCGGTATCGCTGCGGGTCAATATGCTGCCGGATGGAACCATCACAGCTGTCACGGTTTCTCGTTCCAGCGGTGATGCCCCATTCGATAACTCTGCGGTCGCTGCGGTAAAGAATATTGGTCGGCTGACCGAAATGCAGGGTCTTTCTGCACAGGAGTTTCAGCCGTATCGCTCGTTCACGATGACATTTACGCCTGAGGATCTAGCGTTGTGATCAATTACCTTCGAGGTTTTATCGTTCTTTTCCTGTTTGCGTTTGGCAGTGCCAATGCGCAAGAGAAGAACATCGTCGTTACGAGTGGCGCCGATCGTGCGATTCCTATCGCGGTCGTACCGTTCGGATGGCAAGGCGGGACGGTGCTGCCAGAAGACATGGCTCAAATTATCGGCAATGACATGCGTAATACCGGTATTTTCGAGCCAATCCCTAAGCAAAACATGATCAGCCTGCCTACACGGGGCAGCGAAATCATTTTTCGTGACTGGAAGGCGCTGGGCGCTCAGTACGTCATGGTCGGCAATATCGCGCCGTCTGCCGGCAAGCTGCAGATTAGCTATGAAGTGTTTAACGTAACGACAGAGCAGCAAGTGATGACCGGCACTGTCGGTGGCGGCCAGGATCAATTGCGGGATATGGCGCATTACGCGGCGGACCAGGCGTTTGAAAAACTGACCGGCATCAAAGGGGCGTTCTCGACCCGCCTGCTATACGTCACTGTCGAGCGTCTTGGTTCCGCCAACACGCGATACACGCTGCAGAGGTCCGATTATGACGGCGCGCGCGCCGTCACCCTGTTGCAATCGCGCGAGCCAATCCTATCGCCGCGCTATTCGCCGGACGGCCGTCGTATCGCCTACGTTTCTTTCGAGCAAAAACGACCACGTATCTTCATGCAGCACATTGATACGGGTCGCCGTGAGCAGATTACCAATTTCGAAGGGCTCAACGGTGCGCCTGCATTCTCACCGGATGGCAATCGTCTGGCGTTCGTGCTGTCGAAGGATGGCAACCCGGAGATTTACGTGATGGATCTCGGCTCGCGCCAGCTGCAACGGCTCACCAATCATTATGCGATCGATACAGAGCCTTTCTGGGGTGCTGACGGTCGGACTATTTACTTCACTTCGGATCGTGCCGGCAAACCTCAGATCTACAAGCAGAGTCTGGGTAGCAACAATGCCGAGCGGGTAACCTTTGTGGGTAACTACAATGCCAATCCAAAGCTCTCCGCAGACGAGAAGACGTTGGTAATGATTCATCGTCAGGAAGGCTACACCAACTTCAAGGTGGCGGCGCAGGACCTACAGCGCGGTAATTTGCGACTACTCTCCGAGACAAGTTTAGATGAGTCGCCCACTGTTGCGCCTAATGGCACCATGCTAATCTACGCGACCCGCCAGCAGGGCCGGGGAGTCTTGATGCTCGTATCAATCAATGGTCGAGTTAGGCTCCCGCTTCCTACTGCTCAAGGCGAAGTCCGTGAGCCATCGTGGTCCCCTTACCTGAACTGATGCGGTATCAACGCTTTACTAACCAAAAACACACCTGGGGTTGTTACACATGGAAATGCTGAAATTCGGTAAGTTCGCTGCGCTGGCTCTGGCTATGGCTGTAGCTGTTGGTTGTTCGTCCAAAGGTGGCGACGATTCAGGCGAAGGTTCCACCGCCATTGATCCTAATGCTGGTTACGGTGCTGACAGCGGTGCTGTCGACGGCAGCATGAGCGGTGAAGAAGCAGCTCTGCGCGCTATCACTACTTTCTACTTCGAATACGACAGCTCGGACCTGAAGCCGGAAGCCATGCGCGCTCTGGACGTTCATGCCAAGGATCTGAAGTCTGCCGGCAACCGTGTAGTTCTTGAAGGTCACACCGACGAGCGTGGCACTCGCGAATACAACATGGCGCTCGGCGAGCGTCGTTCCAAGGCCGTCCAGCGCTACCTGGTTCTGCAGGGCGTATCGCCTGCTCAGTTGGAGCTGGTTTCCTACGGTGAAGAGCGTCCGGTTGCCATGGGCAACGACGAGCAGTCGTGGGCTCAGAACCGTCGCGTTGAGCTGCGTAAGTAATAAGCCATGCTCAAGCACCGTTACGCTCTGACGCTTATTGCACTTGGTCTGCCGTTTTTTGCGGCAGCTCAAGTCCCGGTAGTTGAATACGACTCGCAATCCCAAGGTGGAGCGTCGGGGTCAGGTTATTCAGTCGGGGCGGAAACTGGCGGTGCCTATGCTGGAGGCGGAGCTTCGGCTCCGTCTTCGGCGCAGGGCATGCTTTTCGTTCAACTGCAGCAGATGCAAGAAGAAATCGCGCAACTGCGCGGTATGCTCGAAGTGCAGCAGAACGAGATCCAGCGCCTTAAACAAGAAGGACTGGAGCGTTATCAGGATTTAGATAGTCGCTTGTCGGCGGCCTCTTCGGGCGGATCGGCGAGACAAGATTCTTCAACCGCGGGCGCCACCGGCGCCAGCGGAGCGGCGGACGCGTCTACAGGCAGTCCAATGCAAGGCACAGGGAGTAGTCAGTCGGCTGATCCTGAAAAGGAAAAGCTCTACTACGACGCTGCGTTCGATCTGATCAAGGCGAAGGACTTCGATAAAGCCAGCCAGGCCTTTTCAGCTTTTTTGCGCAAATATCCCGCGAGTCCTTACGCTGGCAACGCGCAGTATTGGTTGGGTGAGGTGAATCTGGCCAAGGGCGACCTTCAAGGTGCAGGTCAAGCGTTCGCCAAGGTCAGCCAGGCCTATCCGCAGCACAACAAGGTCCCCGATTCGCTTTACAAGCTTGCCGATGTTGAGGTGCGCTTAGGTAATCGAGATAAGGCCAATGGGATTCTTCGCCAGGTTATTGCGGACTACCCTAACAGTTCGGCTGCCCAGCTAGCCCAGCGCCAGCTTAATCGATAGTCTCTGATCTGTATTCGATTGGCTATGCGAGCCCGCCTTTGGCGGGCTTTTCGCTTCTTGATGCCGGGTTGTCCTCGTGCCTTGGTTCGTGTCGTCGCCTTTAGGGCGTACCTAACGCGCATCTGCGACAAGGGCCTGGACCTATGCATGGGTTCGCATCGCCTCAATTGGTCGGTCGTTCAGTAAGGTAAACATGACAACTGACAAGAAAGCAGTAGTTCTTCTCTCTGGCGGGCTTGATTCTGCCACCGTGGTGGCGATGGCCAGAGCGGAGGGGTACGCCTGTTACGCCATGAGTTTCGATTACGGCCAGCGTCACCACGCTGAGTTGCGAGCGGCCCAGCGCGTTGCTTATCAGCTGAGCGTGGTTGAGCATAAAACCATCGCTATGGATCTCGGAGGTATCGGTGGCTCGGCACTTACCGACTCCAGTATTGCTGTACCGGAAACGCCAGGCGACGGAATCCCTTCTACTTATGTACCGGCTCGTAACGCACTGTTCCTCTCTCTGGCGTTGGGTTGGGCTGAGGTGCTGGGAGCGCGCGATATCTTCATTGGTGTGAACGCTGTCGACTTTTCGGGTTATCCCGATTGCCGGCCGGAGTTCGTGGCAGCGTTCGAGCGCATGGCTAACCTAGCAACCAAGGCTGGCATAGAGGGACGGGGCTTTACCATACATGCACCTCTGCAGGCACTGAGCAAGGCCGAAATTATCCACGCAGGCGTTCGGCTTGGAGTGAATTATGCGGAGACGGTGTCGTGTTATCAGGCGGACGAAGACGGGCGCGCCTGCGGCAAGTGCGACAGTTGCCGTCTGCGTGCAAAGGGCTTTGAACAAGCCGGGATCGCTGATCCGACCCGCTATCGCTGATGTTTTTTTCTTTGAGATGTTGATTTAATCAATCAAATCAGTATCATGCGCTCCGCATTGGGTCGTTAGCTCAGTTGGTAGAGCAGTTGGCTTTTAACCAATTGGTCGTAGGTTCGAATCCTACACGACCCACCATATTCTCCTCGTGGAGCTAAAAAGCCGGAAACCATTCGTGGATCCGGTTTTTTTATGTCTGCAGTCTGCCAATACCGGGACGATCCATATCCTCTCGCTATAACCACCGTTTTTCCTACGACCTTGGTCTGTGACCAAGGCCGGAACAAACGTAATAGACTGCCACTTCCCGATTGTCCGTTGGTTTGAGGCTCACATGTATTCTGATCGCATCCGCTTGTCCTCCCTGCAGAGCAAGGTCATGAGCGCCCAAGAGGCCGCTACTTTTATTAGTGACGGGATGACCGTCGGCATGAGCGGTTTCACCCGTGCGGGTGAGGCAAAGGCTGTGCCCCTGGCGCTGATCGATCGTGCAAAGGGCGAGAAGTTGAAGATCAGCCTGATCACCGGCGCCAGCTTGGGCAACGATCTGGACGGAAAGATGGCCGCAGCGGGTCTGCTGGCCCGTCGCGGGCCGTTTCAGGCGGATGCTACGTTGCGTAAGGCGATCAATCAGGGTGAGGTGATGTTCATCGATCAGCACCTTTCCCACACCGTTGAGCAAATGCGCAACAACCAGATCAAGCGCCCCGACGTTACGATCGTCGAGGCGGTTAGCATCACCGAACAGGGCCATATCGTTCCAACCACGTCGGTAGGTAACTCTGCCAACCTCGCCGTGTTTGCCGATAAGGTTATCGTTGAGCTGAACCTTGCCCACAACCTGAACCTGGAAGGTCTGCACGACATCTACTTCCCGGGCGAGCGTCCGAATCGTGGTCCGATTCCGCTGACCAAGGTCGATGACCGTATCGGCACTACCGCCATTCCGATTGATCCGGCCAAGATCGTTGCGATCGTTATTACCGAGCAGCCCGATTCCTATTCCACCGTTACACCACCGGATGAAGAGACCCAGGCCATCGCGAGTCACTTGGTCGAGTTCTTCAAAAAGGAGGTCGCCGAAGGCCGCCTTCCGAAGAACCTCGGTCCAATGCAGGTCGGTATCGGTAACATCGCTAACGCCGTGGTGTGCGGGTTGATCGATTCACCGTTTGAAGATTTGGTCATGTACTCCGAGGTGTTGCAGGACTGCACATTCGAGTTGATCGACGCCGGCAAGATGAAGTTTGCGTCTGGCTGCTCGATCACGCTCTCCGAGCGCTGCAACGATCGTGTCTTCGGCAACCTGGAGAAGTACAAGGACAAGCTGGTGCTGCGTCCTCAGGAAATTTCCAACCATCCGGAGCTGGTACGCCGTCTCGGTATCGTCGGTATCAACACCGCTTTGGAATTTGATATTTACGGCAACGTCAACTCGACCCATGTCGGCGGAACCAAGATGATGAATGGCATAGGCGGTTCTGGCGATTTTGCCCGTAACGCCAACATGGCTATCTTCGTAACGAAGTCGATTGCTAAGGGCGGCAGCATCTCCAGCGTTGTACCGATGGTCGCGCACGTCGACCACACCGAGCACGACGTTGAGATTCTGGTAACCGAGCAGGGTCTTGCGGACCTGCGTGGTCTGGCACCACGCGAGCGTGCGCGAGTGATCATCGACAACTGCGTGCACCCGTCCTACCGTGATGCGTTGAACCAGTACTTCGACGCAGCGTGTGATAAAGGCGGCCAGACGCCGCATATGCTCCGAGAAGCCATGGAATGGCACCTCAATCTGGAGGAGCGGGGTCACATGCTCAAGGGCGCGTGATGCCATGATTTAAAAAACGCCGGCTGATGCCGGCGTTTTTTTTGGCCGACGCTGAATGCGCGGCTTGGCGCTCCCGCTTTCCCTTTTGCAAAGGCTTCAGCTAGTATTCCTGCCCCTTACGCGGGCAGGAAGGCGGGTCTGCATGTAATGTGCCTCTCCCTTTCGCCTCGTCCGGGCTGAGCCGGTCGACCGGCTTTACTCGGCGCTTCATGCATAACGTGCTTGCAGGACGGCAACATGACGCACATACCCGAACGAATCCTTGTGCAGGCGCATCTGGCAGCCAAACAGCCCAAGCCGCTTACGCCCGAACAAGAAGCGGCGTTACGCAGCGATATCGCCCTCGAGCTGAAGAAGCAGAATGCGGTGCTCGTGGCGCACTATTACACCGACCCAGTCATTCAGTCCCTTGCTGAGGAAACCGGAGGCTGCGTTTCAGACTCGCTGGAGATGGCCCGGTTCGGCAACGAGCATTCGGCGCAGACGGTAGTGGTTGCCGGTGTGAAGTTCATGGGGGAGACGGCGAAAATCCTCAATCCCGAAAAACGAGTCTTGATGCCGACATTGGATGCAACCTGCTCACTTGATCTTGGTTGTCCTGTGGACGAGTTTTCGGCGTTCTGCGATCAGCACCCTGAGCGTACGGTGGTCGTCTATGCAAACACGTCCGCGGCGGTCAAAGCGCGTGCAGATTGGGTGGTCACGTCCAGTTGCGCGCTTGAGATCGTTGAAAGCCTGATGGACAACGGCGAAACGATCATCTGGGCGCCAGACAAGCACTTGGGTAGTTATGTGCAGCGCGAGACCGGAGCTGACATGCTGCTTTGGGACGGTGCCTGTATCGTCCATGAAGAGTTCAAGGCGAAGCAGCTCGAGGATATGAAGGCGCTGTATCCGGACGCTGCCGTTCTGGTGCATCCCGAGTCGCCCGAATCGGTGATCGCCTTGGCGGATGCGGTTGGCTCTACCAGCCAGCTGATCAAGGCGGCGCAGACACTGCAGAACCGAACGTTCATTGTCGCCACGGACCGTGGCATCTTCTACAAGATGCAGCAGCTTTGCCCGGGTAAGGAATTCATTGAGGCGCCAACGGCGGGGAGCGGCGCCTCCTGCCGTAGCTGTGCGCACTGCCCATGGATGGCCATGAACACGCTTGAGCGCACGCTCGATTGCCTTCGTACCGGCAAGAACGAGATTTTCGTTGATCAAGCGCTGATTCCGCGGGCAGTTAAACCGTTGAAGCGCATGCTCGACTTCACGCACGCTGCTCGTATAAAGCAGGCCGGTAACGCCTGAGGCGCGCGTTAGCGCGCGTTGGCGTCAGTCGCGGCAGCGGTGCGGTGCAGTACCGCGCCGCACGACTCAGCGCAACATTTCGTCGACCATTCGCTTTTCTTCGATCAGCTGTTGCTGCCGGGCGTCAATGCGTGCGGCTGTCTGGAAATTGCTGGAACGGCGTTTCGCGAAATCCAGCTGCTCAATCGCCTGATCGTAGTCTCCGACCAGTGCGAAGAACTCCGCCCTGCCTTGATGCAGTCCGATGATGTTACCAGTGAGGCCTCGTATCTCTGATACTTGGTACCAGATGTCTGGATCTTTGGGTCGTGCTTTCACTAACGCGTCCAGTTCTTGCTCGGCTTCCTGCAGCTTGTTCTCCTTGATCAGCAAGTCGATGTGCGTCTGGCGCACTGGATAGCTGCTGGGATAGAGGCTGAGAAGAGTCTGGGTGCGTTCGCGTGCGGCGGCGAGGCGATTAGCAGTGATGTCGAGCTCGATCTGAGCCAGGTTATAAATGGCGTTGTCAGGTTCTTCCGTTAGCAGTGGCTTTAAATGGGCGGCCGCCTCGTCAAGCTGGCCGCTCTTGATCTGCGCCAGGGCTAAGCCGTAGCGAGCTGCGTCGAGATTCTCATCCTCGCTGAGCATGGCCCGGAAGCGCTTGGCACTGACACCTGGCGTGCTTTCGAACTTCAGATCCACCCGGGCGCGCATCAATTGGTAGCGCAAGCTGTCTTCGACGCCCACGTCTGGGTATTGCTCGGCGCGGTTTTTAGTGTCGGCTATTCGTGATTCGGTGACCGGGTGGGTGAGAAGAAACTCCGGCGGCTTCTGGTCATAGCGATACTGACGCATCAGGCGGCCAAACATTTCCGGCATCGCACGGGGATCGTAGCCAGCGCGTTCCAGATTGACGATGCCGATGCGGTCGGCCTCTTGTTCATTCTGTCGGGAGAAACGCCGTTGTGCCTGAATCGCAGCGGCCTGTGTCGAGACGATCGCGGCGATACCTGCATCGCCTGCGCCAGCCGCAGCCGCTACGACGCCGGCGAGCATCGCGGCCATCAGAGGCAGCTGCATGCGTTTCTGTGCCTCCAGCCCCCGAGCGAAGTGGCGTTGCGAGAGGTGGGCCAGTTCGTGCGCCAGGACAGAGGCGTACTCGGCTTCAGTCTGGGCATTTAGAAACAAGCCGCCGTTGACCCCGATAATCCCGCCTGGTGCGGCAAAGGCGTTTAGTTGTGGGCTGTCGAGCAGAACGAACTCGAGCCGGCGATCCTGTAGCTGGCTGGTTTCAGCCAGGCGGTACACGCTGCGCTCCAAAAAATCCTTCAGTAATGGATCCGACAGTTGGGGCACCTGGCCACGTAGCAGGCTCAGCCACGCGCGGCCCAATTGATGTTCCTGCTCCGGTGAAACGATTCCGGAGCTGGAGTCACCGAGAGAGGGTAAGTCATTGGCTAGAGCCGGTTGGCCGAACAGGCAGGCCAGCGTCAGCAGAGTAGGGCGCAGCAATTTCATCCAGACTGGCTCATGAAAGCAGGAGCGTTACTGTAGCCTTGTGCCAGGGTAACTGGCCAGAGGCGGGCAGGGGTCGGTATCCTGCGGACTTTCGAGGAGATGATGATGACTCAGCGGCCTTTGCCCGACACTGATTGTGATGCCGAGCTTGATGCCGTCGGGCTGGAATGTCCGATGCCCTTGCTGAAAGCAAAACTCGAACTCAACCGACTCGTCAGCGGCCAAGTATTGAAGGTCACGGCTAGTGATCCTGGTTCGCAGCGGGATTTTCGCAGTTTTGCCAAGCTGGCCGGACACGCCTTACTACGTGAGGAAGCGAACGAAGGACTTTATCGATACTGGCTGCGCAAGGCCTGAGGCCATTAAGGAACGATATGCTCAACGTACTGCGTGGCTGGGTCCATCGCTATTTCTCCGATGAAGAGGCGGTGGTTCTCGCGGTGTTGCTGGTGGTCGCCTTTGGCGCGGTGCTGACGCTCGGTGACATGCTTGCGCCGGTCCTTGCTGGGTTGGTGCTTGCGTTCCTGATGCAGGGTGTGGTCGGTGCGCTGGAGCGCGTCAGAGTCCCTCATTTGGTGGCGGTGTGGCTCGTTTTTCTGATGTTCGTCGGTGCGCTTACAGTATGTCTGCTGTTCCTTGTGCCTTTGGTCTGGCAGCAGGTGCTGACGCTGTTTAACGAGCTGCCGCGGATGTTGGTCGAGTGGCAGGCCTTGCTGCTGTTGCTGCCTGAGCGCTATCCGCAGCTGCTGACGGAAGAGCAGGTGTTGCGTGGTATCGATTTCATGCGGGGCGAGGTCGGGCGCTACGGTCAGCTGGTTCTGACCTCGTCCTTGTCTAGCTTGCCGCTGCTGTTGAGCCTGATGATCTACCTGATTCTTGTGCCTATTCTGGTGTTCTTCTTCCTGAAGGATCGCCAGCAGATCAGTGACTGGTTCAGTGGCTACCTGCCTCGGGAGCGAACGCTGATCACCCAGGTGTCGCAAGAGATGAACGTGCAAATCGCTAATTACATACGTGGCAAAGCGATCGAGATTCTGATCTGCGGTGTTGTGTCGTATGCGGTGTTCGCTGCCTTGGGATTGAACTACGCGGCATTGCTGGCACTGCTGGTCGGCGTTTCCGTGGTGGTGCCTTATATCGGTGCCACGGTCGTGACCATTCCAATTGCGCTTATCGGACTATTTCAATGGGGACTGGGTGACCAGTTCATTTACCTGATGGTTGCTTACGCGATTATCCAGGCACTTGATGGCAATGTTCTGGTGCCCTTGTTGTTCTCTGAGGCGGTGAATCTGCATCCAGTCGCCATCATTTGCTCAGTGCTGCTGTTCGGGGGGCTTTGGGGGTTTTGGGGCGTGTTCTTTGCGATTCCCTTGGCGACGCTATTCAAGGCGGTCTTATACGCTTGGCCCCGCAGAGCGCCGGCGGTCCCGGTGGTGGAGCGCGTAGGCTGATATGACAAGGCCGGCATTTGCCGGCCTTTTTCATGGGCGATGCAGCGCCTGAGCTGCGTGCAAAACGGCATCAACATGCCCGGGAACCTTCACCCCTCGCCACTGCTGGCGAAGCACGCCGTCGCGATCGATCAGGAACGTACTCCGATCGACGCCCATATATTCCTTGCCGTAGAGCTTCTTCAGCTTGATGACATCGAACAGCTGGCAGAGCAGTTCATCCTTGTCGCAGATGAGCTCAAAGGGGAATGCGTGCTTTGCCTTGAAGTTTTCATGAGTCTTGAGGCTGTCCCGAGAAACACCGAAGACCAGGGTGTTGGCTTCGCTGAATGCCTCGTGCATGTCGCGGAAGCCTTGTCCTTCCGTGGTGCAGCCCGGCGTGTTGTCCTTCGGGTAGAAGTACAACACGACTTGCTTACCCCTTAGTGCTTCGAGCGTGACCTGGATGTTATTGGTGGCCTGGGCTTCGAAAGGCGGAACGGGTTTGTCGATTTCCACAGCCATTGTGGTTTTCCTTATCAAGGGTTCTGCGGACGCCAGGGCTCAATCAGTGCGTCCAGATTCAGCGCGTCGGCAAAATCCAGGAATTGATCGCGCAGCCAGCTGATTTGTGTGCCGGCGGGAAGCGTGACGGTAAAGGTCGCGTTGAGCATGGTTCCGCCTGTTTGCGGTGCTTGGTAGGTGTCGCAAGTCAGGCTCTCGAGCTCTACGCGATGGTCGATGAAGAACTGGCACAGCTCATTGATGATGTCCGGGCGGTAAACCGAACTGACATAGGCCACGTAAGGCAACGCCTGCGGGCGGGTTTCCAGCGCCTCGCTGCGCACCACGTTGGTGGTGAACTCGTGCTTCTTGGCCAGGCCAGGCAGCGCTGTCTCCATACGAGCCAGCGCGTCCCAGGTCCCGGTGATCTCCAGGACTAGCGCACAGCATTCGCCATGACGGGTGAGGCGGGTGTTGACCACGGCGCAGCGGTTCTCGTTGCTGGCTCTGCAAAGCACATTGGTGAGCATCATAGGGCTACGGCCCATGGCGCTGATGACGAGAAACTGTTCTCGAGGTACTGGGGGGGTGGACATGCAGGTTCCTGGCGGTGATGAATCGGTCGGCCAGCCAAGCCGAAAACGGCTAAGGGTAGCGAAAAGCGTCGTCAGAGGGAATGCACGCGCCGCGCGGGCCGCTCAAAGTGCACCACCCGCTGGGGATCGATCAGACGGCAGGATGCATCCAGCGTACTCGCAAAGCGATCAGGAGCCTTGTACCATTACGCCTCTCTTTTTCCGGCAGGAGTGGGTTGCATGATTGCGGGCAGTATGGTGGCGTTGGTCACTCCCATGGACGCGCAAGGTGGTCTTGATTGGGATAGCCTGAGCAAGCTTGTCGACTTCCATCTTCAGGAAGGCACCCATGCGATCGTCGCAGTCGGTACCACGGGTGAGGCGTCTACGCTCGAAGTATCTGAGCACATCGAAGTGATCCGGCGTGTGGTGGATCAGGTCAATGGTCGAATCCCGGTGATTGCCGGCACCGGCGCCAACTCCACTCGCGAAGCCGTCGAGCTGACCGAGAACGCTAAAGCAGCCGGCGCCGATGCGTGTCTGCTGGTCACGCCCTATTACAATAAGCCGACCCAGGAAGGCATGTACCTGCACTTCCGTCATATCGCCGAAGCCGTGGCAATTCCCCAGATTCTCTACAACGTACCGGGCCGCACGGCCTGTGACATGCTGCCTGAAACCGTTGAGCGCCTATCAAAGGTGGCGAACATCATCGGTATTAAGGAAGCGACCGGCGACCTCAAGCGCGGCCAAGAAGTGCTCGATCGGGTCAGCAAGGATTTCCTCGTTTACTCGGGCGACGATGCAACTGCCGTAGAGCTCATGCTAATGGGCGGGAAAGGCAATATTTCTGTTACTGCCAACGTCGCCCCACGGGCCATGAGCGAACTGTGCACTGCCGCCATCGCTGGCGATGCAGAAAAGGCGCGCGCCATCAACGCGTTGTTGATGCCGCTGCACCAGACCTTGTTCCTCGAAGCCAATCCAATTCCGGTGAAATGGGCGCTGCATGAGATGGGCCTGATGCCGGACGGTATTCGCTTGCCCCTGACCTGGCTTAGCCAGCGCTGCCAAGAGCCGCTTCGCGACGCCATGCGTCAATCTGGTGTGCTGGTCTGAACACGTCTCCGGTGTACTGGTTTAACAATGAAGGAACATGCATGAAGCGACTGGCCGGACTCTCGACCCTAGCCCTGATTATCTCTGGAACCAGCGGTTGTGGCTGGTTGTGGGGCGACGACGGATATTTCCGCGACCGTGGCAGCGACTACCTGCAGGCACATCAGGTGCCGCCGATGCAGGTTCCCGCCGACGCCGAACTGCGCCCGATCGAGCCGCTGCTACCCATTCCTCAGCAGGTAGCTGACACCCGTAGTACCGACGAGTACGAAGTGCCGCGTCCACAGCGGCTATTGATTGCCGAAGAGGCCAGCGAATTCAGCCTGCAAACCTCAGAAGATGCGCGCTGGCTCGTTGCTATGCGCGCGCCCTCTCAGGTTTGGGCAGCCGCCCGCCAGTTCTTTACGGATAACGGTTTCCAGATCGCCGAAGAGCGTCCGCAGACGGGCGAGTTCGCTACAGCTTGGCAAACACGTGATCAGTTGTCGCCCGCCTTGGTACGCAACCTGGGTCTGGGCCAGGGGGAGACACGTGTTCGGGTACGTATCGAGCCAGGCGTACAGCGAGACACCAGCGAGATATACCTGCTTAGCGTTCAGCGTCCTGCGGGCAGCAACGCTGATGTCGCTTGGCCTGACGAGCCGGCCAATGCCGAGCTTGACCGGGTACTGCTGGATGAACTGCAGGCAGGCTTGAATAGCAGTGCAGCGCAGGGCGGTTCGGCCTCCCTTCTTGCTGAGCGTGAATTCGATGCGCCTAGTCGCGTAACACTCAGCGAAGCCGGCAGCGGCACGCCGGTGCTAAGGCTCGACACTGATTTCAACCGAGCCTGGTCGAGTGTTGGCCGCGCACTGGCGGCCAGTGACATTCTCGTCGAGGACTTGGACCGGACACTGGGCGTTTATTACATTAACTTGTCCGAAGGTGCGGCGAATCCGGACGACAAGCCCGGGTTCTTCTCGCGGTTGTTTGGCGGGGCGCCAGACCGAGAGGAGATCGAGGCGCGTGCCGAGCGCTATCAGGTCCGGGTAACTGACGTGGGCGGCAACGTACACGTGACACTCGACAAGGACCTCGAAACCGTCGCGCCATCCGACGTCGCGCGTCGCGTGCTGAACATGCTCAAGGACAGTCTGGACTGATTCGGCAAACCTGTCCGCTACAACCCATCCAGGCGAAACCCTTTGGTTTCGCCTGTTTCGTTTGATGAAAGACCCGATCGTTACGGCTGCTTGTTTTCGCAACGTGGCGATGGCTCGGTAACCGTGAGAAGCGCCATGACCACTCCCAGTGCACTTAGCCTGAAGAAAATCTACTCCGGCAAGGTCCGTGACCTGTATGAGATCGACGACAAACGCATGCTCATGGTCGCCACTGATCGGCTGTCAGCGTTCGATGTGATCCTTGCCGAGCCGATTCCGGAGAAGGGCAAAATCCTCACGGCCATTTCCAACTTCTGGTTCGACAAGCTCGCTCACCTGGTTCCCAATCACTTTACCGGAGACAAGGTCGAGGACGTGGTTCCGGCAGCAGAGTTGCCGCTAGTAGAAGGGCGGGCGGTGGTGGCCAAGCGGCTGAAGCCCGTTGCGGTCGAGGCCATCGTGCGCGGTTACATTGTCGGTTCGGGCTGGAAGGAATATCAGAAAAGCGGGACCGTCTGCGGTATCCAGTTGCCGTCTGGCTTGAAGGAAGCATCGAAGCTGCCGCAGCCAATATTCACTCCGTCGACGAAGGCTGCAGTTGGCGATCACGACGAGAATATTTCGTTCGAGCAGTGCGAGGCCATTATTGGCGAGGCGCTTGCAGCTCAGGTGCGCGATACCTCTATCGCGCTCTATACGGCCGCCGTCGAGTATGCCGCTACTCGCGGCATTATCATCGCCGACACCAAATTCGAGTTTGGCCTCGACGAGCATGGCCGCCTGACGCTGATGGATGAAGTGCTGACTCCGGATTCCAGTCGTTTCTGGCCCGCCGACAGCTATCAGGAAGGAAGCAACCCGCCGAGCTTCGACAAACAGTTCGTGCGTGATTGGCTGGAAACCACCGGGTGGAACAAAGAACCTCCCGCACCGCCGGTGCCGACAGAAGTTGCGCAGAAAACCGCTGATAAGTACCGCGAAGCCCTCACGCGCCTTACGGCCTGAGCGCGACGCAGGGCGGCCATGGAAAGTTGGTTTAAGGGCACAGCAAAACGGGTGACGGGTCGATGCAAGATCCTGAATATCGAGAAAAAACCGTCGCCCTGGGGTTCGACAATCGTTTCTGAACTGCTATGATGCGCGCCGCTGGAGAGATGCCGGAGTGGCCGAACGGGACGGATTCGAAATCCGTTGTACCCTCGCGGGTACCTAGGGTTCAAATCCCTATCTCTCCGCCATTACATATGAAAAGCCCCTAACTGTTCCGCAGTCAGGGGCTTTTTCGTTTCAAGTCCATTGTAATGGGTGGGCTGGCGCTGAGCCGGTTACGCGTCCTTGCGCGGGGGCTTCTAGCCCTGGCCACACTGACCGTCATTGCTCAGTCGGGGCGCGTTGCGGCGAGTCCTCTTTGTCTTCGTCACCCGCGTCGGTGCCATGTGCGTTGTCAATCGTATCCTCGGACAGCCGTGGTTCAGGGTCCTGCCCGGCGGGATTCTGGTAGCCATGCGCGCCTGCTTCGTTGTTGATGTCCTGTTGGCTCTGGCTGCCGGTGCTGTTGGTTTCTGGTGCAAGCGTGTCCTGATTGGCAAAAGCGGTTGTCGCTAACAAGGTCAGCGCAAGTGCGGTGGGGATCGTCAGCGTCTTCATTGGATGTCCTCGACGGTATGGGCTCTTTGCTTCGGACCGGCAACGCGGATCGTTGTTCGTGACGAGGCATCGCCAGCTGCTCGGATTGATCCTTTCCCCGACGATCTGATCCGGCTTTGGGGCACCGGGTCGTCAATTGGCGGTCCCAGCTAACGAATTTCCTACCGAGACTTCACATGATCGAGTGGTTGATGAACAACCAGCAGCTGATCTCGCTGCTGATCTCTGCCAGCACGCTGCTAGTGTGGGTGTTTTACGCCCAGTTGCTGTTGCTCAACTTCCGTCGTCAGCGCAAGCCGAGCCTGATCATCAATCGCGGTGCCGGCAAGGGACTGGGTTCGCTCTGCCTGATTTCCAACATGAGTGCCGAGCCGATGTTCATTAATCAACTGACCGTTTCGATCGAAACATCCAAAGGTCCGTTGGAGGTCGATGTGACCGATATTCGGCAGAGCATCGATGAGGAAGACGGTGCCTCACCCGATTTACCGATCTATCAGACGACCCACCAGGGCCCAATGCGCAGCGGCGACTTCATTCACATAGGTACATTCCAAGGCATGCTGCTCGCCGTTGCGGAGCAGCACGGAATTGAACTGGACGGGTTGAAGCCCGTGGGCGACTGGAAATTTCATACGCTGGAAGTCCGAGCAGTGGCGTTCTACGGTCCCGAGCGCCACCCCATCGGGGTTTTGCGTCGATTTCGCCTGCATGGTTGCGGGGAGCCAGATTGCGCCCTGATACCTGAGAGCCCTTTCACCCACCAATTGTTGTCGCGCCGCGATCGACGAAAGGTACGCCAGTGGCTAAGCGAGTCACTGGGATGAGGAGGCTTCGCGGGTACGTCCACCGCACTGGTCGCGCGAAACGTCCGGAACTTCGGCTTGGCATACCGGTCTCGTTTAGCTGGCAATGATGCCAGTGGGCGGAGCCCAAAATCGTTGGAACGCTTGCGGCGCGCACGACGTGATTGGTTGCGCGATTGTTGATCAGGCAGCAGGTCTACGGGCCCGGTGCGAAAAGGAAGGGTAGTTAGGTGGAAATCAACCGCGTAAGCGCAAGGGATGTCGACAAGGCACAGTATGAGTTGGTCGTGATCGGGTCTGGTTTTGGTTCCAGTTTCTTTCTGACCGAAGCGTTGAAGCACCTCACCGGGCGCGCATTGATCATCGAGTGGGGTGATTTTCATCCTTGGGACTGGCAAATCCAGACTCAAAGCAGTTCCGTGATCGCGCCAGAGTCCACCTACGACAATCGCGGTGAGAAGCCCTGGAACACCACGATCGCGCTCGGCGGCGGTATGAACTGCTGGTATTCGCAAACGCCTCGCTTGCATCCCAGCGATTTTGCGATCCGCACTCGCTACGGTGTCGGCAACGACTGGCCGCTGAGCTACGAGGATCTGGAACCCTACTATTGCCAGGCCGAGCAGATCATGTCGATCGCCGGGGATGAGGACATGGCCAAAGTGCTGCCGCGCAGTCGGCCGTTTCCACAGCCGCCGCACAAGGGATCGTCGATCGACATGCTGATGAAAGAGGCGATGCCCGATCATCACTTCATCATGCCGACCGGTCGCGCTCGGGTAGCGACCGGCACCCGCGGCGTTTGTTGTGCAAACGCGACCTGCAACCTGTGCCCGGTAAATGCCAAGTTCACCGCGCAGAACGGTCTTGCTGAGCTGTACCGCCACCCCAAGGTGGACGTTTGCCTGAAGACCGAGGTGCGCACGCTCGAATACGAAGGCGGCACTATCAAGAGTGCAACAATTTTGTCCGAAGGCCGTGAGTTCAAGGTGTTCGGCGACCTGTTCGTGCTGGGCGCGAATGCCATCCAGAGCCCGGCGATCTTACTGCGCTCTGATATTAACTTCGGCGAAACCGGGATGGGCTTGCACGAGCAGGTGGGTGCAAACGTCGAGGTATACCTCGATGGATTGGGTAATTTCGATGGCAGCACCATCACCACCGGCCTGAACTATTCGCTGTACGACGGCGATTTCCGCAAGGACCACTCCGCGTGCCTGGTTTACTTCGAGAATCGGTGGCCCTACGGGCTGCGACCGGAGCGTGGACGCTGGAATCAGACCTTGCCCTTGATGCTGGTGAGCGAGGATTTGCCCAACGTGGAAAACCGTGTCGTGGTCGATCCGCAAAGCGGGCAGGCAATCATCGACTACCGCGGTGAGTCCGATTACGGGATGAAGGGTGTTCAGTTCGGTCTGGACAGCCTGGAGAAACTGCTCGCACCGCTGCCGGTCGAATCGATCAACTTTCGAGAGTGGCGCCTGACCGAGTCGCATGTTCAAGGCACGCTGCGTATGGGGCAGGTTGACGACGGCTCGGTGGTGGACGGCCAGATGCTGCATCACCAGATGCGCAACCTGGTGGTGGTCGGAACGGCAACGTACCCGAGCTGTTCGCCAGCGAATCCCAGCCTGACCGCCGCCGCCTTGTCCATCCGTGCCGCCGATCTGCTGTACAGCTAAGGAATGCCCATGAAGCGTCGTACATTGTTGCTTTCATCTGCCGCCACGCTAGGGCTTGCGGCTGTCGCTTCGGCGGCCTGGGTTTACGAAGACCGGCAAGTATTCATCCCCGAGCTGCTGCACCGTTTGGTGGGTGATTTTCAGATGGACGCTGAGGATCAACGCAAGTTTGTCGATGCTCTGGCGGGGCACTATGGCGCCGAGAAGCTCACGGCGTTGATGGGGTTGTACAAAATTCGCGAGGAAACCGGTGTTGGCAGTCCGTACACCGATCTTCGGGTGGATAACTTCGAGCGCCGGTTGCTGACGGACTTCGTGGTGTCGACCGATTATCTCAGTCGCCAGCATGAGCCCAATCCGACAGTGTCCTTTCTGGGCTATCGCCTGCCGTGCAGCAATCCCTACGCGCGGTTCGACGGGTTGACGTGAGGTGTGGCTGGTTTCGCCAGTCGTGTGCTGATCCGCGCCAACCGGGAGTAGCCTTGCTGCCAAGGTCAGGCGTTGCCTGCCGTTTTCCCGAGGAGATCAGCTTATGCGCATCGCAGTATTCAGTACCAAGCCCTATGACCGCCGTTTTCTTGATCAGGCCAACCAGACGCAGCATGAGCTGACCTACTTCGACCCCCAGCTGACGGCAGAAACTGCGCCACTCGCTGCTGGTTTCGAGGCCGTCTGTGCATTCGTCAATGACAAGCTCGACGCACCGGTGCTGCGGTTGCTACATGGCAACGGTACGAGGCTGATCGCGTTGCGCTCGGCGGGGTTCAACAACGTTGACTTACCCGAGGCGGAGCGGCTCGGCATGACCGTCGTGCGTGTACCGGCTTATTCGCCGCATGCGGTGGCCGAGCATGCGGTGGCGCTGGTGCTCAGCCTCAACCGGATGACCTTTCGTGCCTACAACCGTGTGCGTGAGGGCAACTTCTCCCTTGATGGGCTGCTCGGCTTCGACCTCTTCGGCAAGACAGTCGGCGTGATCGGTACGGGCAAGATCGGGCTGATCTTCGCCGACATCATGCATGGCTTTGGCTGCAAGATTCTGGCGGCTGACCCGTACCCAAGCCCAGATGCCAAGCCATTCGTAGAGTACGTCGCGCTGGAACGCCTGCTGGGCGACTCGGATATCGTCTCTCTGCATTGCCCGCTCACGCCGGAAACCGATCACCTGATCGATGCCAAGGCGGTCGCGCAGATGAAGGACGGGGTCATGCTTATCAACACCGGGCGGGGCCGGGTAATTGATACCAAGGCGGTGATCGAAGGGCTCAAGAGCGGAAAGATCGGCCGACTCGGGCTTGATGTGTACGAAGAAGAGGAACACCTGTTCTTCCAGGACCTGTCCCAGCGCGTCATCAGTGATGACCAGTTCATGCGCCTGACCACTTTTCATAACGTGCTGATCACTGGCCACCAGGCGTTCTTCACCTCCGAGGCACTAACCAACATCGCCGACACTACCATCGCCAATATCACTGCCTTCGAGAGCGGCACTGGCACCTTGCATCGGGTCAACGCGGACAAGATCGCCTGATGCCGAATCTGCTGTTCGCCGGGCTCGCGGCTGTTCCTATCATCGCGATACTGGTGTTGATGGTCGGATTTCGCTGGTCCGCCGCGCGCTCTGGCAGTGTCGGCTTGCTTCTCGCCCTTGGCATCGCTTGGTTTGCCTTCGGCTACGGTACGCGGGTGCTGCCTGAACTGGGTGTTGGCGTTGCCACGGCCGGCGCGCTGGGCGAAGCGCTGTTTCTGGCGATGACCATCCTCTGGATCATCTTTCCGGCACTGTGCATCCACGAGTTGCAGTCGCGCACCGGTGCGATCGATGTATTGCGTGAAGCCATGGGACGGCTGTCCGACGATCCGCGCATCGTTGCCTTGCTGGTGGCTTGGTTCTTCGTCTTGTTCATCGAGGGCGCCGCAGGCTTCGGTACCTCAGTCGCCCTGGCCGCGCCGTTTCTGGTTGCCGCAGGTTTTGGTCGGGTGGAGGCGGTGAGCATCGCCTTGATCGGCCACGCCGTCGGGGTGTCCTTTGGCGCGGTGGGGACGCCGATCCTGCCACAGTTGGCGGTCACGCCCTTCAGCGGCGGTGAACTGGCCGCGGCGACTGCGAACTACCACGTTCTGCTGGGCTGGCTGATGCCGCTGGTGGTGATGTGGCTGGTGTCACGAGCATTTGCCGGCAGCCGGCAGATTTCGCTATCGCAGTGGGCGTGGCCGCTGTACGCCGCTGCGGCGTTCCTGCTGCCGTTCTACCTGATCGCCGTGTTCATCGGGCCTGAACTGCCGACGCTGGGCGGGGCCTTGCTGGGCGCGATGATCTTCGTTGCGATGCTGGTGACACTGCGCCGCCGCGAGGGTGCTCGCGCGGCAGGGCAGAGCGGTGCATCCGGACAGCAGCTGTTGCGGGCATCGGCGCCCTATCTGGCTCTGGTTGCGCTGGTGCTGGTGACGCGTTTGATCACACCGATCCGCGAAGCGCTGCAGGGGGTGACGCTGGCGTGGCGATTCGAAGCGTTCAGCGGCAGCATGGCCATGCTCTATCACCCGGGCACCTTGCTGCTGTTGAGCTTTCTCATCGGTGCGTTCTGTCAGCGTGCGGCCTTTGCCGAGGTTTCTGCGTCCGCAGTTCAGGTGCTGCGGCGCATGCTGTCGGTGACACTGGCGCTAACCGCGATGCTGGCGTTGTCGCGGGTGATGGTGCACGCGCAGATGATCGATACCCTGGCATTGGCCGCGGCTAACGCAACCGGGGGTGTCTGGCCGTTGTTCGCGCCCTTCGTGGGTGTGCTGGGTACCTTCGTGACCGGCTCGGCTACCGCATCCAACATCCTGTTCAGTGACTTCCAGCAAGCCACCGCAGAGCGCCTGGGTATGCCGGCGCTGCCCTTGCTTGGCGCTCAGGGTTTTGGCGCAGCGGTCGGCAACATCATCTGCCCGCACAACATCGTGGCGGCTAGCGCGACGGTGAATCTGGTCGGCCAAGAGGGCGAGGTGCTGCGGCGTACCCTCGCGCCGTCCCTGATCTATGCCCTGCTGGGCGGGATGCTCGCGCTCTGGGTGTTCGTCTAGCTAGTCGAACAGCTGGCGCAGGGCGCTGGGCGCAATGCCGGTCCAGCGCTTGAAGGAGCGACGGAAGTTGGTGGTGTCGTTGAAGCACAGATAACTCGCCACTTCCTCGTTGCTGTAACCCTTCATCTGGTAGAGGTACAACGCAACGTGCTTGCGCACCTGGTCGAGTTGCTCCTGAAAGCCAGTGCCGTGCTTGTGCAGTTTGCGCTTGAGCGATGCCGGGCTCATGTCGAAGGCCTGCGCGACGCGCTCCAGGTTGAGCGGTGAGCGGATGTTGGCGTGCAGATGATCGTATAGCTGATCGATGATGCTGATTGTGCATCCCAGCTGTTCAAGCTGAGCCTGACTCGCCTGCAATGCGACCCGACCTGCAGTTGCCGAGGCGTTAGGCCAGGGTTGGTGTAGATACTCGATCGGCAGGCTCATCATGGTCATCTGGCTATCGAACGTCAGGTCTTCGCCCATGTGCACCCAATACTGTTCGATATGCCGTGGCTGCGCATAGCCCAAGTGAAAACGCCAAGGCATGCGCGTACCGGACAGGCGTCGGGTCATGGCCACCACGGCGGTCAGGCTGGCTTCGGTAAGGAAACGCTGCTCGCCGGTGCCGCAAGTGTCTGTCCAGAACAGGTGCAGCTGCTTTTCGTCGTGCAACAAACGCGGCGTCAACAAGGGGCTGAGCAGGGCGCGGAACTGCTGCAGCTGCTCCAGAGCCTGCTGCAGCGAAGCCGCGTGAGTCAGGGCGTGGCTGACCTCTCCGTAGTGACCGGGCAGCAACCGCTGGCCGAACAGGAAGCTGCTGTCATCAGCGCCCAGCAGTCGCTGAGCATTGCCAATCAGCACGCGCAGTTGATCAGGACTGATGCGCGCTTCTCCGCTGGTCACGTCGTCGTAGAACACTCCGCTGCCGCGCAGCAGCTGGTGACTGTCGATCCCGCGCGATAACGCCAAGTCGATCAGCACCGCCGGCTGATGATGCGCGGCAATGAATCGGGTGTCGCATTCGTAGCCGAGCGGCATGTTCATCGTTCAGGCGCAGCGCGGCAGGTGTTGCTTGGCTTTCGCCAGGCCGAGATTCAGGCGCTTGAGCAACTGCTCGGCGTTTTCGTCGATGGCCATGATTGCAGCGGTGCTGGCCTGCAGGTGAAGACGCTCGCCATGCTGCTCGGTTCGATGCGCGAGGCTGGCGACCGCCTGTTGCAGCTCAGCGGCGATCAGCCGCGCCTGGGCTTCCCCGGTGTTGGGCAAAACCGCTACAAAGCGATCCCGGCCAACCGGCACAGCAGGTCCTGACGGCGCAGATTGAGCAACAGCAGCTGCGCCATGGCCTGAAGGACGGCGTCACTTCGGCCTGGCCGTAGCGTTGGTTGATGGCGGTGAAGTCATCGATGTCCACCGCCACCAGCGACAATGGTTGCAACTGTCCACGGGCGTGCGCGAGGGCTCGCTGCAGCTGTTGCCTGAGGTATTCGGCGGCGCCGAGGGGCGTCAGCTTGTCGAACAGACGGTGCTCTCGCGAAACAGCTTTTCACGCTTGCTCATCTGTTGGCTGATGGCGCGCTGCTCCTGGTTCAGGTGGTAGATACCCAGCGTCAGCAGGATCAGCCCGATGGGCATTGGCGCCGTTTCCAGCCAGTTGTCCCAGACTGCCAGTTCCGGCAGGTGAATGAATTCGTCCAGCGTGTCCATCCACCAGGAAAAGAACACGCAGGACAGACCCAACGCGAGCAGTCGCGTTACCCGACCCGCCGGGCGGCTGCGCAGCAGCATGATCAGCCAGGCTAACGCGAGGACGGCCGAGCCGCCTTCGCCGGCTACGTCCATCCAGTTGATCTCCGCCCAGGCCTTTAGCTGGCCGGTAGCGAGATAGATCTGCAGACCGGCGTTGGCGGCCATGGCCAGGCCGAGGAGGGTAAGGGTGTGGAGTTTGAGCAGGGATTTCATCGGGTCTCCGTGGCTAGGCGCGCCAGTGCGTGAGGGCACGGAAACAGATGGATGTGACGGTTGGATGAATGAGGTGGGGGTTGAATTGGCTCAGGGTTTTTTCGCGCTGTTGCTCGTGTTTTGGGGGGAGGCGGATTAGGGCGTTGTTTGATGGCTTGGTTTCGCCCTGCTGGGCGAGTTCCTTTTGGCAGTCGCCCCAAAAGGAACCAAAAGTTCTTGCCCCTGCATCCGGACTAGGCGTCCCCGGTTCGCTGCGCTCGACTTCCCTCATTCCATCGCTGCGCTGAGGGCCGCCGCGCAAGGGCCATCCATACCGACGGCGGCCCCGACCCTTCACGGCTCTCGCGGCATCCATGCCGCTCGCCCCTCTACGCAGCGATTCCATTCGGCCTTCTGAAAGGGGCGTTCGGCGGCGTCTGATGGTTCGTCTGCCAGCAAAGAAGCAACGCGCGCCTGCGTCTCGTAGGGGGGTGCAACCCATCAAGCTCTTGCGATGGGCTTCGCCCATCCTACGTTGTGAAACCCAACCCACAGTGCTTAGGCTTTTGATTTCTGGCACAGACCAATAAACGACGCCGAATGCCCCTTCAGGAGGGTGAGTGGAATCGTTGCGTAAGGGGTTGAGCCGCATGGATGCGGCGAAAGGCTTATAGGGCCATGGATGGCCCTTGTAAGCCGACCCTGAAGCAGCGATGGAGCGAACGAATCCGGAGCGAAGCGCAGGGCCGTATGCAGGGGCGCAGCGTTTTTGGTTACTTTTTCAGCGTTTGGAAAAAGTGACTCGCCCAACAGGGCGAAACCAGCGTCCCGGACTACGCTGCAACGGGCAGCGGCACGAACCGCGCTCCCACCAATGCGTCACCCCCCACACCACCAGAACAGGTCATATCGGCAGCGTAGGGTGGGCTTCAGCCCACCGTGACGGAGTGGCTCCGTGCATGCGGTGGGCTAAAGCCCACCCTACGGGTTGAGCGCTGCGTCCCGAGCCGGAGGCAGGTCATATCAGCTCAATCCCCACCCCAAACCACCCCAATAAAAGCCATCTGGTGCTCCTGCACCAACCTCTGTCACAGAACCGCCATATCCCGACCCTACCGTCCGCTCCAGTTCCGGGATGGACCCGGTAAACAGCGTTCGGGGGATTGTTAATGAGCACATACCGCAGCGGCATCCGCCATGCAGGGTTCCGCATCAGCCTGCTGGCCCTGGCCGTCAGCGCCGGTTCGGCCTGGGCCGAGGAGCCGCTTGTCATGGAGCACGTCGAAGTGATCGGCCAGGCCGTCAGCATCGACGAGGCATTGAGGGAACAGCGCAACTCCGACAGCGTGAAAAGCGTGGTCCATGCCGATGGGATCGGCCAGCTGCCCGATGACAACGCCGCCGAAGCTTTGCAGCGCATCCCCGGCCTGTCCGTCGAGCGCGATCAGGGTGAAGGCCGCTTCGTCAGCGTGCGCGGCATCGCGCCGGACCTGAACAGCGTCACCATCAACGGCACCCTGGTGCCCTCGCCGGAAAGCGGCCGCCGCGCCGTGGCGCTGGATGTGCTGCCTTCGGAACTGGTGCAGTCGCTTTCAGTGGTCAAGACCCTCACGCCGGACATGGATGCCAACTCCCTGGGCGGCACCATCGAGGTGGAGAGCCTGTCGGCGTTCGACCACGACGGCCTGTTCTACAGCCTCAGCACCGAAGCCAGCTACGACGAGAACGTCGGCGAGACCAGCCCCAAATTTTCCGGTGCCATCAGTAACCGCTTCAGCCTGGGCGGTGGCGTCGACAACTTCGGCGTGGCCGCGGCGCTGAGTTGGCAGGATCGCGACTTCGGCTCGGATAACGTCGAGACCGGCGGCAAGTGGGATTTCGAAGACGACGAGGCCCGGCTGCGGGAGTTCGAGCAGCGTGACTACGAGATCACCCGCGAGCGCACCGGCTTTGGTCTGAACTTCGATTACCAGCCGGACGACTTCAGCAGCTATTACCTGCGCACGCTGTACAGCCGCTTCAAGGACACCGAGACCCGCAACGCAGCCGGCGTCGAATTCGAAGATGCGCAGCTGGCAGGTGAATTGGGCGATGCCGAGGGTTGGCGTGAGCTGAAGTCACGCGAGGAAACCCAGACCATTCAGTCCTACGTGTTCGGTGGCGAGCGGATGATGGGCTTCTGGACCCTCAGCGGTCAGGTCGGCTACAGCGAGGCCCGCGAGCGCAACCCGGGCGGCATTTCCAGCGCGACGTTCGAGGGTGACTTCGCTGACGTCGGTTTCTCCAGCACGAACAAACCGCGCCTGACCGTCGACCCGTCTTTCTACGATCCTGCGAGCTTCGAGCTGGACGAGGTGGAGTGGGAGAAGACCGATGCGCGCGACAAAGAGAAAAACATCCGTCTGGATCTAGCCCGCGATTACGACATCCAGGGCTACGCCTCCCAGCTCAAGTTCGGTGGCAAGCTCAGCCGGCGCGACAAGACCAACGACGCCGAGATCTGGGCTTACGACGATTTCGACGACCTGACCCTAGCCGACTTCCAGAGCGGCAAGGTCGACTACGCGCTGGACCGCTTCGGTTCGGGCATCAGCGCCGGCGGCCTGGAGGTCTGATTGGCGGCCTCGATGCGAGCGAGTTCTACGACCAAGAGGAGTCGCGCATTGGCGACTTCGACATGAGCGAAGACATCAACGCGGCGTATTTCATGAACACCCTGGACTTGGACAAGTGGCGCATCATCGCCGGCCTACGCTATGAGGGCACCGAGTTCAGCGCCAAGGGCACCGGCCTGCGCGACGGTGAGTTCGAAGCCGTATCCAGCGACAACCGTTATGACCACTGGCTACCGGGCTTGCATGCGCGCTATGAGCTGACGCCCGATACCTTCGTTCGGGCGGCCTGGACCAACACCGTGGTGCGCCCGACGTTCGAGCAGCTGGCACCTGGTTTTTTCATCGAAGATGATGAGGCGGCGTTCGGCAACCCGGACCTCAAGCCGCTGGAGTCGACGAACTACGACCTGGGCATCGAGCACTACATGGGCCGCGCGGGGGCCGTGTCGGCCTATCTGTTCTACAAGGACATCGACAACTTCATCTACAACACCGATCTGGCCGGCACGGGCCAATGGACCGGGTTCGACGAAGCGCTGAGTTTCGAGAACGGTAGCAGCGCCAAGCTCTATGGTGTCGAGTTGGCCTATTCGCAGAAGCTCGATTGGCTACCGGCACCCTGGAATGGCGTGCTGCTGGGCGCCAACGCCACCTTCAGCAAATCCGATGCAGAGATTGAAGGCAGGGCAGCAGTCGCAGCATCGACCTGCCAAACCACTCCGATAGCGTCGGCAACCTCATGGTCGGTTGGGAGAATGACGTGTTCAACATGCGTCTGGCCGCCAACTACAAATCCGAGTACCTGGCCGAAGTGGCCGGTATCGATGACGCAGCCCACGACCTCTACGCAGACGATCAGCTGTTCGTGGATTTCAAGGCAGGCTACTTCATCACGCCGAACCTGCAGGTGACGCTAGAGGCGTTGAATCTCACGGACGAGTCCTACTTCGTCTACACCGGGCGCAGCAACTTCAACGCCCAGTACGAGGAATACGGTCCGACCTACAAGCTCGGCCTGACCCTGACGCACTTCTGACCCTTTTCGACTTATTCGCCGCCCCGTCTCCGCTCCGTTCCCCTTTCAGAGCGGTGGCGGCCAGCTGCTGCTGATTGGAAAAACCATGTACATGACTTTGCATAAATCCATGTTGCTGAGCCTCTGCATTGCGCTCGCGGCCTGTCAGTCCGGAGCGGGCGTCGGCTCCGACAAGCAGCCGGCGCCGAACCTGATCATCGTGGATGCCGCACCGCTGGAAGCCGTGAACGCTCAGCTGATCGCCAATACAGATTTCTGGCCAAATGCGTCGCGACTGGTCGTTCGACCGGATTCGCGCGGGCTGCAGATACTCGACGCCAAGGGCGCGGTAATCAGCGATTTCAAAGGCCGCTTTGAAGGCCTGGATCATCGCGTAGGCAGGCAGGGCATGTTGATCGCCACCCTCGACCGCAAGCGACAGCAGGCCGTGTTGCTAGGGCTTGATCGCGAGCATCGCTGGAGCCAGCCGCTGTACATCCCGCGGACGGATTTCGCCATCGAGGGGCTGTGCTTGTTCCGCGACGCGGCGCGCAACAGCTTCCTTTTTCTGGTCGGTGAAGAAGGTATCGGCGAGCAGTGGCTGGTCGCCGCGAACATGCGCCCACTCGCAACCCCGCAGCGCGTACGCGGCCTGAGCCTGCCACCGAAAGCGGCTACTGCCAGGTGAATGATCAAACCGGCGAGCTGATCGTCAACGAGGAAGGCGTGGGTCTCTGGCGTTACGCGGCGGATGCTGAGGCACCGCTCATACGTCAACCCGTGGACATCGTTCAGCCCTTCGGTGGTATCGCCGAAGCCGCTGCTGGCATGGCATTGGTGCCGGGCGGGTTGCTGGCGCTAGACCCGGAAGCTGGCGCGCTGCACATCTATGGGCGAGAAGCAGACAGCTGGCGTAGCCATTCGGTACTGCCGCTCGAAGGCTTCGACGAGCCTGAGCAGATCAGCGCCCGATTGACCGAGGGTGGCATCGACCTGCTGCTGACCGATGAGCGTGGCGCCCACGCGTCTCGTCTGGATTGGCAGCCTCCAACGCCCACCGCGACGCCTGTCATTCCGATGCTGCCGGCTCAGGCTCAGACCGATCCGGTGCCGCACCTCGGCGATGCTGCCGACGACCCTGCGATCTGGGTAAACGCAAGCGACCGTGCCAGAAGCCGTGTGCTGGGCACCGACAAGAAGGGCGGGCTCGGCGTGTACGACCTGACCGGCAAGCAGCTCCAGTACCTGCCCGTCGGGCGGTTGAACAACGTGGACGTGCGCACCGGCTTTGTTCTCGCAGCAAGCAGGTTGACCTAGCCGTGGCCAGCAATCGGGATCACAACAGTCTGCACCTGTTCGCCATCGATCCAACGAGCGGGCAGTTGAGCGACATCGGCCAGATCGCCACGCCGATCTCCGAAATCTATGGCCTGTGCATGTTCAAGGATCGCCAGGGCGCTATCCATGCGATCGCCAACGACAAGGACGGCACCTTTCGGCAGTACCGCCTGGATGGTTCCAGCGGCTCGCCGCGTGGTGAGCTGGTGCGGCAGTTCAAGGTTGCCAGTCAACCCGAGGGATGCGTGGCCGATGACCGCACCCAGCGGCTCTTCGTCGGTGAGGAGGACGAGGCAGTCTGGACACTGGATGCCCGTGGCGATGCCCCGGCGAAGCTGGAGAAGGTCATCGGTGTCGGCGGCCCGCTGCATGACGACGTCGAGGGGCTGGCGCTCTACCAGGGTGCGAAGGCCGATTACCTGGTGATCTCGAGCCAGGGTAACGACAGCTATCTGGTACTGGATGCCGCCGCGCCTTACGCCGTTCGAGGTGCATTCCGCGTTGGTTTTGAATGCCGAGCGCGGCATCGATGGCGCATCGGAGACCGATGGGCTGGAGGTCACTTCGGCCAACCTCGGCGGTGTCTGGAGCCGCGGCATGCTGGTGGTGCAGGACGGCCGCAAGCGCATGCCCGAAGGCGCTCAGAACTACAAATACCTGCCGTGGGCAGCGGTTGCTGACGCGCTAGGGCTGGACTGACCTCGGTCGCATGAATGCGTCAGGCGACGCCCGCAACGTTGCTTGAAAGTAATAAACGAGTGCCGCCCCACGGGGCGGCCGGAGGAAATACAGATGCAAAGTGAACATATGTCGGTCTGGGGCCTGGTCAGCGAGGCCAGCCTGGTGGTGCAACTGGTGATGGTGATTCTGGTGCTGGCGTCGATTGCCAGTTGGTACCTCATCATCCAGCGTGGCGCGGCCTTGCGCCGCAGCGAATGCCTTTTGAAAACCTTCCTGCAGCGCTTTCGTAGCGGCGCGGAACTGACGCAGTTGTATCGCGAGGGCAGTGATCAGCCGCTGCCCCGGGAGGCGGCCCTGCAGCACATCTTTCTCGCCGGTTATCAGGAATTCAGCCAGCTGCAGCGCCAGCCGGGCATTGCACCGGATGCGGTGATCGAGGGGGTGGAGCGCAGCCTGTATGTCGCCATTTCCGAGCAGGAAGAGCGTTTGGAAGGCGGTTTGCAGTTCCTCGCCACGGTCGGTTCGGTCAGCCCCTATATCGGCCTCTTCGGTACGGTGTGGGGGATCATGAATTCCTTCCTTGGTCTGTCCATGGTGCAGCAGGCGACGCTCTCCACCGTTGCTCCGGGCATTGCGGAAGCGCTGATCGCCACGGCCATCGGCCTGTTCGCGGCGATCCCCGCGGTGATGGCCTACAACCGCTTTTCCGCCCGCGGCCAGACCCTGAGCGCGCGTTACTACAGCTTCGCCAACGAGCTGCAGGCGCGCCTGCATCGTCGCCTGCATGCCGGCTCGCCCAGCGTCGCCGCTGCCGCCTGAAGGAGCTTCGCCATGCTGGTCAAACCGCAGCGTAAACACGGCCCCAAAGCCGAAATGAATGTGGTGCCCTACATCGATGTGATGCTGGTGTTGCTGGTGATCTTCATGGTCACCGCGCCGATGCTGGTGCAGGGCGTGAAGATCGAACTGCCCAAGGTCGCCGCCGAGGCGCTGCCCACGGAGAACGAGCGGCAGATCCTGACCCTCTCGGTGAAGGCCGACGGCGGCTTCTACTGGCACCTGGGCACCGAGCTGAACGCCGAGGACCAGACCGACAGCGCCATCGATCTGGAAGAAATGCGCGATAAGGTTGCAGCGATCATCGCAGCTCGCGGTGACACCCAGGTCTACGTACGCGCTGATGATGCTGCGGACTATGGCCGCGTGGTGGCCGGGATCGCCGAGCTGCAGCGCGGTGGGGTGGTGAACCTCGGTCTGATTACCGAGGCGCCACCTGGCAGCCTACGCCATGAGCAGCCTGACCATGACGCTACCAACGAGCTTCCCGGTAGCGCGCGTCCGCAGTGGCGCAGCCATGCCGGTGCTGCGGCGGTCACCCTGGCGCTGCACGCTGGCGTGTTCGGTCTGTTGCTGCATGGCTGGACGCCCGAGCTGAGTGCTCCGAGTCAGACTCAAGTGCTCAAGGCCCAACTGATCAGCCTGCCGACTCCCAAGCCGGCGGCGGAGGCTGTGATTGAGCCCGAGCCGACACCCGTCTCGGAGCCGCTGGTGGAGACGGTCATCGAGGAACCGCAGATCGATCCGCAGATCGAACAGCAGCGCCTGGAACAGGCCGAGCTGGCCTACAAGCGCGTCGAGCAGGAGCGACAGGCAGAGGAGGCGCGCGTCAAAGAGCAGCAACGAGCCAAGCAGCAGCGCAAAGAGCAGCTGGAGCGCGAACGGCAGGAACGCATCGAAGTCGAGCGGCAGCAGCGCGAAGCCCAGCGCCGCGAGCAGCGGGCTCGCGAGGAACAACAGCGCCAACAGGCGGCACGTGCCGAAGCGGCGGCCGCTGCAGAACGCGCGCGCCAAGCCGAAGCCGCAGCGGCTGCCAGTCGGCAGTACCTGCCCATCGCCAAGGATGCACCTGACTACCCATCGCGTGCGTTGGACAAGGGCATCGAGGGCACCTGCACCGTCAGCTATTCGGTCAACTCACAGGGGCGGATAGAGAACCCGAAAGCGCTGGAAGACTGCCACCCGCTGTTTATCCGACCGTCACTTACGGCTGCTAAAAGTTTTCGCTACCAACCTCGGATCGTCGACGGTCGCGCCGTGACCGTCCCCGAGGTCAAGAACACCTTTCATTACCGCATCCAGTGATGCGGACCAGTCCCATTTGCTTAACGAGTTAATGATGAAACAGGATTTCCAAAGCTTTCACGCCAACCTTTCCGCGCTCGATGATCAGGCCATCAACCCGAGCGCCAACGTCTCGTTGGAGCAGCTTGTCGATCGTAGCCGGCGTAACCTGCTCAAGGGCGGGATGGGCCTTGCCGCGTTGGGTTTTCTCGGCGGCAGTCTGGGTGCCTGTCGCAGCGCCGTGCAATCTGAGTCGCTGATCGGTTTCAAGCGCATCCCGACGCAGCTCGACCCGGCCTTCGACAGCGTGCAGGTAGCGCCGGGCTACACTGCTCGGACGTTCTTTTCCTGGGGTGATGCCGTCATGGCCGACGCCCCGGAGTGGAACCCCGACGCCACCGATGATTGGCAGGCTCAGCTCAAGCAGGCCGGCGACAACCATGACGGCATGCACTTCTTTCCGTTCCCGGAGAACCCCGACAGCCACGGCCTGCTGGTGATGAACCACGAGTACGTCAACCCGCCGCTGCATCCCAACGGCATGACGTTTACCGACGGCAAGCGCCCGCGGGATGAGGTGCGCAAAGAGCAGGCAGCTCATGGCGTCAGCGTTATCGAAGTGAAAAAAGACACGCAGGGTCAATGGCAGCGGGTCATGCCATCGCGCTACAACCGGCGCATCTCGGCCATGACGCCGATGGCGGTGGGCGGCCCGCTGGCCGGCAACGACGCGCTGAAGACGGCTTCCGACCCAGCGGCCGCGAAATCATCGGCACGCTGAACAACTGTTCCAGCGGCTTCACGCCCTGGGGCACCTATCTGGTGTGCGAAGAGAACTGGCACAACTACTTCGTCAACCATGATGCTGCCGACATGGCCCAGCGTGTATCGCACAGGCGTTACGGCATCGAGGGCAAGGGCATGAGCAAGCTGTATGGCTGGGAGACCGCCGACGCCCGTTTCAATGCCACGCCGGACCCGACGCAACCGCACGGTGGCCACGTACATGAGCCGAACCGTTTCGGTTGGGTCGTCGAGGTCGATCCCTTCGATCCAGCGAGCAAGCCGGTCAAGCGCACCGCCTTTGGCCGCTATTGCCGCGAGTGTTCCGTGCTCTCGCTGGGTGAGGACGGTCGCATGGCTTTCTATTCCGGCGACGATACCAAGGGTGAATACGTCTACAAGTTCGTCCCAAGCGGCCGCTATGTGCCGGGCGCCGATAAGGCCAACCGCCAGCTGCTGGACAGCGGCACCCTGTACGTGGCGCGGTTCAACGCCGATGGCAGTGGCGAGTGGCTGGCGCTGGTGCACGGACAGAACGGGCTCACGGTAGGGAACGGTTTCGCCGACCAGGCTGAAGTGTTGCTCAACGCCCGCGCCGCTGGCGACCACGTGGGCGCGACGCCCATGGACCGGCCGGAGTGGGTGGCCGTGCACCCGCCCAGTCGCGAGGTCTATGTGACCCTGACCAACAACGACAACCGCGGCGTGAAATGGCTCACCGACAAGGCCAACCCGCGTCCCGTGAACCTGCACGGCCAAATTCTGCGCTGGAACGAGAAGGGCGCCGACCCCACCGCGACCGCCTTCACCTGGGAAGTCTTCCTGCTGGCCCGGCGAGCAGCCCGGCGCCAAGGATGCAGAGGGTGAGCCAGTACCGGCCAACCTCACCGGCACCATCAACGGGGATATCTTTTCCTCGCCCGATGGGCTGGCCTTCGATAACGCTGGCCGGTTGTGGATTGAGACCGACTACGGCGACGACGAGCCCGCGATGCAGGCCATGGGCACCAATCAGCTGCTCTGTGCTGACCCGCGCACCCGCGAGGTGCGGCGCTTTCTGGTCGGCCCTCGCGGCTGCGAAATCACGGGTATCACCTGGAGCCCGGACTACCGCGCCATGTGGATCAACGTCCAGCATCCCGAACTGAGCTTTCCCGCCAGCGACGGCAAGACCCGACCGCGATCCTCTACCGTGCTTATCACCAAGGACGACGGTGGCGTTATCGGAACCTGACGGCCGATGTCGGTGGCTCTGTTGAGCTGAACGTTTGGTCTAGGGTCTGGCTCTAACATGCTGATACATACTCCTCTGCATGTAATCAAGGAGCTGGGCCATGGCCATCTCACCGCTGCAAGCACGACTGGCTCTTACTGTCGTTGTGTCCTGTGTTCCGCTTGCGAGCAGGCGGATCTCTACTCGCTGAAGGTTGAAAACGACATCATCGCCACCGCAGTGATGGTCACACCAACGCGAGCTGATGCGCTCGTTCAAGCCTGACAGACCAAACGAAATCCGCGTTTTTATCGGCACGCACCCCGCCGGTTTATCCTCCCGCGAACTCGCCGCATCGAGGTTTCGCCGCGCTGCTGTTCGCCGGCATGCGTGGCGCGGCGGTGGGGCTCGCCGGGAACCCAAAACATCGCAATCAACTGCGCAATGAACCCTTCGTCAATCTCGCCTATCAACATCGCTGGTGGCTACAGCACCGCCTGGCTGGGCTGGATGTTGAATACGGACCGAGCGCCGGCTTTGCGCTTGGCAATCTCTATACGTACGGGTCTGCCGGGTTTGGGCTGCGCATCGGTCAAGGGCTGGGCCGCAGCTTCAGTATTCCCGCAGTGGCACCGGCGCAGAGCGGAAGCATGTTTTTCGATCAAGGCGGTGGGTTCGCCTGGAGCCTCTTTGCCAACGTAGAAGGGCGCTACATGGCGCAGAACATGTTGTTGGAGGGCAACACGTTCAAGAGCAGCCACTCGGTGGATCCGAATGAATGGGTCGGCGACGCCAAAGCCGGCGTGGCGCTAACCTGGAACAGCTGGCAACTGGCGTTTGCCAGCGTCTGGCGTACTCGCGAATTCAAAGGTCAAGACGAGCATGATCAGTTCGGTTCGCTGACGGTCTCGACCTGGTTCTAGGATGAAGCGGGGAGCGAGCGCTCCCCGCTGATGCCTCGTTTACTTCTTCACCCAGCTGCCATTGAGCTGGATGATCTGCCCGGGCGGGGTTTTCTCGATCGCCTTTTTGCCGGCAATTGCCTCGACGTCGCTCACGTTGATGCCATTCTTCTGAGCCAGACGATGGTACTCAGCACGTCGCGCCTGGTTGATCTGACTGGCGATTTCTTCGGCTTGACCGCCGCTCTGCACGACGCCGAGATAGCCGTCTGGCCGCTCGCCGAGCTGGCCGCTGGCCTTGGCCTGGCCCAGCGCGGACATGGCCTCGTTGAGCGACATGGCGGCGGCGGGCAGCGCCAGGCACAGCGCGATGAGTAGGGTTCCGAGTTTCAGATAGGTTTTCATAAGGCTCCTCAGAACAAACCGCTGTCTTCGTTAATGATCGAGTCGAGCTGCTTGTCGACCTTGATGTAAATCTCGTGCTCGATTTTCACGTTGAGGTTGATGTTGATCGGCTCGTTGGGCACGGCCAGTTCGACGCGTGGTGTACAGGCACTGGCGAGCAGGGCAAGCATGAAAATGCTGATTGGATGAAACACCCGCATGACGGTCTTCTCCTGATCGGGGGTGCCGCTACCTTGCCTCAACCGGCCTTCGAAAAACTACCGGCGTTAGCCATAGCCGCCAAAAAATTCTCGGACTTCACATTTACGGCGCGTGTAGGTGCTACGCGAGTCCCGGTCCGGGTGTTCGGCTGGTGCCTCTCAAGTCTCATGGTGGCCCTCAGCGGGTAGATCTGAGGCGTTCCTGCACGCGCCGTTGAATGGTTTCGCTGACGCGATCGGACAATTGCAGGCTGGTCAGCAGAGCCGGAATGTCTTCCTCCAGATTGATCGAGAAGTTGATAGGGCGTCCGCCCTCCAGCGCAGGATTTCGGCCATGCAGTTTCAAGCCCAGATCCAGTTTGCCTTCGGCCGAATAATCCACATCGCTGGCAAGCACGTCGTAGTGGAAGTCATCCAGTGCTTCCGTTACCAAGCGCATGGCCGGGTTCGATTGGCCCAGTGCCTGAAGCTTCGCCGAACGAAACTGCAGGGCACCGCCCGGTTCGCGCGCCTGCAGCCTGCCTTGCTCGATGCTGATGCCCGCGGGGTGCGTTGCAGTTGCATGTTGCCGTCGATCACGCCGGTGCCGGTGAGCCCTTCGGCGGGATAGGCTTCGAGCAGCAGCGGTAGTTGCAAGCCGCGCAGGTGCGCCTGCAGTTGCTGGGCATCGGCAGCAAGGTCCATAACGCCGGGTTCCAGCCAGAGTCTGCCACCGAGCAGGCGTGCTTCGGCGAGGCTCCAGGCTAGGCGACCGCGGGTGAAGGTATCGAGTGGGCTGACATATTCACCCTTGAACCGCAGCGGACCAAAGGTGAAGCCGGGGTTGGCCTCGCGCAAGGTCAGTTCGGAGATGCTCAGTCTCAGTTCATTGCGCTGCAGCGCAAACGCCAGCTCGGCATCCAGCCCGCTCAACTCGGTGCGGTCGTAGATGCCGCCGAGCCCCCTCGCGCTGAAGGTGGCGGTTGCGGTGACAGCACCACTCCCAAGCACGTTGACTTGCGTCTGGCCGGTCAGGCGCCCGTTGTTCAGCTCCAGTGTTTCGGGCCAGTCGGCGAGGGTGGCAGCCAAGGGATTGCCGGCCCGCAGGAACAGGTCGGGCAGGGCCGCGTTCAGGTGCGTTGCCCCGTCGGCCATGTCGTAGGTCAGTGCCAGCGGAAGGGCGAGCGCGGCATCATTGCTCAGTGGACCTTCGAGCGAGACGCGTGTTTGGTTCGCGGCGAGCGTGCCGTTCCAGTGCCAAGCCTGAGGGCGCAGTGCTGATTGCTGCAGTTCTCCGATGGACAGCGTGGGCTTGCCGGACACCGTGAGGGCTCGCAGTTGGTTGTCGGAGTACGTGGCGTCAATGCCGATCCCTGCCACATTCGCTTGCAGTTGGCGGGCAGCCAAACCGGCGGTGGCGGTCAGGGCGTTTAGCGTCAACTTCGAGCCTTTGCCAAGGCGGATCACGGCGGTGTCAGGGGAGATCTCGCCGCTAAGGCGCAGGTCCGCTTCAAGACCGGCGAGGGCGAGGTCCGGTGTTTTCAGAACTGGGTTATTCAGGCGGAGCCGCGTCTGGTCAAACGACAGTGAGTACGGGGCCCGGAGTTTCAATTCCAGGAGGCTTTCTAACGACACGGCCGTGGGCCCGCTGGCGGCCATTCGTACCTGTAGGGGAAGGGCCGAGGCGGTGCTGCCGGTTGGTAACGGTGTGATCTGTAGGCTTAATGCATCGGGTTGCAGCTGTACAGGAAGCTCAGCGATCAGCGCCTGCGCGGGCAGTAGCTGCAGATCCGTGCGCAGGGTCGTCGGTAACCAGATGCCTTTATCCACGCGCGCCGAGAGATCCAGCAGACCTTGTACGTGCCCGATGCCGACGACCGGCCAAGGCACAGGCAGGTTGGCGGAGAGGTGTAGGTCACCGTCCAGCGCCTCCCAGCTATCCGCCTCGTTGCTCGTATCGACACGCATCGCCCAGCCTGCGCCGATACGCATCTGCTGGGGGAGTTCGGGTAGCGATTGGGCGTCATAGTCTGACCAGTTGCTCAGCCAGTTCAGCAACCATGGCGCCTCGGGCAGCTCGCTCATCGCGAGCGTGCCGCGCCAGCGCGTAAAGCCTGCATCCTGTGCAAATTGATTCTGCATGGTCGCTCGCTGAATTCCATCCAGCTCGAGCTCGAGGTTCAGATGCGTTTCGCTGCCCCGCTGTGAGGCTTGGACTGCTACGCCCACGCGATGGCTTTGATGGTGCAGCCGCAGATCAATACGCGCTGGAAACAGCTCGTTATCGCCTGATTTCCAGCTAATGCCACCGTGTTCCGTGCACACACCGGTGTTGCAGGGCAGGGTCAGATCAAGAGACTCGATCCGTCCGTGTCGTGGTAGCCAGGCCAACCAGCGTTCCAACTGGCTGGGCTCAGGGAACGCGACAGGTTGACTGTCGCGACGGCCATCGGAGGGTGGCTGCCACTGGGCATCGATGTGCTTGACCGTCAGTGCACTAAAGGGCAGCACTCGCCAGCCTTTGGCGAACTCCAGGTTTAGGGCGTTGATCGTTACGGCGAGCCGTTCATCGGGTGATGGCTGCCGGACGATCGAAATTTCCCGTACCGCGAGATGGTTCATCGACAACCGCAAACCGCTGATGTCGAACGCGACGATGCCGAGCTCAGCCTTGAGGTTCTGCCAGCGCGCACTCCCATAGAGCGCAGCGCTCAGTACAAGCAAAGCCAGGCCTGCAGCCGCCCATAGCAAGATTGTGCGCCGCTGGGTCATGGTCCTTCCTGCCGAATTTGACGCGTCAGCATAAAGCGGTCATTGCGCGGATGCGATGCGCGCCGGCGTGGAAGAGGCGGCTACCGCAAAGCTGGCCGGAAGTTCCTGATCACGCCGCTATTGACGCGCTGGAAGCGTTTATGGCGCACCTCACAGCCTGCTGCGCCAAACTTGTGCACATTCGGGCGTCGGGCTTGTCAAGCGCTTATGACAATCTGTCGCAAACCAAGCGCGGTCATAGAACGTTATTAACTTGCTGAAAATTAAGGACTTTTTTCATTGGTGAAAAAAGCGTCAGTTTAACCGCAGCCCCCTGAATACAGGCGTTAGGGAAATCTGTAACCTGTTTGTCCACTGACTTATCCACAGCTTCTGTGGATTAAAGTTCTCTGTGATCCGGATCGCGTTTTTAGACTTTTGACAAGACTTTAACTCTTCGAAAAAAGGAGTAGAGTGCGCGCCCTTGTTCCCCCGAACCCTTCGGTGACCATGAGAACGCGTCCCCTTGCCTCGACCCCGCTCGAGAGCACTCCCTCTTCTCCACGCCTGCCGATGCGCATGGCGTTGTGGCTGCTGGACAGCCAGCGTCTAGGACAGACTCAAAGTGTCAAACGTATAGCTGGCCGGATGCTCAAGCAGCCGGCACTCGAAGGCGTTGTCGAAGCGCAGAGCCGCCTGGGACGGCTGCTTTGCAAGGATTGCGACAGCCAGCGCGATCGGCGTATCGGTTTCGAGCTGTTGCGTCAGGCCGCACGCGCAGGTGACTGCCAGGCCCAACTGGAGCTTGGCCAGCTGTATTGCCAGCCACAGTATCGCGAGTTGGGCAAAGCGCGGCACTGGCTGGAGCAAGCCGCCGCGCAAGGTTCTGCCGAAGCGTCACGGGTTTTACAGCGATTTCCCACCCGCTAAAGCCTTTCAGCTGTCGTTGCGTCTCGTTACTCGCGCGGGCGACACGGCCGCCGCGAGTAAGGGGCGAAGCAGGGCGTTCGGCCTGACCGCCCCGGTTTGGCTGGCTATACTGCGCGGCAATTCAGCCGGAGCCACGCATGCCTCTCGACCCTACCTATTTGCTCGCCGGGCTTGGTTTCCTATCTCTGTTGCTGGCTGCTGTTGCGGTGGTTTTGCAGCGCCGTCTCTCACAACGCCAGACCGAGTTCGCCTTGCTCGATGAACGTCTCGCCCAGGCCACCATGGCTCAGGAGGGGTTGAGCGCGCAGCTCGAGGCGAGCCGCGTGGCTCACGCCGACCTCAGTGAGTCTCGCTCGGCACTGCAAGCCGAGTTGGCAGCCCTGCGGCGCGAAACCGAGTGGCTGCAAGCGCAGCGCATAGAACACCGTGAAGCGCTCAACGATCTCGAAGCCGAGCGGGATGCGCAGCAATCCGAGCTGCGTGCACTGAGCGCGGCTCACGCGGCTGTCTCTGCCGAACTCAACGAACAGCACAAAACTCACGACCAGCGCCTGGAGGATCTACAGGGGGCCCGCGACGAGCTGCGTTCGCAATTTGCAGAACTGGCTGGGAAGATTTTCGCGGAACGTGAACAGCGATTTGCCGAAACCAGCCACGAGCGACTCGGACAGCTGCTCGATCCGCTGAAGGAACGTATCCAGTCATTCGAAAAACGTGTCGAGGAGAGCTACCAGAGCGAAGCGCGCGAGCGGTTCTCACTGGCCAAAGAGCTGGAACGGCTGCAGCAGCTCAATCAGCGTTTGGGCGACGAGGCAACCAACCTGACGCGGGCACTTCAAGGCCAGAAAACCCAAGGCAACTGGGGCGAGCTCATCCTGGAGCGCGTGCTGGAGCATGCGGGACTGGAAAAGGGCCGCGAGTACCACACTCAGGTCAGTCTGAAGAGCGCCGACGGCGAGCGTTTCCAGCCCGACGTCCTGATCCAGCTGCCCGGTGACAAACAGGTGGTGGTGGATGCCAAGGTCAGCCTCACGGCGTATCAGGCGCTGACCTGTGCTGAGGATGAAGGCAGTCGTGCGCTGGCCCTGAAACAGCACGTTCTCTCCGTGCGTAACCACCTGAAAGGGTTGTCATTGAAGGATTATCAGCGGCTAGAAGGACTGCAGAGCCTGGATTTCGTGCTGCTCTTCGTGCCCATCGAGGCGGCGTTCGCGGCGGCGCTGCAGGCTGATCCGGAACTGTTTCAAGACGCTTACAGCAAAAACATCGTGATCGTCAGCCCAACCACATTGCTCGCTACCTTGCGCGTGATCGACAGCCTCTGGCGGCAGGAGCGGCAGAGCCAGAACGCCCGTGAGATTGCCGAGCGCGCCGGTGCGCTGTATGACAAATTTGCCGCCTTCATCCAGGACCTGGACGAGATCGGCAATCGCCTGCAGCAGCTCGACAAGGCCTATATCGGAGCACGTAACAAACTCACGGATGGGCGTGGCAACCTGGTCGGTCGTGCCGAGCAGCTGAAACTATTGGGTGCCCGCGCCAGCAAGCGGTTGCCTACTGACTGGCTGGAGCGCGCCGGGGCCGAAACGCCGCTGGCCGAGGATTGAGCGTCCCGCTACGTCATGCCAGCCAGAGTACTGCGAGCCCCACTAACAGGCCGCCGAGCATGAACGGCAACGTCATCAACGCAAGGGCGCGCCCACCGATAAACAGAATCAGCCCTGCCTTGACCAGACTGTTGCTCAGCGCGGCGAGAAAGATGCCTCGAACGGCCACCATTTCGCTCAGGTCGGTCCGAGCGCTGTTTGACAGCGACAGGGTGATGGCATCTACGTCGGTCAGCCCTGAGAGCAGCGCGACCAGATAAATGCCCGTATCGCCCAGCAACCGCTGCGCGCCCTCGACGAGAAAGAGAATGATGACCAGCAGGCCGGCAAAGCGCAGCGCAGGGCCCAGTTCGAAGGGGTTCTTGAGTGGTGGCTCGGCTCCGCTCTGAGGCTGTTGTCCGGCGCGTAAATAGTAGAACAGGGCTCCGGCCGAGTAGATCAAGCCGGCTGTCACCATCGGCGCCAGCAACGACGGCAGCAGTGCTCGGTTGATCAGGCCGACCTCAAGCAAAACCCGCGGAAACATCAAGGCAGAGGTCGCGAGCAGACCGGCGGCCAGTGCAGGTCGCAGCTTCTCGGTGTTCAAACGGGCCAGGGTGATGGTCATGGCGGTTGAGGAAACGATACCGCCGAGCAGCGCCGTAACCATCAATCCATGGCGGGTGCCGAGCAAGCGAATGGCAACATAGGCGGCGAAGCCGATGCCAGCGATCAAAACCACCATCCACCAGGTGGTATAGGGGTTGAAGGCCTGCCAGGGCCCGTAACCTTCATTGGGCAGCGCCGGCAGCAGAACCACCGAAATAAACAACAGCTTCAAGGCGCCGCTCAGTTCGGCCTCGCTCAGCTTGCGTAGCGCACCGTGCAGACGTGCTTTCAGGCTCAGCAGCAGCGCCACGACCACGGCAACGGAAGCGGCCAGCAAGCGCGTCTCGGCGACGGCGAGGCTACCGAGCAAGAAGGTGAGCAGCAGCGCCACTTCGGTGGTCATGCCATGGTCGGCGTAGGCCCGCGACTCGATGACATAACCCGCAATTGTCAACAAGGCGAGCACGACAAACATCGCGATCCATGCGGCTGCACCGAAATGGCTCGCACTCAGCGCGGCCAGACCTCCAAACAGACCAGCGAGGCCGAAGGTGCGAATGCCGGCCAGCTCCTGCCCGGCATTATCGCGCCCGCTCCAGCTGCGCTCCGTACCGATCAGCAGGCCCACGCCTAACGCGGTGGCCAGGTTCAACAACAATTCTAGGGTCATGGCGTGATAGGCCGGCAGCTTCGGACTGTTTCAGTTTAGCCGTCGCGCTTGGCACAGACTTGCCCTGGCGCACGTCTGCTTCAATGCAAGCGAATGTGGCGGCTCATCAGTGCGCGTAACGCGGCGGGTTTCACCGGTTTGGCGAGGAAGTCCAGCCCGGCTGCGTGAATCGCCGCGATCAGTTCCGGTCGCCCGTCGGCGCTGATCACCACGCCCGGTACCGGCTCGCCGAGCCGAGTACGCAACCACGCCATCAAGTCCGATCCGGTCTCGCCATGGTCCAGGTGATAGTCGACCAATACCAGCTGCGGTCTTACATCTTCCCTCAACAGTGCCTCGCATTCGGCTCGGTTGCTGGCTGTCCAGACCTGGCAACCCCAGCGTGACAGCAAGCTGTGCATGCCCACCAGAATGCTGTCTTCGTTATCAATGCACAGCACCTGAATTCCGGTTAGCGCGGTCTGTTGTGGCTCGCCGTTGCCATTGGCTTTCGGCTGCCGGACAACGTTGTTGGCAATCGGGACGGTCACGCTGAACACGCTGCCCTTGCCAGGCACCGAGCGCACCGACAGCGGATGATCGAGCACCTGACAGAAGCCATCAGCGATGGCCAGGCCCAGCCCCAATCCTTTCTCGGCGCGGGTCTGGTGGCTGTCCAGGCGTTTGAATTCCTCGAAGATCACCCGCAGCTTGTCTTCGGCGATTCCCGGGCCGCGGTCCCATACTTCCAGGCGCAGTGAAGCGCCCTGGCGCCGAACACCGAGCACGACGCGCCCTTTGGCATAGCGGAAGGCATTGGTGAGGAAGTTCTGCAGCACCCGGCGCAACAGGCGAATGTCGCTGTCGACCCGCAAGCGGCTGCCATGAACGCGGAAGTCCACACCCTGTTCGGCGGCGAGAATGGTGAACTCGGTACTGAGCGTGTCGAACAGCGTGGCCAGCGGGAAGGGATTGCGATCAGGCGTGATGCGACCGTTTTCCAGGCGAGAAATGTCCAGAAGATCGGAGATCAGATCCTCGGCCGAGCGCAGCGATCCGTCCAGATGGCGCACCAGATCGCGGGCTCCACTCGGCAGAGCGTCATGTTGGTGCGACAGCGCAGCGGAGAACAACCGTGCGGCATTCAAGGGTTGCATCAGGTCGTGGCTGACCGCGGCCAGAAAGCGCGTCTTCGACTGGTTGGCCGCTTCGGCGGTGCTCTTGGCTTCGGTCAGCGCGTTGTTAAGTTCCGACAGTTCCTGGGTACGCTCGATGACGCGCTGCTCCAGGCCCTCGTTGGCATCCTTGAGGGCGCGTTCAGCTTCTCGATAAGCCGTGATGTCACTGAAGCTCATGACAAACCCGCCGCCGGGCATCGGGTTGCCAATCAGCTCGACCACGCGGCCGTTTGGAAAGGTTCGCTCGGAGGTGTGGGCGCGGCCTTGGCGCATCCAGTACAGCCGCTTGGCCACGTGGGTATCGGCATCGCCAGGCCCGCAAAGGCCGCGCTCGGCGTTGTAACGGATGATGTCCGCCACGGGGCGACCAATGTAGACCAAGCCGTCCGGGTACTCGAACATTTCCAGGTAGCGATGGTTCCACGCCACCAGGCGCAGTGACTGGTCGACCACGCTGATGCCCTGGGTGATGTTCTCGATCGCGCCCTGCAGCAGTGCGCGGTTGAATTGCAAAACCTCGGACGCCTCGCCAACGATGCGGACGACATCGTCGACTTGCATGTCGCGCCCTTCCAGCGCGGCCTTGACGACTGCGCGCGTCGACGACGCACCCAACACACCGGCCAGCAGGCGCTCGGTATGAGCGATCCATTGGCCGTCGGCCTGTTGCCTGGGTGAATAGTCATGGCCGTGCCGCCGGGCGAAGCGTTGAAAGCTGAGTTCCGCACGCTCCGAGCCAACGAAGCGTGCCGCCAGCGAGAGCAGATCCTCGACTTGCACGGCGAGCAGCCGGCGGGAGTTTGGCGTCGCATGAACTTCCTGCCCGATGAAACGGCTGGCTTGCCAGTGCTCGGCCACGCGAGTCTGCGAAAGGATCGAGACCCAGAAAAACAGTGTCGCGTTGCTCACCAGCGACAGCATCACGCCGAGCGTCAATGCGCTGGTATCGAACGGCAGTTCGGTGGTGTACATCCACTGCAGGCCGGGGAACATTTCCAGTGGCCAGCCCAGCAGCGGCAAAATCAGCGTGTAACCCCAGACCAGCGCGCCGGCGGCGAGGCCAGCGAACACGCCGCGCCGGTTGGCCTGCTTCCAATACAGGGCACCGACCATGGCGGGTGCGAGTTGGGTGAGCGCGGCGAATGCAATCTGGCCGATGGTGGCCAGGCTCGCGCTGGTGCCGAGCAGCCGGTAGCTGACGTAGGCCAGCAACAGAATGGCAACGATGCTGATGCGACGCACTGAAAGCATCCAGTGACGGAACACCTCGAACGGTTGCTCGGCTTCTTTGCGACGCAGCAACCAGGGCAGCAGCATGTCGTTGGACACCATGGTCGACAACGCCACGCTTGCCACAATGACCATGCCCGTCGCGGCCGAGGCGCCGCCAATGAATGCCAGCATTGCCAGTGCCGGGTGGGCTTCGGCCAACGGCAGGCTGATCACAAAGGAGTCCGGCGTGACCCCGGCGGGTAACTGCATTTGCCCGGCCAGCGCGATGGGGATCACGAAGATGGCCGCCAGTAATAGATAAAGCGGGAACACCCAACGTGCGAGATTAAAGTCGCGTGGCTCGATGTTCTCCACGACGGTGACGTGGAACTGGCGCGGCAGGCAGACAATGGCCATCAAGGCCACGGTCGTCTGTACCAACATCGAGGGCCAATTGACTGTCTCTTCCCAGAAGCCGGTCAGCTCTGATGAGTCGTATGCTTGATTGAACAGATCGCCGAAGCCGTTATACAAACCGAAGGTGACGAAGACACCCACGGCGATGAATGCGAGCAGCTTGACCAGCGACTCGAATGCAATCGCCAGGACCATCCCGCGGTGGTGCTCGGTGACGTCCAGGTTGCGCGTGCCGAACAGGACGGTGAAAAGCGCCAGCACCACGGACACGATCAGGGCCGTGTCACGGGTACCCGAGCCGGCGGCCGCCTCGCTGTGATTGCCAATCAGCAGGTTCACCCCGAGCACGATGCCCTTGAGCTGCAGGGCGATGTACGGCAGTACACCGACCAGGCAGATCAGCGTGACCACCACGGCCAACAGCTGCGATTTGCCGTAGCGCGCCGCAATGAAGTCGGCGATGGAGGTGATGTTTTCCTGCTTGCTGATCATGATCATCTTCTGGATCACGTGGGGTGCCAGCAACATCAACAGCATTGGCCCCAGGTAGATCGGCAGGAACGACCAGAGTTGCTCGGCGGCTTGGCCCACGGCGCCGAAGAAGGTCCAGCTGGTGCAGTAAACCGCCAGCGATAGGCTGTAGACCCAGGCGCGCAGGCGCGGAGACATCGGTGCGCTGCGATCACCATAGAAAGCGATGGCAAACAGCACGGCCATATAAGTAAACGCGACCAGCGCAATCAGCCCACCGGACAACGACATGCGAACTCCAAACAACGATAAAAGGGTGTGCCCGTAAGGACCGCCCGTAAGCAAATGGCCTGGCGCGCCGGACCAGACAGTCTCATGTACACCGAAAGAACGGTAATCGGCCCGTTGCGCTGACGAGGTCAGCAGGTGCGATGTACCTGTTCACGACTGGCATACCACGCCTGCGGCTGCTCTAGCTCGGCCGCATTTCGGAATCCAGGAGACTGCCGCTTATTGATAGATGAATCCGTAAAGTTTCGCAGTAAAACAGGGGCGATTGTTGCGGCTGCGACCATGGTCGCATGAGGTGAGTGGTCGCGGCTGGACCGGCGCAGCGCCCGCGCTAGACCGCTCGCCGGTTACGTTGTCCGTCTGAAGGGCGCGCGCTGTCGTCTTGGCGGCCTTGGGTATCCCGCCAGGTTCGTCTAGGGTCGATCCCCGCAGGATCCTGGCTGGCCGGGGCGGCACTTCCCGCCGACGTGAGGATCACAAGAGCGATGTATATGCTGAATAAAAGTCAGGAGAGCCATTAAATGTTCACGCCGCGCCCGGTCACGTTGCAACGGGGAGCCCTGCGTCTGGACCCGCTTGCAGAAACAGACATCCCGGCATTGGTGGAACTGGCCATGGGCAACCGTGACGAGCTGGTCTATCTGAACGGCCCGCTGCGCCCTGACTGGTACCGCTTCGCGCTTGCTGAGCAACGAGAAAACCGGGCCGTGGTGTTTACCCTGCGCATGGCCGATCGCATTGTCGGCACCACCCGTTTCGCTGACTTCAACCCGCTTCTGCCGGCAGCCGAACTGGGGTGGACCTGGCTGGACCGGGCCGAGCATGGAAGTGGGCTAAACACCTCGATCAAACATTTGCTCCTCAGACACGCGTTCGAGGACTGGCAGCTGGTACGCCTGCAACTCAAGACCGCGGCCAGTAACCTCCGGTCTCAGCGTGCAATCGAAAAGCTCGGCGCCCAGCGCGAGGGCGTGCTTCGTAATCACCGTCGTCTCGCAGACGGCCGGCTGGACGACACCGTTCTTTACAGCATCACGGACCGTGACTGGCCTACGGTCAAGAATGCGCTCGAGGCGCGGGCCATCGGCTGAACGGCTCGTGTTTGGTGGCTGCGAGCGGGGTCACACGCACGCTGCTGTTGCTGGCGGGTCGCTCTGGGAGCGCGCTTGGGGTAATGTTTGCGGTCGCAATTTCCGCTGTCACTGGTCCGTCTTCACGCGCCCCTATGCTCCGACTCGGTGCATAGCTCATCACCTTTTGCGGTACACCCTAAGGAGCCTCAATGTCCCGCTTGCAGGAGTTCTTGCATGGCTGTCGCGATATCCTCCCGCTGATCGTCGGTGCGGTCCCCTTCGGTGTCATTTTCGGCACGCTGTCCATTGGTGCGGGCCTCTCTACCTGGCAGACCATCGGCATGTCGGCGTTGGTGTTTGCCGGCTCGGCGCAGTTTATCGCGGTCACCCTGATTACCGGCGGAGTGGGCGCGGCGGTCGTGTTGCTGACAACCTTCGTGGTGAATCTGCGCCACGCGCTCTATAGCGCGGCGCTGCAGCCTTTCGTACGGCATCTGTCGAGTCGCTGGCGGGTGCCGCTTGCCTTCTGGCTGACTGACGAAGCCTTTGCCGTTATCCAGCATCGCTATGCCCGAGAGGACAGCTCCCCTTACAAACATTGGTTCTTTCTGGGCGCCGCACTGACCATGTACCTGAGTTGGCAACTGGCGACGCTGGCCGGTATCGCGTTCGGCCAAGCGGTGCCGAACGTGGCCAGCTGGGGGCTGGATTTCGCCATGATCGCCACTTTCATTGGGATTGCCGTGCCGATGATGCGCACCCGTCCGCAAGTGGTGTCCGCGCTGGTCGCGGCTGCTGTCGCGCTACTGACTTGGGACATGCCCTACAAGCTGGGGCTGATCGCGGCCGCGCTGGCCGGCATCGTAGTAGGCGTCTGGCTCGAGCAGCGCGCCGAGCGCCAACTGAACGTGGAGGTGCGCTGATGCAAACCTGGCTGCTTATTCTTGGCATGCTGGCAATCACCTTCGTGATCCGCTACAGCTTCTTCGCCTGGCCGGACCTACGCTTCCCTCGCCTGGTGGAGCAGGGCTTGCACTATGTGCCGGTCGCGGTGCTGACGGCCATCGTGGTCCCGGGCATGCTCATGCCTGAAGGACAGTGGGCGGTGCACTGGAACAATGCCTATCTGCTCGCGGGGTTGCTCGCAATCCTCATCGCAGCCGTTGCCCGCAATCTGTTGGCGACCATTGCGGGCGGCCTGTTGAGTTTCTTTCTCTTGCGCTGGGCGTTCGGCCAGCTGCCGCTGTGATCGAACGCTCACTGCATCGCGCCAACCACGCCTCTCATGTGCCCTGAGGCGGGTCGGCGCGCTCCTATGATCAACGCCCTGTCCATGGAATCGGATCGATGACCAAGCCTCACTCGCAGTTCACCCTGTTTGGCAAACGGCGCTTCCTGCCGTTTTTCCTGACTCAGTTATCGGGTGCCTTTAACGACAACCTGTTCAAACAGGCGCTGATTCTGGCGATCCTCTACAAGATCGGCTCCAGCGCAGACAGCAGTCTGCTGATCAATCTTTGTGCGCTGCTGTTTATCCTGCCGTTCTTCCTGTTCTCTGCCCTGGGCGGCCAGCTCGGCGAGAAGTACCCGAAGGAGCGACTGATCCGGGCGATCAAGGCCGGCGAGATCGCCATCATGCTTGCCGGTGCGGCGGGCATGCTGCTGGGCAACCTGCCGTTGCTGCTGGCCGTGCTGTTCTGCATGGGCACTCAGTCAGCGCTGTTCGGCCCGGTCAAATATTCGGTGCTGCCCAAGCTGCTCGAGGATCACGAGCTGGTCGGCGGCAATGCGCTGGTGGAAATGGGCACCTTTCTGGCGATTCTCGCCGGCACAATCACCGCTGGCGTGATGATGGCCAGCGAGGGCTACGCTCAGCTCATCGCCGGCAGCGTAGTGCTGGTGGCTGTCGCTGGTTACTTCGCCAGCCGAAAAGTACCTGCAACCGGCGCGTCATTTCCAACATTGCAGATGGACTGGAACCTGTTTCGCCAGACCGGAGCGATTCTGCGCATGGGGCTGGGGCAGCGCCTCTCGGTATCGCGCTCGCTGATCGGCAACTCCTGGTTCTGGTTTCTCGGCGCGACCTACCTGACCCAGATTCCGGCCTATTCGAAAGACCTGCTGCATGGCGACGAGACCGTCGTCACGCTGATCCTGACGGTGTTTTCGGTGGGCATCGCCCTCGGCTCGCTGCTCTGCGAGCGGCTTTCCGGCCACAAGGTGGAAATCGGTCTGGTGCCTTTTGGCTCCATGGGGCTGACGTTGTTCGGCCTCTTGTTGTGGTGGCAATCGGGCGGTTTTCCGCCGGGCAGCACGCCCCACGATTGGCTGACGCTGCTGAGTTTCGGCCAGGCCTGGTGGATATTGACGTCAGTGCTTGGGATCGGGGTATTCGGCGGCTTCTATATCGTGCCGCTGTATGCGTTGATCCAGTCGCGCACGGCCGAGCAGGAGCGGGCGCGGGTGGTCGCGGCAAACAACATTCTCAACGCACTGCTGATGGTTGCCTCGGCGCTGGTGGCCATTCTGCTGTTGAGTGTCGCGGGGCTATCGATTCCGCAGCTGTTCCTCGTGGTATCGCTGATGAACGTGGCGGTGAGCGCCTATATCTTCAGCATCGTGCCGGAATTCAGCATGCGCTTTCTGGTCTGGCTGCTCGGCCACTCCATGTACCGGGTGCGCCAGCAAGGGCTTGACGCGATCCCGGACGAAGGCCCGGCGGTGCTGGTCTGCAACCATGTGTCCTTCGTCGACGCGCTGCTGATCGCCGGTGCGGTGCGCCGGCCCGTGCGCTTCGTCATGTACTACAAAATCTTCCAGATCCCGGTACTGAACTTCATCTTCCGGACTGCGGGGGCGGTGCCGATTGCCGCCCGACATGAAGACGAGGCGATCTACACAGAGGCGTTCGAGCGCGTCAGCCGCTACCTCAGCAATGGCGAAGTGGTGTGCATCTTTCCGGAAGGCAAGCTCACCGCTGATGGCGAGATCAATGAGTTCAAGGCGGGCGTGGAACGCATTCTCGAAGCGAATCCGGTGCCGGTGGTGCCCATGGCGCTGCGGGGTCTGTGGGGCAGCTTTTTCAGCCGTGATCCAGACAAGGGCTTCTTCCGCCGGATCTGGTCGCAAGTGGACTTGGTTGCCAGCGCGCCTATCGCCGCCAGCGAAGCCAATCGTCAGCAGCTTCAGGCGCAGGTCAGCTTGTTACGCGGCGACCGGCGTTAGATGCAGGCCGCCGCTGGTCTTTACTTGATCTCGATGCGTTCCAGCAGATAGGCCTTGGCGCTGGCGTCACCGACACGCGTGGCTTCGTCTGCCAGGCGTAACGCGCGCTCCAGGTCCTTGCTGGCCAAGGCTGCATCGATGCCCTGGCGGTAATAGGCCTGGGTTTCCGGCAGCACGGCCGGAGCGGGTATCGATGGCAGTTCGTTTCCCATTTCACGACCCGTGCTGTAGGCGGGCACATAGGTATTCGCCTGCTGCCCGGCGGCCTTGTCTTCGATCAGTACCATCTTGATCACACCTACCGGCGAATGCTGGGCGACCGGGTCCGGAATGCTGGGCGGCTCGTTGCCGAGCGCTTTGGCGTAGGCCTTGGCGGGGTGCTGGAGAACGGTCTGGCCGTCGGCATCTGCAGCGAATAGCACCAGATATTGCTCGTTACCGGAGTTGTCCAGGTATGTCCGATCGATGCGTAGGCGGGCGTCGAGGCTGTCGCCCTTGAGGCCCTCGGCGGGCACATAGACGAAGTCATCGGCATCGAGCAGACGGGTCATGCGCAGTTGACCGTCGAGCAGCATGACGCTGGGGGCGAGTACCGTATCGCCCGCCTGGCTGTACAGCCGGATTTCGAAGGATTTGCTCTCGCGCGGCAGTTCGAAGGCGCGGAAGAAGCTCTTGCCGCTGTCGAAGCGGTAAGCCGGGGCCGACGCGTCCAGCGTCACGTCAGCGGAAAAATTTGCCGGAATGGGCTGAAAGGGAAAGGCCTTGATTGCATCGCAGCAGACCGGTGCGTCCGCCAATACCTGACGTGCGGTGCTTATCGGCGTTTCCAGCGGGGCCGGGGTTTGCGCCAGCGCGTCCACACGGCGTAGGGGATCGCTGCCGCAGCCGGCAACCATCAGCATGGCGAGGCCAAGCAGGGGGAATCTCAGGTGGTTCATTGGAGCTACTCCAATCAAAAAAGACCCCGACCAGCCACGGTCAGGGTAAAAACACCGCCAAGACGGTGGGAGCGGAAATGAGCGTTACCAGAGTCGGCGGGCGATGCGGGAGGAGAGACCGCACGCTTAACCGCCGACACTCAGGCAATTACCACCGGACGTTTACCACCAGGCTTCTGCCTGAACGCCGAAGGTCAGACCGTCGTCATCGCCAGCGTCGATTGATTCGCTGGCTGCCTGATAGCGGCCGCCGTCCCACTGGGCGTAGGTAGCGAACACGCGGATCTGCGGGCGTGCCCAAAAGCTGCGGCCGGCCGACCACTGCTGGGCGAGGGTGAGCTTCTTAAGATCGCGGCTGCGCTCGCCGTCGGCCTGAGGGTCAACACGGTCATAGCCGAACTCCAGCGCAGTGCTCATGGTGTCGTTCCACTTGTAGACCGGACGGACGCCGAAGGAGAGCCATTTCTGGCCGGAGTCATTGTCGAAGTCGCGATCTTCGTAGATTTGTACGTACATCATTTCGATGGTGTCGGTCAGCCCGACCACGCCCTGGTTGACCAGGCGCAGCATGTCGCCATCGCTATTGCCGGTGTTGTTGCGGCCACTGGTGGCGATGATGCCGTCGGTGCCGTACTGCACGGCGAGCTTGTTGTAACCACCGAACCAGCTGGCTTGAGTGTGCTCAAGGGTGACCAGATGACCTTTCTGGTCCTGGTAGCCGTCGTCGCGTTCCTGAAGGTCCGTCAGGTTGGCTTTGCCGTAGTCGTAGCCGATCTCGAGCTTGCCGTTGGGGTTGACGTCGATCTCGCCGATACGGAAGTCCAGGGTGTCGTTGGCGATGTTGGTGCCAGTCCCTGAACCCTGGTAGGCCCATTCGCCATCGGTGTTGCGGATCCAGGCGATGCTGCCTTTGCCGAAGCCCAGATCAATGTCTTCGATGCCGGCGCCCGGGCCGGACACGTCCCAGTAGTAGTAGTCGTTGATGTGCACGTCATGACGCTTGTAGTAGCGCTTGCCTGCCCAGATGTCAGCGCCCGGCAGGCTCTGGATCAGGTTGTGGCCGACCACATTGAACTGGCGGATCGCGACATCCCCGCTTTCATCGAAGGGGTTGTTGGCACCACCGTTGGTGTCGGTGCGGGTGGCTTCCCAGTCGTTCGCCTGCCGCGAGTTGTAGGCGATCATGCTGTCGACGTAGAAGCTCTGCTCGCCTTCCTTCCACACTTCCTGGCCCAAGCCGATTTCGGCGTAGGTTTCACACTCGTTGCCGAGACGGTACTTGGCCGGCGCGCCAGCAGCCTGGAAGCAGGCCTGGTCGCCTCCGCCGGCCGTCGCACCGACGCCGGAGCGCATGTAGCCGTGAAAATCCACCGCTTGCGCGGGTATGGCAGCCAGGATGGCAGCGCAGAGCAGGGTGGGTTGCAGAAGACGCAGGGAATGTTGCCGGTTCATCGCGATAGTCCTTTGTTCTTTTTGTTGGTCTGTGCTCGGCCAAATGCGGGCCGTTCAAGTACTGCCAGCGGTGGCGCCAGCTTTGCCCGGTCGAATGCGGAACGGGCTGGCGGCGAACGAAAGCCTGCGGATCGGCGACGTTCGCGACATCCTCCCCGCAGGTTTTTTTCAAGGCGGAGCGGCGGGGCGTAGCGGGGGAGGAGGGAGATTGGCCGGAAAGGTGCCGCGTACTACGCCTGGCCACTAAGCCCGGTGAAAAACCGCCGGGGAGGTATGGCGTGCCGGGAATGCGCGGCAGTCTGGCCCGGACGGTGGCGTTCGCGTCGTCGCCCTCTGCGCCCGGTTGTCCGGGAAACCGGTGACCGATGTCGGGTGCTCACAACAACTACAAAAGTGGAGCTACTTCGATGAAACATCCCTTGCTTCCTGCCCGCCTGGCCTTGGCGGTGTCCTCCTTGCTGCTGACGCTGAGTGGCGCATATGCAGCGGATCTAGCCGGCAAGAGTCCGGCTGGGGTTCGTTATCACGGCGGTGACGAAATCATCCTCCAGGGTTTCCACTGGAACGTGGTTCGGGAGTCCGCCAACAACTGGTACAACACCCTGCGCGAGATGGCGCCAACCATCTCAGCGGATGGTTTCAGCGCGATCTGGATGCCTGTGCCCTGGCGCGATTTCTCCAGCTGGAGCGATGGTGCCAACTCTGGCGGTGGCGAGGGTTATTTCTGGCATGACTTCAACAAGAATGGCCGCTATGGCAGCGACGCCCAGCTCAAGCAGGCGGCTGCTGCCCTGAACGGCGCCCAGGTCAAAGTGCTGTATGACGCCGTTCCCAATCATATGAATCGCGGTTACCCGAACAAGGAAATCAACCTGCCGGCCGGCCAGGGTTTCTGGCGTAACGATTGCTCCGATCCCGGCAACTACCCCAACGACTGCGATGATGGCGACCGTTTCGTGGGCGGCGACGCCGACCTCAACACCGCCAACCCGCAGGTATACGGCATGTTCCGCGACGAGTTCTCCAACCTGCGCAGCAACTATGGCGCCGGCGGGTTTCGCTTCGACTTCGTGCGCGGTTACGCCAGTGAGCGGGTCGATTCCTGGATGAGCGAGGCTCACGACAACGCCTTTTGCGTGGGCGAGCTGTGGAAGGCGCCGGCCGAATATCCGAGCTGGGACTGGCGGAACACCGCCAGCTGGCAGCAGGTGATCAAGGACTGGTCCGATCGCGCCAGGTGCCCGGTGTTCGACTTCGCGCTCAAGGAGCGCATGCAGAACGGCGCCATCGCTGACTGGAAGCACGGCCTCAACGGCAACCCCGATCCGCGCTGGCGGGAAGTGGCGGTAACCTTCGTCGACAACCATGACACCGGTTATTCACCCGGTCAGAACGGCGGCCAGCATCACTGGGCGCTGCGTGACGATCTGGTGCGTCAGGCCTACGCCTACATCCTGTCGAGCCCCGGTACGCCGGTGGTGTACTGGTCGCATATGTACGACTGGGGGCACGCGCCACTGATTCGTCAGCTGATCCAGATCCGCCGTGCCGCAGGGGTGCGGGCCGATTCGGCGATCGAGTTCCACAGCGGTCATTCCGGTCTGGTGGCAACCGTACGGGGTACGGCGCAAACGCTGGTGATCGCCTTGGGTTCGAACCTGACCGATCCTTCTCAGGTCAGCAGCGGGAGCTTCAGTCAGGCGTTGAACGAGGACAATGGCCAGCTGAAGATCTGGACCACTGGCAGCACGAACGGCGGCGGCGAGGGCAGTCTGGTCAGCGTCAACTTCCGCTGTGACAACGGCGTGACTCAGCCGGGCGATAGCGTTTATGCCGTCGGCAACCTGACCCAGCTCGGCAGCTGGAGCCCGGCGGGTGCGGTACGACTGACGGACGTCAGTAGCTATCCCACCTGGAAAGGCACGATAAGCCTGCCGGCCGGTCAGGCTGTGGAGTGGAAGTGCATCGTGCGCAGCGAGGCCAACCCGGCGCAGGTAAAAACCTGGCAATCGGGCGCCAACAACCGCGTCACCAGCGCAGCGGGTGCGAGCACCACGGGTCGCTTCTAACCTGTAAGCCTGTCTTAGCCGGGCCCGTTCGGGCCCGGCTTCTGTTGGCGCTAGTTGACTCGGACGGGTATCAAGCCACTTGCCAGCGCTGGGCAAGCTGGCGAGCCTCCCTCAGTTGGTCAAACAAGCTGTTCTTGCTCTCCACCACGACGAGCCTCTGTAGATCGGCGTAGCGTTCACGCGCCGTGCGCTCCAGCCAGCCGATACGCGCCATGGTCGACGGCGTGCAGGTCTGACCGCTGAGGTCGTCATGCAGATCCAGCCAATGGGACCGCCAGGCTTCCTGCAGGTACAACTCCGTAGCATCGCTAACCAGGGCGCGCCGCCAGCTGGCGATCATGCCGTCCAGCCAGTCGAGCACCCCGGGCAGGGCGCCGCGGCTTGCGAGCTCTGCGCGCAGACGCTGATAGGCCTCGACGGCGATACGCTTTTCCAAGACGAAGGCAGCGAGCGCAAGGCGTTCGCCGTCCTGCTCAAGTCTCAACAGATGGGCGAAAAATTGGCGAGTTTCAAAGCGTTCAGCGGCGTGAAACTGTGGCATCGCAGTCCCGTTGCTATTGAACGCGCGTAGCGGATCGAAACGGTACATGTAGCCGAAGTCGAACAGCCGCACCTGACCGTCATCTAGCGTGTTACCGGGGCAGAGGTCCCACTCGAACAGGCCGCCCAGCAAGAGCGCCACCAGCGTATCGAAGAGCTGCACGAGCTGACGTTCGTCCCACGTGTCGATCGTCACACCCTCGATCCAGGGCGAGAGCAATAGGCCATGGCGAAAGCTGGCGTAGCGGGTGTCGACGATGGCGTTCAGCCGCTCGCCGAGCACTGGGTCGCGCTTGAGTTCGCGCAGGTCGGCACGGCGCTGGATCTCATTGAGAAAGCTGGTCTGCCCGTCGACGTTCTGCACCTTGCATTTGTCGCGGGCGAGCTTGAGGGTCCAGTCCTGCCCGCCCGCGTGAATGCGATAGACATGCGCGGTAAGCCCCGCGCTGAACCGTTCGCGCACGTAGGGCTCATCGCCTCGGGTAGCGACGAGCTGTTCCAACGGCAGCGGGCACTCTTCAGGCGTGCCGATTTCCAGCTCCGCACCGCTGGCGACGAAAGCCAGCTGCGCAGCGTGGCGGTGTTGTTCGGGTGTCATAACCAACTCCAGCGACCCGGCTCAGCGAGCCTGTACCACGATGATCCGGTCGTCGCCGTGCTGGCGAGCGAAGGCGTAAGGCGACTCGGACAGTTGCCGGTGGCTGCCCGCACCGATTGCGGGATGGCGTGCGCGGAACTGACCGAGGCGCTGCCAATGCCGGATCAGCGCGTCGACTTCCGGCTTGGCGTGATCGTCCCAGTTCATGTCCGAGCGGGTGCCCTGATAGGGGTCGGAGCCTGTAGGCCCGAAAGCGCGTGCGCTTTCGTCGCCGTAATAGATCTGCACCGCGCCTGGGCTCAGCAGCAAGGCGCTGGCGAGGCCATGCTGGCGCTGCAGGTCGTTGTCGTGCTGGGCTGAGAACAGGGACGTGTCGTGGGATGAGGCGTAGCTCATGAAGTTATGCCCCGGATTCTGCGCCAGCAGCTCCGCGTAGTGCCCGTAGCTCTTGTCGGCGCGGCGCAGGCAATCGCTGGCAGTGCCGGCTATTTCCTCCTGGAAGGCAAAGTTGATCAGTGCATCGAAACCGTTGGCCTGATAGTCGCTGGTTTCCGGCCCGTGACCGAAGACTTCACCCACCATCCAGAACGGCTCGCCCGCCATCGGGTCGTCCGGATTGGCGTCGGACCACGCTTGGCGCGCCCGGTCTGCGTGCTGGCGCAGCGCTGCCCAGGCTTCCGGTTCGACATGCATGACGGTGTCGGCACGAAAACCATCGACGCCGAACTCACGCACCCAGGTCGTCAGCCATTCGTTGAGGTAGTCACGCACCCGGTAGCCGTCACGCTCGACGGCGCGGGTGGGCCGCTTGTGGCGAAGGAATTCAGGGAGGCCGACCGGGCTCTCTGACTCGGTGCGAAAGTCCGGCAAGAACGCCAGCGAGCCTTTTACCGGGTCCACCAAGACGCTTGGTGGAGCAGGGTAGTCGGCTATGCCGGCGCGCACCCACTCCTTGCCCCACCAGCGTGACCAGGCCGGGTGATCGTAGTCGATCAGGTTGTGGTAGGCGTGCAGGTTCTCGTAGGGCTCCGGCTGCCAGTCTGTCCAGCGCTCCGGCAGGTATTGCGCCATGCCGTCGCGCAGGGCGCCGAATCCTAGGTTTTGCATATCTGCGAGCGTGGAATAGCCGGCGTGGTTGAGCACTACATCGAACAACACACGAATACCGCGCGCATGGGCACCGGCGATGAGTTCGCGAAGGTCGGCCTCGCTGCCCATGTTGGCATCCAGCTGGGTGTAATCCAGCGCGTAGTAGCCGTGGTAGGCGTAATGGCGGAAGTCGCCTTTGTCGCCGCCACCGACCCACCCGTGGATTTGTTCGTAAGGCGCGCTTATCCAGAGTGCGTCCACACCCAGCTCGGACAGATAGTCGAGCTTGCCGGTCAGGCCCTTGAGATCGCCGCCGTGAAAGGTGCCGATCTCCTGCGCACCGTCAGGCTCTCGGCCATAGCTGCGGTCGTTGCTCGGGTCGCCGTTGGCGAAGCGATCCGTGAGGGTGAAATAGACGGTCGCGTTACGCCAGTCACGTGGCTGCTTTGAAGGCGCGTCAGCCGCCTCAATCAGCAGCAAGCCGTTGCTCTCCGGTGCCGGCATCAGTTCGACCTTGCCGTTCTGCACGGTTGCGGTATTACCGCTGTAGGCGTCGCGCAACCGCTGACCGTTGTCGAACACACCGGCGACCGGCACCTGTACGGCTTCGCCATTCCACGGGCGGCACGCGTGTTCGACCGGCTTGCTCTCCTGGCGGATCGGCAGCAGTCGCAGGTTGGCGTCCTCGCCGGTCTGCACCAGCAGGCGGTAGCGGCCCGGCTTCGTCACCTTGAAATGGTAGTTGCTGCCGGGTTTCAGATCATGTCGCTGAAACGGTTTGAGCGGCTCATGTTCAGTCGCGCCGGCGCCCAGCTGTAGCACGCCTTCGGGCAGCTCTAGCTCCGTCTCGAAGCGATCGTCGGCCAGGCTTTCCCATGACGGCGTTAGTGGCTGACCGCCCAGTCGAATCGGGAATTGCGGTTCCGCTTGTATAACGGGTGCGAGCAGACCGAAACAAAGGGCTAGGATAGATGGACTAAGGGGCGGCAGAGGGCGCATGTCCGGCTCCGGCTTGGCGAGAAGATGGCTATATTCAAGCCTGTTTTCTTCATGCCGTGCAGGCTGAGATAGGCAATTCAAAGCCTCTGAAAACACAGCGCGAAGACAAAACTACGCCCTGCATCTACGCCCCTCATCCTCCCTCGGAGGAGGATGTTTTAGCTGATCGGCGGGGAGAGTATGGATGCACTGCAGACCGCCTGACGGCACGCAGAACGTTGTGGATCAAAAATAAGAAGCCACGAGGAATGACCCAAATGAATAAAAAGCTGTTTGCAGCGGCCGCGATCGGTCTCTCCGCCACCCTGAGCCTGCCGCTGTCCGTCCAGGCCGCCATCGAAGAAGGCAAGCTGGTTGTCTGGATAAATGGCGACAAGGGCTACAAAGGGCTGGCCAAGGTCGGCGAGAAGTTCACCGAAGAAACCGGTATTCCCGTTGAGGTTGCGCATCCCGACGCTGCCACTGACAAGTTCCAGCAAGCAGCGGCCACAGGCAACGGACCGGACATTTTTATCTGGGCGCATGATCGCCTCGGTGAATGGGCACAAAGCGGGCTGATCACCCCGGTCACGCCCAGCGCCAAGAGCCAGAACGAAGTGGCTGATTTCGCCTGGGAAGCGGTGAGCTATAACGGCAAGCAGTGGGGCTACCCCATCGCGGTGGAAGCACCGGCGTTGATCTATAACAAGGCCCTGGTGCCGACGCCGCCGAAGACCTTTGACGAAGTTTTCTCCATCCACAAGGAACTCGCCGCTGACGGTAAGCGAGCGATCCTCTGGGATTACAACAACACCTACTTCACCTGGGCCTTGCTGGCTGCCAACGGCGGTTATGCATTCGCTGACACCGACTCGGGTTATGACGTCAGCAAGACCGGCGTGAACAATGAAGGCGCCAAGCAGGGCGCGATGGTGCTCAAAGCGCTTATCGACCAGGGCGTCATGCCCAAGGGCGCGGACTACAGCGCGGCTGAAGCAGCTTTCAACAAGGGCGAATCGGCAATGTTCATCAGCGGGCCCTGGGCATGGTCGAACATCCGCAAGAGCGGAATCGACTTCGGCGTTGCGCCCATTCCGGCGGTAGGTGACAGCCCGAGTAAGCCGTTCTCCGGCGTGATGGCCGCAACCCTCAACGCGGCCAGCCCGAATCAGGCGTTGGCGGTTGAGTTTCTGGAGAACTACCTGCTCCAGGTCGAAGGTCTGAAAGCAGTAAACGCCGATGTAGCGCTGGGCGCTGTGGTGAACAAGGAATACATGGCCGAGCTGTCGGGTGATCCGATGATCAAGGCCACCTTCGAAAGCGCCCAGCAGGGTCGTCCGATGCCGAACATTCCGCAGATGGGCGTGTTCTGGTCGGCCATGGAGCCTGCGCTGACGAACATCACCTCCGGTCGCCAAACCGTGGATGCCGCCCTGGATGACGCCGCCAAACGCATCGTCAAGTAACGACAACCCGCAGTCGCAACCGCAGCCGGAGACGCCTGCGTTTCCGGCTGCGCGTCCTGAGGCCCAGATTCCGATGTCCGCCGTGAATGTTCCCGTCGAGATACCCCGCCGAGCCGTGCCCAAGCTGTCGGTCCCTAAGATGCCCGCCGCGATGCGGTGGGGCCTGTGGCTGTTATGCAACGCTTTTGCCCTGTACCTGATCATTGCCTTGTATGCCCAGGGACAGACCGTGTTCGCCCTGCTCGGACTGGTGGTGGCGGGTATCGCCAGCTTTGTGTTCATCAGCCGCCGTGCCTACGCCCACCGCTACATATTTCCTGCCGTGGCGGGCATGCTGGTGTTTGTCATCTTTCCGCTGCTCTACACCGTAGGGATCGGCTTTACCAACTACAGCGGTACCAATCTGCTGAGCTTCGAACAAGCGCGGGGCTATCACCTCAGCCAGACTCATTTGGCAGGCGAGCGGTATGGGTTCAGCCTGCATCAGAATGATGACGGCGAGATGCGTCTGAGCGTCGACAAGGGCGAGCAGGGCGTCTGGGTGTCGGCACCGCTGCAAGGCGAGCTACAGCAGGGCGAGCCCTTGGAACTGAGCCCGGTTGGTGAGGTGGACGACCTGGGCAAGGCCTTGCCGCTGCGCGAGGTGATTCGTCTGCGCAACCAGCTCGAACAGTGGGTATTGCTCGGCAACGAAGGCCAACTGCTGCGCCTGTATGGCCTGCGTGAGGTGGCGGCGGTCGAGCCGCTGTATCGCCCAGAAGAAGACGGCTCGCTGGTAAACAACCAGACCGGTGAGCGCCTGACGGCAAACGATGACATCGGATTCTACGTCGATGCCGAAGGTCAGCGCGTCGCCCCGGGGTACACCGTCTACGCCGGCTGGAGCAACTTTGCGAAAGTGCTGACCGATCCGAAGATCCGTGGCCCGTTTCTGCAGATCTTCGTCTGGACCGTATGTTTCGCCGCATTGACCGTGGTTTTCACGCTTGCCGTGGGTTTGGTGCTGGCCAGCTTGCTGCAGTGGGACATGGTGCGCGGCAAAGCCTTTTACCGCTTGATGTTGATCCTGCCGTATGCCGTTCCGGCGTTCATCTCGATCCTGGTGTTTAAAGGTCTGTTCAATCAGAGCTTCGGCGAGATCAATCTGATGCTCGACAGCCTGTTCGGCATACGCCCGGCCTGGTTCAGCGATCCGACGCTGGCGCGCAGCATGATCCTGCTGGTGAACACCTGGCTCGGTTACCCCTACATGTTGCTGTTGTGCATGGGGCTGCTGCAGGCGATTCCGCGTGATCTGTATGAAGCCTCGGCGATGGACGGCGCGTCGCCGCTGGACAACCTCCTGAAGATCACGTTGCCGTTGCTGATCAAGCCTCTGGCGCCGCTGCTGATCGCCAGCTTCGCCTTCAACTTCAACAATTTCGTCCTCATCACGCTGCTGACCCGCGGGGGGCCGGACATTCTGGGCACTACCACGCCGGCCGGGACGACCGATCTGCTGGTCAGTTACACCTACCGCATCGCCTTTCAGGATTCCGGGCAGAACTTTGCCCTGGCTGCCGCCATCGCCACGCTGATCTTTATCGTCGTCGGTGCCATGGCCTGGCTGAACCTGAAGCTTTCCAAGGTCAAGGTCTGAGGATTACGCACATGGCCATGGTTCAACCGAAATCCGTCAAATACCGCATCTGGATGACTCACGCGGCACTGCTCGCCTTTGTCGCGCTGATCGTGTTTCCGCTGCTGATGGTGGTGTCGATCTCGTTCCGCGAGGGCAACTTCGCCACCGGTAGCCTCTTCCCGGAAAGCCCGACCCTGGAGCATTGGTCGTTGGCGCTGGGGATTCCCTACGTGCATGAGAACGGCGCAGTCAGCAACCCGCCATTCCCCGTGCTCACCTGGCTATGGAACTCGATCAAGATCGCGCTGATCAGCTCCGTGCTGATTCTCATGCTCTCCACTACGAGCGCTTACGCCTTCGCCCGGCTGCGCTTCGGCGGCAAGGGCCCGATCCTCAAGGGCATGCTGATTTTCCAGATGTTCCCGCCGGTGCTGACGCTGGTGGCCATTTATGCCTTGTTCGATCAGCTCGGCGAGCACGTTAGCTGGCTCGGCGTGAACACCCATGGCGCGGTGATCATCGCCTCGCTGGGCGGGATGGCGCTGCACATCTGGACCATCAAGGGCTATTTCGAAAGCATTGACGGCTCGCTGGAAGAGGCGGCGATTGTCGACGGTGCCACCACCTGGCAAGCCTTCGTGCACATTTTGCTGCCCATGAGCGTGCCGATCCTGGCAGTGGTGTTCATTCTCGCCTTCATCACCAGCATCACCGAATACCCGATTGCCTCGGTGCTGTTGATGGACGTGGACAAGCTCACGCTGTCGGTCGGTGCCCAGCAATACCTCTACGACCAGAACTACCTCTGGGGCGACTTCGCTGCGGCGGCGGTTCTCTCAGGCCTGCCCATCACAGCTGTGTTCCTCTACTGCCAGAAGTGGATCGTTGGCGGGCTGACCGCCGGTGGGGTGAAAGGCTAGCCATCTAGTCGCGACACACGATGCGTCACGAAACCCGAACAGGGATTGGATCACGGGAGACGACCATGAACGCCGCAATACCTGAGCCTTTGCCGCTGATACCGGCGAAGCTGAGCATGCCGCCGATGCCACGCGGTTTGCTGGCGCGACCGCGTCTGGATGAGTGGTTCCAACGCCTCGGCGACGTGCGGCTAGCCGTGCTGCATGCGCCCAGCGGATTCGGCAAGACCACGCTCGCCTGCCAGTGGGCGCAGGCGTTCGATGGCCGGGTCGCCTGGCTGCAGCTTCATCCTGGTGACAACGATCCCCGTCAGCTCGGCCGCTATCTGCTGCACGTGATTGATGCGCAGCTGGCGCATGGCTGTGCGCGCAGTTTGCTACTGGCGGAACAGGGCGGCGAGGTGTTCGACACCTTGCTGACCCATCTGCTGGCGGAGCTGCCGGCCGAGCACGATCCGCTGCTGCTGGTGCTGGATGATTTCGAAACACTGAACAACCCCGAGGTCATCGCTGCGCTGCGCTTTTTCCTGCGAAACATGCCGGCGTGGTTGACCCTGCTCGTGTGCAGCCGCGGTTTGCCTGAACTGGGCGTTGCCGACCTGCGTGTGAAGCATCAGTTGTTGACGGTCGATGCGCCGCATCTGGCCTTTGAAACAGATGAGGTGGAGGCGCTGCTTAATCTGGGCCTTCCGGTCACGGTCAACCGCGAGCAGGTTGAGCGCTTGAACCGACGCATCGGCGGCTGGCCTTGCGCGTTGCAACTGGCCCTGCAGGAAGTGCAGACCGGTCGGGGGATGGATCTTTTTCTGGAAAATCTGCAGCTCGGGCATCCCTATATCCGCGATTACATGCGCGAACAGGTGACGGGTCAGTTGGGCGCGGCGACGCTCGAATTTCTCCAGGCGACATGCCTCCTGGAACGCTTCAATGCGCCCTTGGCGAATCGGCTGACTCAGGGCAGCAAAGCGCGCGACATGCTCGAACAGCTTGAGCGCAGTGGTCTCTTCATACAGCCGCTCGACAGCTTGCGGCAGTGGTACGCCTACCATCCGCTGTTCGCGATTTTCCTTCAGGGAGAACTGCGCACTCATCAACCGCAGCGAATGACGGATCTCCATCTGCGCGCGGCCGAAGCGCTGATGGCTGAGAGCATGCCGGAAGAAGCCGCACGGCACGCCGTGCAGGCAGGATGCCCGGTGCGGGTTGGCGAGGTGCTGGAGCGCCATGGACGGCAGTTCTACCGTCAGGGCCGGCTGGGGCTGTTGCAGCAGTGTCTGGAAACGCTTCCGGACGCGGTTATCGCCGGCTCGCCGCTGTTCACCCTGTTGCAGGCGTGGGTCTCGCAGAATTCCTACCAGTTCGACCAGGTCGAGCGTTGGTTCAAGGCGGGTGAGCAGACCTTGCAACACAGCTGCTCAGAAGAGGAGTGGGCGCGCATCGTAGGTGAATTCAATGCCGTGCGCGCGCAGGTGGCGATGAACCGCGGCGACGAGCAGCAGGCGATCGCCCTGGCTCGCGAAGCGCTGGTCCGCGAGCCGTTGATCATGCGCACCTCCAAGGTCGCAGCGCTGTCGGGGCTGGCCGAAGCGCATTTCGTCCAGGGCTTGTTGCCCCAGGCGCAGAAACAGTACGAAGAGGCCGAGCGCCGTGCGCGTGAGATTCGTGCCTCGCATTTGGTGGTCTGGAATCTCGGGCAGCTGTCTGAAATCGCCATCGCGCAGGGCTATCTGCAGAAGGCCTATTCGCTGCAGGAACGAGCGATCCAGTACGTCGAGCAGGCCGACCTTCAGGCTACGCCGATCATGGAATTCATCTACCGGGTACGCGGCCAGGTATTGCTCGAATGGCATCACCTGGACGCCGCCGAGCAGTGCGCGTTGCAGGGCATCCAGATTCTTGAAGACGTGGGCGACCGCTGGCTGTTGCAGTGCTACGCGCTGCTTGCCGGGATTGCCCACGCACGCGGACAACAGAGCGCCTGCGCCGACTACATTGGCAAGATGCAGAGCATGCTCGCCGACGATAACTACCACGTTGATTGGCTCGCCAACGCCCACGCCGTGATGCTCAGCTACTGGGACTCGACCCAGGACAAGACGGCGATTCAGCAGTGGCTGCTCACGGCGCCTGCGCTCGAACGCGGCGTCAATCACTTCGCCCAGTACAACGGTCGCAATCACGCGCGTGCTTACCTGTCGCTGAAACAGGCAGACAAGGCGCTGCCGATCCTTCGGCAGCTGCAGATTGATGCCGAACAGCACGGCCTGGTCATGGACTTGAACCGCAACCATATTCTGCTTGCGCAATTGCACTGGCAGCGCGAGGAGCGTCAACAGGCCCTCGATCATTTGCAGTTAGCACTGACCCTGGCCAGCAGCACGGGTGCCATCGGCAGCTTCCTGAGGATTGGCAAGCTGCTTATCTCGATGCTCAAGGCCTTGCAACACGAGCGTCGGCTCGATGAGCTGGAAGCGCAGCGCGCTGACCGGCTGATCCAGCTGGCGCAACAGCAGCGTGATTTCAGCCGGGCGATCCGCATCACCCTGGACGAAGCGGTGATTCAGGACATCATCAACCGCCCGGACGTGCCCGAACTGATCCGCCATTCGCCGTTGACGCGACGTGAATGGCAGGTGCTCAGCCTGATCCACGCCGGCCAATCCAACGAGCAGATCGCCGAGCACCTGAACGTTGCGCCTACGACGATCAAAACGCACATCCGCAGCCTCTATCAGAAGCTCAACATCACCCATCGCAACGAAGCCGTGCAGCTGGCGCGCAGCCTGCTGAGCAAGATCCAGGGTGAATAGCGTCGGATGACAGAATACGCATCCGGCCTGGTCCAAGGCTGGGTGCGTTCTTGTTCCACAGGGAGCCCGACATGTCGATGACCGAAAAACAGAAGATGCTCGCAGGCGAACTCTACCGGCCCGGCGACGCCGAGCTGCAAACCGACCAGGCTGCAGCGAAGGCGTGGATGGTGCGCTACAACGCTGCGCTCGGCGAAACACCAGCGGTGCGCCGTGCTTTGCTCATGGAGCTGTTGGGAAGCGTCGGCGAGGGCGCCGTGATCCGGCCACCGTTTCATTGCGACTATGGCTACAACGTTCACCTGGGTAACGACGTCTTCTTCAACTTCAACTGCGTGATTCTCGACGTGGTCGACGTGCGTATCGGCAATGGCACGCAGATCGGTCCGGCCGTGCAGATCTATGCAGCGGACCACCCACGCGGCGCGGAAGAACGCCGTAGCGGCCTCGAGTTCGGTCGCCCGGTGGTGATTGGCGAAAACGTATGGATCGGCGGTGGCGCGATCATTCTGCCGGGCGTGACCATCGGCGATAACGCGGTGATCGGTGCGGGCAGTGTGGTGACGCGCGATGTAGCGGCGGGAACGACGGTGGTGGGCAATCCGGCGCGTAGTCGCTGATCGACGTAAGAATGGCAGCCGGCGCAGGGCCGGCTGCCAATAACGCTTACTGCTGCGTCACGATGGCCATGTTGCCCGAGCCCATCTGCGACACCGTGGCGGCGTTGCCCATGCCGCTCTGGTCGAGGATCGCCTGGTTGGCGGTACCGCCCTGGAGCACCTGGGCCAGATGGCCTTCGCCGGTCTGCGTCAGGCTGACTTCGTTGTCGGAACCATAGATTTGCTGGATGTCAGCTACGTTGAGGTTGCCGTCCTGCACCACATCCACACTGTTGTTATCACCGTAGCTCGAACCGGTCAGCTCGTTGCCGGTGCCGGTCTGGCTGGCGGTGAGCAGGTTGTCGGTACCGTCCTGAGCGAAGTCGATCAGATGATCGGTGCCCTGCTGGGTGACGTAGGCTTCGTTGTACTCGCCCGTCTGCTGCAGTGAAGCCGTTTGGACGTTACCGTCCAGTTGGTCAATGGTGATGTAGTTGTTGTTGCCGGTCTGCTCCGTGGCGGCGTTGTTGCTTTCTCCAGCCTGGAAAATATCGGCGCTGTTGGAGGTTCCGTCCTGATAGATCGACGCCGTTTGCAGCGAGCCGCTCTGGTCTACATAGGCTTCGTTCATCAGCCCCATGGATTGGATGCTGGCGGTGTGGTCCGAGCCTTCCTGGGTCACGGATGCCACCTGAGCATCGCCTTGTTGGTCGATCTCAGCGCGCGAATCGTTGGCGTCGAACTGGAACACCGATGCGTCGTTGCCATTGCCGTTCTGGCTGACGATGCCTTCATTCCCCGCGCCGCCTTCCTGCCATACCAGCGAGACGTTGTCATTGCCGACCTGACGTTGCTCCGAGTAGCTCGACTCGGTATTGCTCTGAATGGCCTCTGCAAAGTTGTCGCTGCCTTCCTGCTCGGTCACCGCGGTGCTCAGGTCTGCGGCTGTTTGCTCGGTGAGCGCGGTGTTGTAGCTGCCTTCCTGGTACTGACGAGTACTGGCACCGAAGGAGTCGCTCTGGACGATGCTCGCGTCGTGGTTGTCGCCGTCCTGCAGTTGGATGGCTTCGCTCTGCTCAGTTGAGTTCTGCACGATGTCGGCGCGGTTCAGATCGCCGGTTTGGGTCTGAACGGCATCGGACATGATGGCCTGGTCCTGGGTGACCATGCCGTCGTTGTTTGCGCCTGTCTGCGCCTGATAAGACAGGTTGTCCTGACCACCGGTTTGAGTGACTTCCGCGACATTGTCGGTGCCGGTCTGGTTCTGTTCTGCGCTGTTGTCGTCGGCATAGGCCTGGGTGGCCAGAATCGCAATGATGGCGGCTGCGAGGGGCTTGCACTTGAACATGTTGTCTCTCCATGGTTTTGGCTGCGTGTCGCTCCTGGCCGTCGCGGCATCGCCAAGGGGAGGCGCTGCGGCAGCTACGGGGGGTCAGGCCGGGAACTGGACCGATCCTATAAGCGGGTCGTGACAAATAAGTGTCGGCCCGCCTGTTTATAGACGGTTCTCTGACTTTCTGCCGCCCGAGGCCGTGTCATTCGATCTACGCCCCCTCCGAGCGACGCCTCTACGCCGGAGCCATACGCCTCGGTATTGCCTGGCCAGGAGGATGTTGCGGCGGGTTGACGCACCTAGAGTGGCGGCGTGTTCCCCCAAACATCGAAGGTTGGTTGTATGAATCGCAATGACTGGTGGCGCGGCGGCGTCATATATCAGGTGTACCCGCGCAGCTTTTTCGACAGCAATGGCGATGGGGTCGGCGATCTGCTCGGTGTGGTCGAGAAGATCGACTACATCGCCAGCCTCAATGTCGATGCCATCTGGCTATCGCCGTTCTTCACCTCGCCGATGAAGGATTTCGGCTACGACGTGTCCGACTATCGCGGCGTCGATCCGCTGTTCGGCACGCTGGATGATTTCAAGCAGGTCATCGATGTCGCCCACGCACGCGGCATCCGAATCCTCATCGATCAGGTGCTCAATCACTCGAGCGATCAACACGCCTGGTTCAAGGAAAGCCGCTCCAGTCGCGACAATGAGAAAGCCGACTGGTACGTGTGGGCCGACCCGAAGGATGACGGCACCGTGCCCAACAACTGGCTTTCCGTTTTCGGCGGCCCGGCCTGGACCTGGGACAGCCGGCGCAAGCAGTACTACCTGCACAACTTCCTCTCCAGCCAGCCGGATCTCAATTTTCATTGCGAGGCGGTGCAGCAGCAATTGCTCGACGATATGGAGTTCTGGCTGAAGCTCGGCGTCGACGGCTTCCGGCTTGATGCCGCGAACTTCTACTTCCATGACCGCGAGCTGCGTGACAACCCGCCGAACCACGATATCCGCGAGGGCAGCATCGGCGTGCGCGCCGACAACCCCTATGCCTTCCAGAAGCATGTGTACGACAAGACGCAGCCGGAGAACCTCGACTTCCTGCGGCGCATTCGCCAGTTGCTCGAGCGCTATCCAGGCAGTGCCACCGTTGCGGAAATTGGCTGCGATCATTCGTTGCGCACCATGGCCGCGTACACGGGCGGTAGCGATACGCTGCACATGGCGTACTCCTTCGATCTGCTGACCGAGCAGTGCAGCCCAGGATTTCTGCGCCACACCATCGATTGCGTGGAGCGCGAGCTGGTGGATGGCTGGCCGTGCTGGTCCATCGGCAACCATGATGTGGTGCGGGTCATGAGTCGCTGGGCGCTGGCCAACCAGCCGGATCTGGCCCGCGGCCGCATGTTCATGGCGATGCTGCTGACCATGCGTGGCAGCGTGTGCCTCTATCAAGGCGAAGAGCTGGGGCTGGATGAAGCCGAGCTGCAGTTTGAACAGCTGGTCGACCCCTACGGCATTCGCTTCTGGCCCGAATTCAAGGGTCGCGACGGTTGCCGGACGCCGATGCCCTGGCATGACCAGGACCAGCACGGTGGTTTCAGCCGCGAGCAGCCCTGGTTGCCGCTGGCCGATCGGCATCTGCCGATGTCGGTGGCCGCCCAGGAGCCGGTTCCAGATTCGATGCTCAACATCTACCGCCGGTTTCTCGCTTGGCGTCAGGACCAGCGCCTGTTGATCGAAGGCAGTATGCGTACCGTCTACCATGACGACGCGCTATTAGTGTACGAGCGCCGCCTGGATGACGAGGTCTGGGTGTGCCTGTTCAATATGGGCGACAATGCGCGGCACTTTGATCTGTCTGCACCGGTCGAAGGGCTCGATGTGCCCTCGGCGACTGCGGTCTTCGAGGGCCACAGCGTACAGCTGCCCGCTCATGGTTTCGGATTCGCTCGTCGGCTCGGGTAACCCTGCGGACCCCGCGGCGCTTCGGCGCGGCGGTTGCTTGAAGGAGAACAATAAGAATGGCCAGCGTAACCCTGCGCAATATCTGCAAGAGCTATGACGATGTGCCCATCACGCGCGGCATCGACCTGGATATCGCCGACGGCGAGTTCGTGGTGTTTGTCGGTCCGTCCGGCTGTGGCAAGTCAACGTTGCTGCGTTTGATTGCCGGCCTTGAGGACATCACCGACGGCGAATTGCAGATCGACGGTGAGCGTGTCAATGAACTGCCGCCGATGGATCGTTCGGTGGGCATGGTATTCCAGTCCTACGCGCTCTATCCGCACATGAACGTCGCGGAAAACATGGCGTTTGGTCTCAAGTTGGCGAAGGTCGACAAGGCCGATATCCACCGCCGGGTGGAGTCCGTGGCAAAAATCCTGCAGCTTGACCAGCTACTGGAGCGTAAACCCAAGGATCTTTCCGGCGGGCAGCGTCAGCGTGTTGCCATCGGCCGGACCATGGTGCGTGAGCCCAAAGTCTTCCTCTTCGACGAACCGCTTTCTAACCTCGATGCGTCTCTGCGGGTACAGATGCGCATCGAGATCTCGCGCCTGCATCAGCGTCTTCAGGCAACGATGATCTACGTGACGCACGATCAGGTCGAAGCCATGACACTGGCTGACAAGATCGTTGTGCTCAATGCCGGGCGTATTGCGCAGGCCGGGCCGCCGCTGGAGCTGTATCACTACCCGAACAATCAGTTCGTAGCCGGCTTTATTGGCTCACCACAGATGAATTTTCTGCCGGTTCGCGCGCTGCGTGCCGATGAGGATTCCGTTGAGGTCGAGATGCCGGGCGGGAGTGCCATGCGGGTCGCGGTGGATGGCAGTCAGATCAAAGCGGGTGAGGCGCTGACGCTCGGTGTTCGCCCTGAACATTTCGTCGATCCTGAACAGGCGGATTTCGTTTTCAATGGCGAGATAGCGGTGGCCGAACGGCTGGGCGATCACAATCTGCTGCACCTGAATCTTGAGGGCGTCGAAGCGATGGTAGCGGTCGCGAGTGATGGTAACCGCCGTGTTGCCGTGGGCCAAGCCTTTGCGACCGGGCTGCTGGCCAACAAGTGTCATCTGTTTCGCGCTGATGGCGACGCCTGCTCACGGCTCTATCGTGAACCCGCTTTGCATGGCTGACAGCACGGCAGCCGGTGTTCGGCCGGCTGCCGTCAGCCTCAGTGGCTGAGTTTCAAACCGAGCAAGCCGACGCAGATCAGCATTACGCTTCCCAGGCGAAACAGGCTCATCGATTCGCCGAACAGGATGATCCCCGCAATCACGGTGCCGACCGCACCGACGCCGGTCCAGATGGCGTAGGCGGTGCCCAACGGCAATTCCTTCATAGCGAGCCCCAGCAAGCCCAGACTGGCCGCCATTGCTGCGACGGTAAGCAGGGTGGGAAGAGGGCGGGTGAAGCCTTCGGTGAATTTCAGGCCAACCGCCCAGCCGATCTCGAACAGACCGGCAAGAAACAGAATGATCCAGGACATACGCACCCCGACAGGACGGTGATTGGGCGGGGCCGTCCCCAATGAGTCTGTGCAGCCTGAGGTCGTCCTCAGCAGGCGTCATTGTCCACAACGCGTACGTCCGGGCAAGTCGCCCGGACCTGTGGTGACTCCGTGGCTATTGTTGGGGTTGGTCGTCTTTCATTCGGCGATAGATGGTTGCCAGTAGCGCGCCGGAGAGATTGTGCCAGACACTAAACAATGCGCTCGGCACCGCTGCTAACGGCGAAAAATGAGCGCTGGCCAGGGCTGCACCGAGGCCCGAGTTCTGCATGCCGACCTCGATCGACAAGGTCTTGCGTTGTGCCAGCGGCAGGCCGAAGGCCCGTCCGACCAGATATCCAATGCCGAGGCCAAGGCTGTTGTGCAGGATCACCACCGCCATGATCAGCAGACCGGATTCAGCGATCTTGGCCTGACTGGCCGCCACCACCGCCGCGACGATGATCACGATGCTCACCACTGACACTAGCGGCAGCACCTCGACGACGTGATGCACGCGGTTACCCAGCAGCCGACGAACGATCAGTCCAAGGGCAATCGGTAGCAGCACGATCTGCACAATCGACATGAACAATGCGGCGAAATTGACTGGAAGCCACGCCGAGGCGAGCAACCAGATCAGGGCGGGTGTGACCAGCGGGGCGAGCAGGGTAGTGACCGCGGTGATCGCTACCGACAGTGCTACATCACCGCGTGAGAACCATGCGATAACGTTGGAAGCGGTGCCGCCCGGGCAACAGCCGACCAGGATGACTCCAACGGCGATTTCAGGCGGTAGGCCCAGCACCTGACACAGCAACCACGCCAGCGCCGGCATGATCAGAAATTGCGAGCCGACGCCCAGCGCTACCCAAAGCGGACGGCGAGCCACCTCTGCGAAGTCTGCCGCTTTCAGCGTCAAGCCCATGCCGAACATGATCAGCCCGAGTAGCGGGACGATCCAGGCGGTGGCGGGTAGGAACCAGCTCGGTTGAAAGAAGGCGAGAACGGCAAATATCAGGACCCAGAGGGCGAAGGTGTTGCCAACAAAGCGGCTGAGGGCGGCGAGGGCGCGCATCGGGTTTACCTTGTGGTGATGGGAGGAGCGCCATCAGCCTAGGCCAATGGCGCACAAGGCAGTTTAGATGCCCTGCGGGATATCCTCACCACCGAGTGCTACGAACAGCGCAGGGAGAAATTCCTTGAAAGTCAACATCATCAGCAGGAAGCTGGCGTCCTGCTGGCCGAGGTCGTCATCGCCGCCATCTTGCTCGGCCTGATCCTGTAGCAGTTCCTCGAAGCGCAGCCGCTTGATCACCATTTTGTCGTCGAGTACGAAGGACAACTTGTCCTGCCAGCCCAGCGACAGCTGCGTGACTTGCTTGCCTACTTCAAGGTGCTGCTGGATTTCGTCGCTGGTCAGGTCCTGACGTTTGCAGCGCACGACACCGCCATCTTCATGGGTGTCGCGCAGTTCGCATTCGTCGAGTACAAAGAAGTCATCAGCGGCTTTCTGCGTCTTGACCCAGTCGGTCATGGTTGCCGAGGGTGCGACCTTAACGGTCAGCGGACGCACCGGCAGCGAACCGATGGCTTCGCGAAGCGTAGAGAGCAGGTCTTCGGCACGCTTCGGGCTGGACGCGTCAACCAGGATCACCCCCTGCTCCGGCGCAATGGCGGCGAAGGTGCCGGACTTGCGAATAAAGGCGCGCGGCAGGAAGGCTTGGATAATGTCGTCCTTTAGCTGCTCGCGCTCTTTTTTGTAAACCTTGCGCATTTGCTCGTTTTCGATCTCGTCGACCTTTTCCTTGAGCGCGTCCTTGACGACGCTGCCGGGTAGGATGCGTTCTTCCTTGCGGGTCGAGATCAGCAGGAAGCCTTGGCTGGCGTGTACCAGCGGGGCGTCTTCACCTTTGCCGAAGGGGGCGACGAAACCGTAGGTGCTCAATTCCTGACTGGCGCAGGGGCGAGCGGGCTTGGCGGCCAATGCAGCTTCAAGTGTCTCGACATCGAAGGGGACGTTCTGGGTGAGACGGTAGACGAGCAGGTTGCGAAACCACATGGCGATTTGAAACTCCGGTGAAAGCAAAGCGCGCATTATTCCCCTCTAGCGAACGCAGGCCAACCCTGCCGAGCGGCAATGCTGATGGAAACCGCAAAATCGCCCATAAACAGAGGGTTTCCTAAGTCTTTGTAAGTTCTTAAATTTTTTTTTCAAAAGGGGGTTGCCAAGGTCAGGAACCCTCTCTAGAATGCGCCCCACTTCGAGAGCAAACGGGTGATTAGCTCAGCTGGGAGAGCATCTGCCTTACAAGCAGAGGGTCGGCGGTTCGATCCCGTCATCACCCACCACTCGAGGTTTAGCGCAGCGGTAGTTCAGTCGGTTAGAATACCGGCCTGTCACGCCGGGGGTCGCGGGTTCGAGTCCCGTCCGCTGCGCCATATTTGCAATCAAGGCCCGCTGAACACCTTGATAGCTCAAAAGAAAGCGACCTGATGGTCGCTTTTTTTTTGCCTGCGATTTGTGTGTTGGGCCCGTTTGTAATCTTTATGGGTTTCGTGCGGCACTTCCTGACTTTGCATTGTCTTTACCTATTACGTCGGTACGCTCGGTAGCCACTGCCGGTTAGCGACTGTTAAGCTCCGGCAATCGTTTAGCTTCACCCCTTCAAGCGTATTTAAGGAAACAGAATGAGACATCAACGTTTGGCGTCTGCGATAGCCCTGGTTGGCTTGGTCCTGGCGGGCTGTGATTCGGAAACCAGCGCCAAGCTGGAAACGCCCGCGCAGAAAGCCTCGTACGGTATCGGCCTCAATATGGGCAAGAGCTTGGCCCAGGAAGGTATGGCTGATCTGGATTCGAATGCGGTAGCGCAGGGCATCGATGATGCGCTCGGCAAGAAGGATCAGAAGCTGACCGACGAAGAGCTGATGGAAGCCTTCGCCTATCTGCAGACGCGTGCTGAAGAGCGCATGGTCGAGATGAACAAGGAAGCGGTCGAGGCGGGTAAGAAATTCCTTGAGGAAAACGCTAAGCGCGAAGGCGTCAAGACCACTGAGTCCGGTCTGCAGTATGAAGTGATCAAGGAAGCCGAAGGTCCACAGCCAGGTCCGGACGATGTCGTCACCGTTCACTATGAAGGCACTCTGACCGACGGCACCGTTTTCGATAGCTCGATCAAGCGTGGTACTCCGATCGATCTGCCTGTCGGCGGTGTGATCCCGGGTTGGGTGGAAGGTCTGCAGCTGATGCATGTAGGCGAGAAGTACAAGCTGTACATCCCGAGCGAGCTGGCCTACGGCGAACAAAGCCCCAGCCCGCTGATCCCTGCTAACTCGGTGTTGGTCTTCGATCTCGAACTGCTAGGCATCAAGGGCGACGAGAACGAAGCCGCTCCGGCCGCTGAGCCCGAGGCGGAAGCTGGCGAATCGGCTGAAAGCACCGAAGCGCAATAAGCTCTGCCGTATAACGAAACGCCCCGCCGATGCGGGGCGTTTTCGTTCTCGGGGATAAAAGCTTTATGCAGACCTTTGCACGTCAGTATTTTCGTAGGAGCGAGCTTGCTCGCGATCAACGGGGTATGCGGGCTCGGAACGGCGGCTTAGCGCGGTTCGCAAGCAAGCTAACTCCTACAAGGTTGCGCGAACACATGCCCGGCCACTGAACGCCAGCACGCCATGTTCTTCGTAGGAGCAAGCTTGCTCGCGATCAACAGGGGATGTGGGCTCGGAACGGCGGCCGAGCGCGGGCAAGCCGGCTCCTGCAGGTCGCGGATACAATAAAGCCCCGGTCTAAACCGAGGCTTTGAATTTGGCTCCGCGACCTGGACTCGACTGCGCAGCAGAACGCGCTTCAGCGCGGCCCCGAAGGGGTGAGGCTTGCCGAATAACCTGGGACGAAGTCCCTGGTGAGAGTCCAGCGGATACAAAAAAGCCCCAGGTTTCCACCTGAGGCTTTGGAATTGGCTCCGCGACCTGGACTCGAACCAGGGACCCAATGATTAACAGTCATTTGCTCTACCGACTGAGCTATCGCGGAACAGCGGTGCGTATCCTAATGATAACTAAGGGGAAGTCAACCCTCGTCGAATTAGAGAACCTGCACAATCGCGTCGGTGACATGGTCCAGATTGTTGTGGTTCAGCGCTGCTGCACAGATGCGCCCGGTGCCGATGGCGTACACGCCGAACTCGACCCGCAGGCGCTCGACTTGAGCGGCGGTGAGGCCTGAGTAGGAGAACATTCCTCGCTGTTTGGCGACGAAGCTGAAATCCTGCTTGGCACCTTTCTCGGCCAGTTGCCGAACCATGGTCAGGCGCATGTCCTGGATGCGGGTGCGCATCTCACCAAGCTCGGTTTCCCACATCGTGCGCAGTTCCGGGCTATTGAGTACCGCTGATACGACCGTGGCGCCATGGGTTGGCGGGTTCGAGTAGTTAGTGCGAATGACGCGTTTGATTTGCGACAGTACGCGGGCTGACTCGTCACGGCTTTGGGTGACCATCGACAAGGCTCCTACGCGTTCGCCATACAGCGAGAACGATTTGGAGAATGAGCTGGAAACGAAGAAGCTCATGCCTGACTCGGCGAACAGGCGCACGGCGGCCGCGTCTTCTTCGATGTTGTCGCCGAAGCCTTGGTAGGCAATATCGATGAACGGAATGTGGTCATTCGCGCGCAGCACCTCGAGGATCTGCTTCCAATCTTCCGGCTGCAGGTCGACGCCGGTTGGATTGTGGCAACAGGCGTGCAGCACGACGATGGAGCGGGCCGGCAGGTTTTTCAGGTCTTCGAGCATGCCGGCGCGATCAATTCCATGGCTGCCAGCGTCGTAGTAGCTATAGTTTTGAACAGGAAATCCGGCGGACTCGAATAATGCGCGATGGTTTTCCCAGCTCGGATTGGTGATCGCCACGACAGCATCGGGCAGCATCCGCTTGAGGAAATCGGCACCGATTTTCAGTGCGCCGGTGCCACCGAGCGCTTGGGTCGTCACCACGCGACCATCGGCTACCAGTGCGGAGTCGGCGCCGAATAGAAGGCCCTGGACCGCCATGTCGTAGCTGGCGATGCCTTCGATCGGCAGGTAGCCGCGGGGTGCGTTCAGCTCCAGTCGAGCCATCTCCGCAGCGGCTACAGCGCGTAGCAGCGGGATTCGACCTTCTTCGTTGTAGTACACGCCCACCCCCAGGTTGACCTTGTTCTGCCGCGTGTCGGCATTAAAGGCTTCATTGAGGCCGAGGATCGGGTCGCGCGGCGCCATTTCGACAGCGGAGAACAAACTCATGGTGGGGAGGCTCGAAGAGAAGGAGTGAATGAAACAGCACCCTCGCTTCGCGCGGAGGGCAGGGCGCAAACGGGGCAAGAGTATAACGGGCATGGCCCATCGTCGCGATATGCTAGGGCGGTTTTTCTGACGAGGCGGAGCTGTTTTGTTGCTCGCTCCCTCGCTTGAACCGTGCGGTGAGGGAACAGCCTTGATATCCCTGATACCGGCCGCATTGAATGAGCGGTACTCGCGTCCTGCAGCTCGCGGTTGCTTGCCGATTAAACCCGTTAAAGCCTGCAGCAATGCTTAACGCTCGACCCCGGGCGGCTTGCAATCACAAGAGGTTGATATGTCGCAGTTCGAATTGGTCACTCGTTTCAAGCCCGCCGGTGACCAGCCTGAAGCCATTCGGCAGATGATCGAAGGCATCGAGGCCGGGTTGTCACATCAGACGCTGCTGGGTGTCACGGGCTCCGGCAAGACCTTCAGTATCGCCAACGTCATCGCTCATGTGCAGCGGCCGACGCTGGTGCTCGCGCCGAACAAAACATTGGCTGCGCAGCTGTACGGGGAGTTCAAGGCGTTCTTCCCGAACAACGCGGTCGAGTATTTCGTTTCCTATTACGACTACTACCAGCCCGAAGCCTACGTGCCGTCCTCTGACACCTTCATCGAAAAGGACGCCTCGATCAATGACCATATCGAGCAGATGCGCCTGTCGGCGACCAAGGCGCTACTGGAGCGCCCGGACGCAATCATCGTTACCACCGTCTCCTGTATCTATGGCCTGGGTGATCCGCAGTCGTATCTGAAGATGGTGCTGCACGTCGACCGGGGTGATCGCCTGGATCAACGGGAACTGTTGCGCCGCCTGACCGGCTTGCAATACACGCGAAATGACATGGACTTCGCCCGTGCAACCTTTCGGGTGCGAGGCGATGTCATCGATATCTTTCCCGCCGAATCCGATCTGGAGGCGGTCCGTATCGAGCTGTTCGATGACGAGGTGGAAAGCCTGTCCGCGTTCGATCCGCTGACCGGAGAGGTCATTCGCAAGCTTCCGCGCTTCACGTTTTATCCGAAGAGCCACTACGTGACGCCCCGCGAAACGCTGCTCGATGCCATCGAGAACATCAAGGCAGAACTCAAAGATCGCCTCGATTATCTACGCGCCAACAACAAACTGGTGGAGGCGCAGCGGCTCGAGCAGCGAACCCGTTTCGATCTGGAAATGATCATGGAGCTGGGCTACTGCAATGGCATCGAAAACTACTCACGTTATTTGTCCGGGCGCGCTTCGGGCGAGGCGCCGCCAACGCTCTATGACTATCTGCCAGCCGATGCGCTACTGGTAATCGATGAGTCGCATGTCAGCGTGCCGCAGGTCGGCGCGATGTATAAAGGCGACCGATCGCGCAAGGAAACCCTGGTCGAATATGGCTTCCGCCTCCCGTCGGCGCTGGATAACCGACCTATGCGTTTCGACGAATGGGAGGCGATCAGCCCCCAAACGATTTTCGTCTCGGCAACCCCTGGGCCCTATGAGGCGGAGCATTCCGGTCGAGTGATCGAGCAGGTGGTACGGCCGACAGGGCTGGTCGATCCACAGATCGAAGTGCGACCGGCGTTGACCCAGGTCGATGACCTGCTCTCGGAAATCACCAAGTGTGTCGCCAAGGAAGAGCGGGTGTTGGTGACGACGCTGACCAAGCGGATGGCTGAAGACCTGACGGATTACCTGGGCGACCACGGGGTTCGGGTGCGTTACCTGCACTCGGACATCGATACTGTCGAACGCGTGGAGATCATTCGGGATCTGCGTCTGGGCGTATTTGACGTCCTGGTGGGTATCAACCTGCTACGCGAGGGCCTCGATATGCCTGAGGTTTCGCTGGTGGCGATCCTCGATGCCGACAAGGAAGGCTTCCTGCGCTCGGAGCGTTCGCTGATTCAGACCATTGGCCGCGCCGCGCGTAACCTCAATGGCCGGGCGATTCTCTATGCCGACCGCATCACTGGCTCCATGGAGCGAGCCATTGGCGAAACTGAGCGTCGCCGCAACAAGCAGATCGCTTTCAACGAGGCGCATGGCATCGTGCCCCAGGGCGTATTCAAGGATGTGAAGGATATTCTGGAAGGCGCCACGGTGCCTGGTTCGCGCAGCAAGAAACGTCGCGGTGAGGCAAAGGCGGCGGAAGAAGCGGCGCGGTACGAGAACGAATTGCGGTCGCCAAGCGAGATCACCAAGCGGATTCGGCAGTTGGAAGAGAAGATGCTTGCCTATGCGCGTGACCTGGAGTTCGAGGCTGCCGCGCAGACCCGCGATGAGATCCACAAGCTGCGCGAGCGCCTGCTGCAGGTCTGATCCTTTAGCAGCAACCCGGTCGTCATGACAGAAGGCGGTTCTATGTAAAGAGGCTGCGCGCAGCTTCTCGACACAGCGGCGCGTCAGCGCTGATCAAGGAAAGGGTCAGGTAGAGTCGGTAGAGGTGCGCCTGTTAACATCGCGCCTTTACCAGCGCTGACCGGCGACGGGCATAGACGTCAATGGCCGCTGCGTTTTCCTCTGTGCCTCCGATTCGAGAACATCATGACCACCGTTCGTACCCGTATCGCGCCATCGCCCACAGGCGACCCCCATGTTGGCACCGCCTATATCGCGTTGTTCAACCTTTGCTTTGCTCGCCAGCACGGCGGCCAGTTCATTTTGCGCATCGAGGATACGGATCAGCTACGTTCGACGCGCGAGTCCGAGCAACAGATTTACGATGCGCTGCGCTGGCTGGGCATAGAGTGGGACGAGGGCCCTGATGTCGGTGGCCCGCATGGTCCTTACCGACAGAGCGAACGCGGCGAGATCTACAAGAAGTATTCCGACGAGCTGGTCGCCAAGGGTCATGCGTTCCCTTGTTTCTGCAGCGCCGAGCGACTTGATCAGGTGCGCGCCGAGCAGATGGCGAACAAGGAAACGCCGCGCTACGACGGCCATTGCATGCATATCGCCGCCGAAACGGCGCAACAGCGCATTGCGGCCGGTGAGTCCCACGTGATCCGCATGAAGGTGCCGAGTGACGGCGTCTGTCAGGTGCAGGACATGCTCCGCGGCACCGTGGAAATCGGTTGGGACCGCATGGACATGCAGGTGCTGATGAAGGCAGACGGTTTGCCGACCTATTTTCTAGCCAATGTGGTTGATGATCATCTGATGGGGATCACCCACGTGCTGCGCGGCGAGGAGTGGCTGCCGTCCGCACCGAAGCTGATCAAACTCTACGAATATTTCGGCTGGGAACAGCCGCAGCTCTGCTACATGCCCCTGTTGCGTAATCCTGACAAGAGCAAGTTGTCCAAGCGCAAGAACCCGACGTCCGTGACCTTTTACGAGCGCATGGGCTTCATGCCTGAGGCGATGCTTAACTATCTGGGCCGCATGGGCTGGTCGATGCCGGACGAGCGTGAAAAATTCACCTTGGCCGAGATGATCGAACACTTCGATATCAATCGTGTTTCGCTGGGCGGCCCGATATTCGATGTCGAGAAGCTGTCCTGGCTCAACGGCCAGTGGCTGCGTGAGTTGTCGGTGGAGCAGTTTGCCGAGCAGGTGCAGAGGTGGGCGTTCAACCCTGAGTACATGATGAAGATCGCACCGCACGTGCAGCAGCGGGTCGAGACCTTCAGTCAGATTGCTCCGTTGGCCGGTTTCTTCTTTTCCGGCGCGCTGGATCTGGATCCCGCGCTCTTCGAGCACAAGAAGCTCGACGCGACCCAGGTGCGACAGGTCCTGCAATTGACCCTCTGGAAGTTGGAGGCCCTGCGTCAGTGGGATAAGGAGCGCATCACCGAATGTATCCAGGCGGTTGGCGCTCACCTCGAGTTGAAATTGCGCGATGTCATGCCGTTGATGTTCGCCTCCATTACCGGCCAGGCCAGTTCGGTATCGGTGCTCGATGCGATGGAAATTATCGGTCCGGATCTGACCCGTTTCCGTCTGCGGCAAGCACTTGAGCTGCTGGGTGGAGCGTCGAAAAAGGAAGTCAAAGAATGGGAAAAGCTGTTCGCGGCGATGGCTTGAGTGCCGCGGAGTTGGAGGAATGCAATTCCATCCTGCTTACGGAACGTACCGCCGCCGCTCGTCGGCGGTAAGTAATTGTTCTGATGCTGAAAAATCTGCGGTCAGCAGGAAAAATATCGTTGACACTGTCCAGGGGCGCACCTAATATGCGCCCCGTCCTCGAGATGGGGCTATAGCTCAGCTGGGAGAGCGCTTGCATGGCATGCAAGAGGTCGACGGTTCGATCCCGTCTAGCTCCACCAATCTCGATTGCCACACCGGTCTTTTGATCGGTCGCCTTTGAAGGGCCTTGCGTCCCCTTCGTCTAGTGGCCTAGGACACCGCCCTTTCACGGCGGTAACAGGGGTTCGAGTCCCCTAGGGGACGCCATTATTCAGAACGCGTAGCGTAAGCGGCGCGAGTCGGGAGACGTTAAATCCGGGGCTATAGCTCAGCTGGGAGAGCGCTTGCATGGCATGCAAGAGGTCGACGGTTCGATCCCGTCTAGCTCCACCAACCCACGACAGGTCGTAGCGGTTACGCTCTGTTCATCGAAGGTTTCGTCCCCTTCGTCTAGTGGCCTAGGACACCGCCCTTTCACGGCGGTAACAGGGGTTCGAGTCCCCTAGGGGACGCCATTTTTTTTGCCCGTTTTGGGCATCCAAGGGTCATTTCTCACGAAGTGGCCCTTTTTGTTTTGCGCGCGATTTTTGTTGTTTGAAAACTGGGATCGGTCGCGTTCATCAGGTTGCAATGGCCGGCCGGCTGAATAGCACACCATCAGGCGACAGCCATACGCGTGACATCCGGCAGCGTCTGGCTTCCAATAGCGGGCGGTCGTACTAGGCGGTGCACACCACAGCGAGGGCAGGATGATTTGGGATCAGACCGACGCGTTCATCATCGACTTCACCGTCGAGGCCGAGCATATCGACGAACTGGGTCATGCCAACAACGCGGTGTATGTGTCATGGCTTGAGCGATGTGCCTGGCAGCACTCGCAGAGCCTCGGCTTGGGATTGGATGACTATCGTCGCCTAGACCGTGCCATGGCGGTGCTCAGGCATGAAATCGATTACGTGGCGGCGGCTTATCAGGGCGATCGCCTTCAGCTGGCGACCTGGATCGTCGATTCGGATCAGCGTCTCAAGATGAAGCGTAACTTTCAGCTGATCAGACCCGCCGACAACGTCACGCTACTGCGTGCGCAGACCACTTTTGTGTGCATTCAGCTTTCAAATGGGAAACCCAAGCGAATGCCGGTCGAATTTGTCGAGGGGTACGGCAAGGCGCTGATTCAGCCTTACCCCCTCGAGCTTTGAGGCGCGCTGGGCGTTAGCGTTGCTCTGGTTTGCTGACGTCTGCCTCGCGGCGCTCTTCTGCGTCTTCGCGCCAATCATCTTGTACTTCGTTCTTCATCTTCTGATCCATTGTTTTGCCATCGCTGTCTACGTTGCCCGTATTGGCGCGCTGATGGTTCTCACTCATGGCGCTGCCGTGGGTGTCGGCGGCAGCGCCTTGGGTGCCTTCCTGATTGGCCATAGCGCCAGTCGCGAAAAGGCCGGCCAGAATTGCAGCAGTCAGGGGTGCGGTTTGCATGTGAACCTCCAGTCAAAGGGGGGTGTTGGGTCCTGCCTCTTTAGTTCCGACTCGGCGCTGGCGCGAATGTTCGGCATAAGGCGGCCGACCCAGCGGTGTCCTCGCCAGGCGACAGATCAGCGATAATGCGTGCCGGCGCGCGCTCATCTGCTGGGCAAGGGCGTTCATTGGTGAAGCTACGAGTTTTCCACCGTTAATCCGATCCGAAAAATCATCCACGTCGATTGCGACTGCTTTTATGCGGCCATCGAGATGCGTGACGATCCAACCCTTGCAAACCGGCCCATTGCGGTCGGTGGGTTGGCCGACCGCCGTGGCGTCATTGCGACCTGCAATTATGAAGCGCGAGCCTATGGCGTGCGTTCCGCCATGGCGTCCGGGCACGCGCTGAAGTTATGCCCGGATCTTTTGATTCTTCGGCCGAGGATGGACGCCTATAAAGAAGCTTCACGCGAGATTCACGGGATTTTTCGAACCTACACCGATCTCATCGAACCCCTTTCGCTCGATGAAGCGTTCCTGGATGTGAGCGGCTGCGAGCACTTTGCCGGCAGCGCGACGCGCATCGCCCAGGACATACGCCGCCGAGTCTGGCAGCAGCTGCGTATTACCGTATCGGCCGGCGTCGCGCCGAACAAATTCCTCGCCAAGATCGCCAGTGATTGGAACAAGCCGGATGGCCTGTTCGTGATCACGCCGGATCAGGTCGACGATTTCGTGCTTGCCTTACCCGTCACCAAGCTCCACGGCGTCGGACGCGTGACGGCCGAAAAGCTCAAACGCATGGGTATCGAGACCTGCGCCGACCTGCGGACCTGGAAGCGCCTCGACCTCGTACGTGAGTTCGGCTCGTTTGGCGAACGGCTCTGGGGGCTGGCGCATGGGATCGATGATCGCGTGGTGCAGGTCGAAAGTCGTCGCCAGTCGGTCAGCGTCGAGAATACCTACGACCGTGACTTGCCGGATTTGGCGGCCTGTCTCGAGCGGCTGCCGGAGTTGCTTGGGCAGCTCACCGTGAGAATGGCGCGGCTTGATAGCGGGTATAGGCCGGGCAAGCCCTTCGTAAAGCTCAAGTTTCATGACTTCACCCAGACCACCCTGGAGCAATCGGGTGCGGGGCTAGAGCTGGAAGACTATGCCGACTTGCTAGCCAGCGCTTTTGCACGCGGCAAGCGCCCCGTTCGGCTGATCGGGGTAGGCGTCCGTTTGATAGACCTGCGCAGCGGGTTCGAGCAGCTACGTTTATTCCAATAGACGACCGCCGGTCGGCCGCCCGATCCATCGCTATTTCCTGGCATTTCTTGGTACGCCCATTGCTCAAGGTCCAATCGACATCAACGCCGCCAGATAACAGGCGTCTCGCGTTTCTTCATACGTTCACATCCTGACAGACGGCCGACGAGCGGTTTAACGCGCGTTGACGAACCGGCCGATAACCCACCGTGCACGGGTTTTTGACAGTTACCCGATATGAGCTAAGCGAGCGACAGTATTTGGACTCGCGGCCGCACTTTGCTACAGTCGCGGCAGGAGTTGGTGGCTAATTGATATCGGTGCCAGCATGATGGTACTGGCATCGGTTTTTTACATGTCTGTAGGTCACCAGGTCGTTCAGGAGTGCTGTTCCCGATGGGTTTGTTTTTCAAACGCCGCAACACTGCCGCCGGCGGTCTGCTAGGCCTCGAGCCGGGGCCGCACGGCATCGCGCTCGCGCACGTCCAGCGCGCCCCTGGTCAGGCGCCGCAGTTGCGCCGTTGCGTCTATCTGGAAGGCACACCTGAAACCCAAGCCGACCTGCTCAAGCAGATCGTCGCCGAGCATGGCCTGAATGGCACATCGGTCAACGTCGTGCTGCATCCCTCCGCCTATCAGTTTTTTCTGCTGGAGGCGCCGGACGTCCCCGGCGACGAACTGCGCGACGCGATGCGTTGGCGCGTTAAAGATCTGATCAGCGAGCCTTTGGAAGACGTGGTCGTCGATTGTTTTGCGCTCCCCGAGGATGCCTACCGCGGCCGCACGCGCATGGTGTATTGCGCCGTGCTGAACAAATCCCGAATGAACGGCGTTCACGCATTGGTAGGGCACGCCGGGCTGAGCCTGGCGAGTATCGACATTACCGAAATGGCGTTGCGCAACCTCGGTCTGCTGGCGGGGGCGGATGCAATGAACCTCGCGCTGCTGCGCCTGCGTACCAGTGAAGGTCTCATCACCGTCCAGAACAGTGCCGATCTCTATATGGCGCGGCGTATGGAACACGGGTTGGCGCGGGCCGACCAGGATCTGTCCAGCATGATGCTGGAAATCCAGCGTTCGCTGGATTACTACGAAAGCCAGTTGGGCAAAGGCTATATCAGTCGCTTACTGCTGCTACCCATGAAGCAGGATGGTGAGCGAACCCATCAGGCACTTGCCGCCGGGCTTGCCGTCAATCTGCAGCGACTGGACCTGCGTGACCTGTTTCCGGGCCAGTCGGCGAGCGATCTTCCCGAGTCGAGTCAGGCCTTCTGCATTGGCGCGGTCGGCGCTGCCCTGCGTCAGGATGCGAGCTGATGCAGAACATCAATCTATATCAACGTGAACGCCGCCATGGCGGCGGGCCTCGGCCACGTCAGATGCGGCTGGGCGCGGTGCTTGTTATCGCTGCGCTGAGCGTCCATGGCGCGTGGCAGGGCTGGCAGCTGCACGCAGCCAGTGGCGTAACGCTGCAAGCTGAACAACAGGCTGCACAGGTCGAGACCAAGCTCGAGGTGGTCAAGGCGGGCTTTCGTGAACCGACGCTTGATCCGCGGCTCCCTCTGCAGCTGGCCGAGCGCGAGGCCGAGAACCGTGAATTGCAACAATTGGCCGATCACCTGAAAGCCCTGGATGCTCAGCGCAGCAGTGGTTTTGCCGCGCTGTTACAAGGATTGGCTGATCGTCATCCGCCTCAAGGGCTCTGGCTGACGCAGATTCGCCTGCACGCCGGTGGCGACGATCTGGCGCTTCAGGGCCTGACCCAGGACCAGGAACTCCTGCCGCTTTATCTACAAAGCCTCGGTCAGAGCACAGCGTTCAGTGGCCGAGACTTCGCCCATTTTGACCTTCAGCGAGATGAGCAGGATCTGTTGCGTTTCCGGTTGTCCTCACAGGCAGTGGAGCCGGGCGATGAATAAGTTCGCGCAGTATTGGCAGAACCTCGCGCCACGCGAGCAATGGCTGACGTTCGGTGTGGGTCTGGCGCTGCTGATCATGCTCTACGTGCTCCTGGTTGCCGAGCCATTGAGCGTGCGGATTGCAGCAGAACAAAACCGACAGAAAGAGGCCAATGCCCGTCAGGTCACGGCAGAAAACGGCTTGCTGGAAATCCAGGCCAAGCTCGCCGCTGATCCAAATCTGAGCTACCGACAGGCATTGGCGACAGCCCAGGCCAGTCATCAAATGCTGTTGCAACGCATCGACGTGGAAACCAGCACGCTGGTATCTCCAGCGAGGATGAAGGCCTTATTGCAGGATCTGTTGCGCAATCAGGCGAAGCTCAAGCTGGTGGCACTGGAAAGCTCGTCAGCTCCGCTCGCCCTGCCTGCCGCCGCCGTGGCCGAGCCGAAAGAGAAGGCGCCACCCGTGGTGTTCTATCGCCACGGCCTGCGCCTGACGCTGGAAGGCGGATACTTCGATCTGCTCACCTACCTCTACGCGATTCAGGCCAGCGGCTGGCGTTTGCATTGGGACAGCTTGAATTATGAAGTGGACGAGGGAGGTACCAGCCGAGCGCGGGTCGTCCTCGATCTGCATACCTTGAGTCGCGACGCGGGGTGGGTCGGTGTTTAAGTCAGCCATCACGCTTTTGGGCCTGGCGTCGCTGGCGGCCGTCGCGCCTGCGTTCGCGCTCGACCCCACCCAGCCACCCGCAGGGCGACTGACGGCTGCCGCGGCGCCAGCCGAAGCGGCGTCAATATTGCGTTTGCAAGCCATTATGCGTGTCGGAACTCGCGTCAGCGCCGTGATCGATGGGCGAACGCTAACCGTCGGTGATCGCGTTGGCGATGCCCGCATCCTGGCGATCCACCCGCACGCCGTCGTCATCGATCGCCAAGGCCAGCAGCATGAACTGCGCCTGAGCGCCCCCATCATTCAATCGAGCCGTACCCAGCCATGATGCCGACCCTGATGTCTCGCTTCGGCGTGTTGAGCCTGTTCTGCCTGCTTTCCGCCTGCCAAACCTTTGAAGACGGCGACAAACGCCTGTACGAGCAGAGCAATCGCCTTTTCGAGGAAAGCCTTGAGCAGAGCCAGCGAAAGGTGGCGCCACCCGCGTCGGTTCAAGCGGGTCTGATTCCACCGTTGACGATGAGAGACAACCGCCTCGCCACGGGGCCACGTTTTGATGTGGCCGTCAGTGACATGCCCGCCCGCGAGTTCTTCCTGAGTTTGATGGACAGTGCCGGCGAGAACCTGCTGGTGCATCCCGGCGTGACCGGTAACGTGACCTTCAGCCTGCGCAACGTCACCCTGGACGAAACCCTGGCGGCCGTTCGCGATAGCTATGGCTACGATTACCGCCGCACCGCTTATGGCTATCAGATCGAGCCGAACCAGGCGATCACCCGCACCTATGATTTGGACTACCTCAACGTCCAGCGCCAGGGCATGACCGACACACGCGTGAGCTCGGGGCAGGTAACCAGCAGCGATAGCACCGGCGTCGGCGCAGCCGGTACCACTACCAGCAGCACCTCATCGACAGTCAATGCCAGCCAGTTGTTGACCACCAGCAATGTGGATTTCTGGAGCGAAGTGCGTGCCGTTATCGAAATGATGATCGGCGGCGAGGAGGGCAATCAGGTCGTCGTCAATCCGCAAAGCGGGTTGCTTGTGGTGCGTGCATCCAGCGCGGACCAGCAGGCGGTGGAACGCTTCCTCGTACAGGCGCAGCGCAACCTGCAACGTCAGGTCATCCTCGAAACCAAGATCCTCGAAGTGAACCTGTCTGACGGCTTCCAGTCCGGCATCAACTGGGCGCAGCTCGGTAGCATGGGCAACGCCGATTTCAGCCTTGGCGTGCAAGGGGATGCCTTGAGCGGGCCGAATAACGTCGGCGGGGTGTTCAGCGCTGCCGTGCAGGTTGGCGATTTCACCGGAGTGCTGCAGCTGCTTGAAACCCAGGGCGAAGTCCGCGTGCTGTCCAGTCCGCGAATCTCGACCCTTAACAACCAGAAGGCGGTCATCAAGGTCGGAACCGATGAATTCTTCGTGACGGACGTGTCGACCACTACCACTTCGCTCGTGGGCGGCACCACCGCACCGGATCTGGACATCACCCTGACGCCATTTTTCTCCGGTATCTCGCTCGATGTGACGCCGCAGATCGACGAGAACGGCCAGGTCACGCTGCACGTGCGGCCCACCGTGAGCCGCGTACAGGACCAGAACAAAAGCATCCAGCTAGGAGGCTCGGATAACGTCTTCAACCTGCCTCTCGCACTCTCGACAACACGTCAGTCCGACTCCATCGTGCGGGCTCGCAGCGGTCAGGTGGTTGTGATCGGCGGCCTGCTGGAAAACCGCAACACCAACACCGATGCCAACATTCCCTGGGCATCGAAGTTGCCGGTGGTTGGCACGCTGTTCCAACAGCAGCGCAAAGCCTTTCAGCAGACCGAACTGGTCATTCTCATGCGCCCACAGGTCGTGGACGACCAGGTCTGGCTGGATGATTTGCGCAAGTCCGCCGAATCCTTCCGGTCGACAAGGTAACGACCGGCATGTACGAAGCTTTTTTCGGCCTGCGTGAAAAGCCGTTCGCGCTTACCCCGAACACTGGCTTTTTGGTCCAGCTGGCGCCTTATCAGGCCTGCCTCAATCTTCTGCGCGTGGCGCTGAGCGAGGGAGAGGGCTTTATCAAGGTGACTGGCGAGGTGGGCACGGGTAAGACATTGCTCTGCCGCGCGCTGCTGAACGAGCTGGACGCCGAACAGTATCAGGTTGCCTGGCTGCCCAATCCGACGCTCACGCCAATGGCTCTGCGCCAGGCGCTGGCCCAGGAGCTGCACGTCGCTAACGTGGGCGATCTCGACAATCACGGCTTGCTCACGGCGCTTCATGCGCGGTTAATCGAGCTGGCGGGACAGGGCAAGAGTACGGTCCTGCTGATCGACGAGGCGCAGGCGCTGCCGACCGCTACGCTGGAAGCTCTGCGGTTGTTGACCAACCTGGAAACCGAACACAACAAGCTGCTGCAGGTGGTGCTGTTTGGGCAGCCTGAGCTGGACGCAACGCTGGCGCGTGAGGACTTCCGTCAGCTGCGTCAGCGCATCACCTTTTCCTATCGTTTGCGGCCGCTGGATGTCAGTGATGCCACCCGTTACTTGCAAGAACGGCTGGCTGTGGCGGGCTATCGCGGCGAACCGTTATTCCAGACGGCGGCGGTACGTTTACTGGTACGCGGCAGCGGCGGCATTCCAAGGTTGCTCAATATCCTGGCGAACAAGTGCCTGATGGTTGCCTTCGGTGAAGGTGCGCGCCAGGTCCTGGCTCGTCATGTCCGCCGCGCGCTGGATGACACCGAAGGCGCCCGAGCTTTCTGGCGAAACCCTTCCCAGCGCTTCGGCTGGACCCTGACCGGCGTCGGCCTGTCGCTGGCACTGGTCGTGGGTGCCTGGCCATGGTTGGTGCAACTCGCGGAGGTGCTGCCGTGAGTCTGGTCAACGGCATGCTCAGAGACCTGGAAGCGCGCCGCGCTGCACCAGCCGAGCGGCAACAACTGGGTAGCATCCATGCGGTTGACGAAGCCGGTGCGGTTCGGCGTGAGCGCTCCGAGCGTCTGCGCCGTGGACTGCTGATTATCGCGGCAACCGTGCTGGTCGCCATTGCGCTGGTGTTGCTTTTCGATCGCCTGCGGGCCGGAGTTGAACCGGCAGTGGTTCCGCCAGAGCCGGTTGAGCAGGCATTGCCCACCGCCGAGGTGTTCGACCAAACGCGGCTGCTCGACGTACTGCCGCAAAACGATGGTCGGCGTTTCGTGCTGCAGTTATTGCTCGATCGGTCTGTGAGCTATCAGCGAATCGATACCGCCGGCTCGGTCAGCCTGCAGCTGAAAGATGTCGCGTTTTCAGGTGAGGCACGCACGGGACGTATCGAGAAAGAAGGGCAGACCCTATCCTGGCGGGTGGAGCCGCAGGGCCGCGACACCAACGTTCTGCTGGTTGGTTTCGGTGATCGGTTGAACGTTGCCGATCGGCTGGAATCGATGGGCGACCGTGCGCAGCTGTGGCTGGAGGTCTCCCTGAGCGGCGCGGAGGAGACTGAGGAAGAATCCGTGGCCATGCCGGTAGCCGAATCCGCTCAAATGGAGGCGGCACAGCTGCCGGAGTGGGTGACACGCGAGGCTCCGCCTGCTGAACAAGTTTCAGCGCCTGCCCGTGCAGAAGCGACCCCAGCGGCGCCAGTGCAGACGAACCCGGTCAGTGTCGCTGAACGTCCTGTGCCGACGGGGCCAAAAAGGCTCAGCATCGGCGCCCATCAACCCGGTGCCCTTGCCAGCGCTCGGCAGTCTCTCGTCCGTGGCGATCATCTGCAGGCCATACAGCAGTTGCAGACGCTGCATCAGGCTCAGCCAACCAATCCGGAGGTCAGCCGCTGGCTGGCCCGTGCTTATCTCGCTGCGGGGGATGCCCCTGCGCTCTTGAGCTGGCTGCCGGCCCAGCTACACGCGCGTCCGTTCGATACGGAGCTGCGTGAGTTGCTCGCACGTGGCCAGCTACAGGCAGGTGACCAAGCCGCAGCGGTCGCAACGCTCCAGCAGCACGCACCCGAGCTGCAGCGCAACGCGGGCTATCACGCCGTGCTTGCGGCGCTCTATCAGCAGGTCGGTGACTGGTCCGCCAGCGCCGCGACCTACCGACAGCTCGTCGCGCTACAACCCAATCAGGGTGCCTGGCAGCTGGGGCTTGCTATCGCGCTGGAACAACTCGATCAGCCGGTACAGGCCGGTCGGCATTATCGGCTGGCCTTGCAAGGCCAGGGATTGGATGAAAGCGCACGCCAGTTCGCTATCGAACGCGCCGGTTCCCTGGGAGGAACGCCATGACTCAGGACATTCGCCAGCGCAAGATTCGTCTCGGCGACCTGCTCGTCCAGGCGGGGCTGATCAACGAATCCCAGTTGCAGCTCGCGCTTCAGGACCAGAAGCGTACCGGCTCGAAGCTCGGGCGCACCGTCCTTGACCTTGGGTTTATCGATGAAGGTCGCCTGCTTCGTGCGTTGTCTGAACAGCTGAAGATTCCCTTCGTAGAGCTCAAGCATTACAAGTTTGACAATCAATTGACGCAGAGCCTCCCCGAGGCGGTGGCGCGGCGGTTCCGCGTCATCGTGCTGTCGCGCCAGGCGGACGGTTTGCTGGTCGGCATGACGGATCCACTCGACCTGTTCGCGCAGGACGAAATGGAGCGCTTGCTTGGCAAGCGGGTGTTCCCCGCGGTGGTTCGCGAGAGCGAACTCCTGGGTGCGCTCGATCAGCTTTATCGGCGCACCAGCGAAATCGCGTCGCTGGCCGGTGAGCTGGAAGGTGAGCTGCAAGACAGTGATTTCGACCTGTCCCGCCTCGGCGCGGACAGCAACAGCGATGCGCCAGTGGTGCGTCTGCTGCAAACGCTATTCGAAGATGCCGTGCAGATGAAAGCGTCCGACATTCACATCGAGCCTGATGAAGGTGTGGTGCGGATTCGTCAACGTATCGATGGTGTGCTCAACGAGCAGGTGATGAAGGAGCATCGCGTCGCGTCGGCGCTCGTCATGCGGCTGAAGATCATGTCCGGTCTGGATATCTCTGAAAAACGCCTGCCACAGGACGGTCGCTTCAATATCCGGGTTAAGAACCGCAACCTCGACGTGCGCGTCTCGACCATGCCCGTGCAGTTCGGCGAATCCGTGGTGATGCGTCTGCTCGACCAGAGCGGGGCGATGTTCAAGCTCGAAGGGACCGGTATGCCACCGGCCATGCTCGACCGCTTCCGCCGCTTGTTGCAAAGGCCACATGGCATGGTGCTTGTCACCGGCCCGACCGGTTCGGGTAAGACCACCACCCTGTATGCCGGCCTGTCGGAGCTGAACAGCCCGGAAAAGAAGATCATCACGGTAGAAGACCCGGTCGAATATCGTTTGCCGCGGGTCAACCAGGTCCAAGTCAACGCCAAGATCGAATTGACCTTTGCGCGCGTGCTGCGCGCCGCACTCCGCCAGGACCCGGACATCGTCTTGGTGGGTGAAATCCGGGACCAGGAAACCGCGGAGATCGGCCTGCGCGCCGCGCTCACGGGGCACTTGGTCCTGTCCACGTTGCACACCAACGACGCGCTGACCTCAGCCATGCGTCTGATCGACATGGGTGTGGAACCTTTTCTCGTCGCCACAGCACTCAACGCCGTCCTCGCACAGCGCCTGATACGGCGCGTCTGTGAAAACTGCCGGGAAGACCATCAGCCCGATCCGCGCCAGCTGGCCTGGTTGGAGACGCTGCATGGCGGCTCGCTGGCGGACAAGCGCTTCCGCCGTGGTAGCGGTTGCCACCAGTGCCACAACAGTGGATACAGCGGACGGGTCGGCGTCTACGAACTGCTCGAGCTCGACGAGCCGATGATTGCGGCGCTGCGCCGTGGTGATCCGCAAGGTTTTGCCGAAGCTGCCCGTCAACAGCCGCACTATCGGCCACTGGCCGAATGCGCCCTGGACTACGCCATCGCCGGCATTACCAGCGTCGATGAAGTGCTCAAAGTGTGCGCCACCCTGGCGGATGACGAGGTGACCGCGTGATCGCCGTGCCCAGCCCACGCCGCACTGCTCTTGTAGGAGCCAGCTTGCTGGCGAACCCGGGATGCTCGGCGGAGCACCGCTTTCGCGAGCAAGCTCGCTCCTACAACCGCGTGGATAGCGCTATATCTCACCAGCGCACGGCCACTCCCCAGAATGTGGAGGGGCTTCGGATTAACCAATTCCAACGTTCGGCTTTGATTCATGTTGATATCCAGGCGGATTCCGCGGTTTTTGTAGGAGCCAGCTTGCTGGCGAATCCGGGATGTTCAGCGGCGCACAACCTTCGCGCGCGCGCTCGCGCCTACGGACACTCGGTCGGCTCGCCGGCTTTGGTTGGCATCACGCTTTCGGCACGGCACGTTGACGGACGGCGCGCCTGATGCCTGCCTTTCGTTACACCGGCCGCAACGCCCAAGGCGCCAAGATCAGCGGGGCGCTCGAGGGCGCCAGCGCTGATTCCGTCGCCGGTGAATTGCTTTCACGCCAGATCACTCCGCTGACCATTGAAGCCAGCGAGAGCCAGGCGGGCAGTGGCGATGCGTTGGCGATGCTGCGCGAAAAGCTGCGCCGCAAGCGCGTCGATCTGGATGAGCTGATCATCTTCAGCCGCCAGATGTACAGCCTGAGCAAGGCCGGTGTGCCGATCATTCGCGCTATCGGCGGTCTGGCTGAGTCGAACCGAAATCTGTTCTTTAGACAGATCCTGCAGGACGTGCGCGCCAGTCTGGAAAGCGGCCAATCGATGGCCGTGGCGCTGAACGCCCACCCCAAGGTATTCAACAACCTGTTCGTCAGCATGGTCAGCGTCGGCGAAAACACTGGCCAGCTCGATCAGGCCTTTAAACAGCTGTCGGCCTACCTCGAGCTGGAACGCGAAACCCGCAAGCGCATCAAGCAGGCGACTCGTTATCCCATCTTCGTCATGGTCGCCATGGGCGTCGCGCTGGCAGTGATCAATCTGCTGGTGATCCCAGCGTTCGCCAAGGTCTTCGCCCAGTTCCACGCCCAGCTGCCGTGGGCCACCCGCGTGCTGATCGGCACCTCCAATTTCATGCGCGACTACTGGTGGCTGTTGCTGCTGGGCATCGTGGGCGGGCTTTATGCCTTCTTCAAATGGACCGAGACCGATGCCGGACGACTCCAATGGGACCGCATCAAACTGCGCCTGCCCATTGTCGGCGGCATCTTCGAACGCATCGCTCTGGCGCGTTTCACCCGCACCTTCGCGATGATGTACCGCGCCGGTGTGCCGTTGCTGCAGACGCTCTCGATCAACAGCGCCAGCGTCGGCAATCAGCATATCGGGCAGGCGATCCTCGGCATCCGCGAGAGCGTCGAACGCGGCGAAGCCCTGACCCGCTCGGCTCACAACTCCGGCCTGTTCACCCCTTTGGTGCTGCAGATGATGGCCGTGGGCGAAGAAACCGGAGCGCTGGACGACCTCTTTATCGAAGTCGCCGATTTCTACGAACAGGAAGTCGACTACGACCTCAAGCAATTGGCGGACGCCATCGAACCGATTCTCATCGTTTGCATGGGCGTGATGGTGTTGGTACTGGCGCTCGGTGTGTTTTTGCCGATGTGGGAGCTGGGCAGTGCGGCACAGGGGAGGGGGTGATCGCGGGTGTGGCGGGAAGTTTGCTATGGCTTCCCGCCAGTGCGCCAAACGCCACTTTGTCGAATATGAACAAGCGATAACGCCAACGGAACAGAGTCCGGAGATCACTGACGTGTCACGGAAGGCACGTCGGTATAAACAAAATGGGTCGGCCACGGAAAGGCACCACTGACCGCCAACTGAGGAAAGGAAATGAACAGGCAAAATGGTTTCACGATGATCGAGTTGGTGGTGGTAATAGCCATCCTCGGAATCCTCGCAGCAGTTGCGTTGCCGCGTTTTATTGATGTTGCAGATGATGCTCATGAGGCTTCGGTGCGAGGCGTCGGCGGTGCGCTTGCGTCCGCAGTAATGCTCGCGCGTGCACAGTGGGAAGTTAACCGGGGCAAGGGCATAACGTCGAACGATAACGTTGTGGGCTTTGGCTCCGGAAACATCGACGTCAACACCAGTGGCTGGCCGGTTGGCATCGATGGCGGCAATACGCTTGGCTCGATTGCCGATTGCCAGGCGCTCTGGACCAACCTGCTGCAAGGTTCCGCGCCGACCATTACGGGAACTGCGCCGAATTACGTTGCCACACTGGCCGGCGGCACCGGTCAGGCCTGCACCTACACCTACCAGAGCCAAGACAAGAACGACACGATCGTCTACGACTCGGCACTCGGTACTGTAGTCACCACTTTCAAACCGTAATACCAACTGCCTCGGGGGCATAGAAATGAAGAAACAACAAAGCGGTTTCACCATGATTGAGCTGATTATGGTGATTGTGATTCTTGGGATACTGGCGGCGTTTGCATTGCCGAAGTTTGTCGACCTTGGGGGTGATGCTCGTGCGGCTACATTGCAGGCGGCCTACGGCTCGATGAAGTCAGCGTCAGCTATGGCCCATTCGTCTTGGTTGGCAAAGAATGGTAGTACCGATGTTGTCTCCGTGGAGGGCACGGATTACACAATGGCTAACGGGTACCCTGCCGCGGCAGATATCGCAGTGCTTGCTGGCATGTCAGTCGGAACGACATCCGATTTTGAACAAGTTGGAACCACGGGTGCTGTTTACAAGCCACGAGGAGCTACTTCCGATACTACTTGTATCGTGACCTATGTCGCGGCGACAGATACCGCCGCACCACAGATTTCCATCGTCGCTTCGGACTGCAACTAAGTTCAGCGGCATATCAGGCTCAGTCGAGCAGCGAAACCGTAAAACCGACATTCGTTGGAAGTTCCGGTAGCCATGTAGGGCGGGTGCAACCCGCCGAATCCTGGCGGCTTGCACAACGGTTGTAAGCACTCCGGAGGCGCAACTCACGGGCTTATCACCCGGCGGGTTTCATCCGCCCTACGTTATGGCTGGCCTTTGCTTGTGTTTGAACAAGAGCTTCATATGAAATACCAACGCGGTTTCACCATCGTCGAGCTAGTCATGTCCATCGTGATTATGGGCATTCTAACCGCTGCGGTGGGACCGCGTTTTTTCGACAGAAAGGTTTACGACGAGCGCCTGTTCTTTGAAGAAACAATTGCGGCGGTGCGTTATGCGCAGAAGTTTGCAATTGCCAGCGGGTGTGCCGTTCAAGTATCTCTCCATGACCGCGGTTATAACTTGATAAAAGAACGCAACTGCGACTCGCTAGCCGAGCCGCCTGATTTCTGCTCAGCCGATGAACCCCCTATTGTTTGCGAAATAAAGACATTAGCCGGGGATGTTTATGAAGGCATGAACATAAACGAAGTCAGCGTAGGGGAGCGTGGCTTCCCGCTTTATTTTGACTCTTTAGGCAGACCCAAACGGGCAGCTGATTTGCAATGTGATCAGGTGGCTGGATCAATTCCTGCCGGTTGCGCCACCATCGGTGCGTTCATCTTTAGCGTGACCGCCGAAACCGGGCTGGTGCAATGAAGCATCAGCGCGGCGTAACGCTTATCGAGCTGGTGATCAGCATAGTGATCATCGGCATCGCCGCGGCGGCACTTTACTCAGCAATGGCCTCAATCGTCGGCCGCTCTGCCGATCCAATGTTGCGCCAACAGAGCCTGACGATTGCCGAAGGTTATCTGGAGGAAATCCTGATTCAGCCTTATCTAGATCCAGGCACGTTCAGCATTGGCAGTTGCGAGAAAACGGCCGGTTTGCCCCGGGCACGGTTCGATGACGTCTGTGACTACGCGGAATTGGAGGATATAGGCGTTCGCGATGCGGTGGGAAATCTCATCACAGGGTTGGCTGGGTACAAAGTGCGCGTCGCGGTTGCCAGCTTGGCCTCGTGGAATGGAGTGCCGGCTCGGCGTATCGAGGTGACTGTCACAGACCCGTCCGGGCATGACTTGCGCCTGTCGGGCTTCAGGACCTGCTACGGTGAAACGGACAATGACGGGACGGACCGATGCCCATGAGATCGGTGCGTGGTTTTACCTTGGTGGAGTTGGTCATGGTGATCGCGCTGTCCGGCATTGTGCTGGTGATGATCACTACGGTGCTCCAACGCCCGCTTGAGTCGTTCTTTGCCCAGAGTCGTCGCAGCGAACTGGTTGAGCAGGCAGCTGTCGCGCTGAACCGGATGGCGAGAGACATCCGCTTGGCGGTGCCAAATTCGGTTCGTCAGTCTGATGCGCACACGCTGGAAACGCTGAATATTCTACAAGCGGGTCGCTATGTCTCGAATCGGACCGGTGGCGGGGGCCTGCGTTTTTCCACCGAGCCCTCTGGTTGCGAAACGACTAATGGGCGTTGCGACGGCTTTCAGGTGCTCGATTCGGATTTACAGGTCGAGGGTGCGCGCTGGCTCGTCGTCAATAATATCGGCGCGGTGAGCGGTCATGCTCCCACACCTGGGGGCAACGTCTGGGCATATGCCAATCCGGGCGTAATCACCCCAACTGATACGACCTTCAGTGCCACGAGCTCTGACAATGAAACCCATATTTCCCTGAGTTTACCCGGTGGCGACTTCACCTTTGCCTATGCGTCGCCACAGCGACGCTTCTACCTGGCCGATCAGGTTGTCGGCTATCGCTGCACTCCCGCCAGCGAAGGCGGGCAGTTGCTGCGCTATACGACAAAAACACTCTCGGCATCCGTGCCTAGCGTCGCCCCGGTAGGTTCTGTTCCGGTCGCTTCCCATGTAACCGCCTGCAGCTTTGCCTACCAGCCGGGTAATCCGCAACGTCCGGGGCTGGTTACGTTGAGCTTGACGCTGGCCCGAGACGGCGAATCCATCACCCTTCAGCAACAGGTGCAAGTCGACAATGCGCCATGAAAAAGGCTTTTCGCTGATCGCCGCTATGTTCGTGATGATCGTCGTCGCGCTGGCGGTCGTTGCCATGGCACGGCTTTCGGTCAGCACCAGCGGAACGCTGAGCCTGGCTATCCAGCAAGCCCGTGCCTACCAGGCGGCTCGGGCCGGACTTGAATGGGGCATTCGCAAGGCTGTGAAGGACGGGGTCTGTCAGGGTAGCGCTAGTCTCGTACTTGAGGGCGTGCTTTCAGAGTTTACTGGCGTCGTGGTGTCTTGTCGGCCGGTGATGTATCCGGCACGCGAGAACGGCAATGACTTGCATGTATACACCATCAACTCCGTTGCACAGAACGCGGGTTCGCCTTCTATGCGGCCAGATTATTCGTTTCGAAAGTTGGAGGCGAAGGTTGAGCGTTAGCGTTAGGCATATTAATCATGTTGCTTTGACACGTTACTGGGTTTTGGCTCTCGCTTTGCTATTGCCTGGTTGGGCGCACGCAGCGAGCTATATGTTTTATTGGGACGGATTTCTGATCTTCGGGGAATACACGACTAACACGCCCTGCACCCGAAACGGCTCAAACATCGATTGGACGTATAACTCTGGCACGTTTCGGTGTGCTGGGGCTGTAGTTCTAAAGGCTGGAGATACGCTGCAAGTTAATGCGCGCTATCTCAACAATATCACCGTTATCGCGGATGAAGGCTTCGTGCTGTCAGGCAATACTATCGGCACTAGCGGTAAGAATATTACGCTGAACAGCGGATATAGCCCGTTGACCGCGACCGGCACCAACGTCATTAACGGCTCTGTTATCGCCACCAGCGGTTCGATCTCGCTCACGGATGCCACCGTCAACGGTTCGGTCGAATCGCAAAGCGGTGCGATTACCCTGATCAACAGCTCGATCAGAGGTACGCTGACCAGTAGCGGCAACACCGAGCTCACCAACAGTTCCGTCGCGGGCGCGACACGGATCACTAACGACCTTACCGCTACCAGCGGCAGCTTTACCGGTAATGTGACTGTGAGCGGGGCATCCAGTTTTACCGGTGGTAACCTCGCGGCCAGCCTGATCGGCGGCGGCAGCGTAACGACAGCCAACGGCACGACGATCAACGGAAACCTGAGCAACAATTATGGTGCGGTCAGCCTCGACGGCGGGCGCGTCGGTGGCAGTGTCGATGCTGCGGCAGGAGTCGTGACCGGAGCCGGAACAGTTATCGCCGGTGCTCTGAGTGCCGGCGGTTCGGTTTCTTTGGATGCCGGCACTGTGGGCACTATTAATGCCGCGCAGGACGTCTCTACTAGCAATGGAACCGCTGTCACTGGCGCACTGACTGCCAGTGGAGATGTAACGCTAGGCTCGCGTAGTAGCATAGGCGGCAAGGTGAGTGCTCGGAAGGTGATCGCCAACGAAACAACCTTTAGCGGCGATATCACTGTGACTGCGGGCCTCGTTAAGCTAACCGGTGGTTCTGTCACGGGGAACATCGGCAGCAATTGCTGCACCATCACTTTGAATCAAGTGCAGGTCACCGGGAACGTAACTACCAGCCAGAACAATGTCGTGCTCGATGGCAGCACCGTTACAGGTAACTTGGTTACTACTCACAGAGTACAGTTGCTCAACGATTCCTTCGTCTATGGCGACGTTACCGCTGCCACTTGGGACAATTCCACCATCTATGGAACGGGGAGCAGCCACGTCTATGGCGTTTGCACCCCTTCAGCGACTAACCCCGACGATCTATGCGATGGTGTGATCGCGCCAACCTGCCTGATAAAGGATAAGCCCGATAATTTCGATCGCAGCGTGCTCGGCAGCGATTGGGCCGTCACCTCCCGCAATGGCGACTTTGGAGAGCCCCGCATCGTTGAGGGCCGGTTGCGCTTAACCGATGACAGTCCAGAGGTGTCCACCGGAGCAACCATTCAGCGCACCTTCCCGGCAGCGAATAACCTGATCACCGTTACGTTCAAATATTATGGCTACTCCAGCAAGGGTACACGGGGTGCTGATGGCATAGCGCTGATTCTATCCGACGCCCGCGTCACGCCACAGCCTGGGGCGTTTGGAGGCTCCCTCGGCTATGCGCAGAAGACTGGAATCTCCGGCTTTGCCGGCGGCTGGCTGGGCATCGGGTTTGACGAGTTCGGGAACTATTCCAACGAATCCGAGGGGCGCATTGGTGGAGTTGGCTCGCGTAGCGACACGATTGCCATTCGAGGTTCAGAGAACAGCAGCTTCCCATATCGCTACCTGACAGGGGTCGGCGCGGGTGAGATTGACAACGGCAGCTCGACCACCAGAGCGAGTCCTGGACACCTGTATCGGGTCACTATCGATTCGCGTGAGAGAGGCAAGACGCTTGTTACCGTCGAGCGCGACACTCGAGGTGACGGGAGAAACTACAGAACGCTCATCTCAGCGTATGACGTCCAGGCACATAGTTCGCAGGCCTCGGTGCCGGAAAATTTCTGGCTCAGCTTTACCGGTTCGACAGGAAGTTATGTCAACAACCACGAACTGGATGAACTTCAGGTGTGTGCCAACCGGATGGATCCGGTTGGCACACAAATAGACCATTTCGAGATCATTGCGCCTTCATCGGGGCTGACCTGCTCGCCTGTCCCGGTGTCCGTAAAGGCATGCCTGGATTCGGCCTGTACCTTGTATACCGAGGCGGTTACTGCTAAAGCGGTATTGTCGTCGGGCGGCGCAATAAGCAGTAGCGATACGCAAACCTTTTCTGGTGGCACAGGTAGCTTTTCACTCCACAGGACGACCAAGGGGAGCGGCACACTAGGTATCGCAAGCTCCAATCCATCGACCAAGCCGCTTAGCGAAACGCTCTGTAAGATTGGAACGGCGCCATTCAGCACCAGCTGTTCGCTCCAGTTCGTAGACTCGGGCTTCGTCTTCGATGTGCCGACCCAACTGTCGAACAAGCCTTCAACTGATGTCTTGGTTAGTGCGGTGCGTAAGGACGATATTACGCAGCAGTGCGTACCGGCGTTTCAGAACGTTGAGCGCGACGTGAAGCTCTGGACTGGCTATGTTACGCCCTCCACAAACGCTGGCCGATCGCTCGAAGTCAACGAGAGCGTGATCTCATCCGCGGAGTCTGCGCCGACGGCATTGAAGCTGACATTTGATAGCAATGCACAGGCGCCAATTTCGGTCCGCTATAACGACGCCGGCAAACTAGAGCTCAATATCCAATACAGCGGAAGCTCTGCCACTGGCGACAGCGGGTTGGATATGCGGGGCTCGGATCAGTTCGTGGTGAAACCGGTCGGCTTTTGCGTTGAGCCGACTGCCTGGGAGTCATCGCTAAACCAACGCTGTGACTTGGGTGACGCCAACTGTGATGTTTTTGTCGCGGCTGGCGATGGCTTTCCCGTTCGCTTCCGGCCGGTGGGTTGGGAGAGTGATGACGACCCCGACCTATGCCGTGGTAATGACACCACGCCTAACTTTCGTCATGGCAACATCGGCTTGGCTGCGGTACTGGTGGCGCCTGCTGATGGGGTCGAAGGCACGGTTGCTCTAGCAAAAAGCGGTGCCAGAACCTATGACCATCAGACGGAAACAGAAGGGTACAGAAGCTCAGAGGCAGAAGTAGTGCAGGAGGTGAAGCTTTCCGAGGTGGGCGTTTTTCGTATAAGTGCGACGCCCCAGAAGGCTGGGTATCTGGACGCAGAAACAGTGACGGGTGGAACGTCGGCAAATATAGGCCGAGTTACACCCGCCTATCTGGAGGCGAAGGGAACCGGCGAGCTCCAGCCTAGTTGCAGCCCGGGTTATACCTTTCAGGAACAGCCAATGAGGTTTTCCGAGCTTCCGAGCTTGACCATCACCGGTAAGAATCGCGACGGGATAACGACCAGCAACTACGATCGAGGTGCCTTCTGGAAATTCCCCAAAACCTGGTCCCCAGTCTTCTTTTCCACAACCGGGTTCGACTCGCTCGACCGGCGCATTCCCGCCAACGACTCGCCTGCAGAACTTGACTGCAGTCTGGAAAGCAGCAAGGCCGGCTGCGTTGCAGTCAGGCTGAAGGTTACCGGGGCAGAGGGGGGCAGCGAGACTGATACGACCGAAGGTGATGGTGCCAAGGCCTTGAAAATGCCTGTTTCATTGTTGCTTCAGTATCTGCGCGGTGCAACGCCAGACGGCAATGACAAGCTCTTCGATGCTCAAATCGAGGTTTTTACTGAGAAAGCGCAGCTTATGGATAGCGACCGCGTGTTCGTCGCCGATGCCGCTACGAGCTACCTGGCAAAGGATCATATGTTCATCATGGACGGAACGCAGATTCTCTTGGGTCGCTACAGGCTGGAGGGAGCAATGGGTTCGGAGCTCAGTCCCTTGCGCCTTCGTCTGGCGCTGGAGAGGTGGAGCGGCAGCGGATTCGTGACGAACACAGATCCCGTGGATGATCTCTGTGCTGCCGTTGACGATAACATCACGCTCGACAGCCCGAGCGGTAAGCTGACCGAAAGCGACCTTGCTGACATGACCGCGACACTGAGTGATGCGCTACAAGGGATGCGTCAGATCATTCTGAGTGAGCCTGGCGCCATGAAGGCTGGTAGCGTCCGGGTCGAGCCCCAGGTGCCCAATTGGTTGTATTTTGATTGGCTTGGCACAGGCCCGAGCAACCCAAGCGCTATAGCTACGTTCGGCGGCTATTCCGGTTCTCGGCCGCTAATCTTCCGCCGCGAAGTCTATCGTTGAGCCGACCAGGCTTCTCGTCGCATCATGCAAAAGAAAGGGCCGCTCATCGAGCGGCCCTTTGTCTGGCTGTAAAAGAGGGAATCCCTGGCCTGCCTGTACCAGGGTCCCCAAAACTGGTTACCTGGGTTGTTGCAGAGGGCGTGCCAATACTGGCAACTATCGCTGCGGTTGCTGCAGAAGACTCCCAAGGTGCAGCGTAAAGGTTTCGCTGTACCCCCTGAGCTGCAGAGATTATGCGGGTTTCAGTGGGCTTATCTGTGGCTTGGTAAGGATGCCTTAAGCGGTACGTCTGATTCCTGAGGCAAGTAGCGGGGATGATGTACTGGCTACGGCTCCGACTTTGCGCTTGCTCTAGAGGCACGCCCGAACCGGCGTGCACACCTATGGCGCAATTCAGTTCTGTTCCGGCCAAACTCGCAGCGGCGCGCCTTCGGTGGGCCAGAAGCGCAGTTGATCGATCTTGGAGACGTCCCAACGTTCGATCTGTGAGAGAAGTTCGAGGAAATGCTGCTCCTGCTTCATGATGTGTTCAGCGCACATTTTGCGAGTGCTGCCGATCTCGCTGAAGCGCAGCGTCTGCCCATCGAGCTGGTAGCTGGCGAACCAGTGATTGCAACCGGCGTTGCCGTAAGCGCGGTCTTCGCTGAATGTCAGCGAGACCGGGTTGCGGCCCACTACAGGGTCATCGCCGATCCATTCGGCGATATAGGTGACGTCGTTCTGCAGCGTCAGTGGTTCCACCGAGCAACCCGCAACGGACAAAACAGCTAAACCAGCCAGGACGAGGGTTCTCATGGCTGTGCCCTCTGGCAGGCAGGGCAGAGGTGTCGGCCGGCGTCGTTCTTCCAGCCCAGTTCGGCGATCCGTGCTTCGGCCGCCGGGGCGCGGGCGGCTTCGCCCTTGGCGGCGTCTACCGCGAACTCGAAATCCAGTTGTTTTCCGCAGCCATCGCAATCGACTTGCCAATTGATGATCGCCAGTTCTTTGAACACCGGTCCGTTTGCGACGGCCATCCACTGGCCTGGCGGGTTGATTAGGTGGCGAACCTTATCGACGGTCAGACGTTGGGAAAGCTCGCGGCTGCCTTTGAGCGTGACGATCAGCACATCGCCTGAGCGAACATTGCCGCCATTGCCAGTGACCTGATAGCGGCCCGGCGCTAGGGCACGGCATTCGGTCAGGGTGTGTCCGGGATTGAGCAGGGTGTAACGGAAATCGTGTTCGGCCATGACTCGCGATCAATCGAAGTGAGGGGGAGGTGCGGTGGGCCGTAATGCTAGCACGGCAGCGGGCAAAGGCTGCGTGGGGAGCAAGGCAAAGCGTTTAAGCAATCGAGCATCTCGATGCATCACCGACCAATCGGGTTTATGACGGTAGCGCTTTTTCAATCCCAGGCAGAAAAGCTAGTGGTAGGCCCCGGGGGTAACCTTATGGTGTCCGCCAGCACCTTGTTCTGGTAGGAGAGGGCGGGCCGAGTAGTGGAAAGGGTTGATGCCGGAATACAGCCCCAACCATAACGTCAGGTCTGAGATACCTGACGACTCACTAATACAGGGCCAATGTAGGAGCGGACCGCGCCCGCGATTCGCGCGAATGGCGGGCTCCTACAGTGTCCTCTGTCCTTATCTGTACAGCATTGCCAACCCGGCACGGCCAAGCTTCTAACTCTTAGCCTGCTTACGGGCGGGTATTCGCAAAGGTTTCGTCGAGAAAGACTTTCATATCATTCCAAGAGCGCTCATCGGCGGCTTTGTTGTAGGCCACGTCAACGCCTTTCGCCTGAAACGTGTCTGCGCCTGGGTTGGTAAAGCCGTGCTTGGCGCCGGGCAAGTTCACGAACTGATAGTCAGCGCCGGCTTTGACCATCTCTGCGCTCAGTGCAGCCACATCGTCTGCACTGACCATAGAGTCCGCACTGCCATGCTCGACCAGAACGCGTGCTTTGACGCTCCCTGGCGCCGCGCGCGTCTCCGTGGCAAGGGCACCGTGGAAGCTGACCACACCCTCTAGCGGTACGCCCTGGCGCGCCATGTCCAGCACAACCTTGCCGCCGAAGCAGTAGCCGACCGCTGCAAGTTTGGCGGTATCGGTCTGCTGTTGCTGCTTGAGCAGGTCGAGCCCGGCATTGAAGCGGGCCTTGGCGGCGTCGGCATCGGCCAGGGCGGCCTGCATGAAACTCATGGCGTCCTTTGGATGCTCGGTGTTTTTCCCTTCGCCATACATATCGATGGCCAGCGCGCTGTAGCCAAGCTCCGCGAGGTCACGGGCGCGACGTTTGGCGTAATCGTTGAGGCCCCACCATTCATGGACCACGACGACGCCTGGGCGCTTGCCTTCGACGGCATCATCGTAGGCGTAGTAGCCGACCATCTTGGTTCCGTCGGCCGCGGTGTAGGGGATTTCCTGAGTCTGAACTTCAGCTTGGGCGAGGGCACTGACGGTCATCAGTGCGCCGAGCAGGCGATAGCGCATGGTGGACTCCTTGTTGTAATAGACGTCGAACTGATCCGATAGATAACCGGAGTTCGACTCACACGCAACAAGGTCGTTCAACGACGTGGGGGAGGGGGAGACGGCGTGACTGCTGGGGCGCATCGATTAGCTAGATGAAGGGCAAGGTCCTTGCCTGTCTTCGGACTCGGTCCGTCTAAGAAAAAACGCCGCCTATCCTGGCGGCGTTTTGCTTGCATTGCTTACCAGCCTGGTACGCCATGCATGTCTGGCAAGCGGTGAGCGATGCCCTTGTGGCAATCGATGCAGGTCGCTTCGCCTTTGCCTAACGCTGTGGAGTGGAATTCGGCGGCACGTTTGCTCTGGCGTGTGAAGTCCATGAACTCGTAGTTGTGGCAGTTGCGGCATTCCAGCGAGTCGTTGGCTTTCAGGCGGCGCCATTCACGCTCGGCCATCTCGCGGCGCATGCCGAGAAACTTCTCGCGCGTGTTAATGGTGCCGAATATCTTGCCCCACACTTCTTTGGAAGCCTGCATCTTGCGTGCGATCTTGTCGGTCCATTCATGCGGGACGTGGCAATCCGGGCAGGTAGCGCGCACGCCGGAGCGGTTGGTGTAGTGAATGGTGTCCTTGATCTCCATGTACACGTTGTCTTCCATTTCGTGGCAGGAGATGCAGAAGGCTTCGGTGTTGGTCACTTCGAGTGCGGTGTTGAAACCTCCCCAAAAAATGATCCCTGCGATGAACCCTCCAAGGGTCAGTACGCCAAGGCTGTAATGCACGCTCGGTCGGCGCAGGACCGTCCAGTATTTCTTGAGAAACGACAGTATCGACTTCATCCAGGCGTCCTCACTGTTCGTTCTGTTCGTTTTCGCGATAGAGCAACTCGTCGATGTTCTCGAAGTCGTTCTCCACCAACGGTTTTACGTCGTGCTGCACGACATGACACTGGGTACAGAAGTAGCGACGAGGTGCGACGGTGCCGAGCGTCTGGCTGTCGCGATCGGTGAAGTGCGTGATGCTGATCATTGGCGCCTGTGTGCGTGCACTGTTGGCGCGGCTGTGGCACGACAGGCACTTGTTGCTGTTGGTGTCGACCTGGTAGCCGCGAATGGTGTGCGGAATGGTCGGCGGCTGCTCGGGATAGTTGCGCTCGCGCTTCAGATCCTTGTTTTCCTCGTCCTTGAGCGGAGGAGGGGTGAATTCCTGCGTGATGGTGCCACCCGGACGGCGGCCGTCCGGGGCGGGTGCATCGAGCGGGTAATCGGGCCCGGCGGCCACGGCCAGGCCGAACACCGCGAGGAGCGTCAAAGGCAGTAAACGAAATTTCATGGCGACTCTCCTCAGGCGATGCTGACCACTTCGATCTTCACGGCGCATTTCTTGTAGTCGGTTTGCTTGGAGATCGGGTCGGTAGCGTCGAGGGTGACCTTGTTGATCAGTTTATTGGCGTCGAAGAAGGGCACGAAGATCAAGCCTTTCGGCGGTTTGTTGCGGCCGCGGGTTTCGACTCGCGCCTGCATCTCGCCACGGCGGCTGATGACTTTGACCACGCTGCCGCGACGCGCCTTGAGGTCACGTGCGTCGTCCGGATGCATATACACCAGCGCATCTGGGACCGCTTGATGCAGCTCGTCGACGCGCTGAGTCATGCTGCCGGTATGCCAGTGCTCAAGTACGCGACCGGTGCTGAGCCAGAACGGATAATCCTGGTCCGGTACTTCGGCCGGCACTTCATAGGGCAAAGCAAAGATGATCGCCTTCTTGTCCGGGTATCCATAGAACTGGACGCCAGTGCCTTTTTCAACGTAAGGGTCGTAGCCTTCCCGATAACGCCAGAGGGTTTCCTTTCCGTCCACCACAGGCCAGCGTAGGCCGCGTTCCTGATGGTAGCGATCGAAGTCCGCCAGGTCGTGGGCATGGCCGCGGCCGAACTCGGCGTATTCTTCGAACAGGCCTTTCTGCACGTAGAAGCCGTAGTCTTCGGACTCCTGATTGCGGTAACCCTCCTCGATGTCCGAGGTCGGGAAGCGGTCGACCTGGCCATTCTTGAAGAGCACCTCGAACAAGGTCTTGCCTTTCAGATCCGGTGCCTTGGCGAGCAAATCGGCTGGCCAGACCTCATCGGTGGTGAAGCGTTTGGAAAACTCCATCAACTGCCACAAATCCGAACGCGCTTCGCCCGGCGCGCTGACAAGCTGGTGCCAGAAATGGGTGCGTCGCTCGGCGTTGCCGTAGGCGCCTTCCTTTTCGACCCACATCGCTGCCGGCAGAATCAGATCCGCTGCCTGGGCCGACACGGTAGGGTACACATCGGACACGACGATAAAGGTTTCAGGGTTGCGCCAGCCAGGCAGCACTTCCTGCATGATGTTCGGGCCGGCCTGCATGTTATTGGTGGCTTGTGTCCAGTAAACCTTGAGGCCGCCATCTTTCAGTTCACGGCTCTGTTGCACGGCGTGGAAGCCGGGCTTTTCCTGAATGGTGCCTTCCGGCAGTTTCCAGATTTTCTCGGTCACCGCGCGATGCTTCGGATTGGTGACGACCATGTCTGCCGGCAGACGATGAGAGAACGTGCCGACTTCCCGGGCGGTGCCGCATGCTGACGGCTGACCGGTGAGCGAGAACGGGCTGTTGCCTGGCTCGCTGATCTTGCCGGTAAGCAAATGGATGTTGTAGATCATGTTGTTTGCCCAGACACCACGAGTGTGCTGGTTGAAACCCATGGTCCAGAACGACATGACCTTGGTTTTCGGGTCGGCATAGAGCTCGGCCAACGCCTTTAGACGTTCGGCGGGCACACCGGATTCATGCGCGGCGTGTTCCAGGGTGTAAGGCTTGAGGAACTCGGCATAGTCTTCAAAGCTAATGTCCGTCCAACTACCGGCGACGGCGGCGTTTTCCGCCTTCAGCTCCCGAGGGTCGGTCGGACGCAGGCCGTAGCCAATGTTAGTCGCACCCTTGGCGAACTTGGTGTGGTTCTTGATGAAGTCCTGGTTCACCGCGCCACTCTGGATGATGTGGTTGGCGATGTAGTTGAGGATGACCAGGTCAGTCTGCGGGTTGAACACCATTGGGATGTCGGCAAGGTCAAAGCTGCGATGCTCGAATGTCGACATAACCGCGACTTTGACGTGCGGCGCGCTCAGGCGACGATCAGTCACGCGGGTCCAGAGCACCGGGTGCATCTCGGCCATGTTCGAGCCCCAGAGCACGAAGGCGTCGGCGACTTCGATGTCGTCGTAGCAGCCCATCGGTTCGTCCATGCCGAATGTCCGCATGAAGCCGACGGCGGCGGAGGCCATGCAATGGCGGGCGTTCGGGTCGAGGTTGTTGGAGCGGAAACCGGCTTTCATCAGCTTGTTCGCTGCATAGCCTTCCCACACGGTCCACTGGCCGGAGCCGAACATACCAACGGAACCCGGACCGCTTTCTTTTAGCGCTTTCTTGTACTTCTCCTCCATGACGTCGAAAGCCTGTTCCCAGCTGACTGGCTGGAACTCGCCTTGCTTGTCGTACTTGCCGTCTTTCATCCGCAGCAGTGGCTGAGTCAGACGGTCGGTCCCGTACATGATCTTCGACAGAAAATAGCCTTTGACACAGTTGATGCCGCGATTCACCTCGGCCTTGACGTCACCGTGGGTCGCGACAACACGGTCACCGCTGGTCGCGACCATGACCCCGCAGCCGGTGCCACAGAAGCGGCATGGTGCCTTGTGCCACTTGAGGGCGGTGGCGTCCGGGTCGGTAACCAGGTTGCTGGCGCTCGTAGCGATCGGTATTCCCGCCACGCTAGCTGCTATAGCCGCGGCGTTGGCCTTGGCAAATTGACGTCGAGTGAGGCTCATTCAGGCTCTCCTTCGGAGGTGAGGAGTTCGTGATAAATCAGGGCGGCGTTCAGAACGCCGGGCATCTGTTGGATATGGCTTATCGTGTCGAGGATACGGCTTTCATGCTCGGCCTCGAGGACCACGACGACCTTGCCAGCGGCGCTCTCTTGGTGCAGCTCCGTTCCAGGTAGCAGCACCAGATTGCGTTTGACCGCTTCGAGCAGCTCGGGGCGACAATGCACGAGCAAGCTCGCAATATGCAGGGCGTTATTCATTTTTATTGTGAAGCTCCGCCTGCGCCGAGAAAGGCAGGCAAAAGGGCAGTTACGGATGGGGCGGCTATCAGCTCGGCGGACCGGGAGGGCCGAAGATCATCTGGCTAATCCAGACGATAAAACCGTAACCAGAGACCATTGCGACGCTCAAAAGCGGGAAGAGAAAGACCAGGAGAAAGACGAATAGCCGTGTTTCCTCCGGCTTGCCCACGGATGCGGGATCGGTATGGTGCGGCACTGCGTTCACCTTCAAATCCAAGTGTTGTGCTGGGAGTCTAGAAAGTGTCAGCGGCTTAATCAAAGTCATTCGTCTACTAAACATAAGGTTATAAGCGCTAATTGCGGTTTCGTTGATCTACCTCAACAACTCAGGAAGACATGTTGTCCAAAGGGCTGGCGAGGTTGTCATGGCCGAACGCTTCTGTTAGCGCCGCTTGGTTTTCTGCGCTTGAGTTCGCTATGTAGGACTGTGTTAGGCTCCGCGGCTTTTTTGCTTGCGCCACTCGCGGCGAATGGGTGATTGAATGCTTGGTGAATCGCACGGGTCTCACCTTCAGCGCGGAACCTCTGCTTACCGCCGCGCCACGCTAGCTCTGTTCTGCGCCGGCTTTGCCACGTTCGCCATGCTTTATTGCGTGCAACCGCTATTGCCGTTGTTGGCTGACTATTTTTCCGTTTCAGCGGCCAGTAGCAGCTTGGCCTTGTCGTTAACCACGTTGTCGCTGGCGCTCTGCCTGTTGGTGTCGGGGGCGCTGGCGGAAAGTTGGGGACGCAAGCGCGTCATGGGGCTGGCCTTAGGACTCGCGTGCCTGCTCGGTCTGGCCTGCGTCACTGCGGAATCCTGGACGCTGCTGCTTTTGTTCCGCGCTCTTCTGGGCCTTGCGCTCAGTGGGCTCCCTGCTCTGGCTATGGCCTATGTTGGCGAAGAGTTCGCCCCCGAATCCCTGCCGGCGGCAATGGGCTTGTATATCGGCGGCACCGCGCTTGGCGGGTTGCTGGGTCGGTTACTGTCGGGCCTGTTGAGCGACATCGGCGGCTGGCAACTGGCGCTTGGAGGAATCGCTGGTTTGGGATTGCTAGCGCTGGGCTTGTTCGTCTGGTTACTGCCTGCCTCGCGGAATTTCACCGCGCAACCCCTGTCGCTGCGCGTATTGCTCGCCAACTTCGCCGAGCATCTGAGCAACCCTGTCTTGCGCAATCTCTTTCTGCAGGCGTTTCTGCTGATGGGTGGCTTTGTCGCGCTGTTCAACTACATCGGCTTCCGCCTGGCTGAGGCGCCGTTCGGCCTGTCTTCGACCGTGATTGGCCTGCTGTTCGTCGTCTATCTGGCGGGGATATTCAGTGCGGGTTGGGCGGGGCGGCTGGTTCCGCGTCTGGGGGCGCGAGCAGTGCTTCAAGGCGGGGTAGGGCTGATGCTGGTGGGTGTGGCTTTGTGTGCAACGCCCTGGCTGGGTGCCATCATTGTCGGGCTTGCGCTGTTCACGTTGGGCTTTTTTGCTGCACATGCCGTGGCGAGCGGGCAGGTGGGGGCGCATGCAAAGGGGGCCAAGGCTCAAGCCTCGGCGCTGTACCTGTGTGCTTACTACCTGGGATCAAGTGTGGTGGGGTATGCAGCAGGCTACGTGTGGGAGCATTCGGGCTGGCTGCCGCTGATGGCGGTGCTGGCTGCACTCTTTGTGCTTGCCGCGTGGCGGGCCAGGACGCTATAGAGGGAGCGGCGGGGCAGCAGAACTCACTCGATTCGCTGTTCTCCGCTGAAAACCAGGGTGGCCCGGCAGCTGCGGCAGAAATAACGTCGGCCTTTTCGCACCAGTGCGTGGCGCTGCGGGCTGAACGGGAAGTCCTGACCGTCACAGGCGCAGCGATAGATATAGCGGCTGGTCTGCCGGCCGCGAATCTCGTAGCTGTGGCAGCGGTCGGGTGTCAGTTCGTAGACACCTCGCATGATCGATCGCCACTCTTCGCCATGCGGGCGGATCCGGCCCCCAAACATCTGGTGCGCAATCAAGTGCGCAACCTCGTGAGCTACGGTTTGCTTGAGAAAATGCTCCCGATTCTCTTGGTACAGCTGCGGATTGAAGCGCAACTGATTGGTGTTGAGGTGCGCAACGCCCGCTTTCTGGCCGCGCAATTTGAAGCTGACCTGCGGGCGCATGAAGCGCCTGCTGAAAAAAGCCTCGGCCTGCAAGTAGCAGGCCTCGACACGTGCATGTAGGGTTTCGGGCATAGGGCCTCCGAAGAAGCCCGGAATTATGCCGTAATACGTCTAGCTGACAACCGCTCAGAGACCGCCGGGCTCTTCTTGAGGACGCTCTTCCTGAGTGCCGTAGCTCTGATTCTCCTGCACGGTGCGCTCGTAGTTCGGCTGGAGAAACTGCGACCAGAACAGAATCATCGAGATCAGCACGGTCACCATCACTAGCAGCGCTACACCCCAGATTGAGCTCGCATAGAGAAAACTTTGCGAGCTGCGCTGACGCATGAAAGCTGGCAGGCCGGTGAACAGCAGGTAAGTGGAGTAGATGCCGGCAATCAGCAGGACGATGGCTGCGAACCAACGATTTGGGTACAGCCCGGTTACACCGGCGAGGAGGAACGGAGTAATGACGTAAGCGATAAAACCGATGCATTGGTTGAGATTCGGTCGTACCTCAAACGCTCGAGCCATCCACCGTACGAAAAAACCCATGATCACAGTGCCGATAATGATCGTGATGTACAGCAACAGGCACAGCTGAAAAGCGCTGGCAAAATCGAGCCGTACCCGCTCCGCATCGACGAGACTCCAGCCGACAAAGGTGACACCAATAAAAAGGCACGCTGCAGGGATCAGCGCCAGCAACAACAGGTGCATCAGGTAATGCAGGCTGTGGGCGTCTTCCTTTTGGCGGATGGTTTCCCAGGCACGATCGGGCCGGGTGAATAAGCTGATGAATTCTGGGGTCATGAAGCCTCCTAATGCCGATGCTTGAGCGCAGCTGTTGCTGATATAGACGCTCAAGCGCGACAGGGATTCAAACCATGACCGTTAACGGAGTGGCGAAGGACAAACGTGCGGGGGCGTGTAGCGCGGACGCCGACGCGAAAGGCATCGCGCCGGCGGACTAGGCGACTGTCTTAGCGGATGTAGATCGGGCCGACGCCCATGCCCCACATGATCACCGACAGGGCGATGATTGCGACCAGTACCACCAGCCCGACGGCCAGCACTGAGCTAGAGAACAGGAATCCCTCATCAGAGGGGATGTTCATGAAGGTCGGTAACCCTACGTAGAGCAGGTAGGTGGTGTAGCAGATCGCCGCCGTGCCAACGATCATCCCTAGCCATATGTGTGGGTACAAGGCTGCCAAGCCACCGATGAACAAGGGCGTAGCGGTGTACGCGGCGAACACGACGCACTGCACCAGCGTGGGGTTGGCGTCATAGGTGCGTGACATCCAGTGGATGAACCCACCCATTACTGCGACACCCGCCAGCATGGCCAAATAAGACAGAAACGTGAGCTGAATTGCGCTGCTTTCCGTGAGCTTGACCGCTTCACCGCCGCCGATGCTCCAACCGACTTGCGTAGTGCCAATGAACGCCGATATGGCGGGTATCGCTGCCAGGACCATGACCTCCCCAAGGTGCAGGTTCCCGACGTTGCGTTCTTCTCCAGTGATCTCCTGCCATTCCTGGCCTGGGTGAGCAAACAGTCCCCATACGTGATTAATCATGCCAGCGTCTCCTCGGTTTTGGAGGGTCGCTTCGCCTGGCGTGCCGTCAGTTGGACGGGCGTGCGACCTTAAGTCGCAGTATAGGAAGTTGACGATACGGCGTACCCCGCCTGGTTAGAGCGATTGGAAGCTATTCGCTCAGCGGTAATAGCGTTCCAGTATTTCCATCGCCAGATTGATCGACTGGATCCGTGTTGTGCTGCCACCTCGGTCAGGATGGTGGATGCTGACAAGCTGGCGGTAGCGTCGCTTGATGATAGGCAGGCTCAGCGACCCAGCTTCTTGATCCAGCTCGAACAACTCAAGGGCCGCACGCTTCTGATCCGGGTCCCAGACTTCATTCCGATCGCCGATGAAGTCCCCGCGCATTCGCGACCAGAAGCTCGACAGCAGGCGCTCCACTTCCTGTTCATCGGTGTCGCGCAGATTGGCCATGTTCAGGTAGTAGTCGCGCAGTGGGTCATTCTCCACAACACCGCTGGCTCCAGGTACGTAGGGCTGAAGCTGAACACACAGCGGCGAGATCACAACGTTGTTACGTTGCTCGGCCCGTAATTGGTCGCGCAGACGATACAGTGCGTTGAAGACGAGAAAATGGGTGCGGAACAGCACCAGCTTGTCGAGGAGCGGGAGGTGCGGGATATGCGTGCTGTGCCGGGCTTTGAGTTGTTGAATCAGCTGGTATTCGCTGCAGCCCTCCGGCTGTTCGCTTAGCAGCTTGAATATATGCTCGGCCAGGTCCATCTCGGGTTCGAGGTCATCGTTCATGCTGGCAAGCCTAGCACAGGGCCAGCAAGGCAAAGAGCTGTAAGGAATGGGGTAGGGCGCGGCGCGCTTTACGCGTAAAATGCGCGCCTTTCGCATCACACCGGACTCCTGACATGGGCAACCTTTCGGTCAACCAAAACAAACTGCAGAAGCGCCTGCGCCGCCTGGCCGGCGAGGCTGTCACCGATTTCAACATGATCGAGGACGGCGACAAGGTCATGGTCTGCTTGTCAGGCGGCAAGGACAGCTACACCATGCTGGACGTGTTGCTCTACTTGCAGAAAGTAGCCCCGATCCGCTTCGAGATCGTCGCGGTGAACATGGACCAGAAGCAACCAGGCTTCCCCGAACACGTGCTGCCCGAATACCTCAAGTCCATCGGCGTCGAGTATCACATCGTCGAGAAAGACACCTATTCGGTGGTGAAGGAAAAAATTCCGGAAGGCAAGACCACCTGCTCGCTGTGTTCGCGTCTGCGGCGCGGCACCCTTTATACGTTCGCCGACGAGATTGGCGCGACCAAGATGGCGCTCGGGCATCACCGGGACGACATTCTCGAAACGTTTTTCCTCAACATGTTCTACGGCGGTACGCTGAAAGCCATGCCGCCGAAGTTGCTGTCCGATGACGGTCGCAACGTGGTGATTCGTCCGTTGGCCTATTGCAATGAAGCCGACATCGAAGCCTATTCACAGATGAAAGGATTCCCGATTATTCCCTGCAATCTCTGCGGCTCGCAGGAGAATCTGCAGCGTCAGGTGGTCAAGGAGATGCTCCAGGAGTGGGAGCGCAAGTCGCCGGGTCGCGTTGAAATCATGTTTCGTGCCTTGCAGAACGTGGTGCCGTCGCAGCTGGCCGATCGCAATCTATTCGACTTCACCAGCCTGCGTATCGACAACGAAGCCACGCCGCGCTTTGTTGATGTAATGAGCCTGTAAAGCCGCGGTAGGTTCGATCGAAGTTGCAAGCGAAGCGGACGTTCCGGTTTCAGCGTGTCGTGGGTGGCGTTCCGGTGTGTTGCGTCAGCCCACTGCATCAAGACCACCCTACACATCTGACGACGAAACGCCGTCCGGCTCGTGCACGCCGCCGCGCATCACGTAGGGTGGGCTTCAGCACACAACTCAGGCCCGTTCATTCCCTCAATAACGTGTACTAAGGCGGAATGCCGTTTGGGCCGGGCTATACGCTTGCAGCGTCCCGCTTGCCGCAGTAAGGTAAGCGCCATTCAGGAGTTCAATATGTCCCTCAGCCTTGCTTCCCTCAGCCATGCAACCGCCGGTGCCGCACGCGCCGCGCATCTGCGTGGCCAGGTGATCGCCGCTGGTTATTACTTTGGGTATTGGTTTAGCCATAGGCGCGCCTGATACCCCGCAGGCGCCCTTGCAAGCAGGGTCGCCACCAGACAGTTTTCGAACCCCCGGTCGGCCACCCGACCGGGGGTTTGTTTTTTCCGGCCTTAAAAAAAGCCACTCGAACCGAGGAATGCACCATGTACAGCTACCGCAACGTTTACCGCTTCTACCGCTATGACTGGCGATTTTGCCGCTTCAATGCCGCCGCTCCGACACCTATAGACCGAACACTTCGTTAGTGCCGACGCGGCAGCCGTGCCGCGCAGGTCAAGGACCGCCAGATCATGAATGCATCCGTTTCCGCTCAACTCGCCAGCAGTAGCCCAGCCGTCACCCCAGCCAGACGCAGTACTCATCCGCTGCCCAGTCCCGCCGTGTTACGCCAGCGCCTTCCGCTGAGCGCTTCGCTCGCCGCTCGCACCCATGCCGATCGCAACGCGATCCGTGCCGTGCTGAGCGGTCACGATCCACGCTTGCTTGTCGTGGTCGGCCCGTGCTCGCTGCATGACCCCGAATCCGCCCTGGAATACGCCGAGCGCCTCGCCGAGCTGGCACCGCAGATCGATGATCAGCTGCTATTGGTCATGCGCGCCTACGTCGAAAAGCCGCGGACCACGGTCGGCTGGAAAGGGCTGGTCTACGATCCCTTCCTCGATGGAAGCGGCGATATGGCCGAAGGTCTGAGCCGGTCCCGGCGTCTGATGCTCGACATACTTGAGCGAGGCCTGCCGATTGCGACCGAGCTGCTGCAGCCCCTGGCGGCTGGCTATTTTGATGACCTGCTGGCGTGGGCCGCGATCGGAGCGCGCACCAGCGAATCGCAGATCCATCGCGAAATGGTGAGTGGGCTGGACGTGCCGGTAGGGTTCAAGAACGGCACCGACGGCAGCCTGGGTATCGCCTGCGATGCCATGCGCTCGGCGGCACATCCGCACCGGCATTTTGGTCTGGATGACCTGGGCCATCCGGCGCTGCTGGAAACGCGTGGCAACCCGGACACCCACTTGGTGCTGCGTGGCGGCCACGGTGCGCCAAACTATGACGCCGCGAACGTTGCTGCGGCGCGCGCGGCGCTCCAGCAACAGGGCATTGCCCCGCGCATCATGGTCGACTGCAGCCATGCCAACAGCGGCAAGGATCCGCTGTGTCAGCCTGCAGTGCTCGACGCCGTTATCGACCAGCGCTTGGCTGGTGATTCGAGTCTGCGTGGCGTGATGCTCGAGAGCCACCTTTTTGACGGCTGTCAGCCGCTGTCCAGCAAATTGCACTATGGCGTTTCCATTACTGATGGCTGTCTTGGATGGACGGCAACCGAGCAGATGCTGCGCCACACCGCCCAGCGGTTACGGCCATAAGCCGGACAAGCCCGACCGCGACGGTCGGGCTTGCGGGCCCAGGTTGCCGAAGGCACTCTGTTTGGCTCGTTTCTGAGCAACCTTTTCAGGACCCGCATGCGCGACTACAAATGGCTGCACGAATATTGTCTGAATCGGTTTGGTTCCGTCGGCGCCCTAGAAAGCCGACTGCCACGGCCAAAGACTCCCGACGAGCTCCGACGTGTCACAGACGACCGTTATCTATCGCTGATCAGTCTTCGGATATTTCGTGCCGGGCTCAAGCACAGCCTGGTCGATGCCAAGTGGCCGGCCTTCGAGGAGGTATTCTTTCGCTTCGATCCTGAGAAGCTGGTGCTGATGGGCGGTGAGCATATCGAGCGGTTGATGCAGGATTCACGGATCATTCGTCATCTAGGCAAGCTCAAGAGCGTGCCACGTAACGCTCAGTTCGTCCTCGACGTTACCCAGGAGCGCGGCAGGTTCGGCAATCTGATTGCTGACTGGCCGGTGACCGATATTGTCGGGCTGTGGCGTTACCTAGCCAAACACGGCAGCCAGCTTGGAGGGCTGTCAGCGCCACGCCTGCTGCGCATGGCCGGCAAGGACACCTTCATCCCCAGCAATGACGTCGTGGCCGCGCTCAAGGCGCAAAAAGTGATGGATAAAGTGCCAAGCAGCCAGCGCGACCAAGCGGCGGTGCAGGCCTTGTTCAATCGATGGCATGAGGAGAGCGGCCGACCGATGTGTCAGCTCTCGACGATGTTGGCGTTCACCGTAAATCACTAGATCGATCGGATTCGAGCCAAAGCGTTCGCGCTGGGATCCTAACTGGACGCGCTGTCGTTCATCACATAGAAATGAGCCCGCGTTGCGCGGAGGGAGGGCGGCAGTGGACGAGGCCATGCGTCAGATCACCGAGGCGCTACAGCGGGCCGAACGCATTCTGGTCATCACCGGTGCCGGATTGTCCGCTGATTCCGGCTTGCCGACCTACCGGGGCGTGGGCGGGCTATATAACGGTCACACCGATGATGGCGTTCCGATCGAGACGGCGCTGTCCGGGCCCATGCTCCGACACGATCCGGCGCTATGCTGGAAATACCTCGCCGAGATTGGCCGCGCCTGCATCGCCGCCAAACCCAATCCTGGGCATCTTGCCATTGCCGAACTGCAGCGACGTAAACCGGGCTGCTGGGTACTGACGCAGAATGTCGACGGCTATCACCTTGCCGCGGGCAGCGCGCCGCAACGCCTGATTGAGATCCATGGGACGCTGGCGCCGCTGTACTGCATGGACTGCGGCGAGACGAGCGATAAGTTAGCGGCGCACCTTGCGCAACCGCTACCGCCGCGATGTGCCTGTGGCGGTGTTCTGCGGCCGCCGGTTGTGCTGTTCGAAGAATTGCTGCCGGAGCCGGCGCTGGGGTGTTTACGCGATGAGATAGAGAAGGGCTTCGATGCGGTGATTGCGGTGGGCACCTCGGCGAGCTTTGCCTACATCGTCGAGCCACTGTTGCGCACGCGCCATAGTGGCGGTTTTACAGCGCAGATTGATCCAGCCGCCAGCGAACTTTCGCAGATCGTGGATGTGCACCTCGCACGGGGCGCGTCAGACGTTTTGCCGCAGTTAGTTCGTCACATTTTCGGCGATTGAATTTGCTCATCGACAGTGGGAGCAGGCATAGTCCCGTCACTTCGGCTTTTTGACCTGTTTATTCCTATGCGTCAACGCCTCGTTCCTTTGATGCCTTTAATGCTCGTCACGCTGTTGACGGCCTGCGCTGTACAGCCTGAACAGGTTGAAGGGCCGATGGTTCCGGAGGGGTTCAAGTTTGACCTCACTGCATACACATCGCAGTCAGACGTTACGGATCAAGCCGCAACGGACGAGCCTACCGAACAGCAGCTCCGCGAATTCGCGGATGACCCGCGCTACCAGTTACCCGCTCTCGCCGATAGCGTCTTGGAACGCGGTTTCAAGCTGGTAGGCACCCCTTATCGCTACGGCGGTAGCTCGACCCGCACCGGCTTTGATTGCAGTGGTTTCGTCGGTTTCGTTTTTCGCAAGGAAGCTGGCCTCGAGCTGCCTCGCTCCACGCGCGAAATGATCGAGTTAGACGCGCCGAAAGTTAGCCGCAGCGAGCTGGAGCCGGGCGATGTGGTGTTCTTCAATAATCGTGGCCGCGGCCGGGTCAGCCACGCCGGCATTTATATCGGCGATGACCAGTTCATCCATTCCTCCAGCAGCCGCAGCGGCGGTGTGCGCGTGGACAGCCTCGACGACACCTACTGGCGCGCCAGCTTCATGCAGGCCAAACGTGTTCTGGCGATGACGAGCGATTCAACTTCCGCACCTGCTCATCACTGAGCCCAATAACGAAGAGCGCCAGTGTTGCATCCTGGCACACATGCCGGCAGAGTGATGGCTCCGTCACGTGGACCGCTCTGTCATGCCCTTTTTGGCCCGTCTTTTGACTGCTTTCTTGCCCGTCGTGCTGTTATCCGGTTGCGCCGGGAAGCAACCGGTCGAGCCCGTGGCGGTGATACCCACGATAGCGCCGCAACAAACAGGCGCCGCTGAGGACGTCTTGTTCACCGCGCTGGGGTTAGTCGGGACGCCGTATCGTTACGGTGGCAACACACCTGACGGCGGCTTCGATTGCAGCGGCTTGATCAACTATGTCTACCGTGGCGCAGCAGGGCTGCTGTTGCCACGTACCACGGGTGAAATGAGCCGCATAGGTGGTGGCGCTGTCAGGCGGGACGCCCTGCAAACAGGCGATTTGCTGTTCTTTGCCACCAGTGGCGGGCGTCGGGTCAGTCATGCCGCCATCTATGTCGGTGAGGGGCGCTTCGTTCATGCGCCGTCAAGCGGTGGAACGGTGCGTCTGGATAGTCTCAACAACCGCTATTGGCAAAAACACTACCTTAGCGCCAAGCGTATTCTGGACAATGAGCGCCTCGCCCAAAACCCCTGACTCGCTCCAGCTTCGCTGGAGTCGCCACGCCCTAGCCGCTGCGTTCGTGTTAGCCCTTCCCAATGTTGCCTCTTTACCGCGTCGTTTGTGCCTGCAGGCGTTGTCGGTGAAGGGGGGTAGATGATGACGTTGCGGCTGCCAGACCTACCTGACGCCTGCGAGCTTTGTCGACGGCAGGCACCACTGACTCGCCATCACTTGATCCCCAAGGCGTTGCACGGCAAACGCTACGTGCGTAAACGCTTCGCTCGGGAAGAGCGCATCACCGCAACGCTCTGGGTATGCCGCCCGTGCCATAACCAGATTCATCGCCTGTTCAGCGAGAAGGAGCTGGCCCTCATCTATAACAGTCGAGAGGCGCTGCTCGCGGATTCACGGCTGCGCATCTTTGTTGAGTGGTTGGCCGCAAAGCCAGCCGGGTTCGTTCCCAAGCACTAGTTACAGGCATCCGAAACCCGCATCGCAGCGCGTCGGAATAATCTCGAAATACTCTTAGCTTTGACATTTGTCAGGTGTCGATTTGTCGCACTTTGGCTATGATCGGCGCCCCAACTTCTCGGGTGCGCGTCCGCGCACAAACCGCTCCCCCCTTATCGTTAGGTGCCTTATGCCTGAAGTACTTCAGTACGTGCTGATCGGCCTTGCCGTGGCCGCTCTGCTCGGTGTCGTTCTGGAAGAGATAACCCATGTAAACAAAGCCAAGGTGACGCTGTTTTTTGGCACGCTGGCGTGGATGCTGTTATTCGTGTTTTCGCCAGAGGGTGCGGAGCGCGACCTGGTGCTCGAGAGCCTCAACGAGAACATCGCGGAGATTGCCGGGCTCTGGATCTTTCTGGTCGCAGCGATGACCTTTGTTGCGTATCTGAACAAGAAGGGGATGATCGAAAACCTGATCTACCTGGTGCTACCCAAGCAGATCAGTGAACGAAAGCTGCTGTTTCTGACGGCGACCTTCTGCTTCGTGTTTTCCTCGCTGGCCGACAACATCACAGCGACGCTGGTCTCCATCACGCTGATCATGTCGCTCAAGCTCAGCGCAGAAAAAACCATCAAGTACGCGGCACTGGTGGTCTTTTCGGTCAACTCGGGCGGTGTTGCGCTGATCACCGGTGACGTGACCACGCTGATGATTTTCCTTGCCGGCAAGGTGAAGATCCTGCAGCTGCTGCTCCTGGCCATCCCGGCATTCCTGGCCGTGATGCTGCTGGCGACGATGCTGTCGTTCGGCATGAACGGGCAGGTTCAGGTGACGAGCCATCGCACGGATGTGCGTCGCGTCGATGTCGCGATCGCGCTGATTTTTCTGGGCACTATCCTGTGCACCATCGTGGGCAACTTCTTCTTTCAGATACCACCGGTACTGACCTTCCTTACCGGCTTGTCGATCATGTTTCTGGTGGCGCGCTTCTTCAGTGACGACATCGAAACCGACCCGATTCTGGAGTACGTCCGACAGGTTGAGTTCGAAACGCTGCTGTTCTTCCTCGGCATCCTGTTGCTCGTCGGTATGCTCAAAGAGATTCAGGTCCTTGACGGGCTGGTACACATCTACGACCAGATCCCGGCGGTCATGGCCAATTACCTGATGGGTGTCCTGTCCGCGGCGATCGACAACGTGCCGCTGACCGCTGCGTTGCTGAAGTCCGGTCTTGAAATGGGCGTCGCCGAGTGGATGGTGTTGACGTATTCGGTGGGTGTGGGCGGTTCGTTGCTGGTGATCGGTTCTGCGGCCGGCATTGTCGCCATGAGCAAGGTGCCGGGGCTGACCTTCGGTAGCTACCTTCGCTACAGCCTATACCTATTCGTTGCGTTCAACCTTGGCTTTGTCGGGGTTTACCTCACCGGTCTGGCGGCTGCTGCGGCGATCGGCTGAGGTCCATGTTGGTCAGTGGGCTGAAAAACGGCCCGCTGGTCTACCAATGCAGGTTGAAATGCGAGCCCAGCACGAAGCGATCATCCAGCAGATCCCAGCGTTCTACACAGGCTTTCTTATCGGCGCCTGGATGAAGTTTTAAACGGTTAAACGAGTTTGGCGAGGTGCCGCGAACCCGCGACGACAGCGTGGTGCCGGCCTGCACCATCCATATCTCCCGCGAGAGCCCTGGGTATTGCCTGGACAACGGCAGCACATAGGGCAAGTGGATATGTCCGCCCATCACCAGATCCAGACCCTGATCGGCCCAGCGGTGCAGCGCATCATCGGCGTTGTGCTGCAGGTTGCTCAGGTCACTCAGGACCATTGCGCCGAAGGGCTGGTGCGCAACCACGATGCGCAGCTTGTTCGGATCTGTCTGCTTGAGCCGCTGCGTGACCGATCGCACCTGTTCCTCGGTTACCAAACCATCCTTGTGTCGCCGCGGATGGGTAGTGTTGAGGCCGATGATCAATACATCATCGTCTTCGAAGGTCGGCTCCAGGTCCTCGCCGAAGTGCCGGCGATAGTTTCGGTAGGGCATCAGAAAGCGAGCAAACACGTTGTACAGCGGGATGTCGTGATTGCCTGGAATGACCAACGTTTCGGCAATCCCGTGGCCGTGCAGGCGCTGCACGAATGCCTGTGCCGCGGCAAACTGGGCGGCCTTGGCGCGCTGGGTGATATCACCCGAAAAGATCAGCAGGTCGGCGCCATGCTCGCGCACATGATCTTCCATGGCTTGCACCACGGCCGGTTGCTCGGTGCCGAAGTGGGTGTCGGAGATCTGCACGATGGTCGTCATTGGGCGGGCGTCTCTGGTTGGGTGGGCCGATGCCGGTGCGGCATTGTTACATTCGAAGCCGATCAGCGCCGGGCGTTCCGGTGAGTCGTTGGAGAAGTGCGTCCGCATGTGCTGATAGATGCTTGCGGTTGCGCTACACGGGGCCTTGAACTAACCTCCGCGCTGCTTCAGGTGCCCTGGCGATACGCCACATGGGTGAAACAGGGAAGCCGGTCCATTCTTACGAAGATCCCGGCGCTGCCCCCGCAACGGTAGGCGAGACAAGAAACCGCTCACAGCCACTGTGCCACAGGCATGGGAAGGCGCGGTTTTCGGACGCTGCAAAGCGTCCGCTCGCGAGCCCGGAGACCGGCCTGTCGCATTCCACGGCAGTGCGGCGGGCGCTGATCGGGGTGCGGCTGCCTGCACCTGCACTCCCATCTCTGCAATCTCCGTCTGCCTTTATCGACTGCATGTCGTGCGGCGGGCACGACGGAGACCTGATGTGATTCGCAAGCCTTTTACTGCTTCTGCAGCCTGTGCGCTGCTGGGCTATTCCTCGCTGTCCTTTTCCCAAACCCCCCAGCCGTTAACCCTGGATGAGCAGGTGGTTACAGCCACCCGTACCGAGCGGTCGTTCAGCCGTATCGCGTCGAGCACCGTGATTACTCGTGAAGACATCGCGCGCAGTCAGGCGCCGAGCGTGCCCGACTTGCTGCGCGGCCTTGCAGGCGTGAGTGTGTCGACCAATGGAGGGCGCGGCAAAAGCGCTTCGGTCTATGTGCGCGGCACCAGCAGCCAGCACCTTCTAGTCCTGGTGGATGGAATAAAGATCGGTTCGGCCACGGCCGGCGGCGCCTCGCTGGAAAGCATTCCGGTAGAACACATCGAGCGCATCGAACTGGTGCGCGGGCCGCGCTCCAGTCTTTACGGTTCGGAGGCGGTGGGCGGTGTGATGCAGATCTTTACCCGTCAGGCCGAAGGGGATGGGTTCAAGCCCTATTTCTCCGCCGGGGCAGGGAGTCGCTCCAGCTTCGACGGCACGGCAGGCGTCTCCGCTGTGCAGGGAAACGGCTGGTTCAATCTCGGCGTGGCCAGCGAATCCACAGACGGCATCAACTCACGTGCGTTCCGTTCCTCCGCGCCGCGTGCTTATGAGGCTGACGCGGACGGCTATCGTGAAACGTCCGGTTCACTGCGTGGCGGTTACCGCTTTGACAATGGCCTGGAACTGGACGGTAGCTGGCTGCACGTCGAGAGTCACAGCGACTACGACTCGAGAACGACCTCCGGAACCAGCGGCCGCTTTGCCTACAGTGACGGCAGTCAGCAAGTCGTGGGCGGACGTGCGCGGTTTGCTCCGCTCGATGCATGGCTGGTGACCTTGCAGGCGGGCCACAGCGAAGACAATGGCGATAACTTCCGAGATGGAACCTTCTTTTCGCGGTTCGATACCAAGCGGGACACGTTCGGTTGGCAGAACGACTTCACGCTGGCAGACGAACAACTGCTCTCGCTCGGCTTCGACTACCAGCAGGACCGTATCGACGTCAGCGATGACTATTCCATCGATTCGCGCACCAACCAGGGTGGCTACCTCCAGTATCAGGCTCGCTTCGGACGGCACGGGGTTGTGGCTGGCGTGCGCCGGGACGACAACCAGCAGTTTGGCAATCATGACACCGGCAACCTGGGCTGGAGCTACGACCTGCGCGACAACCTGGTACTCAGCGCTTCCTATGGCACTGCTTTCAAGGCGCCGACCTTCAATGATCTGTATGCACCGGACACGGGTTTCACAGCGGGCAATCCGGGCCTGAACCCCGAAGAGTCGCAAAGCTATGAGTTGGGTCTGAAAGGCGAACAGCGGTGGGGCGCGTGGAGCCTGAACGCGTTCGAAACTCAGGTTGACGATCTGATCATTTGGACCGGCAGCAGCCCCATGCAACCGCAGAACGTCGATGTTGCTCGGATTCGCGGCGTTGAAGGCAGTGCGGCTACACAGATGTTCGGTTGGGATGTCGCGACCACCCTGACGATTCTCGATCCCCAGGATCGCAGCAAGGCCAACCATGGGCATCTGCTGCCACGTCGTTCCAAGCGCACCCTAAATATTGATCTGGACCGCGAAATCGGTCGCTTCGCCGTCGGTACCACCTTCTACACGGCCAGCCAACGTTACGACCGAGCCAGCAACGCCGAGGCTGAGCGACTGCCGGGCTATGCCCTTATGGATCTACGAGGCGAGTACCGCATCGACGAGTCGTGGCGGCTGCAGGCCAGGCTGAGCAACCTGTTCGACCGCGATTACGAAACTGCTCAAAGCTATGAACAGCCTGGTAGGGCGGTTCACTTCACGGTCCGCTATCAGGCGCTTTAACCGCGCTTTTGGGCGCAGTACCTTTCCAAGGAGAACACAATGATCAAACTGTCCCACCGGGCCCAACTGGCCATCGGCATTTCGCTGGTGGCGCTGATGGCCATGACACGTGGCCAGCACTTCGCTTCGGTGAACCTGCCGAGTGCGTCTTGGGCGGTGTTCTTCATCGCGGGAGTTCTGCTCACGCCGCGCTGGGTATTTCCAGCACTCTTCGTTGAGGCTTCGCTGCTGGATTTCGCGGCCATCGAATGGAACGGGGTGAGCAGCTATTGCGTGTCTCCGGCGTACTGGATGCTGGTGCCGGCTTACGGCTCGTTGTGGCTCGGAGGCCGGCTCTATGCGCGACTGCATCGTGATCGCCTTGTCAGCCTGGCGTCATTGGCTGGATGCGTGATGCTGAGCGCATTCGTCTGCTATCTGTTTTCAGGCGGCGGGTTTCTATTCTTCTCCGGGCGCTACCCCGATCCGAGCCTGACGCAGCTGGCCGAGCGCATCGGCACTTATTACCCGCGGTATCTGGGGACGTTGGCGTTGTATGTCGGCACCGCTGCGGTGCTGTTCGTGGGGCTTCGTGCCTGGGCCACTCAGCGCAATGGGGCCCGAGCATGAACGAGGCCAGCGGACGCGACGAGCGCCACAAGGCACGCATGCAGCGAAAGAAAGCGCTGGTCGACCAGAAAATTGCCGAGGCTCAAGCCGAATACGGTTTGCTATTGGTCCACACTGGCAATGGCAAAGGCAAGAGCAGCTCGGCGTTCGGCATGGTTGCACGTGCCTTGGGGCACGGCATCAAGGTGGGTGTCGTGCAGTTCATCAAGGGGGCCGCCAGCACGGGTGAGGAAAATTTCTTCCGGCGCTTCCCGGACGAGGTCAGCTATCACGTGATGGGCGAAGGCTTTACCTGGGAAACCCAAGACCGTCAGCGCGACATCACCAAGGCACGGGAAGCCTGGGCGGTGGCGGCTGAACTGCTGGCTGATCCAAGCATCGGGTTGGTCGTGCTTGATGAGCTGAATATTGCGCTGAAATACGGCTATCTCGACTTGGAGCCCGTACTCGCCGACATCGAGTCGCGGCCGTTACTGCAGCACGTCGTAGTGACCGGTAGAGGCGCGCCCCCAGGGCTGATCGAGGCCGCCGATACGGTCACCGACATGAGCGTGGTCAAACATGCGTTCAAGGCGGGTGTGAAGGCGCAGAAAGGCGTGGAGTTCTGATGCCTATCTTTATCGCACGCATCGATACGTCTGCCGGCTGCACGCACGATGGATGAGCCTCGCCACTGCCCGGCGGTGTTGATTGCCGCGCCCGCGTCTGGCCAGGGTAAGACCACCGTAACAGCTGGCCTGGCGCGGTTGCATACGCGCCAGGGTAAGCGGGTCCGCGTGTTCAAGTGCGGTCCCGACTTTCTCGATCCGATGGTCCTGGCCCGAGCCAGCGGCCATCCTGTCTACCAGCTCGATATGTGGATGGTCGGCGAGCAGGAAAGCCGTCATTTGCTTTGGGAAGCAGCGGGTGACAGCGATCTGATCTTGATCGAGGGCGTCATGGGTCTGTTCGACGGCAGCCCGTCGGCCGCCGATTTGGCGAGACACCTGGGCATTCCGATCCTGGCGGTTATCGATGGCTCGGCCATGGCGCAAACGTTCGGTGCTTTGGCGCATGGCCTGGCCAGTTTTCAACCGGGTCTACCTTTTACCGGCGTGCTGGCCAACCGCGTAGGCAGCAGCCGCCACGGCGACATCCTGCGTGATTGCCTGCCGCCAACGCTTGAGTGGTACGGGGCGCTGCCGCGCAGCGAGGCCATGGAATTGCCGAGTCGGCACCTTGGTCTGGTGCAAGCCGATGAGCTGTCCGACCTGGATGCGCGGCTAAACGCGGCGGCCGATGCGTTGGCGAGAAGTGCGGATTGCCGGCTGCCTGCTCCGGTCCGCTTCCAGCCCCAGGCAGGCCAGGCATTGCCGCGGCTCTTGAACGGCGTACGGATAGGCGTGGCACGCGATGCAGCATTCGCGTTCATCTACCAGGCCAACCTTGATCTGCTGCGCTCGCTGGGCGCTGAACTGCTGTTCTTTTCGCCGTTGCAGTGCAACCAATTACCGGCTGTGGACAGCCTGTACCTGCCCGGTGGGTATCCGGAGTTGCATATGCAGGCGCTGAGCGGGAATTACCCGATTGCCGACGCGATCCGCCGGCATCACCTGTCAGGGAAACCAATCGTGGCCGAGTGTGGCGGCATGCTCTATTTGCTTGACGGACTGACAGATAAACACGGCGTACGGCAAGCAATGCTTGGTCTGCTGCCTGGCGAAGCCACGTTGCAGCCGCGCCTCACTGCGCTGGCACTGCAGGACATTGAGCTGCCGGAGGGGCGCTTGCGCGGCCACACCTTCCATCATTCCTCGCTCGAATCATCACTCCGGCCGCTTACCCGAGGGGAGTGCCCAAACTATAAGCGCACTGCCGAAGCGGTTTTTCGCGAAGGGCGACTTACCGCTTCCTATATCCATTTCTACCTGCCATCGAATCCGGAGGCAGCCGCGGCGCTGTTTAAACCATGAGCAAACACGCCTTTCCCGATTCGCAACGGGCCGGCGTCTACCGTGCGATTGCCGAACGGCGGGATATGCGCCATTTCTGCAGCGGGACGGTCGCCCCCGCGCTGTTGGCTCGCCTGTTGGAAGCGGCACATCAGGCGCCCAGTGTCGGTTTAATGCAGCCCTGGCGGTTCATTCGTATCACGCAACGCGAGGTGCGAGAGGCGATCGCCGAACAGGTCGAAGCGGAGCGCCTCCTGACCGCCAAGGCGCTGGGGGAGCGGGGTGACACCTTCATGCAGTTGAAGGTTGAGGGCATCCTCGAATGCGCCGAGCTGTTGGTGGTCGCGTTAATGGACGGGCGAGAAGCGCACGTGTTTGGCCGCCGTACCTTGCCACAGATGGACCTCGCTTCGGCCGCCTGTGCGATCCAGAACCTGTGGCTTGCGGCTCGCGCAGAAGGGCTGGGAATGGGTTGGGTGTCGCTGTTCGATCCGCAGGCCTTGGCAGCGCTGCTCCAGATGCCAGTGGGCGCCGAGCCGATTGCGGTGATTTGTCTTGGCCCGGTCGCCGAATTTTATTCGGCGCCCATGTTGGCGCTCGAAGGCTGGGCCGAGCCGCGCCCACTCGACGAACTGCTGTATCACAACAGCTGGGGTGCGAGCGGATGAGTGTCGCGCTGAGCTGCCTGGCCGGGGTTGGTCTGGACGTGCTGCTGGGTGAGCCGCGCCGCCGTCATCCACTGGTCATGTTCGGAGAGGTGGCGAATCGTTTAGAGGGGCATTTCAATGGCCCCGACGGCCGCGGCTGGCGCAGCCACGGCGTCACAGCGTGGTGCATAGCGGTTTTGCCTCTGACGGTTGTGGCCTGGCTGCTCAGTCTTCTGCCCGGGATCGGGTGGTGGGTGGAGGTTCTGCTGCTGTATGTAGCGCTCGGCCTTCGCAGCCTGGGCGAACACCTACTGCCCGTTGTGAGTGCGTTGCGTCAAGGCAGGCTGGCTGATGCGCGAATCCGCGTTGGCTATATCGTCAGCCGCGACACGAGTGGCCTGGACGAGCACGGCGTGGCGCGCGCGGCGACCGAGTCGGCGCTGGAAAACGGCAGTGACGCCGTATTCGCGGCCTTGTTCTGGTTCGCGCTGGCCGGTGCGCCAGGCGTCGTCCTGTATCGATTGAGCAATACCCTGGATGCGATGTGGGGCTACCGCAACGCGCGCTTCGGCCGATTCGGCTGGGCGGCCGCGCGGATCGATGATGGACTCAATTACCTTCCTGCGCGGCTGGTCGCGTTGACCTATGCCGTACTCGGCCAGACCCGTACCGCGGTTCGTTGTTGGCGACGTCAGGCATCGCGCTGGGACAGCCCAAACGCGGGACCCGTGATGGCGGCGGGTGCCGGTGCGCTGGGTGTTTCGCTGGGCGGCCCTGCCATTTATCACGGCGAGGTTCATGTACGCCCGATGCTCGGTGTAGGTGCTGCGCCCATGACTGGCGATATCGAACGTTCGCTGGATCTGGTGTGGGGCGGGGTTGGCCTCTGGTTGCTGGTGATGGCCTTGGGAGATTGGCTGCATGCTTGAACACGGTGGCCGTTTGCGTGCGGTGGCGAAGGCATTCGGTATCCCGCTGTCGGACTGGCTCGATTTGTCGACAGGCATCGCACCTTACGGATTCGATGTACCGCCCGTGCCTGCAGAGGCCTGGGCACGCCTCCCCGAGGTCGACGACGGGCTGGTGGCCGCTGCACGCGCCTATTACAACGCCGAATCGCTATTACCAGTTTCCGGCTCCCAGGCGGCTATCCAGATGCTGCCGCGACTTCGCCGGCGAGGGCATGTTGGGGTCGTTTCTCCTTGTTATGGTGAGCACGCCGAGGCCTGGCGTCGAGAAGGCCACTGCGTATTCGAATTCAGTGAAGGCAGCGTCCCGCGAGCCCTCGAACAGCTGGACGTGTTGGTGATTGTCAACCCGAACAATCCAACGGGCCGGCTGTTCTCACCGGCACGCCTGTTGGAGTGGCATGAGCGGCTGGCGGCGCGAGGCGGTTGGTTGGTCGTTGACGAGGCCTTCATGGATCCGACTCCCGCGCAGAGCCTCGCCATGCACAGTCATTTATCAGGGCTGATCGTGCTGCGTTCGTTCGGCAAGTTCTTTGCCATGGCCGGTGCGCGGCTTGGATTCGTACTGGCGGAGCCTGATGTGCTCAGTCTGCTGGATGAGGCGTTGGGCCCTTGGCCCGTGACCGGACCCTCTCGATTCGTCGGAGCTGCCTTGCTGAGCGACCGGCCAGGCCAGCGTCTGCAGCGCGAGCGTCTGTCGGTCGATAGCCACCGGCTGAGCCAGTTGCTGATCGAACATAAGCTGCCGCCCACCGGTGGGTGCGGGTTATTTCAATGGGTTGCCACGGACCGATCGGATCGGCTGTTTGAGTTGATGGCAGGCCGAGGCATCCTCGTTCGCCGCTATCGCTACCCCGAGAGCGTGCGATTCGGCCTGCCGGCCGACGAGCCCGGTTGGCAACGGCTCACAGACGCATTGTCTGCGTTTCAGGAGGGCGAGACATGAGCACCTTGATGGTCCAGGGCACCACCTCCGATGCGGGCAAGAGCACACTGGTCACCGCCCTTTGCCGTTGGCTCAGCCGTCGCGGCGTGTCGGTTGTGCCGTTCAAACCGCAGAACATGGCGCTCAACAGTGCCGTGACTGCCGATGGTGGCGAGATCGGCAGAGCCCAGGCGGTTCAGGCGCAGGCCGCCAGGCTCGCACCGCATACCGATATGAACCCGATCCTGCTCAAGCCCAACAGCGATACCGGCGCGCAGGTGATCATCCACGGGCGGGCGATCGGCAACATGGATGCCGTGGCGTATCACGATTACAAGCGCGTAGCGATGACTGCCGTTCTCGACTCCCACCGGCGCTTGAGTACCGATTTCGACGTGGTGATGGTCGAGGGAGCGGGCTCTCCTGCGGAGATCAATCTGCGCGCCAATGACATCGCCAACATGGGTTTTGCCGAAGCGGTGGATTGCCCGGTAATCCTAATCGCGGACATCGACAAGGGGGGTGTATTCGCCCATCTCGTGGGTACGCTTGAGTTGCTTAGCGGGAGTGAACAGGCGCGGGTGAAGGGCTTTGTGATTAATCGATTCCGCGGCGATATTGCCTTGCTGCAACCGGGCCTCGATTGGCTCGAGCAGCGCACGGGCAAACCCGTGCTCGGTGTGCTGCCCTACCTGATGGACTTTCATCTCGAAGCCGAAGACGCAGTCGATGTTCGTCAATCGATAAAGGAAGGGCAGACGCTGAACGTAGTGGTGCCGGTATTGCCCCGTATCAGCAACCACACCGATTTCGACCCGCTGCGCCTGCATCCCCAAGTGGATCTGCGTTTCATCGGTCCCGGGCAGCGCGTTCCGTCTGCCGATCTGATCATTCTGCCGGGCTCCAAGAGCGTGCGTGCCGATCTCGCGTGGCTGCGTGAAAACGGCTGGGAAACCGCCATCACGCGCCACCTGCGTTACGGCGGCAAGCTGCTGGGCGTGTGCGGCGGGCTTCAGATGCTCGGTGAGCGGATTGCCGATCCCCTCGGTTTAGAGGGTGCACCGGGCCTAAGTCAGGGGCTGGGGCTGCTTGAGTTCTCCACGACGCTCATGTCCTGCAAGCAGCTGCGTAACGTTCGGGGTCGCCTGGCGCTGGGTGACGAAGAGATCAGCGGCTACGAGATTCATGCGGGGGTCAGCACGGGGCCGGCGCTCGAACGCGCGGCCGTGCGGCTCGACGATGGCCGTTTCGATGGTGCTATCAGCAAGGACGGCCAAGTGCTCGGCACCTATCTCCACGGGTTGTTCGAATCACCGAGCGCGTGCATGGCGCTGTTGCGGTGGGCCGGGCTGGAGCAGGTGCAGCAGGTGGACTATTACGCGCTGCGCGAGCGTGACATCGAACGCTTGGCTGACCTGATCGATGCGCATCTGGACACCGGCTGCCTGCTGGCGCTTTGTGGGCTCGAAGAGCGATTCACGAAATGATCGAACTCATTCTCGGTGGTGCTCGATCAGGCAAGAGCCGGCTGGCGGAACGAATCGCCGGTGATAGCGGCTTGCCCGTCACCTACGTCGCCACTAGCCAGCCGTTGGACGGTGAGATGAGCGAGCGCATCGCGCATCACCGCGCCCGACGGCCGCGCGAGTGGGCATTAATCGAAGAGCCATTGGCCCTGGCAGCCGTATTGCGTCAGCACGCCCGCGCTAATCACTGCGTGTTGGTGGATTGCCTGACGCTCTGGCTTACCAACTTATTACTGCTCGACAACCCGACACGCCTGGCAGAGGAGCGCGGGGCGCTGGTCGAGTGCCTTGCCGATCTGGCGGGACGGGTTGTGCTGGTGAGCAACGAAACCGGATTGGGCGTGGTGCCGATGGGCGAGCTGACCCGCCGCTATGTCGATGAGGCTGGGTGGCTGCACCAGGCGTTGGCCGAGCGGTGTGATCGTGTCGTTTTCACCGTGGCGGGTTTGCCGATGATTCTTAAAGGAGCGCCCATTTGAACAATCAGTGGTGGTTGAATGCGTGTCGTCAGCCGGACGAGCGGGCAGGTGAGGCGGCACTGCAGCGCAATGCTCAGCTGACCAAACCGATTGGTGCGCTGGGACGTCTCGAAGCGCTGGTGCCGCCGCTTGCGGCCTTGCAAGGCCGCGAGCGGCCCTCGGTAGATCGTCTGTGGATCGCGTTGTTTGCGGGCGACCACGGTGTCGCTGAAGAAGGAATATCGGCGTTTCCGCAATCGGTCACCGGGCAAATGCTCGGCAACTTCGTTAATGGTGGCGCAGCCATCAGCGTGCTTGCCCGCCAGTTGCGAGCACGATTGGATGTGACCGACCTGGGCACTGCCGTTCCGCTACAGGCGCTGCCGGGTGTGCGCCATCTCGAATTAGGCGCCGGCACGAAGAATTTCACGCGCGAAGCGGCAATGAGTGCTCCGACCTGCCAGCTCGCCATGCAGGCCGGGCGTGACAGCGTGGTACGGGCGCAACGTGAGCAGACCGAACTGTTCATTGGTGGCGAAATGGGCATTGGCAACACCACCACTGCCGCCGCTCTTGCCTGCGCATTGCTGAACTGCGCCCCCGAGGATCTGGCGGGCCCCGGAACCGGGCTGGACGCCGCAGGCGTAGCGCACAAATGCGCGGTTATCCGGCGCGCATTGACGCTTCATAAGGGCTCGCACGACATATTCGAATGGATGCAGCGGCTGGGAGGTTTCGAGCTGGCGGCACTGACCGGCGCCTACATCGCCTGCGCCCAGCACGGCATCGTTGCGCTCGTCGACGGCTTTATCGCAAGTGTCGCGGCGCTGTGCGCCGTGCGGTTGAACCCCGACTGCCGCGCCTGGCTGATGTTTGCTCACCGTTCGGCCGAGCCGGGGCACAACGCGGTATTAACGGCCCTGGACGCACGGCCGCTGCTGGATCTGGATCTGCGCCTGGGTGAGGGTAGTGGCGCGGCACTGGCGGTCCCGCTGTTGCGGTTGGCCTGCGCGCTGCATGACGGCATGGCCACCTTCGACGAGGCCGCTGTCGCAGCGAAGCATTCATGAGCCTGCAACTGGACATGCTGCGCCATGGCGAGACCGAATTCGGCGGTGGTTTTCGCGGGCGTCTGGATGATGCGCTCACCGCGCGCGGTTGGCAGCAGCTTCGTGCAGCCGTCATCGATCGTGAGCCGTGGGATCGAATTATCAGCTCACCGTTGCGACGCTGCGCGGCGTTTGGCGCCGAGCTGGCGGAGCAGCAATCGCTCTCGCTCGAACTGGAGCCTGACCTGCGCGAGCTCGATTTCGGTGAGTGGGAAGGGCGCAGTGCCGCGGATCTCATGGTTGAGGACAGCGACGCGCTAGGTCGTTTCTGGTCTGACCCGTATGGCTTCACCCCGCCTGGCGCAGAGCCTGTTCTGGCGTTTGAGACACGCGTGCTCAAGGCCGTCGAACGGCTAGTCGACCGTTGCGCCGGGGAGCACGTGTTGCTCGTAACCCATGGTGGTGTGATGCGCCTGCTAGTGGCGCACGCCCGAGGGTTACCGCGTGAGCAGTTGTTACAGGTGGAGGTTCGTCATGGCGAGCTGTTCCGGCTGAGGATCGGCTTTACAGACGCCACGCTCTGGCTGGAAGAACAATGCAGCCCTTTCTGATCGCCGTGCAATTTCTGACGTGTCTGCCGGTGCGACTAAACGGCATGCCTGAGCCGCATCAGGTTGGCAGATCGCTGCTGTATTACCCGCTGGTGGGATTGCTTCTGGGCGCCGTGTTCTGGCTGCTTGGGCTGGGGCTTGCCAGCGCAGCGCCAGCTCTCCAGGCAGCGCTGGTGCTGACGGCCTGGGTAGGGCTGACCGGTGCGCTGCATCTGGACGGTCTGGCCGACAGCGCCGATGCATGGTTAGGCGGCCTCGGTGATCGTGAGCGTACGATGACGATCATGAAGGACCCACGCAGCGGTCCAATGGCCGTGACCGTACTGGTCCTGTTGTTGTTGCTCAAGTTCGTCGCGCTGTGGACGCTTATCCAGCAGGGCCTGCTGTTGGCGTTGTTGCTTGCGCCGCTGATGGGGCGGGGCGCACTGCTAGCGCTGTTTCTCACCACACCTTATGTGCGGCCCGGCGGGCTGGGTCAGACACTTGTCGAGCGCATGCCGCGAGCGGGCGTCAGCGTTGTGTTGGCGGCGGTCGTGCTGGGTTGTTTGTTGGCAGGCGCAAGCGGCTGGATGGCGCTGTCGCTTACGGCGGTCACCGTTTTCATGGTGCGCCGAAGCCTCTGCAGGCGACTCGGTGGCACCACGGGCGATACGGCCGGTGCGCTGCTGGAACTGGTCGAGTGCTCAGTGTTGGTCGGCTTGGCGCTGCTGGGCTGAGCGATGCGTCAGCCCAGCAGCGCTACCGTCTTGATCTGCGCCCAGAGCGCTTTGCCCTCGATCACGCCGAGTTGATCGGCTGATCGCCGCGTGATCCGCGCCAAAAGCGGCGTGCCCTCTGCGGTGAGACGAACCAGTACGTGTGCCGGTGTATCGGCCGTGACGACCTGTTCGACGCGCACCGCCAGTAGATTGCTGATGCTGGTGCCCTCGGCTCGTCCCAGCGTGAGGCTGACGTCCCGCGCATGCACGCGAAAACGCAGCGGGTGGCCGACGGCCTCAGGCCGCTTCGTCACTAGCACCTCCCCGCCTTGAAACACCAGGCGCGTGAGATGGTATTCGGCATCATGGCCGGTGACGACGGATTCGACGACGACACCTGCTTCGTCACCGAAGGCGGTCGGCAAATCCAGGCGGGCTAGCGTCTCGTGCAAGCCGCCCTGGGCGACCACTCGACCCTCATCGAGCAAAACAAGATGGTCGGCGAGTCGGGCTACTTCGTCCGGCGAGTGGCTGACATACAGCACTGGGATGTCCAGCTCGCCGTGCAAACGCTCCAGGTACGGCAGGATTTCCTGTTTACGCTTCAGATCGAGTGCCGCGAGCGGCTCGTCCAGCAGCAACAAGCGGGGACTGGTGAGCAATGCGCGAGCGATCCCGACCCGTTGCCGCTCGCCGCCTGACAATCGCTCCGGCAAACGATCGAGCAGGTGTCCGACGCCCAGCAACTCGACCGCCGTATCCCACGCAACCCGCCGTTGGCGCTTATCGATCCGCTTCATCCCGAACTCAAGATTGCCTTTGACCGACAGGTGCGCGAACAGGTTGGCGTCCTGGAAAACGTAGCCAATGCCTCGTTGGTGCGGCGGCAGGAAGTGCTGACGGCGCGATTCCTGCCAGCACTCGCCATTCACCTCCAGGCGTCCGGAGGCGCTAGGTTCCAGCCCTGCGACGCAGCGCAGACAGCTGGTTTTGCCGGAGCCAGATGGGCCGAACAGGGCGGTGATACCCCGTCCCGGTAATTGAAGGGCAACGTCCAGCGTGAAGCCGGGATGCTCAAGACGGAGCGCCGCATGGATTCCGCTCAGGCTGGTCATCCGCGCCACCCCGGCCGAAGGCGGCTGTTATAGAGAATGAGGAGTACCAGGAAAGAAAAAAGCAACATGCCACCGGCGAGCCAGTGTGCCTGCGCGTACTCCATGGCTTCGACATGGTCGTAAATCTGCACCGAAAGCACGCGAGTTCTTTCGGGAATATTTCCGCCGATCATCAACACGACGCCGAATTCGCCGACCGTATGGGCAAAGCCGAGAATGCTGGCGGTAATGAAGCCGGGGCGTGCCAGCGGCAGAACGACCGAGAAAAAGGTGTCCAGCGGGCTGGCACGTAAGGTAGCCGCCGCCTCCAGCGGGCGCTCGCCGATGGCTTCGAAGGCATTCTGCAGCGGCTGCACTACGAAGGGCATGGAATAGAACACCGATCCCACCACCAGACCCGCAAAGGTAAAGGGCAGCACGCCGAGCCCGAAGGACTGGGTGACCTGACCCACGGGGCCATTGGGGCCCATCGCCACCAACAGGTAGAAGCCCAGTACGCTGGGTGGAAGCACCAATGGCAGCGCCACCACAGCACCGATTGGGCCTTTCAGGGGCGAGCGGGTACGCGCCAACCACCAGGCAATTGGCGTTCCTATCAACAGCAGCAAGAGCGTAGTGACGCTAGCGAGCTTAAGCGTCAGCCAGATCGCGGAGAGGCTGGCGTCATCCAAGTGAGGCAAGTCCATCATTCTGCACGGTAGCCATAGGCCTTGATCACCTCGGTCGCCGCTGCGCTCTTCATGTAATCAAGCAGGGCATGGGCTGCTGCGTTGTCTTGTGCGCTGGTCAATAGCAGGGCGTCCTGGCGAATCGGTGGATGATACGAGGCCGGGACGATCCATCCTGATCCGCTGCGAATTCGCCCCTTCGCCAACACTTGAGAGAGGGCGACGAAGCCCAGCTCCGCATTCCCACTGGCAACGAAGTGGTGGGTCTGGGCGATATTCTCACCCTGCACCAGCCGGTCGCTGACAGATTCGAGCACGCCGAGCTCTTTCAGCGTCGCCAGGGCGGCGGCACCGTAGGGCGCCGTTTTCGGATTGGCAACCGCCAGGTGTCGGAACGCGCGCTGTGTCAGCACGCCCGCCTGATCGTCTACGTAGTCGTCTTTGGCGGACCAGAGCACCAACGTGCCGGTGGCGTAGGTGAAACGACTGCCGGTTACGCCCAACCCTTCGGATTCCAGCTTGGCCGGAACCTGTTCATCAGCGGCCAGCAGCACCGCGAACGGTGCACCGTTTCGAATCTGCGCATACAGCTTTCCCGTCGAGCCAAAGGCCAACAGTGCTTTATGGCCCGTGAGCGCCTCGAAGCGCTCGGCTATCACCTGCATGGGGGCGGTGAAGTTCGACGCCACTGCAACCTGCACCACGTCCGCGCGCCCGATCAGGGGAGCACAGGTGGCTATTACCGTGATGAACATCATGTGAATGCTATTCATCGGTCAATCCACTGCGATGATCACGTGGGACGCCTTGATAAGCGCGGTGCAGGACTGACCGACCGCCAGCCCCAGCTCCTCGGCACCCTCGTTGGTGATGACGGCGCTCAGCGTGCGGTTGCTGGACAGGGCAAGCTTGACTTCGCAGCTTACGGCACCGGGGGTCAAGCCCGTAATCGTTCCTGTCAGGCGGTTGCGGGCGCTGATCTTCACGTCGGCATCGGAGGAAAGCAGGACGAAGCTGGCTTTGATCAGGGCCATCGCGACCTTCCCCGGCGCGAGCTGGAGTTCGTCGATACTGTTGTTGGTCAGGGTGGCGGTGATGGTCTGACCATCGCCAATATCCAGCGTGACGCTGCCGTTCACTGCGCCTTTCTCGATATGGATGATGTGCCCGCGAAATTGGTTGCGTGCGCTGGTTTTCATGGCGATTGCTCTGAGCAGCCTGTCGATATCCGCGAAACCGTCAATCCCCTGCGCGACGTGCACAAGAAATCGCTCATATTCGTGTTGCATCCGCTGCCATACGTGCAGCATCTCCCGGCCGAAATCCGTCAGCTGTGTACCGCCCCCCTTGGCCCCACCGGCCGCGCGCATGACCAACGGGCGTTCTGACAGGTTGTTCATCGAGTCGACCGCATCCCAGGCCGCCTTGTAGCTGAGCTTGACGGCTTTCGCCGCTCGGCTGATCGAGCCAGTCGCCTCAATCTGAGCGAGTAGCTCGATACGTTTGCCCCCTAAGTAACCCTTTTCGCCGCGGTTGAACCAGAGCTGCCCATCGAGGCGCAGTGGTTCCAGCTGATCGGCTTTGTTCATAGTCGGCTCCCGTAGAGAAGAGCATTCTGACAAGCGCTATATAGCGTTGTATATAGCGAGATCTGGGTTGAACGGCTAGGCGTTCAGCGGGCGTTGCTCACGCGACGGCGCGGGAGTAGCGTGGATGCGTTTTCGCCTGGAGTTTCGTCATGAAAATTGCCTTGCTTGCCGCGTCGCTCGGATTGGCTCTGTTGGCCGGGCCTGCCGTTGCGGAACAATGCCCTGCCTTGCTGCAACACGAGTTACCGAAGCTGCGCTCGAAAGACACCATTGATCTGTGCGAACAATTTCAGGGAAAGGCGCTGGTCGTGGTCAATACGGCGAGCTTCTGCGGGTTCGCCCCCCAATTCAAAGGCCTGGAGGCGCTTTACCAGCGATACAAGGATGACGGGCTGGCCATCCTGGGGGTGCCATCCGATGATTTTTTCCAAGAATCCGACGACGCGGCTGAAACCGCCGAGGTGTGCTACGTCAACTACGGCGTGACCTTCCCGATGGCTCAAACGCAACCGGTGCGGGGCAGCGATGCGATACCGCTGTTTAGGGAACTGGCCGAGCAGGCAGGAGGCGCACCACGGTGGAACTTCTATAAGTACGTGGTCGACCGGAACGGGAAGGTGGTGGATTATTTTTCGAGCAAGGTCGAGCCCGATGATCCAGAGCTGATCAAGGCGGTGGAACAGGCTTTAGCGAAGTAGCGGAGAGGGTGCCCCGACCGAGCGGTCGGGGCGGGGTGCATCAGAAGCGGTAGCTAAGCGCAGCACCGAAACCGTGGGCGCTGTTTTCGTAGGTGGCGTTGTAAATACCCTTGGATGGATGCTCGCGGCGCACTTTTGTTTCTTCTTCCCAAAGATAAGAGTAAGCGAGATCAACCGTAACGTCGTCGGTCGGGTTCCAGCCTAGTCCAAAGCTCACCGCAGTGCGGTCACCGGTGGGGATTCGTGGTGACCGATGCAGGTTATTCGTCGGGCTTTGATCGAAGGCCAAGCCTGTACGCAGCGTCCACTCACGGTTCAGCTTGTACGCTGTACCGATGGCATAGGACCAAGTATCGTGCCAATCTTGTTCTTCGATAATAGGATTGAGTGGGCCGGAAGGAAGACCTTCGTTGTCGATTACGATCGCTTCAAAGCGACTCCAGCGTGTCAGCATCGCGCCTGCGTATAGCGTCCATTGATCGTTGAGTTCGTGAGTTACCGAAAGGTCGATTGACTCTGGAGTGGTCAGGTCGAGGGATGCGTCGTACTTACCGGCCACACCGAGCTGATTGAATCCTTCTTTAAGTTCTGTATCGCCCTCAAGCGTGTATTCAACCTTAGATCGATATGTCAAACCCATGCGTGTTTGTGGGGTCAGTTCATACAAAATGCCGGCATTAAAACCGACCGCGGTATCGTCACCCTTTACTTTGACTCGCCCATCATTGCCACCTGGGATCGGGTTGATGGTCGCACTTTGTAGTTCGCCATCAATGCGGTTCAAGGTAGGGCCGAAGCCGATCGACAGCTTCTCGTTGAAGCGATAACTGACCGTTGGCTGGACTGTAATTACACGCACTTCGCTGTAATCGCCGTGGTAGCGCCCTTGGAAACCGCTTTCATAGTCGGCAATCAGGCCAAACGGGACGTACACCCCGACACCGATCGCCCACTTATCGTCGATCGGTTTGACGTAGTAACCCATAGGTACAGCCGTAACTGGCACCATGTCGCCATCGTTGCTACCGCCGACAGGGGCACGAAGGCCGCCTGGACCCTGTGGAGTAAAGGCAGAAGTATCTTTTATATCCGTCTTGGCACTGATCGCAGCCATGCCAAAGCTAACTTCCTCACGCTTCAGGCGCGACATGCCCGCCGGGTTTCCGAACAGCGTGGTGGCGTCGTCGGCAGAAGAGGAGCGACCTGCGAATGAGGTGCCCATGCCGCTGATGCTTTGCTCATTGAGCGCGAAGCCAGCGGACATCGCCTGAGTGGAAAGGGCGCCTACGGCTATTGCAATGGCGGTCTTCAACCAAGTTGTTTTCATTGTTGTACTCCAAGGGAAAAAGCGGCTCGGACCCTATCAAGCTTCCCCGATCGCTCGCAATTGAAAGAGTGCAAAGTTTCGTAAATAACGACGATCGGCAGCGATTAACTGGAAAACTGCCAATAAAACCGTCTAGCCTGAACCTGACCGTTTAGTCACGTAGTTGTGCCTTGCTTGAAGTGATAGGCCTGTCAGGGTCGGTAATCCACTCGCTCCAGGAGCCTGGATAAAGCTTGGGGATCGGGTGCCCCGCTAGGCACAGCGCAAACAGGTTATGGCACGCCGTGACGCCGGACCCGCAATAGGCGACCAGAGTGTCGGGTGATCGTCCCGCCAATTGCTGATCGAACCGAGCGCGCAGCTGCGACGAGGAGAGAAAGCGCCCGGTCGCGTCGAGGTTTTCAGTAAACGGCACGCAGCGAGCACCGGGGATATGCCCGGCTACTGGATCGATAGGCTCCTGCTCACCGAGAAAACGAGGCAGAGCGCGGGCGTCCAGAAGGGTCAGATCAGGTTTATTCAGATGGGCCAGCAACTGCTGCGCGTTAATTACCAGGCTGTCATCGGGCGTGCCTTCGAATGTGCCTGGCGGAATGCTGGCCTGTTCACCGGATACACCCCCGGCGGCGTCCAGCCAGGCCCTGAAGCCGCCGTCCAGCAGATACACGCCGCTGCGCTTACCGAGCCATGCCAATAACCACCATCCTCTTGCCGCAAATGCGCCGGGGCCATCGTCGTAAAGCACCACCTCGCTGTCGTTGTTCAGGCCCGCCCCGCGAAAGCGCTCAATCAGCTGCTCCGGCTGCGGAAGCGGGTGTCGGCCGGTTTGGCCCGGTATCACCGGTCCTGACAAATCTTTCTCCAAGTCGAGGAAAGCGGCGCCGGGAATATGCGCCTCTTCGTAGCTGCGTCTGCCATATGCCGGATCGTCCAGCGAAAACCGACAATCCAGAATGCGAAGGGTTGGCTCTGTCAGGCGTGCCTTCAGTTGGGTGGCGTTTATCAGTTGGGCGATTGGCATGGCGGGGCTCCGTTCGAGGTGGCGCGCGTGACAGTATCACGCCGGTTTGACGCTGCGGATGAAGGCGCTGCGAATCGGGAGGCACGATATATACTGCGCGCCTCTTCGCCCGCGTGCCGGTCGGAATACCGAACAACTAAGGAGGGCCTAGTGGCCATCGAAACTCAATGGGTGCTGGATGATGGGCATCTGGCCCGCCTTTGTGCCGAGTGGCGCCAGCTGCCTTATGTAGCGGTGGATACCGAGTTCATGCGGGTCGATACCTTTTATCCGATTGCCGCTTTGCTTCAGGTGGGTGACGGGCGTTGCGCCTATTTGATCGACCCTCTGCTGATCACTGACTGGAGTGCGTTTGCAGGCCTGCTGGAAGACCCTGCTGTGGTTAAAGTCCTGCACGCATGCAGCGAGGATCTGGAAGTGCTCTGGCGCTTGACGGGCAGTCTGCCGATCCCTTTGTTCGATACGCAGCTTGCGGCGGGCTACCTGAACATCGGTTTCTCCATGGGCTACTCACGCTTGGTGCAGAGCGTTCTGAACATCGAGCTGCCCAAAGGCGAGACGCGCTCCGACTGGCTCCAGCGTCCGCTAAGCGACATGCAGGTGCGCTATGCGGCTGAGGATGCGCAGCATCTGGCCGAGCTGTACGAGGCATTGCTGCCAAAGCTGTCCGACGAGAAACGCGCCTGGGTTCTGGAGGATGGTGCAGAACTGGTCGTTAACCTGCAGCGCGAAACCGACCCTGATGAAGCCTATCGAGAAGTCAAACAGGCCTGGCGTCTGAAGCCGAAACAGCTCGCCGTGCTGCGTGTATTGGCCGCTTGGCGCGAGCGTCAGGCGCGGATGCGCAATCAGCCCCGCAATCGTGTTCTGCGAGAACATAGCCTATGGCCGCTCGCCCGTACCCAGCCAACCGATCTGGTCAGCCTGGCGCGCATTGACGATATGCATCCGCGCACCGTGCGGCAGGATGGCGAAACCTTGCTTGAGCTCATTCGCAGCGCCGCGGCCACGCCTGAGCAGGATTGGCCTGAGCCCTTGCCTGAGCCGTTACCGCTGGAAGCGTCGGGGCTGTTGAAGAAATTGCGCGCGGTGGGGCAGCGTGAGGCCGAGGCTCTCGAGATTTCTTCGGAGCTGATGCTGCGTAAGAAGGTGCTTGAAGCCTTGCTGAAAACTGGATATCCGGACGGTCCTTATGAATTGCCCGATTCGCTGCGCGGCTGGCGTCGTGAGCGGATGGGGCAAGCGCTCCTCGATGTGCTGTCGGAAGAGAAACCATGAAACGTATTTGCTCCATCTATAGAAGCCCGCGCAAGCCTGGAATGTATTTGTACGTCGAACGCAGCGAGGCGTTAGCGCGTGTTCCCGAAGCGCTGCTCGCGGCCTTCGGCCCGCCGCAGCTCGCCTTCGATATGGTGCTTACGCCCGAGCGAAAGCTGGCGCGGGAGGACATCACCACCGTGCTCGAGAACTTGGAGAAGCAGGGGTATCACTTACAGATGCCGCCCCCCGAGGACGACTATATCGAGCATCTTCCAGAAGAGTTGTTGCGCCGCAACGATCCGATGTGACGTCTCAACGGGCGTACCGCCGGTCGCCCATCAGCCCGCCAAGCGACTGGGCACGCGGCCACGCTTGGCCGCGTGCGTGGCAGTGGCTAGACTCGCATCTTTATCTGAGACGCTCTGTTCATGGCAGCTAAAGTCGAACCCTTCTGGAAGCGCAAAACCCTTGCTGAGCTTGACTCAAACGAGTGGGAATCGCTGTGTGACGGTTGCGGGCTTTGCTGTCTGCAGAAGCTTGAGGATGAAGAGGACGGCAGCGTCTATTACACGCGCATCGCCTGCAAATTGCTTGATCTCAAGACCTGTCGTTGCAGCGACTATCCCAACCGGCGGGCCAGTGTGCCCGACTGCGTTCAGCTGACCGCAGCGGATGCCGCACAATTCAAATGGCTACCGCCTACCTGTGGTTACCGCCTCGTCGCGGAGCGAAAGGACCTGCCACTTTGGCATCACCTTGTGTGTGGTGACGTGGATGCGGTGCATGCCGAAGGCATATCGCAGTCAGGCCGAATGCTTGCCGAGGGCTCCGTCGCGGACGAAGACTGGGAAGACCATTTGATTTTTCGGGCCGGTTGAATCTACCTCCGGCCGTGCCGTCTTAGCACTGAACCTATCTGGAGCCGCTCGATGTCCCTCCGTCAGTTACCGCTGCTAGCCGTCCTATTGCTGCTCTTCGTTGCGCCGGCCTATGCGGCCAAGCGAGTCGATCTGGACTTCAATGTCAAATTCGTTCCCGACCAGGACACTGCCGAAGTCGAGCTGCTGCTCGAGGATGGCAGCGTTGTTCGGTACCTTGATTTCAAGCTCGGCGACGAGGGGATTTATAGCGATTTCCAAGCGGACGGCGAGGGCACTTGGCAACAAGAGAATGGTCGCGGTGTCTGGCGGCCCGCTCCTGGTAAGGCGCGGTTGAGCTACCGGGTGAAAGTCAGTCACCAGCGCAAAAGCGGCCGCTTCGATGCACGTATGACAGATGACTGGGCACTGCTTCGTGGTGACGATCTGGTCCCAAGCGGTCGCCTTGATCAACAGGACGGGGTCAGGCTGATCTCACGCCTGAAGGTTGAGCTGCCCGAGGGCTGGAAGAGTGTTGAGACGGGGTGGCCCCGCATCGGTAAGAACCGCTTCCGCATCGACAATCGCGAACGTCTTTTCGATCGTCCAACCGGCTGGATCCTGGCTGGCAAACTTGGTAGTCGCAGAGCCAAGCTGGGGGAGACCGATGTTACGGTGGCGGCGCCGGTGGGCGAAGGGGTGCGGCGGATGGATGTGCTGACAATGCTGACCTTCGTCTGGCCGGAAATACAGAACGTATTCCCGCGGGACCCAAAGAAGCTGCTGATCGTCGGTGCGGGCGATCCGATGTGGCGGGGTGGCCTGTCCGGCCCGAACTCCTTGTTCATGCACGCCGATCGGCCCCTCGTCAGTGAGAACGGCACCAGTTCACTGGTTCACGAGCTTGTCCACGTATTCAGCCGAATTACCGACGCTGATCGCAGCGACTGGATTAGCGAAGGGCTGGCTGAATATTACGCAATCGAGCTGGTAAGGCGTGCCGGAGGCATGAGCGAAGATCGCTATCAGCGGGTGCGTGAAGACCTGACCAAATGGAGCCGCAAGGTCGACAGTCTGCGCACCGAGCATTCCACCGGGCCCATTACGGCCAGGGCGGTATTGCTACTGCAGGAGCTCGATCGCGAAATCCGCCAGCGCAGCAAAGGTCGCCATTCCCTGGACGATGTTGCCCGCGGTCTGATGCGTCTCGACAAAGTCACCACTGATGATTTCATCAATATCACCGAAACCATGCTGGACGGCGGATCGGCGGTACTGGATACCCGTTTGCTGCGCTAACCCGAGTGCATCAAGGCAGACGCGCGCGCACCAACGTTTTATGTCCAAAGGAATCACCATGAGCCTCATTGATCTTCGCAGTGATACGGTCACCCAGCCCACGGTCGGAATGCGCGATGCCATGCTGAGTGCGCTTACCGGCGATGACGTTTACGGTGAAGATCCGACGGTCCGGCAGCTGGAGCAGACCCTCGCCACTCGGTTGGGTATGCACGCCGGATTGTTCGTTCCCAGCGGCACGATGAGCAATTTGCTCGCGCTTATGTCGCACTGCGAACGAGGCGATGAGTACATCACTGGCCAGCTGGCTCACACCTATAAATATGAGGCCGGCGGGGCTGCGGTGCTGGGCTCGATCCAGCCGCAGCCGGTCGAGATGGAAAGTGATGGCACGCTGGATCTGGATCGGGTCGCGGCGGCGATCAAGCCAGACGATTTCCACTTCGCCCGCACCCGGTTGCTGGCGCTGGAAAACACCATGCACGGTAAAGTCCTGCCACTTGAATACCTGGCCGAGGCAAGGGCCTTCACGCGAGAAAGGGGGCTTGCACTGCATCTCGACGGTGCGCGGTTATTCAATGCTGTGGTGAAGCTGGGCTGCACAGCCGGCGACATCAGTCGTCATTTCGACTCGGTATCGGTATGCCTGTCGAAAGGGCTGGGGGCGCCGGTTGGTTCGGTGCTTTGTGGTGACGAAGCGCTTATCGGCAGGGCGCGGCGGTTGCGCAAGATGGTCGGGGGCGGCATGCGTCAGGCTGGTGTCCTGGCTGCCGGCGGGCTCTATGCGCTGGATCACCATGTGCAACGCTTGGCCGACGACCACCAGCGAGCTTATGAAATCGCGCAAGGCCTAGAGGCGCTTGGCTACACCGTCGAGCCGGTGCAGACCAACATGGTCTACGTGGACATTGGTGATCGTGCAACCGCACTGAAGGCGTTTTGCGCGCAGCGAGGCATTATCCTGACCGCGGCGCCGCGGTTGAGGATGGTGACGCACCTTGATATCCGCCCCGATCACGTAGAGCCGGTCCTAGAGACCTTCGCTGCGTTCGCCAGGTCGTAGGGTCGAATCGCTATCCAATAGCTTGTTTCAATCGTATTTCTCCTCTATGCGCGCGGCGTAGGGCCGATATAATGCGGCCCTTTGCCGGCTATCTGTTTGGATAGTTGCGAACCGGCTCCGGGCGCTGCTTCGCCGTGTCGTTTTTGCAGCCGTTTGGCCGCTGTCTTCTGGAAGAAATCTATGAAAAGCGCAGAAATCCGTGAAGCCTTCCTCCGCTTCTTCGAAGAGAAGGGCCACACGCGTGTGGCCTCAAGTTCGCTGATTCCGGCGAACGACCCGACCCTTCTGTTCACCAACGCCGGCATGAATCAGTTCAAGGACTGCTTCCTCGGCCTGGAAAAGCGCGCGTACACACGCGCTACCACCAGTCAGAAGTGCGTGCGTGCCGGCGGCAAGCATAATGATTTGGAGAACGTCGGTTACACGGCGCGGCATCACACTTTCTTCGAGATGCTCGGCAATTTTAGTTTTGGCGACTATTTCAAGCGCGACGCGATCACCTACGCGTGGGAATTTTTGACTTCGGAGCAGTGGCTGAACCTACCCAAGGAAAAGCTCTGGGTTACCGTGTATGCCAGCGATGATGAGGCGTACGACATCTGGACCAAAGAGGTCGGCGTGCCGGCCGAGCGCATGGTCCGCATTGGCGATAACAAGGGCGCACCCTATGCGTCGGATAACTTCTGGGCGATGGGTGATACCGGGCCTTGCGGTCCCTGTACGGAAATCTTCTTCGACCATGGCGACCATATCTGGGGCGGCCCACCTGGTTCGCCAGAGGAAGACGGTGATCGTTACATTGAAATCTGGAACAACGTCTTCATGCAGTTCAACCGGACAGCCGATGGCGTGATGCACCCGCTGCCGGCGCCGAGCGTTGATACCGGCATGGGCCTGGAGCGCATCAGCGCCGTGCTGCAGCACGTCAATTCCAATTACGAGATCGACCTCTTCCAGAGTCTGCTGAACGCCTCCGCCCAGGCGATCGGATGCAGCAATGACGGGCAGGCGTCGTTGAAAGTTGTGGCCGACCACATTCGGTCATGCGGCTTCCTCATCGCTGATGGTGTGACGCCCTCAAACGAGGGACGCGGCTATGTGCTGCGCCGGATCGTCCGTCGGGCCTGTCGTCACGGCAACAAGCTGGGCGCGAAGGGCAGCTTCTTTCACAAGATTGTCGGCGCGCTGGTTGCCGAGATGGGCGATGCCTTCACTGAGTTGAAGACTCAGCAGGCACACATCGAACGCGTGCTGAAGACCGAAGAAGAGCAGTTTGCCAAGACGCTCGAACAGGGTCTGAAGATTCTTGAGCAGGACCTCGCCGACCTGCAGGGTGGCGTCATTCCTGGTGAGTTGATTTTCAAGCTTTACGATACCTATGGATTCCCCGTCGACCTCACCGGCGACATCGCGCGGGAACGTGAGCTGACGCTGGATGAAGAAGGCTTCGAACGCGAGATGGAGGCGCAGCGCGAACGCGCGCGCTCTGCCAGCGCGTTCGGTATGGATTACAACAGCTTGGTCAAAGTCGAGGGCGAGACACGTTTTACCGGTTATCTCGGAACGTCTGGCACCGGCAAGGTGCTGGCGCTGTTTAAGGAAGGGATGTCGGTGCAGAGCTTGTCGGCAGGCGAGGAGGGTGTGGTCGTTCTGGACGAGACGCCGTTTTATGCCGAGTCGGGTGGGCAGATCGGCGATTGCGGATACCTTTCAGCGCAAGACTTGCGTTTCGACGTGCGGGACACCAGCAAAGCCGGAGGCGCATTCCTTCACCACGGCATCCTCGACAGCGGCAGTCTGCAGGTTGGCGCGACCGTCGAAGCAACCGTCGACGCGTCAGTGCGTCAGTCCACAGCGCTGAACCACTCCGCGACGCATCTACTGCACGCGGCGTTGCGCCAGATCCTCGGAGAACATGTCAGCCAAAAAGGCTCGCTGGTAGACAGTCAGCGCCTACGCTTCGACTTCAGCCATTTCGAGGCGATCAAGCCCGAGCAGTTGAAGGCGCTGGAAGACAAGGTTAACGCCGAGATTCGCAGCAACACGGCGGTGGAAATCGAGGAAACCGACATCGAAACGGCCAAGAGCAAAGGTGCAATGGCTCTGTTTGGCGAGAAGTATGGCGACCAGGTTCGCGTACTGACGATGGGTGGTGGCTTTTCCGTGGAGTTGTGTGGTGGCACTCACGTCAAGCGTACCGGCGATATTGGGCTGTTCAAAATCTTCAGTGAAGGCGGCGTAGCCGCCGGTGTGCGGCGTATCGAGGCGGTCACGGGTGAGCAAGCGCTGGCCTATCTGAACAGCGCCGAGGAGCAGCTGAAGGAAGCCGCCGCGCTGGTCAAAGGCAGTCGCGACAATCTGCTGGACAAGCTGGGGGCAATGCTGGAACGCAATCGCCAGTTGGAAAAAGAGCTGGAGCAGCTCAAGGCAAAAGCGGCGAGCGCTACCGGCAACGACCTTGCTGGCTCTGCTGTAGAGGTGAAAGGCGTGAAGACCCTGGCGGCGCGAGTAGATGGCCTGGACGGCAAGGCACTGCTGGCATTGGTCGATCAGTTGAAAAACAAGCTCGGCAGTGCGGTTATTTTGCTAGGCGGTGTGCAGGACGAAAAAGTCGTGCTGGTGGCTGGCGTGACGCAAGATCTCACGGGGCGTATCAAAGCCGGTGATCTGATGAAGCAGGCCGCTGCGGTTGTAGGTGGCAAGGGTGGCGGCCGTCCGGACATGGCTCAGGGTGGCGGAAGCGATGCGAGTCAACTCGACGCGGCGTTGGCCCTTGCTCAGGAGTTCGTCGAGCAAGCCATGTAGCAGGGCGGCGTAAATCCGCCCGAAATCAGCAATGTTGCGTATCACAACGTATCGCGATCGGGGCAGGCCGCTGGTCGAGTGCATGGTGGTGCTTGGGTTGATTGTTTAATGAGCGCCCACGAAGGGCTTAGGCGGCTATGAGATGGCTTTGATCGTACAGAAGTTTGGTGGTACCTCGGTTGGCTCCGTCGAGCGCATCGAGCAGGTGGCGGCGAAAGTCAAAAAATTTCGCGATAACGGCGACGACATCGTAGTAGTGGTCTCCGCGATGAGCGGCGAAACCAATCGCCTGATTGATCTGGCCAAGCAGATCAGCGACCAGCCGGTGGCTCGTGAGCTGGATGTAATGGTGTCAACCGGTGAGCAGGTCACCATCGCTCTGCTGGCCATGGCTCTAATCAAGATTGGCGTGCCGGCGGTGTCCTATACAGGCGGTCAGGTAAGGATTCTCACCGACAGTGCTCACACCAAGGCGCGCATCCTTCAAATCGACTCCCAACAGATCCACAAGGAACTGAAGGCCGGGCGCGTCGTGGTGGTTGCCGGTTTCCAGGGCGTTGACGAAGCCGGCAATATCACGACTCTCGGGCGAGGCGGCTCGGATACCACCGGTGTGGCGCTTGCAGCTGCGTTGAAGGCTGATGAGTGTCAGATCTATACGGACGTCGACGGCGTCTACACGACCGATCCGCGTGTTGTGGCCAAGGCTCAACGCCTCGATAAGATCACCTTTGAGGAAATGCTCGAGATGGCGAGTCTCGGCTCCAAAGTACTGCAGATCCGTGCAGTCGAGTTCGCCGGCAAATACAGCGTGCCGCTGCGCGTGTTGCACAGCTTTCAGGAGGGTCCTGGAACCCTCATTACCCTTGATGAAGAGGAATCCATGGAACAGCCCATCATTTCCGGCATCGCCTTCAACCGTGACGAAGCCAAGCTGACCATTCGTGGTGTGCCGGATACGCCCGGGGTGGCTTTCAAGATTCTCGGCCCGATCAGCTCGGCGAACGTCGAGGTCGATATGATCGTGCAGAACGTTGCGCACGATAACACCACGGATTTTACCTTCACCGTTCACCGCAACGACTACCATAACGCGCTGCAGGTGCTTGAAGGCATTGCGCGAGACATGGGCGCCCGGGAAGTGATTGGCGACGTGGATATTGCCAAAGTGTCGATCGTCGGCGTTGGCATGCGTTCTCACGCGGGTGTCGCAAGTCGCATGTTCGAGGCGCTGGCGAAGGAAAATATCAACATTCAGATGATCTCTACCTCCGAAATCAAGGTCTCGGTGGTAATCGAGGAGAAGTACCTCGAGTTGGCCGTGAGGGCGTTGCACACCGCTTTCGAGCTTGACGCGCCGGCCGGAAAAGGAGACTGATGCAGAAGAATTGCGATTAATTCGCACCTTCTGTCGATTAAGATGGAATAAAAGGAACTTTAGAGTCGCTCTTACTGGTCAATAGCTGGTGAATGGCTCTAGGGTCGAGGTCTCACGGAATATTATCCGCTTTTATCTTTGCAGACTGCTTACTGAAATGAATCCGTTTTTAAGGAGAAAGGAATGCTGATTCTGACTCGCCGGGTCGGAGAGACCCTGATGGTGGGTGACGATGTGACTGTCACTGTGCTGGGTGTCAAAGGAAATCAAGTGCGCATAGGAGTGAATGCACCCAAAGAGGTAGCGGTGCATCGCGAGGAGATTTACCAACGGATCCAGAAAGAGAAAGACCAAGAACCAAACCATTAATATTTATGTGATTTTTGGCTTTGCAAGCGGGGTAAAGATGGGTATTATGCGCCCCGTGTTGCGGAGAGGTGGCCGAGTGGCCGAAGGCGCTCCCCTGCTAAGGGAGTACATCTCAAAAGGGTGTCGGGGGTTCGAATCCCCCCCTCTCCGCCATTTTGCATCGTAGGTTGTGAGTCGGTTTTAGCGGTTCGATTTTGATGTGAATTCATTGAATCAAAGAGCTTGACCAGCAAAATCACAAACATATAATGCGCACCCTCAGTGCACTCATAGCTCAGCTGGATAGAGTACTCGGCTACGAACCGAGCGGTCGGAGGTTCGAATCCTCCTGAGTGCACCATACGTTACGAATCGTGATACGGTTCGATGTTGTAACCAGCGGTGATCTGGTTTATCAAGCGCTTATGCACTCATAGCTCAGCTGGATAGAGTACTCGGCTACGAACCGAGCGGTCGGAGGTTCGAATCCTCCTGAGTGCACCAAATAAAAAGGGCCTGCAGCAATGCAGGCCCTTTTTTCGTTAAGCGGTTTCAGCGCTTACCGCGCGTGCAGCCATGCTCATCGAAATTGATGGTTCTAGTCCGGCCGTTATCGCTGACATAGCGATACTGAACCTGTCCGTTACGGCTGGTTACGGCATCGGGTGTGCCGAACGCGCTATCAATGTCGGCGCGGGTCATGCCAGGCAGGATTCGCTTGCCGATCATCGCACTGCGCCTCGCATTGCCGGTTAAGCGATTGCCACAGCCATCGTCCTGCTCACCAACAATCGTAAGTTGTCTTGCTGTTGCTTGTTTATGGCGTCCGTTGCGCTGTGCTCTTGGCGTGGCCAGAGGAACCGCTTTGCCCGAACTTGGCGTTGGGTTCCGTGCGTCTTGGATCTGCGCGGTCTGGCTCGTCGGACAGCCCTGCCGCGTGAAGGTGATATGGCCGGTTTCGTCGGCGCAGCGATAAATGTTTGCGGCAAATGCTGGGGTACCGATGAATAGCAGCGCGCAACAGCTGGCAGCGATGGCTTTGTTCATTTTGTCGTCCTCCTTGACGATGGTCGGGTGAGACTAGCCAATAATCTCTGGTTTCGCTTCCGTGCCTTCTCGCAACGTGAATGCGTCGACATTGATACGGGCCAACTCAACAGGCAGTCGCAACCGGTTGTATTGGCTGCATTTGATGGTTGGGCTCAGTGACGGCGATGGTATTATGCGAGGTCCGCCCCTTTGGGCCTCTGGATCCGTCTCATGGATTTGCCCAGTAGTCGTATAAACCTTTCACTATCCAATCACGTATCGAATGATTGATCCCCTGGCGCGCTCCGTCCGCTGGGGGTGGAGTGCGCCATGACTGAAGTAGAAGCTAAAAAGCCGCAGGAAAGTCTCCAGGATCGTCTGGCGCAAGTCGTCGAGCTGCTTAATCGCCACCGGATTGTTGAAGATCTGGCCCACCGCCAGTCGCAGGAAAACCAGCATCAGGATGTGGTTGAGAATCTGGTACATCGCCAGAATCTCGTAGAGCTGCAGCGCAAGCTGGAGGCGCTGCACCCGGCTGATATCGCCCATATCCTTGAGGCGCTGCCGCTCGATGACCGTCTGACCGTCTGGCAGCTGGTCAAGTCGGATCGCGACGGCGACATCCTGCTTGAGGTCTCCGACGCGGTTCGCGAGACGCTGATCGCCGACATGGACGATCACGAGCTGCTGGCGGCGGCCAAGGAAATGGATGCCGACGAGCTGGCGGATCTGGCTGCCGAGCTGCCCCGCGACGTCGTGCATGAGCTAATGGAAACGCTCGATGCGCAGCAGCGTGAGCGTGTCCGATCGGCGCTTTCCTACGAAGAGGATCAGGTCGGTGCGCTGATGGACTTCGAGATGGTCACGATTCGTGAGGACGTAAGCCTCGAAGTAGTGCTTCGCTACCTGCGGCGCCTGAAGGAGCTGCCTGGACACACCGATAAGTTGTTCGTGGTCGATTACGACGGCGTGCTGAAAGGCGTTCTGCCGATCAAGCGGTTGTTGGTCAACGACCCCGAGCGGTATGTGGCTGAGGTGATGGCCAGCGACCCGGTGACCTTTCATCCAGACGAGGATGCATACGAGGCGGCGCAGGCATTTGAGCGTTACGACTTGGTTTCAACCCCTGTTGTCGACAAAGGTGGCAAGCTCATCGGGCGCCTGACTATCGATCAGATGGTCGATCTGATCCGGGAAGAAAGTGAAAGCGAAGTACTGAACATGGCGGGTTTGCGCGAAGAAGAAGATATCTTCGCGTCGGTTTGGAAGTCGCTGCGTAACCGCTGGGCCTGGCTTGCCCTTAATCTAGTCACTGCCTTTATTGCCTCCCGTGTAATTGGCCTTTTTGATGGTTCGATCGAAAAATTGGTAGCGTTAGCCGCATTGATGCCAATAGTGGCCGGTATCGGCGGTAATTCGGGCAATCAGACGATCACGATGATCGTCAGAGCCATGGCGTTAGATCAGATGGGCACCGGTAATAGTGCTCGCTTGCTGCGTAAGGAGGTCGGCGTCGGCATGCTGAATGGTCTGATATGGGGTGGCGTCATCGGTATGGTCGTCTATTGGCTATACGGCAGCTGGTCGCTTGGGGTGGTGATGACTGCGGCGATGACGCTCAACCTATTGCTCGCCGCCTTGATGGGGGTCCTGATCCCCGTAACTCTGGCACGTATGGGTAGAGACCCAGCGCTAGGGGCCAGCGTCATGATCACGGCAGTTACCGACAGCGGTGGATTCTTCATTTTCCTCGGGCTCGCGACCCTTTTTCTCCTCTGATCCCTTCCATCTGCGGCGACTTGGCGTTTGCCTTGTTACTGTTTTTCGGGCTACTGTTCGGAGGTTTCGCCTCGGCGAGGCCTCTTTTTACAGTGCGAATAACAGGCGGCCCGAGCTGCTGATTGAAAGGGAATCCCGATGACCCCCAGCGAACTCTTGCTTGAAGGCGTCGAACTTATGCTGTTCGGCCTAGGTTCTGTCTTCGTCTTTCTCGTGTTGTTGATTGTTTGTATTCGTCTGATGTCTTCAGCGATCAGCCGCTTCGACATCGCGCCGACGGTTCAGCCTGTATCCGCTCAGCCTGCTACTGCCGTAGCCGAGATGGACGCCGAGCTTCTTGCCGCCATCCAGGGCGCCATTCATCAGCACCGTGCTCGTCGCGGTTGATTCAGGATAGAGAGTTCTCCTCATGACTTCTGTAAAACAGCCGCTCGGCATAACCGACGTGGTGCTGCGTGACGCGCACCAATCCATTCTCGCTACGCGCGTTCGCCTCGAAGACATGCTGCCTATCGCCGGCAAGCTCGATCAGGTTGGGTTTTGGTCGGTCGAGTCTTGGGGCGGCGCAACCTTCGATGCATGCATTCGCTATCTCGGCGAAGACCCATGGGAGCGCATTCGCGAGCTGAAGAAGGCGATGCCTAATACGCGCCAGCAAATGCTGCTTCGAGGGCAGAATCTGCTGGGCTATCGGCATTACGCCGATGATGTGGTTGAAAAATTCGTCGAGCGGGCTGCGGTAAGCGGGGTCGATGTGTTCCGTGTGTTCGACGCTATGAACGATCCACGCAACCTTGAAACTGCACTACGTGCTGTCAAGCAGCAGGGCAAGCACGCACAGGGAACGATCTCTTACACCACCAGCCCGGTCCACACGCTGGAGATGTGGGTTGATCTAGCCAAGCAGATCGAAGACATGGGCGCCGACTCGGTCGCGATCAAAGACATGGCCGGTATCCTCGCCCCGTATACGGCGTATGAGCTGGTTTCGCGCTTGAAAGCGAGCCTCTCGATACCGATTCATATGCAATGCCACGCCACGGCTGGCCTGTCGACGGCCGCTATCCTCAAAGCGGTCGAGGCGGGTATCGATAACGTTGATACAGCAATTTCGTCGCTATCGATGACTTATGGACATTCGCCTACAGAATCGGTGGTTGCGATCTTCAAAGGCACCGAGCGTGACACCGGGCTCGATCTGGAGCTGCTTGAAGAGATCGCCGCCTACTTTAGGGAGGTGCGCAAAAAGTACGCGAAGTTCGAGGGAACGCTCAGGGGCGTAGATTCACGAATCCTGGTCGCTCAGGTACCAGGCGGCATGCTGACCAACATGGAAGGCCAGTTGAAGGAGCAGGGTGCGCTCGACAAGTTTGATGAAGTGCTGGCAGAAATCCCTCGCGTCCGCGAAGACCTCGGCTTTATACCGCTGGTAACGCCGACGTCCCAGATCGTTGGCACCCAGGCGGTCATTAACGTGCTTACCGGTGAGCGCTTCAAGTCGATCACTAAGGAAACCGCCGGCATTTTGAAGGGCGAATACGGCTCCGCGCCGGCCCCCTTCAATTCACAGCTACAGCAACGCGTGCTCGACGGTGCGGAGGTCATTACGTGCCGACCCGCCGACTTATTGCAGCCGGAAATGGACAAGTTGACAGTGGAACTGCGAAAGCTGGCGGAGGAAAAGGGAATCAAGCTTGCCAAGGACGAGATTGACGATGTCCTAACTTATGCGCTGTTTCCTCAGATTGGTCTCAAGTTTCTAGAGAAGCGCGGTGATGCATCTGCGTTCGAACCGATGCCGACCGGTAAAGAGCAGGCGGCGCGTGAGCCCGGTGTAGCGGAGGTCTATACCGTTGAGGTCAATGGTAAGTCGTTCGTGGTGCAGGTCAACGAGGGTGGTGACATCGAAGGCCTCAAGCCGATCGGTGACGCTCCGGCAGGCCCGACGGTGGCTTCTTCCGCGCCTGCGGCTGGCGCAGGTGAACCTCAGTTGGCACCGTTGGCAGGCAATATCTTCAAAGTGCTTGTGCAACCAGGGCAGCTGGTTCAGGAGGGCGATCTCGTGATCATCCTTGAGGCGATGAAGATGGAAACTGAAATCCGTGCATTCAAGGCCGGCACCGTCTCGGGTGTAAACGTCAAGGTCGGCGATGCGGTGTCGGTGGGCGATAGCCTGCTGACGCTCGCTTAAGGAGCGCTGCATGGATAAGTTGCTCAAGCTGTGGCAGAGCACCGGCTTGTATCACGTCGAGCCGGGACAGCTGCTGATGATCGTGGTGTGCCTGGCGTTGATCTATCTGGCGATTCGCAAGGGGTTCGAGCCCCTGTTGTTGATCCCGATCGGTTTTGGTGGGGTGCTCGCAAACATTCCGGTCGCCAACATGGCCGAGGGTGCGGGCATTCTGAACTTGTTTTACGAGGTCGGGTTGCCGACCAGCGTATTTCCACTGCTGATCTTCATGGGTGTGGGTGCGATGACGGACTTCGGTCCGATGCTGGCCAATCCCAAGACGCTGCTGCTCGGTGCAGCCGCGCAGTTCGGGATCTTCGCGACATTGCTCGGTGCGTTGTCACTTGCGGCGATGGGCGTTCCTGGTATGGAGTTCACCCTGCGAGAAGCGGCTTCGATTGCCATCATCGGTGGCGCTGACGGTCCTACCTCAATCTTCGTTACTGCAAAACTTGCCCCGCACCTGCTCGGGCCAATCGCTGTGGCTGCCTACTCGTATATGGCGCTTGTTCCGCTGATCCAACCGCCAATCATGCGAGCGCTCACGACAAAGGAGGAGCGTGCCATAGTCATGACTCAGCTTCGTCCTGTGGGACAGGCAGAGAAGATTGTTTTTCCGCTTATGCTTGCGTTGTTGGTCGGCATGCTGCTTCCCGACGCTGCGCCTCTGGTTGGTATGTTCGCGTTCGGTAACCTGCTTCGCGAATGCGGCGTGGTTGATCGTCTGGCCGATACCTCGCGTAATGCATTGATCAATATCGTGACCATTGCGCTGGGGCTGACCGTCGGCTCCAAGCTGTCTGCCGAAGCCTTTCTGCAGATGAAGACGCTTGGCATCCTGTTGCTTGGAATGGTTGCCTTTTGCGGCGGCACTGCAGCGGGTGTTCTGATGGCTAAGTTGATGAACCTGTTCAGTAAGAACAAGATCAATCCGCTCATCGGGTCAGCGGGAGTTTCGGCAGTGCCCATGGCAGCGCGCGTCTCAAACAAAGTTGGCCTAGAGGCCAACCCGCAAAACTTCCTGCTGATGCACGCAATGGGACCAAACGTTGCGGGCGTTATCGGTTCGGCCGTGGCAGCAGGGGTACTGCTTAGTTTTGTCGGGTAGGGGTTCACTGCTTCAATTGACAATGCTTGCATCGATGAGATGCGAGCATTTTTTTGGCTACTAGCCAACCAAGCGTTTTGAATCCCTACAAAGTTCTTTGGTTGAACGAAAAACGCCCCGATTTGAGGTCGAGGCGTTTGAGAATAGGCAGGCATTAAGGTGGTTAGTCTTCTTTCGCTGCTTCGGTATCCTGAGCGATCAGCGCGATGAGCGCGTTTTGCTGACGATGGGCAAGCTGACGAAAACGCTGAAGCAGTTCTCGCTCATGAAGCGTCAGCTCGGGGCTGTCTAGACGCATATTCAGATCGTCATCTAGGGCACCCTCTTGAAGGAGGCTTTGTTCCAGGCGGGCGATGATCTCCGAATTCATGCTGCGATGATGGTTGCGCGCAACCTCAGCAATACGTTCACGCATTCCGTCTGGTAGACGAACCACGAATTTGTCAGCCGTGCGGCTGGAATAAACTGCCTGCTTCATAGGGCGCATATTAAACCGGTTAGTCAGGTGGGCGATGGTGGCTTATTGCCGTTCTAGTCACCGGTCTGACAACCAAACAGCCCTTGCTGTTCCACGACCTGCAAAAAAGATACTAGACGGCTTTATGACGTCAAGTATACGTCGGTATTGCGAGGAGTAAAGCTGTGCGTGATGTCAAACCGCCTTTACTGTGAGCTGCCTTGAATTCTTCGCATTTGCCGCTGCGCTAGCGTAACACTGGGTCAAATTTAATCCGTCGACCAATTAGCAGAGATAGCACGAACAGCATCCCAAAAAGCACCGTGCCGCCTTCGACTAACAATTCCCATGTATCTGGCACGCTAGCCAGCATATTGAATGCGCCACAGGCAACGCTCAGCACTAGGAACAGGCAACCATAAATCGACATTTGTTCTCTCCTTGATCGAACCTTCAGCTGCAGTAGCGGGTCTTTAAAACACCCAGCGCTGTGGCTGCGCCGGCTTGATTACTTCTATCCCGCTGATTGTCTGTACGGGGGCCGATAACCTATAGCTCACTGAAGGTTGGGCATGTTGCGTGGCTGCCGACGCTTGCGAGCGATCCATAGCTGGTGTCGTACCCTCAAATTGAATAGCGGCGGCGGTTACCAGAACCGCTGTGCTGAGCAGATAGGCTGGGCGTAGCATCGGCGTCTCCTTCGCATGAAAATGGACCAGATGACTTAAGCATCCCGCGTGCCAGATTCGAATGAAAATAAGTCCTTTATTTTCAGATACTTACGATTCTATTTGCTTGATGTCTCGTGCGGTCTGCACGATGCTCGATATGTGCTCGTGCAATATGCAATAGCCATTTATTTGTGGGTCTCTACACCGCTTGGTCTGATTAAAACCTGGGGTTTGACGGCTACACGCGCATGACAAACGAGCCGAGCCTCGTTAAGATGCTGCCGCCTCATTCGTCCCAGTAGCTCAATTGGATAGAGCATCCCCCTCCTAAGGGGAAGGTTGTGAGTTCGAACCTCGCCTGGGACACCAGCTTGAACAGAGCAGTTACTCGCCGCCCTTCGGCGCTCGACAGAGGGGTGACAAGGCGCGACGAATCGGCAAGATGAAAGACTTGCCGGTTCACTCGGAAGGAGGGGTGTTGGCTACCGGTCGGCTGTAGCAACGCAACTGCGTAGGCGCGAGAGTAATCAGCTAAAGCGATCGCTCGCTTGGTCGCGCCGCGCTTCACGTTGCAGCTGATAGACGAATCGCTCGATCTGCCGTTGCATCAGGCCGCCCAGCCGGTAGAAGCGCATGCCGCAGAAAGTTAAGCCAAGCTTCTCATCAAACACTACGTGTCGCAGCTCAGCTGCAGTGGTAACCGTGCCGAAGGGCAGCTTGGCAACCAGCTGTTCATAAACTTGCCCAGCCTGAAGGCCGCTTTGGTGGTTGCCTTGGAAGCTCAGCTTGCAGCCAGTAGCCGACATGTCGAGCACTTTGCCTTCCAGTGTCTTTCTGATTGTTTTGCCGCTGAGTTCTGCCGTAATAGGCTGCCCTAAAAGGGGCGCCCGGTAAGCGTTGCGTCGTTGATGGTAGAGAACCTGGTCGGGCATAGGCGCCCAATAGCAACGTGCATCGTCTAGCTCGCCTGGGTGCACCGGGTGATCATTGTTCCAGGCGACACGCACTCCATCGCAGTACCCCTCAATATGGAATGGCTCTCCCAATCCCATCATGCGTTCGCCGTCGCTAGGGATGAGTTCGTCGAGCGCAATCCACCCCTTTTCGCGATTAATCTCTATCAGATATGTCTGATAGCGCTGATTGCGCTCGGCGAAGCGGACTAGCAACGGTATGTGGTTATCCAGCAGCAGGCGCAGGTTTGCTTGGATTTCGGTTGCGGTCTTCAGGATTTGAGGAGGCTGGGGACCTTCATCCTCGGCGAAAGGATTAGACACTTGTTAATGCTCTCCGGCATTGCGCGACGTCACGTGCATAGTAGCACTCTGCCTCTACTGGGCAGTGTGCGTTTTCATGCTTGGCTGAGCGGGCGATGATGTGCACTTCTGGCCGCTGCGCCGCGACGGTCGTACAAATCAGGCGTTTGGCTGCTGCCGTGCAAAACCTGCAACATGCTCCCGACTGCGCTCTGGTTAGCGCGGATGAGCTTGCCGTTGCGCTCATTGGCGTCTCGGCATGCATCCAAGATGCGGTTGAGCTGCTCGGCCTTTAGAAGAATTTCATCGCCAAATGGCGTGCGCGCGGCAAATGCCGCGAGCCCGGCCTGATCAGGGCTAAGCTGCGCAATAACAAGCGTTTGGCTGCGGAGCATGCCGTGCTGGCCCAACAGCGCAAGCAAAGTTTGTTTTTGGGTAAGCAGCTGCTCCAACGTTGCCAGGTTGCGTTCGGCAAGCGCTTGATACTCAGTGTTGGTGAGCTCAAGAAGCTTCTGTGCAGTGCCGATATCGTCAACGAGCTGCTGAAGCACTTCGGTGTCTTCCATAGTGGCCTCTAACGCGGTGACGCTTGGCGAGAATTACTACAACGGTCAACGCTGACTTTCGAAGGCCAGCAGTTTCGATGCAACTCGCTGGTTGTCCACCTGGTAGCTACCGTCGGCAATGGCTTGCTTGATCTGTGCTACACGCTCCTGATCGACCGCTGGCTGTTGATTAAGCTTGTCGGTGGTCTGCTGGAGACGTTGCGCTTCCGGGCTGAGCTGAACGCTTTCGCCAGATGCTTGCGCGCTGCCACTATTCTTTGGCGCATCGGCGGGGGCTTGCTGAGCAGGTCGTTCAGCGATTTGAACGTTAGTGGTACGCCCATTACTAGGTGAATTGACGGCGCTGTTGGGCCGGTTGAAATCGATAACCATGATCGAAACCTCGAATAAGTCAGGACGCTTGCCTGCTTTTCGGCAATGCCACGAGAAACTTTAGCTTTTTTTCGGAAGCGGGTTCTGGCGAGCGCTCACTCGATTACATCGCAACTTCCACCTGGCCGGGTCCGATGACGCGTGCTCTGATCGTTCGTCCGGATCGTTGGTTTTTGACCCGAATCTGGCTGCCAAGTGCACCGTCGGACAATGCTTCCCCTGGCATTCTTACATTTATCGTCGAATTTTTCGCACTGATCACTACCTGGTCGCCTTTGCGAACCACCTCTGCGGCTGAAATATATGTAGGCGCAAGCACTTGGTCGGGTAGGGCGCTTCGGGTGAGCTTGCTTCCCAGTACTTGATCTAGAGCAGTCAAGTATCCTTGGTTAAGAAGACTGACATCCCGCTCGGCAAGGGTGACATCGGCATGCTCTATGATGCTTTCCCGCGTAAGGGGTCGTCGAGCTACGATTACCTCACGGAACAAATGGACCTGTGCAGGAACGAAGACGGACCAGGGCGCTGAGCCTTCGCAGCTGACCCGCACAGTTGTTCGGCCGATCGGCTGCGCTGGACTTTCGAGTTTGGTGGCCAAAGGGCGATCACAGGATGCCAAGCGCAGGCGGGGGTCGAGTCTGTTGACCTCTACCTCGTGCCGGGCCTGGATTTGGCTACGCTGCAGATAGTCGGTCACTTCCCGCTCAAGAAACCCGCGGGTTGCGTCGATAAGCTGTTCAGGTCGCGTCACGCTTGCTGAATCTGCAAACGGGCTCAGCCCGAAGAAAGCCGTAACCAGGATTGCACGGTGGAGCGCCTTGCAAGGACGCCGGAAAAAAGTCGTCTGTTTGCTCATGGAGTCATAGAAGCAAAGGACGTGCCGTCAAGCCGAACTACGTGGCGTTCTTTACGTCCATTCGCAAGCAAGAGGAAACTGGCATGGCCGGTGTTTTGGATTCGGTAAACCAGCGTACCCAGCTGGTTGGGCAAAACCGTCTGGAGCTGTTGTTGTTCAAACTCGATGGGAAGCAGCTCTACGGTATCAATGTCTTCAAAGTTAAAGAGGTTCTCCAATGTCCGCGCTTGACGGTCATGCCTCGGTCTAGCCCCGTTGTGCGTGGAGTTGCCAATATTCGCGGCAACACACTGTCCATCCTTGACTTGTCTCTGGCTACCGGAAAGCCGGCGCTGCAAGACCTGCCCAACAGCTTCGCCATCATCGTTGAGTACAACACCAAAGTACTTGGCTTCCTGGTGCGCTCGGTTGAGCGGATCGTCAACATGAATTGGGAGTCCATTCTTCCGCCCCCCAAAGGGGTCGGGAACGACCATTATTTGACGGCCGTTACGCAGCTAGATGGACAAATGGTCGAGATCATTGACGTTGAAAAGGTGCTCGCTGAGGTGGCGCCTGTTTCCGAAGTGCTGTCGGTGACTATTGCGGATGAGGAAACCAGCAGTAGGGCTTCCACCAGTCGCGTGCTGATCGTCGATGACTCATCAGTCGCACGGAAACAGATCATTCGTTGTCTACAGAATCTCGGTATAGACGTCGTTGCGCAGAACGACGGTCGGCAGGCACTGACGTATCTGCAGAAAATGGTCGCGGAGGGGAAGAAGCCCTCTGAGGAGTTCGTGATGATGATCTCTGACATCGAAATGCCGGAGATGGATGGTTATACGCTGACCACCGAGGTGCGACAGGACCCTGCCATGCGGGACATTCACATACTGCTGCACACGTCGCTCTCGGGCGTGTTTAACCAGAGCATGGTCAAACGAGTCGGTGCTGACGATTTTCTTGCCAAGTTTCAGGCAGATGATCTGGCCAACCGAGTAATAGAACGGATCCGGGCTACGGATAGGAAATGAGGCGACGTCCTCTCATTACGACTGGTGGGCTTTATTAGTGTCAGGTGATCCGGATTTTGAACAGTTCCGAGTATTCCTCGAAAAGACGTGCGGCATCCTGCTGGGCAGCAACAAGCAATACCTGGTTTCAAGCCGGTTAAACAAGCTGATGGAGCAGCAGGGTCTAAAGACGCTGGGAGATCTGGTTCGCAAAATCCAGGCTCAGCCGCGCGGCGGTCTCCGTGAGCAAGTCGTGGATGCTATGACGACCAATGAGACGCTCTGGTTCCGGGATACTTATCCCTTTGACGTGCTCCGCAGTCGCGTGCTTCCTGAGCTGCTCAAAGGCGCGCCTGGGCAGCGGTTGCGAATATGGTCCGCTGCCTGTTCGTCGGGGCAGGAGCCGTATTCGTTGTCGATGACCCTCGACGAGTTCGAGCGCAATAGCCCAAGCCAGCCGAAAACAGCGGTGCAGATCGTGGCGACCGAACTGTCGGGGACAATGCTTGCTGCGTCCAAGGCTGCTGAATATGACAGTCTCGCCATTGCTCGAGGCTTATCGAGCGAGCGCCTACAGCGTTATTTCGACGTCAAAACACCTGGTCGCTGGGTCGTCAAGCCCGCTATCCGCGGTCGGGTTGAATTTCGGGTCCAGAACTTGCTCGATAGTTACGCGGTGCTGGGGAAGTTCGACATCGTCTTCTGCCGCAACGTGCTGATCTATTTTTCTGCGGACGTAAAGAAAGACATCCTCAAGCGGATTCACGCGACGTTAAAGCCGGGCGGTTACCTCTTTCTGGGGGCTTCCGAGGCACTGAACGGCCTTCCTGAGCTGTACCAGATGGTCCAGTGCAGCCCGGGCATTATCTACAAGGCGAAGTAGATTCATGAAAAGGCGGTACACCGGCAGAAAACTGTCGCTCTGGATCGCCTAAAGCGGCAACGCCATGGAAAACCGTTGCCGCTTTTGACGTTACGTTTCTCGCATCCTCTCGTAAACCCCTTAAAAATCAATTATCTAGATAAATGGCACGGCCTTTGCTGGTAGTTTGCTAAGCAGACTTGTATCCGGCAGAGGGCCAGATCATGAGCATCAGTTTCGACAAGGCACTTGGCATCCACGAAAAGGCGCTTGGCTTCCGCGCTCAACGCGCAGAGGTGCTTGCCAATAACATCGCCAACGCCGATACCCCTAACTACAAGGCTAGGGACCTCGAGTTCGGTTCTGTACTCGCGGCTCAGCAAAGCAAGGACCAGGGCGGTTTCGGTGTCGCAACGACCAGTAGCAAGCACATCGCGGCGCAAGGGATGGAAATCGCCGATCCCGGTCTGCGTTTCCGTACACCGACACACGCCTCGCTTGATCAGAACACCGTTGATGCTCAGGTAGAACAGGCAGCCTATGCCGAAAATGCTATCGACTTTCAAGCAAGTTTCACCTTGCTCAACAGTAAGTTCAGGGGGCTGATGAGCGCCCTGCGCGGCGAATAAGAGGAGCGAAAGCCATGTCCCTTAGCAGCGTATTCAATATTGCCGGCAGCGGCATGAGTGCTCAGAGCACGCGCCTGAACACCATCTCCAGCAACATTGCCAACGCCGAAACGGTGTCGTCCAGCGTTGACCAGACCTACCGCGCACGGCACCCGGTTTTCGCAACCATGCTCCAGCAGGCGAATGGTCAGCCGGACCAATCGCTATTCGCCGAGCAGAATCAGGCCGGTGCTGGGGTTCAGGTGCTTGGTGTGGTTGAAGACCAGAGTGAGCTACAAGCGCGCTATGAGCCTAACCATCCGGCGGCGAATGAAGAAGGGTACGTGTACTACCCGAACGTCAATGTCGTTGAAGAGATGGCTGACATGATTTCCGCGAGCCGTTCATTCCAGACTAATGCCGAGTTGATGAACACGGCCAAGACCATGCTTCAGAAAGTTCTGACCCTGGGTCAGTAACCTTACGAGAGATAGCCATGAGCACGACAGGCGGCGTTAGCGGTACCGGTTCGGTAATGGACCAATACCAGATCAAAGATCGCGAAGTAAAAAGCAATGATCTCGGCAAGAACGAGTTTCTTGAATTGCTGGTGACCCAGCTGAACAACCAGAACCCGCTGGAACCCCAGGAGAACGGCGAGTTCATTGCGCAGCTTGCCCAGTTCAGTACCGTTGAAGGGGTCGAGAAACTGAACTCGAGCATGGAAACCATGTTGTCCGGGTATCAGTCATCCCAAGCGTTGCAAGCGTCATCACTGGTCGGCCGCAAGGTAATAGTGCCAACCGATAAAGCCGTTGTGGATACCAGCGAAACCTTCAAAGCCAGCATCGTGCTTCCCACGACCAGCAGCAACGTGGCGGTCAATATTTATGACAGCTCGGGTACTGCAGTGAACCGGATCAACATGGGGCCGCAAGAGGCTGGCAATGTTTCATTCATGTGGGATGGCAAGGACTCGAGCGGCAAAACCTTGCCGCCCGGTACATACCGATTCGAAGCGCAGGCCACTTATCAAGGCGAGACGAAGGGGTTGTACACCATGCTTCCCGCCAACGTAGACAGCGTCACGCTTGGGCAGAACGGCGGGGAGCTGCAGCTCAACCTGGCCGGTGTGGGCAGTATTGGACTGTCGAAAGTCCAGGTCATTGGTCAGTAACTGCCGGCACGCCCGGTAACAGGAGCAGTTCATGTCGTTCAATATCGGCCTAAGCGGCATGCGTGCCGCCAGCAAAGATCTCAATGTCACAGGTAACAACATCGCGAACGCTGGCACGGCGGGCTTCAAGCAGTCACGGGCGGAGTTTTCTGATGTTTATGCAGCCTCCATGGGTGTGGGTAAGAATCCGGTGGGCAGCGGTGTGTTGCTTTCTAATATTTCCCAGCAATTCAATCAAGGAAATATCAACTACACCCAAAATGCCCTTGATCTGGCTATCAACGGAAATGGTTTTTTCCAAGTCAGTAACAATGGAGCTTTAAGTTATACTCGTGCAGGTTATTTTGGTACCGACAAGGTTGGTAATATAGTCGATAATTTTGGATATAACCTGCAGGGCTATACGGTTGATGATAATGGGAATCTTCAGGTTGGTGTTGTGGGTAACTTGCAGGTTAAGACCAATAGTCAAGACCCCAAGGCGACTAGTCAGCTAGCGCAGACACTCAATATTGACTCAACTAGCAAGGTTCCCGTTACTACTCCTTTTAACCGCACGGACCCAACGACCTATAACTCATCCACGTCTACGAATATCTACGACACCCAAGGGAATGCGCATGTATTCACGCAGTATTTCGTCAAAGATGCTGCGAATAATTGGACCATGTACGCGCTCGTAGATGGCAAACGACCTAATTTTGACGCAAATGGGGCAGCGTATCAGGACACGCCATTTGCTTATGATGTTGAGTTTGATCCTGCGGGCAAGCTAAGTTCTTTAGAGCCGGTAGACACTACAGTTGGTGGTTTCCTAGTGGAAAATCCAACATCTGTTGGGACTAATACGGGTATGTTAGCCTTCAGTCAGGCTGATTGGGTTCCGATAATTGAACAACCCGCAGGATCTGGAGTTTTCGTTAAAAACTTGGCCACGGCCGATCCGGCCGGCTTAAGTATTGATATGCGAGGATCTACCCAGTTTGCGAGCTCGTTTGCAGTTAGCAGTGTTAGCCAAAACGGCTATACAACTGGTGAGTTGGCTGGTTTGGAGATAGACGAAACTGGAGTCATTTTCGCCCGGTACACCAACGGCCAATCCAAGATGCAAGGGCAGATTATCTTGGCGGACTTCGCTAATACACAGGGCCTAACGCCGGTAGGTAAAACGCAGTGGGTACAGTCGTTTGAATCTGGAGAGCCTGTACGAAACCCGCCGGGTAGCGGCACGCTAGGTGCCCTGCAAGCCGGCGCCCTTGAGGATTCCAACGTCGAGCTATCAGACCAGCTCGTCAACCTGATCGTGGCTCAGCGTAACTATCAGGCGAACGCCAAGACCATCGAAACTGAAAGCGCTATTACCCAGACGATCATCAATCTGCGTTGATGATTGCTCAAGCCGCACCGAGGCGGCGGTAAATTGCCGTCTCGCTTTTACAAGGCCCGTCAGGGCCTTTTTTTTGCGATAAATTCTTTGTGAATCAACAGTTTAAATTTCTATCATTGCAGTGGCACGTCTATTGCTAAGTTGGTGTATGTAGATCTGGTTTGCGTCAATTAGCGTGTTTCGGAGGTTCGATGGACAAGATGCTCTATGTGGCAATGACGGGGGCGAGCCAGAACGCTCGAGCCCAGCAGGCACATGCCAACAACCTGGCAAACATCTCAACGACAGGCTTCCGTCGCGACTTCGAACAGGCTCGCTCGATGCAAGTGTTTGGTGACAGCTTTCCGGCACGTGTCTATGCAATGACCGAGCGCCCGGGCACTGATTTCAGCTCCGGCACCTTGCAGGAAACGGGTCGGGACCTGGATGTGGCAGTCGAGGGTGACGGCTGGATCGCCGTGCAAGCACCTGATGGCGGTGAAGCCTATGCCCGTACCGGCAGCCTCAATATTGACACCCTTGGCATGCTGCGGACCGGCGACGGTTTGCCGGTGCTCGGCAACGCCGGGCCGATTGCTGTGCCGCCAGATCAGAAAATCGACATTGGCGCAGACGGGTCCATCAGCATCCGCGCGCTGGGTGAAAACCCGAATGTGGTCGTCGGTGTTGACCGTTTGAAGCTGGTGAACCCTGACCCGAAGCAGCTGGAGAAGGGCACCGATGGCTTGATCCGAATGAAGACTGGTGAGGCCGTAGAGGCTGACGCCATGGTTCGTGTGACATCGGGCTTTCTCGAAGCCAGCAACGTCAATGCGGTGGCCGAGATGACTTCAATGCTCGCGCTGTCCCGCCAGTTCGAGCTTCACGTGAAAATGATGCGTACTGCCGAAGAAGATGGTGCCGCTGCGGCCCGAGTCTTGCAGATCAGCTAAACAAACTAGGCGGCGCGCCCGAATTCCGGCGCACGAGGAGAAGAACATGCTTCCAGCACTGTGGGTCAGCAAGACCGGTTTGTCCGCACAGGACATGAACCTGACCACCATTTCCAACAACCTGGCTAACGTGTCCACCACCGGCTTCAAGAAAGACCGGGCCGAATTCCAGGACTTGCTTTATCAGATCCGCCGTCAGCCGGGCGGCCAGTCCACTCAGGACAGCGAACTGCCCTCAGGCCTCCAGCTTGGTACGGGTGTTCGCATCGTCGGTACGCAGAAGCAATTCACTGCTGGCAGCCTGCAAACGACCGAGCAACCGCTCGATATGGCGATCAACGGCCGCGGCTTCTTTCAGGTCCTGCTGCCAGACGGCACGGTTTCCTACTCGCGTGACGGCAGCTTCCATCTGAATGCCGAAGGCCAGATCGTAACGTCCAACGGCTATGCCCTGGAGCCTGCGATCGTCGTGCCGCCGGAAACCCAGACATTTACCGTGGGCGAGGACGGCACCGTCTCCGTGACGACTCTCGGGAACCCGGCCCCGCAGATCATCGGCAACCTGCAGACCGCTGACTTCGTCAACCCGGCGGGCCTGCAAGCCATGGGCAGCAACCTGTTTCTGGAGACCGCAGCGAGTGGCGCTCCCCAGGTGAGCACACCTGGCCTCAACGGTCTGGGCACCGTTCTGCAAAACACATTGGAAAACTCCAACGTCAGCGTCGTTGAAGAACTGGTGAACATGATCACCACTCAGCGCGCCTATGAGATGAACTCGAAGGTCATCTCCACGGCCGATCAAATGCTGTCTTTCGTTACCCAGCAGCTGTAACAGCTGTCAGTCGCTGGATTGAGGTGATTATGCGCCGCTTGCCGATTGTTCTTCCGCTGATGTCCGCTGTGATCCTGACCGGTTGCATGGCGCCAGCTCCGAAGCCCAATGACCCGTACTATTCACCTGTGTTGCCTCGCACGCCGTTGCCGGCTGCGCAGAACAACGGGGCGATCTATCAGGTTGGCTTCGAGACCAACCTGTATGACGATCGTAAGGCTTATCGGGTTGGGGACATCATTACGGTCACCCTCAACGAGAAGACCCAGGCAAGCAAGAACTCGAACTCGAAAATCTCCAAGGACAGCAGTGCCAACATCGGTCTCGGGTCGTTGTTTGGCGGCGCGGTTGCAATAGCCAATCCGCTGGCCGGCAGCGGTCTGCTTACCGGCGACAAGCTGGGCCTGGGTGCGGAATACGATGCGTCACGTGATACCTCCGGTTCCGGTCAGGCAGGGCAGAGCAACAGTCTCTCCGGTTCGATCACCGTGACCGTCTCGGACGTGCTGCCCAACGGCATCCTGGCGATCCGCGGCGAGAAGTGGATGACGCTGAACACCGGCGACGAGCTGGTGCGCATAGCTGGGCTGGTGCGCTCGGATGATATCGCCACCGACAACACCGTTCCTTCGACCCGTATCGCTGATGCACGCATTACCTACTCTGGCACCGGCGCCTTCGCCGATGCCAGCCAGCCTGGTTGGCTGGACCGTTTCTTCATCAGCCCGTTGTGGCCGTTCTAAAGCAGGTGCACGCAATGAAATTGTTCAGCTCGATCATAGTTGCCGTGCTGTGCCTGACCGCCGTTCCGGTTCATGCCGAGCGGCTGAAGGACATCGCAACCATCCAGGGCGTGCGTAGCAACCAGTTGATCGGCTACGGCCTGGTGGTCGGCCTCAATGGCAGTGGCGACCAGACCACCCAGACGCCATTCACCGTGCAGACCTTCAACAACATGATGGCGCAGTTCGGCATCAAGGTTCCGGCCGGCGGCAACGTTCAGCTGAAGAACGTGGCTGCCGTGTCGATCCATGCTGACCTGCCGCCCTTCGCCAAGCCCGGCCAGACGATCGACATCACGGTGTCCTCGATCGGCAACGCCAAGAGCCTGCGCGGCGGTAGCCTGTTGATGGCGCCGCTTAAAGGTATTGACGGCAACGTATACGCCATCGCCCAGGGCAACCTGGTCGTCGGTGGCTTCGATGCGGGTGGTGCGGATGGTTCGCGCATTACCGTCAACATTCCTTCCGCCGGGCGTATCCCGGGCGGTGCAACGGTCGAGCGGCCGGTGCCGAGCGCGTTCAATCAGGGCAGCACGCTGACCATGAACCTCAATCGTCCGGACTTCACCACCGCCAAGAACATCGTCGACCACATCAACGAGCTGCTTGGCCCAGGCGTGGCGCAGGCGCTCGACGGCGGCTCGATCAGCATCACCGCACCTCTGGATCCGAGTCAGCGCGTCGACTATCTGTCGATCCTGGAAAACCTCGAAGTCGATGTGGGTCAGGCAATCGCCAAAGTCATTATCAACTCGCGTACCGGCACCATCGTGATTGGGCAGAACGTGCGGGTTCAGCCAGCTGCGGTGACGCATGGCAGCCTGACCGTGACCATTTCCGAAGATCCGCAGGTCAGTCAGCCGAATCCGCTTTCGGACGGCCAGACTATTGTCGTGCCCAACTCAAAGGTAAAAGCCGAGCAGGAAGCCAAGCCGATGTTCAAGTTCGGCCCCGGCACAACGCTCGACGAGATCGTTCGCGCTGTGAATCAGGTTGGTGCTGCCCCCAGTGATTTGATGGCAATTCTGGAAGCGCTCAAGCAAGCCGGTGCGCTGCAAGCCGACCTGATCGTTATCTGAGGAACGAGACATGGAAAATCGTCTGGGACTGGGTCGTCGCACGCCTGACAGCGGTAGTTACTCCGACCTGAATCGGCTGAATCAGCTCAAGGTGGGCAAGGACCGCGACGGCGCCGAGAACGTGCGCAAGGTCGCGCAGGAATTCGAATCCTTGTTCATGAACGAGATGCTCAAGTCGATGCGCTCGGCCACTGATGTCCTGGCCCAGGACAACCCGCTCAACAGCCAGGCGAGCAAGCAGTATCAGGACATGCACGACCAACAGCTCTCGGTCACCCTGTCCAAAGAAGGCGGCGGTATTGGGCTTGCCGACGTGCTGATCCGCCAGTTGAGCAAGGATCAGAAGCCAGACGAGAAGCCCAACCCCTTTGCCCAGGTCGCGCAGACCGAGGACGCCAAGTGGTCGAGTAACCCTAATGCCAACACGACACTGGCCAAAGTGGATCCGGCTCGCAACGATTCCCAGCTGCTCAATCAGCGTCGTCTAGCGCTGCCGGGGCGCTTGGCCGAGCGCGTGCAGACGGACGTAGCGGCTACGAGCCCACAGGCCGAGCAAGCCGCTCAGGCCGGAGTGACTCAGCCGCTGGTCAATGTCGACTGGAAGCCGGCAACTGCGTTCGCCGCACCGAAGGACGCACCCTTGACCATCAACGGCGTCGAGGCAAGCGCACCGAGTACGCCGAGCAAGACGCGCTTCAGCTCTCCTGCAGAATTCATCGCGACCATGCTGCCCATGGCGGAGAAAGCTGCCAAGCGGCTTGGAGTAGAGCCACGTTTCCTAGTGGCACAGGCTGCGCTGGAAACAGGTTGGGGCAAGTCGATGATCAAGCAGAAGGACGGCAGCAACAGCCACAACCTGTTTGGTATCAAGGCGAACGGCTGGAGCGGTGAATCGGCGAAAGTCACCACGACCGAGTACGTGAACGGCAAAGCGACCAAGCAGGTGGCGGGCTTCAGGGCATACGACTCGTTCGAGCAGAGCTTCAACGATTACGTACGGCTGCTGGAGAACAACGAGCGCTACAAGCCGGCGATACAAGTGGCCAGCGTTTCCGGCGACTCCGAGCGTTTCGTCAATGAATTGCAGCGGGCCGGTTACGCGACCGATCCTCAGTACGCGAACAAGATCAACCAGATCGCTCGCAAGGTGCAGACCTATCAGACAATCGCCGACGCCAGCACGTCGCCCGCAATGCGGTCTAGAGGTTAATCATGGCTGACCTACTGAATATTGGCCTGTCCGGCCTGAGCGCCAGCAAGAGCCAGCTCTCCATCACCGGCCATAACATCAGCAACGTCAACACGCCCGGCTATAGTCGCCAGGACGCATCCCAGGCTACCCGTACGCCCCAGTTCAGCGGCGCTGGGTACGTGGGTTCTGGTACGACGCTTGTGGAAATCCGCAGAACCTACAGCGAGTTTCTGACTAGCCAACTGCGTAGCAGTACGTCACTGAGCAGTGATGTTGAGTCCTATAAAGCTCAGATCGACCAGCTCGATTCCCTGCTGGCGGGTAGTACCACGGGGATCACGCCGTCGCTGCAGAAGTTTTTCTCTGCTCTACAAACCGCTGCGGAAGACCCGGCGAACATCCCGGCCCGGCAACTGGTGTTGGCAGAAGCGGAGGGGCTGGCCCGCCGGTTCAATACGGTATCGGACCGCTTGACTGAACAGAACAACTTCACCAACAAGCAGATGTTGGCTGTGACCGACCAAATCAATCGGCTCGCCGGTAGCATCGGTAGCCTGAACGATGCCATCGCGACAGCCTCGGCAAACGGCAAGCAGCCCAACGACTTGCTCGACAAGCGTGACGAAGCGGTACGTCAGCTATCCACGTACATCGGCATCAGCGTGACGCCGCAGGACGACAACAGTTTCAATATTTCGGTGGGCAGCGGTCAGCCACTGGTAGTTGGAAAAACTGTGAGCCAGCTGAAGGTTGTGTCAGGACAAAGCGATCCCAACCGCCACGAGATTCGCTTTGTCAGTGGTGGCTCGGAGCAGGGCATCACGTCGCAGATTACGGGCGGCGAGTTGGGTGGGCTGATTCGTTATCGCAACGAAGTGCTGGATTCGACGATGAACTCGTTGGGGCGGTTGGCGTTGGCTGTGAGTGATCAGGTCAATAGCCAGCTGGGGCAGGGATTGGATCTGAAGGGCAACGTCGGTGAGGCCCTGTTTGGTAATTACAACGAAAAGTCGCTGGGCGCTCTAAGGGCGACGCCGTTTAGTGGCAATCCGTCCTTGAGCACGGCGACTCCTGCAGATGCTTCGCTGGATATCACCAAAACCAGCCAACTGACCACTAGCGACTATCGCTTGGAATACAGTGGCAGCCAGTACACCGCTAGACGTCTCAGCGATGGTGCCAGCATAAATGTCACGCCGAACCCCGGGCCGCCTGCGCATCTTCGCTTCGAGGACGAAGAGGGTCGCGATCAGGGATTTACTGTGCAAATAAGCGGAACGCCACAAGCCGGTGACGCGTTCACGCTGCAGCCAACACGGCGGGGCGCCACGGATATCAGCGCCGTACTCGATCAGGCTGACCAGCTAGCGTTTGCGTCGCCGGTACGCACCGCAAGCGAATTACATAATGCTGGTACCGGAGTGATTGGCCAGCCGGATATGATCTCAGGCCCTTCGCGGATTAGCATTGATGCGTTGAGAGAACTACTGGGCAGCACCGGTGCGACGCTGACCTTTACTGAGCCAGACACTCTTACGATTACTGGTGGCGGCACAGCCGGATTCCGGACCGTAGATAACACCCAAACGCCGCCGGTTTCATATCCGACGAGCACAACCTTCAAGACAGGGCAGACTAATTCGTTAGTTGTGGGTAACTCGAATTACTCACTAGAGTTCACTATAAGTGGAACACCGAAGAACAACGACAAATTTGATATTGCTTTCAACCAGAGCGGCGTCTCTGATAACCGCAACGCGTTGAAGCTGGTCGATCTTCAGAGCAAACAGACCGTCGGGGTATCCGTAGACGCCGATGGAAAAACCCTATCAGGGGCTAGCTTTACCGATGGCTACGGCGAACTGGTCGAACGGGTCGGTACGCTGACAGCCCAAGCGAGAATGGACAGCGAAGCGACAGGGGCGATTCTCAAGCAGGCCACCGACAACCGCGACTCGCTGTCAGCCGTGAATCTCGATGAAGAAGCGGCCAATCTGATCAAATTTGAGCAGTACTACAATGCTTCCGCTCAGATCATTCAAGTTGCCCGCTCCATGTTCGATACATTGATCAGCACCTTCAGGTAACAGGCCGGCCCATGCGCATTTCGACTCTGCAAGCATTCAATAACGGCGTAGCCGGTATTCAGCGCAACTACTCCAATGCAACCCGCACGCAGGAGCAGATCAGCACCGGTAACCGAATCCTGACGCCGGCCGACGATCCGGTTGCGTCGGTGCGTCTGTTGCAGCTTGAGCAGCAGCAGAATGTGCTGAGCCAGTACAACTCCAACCTGACGGCGGCCAAGAACAGCCTTACCCAGGAAGAGGTGACGCTGAATTCCGTCAATACGGTGCTGCAGCGTGTCCGCGAGCTGGCTGTCCAGGCCGGTAATGGTTCGCTTGATCCGCAGGATCGCAAGTCCATCGCGGCTGAGCTGGGTGAGCGCGAAGACGAGCTTCTGTCGCTCATGAACACCCGCAACGCACGTGGCGAATACTTGTTTGCAGGGTTCCAAGGCAAGACTCAGCCCTTCGTCCGGGGTCCGGAAGGGAGCTACAGCTATGCCGGAGACGAGGGGCAGCGCAAGCTGCAAATTGCTAGCTCCCTAGATATTCCCATTAGCGATAACGGCAAGTCGATTTTTCAGAGCGTGACGAACGCGGGTCGACTAGATAGCGCTCTGGATGTTTCGAGCATCCCGGCAGGTGTCAAGGCGACACTGAGTGTGTCTAAGCCGCTCGTAAGCGATGAAGTGGCGCTCATAGGGGCCCCGTCGTTTCCAGCCGATGGAGTCGAGATTCGTTTTGAGGCGGATGGCGCGTTTTCTATATACGCCTTGCCACGGCAGACGGATCCGGTGAGCGGAGGTTTCACCGATGATCCGTTGCCAGATGGCATCAATTTAAAGCTAGATCCCGACGCTAAAAATTCAGACCAGCTCGTTTTCCGGGGAGTAACGTTACATTTCGCTGGCGAGGCGGTTGGCGGTGAACGAGTAGTGGTGATGCCCGGAACAATCACTAACGTGGCCTCAGATGGCACAATTACTGCCGAGTCAGTCCAGAACAAGCAAGGCATCCTCGACACCATCGCCAACCTTCGCTCAGCCTTGGAAGACCCCTCTACCGCCAGCACAGGAGTACGCGACGCCGTTGCGGTGGCTTTGACCAACCTCGATCACGGCATGGTCAGCGTAGACCAGGCACGTGGCAATATTGGCGCTCGGCTGAACGTTATCGAAACCACACAAACCGATAATGAGGATGTTGCGCTGGTCAACAAAGGCGTCCAGGCGGAGCTGCGGGAGCTGGACTACGCCGAAGCGTTGTCTCGCTTATCCATGCAGACGGTAGTCCTCGAAGCCGCGCAACAGAGCTACGTAAAGATTGCTGGCCTGAGTCTGTTTAACGTTATGCGTTAAGCAGAGCGGACCTGGGTCGCAGAATGTCGATCCTGATTTGACTTGGCTGTGTCACGACTTAGAGTGGTCTGGCGGCGCATGGAGTACCGCGCCGGTAACTCAACACTCATAGGGATGTGAATCATGATCAAGTCTTTCCTCTCCGCTACACTTCTTGCCGTACTCGCCAGCGTTTCCATCAGCAGCTATGCCGCTAAAGCTGAGCCGGTTCAGTCACAACAGGTCGCGGCAGCCCAAACGGCGACGATCAATCTCAACGTGGCTGATGCCGAGACCCTGACTCGAGAGCTAAAGGGAATCGGTGCCACCAAGGCCAAAGCAATCGTTGCGTACCGAGAAGCGCACGGCCCATTTAGCTCGGTTGATGAATTACTAGAAGTGAAAGGAATCGGTGCCGCTACGCTGGAAAAGAATCGCGCCAAATTGAGCCTGAACTGACAGCTATAGCAACACGCAAAAAAGCCGGTCCTAGGACCGGCTTTTTGTTTTATCCGCATCCTAGAACCGACCGCTCCGATAGATTCGCCTGTCTAGCGTGACGTCTGAAACCCCCGGCCAAACGGCACCACTTGTGAACATCCTTCTCCCTGTCTGGTCATTTGTAGACGGGTTGGTGGGCATGTTCGCGCCTAATAAAGCCGAAATCCGCCATGAACCGTTAAGAGCTCCCGGTTACGCACATTCCCCGGCCAGTACATTCGATTTGATGGTTAGCGCTAGTGAGATTGGCTGGCAGTTAAACCGGTTGATTCACAGGGCTCATGGCTGCCGGGCGAACGCAAGATTTGCATCTCGGCCGGGTCATGCTGGAGACGCGCCCCGCTTCATCAGCACAACCGCCGTTAACTGCCAGGGCGGGCATCCGGGGCGACCATCCACAGACTGTTCGTAACGTACTCGCTGTGGCTGTATGACCGCTGGGCTCTTCTATTAAGCGGCTAAAGGTAGGGCATCGATGAAAGCACCTTGGACATTTCTTAAATACCTTCCTATGGCCCAACGAGTGCTGGCTCGCGGGCGGCTGCCTATGGTGCTTCTTGCTGTGGCTCGCAAGCGTTCTGCCAGAGGCGGACTCGTCAAAGGTTTACGGGAAGATCTCGGGCTTTTGCAGGCGCTGTGTGTCGCTTGGTGGCGGGGCGAATACAGAGCGGTAAGCAGACCGGCGCTGCTCGCCGCCATCGCTGGCTTGCTGTATTTCCTTTCACCGATGGATGCTATTCCGGACTGGATTCCCGGTCTTGGTTTTATCGACGATCTCGCCGTGTTGGGCTGGGTAATGCGTAAGTGGTCGGGAGAGCTGCAAGCATTCAAGGCGTGGAAGGACAGCCAATCGCGTGATGTGCAGGCTGATTTAAACCGCTTGCCCTCGCCCGATGAGCCAATGGCCGATGCAGGCCAGCCGGGCCGCAACGGGCGTGACACCTAGCAGCATTGCTTGTTATGGCTGGAGTTCACCGCCGCTTTCATCTTTTAGTGCGGCCTCCTTGGCTAAACAATCGCTCTCGGGCTGTTAAGATCCGGTTTCTTTCATGAAACAACGAGCGAGGTAGCGGATGAGCGTCCAGGTCATCATGCGTGACGGTGTACCGGAGTACGCCGTGCTGCCTTGGGATGAATATCAGGCGTTATTGAATGCCCTTGGCCAGCGCACTGCAGCCCCTGCAAAAACCGTAGCTCCGGTGGCTTTACCCAAATTCAGCGAATTGTCTGCGATGCGAGAGGCCAAAGGAATCAGCCTAGAGACCTTGGCTCGTTCCGTGGGCATCAGCCCTGTCTATCTCGGCTTAATCGAAAACGGCGAACGCGATCCAGGAGAGGCCATACGGCGCTCGCTGGCGCGCGCGATGGAGATAGAAGGATGGGAGCAGGAAGCTTGAACGCGTCCGCGTCGTCAGTTCGTATTAGCCGCTCGCACTGGCAGGCGTTATTGGATGAGCTAACCGAAGCGCGCAGACAACGGCATTTGATCACCTACCGAGCGTTGGTTGAGCGTCTTCAGCTCCCGGTACCTGCAATGCAGACGCTAACGGCAGCCCTTGAGCACCTGGCAGCGCTGGATGCGCGCGCAGCCCGTCCGTTGCGGAGTGCGCTGGTGATCAGTCAAGGGGCTAGCCGTTTACCCAGGACAGGTTTTTTCGAGTGTGCAGCGCGTCTAGGGCGCTTTTCTGGCTCAGTGGATGGGGCCGCCGCTGCGTCCTGGCACGCCGGCGAGGTGGCGCGCGTATTTGAGTACGATTACCCGGAGACGCCTTAATGTTGCATAAGGTTCGGGCCCGACTCGGCTATTGGGTCGCACGTAGGCTGATGAAAATGCGTTGGGCTGTCGAGCAGCCGAAGTGGTGGCGCTGGATGGAAGGCCAGTTGTCACGGATGGCCGCGATCGGTGATCCCAGCGCTCAGAGTTTTTATGGTCACATCCTGCTATTCCGGGGTCAGGGATATGGCGCAAGGCAGGAAGGCATACGGTTGCTACGCTTGGCTGCCGAGCATGGCGATGCTAAGGCTGCCTATCAGATGGGCGTCATCAGTCTCAGCGAAGATGCGAAGCATGGGCCGGACGGGAGCCAGGCGGCCTACTGGTGGAAGCTTGCAGTCAAGGCGGGACATCCTTTGGCGGCGACCCGCCTGTCTCAGCTTTACACGGCAGGAGGTCATGGATTGGCACGCGACGAGCAACAGGCTGAGCATTACAGGGCCTGTGCTGCCAAGTTGGGTTTGTAATCAACGGCGATCGCCGGCCCTGCCAATCATGTACGGCCGTTCGCTCCGTCAGTTCGGCACCTTCTCGTTATGGCAGGTCATCTCCCTTCCATGAGTTTGACTGCGTGCCGAGCCGTAGCGAGCAGACACATCAAAGCGTGCAGTACGGTGTTGGCTAATCACGCGACACGATTCGTCCGAGGCGTCACCGTTGTGACAGCGAAACGATCGGCTAAGAGAATGGTGGGCGATTTCGCCAAGCGCAGGGGTGTTTTATCCAGCGATCCCAGCTGATCAGTGATGTGACATCAAGGTCTCGAGTCGGGCATCAGCATGAAAAAAAGCCGCCAGATTGGCGGCTCTTCGCTTGTAAACACAATGAAGATGCCATGTTACTGGCAAGTCGAACGGCTACCGATCGGTGGCGCTATTCTTGGCCATTGCATCCTGAAGCCCGAGGTAATCCAAGAGAATTCGGCCCGTCTCTGAGAGATACGCATCATCCTCCGGCTTGAGCTTCTTCTCCTCGATGTGCGGCGTCGTTTCGTCTTCCCGTTCGAGTTTGGCCAGTGGCTCTTCACCCTTGGCCTCGCGTAGCGCGTTCTCCAATGCCAGTTGGCGCTTTTCGATACGCTCCTGTTGAGAGCGACGCTTCGCTTCGTTGAGGCTGACGGTGGTTTCGTGTGTGAGCTCTTGCGTAAGCGCAAGCCGGTCACGGGTAAAGACGAAATCCGGATTCTCGGTGGTCCGCATTTCGTGCTGGGCCTTGAGTTCAGCCAGGAACGGCTTGAATGGATTCATGTCCGGGCTTATCGCAGCGCGAATGCTGTCCCATGGCAATGCTTCAGGCAGTGCACTTTCGCCAATTTCCTTGGTATCGACTTCGGCTGGGTAGGAAATATCCGGGATAACGCCTTGATGCTGTGTGCTCTGACCGGACACCCGATAAAACTTAGCGAGCGTTAGCTTCAGCTCTCCGTGATTGAGGGGTTGGACTGTCTGCACGGTGCCTTTGCCAAAGGTCTGCCCGCCCACAATGAGCGCGCGGTGGTAGTCCTGCATCGCGCCCGCGAAAATCTCAGAGGCTGACGCAGAAAGACGATTGACCAGCACGGCCAGCGGGCCCTTATAGAAGGCGCCTTGTTGTTCATCGGCAAGAACATCGACGCGACCGTCACTGTTGCGAACAAGGACCGTCGGTCCTTGATCAATGAACAGACCAGTCAGCTCAGTGGCTTCTTGAAGTGAGCCGCCGCCGTTATTGCGCAAGTCGATAACGACCCCGTCGACGTTTTCCTGCTGGAGTTCGGTTAACAGCTTTTTCACGTCCCGTGTTGTGCTTTTGTAATCCTTGTCGCCTGCACGGAGGGCCTTGAAGTCCAAGTAAAACGCGGGAATTTCAATGATCCCAAGCTTGTAATCACGGCCGTGCTGCTCGAGATTAAGGACTGATTTTTTCGCTGCCTGCTCTTCGAGCTTCACCGCTTCGCGTGTGATTGCCACAACCTTGCTGCTTTGGTCGTTTGGTGCGTTGCTCGCTGGAACGACCTCAAGGCGCACGACCGATCCCTTCGGCCCGCGGATCAGTTTGACGACCTCGTCTAGGCGCCATCCGATCACGTCGACCATTTCTTCCCCGTCCTGGCCAACACCGACGATCTTGTCCGCTGGTGCGATCTGCTTGCTCTTTTCTGCAGGGCCGGCAGGGACCAGGCGGACCACCTTCACGAACTCATTGTCGCTTTGCAGTACTGCACCGATGCCTTCGAGGGAAAGGCTCATATTGATGTCAAAATTTTCCGCATTATCAGGCGACAAATACTGAGTGTGCGGATCGTAGGATTGCGCGAAGGCGTTGATATAAGTCTGGAAGACGTCCTCGCCACGGGTCTGCTCCAGGCGAGACAGCTGGTTTTTGTAGCGTTTGGTGAGCAGCTCCTGAATGGCCTTGGGCTCTTTACCCGCAATCTTCAGCCGCAGCACCTCATCCTTGACGCGTTTGCGCCAGAGATCATCAAGCTCGTTCTCGTCCTTCGGCCAGGCGGCGTTTTCGCGATCGACGAGCAGTTCCTCGTCGATGGTGAAATCAAAACTGTCAGCGCCTTTCTCAAGCAAGCTCAGTGCATACTCGAGTCGGGCCTGAAGGCGCTCCAGGTGAATCTTATAAATAGCGAAGCCGGGCTCGAGGTTGCCGTTCCTCAGGAAGTCGTCGAACTCGTTGCGCCAGGGCTCGAACTCGGCCAGGTCGCTCGCAGTGAAATAGCTGCGTGAAGGGTCGAGCATTTCGATATAGCTATCGAAGATCTTCGCCGAGCGGGCGTCATTGAGTGGCGGCTTGTTGTAGTGGTGACGTTTGAGCAGTTCGACGACGTTGAGGCTGGCAATTACCTGATCACGGTCGGGTTGCAGGTAGTCCCAAGCGTGCCCGTCCGCAGGCTTGGCTAGGAGGGTGTTGGCATGGAGGCCTAGTAGCAGGGCGAGACAGCCTGCGGTCAAAGATCGTTTCATTTTAGAGGGGCGGCGCGAGGCTGAGTAATAACGCATAGTAGGCCATCAAATCAGGCGCCGGGGCAGGGTCCGCCCGGCGGGAAAAAACAACAGCCCGATGGTACCTGGCGGCGAGCAGGCCGCGAGACAAATCCGACCAGGGCGGCAGGGCGAACCCCGCGCCACACAATACCTTATTGGCAGTGAATGGTATTAGACGGGCGTATCGCTATGTAGCCTGAAGTGGAATTCATCAGCAGCCTGCACTGCCAGCGGAGTATCGATTTAGCGGGCGCAGGTATGAACCACTATGGAGGCAGCATCAAGGCATTGCAAGGCGTCGAGGGATTGGTAGCGGGGCGGAGCGAAGCTGTACCAGGTTTCACGCATACAGAGTGTATCGCTCGTCCAGCCCCCTCGCAGCCTTCCGAAGTTTGAATGCGGAAGCTGCCTGTGCAGCGATGCCGCAACCAGGCCGCGGCAGAATAACGTTGGCGATGGATCACCGGGTCGAGGGGACGACCCGGGCTAGTGCGCCTGACGCTCGGGTCAGGGCAGCTCGGGGCTTGAGTAGAACGCGCTCAGCACCTTGACCAAATGAGCCAGGTCCTGGCTGCCAGCGAGTTCTCGAATCGAATGCATGCCAAAGGTCGGCAGACCGATGTCCACGGTCCGCACGCCCAGCTGGCTGGCCGTGATCGGGCCGATGGTCGAGCCGCAGCCCATGTCGCTTCGAGTCACGAAGCTCTGCACTGACACTTCATTTTCGAGGCACAAATGACGGAAGAAACCGGCGGTTTCGCTGCTGGTGGCGTATCGCTGATTGCTGTTCACCTTGATCACCGGGCCGGCATTGAGTTTCGGGCCGTGATTGCCGTCGTGCTTGTCGGCATAGTTGGGATGCACCGCATGTGCGTTATCGGCTGAGATCAGTAGTGAACGGTTGATGCTGCGTTGGAAGGCTTCGCCTTCGGGCAGGATGCGGCGTAAAACCTGCTCGAGAAATGGTCCGTCCGCACCGCACATTGAGGCGGAGCCGACCTCCTCATGATCGGTGCAGACCAGTACGCACGTTTCCTCCGAGCCGGCACGCAGCAACGCTTGTAGCCCGGCGAAACACGACAGCAGGTTGTCCAGCCGTGCCCCGGCGATAAAGTCGCCATTCAGGCCGATGACGGCCGCGCTCTGGGTGTCGTAGAAGCTCAGTTCGAAATCCAGCACTACGTCGGCTACTAGCCCATGTTCGCGGCTGAGCTGATCAGCTAGCAAGGCACGGAAATCCGGTCTGTCCTCGCTCCCGATCTGGGCCAGAATAGGCGGCAGTTCGTTTTGCGGATTGATTGGCCAGCCCTGGTTGGCGTCCCGGTTGAGGTGGATCGCGAGGTTGGGTATCGTCGCGATCGGCAGTTTGAAATCGATTAGCTGGCTCTCAATGCGACCGTCACGGCTATAGGTCACGCGACCCGCTAGAGAGAGATCTCGGTCGAACCAGGGCGCTAGGAGTGCACCACCGTAAACTTCTACGCCGAGTTGCCAGAAGCCCTGACGCTGGAGCTCCGGCTGAGGTTTCACTCGCAGGCATGGGCTGTCGGTGTGGGCGCCGACCAGACGCATGCCATGTTCGATCAGCGCTTTGCTGCCGAGCTGGAAGGCGATGATCGCAGAGTCGTTCCGCGTGACGTAGTAGCGGCCGCCAGGTTCTGTATGCCATGTCTCTCGCTCATCCAGCGCTCTGAAACCAGCGGACTGCAGGGTTTTGGCGAGGCTGGCGGTGGCATGGAACGGGGTAGGGGAGGCCTTGAGGTAATCGATAAGACCCTGGTTAAGTTCTTCGCGCATGACGAGCTCCAGACTGCGAGGCGTGAAAGTCTATAGCATTCGTCGCGTAGCCGATAAGGTGAAGGCCGAAGCTGGATCGCGTCGCAGTGCTGAATCTCAACGGCGCCGCGCAATGCCCTTGTGAAAGTGTCAGTGGTTCGGGTATGCCGTTGCGCCGAGGGTCGCTTTCATAAAATCCGGCATCAGAAGGGAGCGGGGCAGTCCAAGCGCAGGCGTTCCCCTGTCTGCGGATGGGTCAACGCGAGCATGCTGGCGTGCAGACAGAGCCGGTCATGTGCGGCCAGCGCCTGTTCATGCGCATAAAGCCGATCGCCGAGCAGCGGGTGACCGATTGAAAGCATGTGCACTCGCAGCTGATGCGAGCGGCCAGTGATGGGGGTCAGCTCAACGCGACTGTAATGGCCGCACCGCTCGAGGACGCGCCAGTACGTCAGCGCGTGCTTGCCCAATTCGTGATCAACCACGTGGCGCGGTTTGGTTGGCGGGTCGTAGCGCAGCGGAAGATCAATGCTGCCGCTCTGATGTTCCGGCTCGCCCCAGCATAGGGCGGTGTACGCCTTTTCGGTTTCACGGTCGTGAAACTGCCGCGACAGTTCTCGGTGGGTGTCCGCATCACGCGCGAGGACGATCAGACCCGACGTTTCCCAATCAAGACGATGAACGATGCGCGCTTCTGGATAGCCGTTTTCCTGGAGGCGGGTGACCAAGCAGTCCTTGTTGTCATCTGCGCGACCGGGCACGGAGAGCAGCAGGGTGGGTTTGTTGATGACCAGTAGGGCGGCGTCCTGATAGACGAACTGGAGGTTGCTAAGAGGCATTTAAGATTCCGGAAACGCAATCGGCGACCGAAGCCGCCGATGATTCTGTCGCGAGAAGCGAGCTGGCCACTGCGCGTCGATTAACGATCCGGCAGTGTGATGTTCAGTTCAAGGATTGAGCAGCTACCTTGATCTTCCAGGGCGACCTGGACCTGATCACTGTCGATGTTGACGTACTTGCGGATGACCTCGACCAGTTCTTTTTGCAAGGCTGGCAGGTAATCGGGCTGGGTACGCTGGCCGCGCTCATGCGCGACGATAATTTGTAGGCGTTCCTTGGCGATGTTAGCAGGCGTTTCCTTCTTCTTGCGCTCGCGAAAGAAGTCAAGAAGGTTCATTCGCGACCTCCGAACAGTCGTTGCAGGAAGCCCTGCTTTTTCACATCAAGGAAGCGATGATTCACTTCTTTGCCCAGCAGTCGATCAACTGCGTCGCTGTACGCCTGGCCGGCATCGCTCTGATCATCAAGGATGACCGGTACGCCCTGGTTGGATGCCTTGAGCACCGCTTGTGATTCCGGAATAACGCCCAGCAGGCGGATCGACAGGATCTCCTCGACGTCCTCGACACCGAGCATTTCGCCTTTAACGACGCGCTCTGGGTTGTAACGGGTCAGTAGCAGATGTTCCTTGATCGAGTCTTCGCCGTTCTCGGCACGACGGGACTTGCTTGCCAGCAGGCCCAGCATGCGGTCCGAGTCGCGAACCGAAGAAACCTCTGGGTTGGTCACGACGATGGCTTCGTCGGCGAAGTACATCGCCAAATGCGCGCCTTTCTCGATGCCTGCTGGAGAGTCGCAAATGACGAATTCGAACGTTTTGGCCAGCTCATCGATCACCTTGCCGACGCCTTCCAGCGTTAGCGCATCCTTATCGCGGGTCTGGCTGGCGGCCAGCACGAAGAGGTTCTCGAGGCGCTTGTCTTTAATCAGTGCTTGGCTGAGGGTGGCATCGCCCTGGATGACATTGACGAAGTCATACACGACGCGACGCTCGCAGCCCATGATCAGGTCCAGATTACGCAGGCCAACGTCAAAGTCGACGATGACGGTCTTGTGGCCGCGCAGGGCGAGGCCGGTACCGATGGCGGCGCTGGTAGTGGTTTTACCGACGCCACCTTTGCCGGAAGTGACTACGAGGATCTTGGCCAAGGTGATTCACCCTAAATATAGAAGTCGGGACCGTCAGCCGAATCGGCGTCGGAAAGCCCGTTTTGGTGCTTGAAAATTCGCGGCAGTATCCGTTAAAGGCGGGTGATGTTCAACACGTCGCCGGATAGCGTCATCTGTACGGCTTCGGTCCAAAGCGGGTCACGCCGCAGGTCTTCCGCGACCTTGTAGTGCCCGGCGATTGAGACCATTTCGGCGGCGAGCTGCTGACAAAATATCCGCGCATTCGTGTCCCCTTTGATGCCCGCCAAGGCGCGCCCACGAAGCGGACCGTACACATGGATGTTTCCATCGGCGAGAAGTTCCGCGCCAGGACTGACGGCAGCCAGCACAATCAGGTCGCCGTCTCTGGCATAGACCTGCTGGCCGCCGCGGATCGGGGTGGTCACTACGCGGGTAGGGCGGTAGGCCGGTTCGGCTGGTTTTCCCGGCTCTGCCGACGCCTTGCCGGTCAGGTCCAGCTTGCGTTCCTTGGCACCGGACGGCGGCAAAACCGGAAGGTCTAGCGTGCTGGCTGCTTCAACGATTTGCGGATCTCCAGCACGCAGGGCCAAGGTGCGCAGACCATGCTTGCGGCACAGCGCGACGAGCGCCGGCAGGTCCAGATCGCAGCTAGCGGGCAGCTTGTCCAGTGCAAGCACCAACGGCGTATTGTTGAAAAAGTCCGGCGCCTGCCCGACCTTTATGGCGAGCTGTTGATCGAGACGTTCCAGATCGTTCTGCGTCAGCTCCAGTACGGTAATGGCGAGCATGCTGCCTTTGAGCTGGAACACGGGGGATTGGTCGAGAGGATCGGCTTGGCTCATGGTCTGCCTGCTGCGGTAAATGGCGAGGACTTATAGCGGGGCAAACCGTTGCCTGCAAGTCTGCCCGGGTTGAGCGGAGGGATGCCGTGTATCGAGACGCCGCCGCAATGGCAGGCGTTTTCTCGCTAGAATGCGCGCTTTTACCGGTTCGAGCGTGCCGATGGATCGTCCCCGTTTCAATGCTTCGTTTCTCCACCCGCGTTTCTGGCCACTGTGGCTGGGCCTTGGGTTGCTATGGCTGGTCGTCCAACTGCCGTATCGGGCGCTCTTGATGCTTGGGCGCTGCCTCGGCGCGCTCATGTATCGGGTGGCCCGTTCGAGACGACATATTGCGCGGCGGAACCTTCAACTGTGCTTTCCCGAGCTGAGCGATAAAGAACGCGAGCGAATGCTGCGTGAGAATTTCGCCTCGACGGGGATCGCGTTTTTCGAGATGGCCATGAGTTGGTGGTGGCCCAAGGCGCGGCTACAGCGGCTGGCACGGATCAAAGGACTGGAGCATTTGCAGCAGGCCCAGGCGGACGGTCAGGGCGTGATTTTGATGACGCTGCATTTCACCACGCTGGAAATAGGCGGCGCACTGCTTGGGCAGTGGCACACCATCGATGGGATGTATCGCGAGCATAAGAATCCAGTCTTTGACTACGTGCAGCGGCGCGGCCGCGAGCGGCACAACGATGATGCGACGGCGATTGAACGAGAAGACGTGCGCGCCATGATCAAGGTGCTGCGCGCGGGGCGAGCGATCTGGTACGCCCCCGATCAGGATTACGGCCGCAAGCAGAGCCTGTTTGTACCCTGGTTCGGCATTCCGGTGGCAACGGTGACTGCTACCACCAAATTTTCGCGCCTGGGGCGGGCTAAGGTGATGCCTTACACGCTGGAGCGTCTGCCCCGTGGCGAGGGTTATAGCCTGGTGGTGCATCCTCCACTGGAAGATTTTCCAGGCGAAAGCGAGGAGGCCGATTGCGGACGTATCAACGAGTGGATTGAAGATGCGGTCAGGCAGCACCCGGAGCAGTATCTGTGGGCGCACCGCCGCTTCAAGACCCGGCCCGTTGGGGAGCCGAGCCTCTACCGCAAGCTGCCAAAGAAGCCGATTACCCCATAAGGACGCCAGCGCGAAAGTCACGCAGCGCCTGCTCGATCTCCTCTCGGCTGTTCATCACGAACGGGCCGTACTGAACGATCGGCTCGCGGATGGGCCTGCCGGCCAACAGCAGTACACGCGCACCTTCGCTGGATGCCAGGTTTAGCCAGCCGTGTTCCGACAGCCTGGCGAGCTTGTTTTTCGCCAGGCGCTTGCCGGCGACAGTGATCTCGCCTTCGAAAACATAGAGGAGCAACCGGTGCCCGTCGACCAGCTGCGGCTCGATGCTGCCGCCGGCGGGAAGGTTCAAATCAAACAGCTGGGGTTCGGTATCGGGCCGTTGCACCGCGCCTGGCTGATCGACGCCTTCGGCCATGAGCCGGCCGGCGATGACGACCGCTTCGATGCCGCTTGGCAACGTTATCCGAGGGATTTCCGCAGGCATGAAGTCGCGGTAGTCGGGATCATCCAACTTGCTCTTTGCCGGTAGGTTCAACCACAGTTGAAAGCCACGCATCACGCCGTGTTCCTGCTGTGGCATTTCACTGTGGATCACACCGCGCGCCGCCGTCATCCATTGCACACCGCCGCTTTCGAGCAGCCCGACATTACCCAGATGGTCTTCATGGCGCATGCGGCCTTCGATCATATAGGTGATCGTTTCGAAGCCGCGGTGCGGGTGAGGTGGAAAGCCGGCAAGGTACTCATCGGGGTCGTCGGAGCCGAATTCGTCAAGCATCAGAAACGGATCGAACTGCTCCGGCGCGGCGCCGCCAAACAGCCGTGTCAGGCGAACACCGGCGCCGTCAGAGGTGGCGCGGCCGGTGCTGATTGAAAGCACTTCACGTATAGACATAACTGCTTGCTCGCTTTGAAGATCGAGCACAGCGTACTGCCGGGTCGCCGCTTGAAGGGTGCAAATACTCAGTGAGTTCTATCGAATAAGCGGATCATTCCTCGATCTGCAGCTCGCGCGCCCGAGTATAGACATAGCGGACTTTCTCGTACTCGAACGGCGAATTCAGTTGTCCGTAGCGGAGGCTCGTCGTGTGGCGAATGTCGATCAATCGCAGCGCGGTGAGGCCGAATTCGCCACCGCTCGCCTCGGCGTAGCTGAAATAGTCGAATTGCCGTTCAACACCGAAATCCATTGCTTGACCGGCGGTGTCACGCAGGTTGGACGGTCCGAGCGCCGGCAAAATCAGATAGGGGCCGTGAGGGACACCATAAAACCCAAGGGTCTGGCCGAAGTCCTCGTTATAGCGGGGAAGGCCCATGCGGGTGGCTGGGTCCCAGATACCGCCGACACCGAGGATGGTATTGAACAGCAGGCGAGCTGTGGTATTCATCGCGCGCTCGCCTTTCAGTTGCGCCATGCTGTTGAACAGCGTTGGTATTTCGCCGAGGTTGCTGAAGAAGTTACTGACACCGGTGCGCACTATCTGCGGGGTGACGTAGCGATAACCGCGCACCGCGGGCAGCATCACCCACTGATCCAGCCGGTAGTTGAAGTAGTACATGCGGCGGTTCAGCGACTCCCAGGGGTCATAGATATTCAGGGCGTCGAACGTAGCGCGCTCGAATTCGCGTTGATCCAGCCCAGGGTTGAACTCCAGTTCGCGCAGAGGAAAGGTGAAGCCGTCCTCGTCTGCGATAGGCGTCTGGGCGTTGGCAAGTCCGCTGGACAAAAAGAGCAGCGCAAGCAGATAACGTTTAACCACGGAAAAACTCCAGCATCGCTTGGGCATTGACCCGGTAATTAAGGTTGCCGCAATGGCCGCCACGCGGATAAAGCGTCATGCGATCGCCGAAGGTCCGACGCAGGAAGCCCAGGTCACCGGCGCCCAGAATGATGTCATCAGCGTTATGCATGACGGCGATCTTGGGGCTCTCGCGTAAGTAATCTTCCAGCGCATAGAGGCTGACTTGTTCAACCAGTTGCGCCAGGCTCCCCCCATCTTGCTGGGCGCGCCACATGGGGATGAGCTGCTCGGTGATGTAGCAATCGAAATCACACAGCAGTGAACGTCGGAAGAACGGCTCGAGGCTGGTGCCTTCATCGATTGGATAGTCCGGCGGTACGACTAATCCTCTGCGGTTTATCAGATCCGAGGTGAACACGATGTCCGCCGCGGAGAAGCGAAATACCGAGCCGATCAGCATCGCCATCTGTTCGTCGGTCAGCCGCAGAGCGGAGCGCTGGAAGTCGAACAGCATGGCCTCGTCGAGGTTGATCGAACCGTGCTGGCGGTAATATCGGGTGAGCTTCTCCAGGATGACTTCATAGAACGTGGTGGTGCTATCGATGTCCTCGACACGGGTCTGCACCAGCTTGTCGAGGTTGTTGATGGAGGTGTACACATTCACCGGCGGGTTAAGCATCAGTACGCGTTTGAAATTGAAGCTCTGACGCGTCTCGTCAAGCTTGCTGACAAAGGCGGCATGGAGCGCGCCGAGGCTGTAGCCGGTGAGGTTGAATTCGGTTACAGGTAGCTCATGCTGTTGGGCGCGGACCGCTTGCATCACTCGATAGAGGTCCTTCGCATCATCGGGGCTGTAGCCCGGCGTGGCGTAGCGTGAGGCAGCGGCGATGAAATCGAAACTGGTGGGCGAGGACAGCTGCACCACGTGGTAGCCAGCCCCGTAGAAGAGCCGTTTAAGATCCTCGGTCTTGCCCGACGCATAGCTTGCACCGGTCCCTGAGATGATGAACATGAGCGGGGCTGGGCCGGGTTGCCGCGCCAGGCGATAGGTCAGTCGCTTAACCGCCCAGAAATTGTCCGGCAGGGTGAATTCACGTTCGGGGCGCAGCCGCAACTTATAGTCAGCTTGATCAATGTCGTCATCGCTGGGGACCTCGGCGCGCAACGCGGCGGGAGTGGTCGCTATCGTCGCTTCGAATGGGTTGTCCAGCGGGTAGCCATACTGCTCAACGCTGATGTCTGCGGCGAATACTGGCATTCCGGACAGCGACAGCAGCGCAGTGAGGCACGTGAGCAAGCGCATGGACGGGGCTTTCCTGGGACTGGTTTGGATGGTCGGCAAACTCGTAATACCTGAGGTTGGCTAACGATGATGGGGCTGCGGGGAACTGCAGCGTTAGCCGCAATTGCCGTGGAACTGACACAGCGATGACTCGAAGGGATGGTGAGTGTATCGGTTCCATACCCAGCACTTGCCTTTTTATGCAGCGCTTGAAGGCGTCGCTCGTTGTCATGTAGCTCGGGTGGCGAATTAAGCCCTGCGAGGCGAAGCGCGTCATTCATTGACCACAGACAGGTCGGCTGGTTGCGTTCTGACGATATCGGTCGTTAACGATATTTACGACCGACGGTCTGCCAGGACGCTGAGTGCTTCGCCGCAGCGAATTGGCGAGCCCGGCGGCACCGTTGCACAAGCGTAGGGCGTCGTTTGAGCTAGGCCTGATGATGCAGCCAGGCATGAGCGGGAATCCGCTCGCGTGGCTTCTGGCGGGTTTCCAGTCGGTGCCAGATCTTTTCGTGGAAGTAGAAACCCACCGAGTTGCAAAGTGGCTCGATCGCGGCAACGAGGCCACCCGCGGCGAGACTTCCAGTCAAGGCATAGGTCACCGAAAAGGCGATGCAGAAGTGCATCAAGGTGAACGTGATTGTCTTGGTCATGGTGTGTCTCCGAAAACGCAGTCGAGATTGATTCTCTGTTGGCGAGTAGTCTCGCTCCGTCAGGCCCTTATTGAAAATCGCGGTGTTTGATGACCGGCATAGGAATGTCCTATGCGTCCCGATTGATCGTCCGGAGGCTCTAAAACGGCCCTTTCAGAAAATAAAAACCAGACGATGGTCGAGTGGTGTTCGGTCTGTCGGGCTCTAAAGTACCCGCCTGCCCTCATCAGGGGGTTGTGATCCTGTGGAGACAGACGATGCAAAACGAAGATGTTTATCGGCAAATCTATGCCAATCCGCGCTTCCAGGAACTGGTCGCTAAACGTGGCCGCTTCGCGTGGCTGCTGTCGGCCATCATGCTTGGCGCCTACCTCGCCTTTATTCTGTTGATCGCTTTCGATCCAGCCATTCTTGGTATTCCGCTCACGGCGGATACGGTTACCACTTGGGGCATTCCCGTCGGGGTTGGTGTGATCTTCATGGCGTTCATTCTCACGGGCATTTACGTCCAGCGAGCCAATGGCGAGTTCGATCGCATCAATCAGGAAATCCTCAACGAGGCTCAGCAATAATGATCATGCGTCTTTTGATGGCGGCCGTTCTTTTGGCTGCCTCCCCCTTGCTGCTCGCGGACGCCATCACCGGCGAAGTCGAGAAGCAGGCGACGAACTACACCGCGATCATCATGTTCGTGGTGTTCATCGTTTTCACGATGGGTATTACCAAGTGGGCGGCCAAGCGCAATACGTCCACATCTGACTATTACACCGCCGGCGGCAGCATCACGGGTTTTCAGAACGGTCTGGCGATTGCGGGTGACTTCATGTCCGCGGCGTCATTCCTGGGTATTTCGGCGCTGGTTTACACCAGCGGCTACGATGGGCTGATCTACTCCATCGGCTTTCTGGTTGGCTGGCCGGTCATTCTGTTCCTGATGGCCGAGCGTCTGCGCAACTTGGGCAAGTTCACCTTCTCCGACGTGGCGTCCTATCGCCTCGGGCAGACGCAGATCCGCATCCTCTCGGCGTTTGGCTCGCTGATCGTGGTGGCCTTCTACTTGATCGCGCAGATGGTAGGGGCTGGGAAGCTCATCCAGTTGCTGTTTGGCCTTGATTACTACGTGGCCGTGGTGCTGGTCGGCGTGCTCATGGTCATGTACGTGCTGTTTGGCGGCATGCTTGCAACAACGTGGGTGCAGATCATCAAGGCGGTGCTGCTGCTGTCCGGTGCAACCTTCATGGCCGTGATGGTCATGAAAGCGGTGAACTTCGACTTCGGCAGCCTCTTCGCCGAGGCGGTGAACATTCACGAAAAGGGCGCCGCGATCATGAGTCCGGGCGGTCTGGTTTCCGACCCTATCTCCGCGATTTCCCTCGGTTTGGCCTTGATGTTTGGTACTGCCGGTCTGCCGCATATCCTCATGCGCTTCTTCACCGTGGCGGACGCCAAGGAAGCACGCAAGAGCGTCTTCTACGCGACTGGCTTCATTGGCTACTTCTATATCCTGACGTTCATTATCGGGTTCGGCGCGATTCTGCTGGTCAGCACCAATCCGGAATTCAAAGACGCTGCAGGCGCCATCATCGGCGGCACCAACATGGTTGCCATTCATCTGGCGAACGCCGTTGGCGGTAATCTTTTCCTTGGCTTCATCTCCGCCGTGGCGTTCGCCACGATTCTCGCGGTGGTCGCCGGACTGACGCTCGCCGGTGCATCCGCGGTGTCACATGACCTGTATGCCTGTGTGATCAAGAAAGGCAAGGCCAAGGAAGAGGACGAGATGCGCGTCACCAAGATCACCACGCTGACCCTGGGCGTGGTGGCAATTCTGCTGGGTATCATCTTCGAAAAGCAGAACATCGCCTTTATGGTGGGCCTGGCATTCTCGATCGCAGCCAGCTGCAACTTCCCCGTGCTGTTCCTTTCGATGTACTGGAAGGGCTTGAGCACCCGCGGCGCGCTCATTGGGGGCTCGTTGGGTCTGGCGACGGCGCTCGTCCTGACGGTTATAAGTCCGACCGTCTGGGTGGACGTGTTCGGCTATGCCGAAGCGATCTTCCCGTATAAATACCCGGCGCTGTTCTCGATGATTGTCGCGTTCGCAGGCATCTGGTTCTTCTCGGTTACTGATAAGTCCAAGTCGGCAGGCCTCGAACGTGAACGTTTCTTCTCGCAGTTCGTTCGCTCGCAGACCGGGCTCGGCTCGAGCGGTGCTGTTGCGCACTGAGCACCTCGGCAACAGTAAAAAGGGCAGCCTCTTGGCTGCCTTTTTTTGTTCTGGTGTCCCGTCCTGAATAAGGTTTACACCTTCGGCCCGAGAATCTGGAGGTCTCGATGGATCAAGGTGTAAAGCGGACTCAGCGTGATTACTCGCTGACTTTTAAATTGGCTGTGGTTGATCAGATCGAAAAGGGCGAGCTGACCTACAAGCAGGCACAGGGTCGGTATGGGATCCAAGGCCGGTCTACTGTTTTGGTATGGTTGCGTAAGCATGGTCGGCAGGATTGGAGCCAGGGGGCCTCGATTCGAGCCGACAGGAGCCAAACCGTGGCCGACCCGAAAGATCTGACGCCCGAGCAACGCATCAAGGAGCTGGAGCAGCAACTGCAGTTCGTGAGCCAGAAGGCCCAGTTCTTCGAAGCTGTGGTCGATGTGTTGGAGAAAGATTACGGCGTTTCGATCGTAAAAAAGCGACCCGGCAAGTCCTCTCGCAAGAACAAGTCAAAGGGCTGACTATCGTCAGGGCTTGCCAGTTTCTTTCCATCAGTCGTCAGGCTTACTACAAGCGCAACCGTGCCGCTGATCAGCGCCATATGCAGGCCGAGCAGGTGGCTCGCTATGTCGAACGAGCTCGGCTACGCCAGCCGCGGATCGGCACGCGCAAGCTGCATCACCTTCTGCACAACCAGCCCGATAACAGCCTGAAGATCGGGCGCGACCAGCTATTCAGGATCTTGGCCGAACGTCGTCTGCTGGTGCTGCCCAAGCGCGCGTACCACAAGACTACCCATAGTTTTCATCGGTTTTATCGGCATCCAAACCGGCTCAAGCCTGGCCCCGAGCAGATCACGGTGGCTGCGCCTGAACATGTTTGGGTGGCTGATATCACTTACCTACCTGCTCGAAGTGGTCCTCTGTATCTAAGCCTAGTCACTGACGCCTACTCACGAAAGATCATCGGCCATCATGTCCATAAGGGCTTGCATGCCGAGTCCGTGGCGATCGCCTATAGGCAAGCACTGAGAGGGCGCCAGGGTCATCAGGTGCTGGTCCACCACTCTGATCGCGGCATCCAATATTGCTCGGCGCTTTATCAGGCGCTGCACAAACGCCACGGTGTGCAGTGCTCAATGACTGACGGCTACGACTGTTATCAGAACGCGCTTGCGGAGCGGGTGAATGGAATCCTGAAGAACGAACTGCTGCTTCGCAGCCCCAATGATTTGGAACAGGCTAGAACGATGGTCAGCGAGGCCATCAGGATCTACAACACGGAGCGGCCGCATCTGGCCCTGAAATACAAAACGCCCGATGCGGTGCATCGGGCGTTTTAGGGACCGAAATCCAGCTGAAACGGTGTAAACCTATTTCAGGACTAGACATGGGCTGTCTGGCAAACGCCCGATCGGCGAGCTTCGGCAGGCGTCAATCCGGCTCAAGATATGGCTGTCATTCAGCATTTCGATAGAGGACAGGCCCGGCGCCTGCTTTCGCTAGACTCCTTGCAACTTAACGAACAAGAAGGCAGCACACGATGCAAAACCGCATGATGGTCACTGGCGCCGGTTCCGGTCTTGGTCGCGAAATCGCGTTGCGCTGGGCACGCGAGGGCTGGCAATTGGCATTGTCGGATGTCAACGAGGCCGGGCTGGCAGAAACCTTGAAAATGGTGCGCGACGCCGGCGGCGATGGCTTTACCCAACGCTGCGATGTGCGCGATTACAGTCAGCTGACGGCACTGGCCCAGGCCTGCGAAACCAAGCTCGGTGGCATTGACGTTGTGGTCAATAACGCCGGCGTTGCGTCCGGCGGCTTCTTCGACGAACTCTCTCTGGAAGATTGGGACTGGCAGATCGCGATCAACCTGATGGGCGTGGTCAAGGGATGCAAGGCGTTCCTGCCGTTGGTGCAGAAAAGCCACGGCAAGATCATCAACATCGCGTCCATGGCCGCCCTGATGCAGGCCCCCGGAATGAGCAACTACAACGTGGCGAAGGCTGGCGTGGTTGCCCTATCCGAGAGTCTGCTGGTCGAGTTGAAGCAGCAGGAGGTGGACGTCCACGTGGTTTGTCCGTCGTTCTTCCAGACCAACCTGATGGACTCTTACCGCGGGCCGACCCCGAACATGAAGGCGCAGATCAGCAAGCTGCTCGAAGCGTCGCCTATTACCGCCGCCGACATCGCTGATTACATTTATCGGCAGGTGGCCGAAGGCGTATTCATGATTCTTCCGCACGAAGAAGGCCGTATGGCCTGGAAAATAAAGCAGCAAAATCCCCAGGCCATCTACGACGAGATGGCGGTGCTGGCGGAGAAGAAACGCGCCAAGAGCAAAACCTGACCAGCAGGTCCGTTTTGCTTGCCGTGTTCCGGGGTCGGGAGTAGGGTTGCCGGTCCGACCCTGGCCGACCCATGGATTCACAGTGAAAAACCCATCTCGCTGGCTGCTCATGCTGGCCCTGGTGCTTGCCGCCATCAATTTGCGACCCGGTATCACGTCTTTTGCCCCGCTGATCGAGCGTATCGCCACAGAGCTGAGCCTCAGCCGAAGCCTGATCAGCCTGACCACCGCGCTTCCCGTATTGCTGATGGGACTGCTGGCACCGCTGGCGCCACGCCTGGCCGTGCGTTTCGGGCTCGAGCGGACTATTGGTCTGTGTCTGGGCCTTATTGCGCTTGCGCTACTGTTGCGTCTGTTCGGCGAGAACGCCGCACTGTTGATCGGCACCGCCGCGATGGTTGGTGCTGGTATCGCCGTCGCCGGTCCGTTGCTATCGGGCTTTATCAAACGATATTTCTTCGATCGCATGGGAAAGACGGCCGCATTCTACTCATTGAGCATGGCAGTCGGCGGCACCATTGGGGTAGTGCTGACAGCACCGGCAACTCAGTTGCTAGGTGAGCGCTGGACGTGGGGCCTGGCGCTATGGACCCTCCCGGCGATGTTGGCCTTGGCAATTTGGTTGCGCCTACCCAACCAGGCTGAGGCAGCCGTCGAACAGCGTGCCGGATTGCCATGGGGCGAGCCCCGGGCCTGGCTGGTGAGCATCTATTTCGCCCTGCAAGCCGGACTGTTCTACGCCCTCGCGACGTGGCTGGTCGCCCGCTATCACGAGGCAGGTTTCAGCTTGCTGCAGAGCAATGCCTTCTTTAGCGGCTTCATGCTGATTGGTCTGCCAAGTGCGTTTGCCATGCCTTGGCTGGCGCAGCGCTTCGGCAATCGACACCTGATGATGGCCGGGTGCGGTGTGCTGGCGACGATCTGCCTGCTGGTGATCGCATCGCGACCGCAGGTTCAGCCGTTGCTGATCTGCATGCTGCTGGGTGTGGCCCTGAACGGTACGTTTTCCATGTCGCTGGTATTGCCAATGTACGAGGCCAATACGCCGCTGGCCGTGAGCCGCCTGACGGCGATGATGCTCTGCACCGGCTACAGCCTGGCGTGTTTCACGCCTGTACTGACCGGGTTGGGGCGCGATATCGCAGGTGACTATGAGTGGCCGTTCTTCGTATTGGCGAGCATGTCGGCATTGATGTCTGGACTCGCCTTGCGATTGGCGCCGAGGCGAGCCGCAGCTGATGCGATGGCGCCTTGAACATACCCTTTTAATCGGTGGGATGTGGCCCGGGTCACTCTTGCGCGGTCTGGAGGCGCTCCGCTGAGCACGGGTGCTGGAAGCCAGGCTGGATTTCGTTAACATCTCGTTCTTTCGCCTGGAGAACCCCAGTGGAGCCGGAATCCATTGTCTACGGCAGTATCCGTGACTGGCCCTCCGCCGATGCTGAGCAGCATCGACAGCGCCGCGCCGTTAATCGTCGTGCGTTGGATAGCTTGCCGCGGGGGGAGGGGTGGCCCTTTATCGGGCGGGAGATGTTTGCCTGCTGTGCGGACGAGGGTGTGTATCAGACCCAGGTGATTCACTTCGGCGCCAGCTACCGCGCGGTGGAGTATGAATGGGCGCTGTGGGTTCGCAGTTTCGAAGCGTTACTTGACGAGCTCTACTGGACCAGCGCGGTGGTTCATTTGGAGACGGAGCTCAACGGCACTCACACCTTCCGCTGGGAAACAGAAAGCGGCTCTCATAGCCCACATCAGCATGATCTGCGCATGCGCTGTGCATGGGAGCGCGACGGCGGCGTGCTGGGCTGAGCCTCAATCTTCCAGCCATTCCTTGGGCACGTCACGTCTGAGCGCTAGCTGGCATTGCTGGTGGTCGGCGTCGAAGACAATCACCGCCGTGCCCTTGCTCAATGCATGGCGTACCCGTTCAACGCGGACGTCCAGTGGCGTCTCGTCCCCATTGTCCGTGCCTTCACGGGTGACAAAATCCTCGATCAGGCGGGTGAGGGTTTCCGGTTCTAGCTGATTGTGTGGGATGAGCATGGGTTCGTTTCAGGTCGGACGGTCAGATTCGGCGATCGTCGAGGAGTGTAGGAAGCGATCCAGGCAAGCATACAGCTGCTCGCTTTCCAGTGGTTTGCCGATGAAGTCGTCCATTCCGGCGTCGCGGCCTTGCTGGCGGTGGCCGTCGAGGACGTGGGCAGTCAGGGCAACGATCGGCACTGAGGCGATCCCCCGTTCGATCTCGAGACGGCGGATCTGCCGACTCGCCTCGAAGCCATCGAGTTCCGGCATCTCGCAATCCATCAAGATAAGCTGAACGGCAGACGGTTGTTCGCTGTAAACCGACACCGCCCGCCGACCGTTCTCCGCAATCATCACTTCGTATCCACGCTTTTTCAGCAGACTTGAAACCACCATCTGACTGACGGGGTTGTCTTCTGCGATGAGGATGCGCGGAGGCGAGGCCGACGCCTTGGGGCCTGGCGCGGCTGGCTCAACGGATTGGCTGCCCGTGGGTTGGTAGAGGCGATGCAACGCATCACGCAGCGGGCCAAGCAGGAGCGGTAGCGCCAAATTGGCGAGCCGAAGCGTCGGTACCAGAACGGGATATTCGGTGTGCGGCGGGCAAAGCAGCATCACGCGCTGATTCGATTTGAGTTGGGTGCCCAAGGCTGTCAGCCAGTTCCGGGGCTTCCCTGGCCACGGCGCGATGATTATCAGCAATGGCGTGTCGGCGTGATCGTCGAGATAACGCGGCAGTCGTTGCGGTTCTTCGCAGCGCACCACTGACATACCCCAACGCATCAATAGATTGCTCATGGCATCGAGCGCATGAATGTCCTGGGAAGCGATCACTGCCGTGCGACCTTCCAGCAGGGTCGTCAGCGAATCAATGTGGCTGTCCGCATCGAGCAGCGGAAGGTCGAAGCTGAAACAGCTGCCCTGACCAGGAGTGCTCTGCACCTCTATCTGGCCACCCATCATTTCCACCAGCTCCTTGCTGATGACCAGCCCGAGACCGCTGCCGCCATAGCGGCGCGTAGTGCTGGAATCGCCTTGAGCAAAGGAAACGAACAGCTGCGCGATTGTTTCTTCGCGCATGCCGATACCGCTGTCGGAGATCGAGAAGAGCAACCGTGGCGCATCTGCCGGACCCTGAACGCCGACCTCGAGCATGACGCAACCGTGTTCGGTGAACTTGAGCGCGTTGTTCAACAGGTTCAGCAAAACCTGCTTGAGTCGGGTTGGATCGCCACGGACTCGCCGCGGCACACCTGGCATCAGGCTGACATGAAGGCTCAGCTGCTTTTCCAATGCCTGGGCGGTAAACAGGCTGATGGTTTCCGAGACCACCGCTTCCAATTCGAACTCGATGTCTTCCAACACCAGCTTGCCGGCGCCGATCCGCGCGTAGTCGAGAATGTCGTTGATCACCGACATCAACGAGGCGCTTGAGCTTGAAATGGTATCGAGATAGAAGCGCTGATTGCGATCCAGCGAGGTCTCGCGAAGCAGTTGCAGCATGCCGATCACGCCGTTGAGCGGCGTACGGATTTCGTGACTCATTTTTGCCAGAAAACGGCTTTTGGCCTGGTTCTCGCTTTCCGCGCGCGCCGCCGCCTGACGGGACCGGAAGCCTTCCTCCTTGAGGAGATTGATGCGGTCGGCGAGGCCGATGGACAGAGTGATCAACTCGAAGGCGATACCGGCCTTGACGATCCCCGAACCATACATTCCAAACAGATTGAAGCCCAGGGAGCCTGCCGTAACGATGACGAAGGTCATCAACAGCACACCCCACGCCAGCGTGTAATAGAACCCATAGCGAACACCGTGCCGCCAGACGAATGCACCGGTGAGCAGCAGACCGATAGACGAAGCGATCACCATGACGCTGGCAAGAATGCTCCATGTCTGCTGGTTCAGCACAACGCCGGACAGCAGGCCGCCGAACGAGATCAGGAAGGCCACACGCAGCGCGAAATCGAGCCTCGGGAAATATTCACGCGTATGCAGGAAGTGGCGACTGAACTGGATTGATATCAGGCAGTGGCTGAGCATCAAGGCATAGATGGCGACCGCTACGACGCCGCCGTCGTCGGATAGCCATTTAACCAACAGGCCGTCAAAGCTGAGCGCAAACAAGCCGACATTGAGGTTGTAGACCAGGTACCAGAAAAACGCCGGTTCACGGAGCGACAGAAACAGGAAGAGGTTGTAGCAGAACATCGCGAACAGCACGCCGTAGAAGGCGCCGGCAAGGCTCATCGATTCCTCGGCTGCGGCAGCATTCGCCCCGTAGCTGCTGAAATACAGGGGCATGTACAGCGTGCTGCTGCTCTTCACCCGCAGCAGTAGCGTTGAGGTACCGGGTTGCAGGTCGACAGGAAACCAGTAGTTACTGACTTTGACTGAGCGCTCGTCGAAAGAGTGGCTGTCGCCGGACTGCTGTCGGCTTATGCTGCCGTCGGGATTCCGCAGATACAGTTCAATGTGATCCAGCAGGGGGTAATTGATCTCGAAGAAGCCGCCAAGCGATGCGGCGAGGCGGTTGTCCAGCTCGACACGAAACCACCATGTGTCGGTGCTCTTGCCTTTGTTGGCATGCGTGCCACGGACCGGCTCGAAGGTTTTTTCCGGCAGACCGAAGACTTCGTCGGCGCGGAGTTCGGCACCCGGGTCGCGCAGAAAATATGTCCAGTGACCGAGCGGTTGGCGGAACTCTTCCGATTCGACCGGTACGGGCGTGAACGCCGACACCTGCGCCGATAGGCAATAGAGAAAAATAACCAGGCAGAGACGCGGCAGCATGTAGGAACCCGAATGGTACAAAGTCGGCGGTCAAGCGGGGCACCAGTACCCACAGCATGCGGGAGATGGGTGCGCGAATGGCAAGCGAACTTCGCCTGGTGCCTGATCTGCTCAAGCAACCCATAGATATCAGACGCTTGCGACTTTGCCCGGATCAGAGCCGCCTCGCAATCGGCAATTGCCTCAACTTGGCGGCATATCATGAAACCTGAAATTCAATCGGATGAATTGTCGGAACGCTTGTCGAAGATCGAATCGACTGGCGGGACGCGGGTATCGTTTTCCATCTGCGCATCATGCTCGAGCTGGTGGCTGAAGCTCTCGAGCGAGCCATGGCTCGTATTTGCGTCGCTGGCGAACACCGGTGGGCTCAGCAGGTAGGTACTGATCAGACGGCTCATCGCTGCCAGGCTGTCAATATGGGTCCGTTCGTAGCCGTGGGTCGCATCGCAGCCGAACGCAAGCAGGGCGGTACGGATGTCGTGTCCTGCCGCAATCGCCGACTGAGCGTCACTGTGGTAATACCGAAACAGGTCACGGCGCACCGGTATATTGTGGTTCTCACCCAGTTTGATCAGGTGCCGTGACAGGTGATAGTCATAGGGCCCGCCAGAGTCCTGCATCGCAACGGTTACGGCGTGCTCGCTTGACTCCTGACCTTTGGCGCTCGGTGCGATGTCGATGCCGACAAATTCACTGACGTCCCACGGCAACGCGCCGGCCGCACCGGAGCCTGTTTCTTCGGTAATGGTGAATAAGGGATGACAGTCGATTGGCAATTCCTGGCCACTCTCGACCACAGCCTTCAATGCAGTCAACAACGCCGCGACGCCCGCCTTGTCGTCTAGGTGCCGTGCGCTGATATGGCCGCTTTCGGTGAACTCGGGCATCGGATCGAATGCGACGAAATCGCCGATGTTGATACCCAGACCAACGGTGTCGGCTCGGCAGGAGGTATGTGCATCCAGGCGTAGCTCAACGTGGTCCCAGCTGATAGGCATCTCATCGACTGCCTTGTTGAACGCGTGGCCGGAGGCAAGCAATGGCAACACGCTGCCGCGGATGACACCGTTGTCGGTGAACACACTGACGCGGCTACCTTCGGCGAATCGGCTTGACCAGCAGCCGACTGGCGACAGGCCCAGGCGACCCGTGTTGTGAATCTCTCGAACGCTGGCGCCGATGGTATCCAGGTGCGCGGCGATGGCGCGATCGGGGCTGTCCTTGAGGCCTTTGAGTGTCGCGCGAATGGTGCCGCGCCGAGTCAGCTCGAAGGGGATATCCAGTTCTTTCAGGCGTTCGGCGACGTAACGCACGATGGTGTCGGTAAACCCGGTGGGGCTGGGAATCGCCAGGGTTTCCAGTAATACGCGTTGCAGGTAGTTGAGATCGGGCTCGGGTAGCTTTGCAGTCATGATAATTCCTTGGTGGCACGTGAATGGCTGCCGCCATGCGGTTGACTGAATGTGCGCGGTGCCATGTTAAGCGTGGCGCCGCGGACGACGGTTGTGCCGCCTGGTCCGTGGCGCTTCACGGCTAATGGGTGTTATGGCTGAGCGGAAACAGCAGGTCGATGAATCGCTCCGCGGTTGGCTGCGGATGGTGGTTCGCCAGGCCGACGCGCTCATTGGCCTCGATGAATACGTACTCTGGTTGGTCCGCGGCCTGCACCAGCAGATCCAGGCCAACGACAGGAATATCCAGCGCACGTGCGGCGCGAACGGCCGCATCGATCAGCTCGGGATGGAGTCGATCCGTGACGTCATCGAGGGTGCCGCCGGTATGCAGGTTCGCGGTCCGTCGCACGGCCAGATGCTCGCCGCGTGGCAGGACGCTGTCGTAGTCGAAACCGGCATCTTCGATGCAGCGCTGGGTTTCTCTGTCCATCGGAATCCGGCTCTCGCCACCGGTCGCTGCCTGACGGCGGCGACTTTGGGCTTCGATCAGTTCACGGATGCTGTGGCTTCCATCGCCCACCACCTCCGCGGGCCGGCGAATGGCTGCTGCCACCACGTCGTAGCCGATCACCACCACGCGTAAGTCAAGACCTGGGTGGTAGCTTTCGAGCAGCACGCGCTGGTCGAACTGGCGTGCCTGGACGATAGCGCTCCCCAGCGCCTCAACGCTGCGCAGATCAACCGAGACGCCGTGACCCTGTTCGCCATCGACGGGCTTGACCACGACGCTGCCGTGTTCCTCGAGAAACGCGGCGTTGCTTTCTTCTGACCCTGCCAATTGTTGCGCCGGCAGTTTCAGGCCGGCTTTGGCAAGGGTGCGATGGGTCAGGCATTTGTCCTGGCACAACGTCATGCTGACCGCGGAGGTCAGGTCTGACAGCGACTCGCGGCAGCGCACCTTGCGGCCGCCCTGGGTCAGCGTGAACAGCCCAGCCTCGGCGTCATCGATACTGATCTCGATGCCGCGTCGACGCGCTTCGTCGACGATGATCCGCGCGTAGGGGTTCAGCTCGGCTTCCGGCCCGGGACCGAGAAACAACGCCTGGTTAATGGTGTTCTTGCGTTTGACGGTGAAGGTCTGCAAGTCGCGGAAGCCGAGCTTGGCGTACAGCGCCTTGGCCTGCTTGTTGTCATGCAATACGGACAGGTCCAGGTAGGCCAGGCCACGGCCCATGTACTGTTCGATCAGGTGACGGACCAGCGCTTCGCCAACGCCCGGGCGCGTGCAGCTCGGGCCGACCGCCAGACACCAGAGGCTGGAGCCGTTCTCGGGGTCGTTGAACGCTTTCTGGTGGTTGATCCCCATGACGCTACCAATGATCTGTCCGGAGTCGTCATCCTCAGCCAGCCAATACACCGGCCCACCGTTTTCACGTGGTGTACACAATTCAGGATTCACCGGCAGCATGCCGCGTGACTGATACAGGCAGTTGATCGCCTTCCAGTCAGCGTCGCTTTGCGCCCGGCGAATGCCGAAGCCACGGAAACTGCGACGTGCCGGACGGTAATCGGTGAACCAGATCCGCATCGTATCGGAGGGGTCGAGAAACAGTTGTTGCGGGGCGTAGGAGAGCACCTGATGTGGGGCTGCGACATATAGAGCGATGTCACGCTCGCCCGCTTGCTCGTCGAGCAGATCGGTGGCCAACTCGGCCGGGTCGGAATAGGTATGACCGATCAGAATGCGGCCCCAGCCACAATGCAGCGTTACCGGGCGCTGAGGCTCTTCCTGCCCATCTTCGGCAAGACGCGCCTGCAATCGCTCGTAGGTCGGTGCCTGGCCGCGCAACAGCCGCTGTCCGTAAGCTTGAGACTTCTGCATGGTGTTTTCCTTGGAACATGTCATGACGACCGGAACAGGCGAAGCACGCTGCTCACGCTAGCTCAGCGTCGTCACAGACGAGTGCTTATAGGCCTTGCTCGCTCAACCATAGGTTGACTGCTGCCAGTTGCCACAGTTTCGAACCCCGCAGAGGCGTCAGCTGGCCTTCCGGGTCATTGAACAGTTTCTCGAGCATCGCCGGGTTATACAGGCCGCGATCCTGGCTCGGGTCCGTCAGCAATTCGCGCACCCAGTTCAAGGTGTTGCCTTGGAGATGTTTGAGCCCTGGCACCGGGAAATAACCCTTTGGCCGGTCGATGACTGCAGCCGGGATCACCTTTCGCGCCGCTTCCTTGAGAACGTACTTGCCGCCCTCAGGCAGTTTGTACTTGGCCGGAATACGTGCCGAAAGCTCCGCCACGTTGTGATCCAGGAAGGGCACGCGCGCTTCCAGGCCCCAGGCCATCGTCATGTTGTCGACGCGCTTGACCGGGTCGTCGACCAACATCACGGTGCTGTCGATACGTAGCGCCTTGTCTACCGCCGCGTCAGCGCCCGGCTGGGCGAAGTGCTGGCGTACAAAGTCGCCTGAGAAGTCACCCTTGACCCACTGTTGCTGCAGCGTCTCGGCATATTCTTCATAGGTGCGGTCGCGGAACGCGGCGAGATAGGCCTCGACCGGGTCCTGCGCGCCATCCACTTGTGGGTACCAGTGGTAACCCGCGAACAGCTCGTCTGCACCCTGGCCGCTCTGTACAACCTTGCAGTGCTTGGATACTTCACGCGAGAGCAAGTAAAAGGCGATGCAGTCGTGACTGACCATTGGCTCGCTCATCGCACGGAAGGCAGCGGGCAATTGCTCGAGGATTTCCTTTTCCTGGATGCGCAGCTGATGGTGTCGCGTCTGGTAATGCTCGGCGATCAGGTCGGAATATTTGAATTCGTCACCGCGTTCGCCGCCGGCATCTTCGAAACCAATCGAGAAGGTCAGCAGATTGTCCGCTGCGCCGGCTTCGCGCAGCAGGCCTACGAGCAGGCTGGAATCGACCCCGCCGGACAACAGCACGCCTACATCGACCGCGGCGCGCTGGCGCAGGGCGACGGACTGGCGCAGCGTTGCCAGGGTGCGGTCCTGCCAATCTTCGAAGCTGTACTGCTGCTCTTCTTCCGAGGCGCCAAATTCGAGCTGCCACCAGCGTTGCTGGCTGGTTTTACCCGTCGCGTCGACGCGCATGAACGTACCCGGCGGCAACTTTTCAATGCCGGCAATCAACGTGTCAGGCGCCGGGACCACTGCGTGGAAACTCATGTAGTGGTTGAGCGCAACAGGGTTGAGCACGCCGGCAATATCACCCCCTTTGAGCAGCGCCGGAAGCGTCGAGGCGAAACGCAGTCGGTCGCCGGTCTTCGACAGATAGAGCGGCTTGATGCCGAGGCGATCGCGCGCAATGAACAGTTCCTGTACGTCGCGCTGCCATATCGCGAACGCAAACATGCCATTGAGCCGCGGCAGCAGCGCCTCGCCCCAGGCATGAAAACCCTTGAGCAGGACTTCCGTATCGCCGCCGGAGAAGAAGCTGTATCCCAGCGCTTCGAGCTCGGCACGCAATTCCGGGTAGTTGTAGATGGCGCCGTTGAAGACCATCGAGAGGCCCAGCGCGGAATCGATCATTGGCTGGCCCGAGGCCTCGCACAGATCCATGATTTTCAAGCGACGGTGGCCGAGTGCAAGCGGGCCTTGGCTGTTGAAGCCACACGCGTCTGGGCCACGGGAAGTGAGGTGTTGGGTGATGCGTTCAACGGCGGCCAGATCGGCCGGTTGATTATCGAAGCGAAGTTCGCCAGCTATGCCACACATAAGATCCTTACCGGTTCTGCCGTTGGGGAGTGTGACTGACGTGCGGATTGCGAAGTTCAGGTTTTCAGACCAGCGTGCGCCGCTCTGGGCCGCTGCTTCCAAGGCCTGCTTGAACGTTGCCTGCGCCGCCTGAAGTGCGTCCTACTGCGTCAGTCAGGTTTTACAGGGAAACAAAGGAATGCTTTCATGTCAAACCGTTAGGGCATGGAAACGCAGAATATGAGCGTGAAAAATATTCCAGATGAAACTAAGTGGATCGGAGCGGATACCTTGGAGTTATCGGTGTTTAGGGCGCTTCGGCGTTTGCAGCAGGACGCGGAAGTTCATGCCAAACGCCTGGCTCGTTATGGTGGACTGAGCCCGGTGCAGCTGATGATTCTGCAGGTACTGGCTGGCGAAGGGCAGCTCACGGCCAGCGCGCTGAGTAAGCGGGTAAGCCTGACAGCCGCCACCCTCTCCGGACAGCTTGATCGGTTGGCCGAGCGGGGGTTGTTGTTGCGCCAGCGCGACGATCAGGATCGGCGCCGGCAATGGCTGCTATTGACGCAGGAGGGGCGGGCGCTGCAACAGCAAGCGCCGTCGTTGCTGTCGCCTGAGTTCGTTAAGCGCTTCGCTGCGCTACCTGAATGGGAGCAGCACGGCATCGCGGCAGCGCTGCTGCGTGCGGCATCAATTTGCGGTCCATTGGACTAGCGTCAAACCCGACGCAAGCAGTCGAAGTTAAACGCGGAAGCCTTCCACGATGTGTTCAGCCAGCGTTTCGCTGACTTGTGATCGGTTGCGCTCACTGCGCAGCAGCACGATGCTGCTCATCGGCAATTCTGGCATGCCCTCAGCTTCCCCCAGCAGCCGCATGTCGGCGGTGACCAGGCTCTGCAGCTGCGCCGTGACGGCCAGTCCCGCATTCACGACGGCCATCAGCGCGGACAGGCTCGGGCTGGTGTAGGCAACCCGGTAAGGGATATCCAGGCTATCCAGTGCGTTGCACGCCCAGGCGCGGCAGAAGCACTCGGTGTTGAACATCGCCAGCGGCATCGGCCGTTGCTCGTGGGTGTTGAAGCCGGGCGCTTCTGCCCATACGAAGCGCTCGCGGCGCAGCAGCTGGCCGATCTCGGTGCCGGGTTCGCGGGTCACGATGGACAGGTCTAGGTCACGCCGCTGCAGCAACTGATAGGAAGGTTCGCAGTGCACCTCGACTTGCACGAGCGGATACGCCTGGGCGAAGCGCGACAGGATGCCCGGTAGAAAGCGCATCACATAGTCGTCGGGCGTGCCGATGCGGACAGAACCCACCATGTGCGGCTCACGTAACGTCGTCAGCACTTCGCCGTGGAGCTTGAGGATCCTGCGCGCATAGCCAAGGAGAATCTGGCCCTCGGGTGTGAGCCGCACCTGACGACCGTCGCGCTCGAAAACCGAGCGCTGCAGCACGTCTTCTTCCAGGCGTTTCATTTGCATGCTGATGGCCGACTGGGTCCGGTTGACCGCTTCTGCTGCTCGTGTGAATCCGCCGTGATCGGCAATGGCTACAAAGCTGCGGAGCAGCTCGGCGTCGATACTGGGATAGTTGGCCATTCATCAATCTACGAGATGTACATCATCAGAAACATTCGTTGGATTGATCATAAGCCCAGGCAGAAAATGGCGCCATCCACTTGGAGGGACAGGCCATGAAAAGCCATGCTGGGTTTGCAAATATTGGGGCGGCGACCAACCGCCACCTATCCTCGACGGCCTTGTTGCGGGCGTTCTGGCAGCAACTGACGCGCTGGCATGCGCTGTATCGTCAGCGTCAGCAGCTCGCCTCGCTGAGCGATGAAATGCTCAAGGACATCGGGTTAAGCCGTGCCGATATCGAACCGGAAGTGAACCGTCCTTTCTGGGATGAGCCTTTCCGTCGCGGCTGAGTCCGCTGGGTCAACCGGTCGGGCGGCGTGCGAGCAACGATTCAATCCTCCCGACGGATGAGCTTGCGCAGCAGGAAGCGGTTCGGGTGACAGGCCTCGGCGAGCGCGCGAGGCAGCGGGAGCGGCTCATCCTCGATCCAGGAGGCCAGCAGCTCGCCCGCCAGTGGTGCCGTGACCATGCCGCGCGAGCCGTGTGCGGTATTGACGTATAAGCCGTCCAGCCACGGGCAAGGGGTTTCCGGCACCTGGCGCGCGTCTTTTGCCAGTACGGCGTAGGCGGTAGCGAACTGCGCAGGATCAGCCAGAGGGCCAACGATCGGCAGGTAGTCTGGACTCGTGCAGCGGTACGCGACTCGACCGAGCAATGCTTCGGTGCTGCCCGGGCTAAGCCGTTGGTACAAATCTGCCGACATCTCTTCGAGCATCTCCAGATTGGAGCGATGCTCTGCGTCGCTCGGGCCTGGGTCAGCCTCGGCGAAATTGAAGCTGGCGCCCAGCGTATGCAGGCCGTCACGTGGCGGCGCGACATAGCCTTTGGCGCACAGTACGGTACGCAATGCGCGGCTCTGCTCGGTGGCGGGCAGGCCGGTGATCTGTCCGCGGATACGTTTGAGCGGCAGCCAGGCACTTTGGCTGAATCGTGCCGTGTCGGCTGCGCCCGCCATCACCACCACAGGCGCCTCCGCGAGAATTTCCCCGTCCTGCAATGCCTGCCAGCAGCCGTCGATGCGGCGTAGCTCGACCGGCTGGCGGTGCGGAATCAGCTTGATTGCAGGATGCTCGATCATCCAGCGGCACAGCGCCGGCGGGTGTGCCCATCCCGCGTCGGGAAAGAACAGGCCGCCATGATCCAGCGCTACACCGGCTAATTGTTCGGCCTCCGCGCGCTCCACAGCGCGCAGAAGGCTCGGCGGGAACGCATCGGAAAGCGCAGCTTGTCGGGCGGCTTCCTTGTCATCGTAGGCGATCTGCAGGACCCCGCAGGCCTCCCAATCGGTGCCACGCTGGAGACTGGACAGCAGGCGGCGCGTGTATCCGAAACTGCTGACTACCAATTGCGAAAGCGCCGTCCCGTGTGCCGATAGCTTCAGGTACAGCACGCCTTGTGGGTTGCCAGACCCTTCTGGGGCAATATCACTGTGTCGCTCCAGAACGGTGACCTGCCAGCCACGGGCGGCCAGGCTTCGTGCGCTGGCGCAGCCGGCCAGGCCCGCGCCGATGATTATCGCCTTGCGCTGTGCAGGTTTGAAGGCTGGTCGCGCGTACCACGGCGTGTCGGCCGACGCGGCGACTCCGAGAAAGCGGCCGTGTGAGCTCTCCCATTTTTTCCCGAAGCCAGGAATCCGCTTGATTTCAAAGCCGGCTTCCTTGAGTGCACGCCGTACGCCGCCGGCACTGGTAAACGTTGCCAGTGTCGTACCGGCTGCGGACAACCGCGCCAGTTGATTGAATAGCTCAGGCTGCCACATGTCGGGGTTCTTGGGCGGGGCGAAGCCGTCCAGAAACCAGGCGTCGACCCGCGCGTCCAGGCTGCTCAGGCATTCGTGTGCATCGCCTACCAGCAGCGTGAGCACTACCCTGCCGAAGTGAAACTGCTGATACCCGGGGTTGACCGCGACGTACTGGTCCATCAGCTGATGTGCCTGAGCCTGAAGCTCGGGCCACAGCGCCAAAGCGCGCTGCAGATCGCCAGGGCTGAGTGGATGCTTCTCCACACTGACAAAGCTCAGGCGCGTGCCCGCTGGCGCGGTACGCTCGAATAAGGCCCAGGCGCACAGAAAATTCAGCCCCGTGCCGAACCCGGTTTCGCCAATAACAAACCGCTCGCCCGCGCGTAGCGCAGCAAAACGCTCAGCGAGTCGGTTTGGTTGCAGAAACACGTGCGTGGTTTCGGCCATTCCCGATACACGGGAGAAATAGACGTCGCCGTACAAGCGGGAAAGCGGCTGCCCCGTCTCATCCCAATCGAGCTCGGCGTGCTGGAAACCGGTGGTGAGGTCTGGAGGCATCGGACGCGTCCTGGGTACACATGTGTGAAATGGCGCGATTCTAGCAGCGCGGGGAAACCTGTTGCGGACACGCTTTGTCGCATCGATATGCAGGCGAATCGACGCAGGTGGCCCAACCATGCTAGGCGCCTTGGCCATGACGGCCTGCTAGGGTTGCTGCAGCCACCTCTTTCTGGAGAACACGATGTTCGAATCCGCTGAAATCGGCCACACCATCGACAAGGCGACCTATAACGCCGAGGTTCCTGTCCTGCGCGAAGCGCTGCTGGAAGCGCAGTACCGGCTACGTGAGCAGGCGCGCTTTCCGGTGCTGATCTTGATCAACGGTATCGAGGGGGCAGGCAAGGGCGAGACCATTAAGCTGCTCAGCGAATGGATGGACCCGCGGTTGATCCGTGTCGACAGTTTCGACGTTCCCACCGACGAGGAACTGTCCCATCCACCCGCGTGGCGATATTGGCGACGGCTACCACCGAAAGGGCAGACCGGCATTTTCTTTGGAAACTGGTACAGCAAACTGCTCGAAGACCGCGTGCACGGTCGAATCAAGAAATCCGAGCTGGAGCTGGGCATCGACCGCGCGCAGCGCCTGGAGCGCATGCTCTGCAAGGAAGGGGTGCTGATCTTCAAGTTCTGGTTCCACCTGTCCAAGCAAGGAATGATGCAGCGCCTGGATTCGCTGAAAGACGACCCGCTGCACAGCTGGCGCATCAGTCCGCTGGACTGGCAGCAATCGAAGACCTATGACCGTTTCGTGAAGCATGGCGAGCTGATTCTGCGCCGTAGCAGCCGAGACTTCGCGCCCTGGTACGTCATTGAGGGAAGCGATGAACGCTATCGCAGCCTCACGGCGGGCCGGTTGTTACTGGAAGGGCTCAACGCTGCCTTGGATGCGGCTGATCAGCAACGCGTAACGCCCCATGCGGCTACGGTCGAGCTGGACACTGACGGCATGAGCCTGCTCGGCAGCCTCGACCTGGATCAAAAGCTCGACAAGGAAACATACAAAGATCAGCTGGTGCAGGAGCAGGCGCGTCTGTCTCAGCTTTTACGGGATCACCGGCTGCGCAAGCGTGGCGTGTTGGCGCTGTTCGAAGGCCACGATGCCGCTGGCAAGGGCAGCGCCATTCGCCGCGTCACCGGTGCGCTGGATCCGCGTCTGTATCGGACGATACAGATCGCCGCGCCCAGCGAGGACGAGCTGGCCCAGCCCTGGCTGTGGCGCTTCTGGCGCAATGTTCCGGCGCGGGGAGAATTCACCATCTTTGACCGGTCTTGGTACGGCCGGGTGCTGGTCGAGCGGGTCGAAGGCTTTTGTACGCCGGATGAATGGCTGCGCGCCTATACCGAGATCAACGACTTCGAGGAGCAGCTGGTGGAAGCCGGTGTGGTGGTGGTCAAGTTCTGGCTGTCGATCGACAAGAAGACGCAGCTGGAGCGGTTCAAGGAGCGTGAGGACACACCGCATAAGCGCTTCAAGATCACCGAAGAAGACTGGCGCAACCGGGAAAAGTGGGATGAATACGGCCTTGCGGTGGCGGACATGGTTGACCGCACCAGCACGGAGATCGCGCCGTGGACGTTGGTGGAGGCCAACGACAAGCGGTTCGCACGGATCAAGGTACTGCGTACGCTGAATGATGCGCTGGAAGCCGCTATCAGTTGAGCACGCGCGTATGACGAACGATGGCCGGCCATATCCCTGCTGAATGGTCGTCGCCTTCTGCGAATGGCTGGAACTATGCTCGGGCCATCGTCAATAGGCCGGTCGCCGTGTCGGGACCGCCCAACCATTCGAGGTATGCCATGCGTGAAGTAGTGATCGTCGACAGCGTACGGACCGGCCTGGCCAAGTCCTTCCGCGGCAAGTTCAACATGACCCGTCCGGATGACATGGCGGCTCATTGTGTCAACGCGCTGCTGGCCCGCAACAATCTGGACCCCAAACTGGTCGAGGATTGCATCGTTGGTGCAGGCTCCAACGAAGGCGCGCAGGGCTACAACATTGGCCGCAACGTGGCGGTGCTCTCCAACCTGGGCATTCAATGCGCGGGTATGACACTCAATCGCTTCTGCTCGTCTGGCCTGCAATCCATTGCCATTGCGGCCAACCAGATCGCCTCCGGCTGCAGCGATATCATCGTCGCCGGTGGAGTCGAATCCATCACCATGACCGCCAAGAGCAAGAACACCGACAACCTGTTCAACCCCATCCTGCAGGAGCGCGTACCGGGCCTTTATCACAGCATGGGCCAGACTGCCGAGATGGTCGCGCGTCGCTACAACGTGACCCGTGAACAGCAGGACATCTATTCGCTGCAAAGCCAGCAACGCACCGCCCGAGCGCAGGCCGAAGGGCTGTTCCAGGACGAAATCGTGCCGATGAACGTCCGTTATTTCACTGAAGACAAGAACACCGGCGAGCGCACCGAGCATGAGGGCGTAGTCGATCGTGACGATTGCAATCGCCCGGATACCACCCTGGAAAGCCTGTCGGGTCTAAAGCCGGTGTTTGCGGATGATGGTTCCGTCACCGCCGGCAATGCGTCGCAGCTGTCAGACGGCGCTTCGATGACGCTGGTGATGAGCCTGGACAAGGCGCTGGAGTTGGGCCTGAAGCCGCGTGCCTTTTTTCGCGGTTTCACCGTGGCCGGTTGCGAGCCGGAAGAAATGGGTATCGGCCCGGTCTTCTCGGTGCCGCGTCTGCTCAAGGCTAAGGGGCTCCAGGTCAGCGACATCGACCTGTGGGAACTCAACGAAGCCTTTGCTTCGCAATGCCTGTATTGCCGCGACACATTGGAAATCGACAACGAAAAATTCAACGTCAACGGCGGCTCTATCTCCATCGGCCACCCGTTTGGCATGACCGGTTCGCGTACCGCCGGCCACCTGATTCGCGAGCTGCAGCGTCGCAACTTGCGTTACGGGGTTGTGACCATGTGCGTCGGCGGGGGCATGGGCGCTTCGGGGCTGTTCGAAGCAGTGCGTTAACCAGTCGTCGCAGGAACGGTTATGAACCCGCGCCAGATGGCGCGGGTTTTTTATGCCTGACCTTTAGTGGGTCGCTCGTGGGATGGGCTTCAGCCCGCACCAGATGCTTCGCCATCCTCGCTGAGTCTGGCGCCAAGTCAGCGATGCAATGGGGGGTGAGGTCGCGACGTTTACCAGCAAGTGAATGGGTTGCCCTGCGGTGAGGTTCCCGGTGGGCTGAAGCCCACCCTACGCGCTCGCCGCCCGGACCACTCAAACCTCTCACCACCGTAGGGTGGGCTTCAGCCCACCAGTTCAGCCCACCAGTTCAGCCCACCAGTTCAGCCCACCAGTTCAGCCCACCAGTTCAGCCCACCAGTTCAACAGCAAGTTCAGCGCAAGCAGGGCAGGTAGCCTTCGCACGCGGCCGGGGCCCGATCCGGCGCCCAACTACCGCCCGGACCACTCAGCTGCGGCTGGATTCCAGCATGGTTTCCGGTCGCACCCACTGATCGAACTCTTCGTCGGTGAGATAGCCGAGCGCCAACGCCGCTTCCCGCAACGTGGAGCCTTCGCCATACGCCTTCTTGGCGATCTCGGCAGCCTTGTCGTACCCAATGTGCGGATTCAGGGCGGTTACCAGCATCAGGCCGCGCTCGAGGTGCTCGGCCATGCGTCCGGCATCCGGCTCCAGCCCGACGATGCAGTGCGTATTGAAGTTGCGGCAACCATCCGCGAGAAGTCGGATCGACTCGAGCATGTTGTGCACGATCACTGGTTTGAATACGTTCAGCTGCAGGTGGCCCTGGCTGGCGGCGAAACTCACCGTGACGTCGTTGCCCATCACCTGACAGGCGAGCATCGAGAGCGCCTCGCACTGGGTCGGGTTGACCTTGCCCGGCATGATCGAACTGCCCGGTTCGTTGGCAGGCAAGCGCACCTCGGCAAAACCACCGCGTGGCCCCGAACCTAGGAGACGCAAGTCGTTGGCGATCTTCATCAACGCCGTGGCCAGCGTTTTTAGCGCGCCGGAGAGCGCAACCAGCGGTTCATGTCCCGACAATGCTGCAAACTTGTTCGGCGCCGAGACGAAGGGCAGGCCTGACAGCGCTGCCAGCTCGGCGGCAATCGCTTCGGCAAATCCGTGGGGCGCGTTGAGTCCGGTGCCCACTGCCGTCCCACCCTGGGCGAGTTCGAGGACCGCGGGCAGGGTGTGACGAATCGCCTGCTCGGCGATATCCAGTTGCGCGACGAAGGCCGACAATTCCTGGCCAAAGGTAACGGGGGTGGCGTCCATCATGTGGGTGCGCCCCGTCTTGACCAGTTGGCCATGGCGCGCGGCTTTCTCGGCGATGCCGCCGGACAACTCGGCAATGGCCGGCAGCAGGTCGTCGTAGATGGCGCGGGCGATGGCGATGTGCATGGCTGTTGGGAAGCAGTCGTTCGAACTCTGTGCGCGGTTCACGTGATCGTTGGGGTGAACAGGCGTCTTGCCGCCGCGCGTGCCTCCGGCCAGTTCGTTGGCGCGGCCAGCGATCACTTCGTTGACATTCATGTTGCTCTGGGTGCCGCTGCCGGTCTGCCAGACCACCAGCGGAAACTGGTCGTCATGCTGCCCGTGGAGAACCTCATCGGCGGCTTGTTCGATCAGTCGCGCGATATCCGGCGGCAGATCACCAATGCGGTCGTTGACCCGAGCTGCGGCTTTTTTGATCAAGGCCAGCGCATGGCAAACGGCAAGCGGCATGCGTTGATCGCCGATGGCGAAATTGCTCAACGAGCGCTGGGTCTGCGCTCCCCAATACGCCTGTTCCGGCACTTCCACTGGGCCCAGGCTGTCGGTTTCGGTGCGTGTCATGCCGTGCTCCATTGATGAGGTCTTCCTGTTAGGTCGCCGGCTGGCGACACTGGTTCAATCAGCAGTTTGGCTCTTCCTTGAGCGATTGGAACTCCGCGCGCAGAATGTGTCCATTGAGGCTCATCTCTCGTTCGGCAAGGATCACCTTATGCACATTCTCAACTCCTTCGGCGTGTGTGGGGCGCTGTCACTGGCGCTGCTCGCCGGCCATGCCAGCGCGGACAGTGCCGGCCATGAGGCTCAGGCCGAGCGTTTTCTCGAGCTGGTTAACGCCGACCGTATCTCGGTGCCGGTCTATGCCCAGGTTCAGCAGATGTTTGCCCAGCGCTTTGAGCAGACTCAGGCACCGGAAAGCAAGCGGGGCCTGTTGGAGAGCTATCAGTCCAAGGCCGATGCCGCGCTCGATAAGGCCATCGGCTGGGAGCAGGTCAAACCCGATCTCGTGGCGCTGTACACCGAAACTTTCAACGAATCGGAGCTCACGCGGCTCAATGAATTCTACGAATCCGCGCTGGGCAAAAAGATGCTCACCCAGCTGCCGCAGCTCAACGCCCGCTCGGCGCAGGTGACACAAGCCAAGCTGGAAAGCGCTGTGCCTCAAGTGAACAAACTACTGGCTGATATGACAGCCGAACTCGACACGCAGAAGAAGCCCTGATGGAGCAGACGGATGTCCAAACTCGATTTGATTGAACAGGCACTGCGAAGCGCCCTGCAACCTCAACACCTGCAGGTCTTGGATGAAAGCCACATGCACAGCCGCGGGCAGGAAACTCACTACAAAGCCGTGATCGTCAGCGAGCAATTCGGTGGTCTGAACGCCGTCAAGCGCCATCAGAAGGCCTACGCCGCGATGGGCGATTTGATGCAGCAGGTTCACGCCCTCGCATTGCACACTTACACGCCGGAAGAATGGGCTGAGCAGGGCGTTGCGCCCGCTTCACCGGTCTGTGCCGGAGGGCACAAATAACAAGCTGCCAGGCGGCTTGAGGCCTGGTCAGGATTTGTTGCTAGAATGCGCGCCGCGCCGGCTCACGCCGGCGTTGTCGTTTTCGCATTCCCGGTCCGCCCCTTGCGCGGGTGACCACTGGAGAGACTATCTGCATGACCCAGAAAATCGTCGTCGCGGCGCTGTACAAGTTCGTCTCCTTGCCGGACTACGTCGCGTTGCGTGAGCCCCTGCTCGAAACCCTCAATGCCAACGGCATAAAAGGCACGCTGCTGCTGGCTGAAGAAGGCATCAATGGCACGGTATCCGGCAGCCGGGCCGGAATTGACGCGCTGCTCGCCTGGTTTGGCACCGATGCGCGCCTGGCCGACATCGATCACAAGGAATCCTACTGCGACGAGCAGCCGTTCTACCGCACCAAGGTCAAGCTGAAGAAGGAGATCGTCACGCTCGGTGTGCCCGGCGTCGATCCTAATCAGCGCGTCGGCACCTACGTCGATCCGAAAGATTGGAATGCGCTTATCGGAGACCCGGAAGTGCTGTTGATCGACACACGCAATGACTACGAAGTGGCCATCGGTACCTTTGAAGGCGCAGTCGATCCGAAGACGAAATCCTTCCGCGAGTTTCCCGAGTACATCAAAGCTCACTATGACCCGGCCAAGCACAAGAAAGTCGCGATGTTCTGCACCGGTGGTATCCGTTGCGAGAAGGCGTCCAGTTTCATGCTCGGCGAAGGCTTTGAAGAGGTGTATCACCTCAAGGGCGGCATCCTCAAATACCTGGAAGAGGTCTCGCAGGAAGAAACACGCTGGCGCGGCGACTGCTTCGTTTTCGACAACCGTGTGACGGTGCGGCATGACCTCACCGAAGGCGACTTCGACCAGTGCCACGCGTGTCGCACGCCGATCTCGCTGGAGGACCGCCAATCGGAGCACTACGCTCCAGGCATCAGCTGCCCACATTGCTGGGATAACCTCAGCGAGAAAACGCGTCACAGTGCGCGCGAGCGGCAGAAGCAGATTGAACTCGCACTCAAGCGCAACCAGCCGCACCCCATTGGCTACAACTACCGCAAGCAGGGCGCATAGCCAAACGACCTAGCCGTGAACGTACGCAGCCCACGCGTCACCTGACATAACCGGAGCCCCGATGAGCACCCGACTGATCTACGTGATGGACCCGATGTGCTCATGGTGCTGGGGCTTTGCCCCGGTCGTGCAGGCATTGAGCGAGCAGGCGCAGGCGCGCGGGGTGGGTACAGATCTGGTGGTCGGGGGTTTGCGTCAGGAGCGAATCGCGATGGATCAGGCCGCTCGCGAGCGCACGGCTTCGTACTGGCATGCGGTGCACGAAGCAAGCGGGCAACCCTTCAACTTCGCCGCCGGTCTGCCCGAGGGGTTGGTCTATGACACGGAGCCCGCCTGCCGGTCACTGGTCGCGGCGCGCGGTCTGGACACGACGGTTGCCTGGAAACTCGCAGCGCTTATTCAGCGGGCGTTTTACGTCGAAGGGCGTGACGTCACGCTGCCGTCCGTACTCGTTGAGCTGGCAGAGGCGGCGGGCCTTCAGCCGAAGGCGTTCGCCGACCGTTTCGATTCTCAGGCCGTACGTGACACCACCGCTGCGGATTTTGAGTGGGCCCGCAATCTGGGCATCGCGGGCTTTCCCACTCTGATGGCCGAGCACGACGGGCAGCTCGCTCTGTTAACCAACGGCTATCAGCCACTCGACGTGCTCTCGCCGCTGCTGGACCGCTGGTTGGATCACAATGTCGATGCCTGACCAGCTCAGTTGGGCCGAGATTCGTCGCCTGGCGCTGCATCATCGTAAAGCGCTGATTCTGGCGAATCTTGTGGCGGTGCTGGCGACGCTTTGCAGCGTACCGATCCCCTTGTTGTTGCCGCTTCTCGTCGATGAAGTGTTGCTGGGGCAAGGCGATACGGCGTTGCAGGTGATGGACAGGTTTTTGCCGGTGGGCTGGCAGACGGCGATCGGCTATATCGGGTTGATGCTGTGCGTCACGTTGCTGTTGCGGGCCTCCGCGTTGGTGTTCAACGTCTTGCAGGCGCGGCTTTTCGCCCGGCTGTCCAAGGATCTGGTTTACCGCATCCGTGTGCGTCTCATCGAACGCCTCAAGCGTATTGCCTTGAGCGAGTACGAAAGCCTCGGCGGCGGCACGGTTGCCGCGCATCTGGTCACTGATCTGGAGACCATCGACAAATTCATCGGCGAGACCCTCAGCCGGCTGCTGGTGGCGCTGCTATCCATTGCCGGCACGGCGGCAATCCTGCTCTGGATGCATTGGCAGCTTGCGCTGCTGATCCTGCTGTTCAACCCGCTGGTGATTTACGCCACGGTGCAGTTGGGCAAACGCGTCAAGCACCTGAAGAAACTGGAGAACGACAGCACCTCGCTATTCACCCAGGCGCTCACAGAAACCCTGGATGCCATTCAGGAAGTACGTGCCGGCAACCGACAAGGTTTCTTCCTTGGTCGCCTTGGTCTGCGTGCCCGCGAAGTGCGGGATTACGCCGTGGCGTCGCAATGGAAGACCGATGCATCCAATCGTGCCAGTGGTCTGCTGTTTCAGTTTGGCATCGACATCTTCCGTGCCGCAGCAATGCTTACCGTGCTGTTCTCCGACCTGTCCATCGGGCAGATGCTCGCGGTGTTCAGCTATCTGTGGTTCATGATCGGCCCGGTTGAGCAGTTGCTGAATCTGCAGTACGCGTTCTACGCGGCAGGCGGTGCGCTAACGCGGATCAACCAGTTGCTGGCACGCGCCGACGAGCCGCAGTACGCCGGTGGTGAGGACCCTTTTTTGGGCCGCGATACGGTCGACATTGAGGTTCAGGGGCTGTGCTTTTCCTATCAGGATGAGCCGGTGCTGGAAGGTCTGGATCTGTCCATCGCGGCGGGTGAGAAGGTCGCCATCGTCGGTGCCAGCGGCGGTGGTAAAAGCACGCTCGTACAGCTGTTGCTGGGGCTGTATCAACCCCAAGCCGGGCATATCCGGTTCGCCGGGGTCGCGGTGCAGGACATCGGCCTGGCGACGGTTCGCGATAACGTTGCGGTCGTGCTGCAGCATCCGGCGTTGTTCAACGATACGGTGCGCGCCAACCTGCTGATGGGCCGAGAGCGAGATGACCAGGCGTGCTGGCATGCCCTGGAAATTGCGCAGTTGGCGGACACGATTCGGCAGCTTCCTGCCGGGTTGGACAGCATTGTTGGGCGATCGGGCGTGCGCTTATCCGGTGGCCAGCGACAGCGGCTGGCTGTGGCCCGGATGGTGCTGGCAGAGCCAAAAGTCGTGATTCTCGACGAGGCAACCTCGGCGCTGGATGCGGCCACCGAGTACGCGCTGCATCAAGGGCTCAATCGTTTCCTGCAGGGTCGGACAACGCTGATCATCGCGCACCGCCTGTCGGCCGTTAAGCAGGCTGACCGGGTGCTGGTGTTCGATGGTGGACGCATTGCAGAACAGGGCGATCACCAACAGCTGATTGCGGACGGCGGGCTCTACGCCAAGCTTTACGGCCATTTGCAGCAACATTGAAGCCGCGTCAGTCTGCGTTTATGCAGAGTACACGCCATTCTTCGCTTCAGTTGCTGGCAAATGGCCGGTATACCCTGATTAAATAGCTTCGCTTTCGCACTCAACTTTGGTCGACACCGGCCGACTCCAAGACGTGCGCATACTTTCTAGGATTCCCATGCTGTCTTTATTCGCCAACCTATCCGTGGGCAAGAAGCTATTGCTTGGCTTTGCCATGGTGCTCTTGCTGACCTTGGCCGTTGCCGCCACAGGCTTTGTTGCCGTCGATTCGATTCTGGCCCGGTCGGCTCAAACGACCCAGCTGGCAGCCATCAACGCGGCCGTTCTTGAAGCGCGCGGCTTGGAACGTGACTTCGCGCTGACTCGCAGTGATGCGTCGGCCTCAGCACTGCGCGCCACGCTGGCCAAGCTCAATCAGGAGCTGGATGACCTCTCCGAGATCTCGGATGCCAAAGAACAGGTGGCGCTGCAGCAAATTCGTAGCGATGCCGCCGAGTATGCGCGGCAATTTACTGACTACGGTTTGTTGATCAGTAATGGCCTCGAACTGCGCAAACACATGAACGAAGCGGCGCAGAAAAGCCGCGAGGAGTTCGAGTACATCGAGCTGGATATGTACGACGCCGTTCGCGTGCTGCGTCTGGAAGGGGACCATCTCAAAGGCAGTGACCCCCTGACCATTGCGGAGGCGGCGTCCGGCCTGACCAAGCGCATCCTCGACCTGCGCACCTTCGAAAGCGTATTCATCGGCAACAACGCTCAGGAGGCAATCGATGGTTGGAAAGACGCATACAACGACGTCACCACGATCGGTAGCAGCCTGAAGACCTGGCTTAACGACGAACAGAAAACCACCATGGACGGCGCGCTTGCTGCGCTCGCCGCCTACGAGCAGGCCTTTACCGATTTTCGTGCCAATCGCGCGCAACGAGTCGCTCTGGAGAGCGCGATGGTGAGCCAGGCGGAGCGCGTGCTGAATACCGCTAACCAAGCGCTGACTGTCGCCAACCAGGCAATGCAGGCGCAGAGCAGCAACGCCAACTGGCTGCTTGGGGCGATTACCGGCCTTGCCGTGATCCTGGGGCTGGTCGCTGCGACCGCCATTTCTCGCATGATCGTCGTGCCGCTGCGTTATACCGTCGAGCTGGCTCAGCGTGTGTCAGATGGCGACCTGACGCGGTCCGAGACGGTTACGCGCAGGGATGAGCTTGGCCAGCTGCAGCAGGCGATGTACGGCATGACCGACAGCTTACGTACGCTGATCGGGCGCATCGGTGGCAGCGTCAGTCAAATTGCTACCGCTGCCGAGCAACTGTCCGCCGTCACCGCGCAGACAAGCTCCGGCGTACAGAAACAACGAGAAGAGACGGATCAGGTCGCGACTGCCATGCATCAGATGGCGGCGACAGTGCAGGAAGTGGCGCACAACGCGGAGCAGGCGTCGCTGGCAGCGCGTCAGGCGGACCAGCAAGCCCGTCAAGGCGACCTGGTAGTCCAGGAGGCCATCGGCCAGATCGGCAGCCTGTCTGGCGAAGTCGAGCAGTCGGCTCACGCCATCGAAGAGCTGAACACCGAAAGCGGCCGCATCGGTAGCGTGCTCGAGGTGATTCGCGCGGTTGCCGAGCAAACCAATCTGTTGGCCCTGAATGCTGCGATCGAAGCCGCTCGCGCCGGCGAACAGGGCCGCGGCTTCGCCGTGGTGGCTGATGAGGTCCGCGCATTGGCGCGCCGTACCCATGACTCCACTGAAGAGATCGAAGGCCTGATCGGTAACTTGCAGCGCGTCGCTCAGAAAGCGGTTGAGCAGATGCAGACCAGCCGCGATCTGACTCAGCGCACGGTCGACCTGGCCAGTGAAGCCGGCATTGCGCTCGGCCGTATCACAGAGTCGGTCTCGACCATCGAGCAGATGAACCAGCAAATTGCGGCGTCGGCCGAAGAGCAAAGCGCGGTAGCGGAAAATATTTCCGAGAGCGTGACCCGGGTACGCGATATCGGCGAACAGAGCGCCAGCGGCAGCGAGCAAACCGCCAGCGCCAGTGCCGAACTGGCGCGTCTGGGCGTTGAGTTGCAGGGGCTGGTGGCTCGTTTCCGCACCTGAGTGACCCTTCCGCGACAGCGAAGCCCCGGCCCACGCCGGGGCTTTGTCGTTTGGGTCGCTGAACTCCGTCGAGGCTTCGGCTCTCTAGACAGTAACGCGGCGCCGCCGCACGCTTCGGAGTGACCCGATTGAACGCCCATTCCAGCTCCGTCCCAGGGGCACGCCATTTATGAAAGCGAGCGCATTCTCGAACGGGGAGTCTCGCTTACGACGAGCCATCAGCGGCCCCGCACTTTTCCTGTTTATCCTCGGTGACGTGCTGGGCGCTGGCGTCTATGCACTGGTCGGCAAGATTGCAGGCGAGGCGGGCGGGGCGGTCTGGGTGCCTTTGCTGGTCGCGTTGGGCTTTGCGATGCTGACCGCGGCGTCCTACGCCGAGCTGGTCACGAAATATCCCAAGGCGGGCGGCGCAGCGGTGTTCACCGAGCGCGCATTCGGTAAACCCCTGCTGTCCTTTCTGGTGGGCTTTTGCATGTTGGCGGCGGGGGTGACCAGCGCGGCCGGCCTCTCGCTCGCGTTTGGCGGCGATTACCTGGGTGCCTTCATCGACACCCCGGCCGTGCCTACTGCTCTGGTATTCCTGGCTATCGTTGCGTTGCTTAACGCGCGCGGCATCAGGGAGTCGTTGGGTGCCAACGCGGTGATGACCGTCATCGAAGTGTCGGGCCTGCTGTTCGTGGTGGTGCTGGCGGCCCGCTTTCTCTTGAGCGGGCAAGGCGAGCCGTCGCGAGTGCTCGAATTTGCCCCGGACGTGTCGCCTGCCATTGCCGTGTTGGGTGCGGCATTGATCGCGTTCTACTCGTTTGTCGGCTTCGAGGTTTCGGCGAACGTGGCCGAAGAGGTCAAGGACGTTCGGCGCAACTATCCTCGGGCGTTATTCGGTGCGTTACTTGTGGCAGGTTTGGTTTATGTGGGCGTTGGGGTCGCCGCAACAGCCGTGCTTCCCCCGGCGATGTTGGTCGATTCATCAGCCCCCTTGCTGGATGTGGTCCGCGCCACTGGTTATGCCGTACCGGACTGGCTCTTCGCGGCTGTGGCGCTGGTGGCTGTCGCGAATGGCGCCCTGCTAACGATGATCATGTCCAGCCGCCTGGCCTATGGCATGGCCGATGAAGGGTTGATGCCATCCATACTGACGCGCGTGTTGCCGGAGCGCCGCACCCCCTGGCTGGCAATCGTGGTCACCACCTTGCTGGCCATGATTCTCACTGTGACGGGCACGCTCACAGCGCTCGCGGAAACGGTGGTCTTGCTGCTGTTGTTCGTGTTCATGAGTACCAACGTCGCGGTGTTGGTGCTGCGTAAGGACAACGTCGACGAGCCTCACTTTCGCACCCCGACGATCCTGCCGGTCCTGGCGATTCTGTCCTGCCTGTTGCTGCTATCCCAGCAAAGCGCCGGCACTTGGGTGCGTGCCGGCTTGTTGATGGCGCTCGGCGCCCTGCTTTACGGCCTCGGGCGCTGGCAGAAGTCGCGCAGCCGCTAATCAGCGTCGGTTCAGTTCAGCGGCCCATTCGGCCAATGGCAGGGCGGGTTGCTGGTTCCATATCCGCCGCCAGATCATTTCCAGCCGGCTGATGTCGCCGCGTTCCGCCGGCAACCGTGCGACATAGGGGATGAGTTTCCAGTCATCGCCGTTGCGTTCCGCGAGGGCGAAGCGGAACGGGTGAAAGCCGGTCATGCCGAGGCGCAAATCCGTCACCAGCAGCTGACCGTCGACCTCGTCATAACGCATCACGCCGTCAGTGAACCACTGAAGGCGCGCATGTTGTGGCGATGACTGGAGTGCGGCGGCGAGCCGTTCGTCGCGGTCTATACGCACCAAATCTGGCGGACCGTCGTCGAACCAGCTCACCAGCGCTTCGTAATAGTCGTCACCGTCGATGATGATGACTCGCCACAGCAGACTGTTGAATGGCGTTGGCGTGCTGAATACCCGGCTCGCCTGCACGCCTTGGTCGGCCATCGCTGTCTCCACACGCTGCTCAGCCATCTGCTTGCCGGTTAGCGTGAAGCCCAGATAGAGCGACGTCACGACCAATGCCAGCACAGGACCGCGAGGGCTGCGTCCCTTCGAACCCGATACTGCCACGGCCAGCACTGCCACCAGCAGAGGCACGCTGTACAACGGATCGATGATGAACACGCTCGACCACGCCACCGGCGGTGTGGTCAGGGGCCAGAAGAGCTGGGTGCCGTAGCTGGTAAACGCATCGAGCAACACATGGGTCGCCAGCACCAGCCAGATCGTCAAGAACAGTCGCGTACCCGTATAGTTCGGGTCCGGTCTGAATCGTCGAGCCAGCCACGTGAGCGCTATCGCCAGCAGGCTGAGCACAAACAGTGAATGACTGAATCCGCGGTGGTAGGTCATGTCAGCGACCGCGTCGCCATAGTCGATGATCACGTCGAGGTCCGGTAGCGTCCCCAGTACCGCTCCGTAAAGCAGCGCCTTGCGACCTTGCCATCGGCCAAGCAGCGACGCTTGTACCGTGGCGCCGAGAAGGGCTTGTGTTATCGAGTCCATGCACGAGTCCATCTGTTGCGAAGGCGCTACGTTAGCTGAACCGCGCAGGCATCAGCGGCTCGAAATCATATAAAAACATGTCGGCCCCGTGCCGCTTGTGGACAATGCTTTCTCCATTTCCGATCACGAAGGGCCGATGCTCGACATATCCAACAGCGTTCAGCTACCAGACAGCGAAATCGAACTGACCGCGATCCGCGCGCAGGGGGCGGGCGGACAGAACGTCAACAAGGTATCCAGCGCGTTGCACCTGCGCTTCGATATCAATGCCTCGTCGCTGCCCCTGTTTTACAAGGAGCGTCTGCTGGCGTTGCGTGACAGCCGCATCACCAGCGACGGCGTGATCGTCATCAAGGCGCAGCAATATCGCACGCAAGAGCAAAACCGCGCGGACGCGCTGGAGCGACTGGCAGAGCTGATCCGCAGCGTGGCAAAAATCGAGAAGGCGCGCCGGCCGACCCGGCCGACGCTGGGCTCGAAAAAACGCCGCCTTGATGGCAAGAATAAACGCGGTGCAATCAAGGCCGGGCGAGGCAAAGTGGACTTCTAGACGCTCGCCGATGAGTGCGAACCGTCACGGCACGGAAATATAAGGCGCGGTGCGGGGGTGGTTACGGGGCTGTTTTGCGACCGCCACTCCGAGGTAACAGGCGCTAGTGCGTACCCGTACGGGGTTCGACGATGGTTTCGTCGACTACATCGTCGGGGTCCGGTTCGGTGGCTTCCGTTTCCGTGGTCTCGCCTTCCGGGGTGTCTGGCATCAGCTCCAGCACGGTGTGGCTGGTACGCAGCATTGGCGTGAAGTGGCCGTGCGGCTCGGTCACCAGATCGAACACCCGGCGAGCGCGGTAGAAGGAATAAATGGCGAGAAACGCCAGTGTCACGGCGAAGAATACCGGCAAGGCCTTCGGCCCGAAAAAGCTCATCAGGCCACCGGCAACCACAGGTCCGAAGGCCGCGCCGAAACCGTTGGCGAGCAACAAACCGCTGGAGCCGGACAAGATTTCATCGGGGTGCAGTTGGTCGACCATCTGCGCCACGGCAATGGAGTAGATCGAAAAAGCCAGACCGCCCCAGATGAACATCATCCCCAACAGCAGCGGACCGGCTGTCAGCGGGGTGATCAGGCCGCCAATGATGGCGGCGATCGCCACCACCCAGAGCAACACGAGACGACGGTCATGCTTGTCTGAAAACAGCCCGATCGGCCATTGCAGGACGGCGCCGCCCAGGATGGTGATACTCATCAGCAGGCCGACGCCGGACGCATCGAAGCCGCTCTGGGAGGCATAGACCGGCGCCAATCCCCAGAACCCGCCGAGGGTCAACCCTGAAATCCCTGCGGCCATCAAGGGCAGGGGAGCGATACGAGCCAGCTGCAGGAGGTCGGTGGCCGGCATGTCAGGCTGCGCGGGCTGTGCCTGGCGGGTCAGCGTGATGGGCATCAGCGCGGCGCAGATCAGGATGGCCGCCAGCGCGAACAAGGTGAAATTCATCGGGCTATCGAGGCCAAGCAGTTGCTGAGCGGCCGCCAGTGAGCCGAGGTTGACCGCCATATAGATCGCGAACACCTGACCGCGCTTCTCGCCACTGACCTGGGCGTTAAGCCAGCTCTCGATGACCATGTACAGCGTGACCAAGGCGACGCCGTACATCACGCGCAACACCAGCCACACCCAGGGGTTGACGATCAGCACATGCAACAGCACCGCGATCGAAGCCAATGCAGCGTAAAACGCAAAAGTACGGATATGGCCGATTCGCCGAATCAGTGACGGGGCGAGCCACGTACCGACAAGGAAGCCGGCGAAGTAGCCGGACATCAGCAGGCCGATCAAGCCAGTGGAGTATCCCTCTTGGATGCCGCGCAGCGTCAGCAGCGTGTTCAGCAGTCCGTGGCCGAGCAGAAGAAATGCAACGCCACCCAGCAGCGAACCGATGGGGGCCAGTAACGACGTCATAACAAAACAACCCTGAGCAAGTTAATCCGTGAAGGCAGGCTGCTGATCATTGGCAGCGTACCGCTGTGTCGATAAGTGACTGAATCAAATCACTATCTGGTAAACGATGCATTGGCGTATGCAGCTTGGGCAGCATCTTTGGCCGAGGATTCAAAACGAAGCGGATTTTCAGCGAAATGCGTTTCAGCGATGCCAACGGCGTGAGGCGATCGTGCGCGCCCTTGAGTGGGTTTGGCGGTCTGGCTAGCAAGGGGCTGACCGTTTGTGTGCAAGCTTGGACCAAACTTTCAGTTTTGTCCCGGCCGAAGCGTCGCGATCAGTGCACGCACGCTACCGGGCAGCGCGTCCAGTTCGCGCACCAGAATGCTGCGCTCGCGTACCGCCCAGGGTTCGTCCAGTGCCACCAGCGCAAGCTGCATGGTGCGGCTGTGCCGCCTTGCCGCAGATTCAGGAATGATGCCGATGCCGACGCCAGCCTCGATCATCCGGCACACCGCTTCGAAGCTCGAGACCTGGATGCGCAGCGATAGCTGGCTGCCAAGCTTTTCTACCTGATCGCGCAGAAAGGTCAGCAGCGTACTGCCCTCATGCAGGCCGATGTGCTGGTAGGCCAGCGTCTGGCGCAGCGTGAGCTGTTGCTCGCCTGCCAGCGGATGGCCGATCGGCACGGCGAGCAACAGGCGGTCGGTGCTGAAGTGCAGGACCTGCAGTCCCTCGGCGCGCACCGGCCCGGCGATGATGCCCATGTCGGTGCTGCCGTCGAGCACGCCACGGACGATGTCGCGGCTCAGCCTTTCCTGCAGGTCAACGGTTACACCGGGGCGCTCGGCGAGAAAGCCCGCCAGCACTTCCGGCAGAAATTCGGTCACCGCGGTGGTGTTGGCGAAGATACGGATATGTCCGGCCGAATCGGTGCCGTATTCGGTGAACTCGCTCTTCAGGTAGTCGACCTGGCGCATGATCAGCCGTGCGTGCTGCAGCAACTTGTGGCCGGCCGGCGTCAGCTCGACGCCGCGGCTGTCGCGATACAGCAGGCGGCTGTCCAGCTGGCTTTCGAGCGCCTTGATGCGAGCGCTGGCTGCCGCTGGCGACAGGTGGGCGCGGCGTGCGCCCTGAGTCAGGCTGGGCGATTCGGCGATATGAATGAACAGACGCAGGTCGGCCAGATCGAAATGCATGCTTGATACCGGTGCTTGGAACGGCGTTCAGCTTATCCGAATGCCGGTGTCGGTAAATACAAATTCACGGAACGCCGCCTTCGTAGCATTCTCCAGCGAAACAAAGACAACGACCGGAAGCCGCAATGACCGATATCTCTGCCTGGATTGGCCGCCGCGAAGAAGTGCACGACCAGCTCAGCCGCAATCTGCTGATGCGCATCGCCGCGACCTTCGGTGAAAGCACTCCCGCCCATGGCGAGGCCTTGCCGCCGTTGTGGCAATGGTGCTTCTTTCAGGAGCCCATCGCCGAGAGCGGCCTGGGCGAAGACGGTCACCCGGCGCGCGGCGGCTTCCTGCCCCCGGCCGATAACCGCAACCGCATGTGGGCCGGAGGCCGGGTCGAGTTTCTTCGTCCGCTTGAGGCCGGTGGCGAGGCGCGCCGGGTATCCACCATCAAGCACATCGAAGAAAAACAAGGTCGCACCGGTGCGCTGCTGTTCGTCACTGTGCAGCACGACTACTTGCAGGACGGTCGTCTGGCCATCCGCGAAGAGCAGGACATCGTCTACCGTGAGCCCAGCCCGCCGAAAACCAGCAGCGGCGAACCCATGGTCGCCGGTGGCTGGCGCGAAGCGGTCACGCCGACGCCGACGCTGCTGTTCCGCTATTCCGCGGTCACCTTCAACGGCCATCGCATCCACTACGACTGGCCCTACGTCACCGAGACCGAGGGCTATGCCGGCCTGGTCGTTCACGGCCCGCTGATCGCCACGCTCAACCTGCGCGCCTTCTGCCGCGCCAATCCCGACGCCCGCCTGCGCCGCTTCGCCTACCGCGGCCTGCGCCCGCTGATCGCGCCGCAGCCGTTCGAGGTTGGCGGACGCATCGTCGCGCCAGGCAAGGCCGAACTCTGGGCTGGCGATCACAACGGCCTGGCGCAGAAGGCCGAAGTGGAATTCGACTGAGGTGTATGGCGGGACTCTGCCCCCTCACCCTAACCCTCTCCCCAAGGGGGCGAGGGGACTGGTCGGTGTCCGGTTTCTAGATTGGTGTACACGCGATGCCATCTGCCAAGGCATGACTTCCGACGTACACCGGATAGCTCCCTCGCCCCTCTGGGGAGAGGGCTGGGGTGAGGGGCGACCTCTCTAACAACGAGAACGTATCGAGATGACGACGAAGCACAACTACCAAGACGCCAGGCACGAAGAACTCAATTTCATCCGTGAAGGCGTGCGCGCCCTCTGTGCGGAGTTTCCCGCCGAATACTGGCGCAAGATCGACGAGGAAAAGGGCTTTCCCGAAGCCTTCGTCACGGCCATGACCGAAGCCGGCTGGTTGTCGGCGATGATTCCGGAGGAATACGGCGGCTCGGGTCTTGGTCTGGCTGAAGCATCGGTGATCCTTGAGGAAGTGAACCATTGCGGCGGCAATTCCGGTACCGTCCACGGGCAGATGTACAACATGTTCACCCTGCTCAGACACGGCAGCGAAGAACAGAAGCGCTACTACCTGCCGAAACTGGCCAGTGGCGAATTGCGCCTGCAATCCATGGGCGTCACCGAGCCGACCACCGGTACCGACACTACCAAGATCAAGACCACCGCCGTGCGCCAGGGCGACAAGTACGTCATCAACGGGCAGAAGGTTTGGATCTCGCGCATCCAGCATTCGGACCTGATGATCCTGCTGGCGCGCACCACGCCGCTGGCCGAGGTGACGAAGAAGTCCGAAGGCATGTCGATCTTCCTGGTCGATCTGCGTGAAGCCATCGGCAACGGCCTGACCGTGCAGCCGATCGCCAACATGGTCAACCACGAGACCAACGAGCTGTTCTTCGACAACATGGAGATTCCCGCCAGTAGCCTGATTGGCGAGGAGGGCAAGGGCTTTCGCTACATCCTCGACGGTCTGAATGCCGAGCGCACGCTGATCGCCGCCGAGTGCATCGGCGATGGCCGCTGGTTTGTCGAGAAGTCCGCCGCCTATGCCCGCGACCGCGTGGTGTTCGGCCGGCCCATCGGACAGAACCAGGGTGTGCAGTTCCCCATCGCCGAAGCGCATATCGAGATCGAGGCGGCGGACCTGATGCGCTGGCGTGCCTGCGAGGAATACGACGCCGGTCGCAACGCCGGGGCGGCGGCCAACATGGCCAAGTACCTGGCGGCCAAGGCCAGCTGGGAGGCCGCCAACGCCTGCCTGCAGACCCACGGCGGTTTCGGCTTCGCCAACGAATACGACGTCGAGCGCAAGTTCCGCGAGACCCGGCTGTACCAGGTGGCGCCGATCTCCACCAACCTGATCCTGTCGTACGTGGCCGAGCACTTGCTCGAGCTGCCGAGATCCTTTTAACGGGCAGCCGATGCAACGGCGAGGGTTCGGGCAAACGCGTGGAAAAGGCTTCGCTGTTTTTAACTCTACGACGGCAGGTTTGTAGGGAGGATGTCGCGAAGCACATCCACGTGCGCTTTGAGACGTCGGCGTCAATAGGAGGCACACATGCAAATCGATTACCTCGACCATCTGGTCCTCACCGTCGCCGACATCGAGACGACGGTGGACTTCTATACCCGCGTGCTCGGCATGCAGGTGGTGACCTTCGGCGAAGGGCGCAAGGCGCTGGCCTTCGGCAATCAGAAGATCAACTTGCACCAGGCCGGGCACGAGTTCGAACCCAAGGCTGAGCGGCCGACGCCGGGTTCGGCGGACCTCTGCTTTATCGTCGCCACACCGCTGGAGCAGGTTATCGCCTATCTCCAGGCGCAGCAGGTCGCCATCATCGAAGGCCCAGTGCAACGCACCGGCGCCACCGGCCCGATCCGCTCGGTGTATGTGCGCGACCCCGACCAGAACCTCATCGAACTGTCCAATCCGTTAGAGAATCCGCTGGAGCCCAACGTATGAGCCAGCACACCCGTGCCCTGACCGAATTCCTTGCCGGGCTTGCCTACGAGCAGATCCCGGAACCCGTGCTTGCCCGCACCGAGGATCTGTTTCTCGACTGGCTCGGCTCGGCCCTGGCCAGTGCCGGATCGCATCCGATTCCGCTGTTCGAGCGTTACGCGCAGAGGATGGGCCCAGCCGAGGGACCGGCACGCATTCTGGTGAACGGCAAGAGCAGCTCGGCCTATTTCGCTGCGCTGGTGAATGCCGCCAGTTCACATCTGGTGGAGCAGGATGATCTGCATAACAGCTCCGTGTTGCACCCGGCCACGGTGGTGTTCCCTGCCGCGCTGGCGGCGGCGCAGGATCTCGGCAAGTCCGGCCGCGAGCTGCTGGTGGCCTCGGTAGCCGGCTACGAGGCGGGCATCCGCATCGGCGAGTTCCTCGGCCGCTCGCATTACCGCATCTTTCACACCACGGCGACGGTCGGCACCCTGGCCGCCGCAGTGGCTGTCGGAAAGCTGATGAACTTCGACCAGCATCAGTTCACCCACCTGCTCGGGAGCGCCGGTACACAGTCCGCCGGACTGTGGGAGTTTCTTCGTGACGCAGCAGACTCCAAGCAGCTGCACACCGCCAAGGCGGCCGCTGATGGTCTGCTCGCCGCGTACCTGACCGCAGATGGCCTGACCGGCGCGCAGGACATCCTCGAAGGCGAGCAGGGCATGGCCGCCGGCATGTCCAGCGATGCCGATCCGGGCAAGCTGTCCGACCGGCTCGGTACCCGCTGGGCGCTAGCGGAAACCTCCTTCAAGTTCCACGCCTCCTGCCGGCACACTCATCCTGCCGCTGATGCACTGCTGGCGTTGATGCAGCGCGAAGGACTGAAGGCGGATGACATCGCCAGCGTCGTCACCCGCGTGCACCAGGGCGCCATCGACGTGCTCGGCCGAGTGACCGTGCCGCAGACGGTGCATCAGGCCAAGTTTTCCATGGGTACCGTGCTGGGCCTGATCGCGCTGTACGGCAAGGCCGGGCTGACTGAATTCCACAGCCATGCGCTCAGCAATCCGCGCGTGGGCGCATTTCGCGAGAAGGTGACGATGACCCTCGATCCTGAAGTCGACGGTGCCTACCCAGCGCGCTGGCTCGGTCGCGTCGAAGTGACCACCGCCGACGGCCGCACACTGCACGGCGCCATCGACGAGCCAAAGGGGGACCCAGGCAACACCCTGAGCCGCGCCGAGCTGGAAGACAAATTCCGCCGCCTGGTGCAGTTCTCCGCTGCGCGCAGCGATGACGAGGCGGGCGTGATGATCGACACGGTCTGGCGCCTGCGCGAGCTGCAGCAGCTGGACGCGCTGGCCTGAAACGTAGGGTGGATGACGGCGAAGCCTCATCCACCAGTACGGCGCCAGAGTCGCGGGACTTGAACAGACGCGTGGAAAAGGCGTTGCCGTTTTCCACCCTACGCCGGATTTGCAGGAACCGAACATGAATAAGGCCCAAGCCAAACCTCGCGCGCTCGATGGCATTGCGGTGGTCAGGTCGTAGGGTGGGCTTCAGCCCACCACTGATAAACAAGCGTCGGTGGGCTGAAGCCCACCCTACAAGAAGCTGAATCGTAGGGTGGATGACGGCGAAGCCTCATCCACCAGCACGGCGCCAGAGTCGCGGGACTTGAACAGACGCGTGGAAAAGGCGTTGCCGTTTTCCACCCTACGCCAGATTTGCAGGAACCGAACATGAATAAGACCCAAGCCAAACCTCGCGCGCTCGATGGCATCGCGGTGGTCAGGTCGCAGGGTGGGCTTCAGCCCACCACTGATAAACAAGCGTCGATGGGCTGAAGCCCACCCTACAAGAAGCGGAATCGTAGGGTGGATGACGGCGAAGCCTCATCCACCTGAACAGCCCGAGTCGCAAAGCCTTGAACAGACGCGTGGAAAAGGCGTTGCCGTTTTCCACCCTACGCCGGATTTGCAGGAACCGAACATGAACAAGATCCAAGCCAAACCTCGCGTGCTCGATGACATCGCGGTGGTCAGGTCGTAGGGTGGATGACGGCGAAGCCTCATCCACCAGAACAGCGTCAGAGTTGCAGGAACTTGAACAAACGCATGGGAAACGACATTGCCGCTCTCCACGCCACACCGAATGTGCAGGAATTGAGATGAACGACATGCAAGCCAAACCCCGTCCGCTCGACGGCATCACCGTGGTCAGCCTCGAGCACGCCATTGCCGCGCCGTTTTGCACGCGCCAGCTGGCGGATCTCGGCGCGCGGGTGATCAAGATCGAGCGCCCCGGCTCCGGTGATTTCGCCCGGGGTTATGACGAGCGTGTCGACGGCCTGGCCTCGCATTTCGTCTGGACCAATCGCTCCAAGGAAAGCCTGACCCTGGACGTGAAGCAGCAACGTGCCGGTGAGGTACTCGACCAGCTCTTGGGCAAGGCTGATGTTCTGGTGCAGAACCTGGCACCGGGCGCTGCGGCGCGCATGGGACTTTCCTTCGAGGCTCTGCACGCGCGCTTCCCGCGACTGATCGTCTGCGACATTTCGGGCTACGGCGAAGGCGGCCCCTACGAGCAAAAGAAGGCGTACGACCTGCTGATCCAGAGTGAAGGCGGCTTCCTGTCCGTGACCGGCGGGCCGGGTGAAACCGAGATGGCCAAAGCCGGTTGCTCCATTGCCGATATTGCCGCCGGCATGTACGCCTATACCGGCGTGCTCTCGGCGCTGATGCTGCGCGACAAGACCGGCGAGGGCAGTCGTGTCGACGTGTCCATGCTGGAAGCCCTCGTCGAGTGGATGGGCTACCCGATGTACTACGCGTATGAGGGTGCGCCGCCGCCACCTCGGGCCGGGGCTGCCCACGCCACCATCTATCCCTACGGACCGTTTCCCACAGGCGGTGGTGGCACAGTCATGCTAGGCCTGCAGAACGAGCGCGAGTGGCTGCTGTTTTGCGAGAACGTGCTCTTCCAGCCTGCGTTGGCCAGCGATGAACGCTTCTGCAGCAACTCGCAGCGGTCGGAAAACCGCGAGGCACTGCGCGCGATTATCGTCGACACCTTCGCCAGCCTGAGCGCTGACGACGTTATCGAACGCTTGGACGCAGCCACCATCGCCAACGCCCACGTCAATGACATGGCCGGCGTCTGGGGGCATCCACAACTGAAGACGCGCCAGCGTTGGAGCGAGGTCGGCAGCCCTGCCGGACAGCTGCCGGCACTGCTGCCGCCAGGGCGCAACAGCGCTTTTGCGCCGCGTATGGATCCCATCCCCGCGCTCGGTCAGCACACCGATGCGCTGTTGACGGAGCTGGGATACGGGGCCGCCGACATCCAGCGTCTGCACGAACAGGGTGCGGTGTGATCCGCCAGAACGTATCGCAACGCCGCTCCCGCCATATAGGAGCCAGCTTGCTGGCGATCCGGCGCCGCTGTTCGCGAACAAAGTCGCTCCGGCATGAGCCAACAGACATGAAGGTAAAGCCATGAATTCACACATTGTCCGCACGGCGCTCTTCGTCCCGGCGACCCGCCCCGAGCGGTTCCCCAAGGCGCTGGCCTCAGGGGCCGACGCGGTGATCATCGATCTCGAGGATGCCGTTGCCGAGAATTTGAAGGCCGAAGCCCGTGGGCATCTCGACGCCTTTCTCGGGGCGAACCCGGAGGCCGAGATTTTGGTGCGAATCAACGCGTCGGGGCATAGCGAACAGGCTAAGGATCTTGAACTTTGCGCAGCCCGTCCGGGCGTAATAGGCGTGCTCCTGCCCAAGGCTGAAAGCGCGGAGCAGGTGCAGGCCGTAGCCGCCATTGGCAAGCCGGTCTGGCCGATCATCGAGAGCGCCCGTGGCTTGGTTCATCTGGCGGAAATCGCCCATGCCGATGGCGTCGAACGGCTGTCATTCGGGGCCCTGGACCTCGGTCTGGATCTGGGGCTTGCCAGCGGCACCGCGGCGGCCGAGCGCATTCTCGACCAGGCGCGCTACGGATTGCTGTTGCAGTCACGGCTGGCAGGCCTCGCGCTGCCGCTGGACACTGTATTCCCCGATATCAAGAACTTGCACGGCCTTGCCCAGACTGTTGCCGACGCCCGCGACATGGGTTTCGGCGGCTTGCTGTGTATCCACCCCAGCCAGGTCGCTGGGGTGCATGAAACGCTGATGCCCAGCGCTGACGAGCTGGCCTGGGCGCAACGCGTCCGCGATGCCGGCGCGTCCGGCGAAGGGGTCTTCGTGGTGGACGGACAGATGATCGATGCCCCCGTCATCGGTCGCGCCCGTCGCCTGCTGCAACGTGCCGGGCAATCGGTGCCCTGACCGCAACGCTTGCCCGCGAAACGTACCAACCGACAAAAACAAGAGGGTACTTCCATGCTGAGTCACAAGCTCAAGGCGCTCGCCTGCGCGCTTTCTTTCTCCATCGTAGGGTTCGCCCAGGCGGAGCCCATCACCATCAAGTTCTCCCATGTGGTAGCGGACAACACGCCGAAGGGGCAGGGCGCCCTGATGTTCAAGAAGCTTGCCGAAGAGCGACTTCCGGGTCAGGTAGTCGTTGAGGTCTATCCGAACTCATCGCTGTTCGGCGACGGCAAGGAAATGGAAGCGCTGCTGATTGGCGACGTCCACATGCTGGCGCCGTCGCTGGCGAAATTCGAGCATTACGCCAAGGCGGTGCAAATATTCGATCTGCCGTTCCTGTTCGACGACCTCGCCGCGGCTGACCGCTTCCAGAGCAGCCCGCAGGGCAAGGCGTTGCTGACCGCCATGGAAGACAAGAACATCACCGGTCTGGCCTATTGGCACAACGGGACCAAGCAGATGTCGGCGAACAAGCCGCTGGGCGAACCCAAGGACGCCCGCGGCCTCAAGTTTCGGGTCCAGGCCTCTCAGGTGCTTGAAGAGCAGTTCAAAGTCGTGCGTGCCAACCCGCGAAAGATGAGCTTTGCGGAGGTCTATCAGGGGCTGCAGACCGGCGTGGTCAACGGCACTGAGAACACCTGGTCGAACTATGAAAGCCGGAAGGTCCATGAGGTGCAGAAGTACATCACCGAGTCGGATCATGGCTTGATCGATTACATGGTGATCACCAACACCCAGTTCTGGCGCGGGCTGCCGGATGAGGTCCGCAGCGAGCTTCAGAGCATCGTGGAAGAAGTGACGGTGGAAGTGAATCGCCAGGCGGATGAGCTGAACCAGAAGGCCAAACGCACCATTGCCGAGTCAGGCAAGAGCGAGATTATCGAACTGTCCGCTGAGCAGCGTGGGGGAGTGGCGCGAGGCAATGAAGCCGGTGTGGAAGAAGTTCGAGAACGAGATCGGTGCCGATCTGATCAAGGCAGCCGAAGCGGCCAATCAACCCTGACCACTTGGAGCCGCCGGCACACCTGTCGGTGGCTTTCTGGAGCCGCGTCATGATCCTGTCGATCAGCAACGCTAGTGGTCAGCGGCGCGGCCAAGCTTCAGCCGCGACCGCTTGAAAGAGGCGCTTCGCCAATAAGCGCCTTGTCAGTGACGCGGCCCTTCTTCGGGCATGCTCATCAGCTGACGCTCCATGTTCCAGTCGAAGGGCTCCTCGTTTTCCTCGGCTTCGTAGCGGCGCTCTTCCAGGCGCTGGAAGATCTCGATTTCCTCGTCAGGCATGAAGTGCAGGCAGTCGCCGCCGAAGTACCACAGCAGGTCGCGCGGAACCAGATGAGCGATTTGCGGGTAGCGGTGGAAGACCTGGCAAATCATGTCCTGGCCCATGTGCCGCTCTTCCGGCACGTTTTTCAAGTTCATGATCAGTTCGTCGAACCGCTCGAGAAAAAGCGCATGGCTTTCTTCGGATACCTGTTCGGTTTCACCCATGGCAAGCAGGATGCCGCGCAGATGGGCCAGAAGTGCCAGGTTGTGATCGTGATAAGGATTGGCCATGGTTCACCTGAGTCGTTTGGGCGCGCGATTATAAAGGCGCACGAGTTGATTGGGGCGTGTCCAGTTGACTCGAGTGCCTGGACTGGGTTCGGTACGTAGGACGGATGGCAGTCAGGCTGTCACTTCTGGGGGATAGAGAAGGGGTTGTCAGGGCCCGAGACGGCGTTGCACCGCTCAAGTGATCCGCCAACCGTCCCGCGTTGTGGCGCGGAGCAGTTGGCGGATGCGTTCAGTGACTTGTCACTGGTGTCGACTACCTATGATCAGCGGATCCGACCTTCGCCCAGCACGAGCTCCTCCTTGCCGAAGTCATCAACACTGATGACCTTGCGCCGCGCCGCTTCGGCCGCGGTGAGTTGCTGAGCCTCGGCCGCATCGAACACCCCGGCGGCCAGTGCTGCACTGATCGGATCCTCGCCAGCGGTTAGCTTGAGTTCGCCGCTCTTGAGCGCCTTGTGCAGTTTCTTCTGCAGCGGCTGCGAGGCGGCCAGCGTGTCGAACGCGTCGCGCAAGGCGCCGAATGCTTCATCGGTGCCCTGCGGGCGATAGACACCTTCTAGAATCTGCTCCAGGGCAGGATCGCCTTCCGGGCGGCCGAGAATGCCAGCGACTTCGGCATCCAGTTCATCCGACGGCCCTTTGTGGCGAGCGCCAAAGGGAAACACCAGTACCTGCAATACGCCGCCAAGCAGACGGTTGGGGAAGTTGGCCAGGGTGTCGGCCAGGGCTTGCTCGGCCTTGCACAGGCAATCTTCCAATGCCCAGCGCAGCAGCGGCGCCTGTCCGACGGGGTGGCCAAGGTCGTGATAGCGCTTGAGCGCGGCGGAGGCCAGATAGAGGTGGCTGAGCACGTCGCCCAGTCGCGCCGAGAGCCGTTCGCGGCGCTTGAGCTCCCCGCCAAGCAGCATCATGGACAGGTCCGCAAGCATGGCGAAGGCCGCGGCGATGCGATCCAGAGCGCGGAAGTAGGGGCGCGTCAGCTCATTGCCGGGCGCCTTGCCCAAGAGGCCGAACGTGAGCCCGAGAACCAGCGTGCTGGCCGTATTGCTGACGGCAAAACCAATGTGCTGCATCAACAAGGTGTCGAACTTCTTGATCGCGGCATCGCGGTCAGGCTCGTGCACCAGCTCCATTTCTCGAAGCACGAAGGGATGGCAGCGGATCGCGCCCTGACCAAAGATCATCAGGTTGCGCGAAAGGATATTCGCGCCTTCCACCGTGATCGAAATGGGTGCCGACAACCACAGGCGGCCGAGGTAGTTGCTTGGCCCCATGATGATGCCTTTACCGCCATGAATGTCCATGGCGTCGGTGATGCACTCCCGGCCGCGTTCGGTCAGGTGGTATTTCAAAATGGCCGAGAGCACCGAAGGCTTTTCACCCAGATCGACCGCGTTGGCGGTCAGGATCCGCGCGCTATCCATGAGCCAGGCATTGCCGCCGATCCGCGCCAGCGGTTCCTGAATGCCTTCGAATGCCGAGAGCGGCACGTTGAATTGCTCGCGGATCTGCGCATAGCGGCCGCTGACATAGCTGCAGGCCTTGGCGGCACTGGCGCCCGTTGCCGGTAGTGAGATGGAGCGGCCGACCGAAAGGCAGTTCATCAGCATCATCCAGCCTTTGCCGATCATGTCGCGCCCGCCGATGATGGCTTCGAGCGGCACGAACACGTCCTTGCCCCAGTTCGGGCCGTTCATGAATGCAGCGCCCAGCGGCAGATGACGACGGCCGATCTCGACACCGGCGGTATCGGTCGGAATCAATGCGAGGCTGATGCCCAGTTCTTCCTCATCACCCAGCAGGTGCTCAGGGTCGTAGGTCTTGAACGCAACGCCGAGCAGCGTGGCGACTGGGCCGAGGGTGATGTAGCGCTTTTCCCAGTTCAGGCGCAGACCAAGCACTTCCTCGCCCTGCCACTGGCCGCGACAGATCACGCCGCTGTCGTTCATCGCACCAGCGTCCGAACCGGCATAGGGGCCGGTCAGGGCAAAGCAGGGGATGTCAGTGCCATTGGCTAGGCGCGGCAGATAATGGTTGCGCTGTTCGTCCGTGCCGTAATGCATCAGCAGTTCGGCCGGGCCGAGGGAGTTAGGCACCATGACGGTGGTAGCAAGGTCGCCGCTGCGGGTGGCGAGCTTCATCACGACCTGGGAGTGGGCATAGGCTGAAAAACCCTTGCCGCCGAATTCCTTGGGAATGATCAGCGCGAAGAAACCTTCTGCTTTGATGTAGTCCCAAGCTTCCTGGGGCAGATCCATGCGCTGGCCGATATCCCAGTCGTTGACCATGGAACAAAGGGTTTCGGTCGGACCATCGACGAAGGCTTGTTCTTCAGCGGTCAGGGTGGCTTTGGGGTAGCCGAGCAGGACGTCCCAATCCGGTTTGCCGCTGAAAAGCTGCCCATCCCACCAGACCGTGCCAGCGTCGATGGCATCACGCTCAGTGCTTGAAATCGGCGGCAGAACCTTCTTGAACCAATCGAACATCGGACCGCTGAAATGCTTGATGCGCAGGTCGGCGACCAGCAGCGGCACCGCGACGGCAATCAGCATCAGCCAGAGGATTACCATCAGCCAGGTTGGCGTTTCGTAGGCAGAGCCCATGAGCACGAGATAGGCCGCAACTATGGCCAGCGCGGGAACGGGGGAAACGCGTAGATGAGCAATCAGCGCGATGCCGATCAGTAACACGAGCAGCCAGAGCAGGGTCATGTAGTTTTCCTTGTTGGTCGAATGGCGTCCTTCTTGAGCATAGGCTCCGAGGCGGGCGGGGTGAAGGGACAGGAAGACGCGTTTGGTTTCAGATAATGACCGGACCAGAACAAGCGAGTTCGAAAGTGACTGTTTTGGGTCATCATGTTTATTTCATTGGGGTGCGCATTAGCCACCAGCCCCGGTTTTCATTTCGGCGTTGCAATTGCATCAGCGTGCCCTTATCTACTCTGAATCTCTCCGCGTTGTGTGCATTCTTATATGACTACTGCTCTGTCCATTCGGCAGTTGACCAAGGTTTACGGAAACGGCTTCGAGGCCCTCAAGGGCATCGACCTGGATGTGGCTGAAGGCGATTTCTTTGCGTTGCTGGGCCCGAACGGCGCTGGCAAATCCACCACCATCGGCATTCTCTCGACCCTGGTGAACAAGACGGGCGGCTCGGTCAATGTGTTCGGCCATGACCTTGATCGCGACCCGTCCGGATTGAAGCGCTGCCTGGGCGTTGTGCCGCAGGAATTCAACTTCAATCAGTTCGAGAAAGCCTTCGACATTCTGGTCACCCAAGCTGGCTATTACGGCATCCCGGCGAAGATCGCCAAGGAGCGTGCCGAGCAATACCTCAACCAGCTGGGGTTGTGGGACAAGCGCGATGTTTCTTCCCGCATGCTGTCCGGCGGTATGAAGCGGCGCCTGATGATTGCGCGCGCGCTGATTCACCGGCCGCGACTGCTGATCCTCGACGAGCCCACTGCGGGCGTGGACATCGAACTGCGTCGCTCGATGTGGTCGTTCCTCACCGAACTGAACCGTGAGGGCATCACGATCATCCTCACCACACACTATCTGGAGGAGGCTGAGCAACTGTGCCGGAACATCGGCATCATCGATCACGGCCAGATCGTGAAGAACACCAGCATGCGCGAATTGCTCAAGCAGCTGCATGTCGAGACCTTCTTGCTCGATCTAAAGGAGTCGCAGCTGGTGCCGCCGGAGCTGGGCAGCTATCCGGCGCGGCTGGTTGACCATCACACACTGGAAGTTCAGGTGGACAAGAGCCAAGGCGTAACCGACTTGTTCCGCATGCTTTCGGCGCAGGGTATCGAGGTGTTGAGCCTTCGTAACAAGACCAATCGCCTTGAAGAACTGTTCGTTTCGATGGTGGAAAACAACCTGCCGCAGGGGGCCAAATGAACGCTGAATTCCGGCCCAATCTTGTGGCGTTGCAGACCATCGTCCACCGTGAGATCCGCCGCTATACACGCATCTGGCCGCAGACGTTGCTGCCCCCGGCCATCACCATGGTCCTGTACTTCGTCATCTTCGGAAATCTGATCGGCGCGCGGATCGGCGAGATGGATGGCTTCACCTACATGGAGTACATCGTGCCGGGGCTGATCATGATGTCGGTGATCACCAACTCCTATAGCAACGTGGTCTCCAGCTTTTTCAGCAGCAAATTTCAGCGCTCCATCGAGGAACTGCTGGTGTCGCCGGTGTCACCGCACGTGATTCTGATCGGCTTCGCCCTCGGGGGCATTACCCGCGGGTTGGCGGTTGCGTTCATCGTGACGCTGCTATCGATGTTCTTCACCGATCTGCAGGTGCATCACCTGGGCGTCACGCTGCTGGTGATCACGTTGACCTCAACGATCTTCGCGCTGGGCGGCTTCATCAATGCGGTGTTCGCGCGTAACTTCGATGACATTTCGATCATCCCGACCTTCGTACTCACTCCGTTGACCTACCTGGGCGGCGTGTTCTACTCGATCAATCTGCTGTCGCCATTCTGGCAGACCTTGTCGCTTGCCAACCCGATCCTGCACATGGTCAACGCGTTCCGCTATGGCATTTTGGGGGTATCGGATATTCGTATCGGCATCGCCATCAGCTTTATGGCCGTGGCGGCCATAGTGATGTATCTCTGGTGCATCCGGTTGCTCAAAAGTGGTCGTGGCATGCGGCAGTAACTCCGCCTTGAATAGCTAACCGCTCGGGTGGTATAGCGGCTGGGCCATGATAAATGGGTTGGGAACCGATACACTTGCGGTCGTTTTTTGCACAGGTTCCCGCCATGCAGCACCCCGCCGAACTATCCCCGCTGGGCAAATCCAGCGCCTATGTCGCGACGTACAGTCCCGAGCAGTTGTTTTCCATCCCGCGCGCTCCGAAGTGGGTCGAGCTGGGGCTGACGGCCGACACCTTGCCTTACACGGGTGTCGATATCTGGAACTGCTATGAGCTGTCTTGGCTGCTGCCGTCCGGCAAGCCGGTGGTGGCCATCGGTGAATTCAGCATTCCCGCCGACTCGCCCAACATCATTGAATCCAAGTCCTTCAAGCTCTATCTGAACTCGCTGAACCAGTCGATATTCGAGAGCCGCGAGGCGCTCGTGGCTGTGATGACCCGCGATCTGTCTGCTGCGGCGGGTAAGGCGGTTGGTGTCCGCCTGCGGATGCTAAGCGAGGTTGCGGAGGAGGGAATCAAGCCCGTCGAGGGTGTTTGCATCGACGAGCTCGACGTCACCATCGAGCACTATGACCTGCCGCGTGCAGATCTGCTGAGCGCCGATCCGGGCCGTCAGATGGAAGAGTGCATCTACAGCAACCTGCTGAAATCGAACTGCCCCGTTACCGGTCAGCCCGATTGGGGCACTGTAGTGATTGACTACCGAGGCGCCGCGCTGGACCACGGCAGTTTGCTTACCTATCTGGTGAGCTTCCGCCAGCACGCTGACTTTCACGAGCAATGCGTCGAGCGCATATTCCTTGACCTGCAGCGGCTGCTAAATCCGGAGAGGCTGAGCGTTCATGCGCGTTACGTGCGACGCGGTGGGCTGGATATCAACCCGTACCGCAGTACCGAGTTCGTCTCGCCCGACAACGGGCGACTGGTTCGGCAGTAGAAAGCCGAGCGTAGAGAGCGTCCGGTGACGGACGCTCTGCGCGGATTCAGGCGGGCTGCTGGGTTTACGCTTAAATGCCCATATTTGCGAGAGTCTGCATGATGTTGCGCAAGGTCATCGCCGTGTTTGGATGGCTGACCTCAAAACGCTCTACCGCCAAGTTGACGCCATCAACCAGCGAATCGTTTTGCTCGACCATCCCCTCGTTCGCCAAACGAAGCTCGATATCTTGGGCTATCGCCTGCAGCGATGCGCGCTCCTCTTCGGTCAGCGGAGCGTCCTGGGCCAGTTGACTACGCAACTCAGCAAGCTGCGACTGCAGATCATGTTCCGGCATATTGCATCCCTCTGTAGTGTGTTTCCGACGGCGGATTCGCCAACGCTGAGTTCGAAGAAGGGTAAACCAGTGCTCTGGACTTGTCCTTTTTCTTTGAGACGGCGGGGGGCAGCGAAGTTCGGCGCTATCCACATGTCTGCCCGCTGCCGGAAAGCGCTCGAATGGATTTATACTGCTGCGCTTTGATGGGCAGACGCCACCATTCGGATAAGGGGAAGGCTGCAATGCACGTAATCGGCAAGGATTGGATCGGATACTTCAGGGTCTCGCTCGTTGCAGCGCTGACAGTGTTTGGCGCTTCGTCATTGCAGGCTGCAGAGGAAGACCCTTGGGAAGGCGTCAACCGCGTCGTGTTTGAATTCAACGACAAAGTGGACACCTATACGCTCAAGCCACTCGCGCAGGGCTATCAGAAGGTCACGCCTAACTTTCTGGAAGACGGCATTGGTAATGTGTTCAGCAACCTTGGCGATGTCGTTGTGCTGACCAACGATCTGCTGCAAGGCAAGGTCCGCGACGCCGGTATCGATACCAGCCGCATTCTTTTCAACACTACCTTTGGCGTTCTGGGCTTCTTTGATGTGGCAACCCGAATGGGCCTGCAGAAGAACGACGAGGATTTCGGCCAGACGCTAGGCGCATGGGGGCTGGGCAGCGGGCCTTACGTCGTGTTGCCGTTACTGGGGCCAAGTACCGTTCGCGATGCCGCGGGGCGTGTGCCGGATTCCTTCCTGCAGCCATATCCTCACATGGACCACATACCGACCCGTAACGTGACACGAGCAGTCAATATCGTCGACTTGCGTGCCGGCCTACTGTCCGCTGAAAAAATGATCACCGGCGATAAGTACATTTTCGTACGTAACGCCTATCTGCAGAATCGGGAATTCCGCACCCAAGACGGTCAGGTCGAAGACGATTTCTGACTGAAGCGAACCCTGCCCTCGTAACGCAAGAGGGCAGGGCCGGTGTGCTGGGCGTTGCCTCGTTTAGCGGCGCAACGCGTAGTCCGAAGGTGGCTAGTTCATTGACAGTATGGCCAGCCCAAGGCTCTGTCGGCCGTCTTCATGTGTCCCGACCCGTACCACCTCGGTATCCGCTTCGAGACCTTTCAGTTCGTTGTGTTCAGAAGGGATGTGTACCCGTACCTTGTCGCCCATTTGCAGGTTGGTGGCTGCGATCACCTGCATCCCCGTGCTCGACAGGTCAAGGCAGGTCGCCGGAAACTGCTCATCGCCCTGTGTAAGGGTGATCGCCGTTTCGATCTGCATTCGGATGAAATCGCGTTTTTCGCTGTAATCCCGGTCTCTCTGGGTCATTATTTGGTCCTTCGAGTTTTGGTTGTGTCAGCACTTATAGCCCCCGGCAATTCAGCCTGTAAAGCTCAGACGGAGCGGCAGCGCCCGGCTTGAAACGCAGATCGTATGGGAGTACCGTCTGCGCCTTGAAACGATCCCTTGCCCAGCGTTCGCGCGGGGCCGATGCTTTCGCCAATCATCCTGGCGATACCGCCTGGTAGGAACATGCACAACCCAAGCGCGACGCTGCTGATCATAGATGACGACGATGTGGTACGAGCCAGTCTGGCCGCCTATCTGGATGACAGTGGTTTCAAGGTTCTGCAGGCACCTAACGGACCGCGTGGCATGGAGCTGTTTGATGCCGAGCATCCTGATCTGGTGATTTGCGACCTGCGCATGCCTCAGATGGATGGTTTGGAGCTGATCAGGCTCGTCAGTGAGCGCCAGGTCGACCTTCCCGTCATTGTTGTCTCCGGGGCCGGTGTGATGAGCGATGCCGTCGAAGCCCTGCGCTTGGGTGCGGCTGATTACCTGATCAAACCCCTCGAAGACCTGGCAATGCTCGAGCATTCCGTCCGTCGTGCGCTTGATCGTTCACGTCTGCGTCTCGAGAACCGGCGTTATCGTGAGCAACTCGAAACAGCCAACCGGGATTTGCAGGCCAGTCTGCATCTGTTGCAGGAGGATCAAGACGCGGGTCGCCAGGTGCAGATGAATATGTTGCCGGTGACGCCCTGCACCCTGGACGACTTTCAGTTCGCGCATCAAATCATCCCGTCTCTCTATCTCTCGGGGGATTTCGTCGACTACTTCCGCGTCGACGAACATCGCATTGGCTTTTATCTGGCCGATGTATCCGGTCATGGCGCCTCATCGGCGTTTGTCACCGTCCTGCTGAAGTTTATGACGACGCGCCTGCTGTACGAATCGCGTCGGGGTGGGGCGTTGCGGCCCTTCAAGCCATCCGAGGTGCTCGATCACATCAATCGTGGGCTGATCAATTGCAAGTTAGGCAAGCACGTCACCATGCTCGGTGGCGTGATCGATCAGGAACGCAATGTGCTGCATTACAGCATCGGTGGTCACCTTCCGATGCCAGTCATTTATACCGGCGGTTCAGCGAGGTATTTAGAAGGTAAGGGCTTGCCGGTTGGCCTGTTCGTCGAAGCCACCTACGATAATTATGAGATCGAGTTGCCAGCTGCCTTCAGCCTGACACTGCTGTCCGATGGCATTTTGGACCTTTTGCCGGGCGACACCCTCAAAGAGAAGGAAGCCGGGCTGCCCGGTTTGATTTCGGAGGCGGGCGGTACGCTGGAAGGTCTTCAGCGTGTGCTGGGCCTTGCCGATCTAGAGGATATGCCTGATGACATCGCGTTGCTGGTATTGAGCAGGAACCTTGCATGAGCACTGGTAAAATCCAGTTCGCTGAGCAGGATGGAACCTTCGTTCTCAAGTTCGTTGGTGAAATTCGGTTGACGTTATGCTCGGCGCTGGACGCCACGATCGAGAAGATTTTTTCATCGCTGAATTTCTCTGCGATCGTGATTGACCTCACTGAGAGCCGCAGCATCGACAGCACAACGCTGGGGCTTCTGGCCAAGCTTTCGATTCTGTCCCGGCAGAAGATCGGCATGTTGCCCACCTTGGTTACCACCCACGCGGATATCACGCGCCTGTTGCAATCGATGGGTTTCGATCAGGTCTTCAATATTGTCGACCAGCCGCTGCCCTCGCCTGAGAAGTTGTCGGACCTGCCGAGCCAGGATCAGTCCGAAGAAGTGGTGAAAACAAAAGTCCTTGAAGCTCACCGTATTCTGATGAGCCTCAATGAATCCAACCGCGAGGCCTTTCGTGACCTCGTGACTGCGCTGGAACGCTCCTGACTACAGCTTGGTGGGCAGCAATGCTTCCAGCTTTTCCTGATCTCGTGCGAACTGGCGGATGCCTTCCGCGAGTTTTTCGGTCGCCATGGCATCCTCGTTCAGCCCCCAGCGGAAGCTGACTTCGTCCATCGAAACCCTCGGTTCGGACGCACGACCCGGTGACAGCTTGCGTTCCAGCGGGCCTTGCATGTTGGTCAGCTCGCCCAACAGTTCGGGACTGATCGTCAGTCGATCACAGCCTGCGAGGGCCTCGATCTGCCCGATGTTGCGGAAGCTTGCGCCCATCACTACCGTGCCGAAACCGTTCGCCTTGTAGTAGTCGTAGATGCGGCTAACCGATTGGACGCCTGGATCTTCGTCGCCAACGAAGTCGCGGCCTTCATGCTTTTTGTACCAGTCATAGATGCGCCCCACGAAGGGTGAAATCAGGAACACACCGGCGTCGGCGCACGCCACCGCCTGGGTGAAGGAGAACAGCAGCGTCAGGTTGGTCTGGATACCTGACTTCTCGAGTTGCTCGGCTGCCCGAATACCTTCCCACGTGGAAGCAAGTTTGATCAGCACACGGTCCCGCGCCACGCCTGCCTGTTCATAGAGTCCGATCAAACGCTCGCCACGCTGAACCATCGCCTGCGCATCGAACGACAGCCGGGCGTCGACCTCGGTGGATATCCGCCCGGGGATCAGCTTAAGAATCTCCTGCCCAACAGCGACCGCGAACAGATCGCAGCCTAGCCCGATGTCGCCCTGACATTCCGACATCGCCGCCTGCAGATGCTCGGCATAGCGGGGAAGGGCGGCGGCCTTGAGCAGCAGCGATGGGTTGGTCGTGGCATCAACCGGTTGGAGACGGGCAATGGCATCAAGGTCGCCGGTATCGGCAACCACCGTGGTGTACTGCTTGAGTTGTTCCAGCTTGGATGTCATGGGGCGCTCTATCCTCTTATTGACTGACCTCACCCGTGGCGACCGGACCGCTCAACGAGCGGCAGGTCCGGGCGGACTGCAGTTGGATTGAAAATGATCCCTGGTGTTCCTGCTCGAATACTATCAGCGTCCTTCTAGCAGGCTGCCTGCCTGATCCAGAAGAGCAAGCGGGTCTTTGGTTTTATGGATATCGACCGAGAGCAACTGGCGAAAGCGGCGCGCGCCAGGGAAACCCTGGCCGAGGCCCAGCATATGACGTGTGATGTGATGCATCGACCCTCCGGCTTCCAGATGCCGCTGGATATACGGCCGCATCCGCTGCAACGTCTCGGCGCGGCTGATCACGGGTTCCTTGCTGCCAAACAGTCTGGCATCTACCTGAGAAAGCAGGTACGGATTGTGATAAGCCTCGCGCCCGAGCATGACGCCGTCGAAGTGCTGTAGGTGTGCTTCGCACTCATCCAGTGTCTTGATACCGCCGTTAAGAATGATCTCGAGATCAGGGAAATCGCGCTTCAAGCACCCCGCGACGTCGTAGCGCAGGGGCGGAACCTCACGATTCTCCTTCGGTGAGAGCCCTTCGAGGATCGCAATGCGGGCGTGAACGGTGAAACTGCGGCAGCCCGTTTCGCGAACCTGACCTACGAAATCGCACAGTTCGGCATAGCTCTCACGGCCGTTGATACCGATCCGGTGTTTGACGGTCACGTCAATCCCGACGGCATCGCGCATTGCTTTTATGCAATCAGCCACCAACGCTGGGTGGGCCATGAGGCAGGCGCCGATCATGTTGTTCTGCACGCGGTCGCTGGGGCAGCCGACGTTGAGGTTCACTTCGTCATAGCCTGCCGCTTCGGCCATCTTTGCGCACGCAGCGAGCTCGCCCGGTACGCTCCCGCCAAGTTGCAAGGCCAGCGGGTGCTCCGCCTCGTCGTGCCGGAGGAAACGCTCTGCATCGCCATTCAGCAGGGCGCCGGTGGTGACCATCTCGGTATACAACAGCGCATGTCGGGACAGCTGGCGCAGAAAATACCTGCAATGCCTATCGGTCCAATCCATCATCGGTGCGACGCTAAATCGCCTAATGACTGAAGGCCTCGTATTTTCTGGGCTTGAGGGGAACGTCATCATGTAATGGGCTGAGTCTGGTGAATGTGTAGGTCAACGGGGTGCGAGCGGGTTGCTGGTCGATGGTAACGCCACGGGCACAACTTTACCCCGTCTGAGAGGCGTCCTCGTTGGCGGCCCGCAGAGCCAGAAGAGCTGTGTCGGTGCAACATCGCTCCAGCGCGCAAGACATGCGATGCAAGTCTATCAGGAGCACCAGGCTCTCGAACGAGCGAAGCTGCAGAAGCCTGGGCATCTACAGGTAGTTCTAGCATTGCTTTAACGCGGAGTTCCGCCATCGAATGGCCCAGTTCACGCTCTACGAGCGATACAGAAGTGGCGGGTTGCCGTGACGGCGGATGAAGTGTGAAAAGCGTGAGAGAGCAATGTGTTTCCCGGACGGTGAGCACAAACACTTTTGCCGACCCACAGCAGCCGAGGATCGCTCCGCGGCCCAAAGGTCCTAGAACCGCTGGCGGCTTTTTGTCGAGCTGTTTCTAAGTAAAAGCTTCTTAAAAAATCGTTGACAAGTTTTTTATGCACATTCGTGAAGCGTAGGTCTCGGATTGCACTCGTAGCGCTTCGGTAGTTCCTTAGGTTTAATCTAAATTCATGATTTTAAAGGGATAAATCTTACCGGCTAAAAATCCGTCGATCTGTGATCAGGCCCCGCCGGCCGGGCGTTTGGCTCATTGATCAACCTTTTGTTAACAGCGTTATCCACAGCTTCTGTGGATAATTCGTGCAGCCTCGGTGCGCTGGGCGTTTGGAGGGTTTGTGCCCGGTAAAGGCGTGGGGTCGTCAAGCGCGTTTGGCTTCATTGGCAACCAGCAACCCCACCCGTTTTTTCTTCCAGGGCTAATGAGCACATGCCCGATGATTCATCGAACGGCGTTGCGAATGCCGAGCCAACCGCTGGAACCGAGCCTCTGAAACACGGAAGCTGAATCAAGCGACCCAGACATCTGGTTGCTTCGGCTGCTCGGCTGGTTCCACAACACGATCGCAGATCAGGCCCGTCTCGGCCGTCAGCTGACGGGCCGCCTCCGGATCGTCCGCAAATGGCAGCAGAGCAGCCTGCCGCGCGTCATGGCCGGAAAGGTTCGCCAGGCATGGGATCGTGCATACGAACGTCAGTATGGTGAGACCTATGAGCATTTCCATGCATTACCTCGCGATTGCCAGTCCGGGAATCGAGGCGTCTACTGCCTCGCTGCTGGCGCGAACGGTGCGCCACGCGTTGTAGGCCATGAGCAGCATTCCCGACGCGAAAAGACCCCCTCCGATCAGCCGCACCACATAGCCTGGATGGCTGGCTTGAAGCGCCTCCACGAAGGAATAGGTCAGCGTGCCGTCTTCATTGATGGCTCGCCACATCAGGCCCTGCGTAATTCCGTTGACCCACATCGAGGCGATGTAGAGCACGGTGCCAATGGTGCTCAGCCAGAAGTGGGCATTGATCAGCGCAACGCTATGCATCTGTTGGAGGCCCCACAGCTTTGGGATCATGTGGTATAGCGTGCCGATACTGATCATTGCCACCCAACCAAGGGCGCCTGCGTGTACGTGGCCAATGGTCCAGTCGGTGTAGTGGGAGAGGGCGTTGACGGTCTTGATGGCCATCATCGGGCCTTCGAAAGTCGACATGCCGTAGAACGCGAGGGAAACGACCAGGAAGCGCAGGATCGGATCGGTGCGCAGCTTATGCCAGGCACCGGAGAGGGTCATCATGCCGTTGATCATGCCGCCCCAGCTCGGCGCCAGCAGGATGATGGACATGACCATGCCCAGGCTCTGTACCCAGTCGGGGAGCGCGGTGTAGTGCAAGTGGTGCGGCCCCGCCCAGATATAGAGGCTGATGATGGCCCAGAAATGCACGATCGACAGACGATAGGAATAGATTGGCCGTTCGGCCTGCTTGGGCACGAAGTAGTACATCATCCCGAGGAAACCCACCGAGAGAATGAAGCCCACCACGCTGTGCCCATACCACCATTGGATCATTGCATCGGTCGCGCCTGAGTAGACCGGGTACGACTTCAACAATGTAACCGGCACCAGCACGTGATTGACGATGTGAACCATCGCCGTAACGATGATGAATGCACCGTAGAACCAGTTACCCACATAGATGTGGCTGACACGGCGCCGGGCGATGGTGCCGAAGAACAGCCATGTGTAGGCGACCCATACGACCGTGGCCAGCAATGCAATGGGCCACTCCATCTCCGCATATTCCTTCGACGTGGTGTAACCCAGCGGGTAGGTCACTAGCATGGCGACGATAACCGTTTGCCAGCCCCAAAATACGAAGCGGGCGATGCGATCGGATATCAGCCGTACACGGCTGGTGCGCTGAACGACATACAGGGATGTCGCTAACAGGGCATTACCGCCAAACGCGAAAATGACGAGGTTGGTATGCAGCGGGCGGATCCGACCAAAGCTGGTCCATGGCAGATCGAAGTTGAGATGCGGCCAAACCAGTTGCGCGGCGATAAAAACGCCTAGGCCCATCCCAACAATCCCCCACGTGAGGGTCATGAGGGTGAACTGGCGAACGATACGGTAGTTGTAGGTTTCGCCGGACGAGTCGGCCGCAATCACGTCGAACATGAAAATTCCAATTGCACGCAAGGAAATTGAGCTACCCGACCTTTGCCGCAACCTCTCTTCGAAGGTTGTCGCTTGCTAGGCGAGGCGGGTGGACTGGATAAACGACGCCAGTCTGGTTGCCTCGTTAAGTTAAGACAAACGAATATTAGTCTGTCATAAGTGCATTATTTCTGATGAATACGCGTCGTGACGATAGATCGTAATGTGATATGTTTTTTGCCGATGCCGGAAAGGGCGCGAGAGCCAGGCCCCACATAATGGAAAAATTTGAATACGAGCGACTGGCCCACTTTCGCCATCGACTGCGGTTGTTTCTGCGCAGAAGCGAAGTGCTGTGCAAGGGAAACGGAGCGACTGCTCTGCAATACCAGCTTTTACTGCAGGTTCGTGGTGCATCGGCGCGCGACTGGGCGACCGTCGGGGAGCTGGCAGAACAACTGCAATCGAAACACCACAGCACGGTTGCGTTAGTTGATCGTTGCGAACGGATGGGGTGGATAGAACGACGACCTGGTCGGCATGATCGTCGGCAGGTCGAAGTGCATCTGCTACCCGACGGCGAGGCCCTGCTTTCCCGTATCGCCGCGTTGCATCTCGAAGAAGTACAGGCGCTCCGTGACACGATCAGCTTGCAGGGCTGGGAGAGGGAATAGGTCATCCAACGTGTCGTTATGATCGTGATCGACGGCAATAAAATCGGAGTCGTTATGGACGAACACGCATTACCTGACTGGGACCCGAGATCCGAGGCTGTACTCACGGATCAGACCGCAACCTATGACGACATGCGCCGGCGCTGTCCAGTTGCCAATAGCCGCTATGGTTATACATCCCTGTTCCGGCACGAAGACGTGGTCCGGGTGCTGGAGGACCATCAAACCTTCAGCAGCGCAGTCTCCCGTTTCCCCTCGGTGCCCAATGGCATGGACCCGCCTGAACATACGAAGTATCGGCAGCTTATCGAGCCGTACTTCGATCAGGCACACATGGATGCGTTTGCGCCAAGCTGTCGGGATACGGCGGCTCGTCTCGTTCAAGCGTTGCCGACTGAAGGCACCATCGAACTGATAGCAGAATTTGCACAAATTTTTGCCTTGCGGATTCAGTGTGCCTGGTTGGGCTGGCCCGACGATTTGCATGAACCGTTACGCCTTTGGACACTGAAAAATCAGGCTGCAACCCTGGCTAGGGACGAAGCGGCAATGGGCGCGGTGGCGCTGGAGTTCGACCGCTACATCAAAGAGCTTTTGGCGGCGCGTCGCGCAGCGGGCAATGCCGCACCGAACGATGTCACCACCAATCTGCTGCGTGACCAGTCCTTGGGCCGGCCTCTGACAGACGATGAAATCGTCAGCATCCTGCGAAACTGGACGGTCGGTGAGCTGGGAACCATCGCTGCGTCGATCGGAATCGTGGTGCACTACCTGGCGGTGCACGACGACCTTCAGCAGCAGCTGCGCGAACAGCCTGTACTGCTACCGGCAGCGATTGACGAAATACTGCGTATTGAAGCGCCGCTGATCATGAACCGCCGCGTTACCACGAAACAGGTCACGATCAGAGGGCGCACACTGGCTGCCGGTACGCGCCTGGCGCTCCTCTGGGCGTCGGCTAATCGCGACGAAGCAGTGTTCGGCGATCCTGATGAGTTCCGCCTCGACCGTGATCCGAGCTTGAACCTGCTTTATGGTGCCGGTATTCACGTCTGCCCGGGTGCGCCACTGGCCCGATTGGAGTTACGGGTGCTGATGGAAGAGCTTCTCGCCCGGACTCGCAAGATCTCTGTTGCCCCCGGTAGCGAACCGATAAGAGCCTACTTTCCAGCCAGTGGGTATGCTTCGCTAACCGTGCTTGTTCAAAAAGCCTAATTCGAGTGCCCACCTGTCGCCACGGTCAAGTCTTGACCCCAGCGCAGACCTATAGGCGAAGCCGCTGTGACGTGATCCTGCCCGCCCGTGCTGTCGAGAAGCTACCGGGTCACCATGGGCTGTGGTGTGGCTGGCTCATGTTTTTTTCAGGGGTAAGTCTGATTCCTAGAGAGTGTGCTGTTCGTTATCCAACCGTTTTGTTGTTCGCACTATCTTCACGCGCCTTGCTTCGACCAGTGAGTAGTGTGTTTGGGTTCGAATAGTCAGTGGTTCGCGCGGCTCTGTCGCGTTCCAGGTTGCGGTAATCAAGAAGCGCGCCCGTGCCGATGAGACCCAGACTCAACACAGCGCACAAGACGATCTGAAAGCTATTCATGAGGAGAACTCTAACGAGGGATACGGAGTTTGGGGGTTGTTTTACGGCCGCAATTGAACAGCGGAAGGGTGAGGCTGATCAACACCTTTTAATGATGCTTTCGCCCCGTTGGTACGACGCATTCGCAAGAGGGCTGATGAATGCAGCGGCCTAGAACCGCTGGTGGGATTTGTCGAGCTTTTTCGCAGCAAATTCTTCTTAAAAAGTCGTTGACAAGTTTTGTTGTGCACATGGCTGCGAGGCTGGTGCAAGGTTGGCCGTGCTGTGTTTCGGTTGCTCATGCCATTTGATGTAAGTAACTGATTTTCAAGTAATTAATGCTATCGAATAAAAATGAGCCGATCTGTTAGCAGGCCCCGCAGGCCGGGCGTTTTGGTCAATAATCAACCTTTTGTTCACAGAGTTATCCACAGGTTCTGTGGATAAAGCGCGCAGCCTCGGTACGGTGGGCGTTTGCCGCAGCTTCCGTTGGTTGAACGAATGGGTCAGCTAGGCAGCAGACGTCTTTCAGAACCTGGCAGCCTCCGACGGTTTTCGCTTCCTAGATGCCGACGAGACCTCGGTGCTGATCATGCGCCGCTCATCCGAGGTTGCGATGACCGCAACGGGCGTCCTTACCTCTGCGGGTCGTTTTGTCCTTGGCGCAACTTGTCTGGCATCGCGATCGCGATCCTGCAGCAACTGTGGAGTCTCAATCATCACGCTCAACGCTTGGCAGCTCTGTTGATTGCTCCGGTACGTAGACCATTCGGCCGTCGCTGAGCCGGTAGGTGACGCCCGCCTTAGCGCCTTGGCCTTCTCCAATCTCTCCGCTCGATTCGTATTGCTTAAGTTCCTCACCCTCCTTGATGACCATACGCATATTGGCTTGGCCTGGGTTTTCGATGAGAACGACATTGTTCTGGGCGAAGGGATTGAGCGGGTTCTGCACGATGACGATCAGCAGAATGCCGATCACTACGAGAAAGACATCGATCAGATTGACCACTGACAGCAGTGGGTCATCATCGTCTTCGTGGTCGAGAAAGCGCATCAGTGCTGCTCCCCTGCGTGCTCTACCGCGCGTAACTCAAGCAACAGCCAGCGGCGCCGTACGGTGAGTACAAAAAAGCTGCTTAGTCGCTGCGCCAGGGCGCGGCTGTTGTCGGCCAGCACATTACCCGAGGTGTCGCATCGGATCGATGCCGACATGTCTTGCCAGGCGCGAAACGACGTTCTGCTGAGTCGGCACTGAAAGTGGTTCGGCAATCGGTCGCAAAACCAGCGACGCGCGCCGGAATGCGAGGGTAGGGACGACATAGGACGTCCCGCGGGTGCCCGCAGGCGCTGGCGCGAACGTTGCTGCCACGGCGCGCCAGTCAAAGGGTTTTTAGCGAAGTCGGTTCAGACTCAGGGAAGGCGTTCAGGCGTCGGACGGGGCCAGAAGCTCTTCGATTTCGGCGACGGTGCTGCGTGCCGTGCGGGTGACGCCGATCAGGGTTGCAGAGGCCGAGCCGGTCCATTCGCCATAGCCCACCAACCAGAGCTTGGTCTCATGGACGGCGCGAGTCCCTTCGACATCGACTCGTCCCTGATCGTTGATCAACTGTAGGGAGGCCAAGTGCTCCAGTGCTGGTTTAAACCCTGTACACCAGATGACCGAATCAACTGCTGTCTCTGCGCCGTTGGGCCAGACAACGCCATCTCGGGTGAAACGTTCGAAAGGGCGCACCGCATGCAGCACGCCGCGCTCACGCGCCTCCACCACGGGCGGCACCATCACCACATCGCCCAGCCCACCCACGGGTTGCCCGATGTCGCGACCTTCCTGTTGGGCTTTCCAGCGCTCCGTCGCGCGCTCGAACAACACACGGCCATCGACGTCATCAGGCAGAAACATGGGCTCGGTCGGCGTCACCCAGGTGGTGTCGGCCACTTTCGAAACCTCTGCCAGAATTTGCGCGCCGGAGTTACCGCCGCCTACGACCAAGACACGTTGGCCTGAGAAAGGCCCGGCCTCGACGTAATGAGCCGAATGCAGTTGCTGGCCCTGAAACAATTCGATGCCCGGATAGGCAGGGATGAAGGGGTTGCTCCAGGTGCCGGTGGCGCTAACAACAGCCTTGGCATCCCAATGCCCGTCCTCCGTATGAACTCGGAGCATGTCATCTTTGCGCTCGACCGAGGTGACCCGCACAGGACGCTCGATGGGGAATTGATAGCGCGCCTCATAGCGTGTGAGGTAATCAATGACGTGATCGCGCTTAGGGTAACCGTCTTGAACGGGAGGCATCATCCAGCCGGCGATTGAACTCCAGGTTGCGGGCGAGAACAGTCGCAGGGAATCCCAGCCGTGACGCCAGGCGCCACCGGGACCTTCCTCCGCATCGAGCAGCATGAACGACAAGCCGGTGCGCCGCAGGAAATAGGCCGTGGCCAACGCAGCTTGGCCGCCGCCGATGACGATCACATCCTTCGCGGTTTTTGATTGATCAGTCATCCGAACGCTCCACTGGGTTTTGAAAGGAAAGAGTCTAGCGACTCGGTCACTCGTGCTGCTGACATGCGCCATGAGTCCGCTGCGCACATCCGTTTCGGCGATTGATCGTGCTCAGGAGCTCGCGCTACGCCTGAGGCGCAGGCAGCTTTGTCGCGACGCAGAAACGGGCAAGCCGTTGATCAGCCGCGTTACGCGGTCATCATGGCAACCCCGCCCTTGACCGAGGGATCGGGGCGCAAAGACTTCCGGCTGCGCGGCAGACATCGAGGCAGCATGCGCTAGCCCGGTGCAGCACGGGCGAAAAGGAATAAACAAAAGACATCCAGGCGAGAAGCCGGATAATGGACGGCCACATCGTGTTGTTCTGGTAATCCCGCATGGAAATCAAGGTTAATTTTCTCGACAACCTCAGGCTCGAAGCCAAATTCGACGATTTCACGGTGGTTGCCGACCAGCCGATTCGCTACAAGGGCGACGGTTCGGCGCCGGGCCCGTTCGATTACTTTCTAGCTTCGTCTGCGCTCTGTGCGGCGTACTTCGTAAAGCTCTACTGCAACACCCGGAACATTCCGACCGACAACATTCGCCTGTCGCAAAACAACATCGTCGACCCCGAAAACCGCTACAAGCAGACCTTCAAGATTCAGGTCGAGCTGCCAGCGGACATCTCCGCGAAGGATCGCCAGGGCATCCTGCGCTCCATCGAGCGCTGTACGGTGAAGAAGGCGGTGCAGACCGGGCCGGATTTCGTCATTGAGGAAGTGGAGAACCTGGACGCCGACGCCCAGGCACTGCTGATGCCCATGGCCGAATCCGGAGAAGGTACCCGCGTGCTGGGCAAGGACCTGCCGCTGGAGCAGACCATCGCCAACATGTCCGGCATCCTGGCCGAGCTGGGCATGAAGATCGAGATCGCCTCCTGGCGCAATATCGTGCCCAACGTGTGGTCGCTGCATATTCGCGATGCGCAGTCGCCGATGTGCTTTACCAACGGCAAGGGCGCAACCAAGGAGGCCGCGCTGGCCTCGGCGCTGGGCGAGTTCATCGAACGGCTCAACTGCAACTTCTTCTACAACGATCAGTTCTGGGGCGAAGAGATCGCCGACGCCGAGTTCGTGCATTACCCGAACGAGCGCTGGTTCAAGCCAGGCCGCAAGGATGCGCTGCCGGCCGGCATTCTCGATGAATATTGCCTGGCGATATACAACCCTGATGGTGAGCTGCACGGCTCGCATCTGATCGACACCAATTCCGGCAACGAGCAGCGCGGAATCTGCTCACTCCCCTATGTCCGCCATTCGGATGGCGAGGTGGTCTACTTCCCCTCCAACCTGATCGAGAACCTGTTCCTCAGCAACGGCATGAGCGCTGGCAACACGCTGGCCGAAGCGCAGGTGCAGTGTCTGTCGGAGATTTTTGAGCGTGCGGTAAAGCGCGAGATTCTCGAAGGCGAAATTGCCCTTCCCGATGTGCCCCAAGAAGTGCTGGCGAAATACCCCGGTATTCTCGCGGGCATCCACGGCCTCGAAGAGCAAGGCTTCCCGGTACTGGTTAAGGATGCCTCTCTGGGCGGTAAATACCCGGTGATGTGCGTCACCTTGATGAACCCGCGCACCGGTGGCGTGTTCGCCTCGTTCGGCGCGCACCCGAGCTTCGAAGTGGCGCTGGAGCGCAGCCTGACCGAACTGCTGCAGGGCCGCAGCTTTGAAGGTTTGAACGACCTGCCTCAGCCGACCTTCGAAAGCCAGGCCGTGATGGAGCCGAACAACTTCGTCGAGCACTTCATCGATTCCAGCGGTGTGGTGTCGTGGCGTTTCTTCAGCGCGAAGGCCGACTACGCATTCGTCGAGTGGGATTTTTCCAGCCAGGGCGAAAGCTCGAATGCCGAGGAAGCGGCCACGCTGTTCGGCATTCTCGAAGGCATGGGCAAGGAAGCGTACATGGCCGTGTACGACGACCTGGGCGCCACCGCGTGCCGCATTCTGGTGCCGGGTTATTCCGAGGTGTATCCCGTCGAAGACCTGATCTGGGATAACACCAACAAGGCGCTGTTTTTCCGCGAGGACATCCTCAACCTGCACAGCCTGGACGATGACAGCCTGCAAGCGCTGAGCGAGCGCCTGGAAGAAAGCGAGCTGGATGACTACACCGACATTCCAACGCTGATCGGAATCGAGTTCGACGACAACACGCCCTGGGGCAAGCTCACCATCCTCGAGCTCAAACTACTGATTCGCCTCGCTCTGCAGCAGTTCGACGAGGCGAAAGAGCTGGTCGAAACCTTCCTGCAGTACAACGACAACACCGTCGAGCGCGGCCTGTTCTACCAGGCTGTGAACGTGGTGCTTGAGGTGGAACTGGATGACGGGCTGGAGCTGGACGATTACGAGGTCAACTTCCGCCGCATGTTTGGCCATGAGCGGATGGACGCCGCGATAGGTGCAGTCGACGGCAGCGTGCGCTTCTTCGGTCTAACGCCCACCAGCATGAAACTCGAGGGGCTCGATAGACACCTGCGTCTGATCGACAGCTTCAAGAAGTTGCACACTGCACGCGCCAAGGCGGCTCTACTGCGCTGAGCACTGACAAGGGGTACGGCAACGTGCGCTCGGAGGTCGTTCGATATATCGCTATATTGTCGCCACAGTTTTCAATGCACAGCCGTCATGCGAGGACCAAATGGCAGCACCCATCGAAGTCACCGAAGCGTCCATTGCTGAATTGCGCGAGGCGCTAGAATCCCGCCGGGTCACAGCGGTTGAGATCGTGGAAGCCTATCTCGCACGGATCGAGGCTTACGACGGCCCCGACACGCTAACCGCGCTCAACGCGGTGGTCGTGCCAAATCCTGAGGCCGTGCGAGAAGCACAGGCGTCCGATGAGCGTCGCGCGCGGGGCAAAACCCTGGGGCCTCTGGACGGCATTCCCTACACCGCCAAGGACAGTTACCTGGTCAAGGGCCTCACCGCGGCATCCGGAAGCCCGGCCTTTGCCCAGCTAATCGCTCACCGCGACGCCTTTACGGTGGAACGGCTGCGCGCGGCCGGGGCGATCTGTCTGGGCAAGACCAACATGCCGCCGATGGCCAATGGGGGTATGCAGCGCGGCGTTTATGGGCGGGCCGAGAGCCCCTATAACAGCGCTTACCTGCCTGCGCCTTTTGCATCGGGCTCTTCCAATGGTGCAGGGACCGCGACCGCAGCCAGCTTTGCAGCGTTCGGCCTCGCGGAAGAAACCTGGTCGAGCGGGCGAGGGCCTGCATCGAACAGCGGTCTCTGTGCGTATACCCCGTCGCGAGGGGTGATCTCGGTACGCGGAAATTGGCCGCTGACGCCGACGATGGACGTGGTTGTACCCTTTGCCCGGACCATGAAGGATCTGTTCGAGGTGCTTGATGTGATTGTGGCGGAGGACGCCGATACCCGCGGCGATCTGTGGCGCATGCAGCCGTGGGTTTCTCTGCCGAGTGTCGACTCGGTTCGTCCGGCTTCCTACCTGGAGCTGGCGGCAACGGGAGACGCGCTCGCCGGGAAGCGGTTCGGCGTGCCACGGATGTACATCAATGCTGATCCTGAAGCCGGCACGAGTGCTGAGCCTGGTATTGGCGGACCGACCGGGCAGCGCATCAATACGCGGCCATCGGTCATCGCGCTTTGGAACAAGGCTCGCCAGGCGCTCGAAGCGGCGGGGGCAGAGGTGGTCGAAGTCGATTTCCCGCTGGTCTCGAACTGCGAAGGCGATCGTCCCGGCGCGCCTACGGTGTTCAACCGGGGCCTGGTTTCAAAAGAGTTTCTGCATCACGAGTTATGGGACTTGACGGCGTGGGCGTTCGACGACTTTCTTCAGGCCAATGGCGATCCCGCCTTGAATCGACTGGTCGATGTGGACGGGCTGCAGATATTCCCCCACGACCCCGGAACGCTGCCCAACAGGGAAGGCGACCTTGCCGCCGGAATGGATGAGTACGTGCGCATGGCGAAGCGCGGCATCACGCCTTGGGACCAGATTGAAACGCTACCGGATGGCCTTCGCGGGCTTGAGGAAACGCGTCGAATCGACCTGGAGGACTGGATGGATCGCCTGGGCCTCGACGCGGTAGTTTTCCCGACCGTGGCGGATGTTGCGCCTGCCGATGCGGATGTTAATCCAGCGTCGGCGGACATCGCCTGGAGCAACGGCGTATGGGTCGCCAATGGCAACCTCGCGATCCGGCATCTGGGTGTGCCCACGGTCACAGTGCCCATGGGCATCATGGTGGACATCGGGATGCCGGTCGGGCTGACATTTGCCGGTCGCGCTTATGACGATTCCTCATTGCTGCGCTTGGCTGCAGCCTATGAGTCCACCGGTAGCAAGCGGCAGATTCCTCCGCGAACCCCGCCGCTCAACCGGTAGTGACATCGGTCCTCGGGAAGCCTGGTCAACGCACTTGCAGGCTTCTTGGTGTGCCTCCGATCAGCCTTTGCAGTGGTTCCTGAACTTGGCTGCGGCGCCCTTCGCGTGGTGCGATAGGTGGGTCGCACGAATCTTGCTGACGCGCCTCAAATGCAGAGAGCCATTCTCGGCTCAACCGGAGGTGATTCATGAGTATCGATCCGCTCGACCGGCCCCACGATCAGCAGCCCGTACCGGGGCAGGACCAGAACCCTAGCCATAACCCCGCGCCAGATTTCATTACTGATAACCCGGACATTCAGAGAGACCGCGGCAACGATGGCGCTCCCTCTGGTCGGCCGGCGACTGGGCCAGACGTGAAAGATCCCGACGGATCGGGTAATACACGAGACCCGAACGAACCCGGTCTTGGCAATCCGCTTCCGTAAAGTACCGCCTGAAGGCGAACCCAGCCGAGGGCGGGTTCGCCTTCAACTCATGGCCGTAAGTCGCAAAGGGCGCCGACTTAAAAAGGCATGATGGTCAAATCGCTCGGGCTAATGTTCTGGTCGACGCTAAGGATGATCCGACCACGTCATGAGTGTCGGGCTGTTGCCGCGTTCGGTTAGAGCCGCGCTCGCTTAAAGGCAGGCGCGGGCCGGTACCCCCGTTTGCAACCACGACATCTGACTATTGCTGGTTGACCGTTGCGACATTTCCGTTGCCGTTCTGATAGATGCTGGCGGAATGACCGACAAGCGACACGCTTTCTTGCCTCAAGAACGCACGGTTACTGTCACCCGATTGGCTGACAAGCGCGTCGTGGGCGTTGAAACCTTGGTAGGCATCGACCTGGTTATACGAACCCAGCTGAGCGATGTCCAAGTCATTGTCGTCACCAAATTGCGTGATCTCGACCAAGTTGTAGCTTCCGTCCGAGTACCCATCGATGCTCGACCCATGTCCGACGAAGGAGGCGCGCAGCTCGTTCCCGGTGCCTCGCTGCGAATAGTCCAGCGTGCTGTGGCCATCGCTGGATCTCACTTGCGCGATATTGGCGGTGCCAACCTGTTGCAGAAAAACATCGCCCGCCGGGTACCGGCCGGAGGACTGTACAACGTCTGCCTGGTTGGCAGTGCCTTCTTGGCTGACCACGGCGAAACCGCCGCCGATGCCCGAACTGTGTTGATCGATTTGAACGAGATTGGCCGTGCCGGCCTGCTGGATCATTGCCGTGCTGAAGCCGGTTTGATCCGCTCGGACGGCGTTGTCTTGCCCGACCGACAGTACGTTAAGCCGGTTGCCAACCCAAGTCTGCCGAGCATCGAGCTGGTTAGCAGTACCTTCCTGGCGAACAGTCGCACCCGCGGCGAGGTCGCGGGAATAAACCCGCTGTTCGACCCGAGCGCTGTTGGCATCTCCGACCTGATAGATGTCCGCACTTGCCACTCCAGGCTGGCTTCCATAGATCTGATACACCGCCGCGAAATTGGACGTGCCTGCTTGTTCGATACTCGTCTGTCTGTCGTCGGCACTGATGCCGGATTGGTCGGTGAGCGCGCGGTTCGCAGTCCCGTCCTGACGGATGAAAGAACGCAGCAAGACGCCGCTTTGTACCTGCTCAGCGATGTTATCGGTGCCGTGCTGATCTATTCCGGCTACGTGCTCGTTGGCCATAAGGCTACCGCTAACGGCTAATAACAGCGCTACGGTGAGAGGCGTTGACGTGGACATGGCAAGCTCCTGGTCGCGATGGATGAGCTCCGTACATCACAGGCGAAGCAGGGTAAGTGTCGCCCCTTCTTACTCCCTTATAAATCGACCATAAGAGCCAAAGTCCTGTGGCAAGCGGGTGCGCTCCAGACAAAAATTAAGGCGCACACGCATTTGCTGGGTGAGCGGTGCCGCTTCTTCCCAGCACGATGGTCTAGCCTCCAGCGACCGCCGCCAGTAAACCCATCAGGCCGAGCAAGGCGCCGACCGGCAAAACCCACCTTTGCTGCCAGGCAAGGGTCAAGCTGACCGCTAATCCAGCGAGCATCACCTGTGTAAAGCCGACGATCAGGCCGATCGCAACGCCTAGTGCCTGGACATTCAGGACCGCGGTACCGAGCAGCAGTCCGGCCCCTGCTACACGAAACACGCGCTTGCGCCCGGGCGACGGAGCGTTATCGAACACGGCTCGATGGTGTCGAGTCATTGCCAGGCAGAGCGCGAGCATGCCGAGGTATGCCAGTGCCAACGCGAGAGAAGTCATGGTGCCAGCTCCCTTTCAACTGTACTCGAGACCCTGAGTGCAGCGGGCTGCTGAGGTGCCTGACGAAGCGCGCGCCAGGCACACAGGCCACCCGCTATCACCAGAGCCATGTCGATGCCTGCCAGCATCAAGTCCCCACGGAGGAGGCTGGCAAGGAGGTGACCCTCAGGCGCAGTCAGGCCGTTGAGCAACACAAGACCCAGCCCAAGCGTTGCCAGTAAGGCGAATAGCCCTCGACTCAGCTTGAACGGTTGGTTTCGAAACAGGTACGCCGTGATAGCGACGACGAGCCAAGCCAGGGAGAAGCACCAGGCCTCGGCAGAGCCGCGTGCCGCAATGGAATCGGGCAGCAGACGATTCGCCCACAGCAGAACCAGCGAAGCAGCGGGCAAGCCGAAAAACACCGCGCCATTCAATGCACGAACGATTTCCAGGCCTCGAGTCTGACGGCCCTCCCGCTTACGTAACCACACACAGGCGCCCGCCACTAGCATGGCGCACCCGGCCAGCCCTAGAAGTCCGTACAGCAGACGCACAACGTGACCGCCAAACTGAGCCATGTGCAGCCCTACCAGCCACATATAGACCCGGTAGCCAGTGGGCGCTTCCTGCTGATGAAGGAGGTCGCCGGTGAACGCGTCATAGCTCAGCGTGTCTTGCGGCGAGCCTATACGAGACGGATCGAAGCGATGCACGCTCACTACAGCGGATGCATCTGAGGGATGCTCGACGATAATCCAGCCCGCTTTCCCTCCGTCCCAGCGCTGGCCTGCATCTATCAGCATGTCATTCACGGGGGCCAGTTCGCCGGCAGCTTGGTGAAGCTCGTTGCGGTGGAATCCGCCTTGCACGTCTTCGAAAAAAGCGAGCGGATCGCTCTCGTACGCCACCATCGCCCCTGCGGGCATGTAAGACGCAACGAAGACCGCCACACCGGTGTAGGCGAGAATCAGGTGAAACGGCAAGCCGATGACGCCGAACAGGTTGTGGGCATCAAGCCAGGCGCGCTGACCGTTGGCCTGGGGGCGCAGGGTGAAGAAATCTTTGAACAGCCGCCGATGGATGATGATCCCCGACACCAGGGCGACCAGCATGAACATACCCGCCAGACCGACGATGTACATGCCGACGGTTCCGGCCTGCAGGTTGTAGTGCAGCGTGAAGAAGAACTCGCCGCCTACCGTTTCAGGCATAGGCTCTGCCGAGCGAGGATCAAAAGCGACACGACCCCGCGTACCGGATCCGTCTTCTTCCCAACCCAGCCGCCAGTACGGCTCACGTTCGGTCGGGCCATGCATCCAGTAGGCGTGTAGCGTTTCCTTAACATTTGTCTGAACCCAGCGGCTGACGTCGTCGGCGGTCATTGTCGTTGTCGACGGTGTATGCAGGGCAGGCCGCATCCATCGTTCCAGCTCTTTGTCGAAACAGGCCAGGGTGCCAGCGAAAATGATCACGAACAGTAACCAGCTGGGCAGCAATCCACCCCAGGTGTGCAGCCCGGCCATCGATTGGCGAAGGGTCATGGTCGGGTCCTCCACTCGACGGGTAGGAAGGCGCCCAAGCAAAACAGAGCGGCCAGTACGGCGATTACCAACCAGGCGTGAAAGGCACTTTTAGCAGCGAAGGCGTAGATGACCGCCGCCACCCATACGGCGAAGCAGAGCAGGCTGGCTGTCACAACTCGGTCAGGCCGAGGCATCGGTAGATACACCGAAAAAAACGCGGTGAAACCGAAGGCGAGGGCATAGCCCCCCAACAGGGCTGCCGAAACGCGTCCGGCGAGATTGGCGAGGCGGGAAGAAGCGAATGTGCTCATTGGTGTGTTCTCCATTGCCAGCCCATCAGAAGCTGTAACTGACGGTGCCGACTACCGTCCTGCGATTGCCGAGGAAGCAGTCGCCGCGCGACAGGCAGGTGGTGTAGTAGGTTTCGTCTTCCAGGTTGGTGGCGTTGAGCGCAAAGGCCCAGTCCTGGAAGCGATAGCCGACCATGGCGTCGAAGAGGGTAGTTGAGGGCGTTTTCAGCGTGTCGGTGCCGTCCCAGCTTGCGCCGACGTAACGCACGCCAGCGCCCGCGCTGAAACCAGGGATACCGAACAGCTCAAAGCGATGCTGGGACCAGAGGGAAGCCATGTCCTCTGGAATCGTTGCCAAACGCGCACCTTCCTCACGTGAGGTGCCCTCCAGCACCTCGGTATCGAGGTGGGTATAGGTGCCAATCAGGTCCCAGTCCGGGGTAACGGCGACCAGCGCTTCCAACTCCAACCCTCGGGCGCTTGTTTCGCCGGTCTGTACGGTATTGGACGGGTTGTTCGGGTCCGGCATCTGCCGATTCTGTTCACGCAAATCGAATACCGCAGCGGTGTACAGGCTGTTGCTGTCGATCGGCTGATACTTGATTCCCAGCTCCCACTGTTCGCCTTCCAATGGTTTGTAGGGCTCTCCGGTCGACGTGTTCAATCCCACTATCGGCTGGAACGACTCGCTGTAACTGATGTAAGGCGCGATCCCGTTATCGAAGAGATAGGTCAGGCCAACTCGCCCGGTGACCGCATCGTCTTTCTGTCGCGTACCGCCATCGGTCCGGTTGTCCGCCCAGTCCTTTCGCAGCCCTAAGGTCAGCATCCAGCGTTCGTACCGGAGTTGGTCTTGCAAATAGATGCCCTCTTGCGCAACCGTTTGCTCGGGATCAGCTGTCAGGTTGATGATCGACGGGTCGAAGGTTCCGTACTCCGGATCGTACAAATCAAGCGGCGTCGCAGCCCCGCCGGCTTGTTTGCGGTTGGTAAGCGCGTGCTGGTAGTCAGTCCCGATAAGTAGTGTGTGCTGAACGGGCCCGGTGTCGAATAGGGCTTGGGCGTTGTGGTCCGCGACCCAGACATCCACCTCTGGTTTGGACACGTGGTAGACGCGGTCGAGGGTGCGGTTGTCATTGTTGAGAACCGGAGGCCAACCGTAGATCTGTTGGTAGCTGACTTCGCTTTCCTGATAACGCAGGTTCTGCCGCAGCGTCCAGGTCTCGTCCAAGCGCCAGCTGAACTGCGATGTGAGCGCCATCTGTTCCGTATCGTACTCGTCGAATCCGGGCTCGCTGACGAACAGGTCCGTGTCGTAGTGGCCATACGGCGCACCAAGAACCGTCCCGCGGTGCGGGAGAAACTGCGAGGTTGAGCCACTGTCGTCTCGCTGTATGTTTGCCAACAGGGTCCATTCGATGTCGTCTGTCGGTCGCCAGGTGATCGATGGCATCAAGACCAGCCTGTCGTCCTTCACGTAATCGACTTGCGACTGACTGTCCCGAGCAATGGCTACGACACGATAGAGGAGGGTGCCTTCATCGTTCAGTGGGCCCGTGCTGTCGATTGCGATCTGCTTGCGGTCATGAGTGCCGTACTGCAATTGGAGTTCGGTCCTTTGCTCATCGCGGGGGCGTTTGCTCACCATGTTGATCAGCCCGCCGACCGGACTTTGGCCGTACAGCATCGACGATGGTCCCTTGAGAACTTCGAGGCGCTCGAGGGTGAAGGGATCGGTGCGGGTATTGGTGTAATTGCCGAAGGTTTGTTGCAACCCATCGAGAAAGAACACCGGGGTGCTGCCGCGAATCTTGGATGAGTCGCCTCGTGCATCGAGACCGAACGCTTCGCCGCGCACGCCTGAGACATAGCGCAATGCGTCCTGCACGGTCTGTACGCCTTGGTCCTGCATACGGTCTGCGGTGATTACGCTGACTGACTGCGGTACCTGCAGGATGGGGGTATCGGTCTTGGTGCCGGTCGCGGAACGTGTCGCGACGTAACCATCAACTGGCCCGTCGGCACGCTCCGCCTCGCTGGAAACAATCTCCTGTGTGGGTAGCTGGAATGCTGACGGATCTCGTCCTGATGCTTCATGTGGAGACTGCGCCAAGGCAGTCGAGCAGAGTGATGCGGCCGGAACGACCAGGCTGGCGGCGCGTAACGCTACGAAAAGCGGGTGCAAGACTGGACGGCGGCACATGAGCATCTCCATTGTATTGTTGTTGGAATGCGGATAGTAATGCGAATACGGTGCATTAATAAATAGTGCGAGCGCAAAGAGTCGTGTAAACGTAAAGATGGATGTGCAGATGGGCGATCAGCAGTCGGTTAGCGTCGAGAACGGCAATAAGGGGAGCAGACGCGGCGGGTAGTGGGGCTTAGCGGTACGGCAACAGGAGGCGATGCGGGCGTGATAGCTGCGCGCTTCGCTGCCCTGACTGGTGGTCGTGCACGAATTGCCAGTTCATCGTTCGAATTTGCACAGGCCACTGGTGGCCTGACTGCGAGGTGAAGCATGCAAGACGAAACCGTGATGTTCTCAGGGGTCATGGCGGCAAACGATCCTGATGCCGACGCCCCTCTGCCCGGCGATCCAGACGGCGCCAGTATCAATGACGCGCCGATGTCGGAGCCGGAGGAAACCGAGCTGACCGATGAAGACATCGACATGTTTGAAGATGATCCGACCATACCGACAGAATGATCACCCTGCACGCGCATACCTCCGGGCCTGTTTGGTCCGCGCAATAAAAAACCGCAGTAGCCCAGGGCTGACTGCGGTTTTTTACATCAGGTCGCTGACCTGATGTGTGTCGACCGTTTAACGGTTAAAGGCAGCACCGGTGCCGATGACGCTAGCGGACGGCAGCAGCTGGCTGATGAAACGGTTCCAGCGAGTGATCCCTGCCGGACCAACGAATACCACGTCTTGCGGTTGGAGAGGGAAGTGCTTCGCTAACGCGAACGCCGCTGGAGAGGCTGCATCCAGCTGGAAAACAGTCGCTTTTTCGGTCGCGATGTTCTCCGCACCACGGATCACGTAGACCGCCTCGCCGTCAGCCGTTTCTTGACGAATGCCGCCGGCAGTACCGATCGCATCCATCAGATTGAGGCTGGTGGCTTTGAATGTCATGGCCTGCGGCTCTACCACTTCACCCAGTACGTAGACTTTCTTCTGGTCGTTGTATGGCAGGTGCAGCTGGTCACCGTCTTTCAGGTACACCTGATGGAGCCAGGAATCAGGGCGATTCATGTCATCGAGGTTCAGCAGGTACTCGCGGCCGTCACGCTTGAGAATCAGGCCGGACAGATCCGCTGTTTCAGTATCAACACCGGCCTGACCGATCGCCTGCACGACGGTCATGGGTGCGGTGGTGACTTCGACTTGGCCTGCGGTGGTAAACGCACCCGAGAGAACGATGCGCTGGCTGCCGAAACGCAGGAGGCTGACGTCTACCTGAGGGCTGTCGATGTAGTTGGCAAGGCGGCGGGCGATGTCAGAACGCAGCTGTTCGATAGTCTTGCCGGCTGCGTCGACGTTGCCGATGTAGGGATAGAACAGGGTGCCATCAGGGCGCACGAGACGGCCGTTGGCGTCCAGCTGCTGCTGCGGACCCGACGGAGCGGTCAGCTCGGGATGGTCCCAGACGGTGATGTAAAGAAGGTCGTTTGCACCGATGCGATAAGCTTCGGGTTTGTAGCCCAGTAGTTCTTGCTTGCTAGACGTCCCTCTGTCTGAAGGCAGTTCACCTTTGAGCATTTCTGGTGTGATGCGCATCAGCTGTACGGTGCCGTCTTCTGTTTCCGCGCCGTCCTTGAACTGGTCGGGATCCAGATGCTGGCCAGGAGAAAAGACGCATCCTTGTAGGACCAGTACGGAAGAGAAAGCGAGAGCAAATAGTGGTTTCATGGTTCTTCATCCTTGACGGAATAGTTATTTTTACGAAGTGAAACAGCGAAATTCACTTTTAGCCGAAAGAACTAGCGGATCGATTCGTCTATTCACAACCGACGTTGACTTCGAAAGTGCATAACAACGAATTCAATAGACGCCGTTCCGGGTGTCGCTACCGCAAAGCTTGGAAGTTAAAAACTTCTTTCTATACGAAAGAGCGATCTACTCAGATAGTCGCTCAACCCTGCCTAGCAACTTCACCAGACTGTGCAGGCAGCCTTGCTGCTCAGTAGCCATAGACCGCTCCGTTTCTCCGGGGTTCAAGACGAGGTGCATAAATGAGGCGTTGATGCAGGGAAGATTGCTGCACGACACATTAGAACCTGTCTGGAACGGGCGATTGATCATTATCGAGCCTGGCCTCGGATCGCGGTGTAAACGCAGCCGACGCCGTAATCCTGCAGAGACCAGTTACGGCGCACGTTTCCGCACCGCAGTTGCACATCAATAAGCGCACCGGCCAACTTCGAGTTAGCACTGTGTTGAGGGCTCGATGTTGGCAGCGCGTAAATCTTGGACTACTGGTAATTAATTCCTGGACGGTTGTTCGATCATCCAGCGCAGCGTGTCTCGCAGCTCAATGAGCGGCGTGCTGCCAATGAGCGAGTCCAGCTTGGTCCGGCAACCGAAGAGATTTTTTACATCCGAACTGCGTACAAAGGCTGGATTGACCCTGACCTCCAGCCGGTGCCCGGAGATGGCTGCCGCCTGCTCAAGTACATACTGAAGCGTATAGGCGGAGCCTGAGCAGATATTGACGGTTTCGCCAATCGCGGCAGGTGTTTCGAGCAGGCGTCGGTAGGCCTGTACAACCTGGCGAACATCGCAGAAGTCGCGAGCGATATCGAGATTTCCCAGCTCGATAATGTCTGCGCGCCGTCGGGTGTGCGCGACGATCTTCGGTACTAAAAACTGTTCAGCCTGGCCAACACCGGTGTAATTGAACGGGCGACTGACAATGATGGGTAGCCGTCCTTGGTAAAGCCTCGCGAGAAACTCCATCGCAACTTTACTTACCGCGTAATCATTGGCTGGAGCGAAGGTTGCATTCTCGTCAAGCACGCCTTCGGTCGCGTTGCCGTATACGTTCGCGCTACTCGCCAACAGCACTCCTTCGAGATTGGTCGTGGTTGTGCGTAGCGCTTCGAGAAGGTGGCGAGTGCCGAGGAGGTTGGCGTTGTAGATGCCATCCGCGTCAGTGTGAGCGACGAATGACACTGCTGCGAGGTGAACAACGTACGTCGGTCTTATTTCTGCCAGCAATGTCCGCAGCAACTCGGGGTCATTCAAGGCGCAGCAATGAATGGCTGAAACTGCCGCAGGCAGGTCGCCGGCGGGTTGGCGATAGCTGAGGCCATGAACTTCGTAGCCGCATGCGGCGAGCTCTTCTGCCATATAGCGTCCGGTAAAACCGGTAACGCCGGTAATCAGCACTTTACGCATGATCTTCCCGGTGGGGTGAAAGTCCAATTTCAGCGGAGCGAGTAGTCCCTGGTATAAGCATGAGATGTTGCGTCCCGGTTACTAGCGACGGTGGATCGGTACGGGCTGCCGAAATAGCAACCCGCCCTGATAAAGCCGATCGTGTCCCATCAGTAAGCTTACTAATGAGGCCGAAGGCACCCGGCGGTGCGGTACAGGAGCGAATGCGTTGGAAACGTCAATGCGCCCGTACGGCATCTTTGGCCGTCAGCCGATTGGCTTAGAACGAAAAGCCTTGCTGATTCCGGCGCATATCGGCGTCAACCATCATGCGGCACAGTTGTTCCAGGGAGGTTTTGGGTTCCCATCCCAGGATATCTTTCGCTTTCTGCGGATTGCCAATCAGCAGGTCAACTTCGGCCGGCCGGTAAAACTTCGGATTCACGCGCATAACGACCTTGCCCGTGGCGGTGTCGATCGCCTGTTCCTGTTCACCCGAGCCTTTCCACTCAAGCTCGATATCGACCGCCTTGAAGGCCAGCGTGACAAAGTCACGCACGGTCTCGGTACGGTTGGTCGCCAGTACGAACACGTCGGGCTCATCAGCCTGCAGCATGCGCCACATGCCTTCGACGTACTCCTTGGCAAAGCCCCAATCACGCTTCGCGTCGATGTTGCCCAGCTCGAGCACATCTAGTTGCCCCAGTTTGATCTTCGCTACCGAATCGGTGATTTTCCGAGTAACGAACTCGCGGCCACGAAGCGGGGACTCATGGTTGAAGAGAATGCCGCTGCAGCCAAATATGTCGTACGACTCTCGATAGTTGATCGTCATCCAGTGAGCGTAGAGCTTGGCGACACCATAGGGGCTGCGAGGGTAGAACGGTGTGGTTTCCAGCTGTGGAATGGCTTGGACCTTACCGAACATCTCAGAAGTCGATGCCTGATAAAAGCGGATCTTCGGATTAACGATGCGAATGGCTTCGAGCAGGTTCACGGCGCCCGCGCCGGTGATGTCCAGCGTGGTCAGAGGCTGTTCGAAGGAAACGCCTACGAAGCTCTGTGCCGCGAGGTTATAGACTTCGGTTGCGCCGGTCGTCTGCAGCAGGCGGATGCTGGAAGAAAGGTCGGTCAGGTCGTACTCGACGAGGTGCAGGTTGGGGTGCTTGTCGATGCCAAGCTCTTCGATGCGCCAGAAGTTTACGGAGCTGGTGCGACGAAAGGTGCCATATACGGTGTAGCCTTTTTCCAATAGAAGCTCTGCCAGGTACGCGCCGTCTTGACCAGTAATGCCCGTGATGATTGCTTTCATTTTCTTCCCTGTATGAGGTTAGTTTTTTAAAGCGACGGTGCTTCGCCCTTGCCTGGCACGTGCGCTGAGAAGCAGCGAGGCATCGTCAATTAGTTACGCTTGTTTGATCGCACCCTGCTTCGCAAACATGCAGGGCGAAGGTCGTCTTTGACGTTCGCTCAGGACTCCTGTTTTGCGGGGCTGGCTTTTTGTCTGGCATTTTTCTCGCGCAGGTAGGCCGGGACGATGTACATGGCATCAATCCAATAACGCTTGGCTAGACGGCGGGGTTCCATGCACATGCGATGGAGCCACTCGAGCTTGTATTCGCGCATCCACTTTGGCGCTCGCTTGATCGTGCCTGTCGCAAAGGAAATGGACGCGCCGATACTGAAGCCCATACCTGTCCGTTCACTGGGTTGAGTTGCTGCAGCCAGGACTTCTCCACGTGGTGTGCCCACGGCGTACAGCACCAGTTCAGAAGGGTGCTCGCGGACGAACTGCAAGCACTTCTGCACCTCCTCTGGCTTTTTGATAAAGCCCATCGGCGGGTTGTAGTGATGAAGAACGATGCCCGGATAGATAGCCCTGAGCTTTTCGGCTTCGGATTGCACGGAACCTATCAACACTACACGCAGGCGTTCGCTATCTGCCCACTTGAGCAGATCGAGGGTCAGGTCGCTGCCAGGAATGGCCTCATCCAGATGCACGCCAAGGCGGGTCAGTAACGACAGCAGAATGCGACTGTCACAGAGCCTCCAGCGTGCTTTGGCATAGGCGTCGCGCAGCTGTTCGTCATGCTCAAGTTGAACGAGGTGGTCAACGTTCGGCGTTACCACAAACGAATAGGGCTGTTTGACACCCTCGCGGATGCAGCTCAATAAAGTTTTCTTATTGCCGGAATAGAAGTCTATTCCGAACGCATTAGTATCACTCGACACTCATTGCTACTCCCTTGAAGGCGCCCTTGATACCCGACCAGGCGAGGGTGGGATTCCTGTATTCCTTGATCGTCGTAACGGCCGAGAGCAGAAATGCGGAAACGACCGCGAACACTGGGCCGTAGAAACGTTTGTTGAAGCGAGTAGCTGCGCGGTTGCGGTAGTAGTGGTAGAACGCCGAGCGGCTTCCAAGGCTGAGCGAGCCATAATGGAACAAGCGACTTTCAGGGATAACTTTGGATGAAATCCCAAAGCGCTTCGCACGGTATTGCCAGTCCACTTCTTCGAAATACATGAAGTATTCCTCATCCATCAGGCCGATCTCTTCAGTGAGCGCAGCGGAAAACGCAAGGCTGCAACCCATGATGTAGTCCGGGTTGTGCTTAGGATGCTGTTGCTCGGAGGCTTCGATGCTTTGATCCTTTCCAAGCAGCCGAGCCTTGCCAAAAATCGGATACAGCTTTCCACCACCGTAACATTCGAGACGGCCCGTATCGGCGCTTAGCACGAGTGAACCGACGAACTGCCGTTCGTTCTGCTGCAATGCCTCGAGTAGTGGGGAGAACGCGTCGCTGTCGACATAGGTGTCGTTATTGATCACCCAGAAATACTCGGGCTGCAGGTTCGCCATCGCCCAGCGAAGGCCATAATTATTCCCCCCGGCATAGCCGTTATTTTCGGGGTTGGAGAGCAGCGTCACCTTGGCAGACGGCTTTTCGTCCTGCCATTGTTGAAACGCTAGAGCGGAGCCGTCCTGAGAGTCATTGTCGACGATGACGATGTGGTCGACGGTCGGACAATGGGTGAGAAGGCTTTCCGCGCAGCTGATCGTTTCAGTAGCAGCTTTGTAGTTGAGAATAAGCGCGACGTTCATGTACTCGTTCCTTGCTGCGTAGATGGCGTGCTCTCAGAGCATGTATAACGAAAAGCAAACAGATGACCGGCTGCAGGTATTCAAATAATCCCTGAAGTGGCCAGATCACGAAAAATGCAAGTATTACTGCGTAGCTAAATCCCATGTCGGGATTGATGTTTCGGGCGATACGTTGATAGACGTACAACGACAGCGGGACCAGGAAGAAGGTCAGAAAGCCGAAACGAAACAGCGTGCCGATAATGCCGATGTCCGAAAGGAAGAAGTGTTCGCCGAAATAAGGAATGAAGCCGTCCTGCCACATCAGTGACAGCGAGCCGCTAGGGAGCCAGTTGACCAGGTCAAGGTGACTGAAAACCGATGCAATTGTATTAATTCGAACACCGTCTTCAACATCACCTTCCAGGTTGCTGCCGTAGAACTCGACATTGAGGCCGAGAATTTCAAGGAGTTCGGGGAAGAAGAAGAACGGTGACAAGAGAACGCAGAGCGAGGCTGCCCATACGACGGCTTTGGCTCGCAACGAAAACAACGTAAAGGCCAGGCAAAGGACGATGAGCTGTCGGGTTTGAGTGGCAAAAACCAACGTAAGCAGCAGCACTGCAGCGACAACCAGATAGAAGTTTCGCAGACGGGCGTCACCATTGATCGGTGACTTGCCTTTAGCCCAAATCTGTATGCAATAGAAATAGGCGAAACAGATTAGAAACGGGCCGATAGAGGACCGATCTGGGCGGTCCCAGGCGGTCTGCTCTTCGCGCAGATCCGGGATCAAACCAAACTTGAACGCCCAGGAAAGCACTACGGCCAAGAGCGCTGCGTAGATGATCGAGCGTTCAAACTGCGAGACGCTGATGTGCTTGGCGAGCAGCAGCAGAGGCACGAAACCGAACGCAAAAAGGATTCTTCGCTCTTCAATCAAGCCATACATGATGGGCTGGCCAAAAGTGTAATACGCGAAGACTGCCGGCAATACGGTAAACACCAGCACGCTGAAACAGGCGTAATAGGTAAGGATGCGAAATTCCCTGGCCGTGGTTTCGGTGCTGGCGAGAATCAGGAGAATTGACGCACCAAGGCAAATGGCCAGGTAAAGTTCGTTAAGAAATTTAAAGCCAATAGGGTTGTGAGTGCTGTCGCCAAACACGGAGAAGTGCAGGATGATCGCCAGGACGGCCAACGGGAAATAAAAGAATTTTGAGCTAATGTTTGTCATCACCTGGGTCCTTAGGTGCGTCTCATTTGTCCAGTTAACTACGTCGCAACAAACTCAAGCTTTTGACTTTGCTCTGCTGATGCCTTCGATGCGTCGTGACTCTACGAACAGCTGATTTGGTGATTTTTTACAATCTGCCAGCGCGTCCCGTACCAAACGCTTCGAAACCGCGGGGCCGTTTGAGTTCCGCTCGTACTGACCCACTATGCTCGACTGAACTATGGACAACCGGTTCGTGGTGGGGTTGCGTTTGAATCTTGGGATTTGCCAAAAATATACGACGGTGTCTCACATCGCCTCTCGCGACCGCCGCAGTCTGACGAAAGGCGAAGCGAAATCGGGTTACGGTTTTGGCGTGGGTCCAAACTCGGTGCAGGTGTTTGACAGGTGCTTTTGCAAAACCTGCATCTGCGGCCTGTCCTTGCCGCCCACTGGCTCAATCGCCATGACGTAATCACCCCAGCCCGGACCGCCGGCCCAATAGGCGCTGGGAATGCAGTTTTCGTTCAGGTAAGCGAGCAAATTGTCCATCGCGACCAGCATCGACTCGGAATGCGCGGGCACACCGTATTCGCCCAGGAAGCCTTTCACGTTGTGCTCCTTCAGCCATTCAACAAAAGGCCGCGCGCGCTCCACGCCAAGCATCGGATCGACTATTTCCTCAGACGCGTAGCGCCCCGAGAAGTCCTTGTCGAAGTACATATGCCCTTCGTAAATAATGTTGTTTGCCGGATCTTCGATCAGGAAGTCTTCGTTGACCTTGCGCCAGTGAAACGTACTGGCCCAGCGGTCGCCTTCCACGAAAATCGGTGTCTCCATATCGACCTGGCGGATCGCGTCGACCGCGGCCTGTGCCGCGGCCGGCCACAAGCCGTCGGTCGAGTAGGGTTCGTTCATGATGTCGTAGCCCAGCAGTGCTGGGTGATCTTTAAACTGTTCTGCGAGTTTCCGCCAGACGCTTGCGTAGGCTTCGTAAGGGACTTCGGGCGAGCCGATCAGTTTTCCCTTGTATCGCGCATAGTTGTGCATATCCAAAATGATTTTCTGGTTATGCGCTGCCGCATAGTCAAGTGTCCTGCGTAGCAGACGTACCTGATCGAAGTTTATGCCCTTGTACAAATCATGCTGCAGGCGCTCCCATATGAATGGAAAACGAATCAGGCGAATATTCTTGTCTGCGTAATACTTAAAGTATTTCTTTTCTGGATAGAAATAGTTGGTGCCGACTTTGCCAGGTGTTATATGCGGCGCGAAATTGGCACCGGACATATTTATACCGATCAGATCGATACCCGGTTTCTTTTCGCCGGTTTCAGCCTGCACGGTCGAAACGGAACCGAAAAGCGTCAGGCCGGCAATCAATGGTATGGCGCTCAATAGTGGTGAAAGAAAGCGACGGTCCATATTTTACCTTGATCTCCAGTAGAGTCTTGGGGCGTGGCTCCCGACTGTCATCCCCATAGGGATGCCGATGCCAGCCGTTCGCCTGGAAATCCGGGCGAACGAGGCGGGATCAATGCGGGTGGGGAGCGACAGAGCTTCGTTAGACCCGATATGCACCGCATATCGGGTTCGGGTCACTTGCTCTGGTATTCGTACTGGTAGTAACCGTACTCGCTGTAATTCGAGGCCTTGCGAATGACGGCGTTGAAGATGACACCTTTGACCATGAGTCCGTTCTGCTCGAGGCGGCGCTTGGCCACTTCGATTTCCTTCACGCCGTTCAGGCCGTAGCGGGTCACCATCAGCGTGGTTCCGGCCTGGCTTCCGACAAGTGCCGCATCGGTGACGGCGAGGATAGGCGGGGTATCAAAGATGACCATGTCGTACATGGTGCTGATCTCTTTGACGAAGCGAGAGAAGTTCTCGTGCATCAACAGCTCGGACGGGTTCGGCGGCAACTGACCGTGAGTGATCACGTGCAGGTTATTCAGCTGAGTCTTCTGAATGGCGTCAAAAAGCGTGATACGGCCGGACAGAATGTCGGAAAGACCTTTCTCGCCCTGACAACGCATGACCTTGTGCAGGTATCCCTTACGCATGTCAGCATCAACCAGCAGGACTTTCTTGCCGGACTGTGCGATGACGGCCGCCAGGTTACTCGTTACGAACGACTTGCCGACTGCCGGGCTCGGACCGGTAATCATCAGGATGTTGTTCTTCGCCTCGATCATGGCGAAGTGCAAGCTGGTACGCAGGCTGCGCATGGCTTCGGTTGCCAGATCGGCCGGATCATTGATGGTCAACAGATACGAGGCGCTGCTCTTGTCCCGCTTGAAGTTGGCCAAGCGTTTTTCGAGTGACCCTTGCTTCTCACTGAAGGGGATCGCAGCGTAAACCGGAATACCGACGCGCTCGATTTCTTCGGGGTTCTCCACGCCGCGCTTGAGCGCTTCGCGTACATAGACGAAAGCAATGGCCAGGATCGCGCCGAGCAGGGTGGCAACGATGACGATCAATGGTTTGTTCGGCTTGATCGGTTTGTCGATGTCTGCTGCTGCGTGGTCGACAATGTGGACGTTGCCCACGGTACCGGCACGGATGATGTCGAGTTCCTGGGTCTTGTTCAGCAGCATCGAGTAGGTTTCAGACGACACTTCGACATCACGGGTCAGACGCAGCAGCTCTTGCTGGGTCGAGGGTAGGGTGCCGATCTGTTTTTCCAGCTCAGTCTTCTGCGTTTGCAGTTGATTGATCTGGTTCATCAGGGCCTGGAAGTTCGGATGCTGGCGGGTAAAGCGGCGCTCCATCTCGGTGCGCTTGAGGTTCTGCTCGGAGATCTGCTTTTCCAGATCGACGATGCGATCCAGTACAGATTGGGTTTCCGCCGAGATATCGACTGAGCGATTGCCGGTCTGGTACTTGTTCAACGCGGTTTGTGCCGCGTCGAGCTTCTTGCGTACTTCCGGAACCTGTTCGCTCAGGAATTCCAGGCTCTGAGTCGCTTCCGCGGCGTTGCGTGCGACGTTCTGGTCGACGTAACGCTGCGCCACTTCCTCCAGTACGAGGATGGCCTTGGCCGGGTCCGTGTCTTCCAGCGTTACGCTAACGATGCCGGACTGCTTACCGCGTTCTCCCGCGGCCAGGCGCTCCTGGTAGTCCTCGGTCGTGGCATAGGTCCGGTTCTTGGTAACGCTGAAGGTGGTACCTGGACGCGCGTTGAATTCAGCGACGGTGATGCCGTAGTCAGGTGTTTCGACAGGTTCGCCAACCACTCCCTGGGCAACGACTTCACCTTCCGTGTCGCGCAGGATAAACCCATTGTTCTCTGCCGCTTCCAGCGTCAGTTCCTCACCATGCATCTGGTCAGGCACGATCAGCTGCGTTACGCGCAGCGACTCGCCACCCCAGGCATAGGATTCGAATCCTTCTGGATACCAGCCGAGCTCACCTTCCTCGGACGGCACGAAACGGCGATAGATGAAGCCGCCGATCACTGGGAAATGGTGCGGCTCAATGAGGATGTCGAGATTCAGCGCCTCCACGGCACCACCGACCACGGAACGCGACTTGAGCAGTGCGATCTCGGTCTGTGCGGGTGATACAGCCGGCGCAGTCCCTACCACATCAGTGAGGCTCGGCAAGCCGTTCTTTGGCTCAATCTGAATCATTGCGCTGGCGAGATAAACGGGTGTGGCCAGCAGCGCGTAGGCGATGCCCAATGCTGCGAAGAACCCGGTTATCGTGAGGATGAGTGCGCGGTTGTTGAGGAAGGTGTCAAAGAGGTGGGCAAGGTCAATATCCTTATCCTCTTTGGTTTCGTAAATGGGTCGCGGCATGGTGGTCATTGAAGTTCCTTCTTCTTATTTCAGGTAAGGAAGCCAGCTTTCGACAGACTGCGTCAGAAGGCTATGAACATGTTCGAATGCGGGCTTGGATTGACGAAAGGGATCCGGAATTTCCATGCCGTCTAGCCATTTACCCATCAGAAAGGTCTTGCCATGGACTTCAGGCGCTATCTGGCGGATATGCTGGATGTGGCTCTGTTCCATGGCGAGGATCAGGTCAGCGTGGTGAAGCATGTCGCTATCGACCTGTCGGGCACGGTGGGTTCTGTGTTCCAACCCGTGTTCGGTAAGCACTTCGTGTGCGGTCTTATCCATTGGGTTGCCTACTAATGCACCTATGCCTGCCGAGGTTACGGTCAGGCCTTTTCCCTGGAGTCTGTGAATCAACAACGCTTCTGCCGCTGGGCTTCTACAGATGTTACCGACACAGACGATCAATATGTTCTGGAACATCTCGCTAGCCTCGCAGCCCTGGGTTTACGGGCAGTTGGGCATGCGCGTGACAGAACGCAAATCTGATAATTGCTGTCTTCATTAGTTCAATCTTCCTGCGGTGCTCGCGCATGAATTTGGCGTGTGCCGTGATGGCGCTGATCAATGCGTGTGCGGCAGTCAGTAGACGTCCCTGTTGAACAGCAGAGCGGGTATGGTTCGGGCGAGGATGTAGATGTCGAACCAGACGGACCAGCGCTCGATGTAGTCCAGATCGTATTCGACGCGTTTCTCGATTTTTTCGAGCGTGTCGGTCTCGCCACGGTAACCGTTGATCTGGGCCCAGCCTGTGATCCCAGGCTTCACGCGATGGCGTGCGGAGTATTCAGAAACGGCATCCTCGAACAGCACGCCGGCGGCCTTGGTGGCGGTCGCATGTGGGCGAGGGCCGACCATGGACATGCTACCCAGGAAGACGTTGAGCAACTGAGGTAGCTCATCGAGGCTGGTCTTGCGGATGAAACGGCCCACACGAGTGATGCGATCGTCGTCACGCGTTGTTTGGCGTTCGGCGTTAGCGTCCGACTTGGCGTGGTACATCGAGCGGAACTTGAAGACTTCGATCAGCCGGTTGTTGTAGCCGTAACGCTTCTGCTTGAACAGGACCGGGCCGGGCGAGTCGATCTTGATCGCCAGTGCAAGTAGGAGCATGACCGGTGCAGCGGCCAACAGGGCCACGCTTGAAAGGATGATGTCTTCGATGCGCTTGAACATCGGCGACCAGCCACGTAATGGAAGATCGGAGGCAATCAGCGTCGGCAACCCGCCAACTTCGGTGATGCGCTTGTTGGCGTGACGGAAGGCGACCATGTCCGGTACTAGCAGCACGTTCACTGGCAGCTTGCGCAGCTCGTTGATCACCTGGCCGATGCGGCTGTCCGCGAACCAGGGAAGGGCGACCAGCACCTGGGTGACTTTTTCCTCACGGATCATCTGTTCCAAATCACGGGTGTTGCCCAGCAGCGGCAGGTCAGCCAGCGTTTTGGGCAGGCGCTCCAAACGATCGTCGATGAACCCAAGAACGCCGGTACGGATGTCACGGTGATGAGCGAGGTATTCGGCCACGCGTACGCCGTTATCGGTGCCGCCGAGGATCACCGCATTCTGCAGGTAGACGCCCTTGGCCATCAGTCGGCGGAACAGTGCGAGCATCATGAGTCGCTCTGCGCCGAACAGAACGCCGCTGGTCACAAACCAGAACGTCAGATGCTTGGCTTCCAGGTAGCTGAACATGCCCAGCCCTTGGTGCATGAAAATCAACAGGCTGAACGCTGCGGCCCAAGCCACGAGCATCGTGCGAAAACGCAGCAAGGTGCTGAACACTTCCTCGCTGTATATACCCACCGACTGAAAGATGACGACGCTGATCACGCCGAAGAACATAAGAAAGGTGCTGAAGGTTCCGCCGCCCGCTGGGAGCTCAAGCGGCAGAAACAGCAAAAGAAGGACACCAGGCAGCACAGCGGTGAGCCCGTGAATCAAGCGGACGCTGGCTAAAAAGTAATCGACGAAACTGGGGTGGGCGTACTCAAGGGTTCCAACGGACTGTAAGCGCATACAAGGCTCCTTCCTACGGCTATTGCTAGCTCAATACTCGTTTTGATCGCCGCGATCCGCGGTTCTGATGGCAGGCCGCTATCGCAACCTTCACCTGGACTAGTGCTCCGACCGCCTTCCATGAAATGAGTTCACCGCGCCGGCGCAAAGTGTTGCGCTTACTGAAAGGATTAACTGACATTCACAAGACGTTGAAAAATAAGAATAAAAACTCTTGGCTTCCGTGGGGATGAGTGTTTTCGACAGCGCAGTTCTGACCGGTGGTCGCTAGCAGCCGGCAATCGGCTTAAGCCATGCAGGTCGATGGCTGCACAACTTTCCCGCTACGAAACGGGTCTTATCTGGCGGATCCCCAGATGGAAGTAAAAAGGCATGAATGAATCCAAAGCATTGCTCGTGCTTCACGGCAAGCAAGGACTCAATGAGGACGTGCGTGCAGCGGTCAATGACTGGCGCCAGCTTGGAAATGAATTGGCCGTCCGGGTGACCTGGGAGCCCGGCGATACGGCACGTATCGTGGCGGAAGCCATTGCTGAGGGGTACAGATCACTTGTGGCTGGCGGTGGGGACGGCACTGTGCGTGAAATGGTGCAGGCGCTGCTGGACAGCGGCTCCGATGTGAGCATGGCCGTGCTGCCGCTGGGTACCGCCAACGATTTCGCACAGGCCGCCGAGATCCCGCTTTCACCCTTCGATGCGCTGACGCTGCTCAACCGTGAGCCGACCTGGGTTGATGTCGGCGAAATGAACGGTGAACCCTTTCTCAACATGGCGACTGGCGGTTTCGGCTCCAAGGTAACCGCTACGACGTCGAATGAATTGAAGCGGATGCTGGGTGGTAGCGCTTATCTGCTGACGGGCTTGTCGCGGTTCAGCGAGCTGCGCAGTGCGTGGGGACGTTTCGCTGGCCCTGATTTCACCTGGGAGGGAGAGTTTCTTGCGCTGGGTATTGGCAATGGTCGCCAGTCCGGCGGTGGGCAGCAACTTTGCCCTCAGGCTTCGGTTGATGACGGGTTGCTGGATATCTGTATCGTTCCGGCGCCCGCGGATGCGGTGGGTACCTTGGGTACATTGCTGAGCGGTGGATTGCTTGGGATTGATACCGTATCGGTAACGGCGCGCGTGCCTTGGCTCGATGTCGATGCGCCGGATGAGATAGATATCAATCTGGATGGCGAGCCGTTTGCCGCCAAACGCATGCACTTTTCGGTAAAGCGCCGAGCGCTGCGGCTGCACCTACCGGTCGATAGCCCGGTGTTGCGTGACGAGCCCCTGCCGCCACCGAACCACGAGATCGCATGAAAGCAGGCCTGTCCCACCGCTCATGCTGCGGCGGCTGATAAATACTTGTTCGGACACATAAAGCACAGGGCATTGCGGCCGATAGCTCCTTAGTCCCGTATTTAGCCAGGAGCCCCCAATGGCCGGCATTCTAGAGTCAGTCGATCAACGCACCCGTTTGGTGGGGCAGAATCGTCTTGAAATCCTCATGTTCCGGCTCTCGGGCCGCCAGCAGTTCGCAATCAACGTCTTCAAGGTTCAGGAGGTCGTGCAGCTGCCGAAGATGACGCTCATGCCGCACCGCCATGGTTCGGTATGCGGTGTGGTCAACCTGCGCGGTCAGACGCTGCCGGTCATCGATCTGTCGCGGGCCATTGGCTTGCGCCCTTTAGTGCCGGATGAGCGCAGTACCATCATCGTGACCGAGTACAACCGTTCGGTTCAGGCGTTTCTGGTGGGCGGTGTGGAGCGCATCCTCAACCTCAACTGGGAAGAAGTGTTGCCCCCGCCGACGACCGCCGGACGCCAACATTACCTCACGGCGATCACCAAGGTTGACGACAAGCTTGTCGAAGTCATCGACGTTGAAAAAGTGCTGGCTGAGATTGTTCCCTACAACACCAGCATTGCGCCGGAACGCTTGACGGACCCGGTTCTCGAGCGCGCGCGGGGTCGCGAAGTGCTGTGCGTTGACGACTCGACCGTTGCGTTGGCGCAACTGCGCGAGACGTTGAGCCAGCTCGGCATCACGGTTCACTCCGCCAGTGACGGTATGAAGGGCTTGAACAAGCTCAAGGCCTGGGCGGATGCCGGAGAGGTGCTCACCGATCGCCTGTTGATGGTGTTCACCGATGCCGAAATGCCGGAAATGGACGGCTACCGGCTCACCACCGAGATTCGCAACGATCCTCGTCTGCGCGATTTGCATGTGGTCCTGCACACCTCGCTTTCCGGCAGCTTCAATCTGGCAATGGTAAAAAAAGTCGGCTGCGACAACTTCCTTTCCAAGTTCCAGCCGGAGAAACTGGTGGACGTCGTCCGCGAACGCTTGTTGCTGGACGAACCAGGCTAACCCGACCACTCCTCGAGGCGTCCGCATGCACCTTTCCTCGTTGTACCGCTTTCCCCTCAAGTCCGGTTCCGCTGATGCGCTTGAGGAGGGGTGGTGCGATGAGCTGGGTCTGAGCGGCGACCGCCGTTGGATGGTGGTTGACGCCGCGAGCGGGAAATTCCTTACCCAACGAGTGCTGCCTCGAATGGCATTGCTCGCAGCCCGGTGGCAGGGCGAAACGGCGTTGCTGCTGAGCGCACCTTTGATGGACCCGATGTTCGTGCCGGTTCCTGGCTCGGGCAGTGCGACCCGTGGTGTGCTGATTTGGCGTGAAAGTCTGCAAGCCGCTGATGCAGGCGACACGGCGGCGGCATGGTTGACACGGCTGCTGGATCGCCCGTGCCGGCTGGTTTATCTGCCAACGGGCCAAGGCATTCAGATCGACCAGGATTTTGCTCGTCTCGGCGAAAAGACTGGGTTCAGCGACGGGTTTCCTTTTTTGCTGATCGGCCAACGATCGCTGGATGACCTGTCAGCACGTGTGGGGCAGCTCTTGGACGCACGGCGGTTTCGGCCGAATCTGATTGTGGCCGGCTCGGCACCTTATGCCGAAGATGGTTGGCGGCGCATTCGCATTGGGGACATTGAGTTTCGCGTGGTCAAACCTTGCTCACGCTGCATCATCCCGACGATCAATCCACTGAACGGCGAAAAGGCTGCCGATCGGGAGCCGCTGGCCACGTTGATGACCTACCGCAAGGGTGAAGGCGGCGTGTTTTTCGGTCAGAATCTGATCGCCGAAGGCACCGGCTCCCTGAAAGTGGGCATGCCTGTCGAAGTGCTGGAGTAGGTCGGCTGACTTGTCGGGCGGTTTAAGGGTAGTCCTCGACCCTTCACGCACATTCCGGTCTGTAGACACCGTCCAGTCGTTCATTGAACTAGGCGCATCGTAAAGCGGAGACGTCCGTCGACGATGGAGCTGTGCAGTGCGCTTGCCGACGGGTAGCGGTGCCGAGGGAGGCCAGGCAGCGGTGCAGAGGCCAGCAGCGGTGGGCTGAAGCCCACCCTACCTGCTCAAGCCGACCCGACTGGCCAATGCTTCGTTCATTCGGCTGTTCAGCGCATCATTGGCTGTCGAAGTAACGCTCGTGCCATTCCACCAGTGGTTGCGGTGCGTTCAGCTTCTGGCCATAGATCACTGAATAGGTCAGGACGTTTTGCACGTATTGGCGGGTTTCGTCGAACGGGATGTTCTCGACCCAAACGTCGAAGGGGAGGTGCTCGGCGCCCTTCAGCCATTGGCGAACACGACCGGGCCCCGCGTTATACGCGGCAGAAGCCAGCACCCGATTGCCCTTGAATTGACCGTAGATCTGGCTGAGGTACGCCGCGCCCAGCTGGATATTGACGTTGGGATTCAGCACTTGTTGCTGTGAAGACAGCGGAATGTCGAAGCGTCTGGCCGTTTCCTTCGCGGTGGCCGGCATTAATTGCATCAGCCCCGTGGCGCCAACATGCGAGCGAGCATCGGCCATGAATGCACTTTCCTGCCGGGTGATGGCGAATGCCCAACTCGGATGAATCTCGCGCGCTTTAGCTGCGTTGACCAGGCTGCTGCGATAAGCCATCGGGAAGCGGATATCCAAGTCGTCCCAATACTTCGCTTGGCTGATCGTACGGATGGCGGGGAAGTACCACTCCATGTCATAGGCGAGTCGCGCCTGTGCCACCAACTCGTCGCGGCTGAACAGGCGGCTCACGTGATACCACTCGCGGCGCCCATCGACGATCTGTCCACGCGCATGGAACTCCATGGCGCGACGAATACCTGCAGTATTCCGCACCTTCTGGATCATCTTTGGGTCAAGCGCCAACGGCTGATGATTGAGCTTGTAAGGTGCCTGAATGCGATCGGCCGAGAGGAATCCGTAAAAGTCCCGCTCGCCCGCAACCGGCTGATAGAGCTGCGCTGCGCTCTCATTGTTGGGCTTGGCCAACTCCAGGCTGCGTGCCTTCCAATAACGCCAGCGGTTGCTGTTGGCCAGTTCTTCTGGGAACCGCTGAGTCAGTGCATGGGCATCGTCCCACCGGCCAAGACGGAGCAGCAGGCGAGCACGCCACTCGCTCACGGTGTCGTCACGTAATTCGGGATCGTACTCCGCCATGACTTTCAGCGCGCGGGCGTCGAAACGCTTGGCGAGGGTCAAGCCGATCTGCCGCGCGATTGCGACCTTCTCCTCGGTCGAGAAGTCCAGGCGTCTGGCGTAGCTGTCGAGCAGGCCGAGCGCTTGCTCCGGATCCTTTCGGGCAAGGCGGCGTAGACCGATCGAGACGATGTCGCCCATGGCCTCGGTGGACGGTGTGAAGCGGTCAGTCTGCGCCAGGATCTGCGGTTTCTGCGCGACGTCGACCAATAGCTCGCCGTGTCTTTTCAGCGTCGGCAGGCCCTTAATCAAAAAATTGGCCAGGCCGTAATTGCTACTCTCGACAGCCAGTTTGGTGCGCTTCCAGCGCAATGTCTCGGTTAGCTGCCCTGCAGTCTCCCAGCGCTCGAACAGCGCATCGCACGCCTTGTGTTGGGACTTACCGACCAACCACAGCCGCTCGGCTGTTTCATAGCCCTGTTTGGTCTGGCCGCTGGTGAGCTGATACTGGCCGAACAGGCAGTCCAGCTCGGTGAAGTTCATCTTTGGGTCGTAGTGCGCTACGAAGGGTTGCCAGTCACCGCGGGCTGCCAGCAACCGCAGCCAGCGCAGTTTCATCCAGCTGACCTGAGGCAGGTCGCCATGCTCGGCCAGAAACTTCTCGACCTCGTCATTACTCGCGCTCTTCAGCCTGGCCGTTAAGTCGTCGTATGCCAGATAGGGTTCGAGCGGGTAATCCCGAAGCGCGGCGGCATAACGCCGGTATGGGCCGCTATCCCCTTTGGCCAGGGCGCGTTTGGCTTCGTCGTAGAACTGCCGTTGCTGCTGAAGACTGGCGGCTTGAGTGGTTTGGAGTGTGATGGCAGTGAACAGGAGGCAAAAACAGATACTGGAGAGTCGACCGCGCATGAGACTTCCGAAGACGGGGGCATGGAGTTGCTGTGGCTAGCTTAGCCCGGCCGGCCTGGCAGTTAAACGTGGATTAAGCGCTTCAACCCCATAAAGCAGGACGTTCCGACGAACGTACGCTAGCGGCTCTGGATCGCGCGAACGGCCGTGATAAAGCAGTTGATTCGGCTTGCTGGCGAGGTGCGTCGGAACGGGCTGGAAACGCTCTGTTGCATCCGGCAGCCATGCGCGTTCTGCTAGACTGCGCGCCCTGTTTTCCGGAGGTAGTCATGACCCTGCTCAAATTGACCAATGTGTCCCTCGCCTATGGCAACAATCCCTTGCTGGATGGCGTGTCCTGGCAGATTGCGCGAGGTGAGCGGGTTTGCATCATCGGCCGCAACGGCACAGGCAAATCCAGCATGCTTAGCCTGGTTAAGGGCAGCCAGCTACCGGACGATGGTGAGATCTGGCGCGCACCGGGTCTGAAAATCGGCGAGCTGCCTCAAGAGCTCCCGCTCGCCGACGCGCGGACCGTGTTCGACGTGGTGGCCGAAGGCTTGGCCGGCGTCGGTCAGCTGTTAGCCGACTACCACCATCTCAGCCAGAACATCCAGAACGAAGCTGACCTGGACAAGCTGATGCACGTTCAGCAGGAGCTCGAAGCGAAAGACGGCTGGCGTCTGCAACAGCTGGTGGACAGCACCCTGAGTCGTTTGCAGCTGCCAGCCGATAAGACGCTGGCCGAGCTTTCCGGTGGCTGGCGACGCCGGGTGTTATTGGCTCAGGCGCTGGTCTCCGAGCCCGATCTGTTGCTGCTGGACGAACCGACCAACCACTTGGATATCGGCGCGATCGCCTGGTTGGAAGAGGCGCTGACGGGCTTCAACGGGGCTGTACTGTTCATCACGCACGACCGTGCGTTCCTGCAGAACCTGGCGACCCGAATCCTGGAATTGGATCGTGGGCACATGATCGACTGGAACGGCGATTACGCCAGCTTCCTGGTGCACAAGGAGCAGCAGATGGCGGCCGAAGAAACGGCCAACGCGTTGTTCGATAAGAAGCTCGCCCAGGAAGAGGTCTGGATTCGCCAAGGCATCAAGGCCCGGCGCACCCGTAATGAAGGTCGTGTACGTGCGCTCAAGGCATTGCGCGCTGAGCGCAGTGAGCGCCGCGAGCATCAGGGCAAAGCCAATATTCAAATCGACGCGGCCGAGAAATCCGGCAAGCAGGTGATTGTCGTCGAGCATGCGAGCTTTGCCCATCCCGGTGGCGAACCGCTGATTCGAGACTTTTCGATGGTCCTGCAACGAGGCGATCGCATCGGCTTGCTCGGGGCCAACGGTACTGGCAAGACGACGCTGTTGAAGCTGTTGCTAGGTGATCTTCAGCCAACCAGCGGTAAAGTCGAAGCCGGCACTCGTCTGGAAGTGGCGTATTTCGACCAGCTGCGTCACCAGCTGGAACTGGAAAAAACCGTCATCGACAACGTGGCCGAAGGGCGGGACTTCATCACCATCGACGGTCAGAGTCGCCACGTACTTAGCTACCTCGGGGACTTCCTGTTCAGCCCGCAGCGCGCCCGCACGCCGGTGAAGGCGTTGTCCGGTGGTGAACGGGCACGTCTCTTGCTGGCTAAGTTATTCAGCAAGCCAGCTAACCTCCTGGTGCTCGACGAACCGACCAACGATCTGGACGTTGAAACCCTCGAGCTGCTGGAAGAAGTCCTGCTCGCTTTCCAGGGCACGGTGCTGATGGTCAGCCACGACCGGGCGTTTCTCGACAACGTGGTTACCAGCACGCTGGTGTTCGAGGGCAACGGGGTCGTTCGCGAATATGTCGGCGGCTATCAGGACTGGCTGCGTCAGGGTGGCTCACCGAGGCTCTTGGGGGTCGCCGAGGCGAAAGAAACAAAAGAGGAAAAGGCTGAGACCGCTCAAGCCAAGCCCGCGGCGGCGGCTGCTGAACCCGCACCCACCAAGAAGAAGTTGAGCTACAAGGTGCAGCGCGAACTTGAGGCGCTACCGGCGAAAATTGACGCAGTCGAGAAAAACATAGCCGCCGTACAGGCCGAAATTGCAGAGCCGGCGTTCTACCAGCAAACTCCGGAGCGCACGGGTGAAACCATTGCACGTCTCGACGCGCTGCAGGCGGAACTCGACGAATTGCTCGAGCGCTGGGCGGAGTTGGAGGGCTGAGCGAGGAAGGGAAGGGGGATCGTTACGATAGCCCTTCACGCCTCACTGTTCTGCGCGGCTGGCTTGGTTGTCACTGAAACTACTCACGGGAACTGTCAGCACCAGACGGAGCATTAATGGCAATTGATTACCGCATCGTCCTGGATGACGAGCATGAGTTCAGCTACCGAATTGAGCTGGACCGCGTTTACGATAACGAAACAGCCGCGAAGGCACCCACGTGGACACGTTTGGATCATCAGCGATGCAACAATTGTCCGCTAAGTAAGGATCACTTTACGCATTGTCCCGCCGCCGTGGACCTGCATCGCGTTATTGAAGATTTTCAGGGCTTGCCGGCCGTGAAGAAAGCGCAGGTTCGGGTGCGAACGCCGGAGCGCGAATACAACAAGCTGGTGGGGCTGGATGAGGGGCTACGGGCTTTGCTTGGCGTCATTATGGCGACCAGCGCATGCCCGGTACTGAGTAAGCTCAAGCCGATGGCCCATCAACATCTGCCGTTCGCCAGCAATCAGGAGTTCGTGCTGCGCGCGGTCTCACTCTATCTGGCCCAGCAGTATTTCAATCTGCGCGAAGGGCGTCATGCTGATTGGGAGCTGCGCGGGTTGGTGCGCTCGTTTCAGCAGTTGCAATTGGTCAATCAGGCGTTCTGGCAGCGCATTCACGACACCTGCCACGGCGATTCGAATCTGAAGGCGTTTCTGACCTTCTTCTCGATGTCATCCAGCCTGACCTACTCGCTGGAAACCCAGCTGAAGAAGATCAGGCCGTTAGTCATGTGTGCTGGCGAGGATGTCGAAACAGCCTGAGCTTCGACGCTCACGTCTACGCATATTCAACGCATATTATTCGGGCTTTTTCAGGCGTACGGCGAGCACATCGCAAGGTGCTCCGTGGAGGATGTCGTTGGCGGTGGAGCCCAGCAGCAACGCCAGGCCATGACGGCCATGGCTACCGACAACGACCAGATCGCAGCCTTGCTCTTTTGCCAATCGATGGACTTCCTGGCGAGGCTGCCCGTAAGCGAGATGTCGCTGCTCTGCGGTCAGGCTGGGGTAACGATCGGCAAACACGGCCAGGCGCTCGCGCGCTTGGTCGAACTGTTGTTGTTGAAGCATCGATAGGTCCATCGGCACGTCCCCACCGAAAGCCATGGCCATGGGCTCGATGACGTGGACCAACGCCAGTTTGGCGCCGCTAGCAGTTGCCAGCGCCTGGGCGCGCGCGACGACCGGGTGGCAGTCGTCGTTCAGGTCGGTTGCGACCAGAATATGCTGGTAGGTCATGGTGAGTCTCCTGATGTTTCCGTGTGACAAGTATGGCTTCTTGCACGCTATTAAGGGGCTCTGAGCCTTCTATTTTTCAGCGTTTATACGGCGTTACATGCACGATGACCAGTGGCATTACATCGCGAGCTGGCAGTCGGCAGGCTAACGACTGGTATCATGCGCGACGTCACGCGCCGGTGCGCGCATCCGGCTCACACAAGAGACTGCCATGTTCCTATTTGCCAACGATTACTTGCTCGCCTGGACAGCGTACGGGATTGCCGCGCTGGGTTGTTTGCTGGTGTGGTTTCGCATCACGAGGCCCATGTGGCGCTGGTTGCGTGAGCCGCTGCGATTGATTGCCGCGGTGCTACTGCTGACGCCAACCATCGTAGACCCCGCGCGCGAGCTGTTCGCGCCAGCGGTGGCCATCACCGCCCTGGATGTGCTGTTCAAGGTTGGCAACAACGCATGGCGGGCGGTTGCGGATCTGGCGCTTTACGGACTCATCGCATTTGCGCTGTACGCTGGCTTTGTAGCGCTGCGTTGGCCAATCGAGCGCAAGCTGAAATTGCGGCGCGCAGCGTCCGAAACGAGCGAAGACCCGCGTACCTTACGGGAGCGGCTCGAGGAAGATGATGACGATGATTATCGCCCCGCCAGTCGCTATCAGACCCGGACCGAACCCAGATTATGAGCGAGTCGATCGGACCGCATCTGAGCATCCAGACGTGAACAAGACGTAACGGGAGACCTGCATGTGTGAGCTGCTCGGCATGAGTGCCAACGTACCGACCGACATTCACTTCAGCTTCACTGGGCTGATGCAGCGCGGCGGGCGCACCGGGCCGCACAAGGATGGGTGGGGTATCGCGTTCTATGAAGGCCGGGGTCTGCGCTTGTTCCAAGACCCGGTCGCCAGCTGCGAGTCGGAAGTGGCAAAGATGGTCCAGCACTATCTGATCAAGAGCGAGGTTGTGATCGGCCATATCCGGCATGCAAACGTGGGTAAGGTCTCGCTAGTCAACACTCACCCTTTTGTACGTGAACTGTGGGGGCAGCATTGGTGCTTTGCCCATAATGGCCAGCTTGCTGATTTCGAACCTACGCGTGGCTTCTATCGACCGGTCGGTGACACGGACAGTGAAGCGGCATTCTGTGACCTGCTCAACCGGGTGCGTATCGACTTTCCAGAACGCGTCTCCCCTGAAGATCTGCTGCCCAGAATGTTAGAGGCGTGCACGGAGTATCGTGCAAAGGGGGTATTCAACTGCCTGCTCAGCAACGGGGAGTGGTTGTTCAGCTTCTGCACCACCAAGCTCGCACAGATTACTCGCCGAGCGCCCTTCGGTCCGGCTCAACTAAAGGATGCCGAGTTGACCGTGGACTTCACCGCCGAAACGACCCCTGACGACATCGTGACCGTGTTGGCAACCGAACCTTTGACCGATAACGAGCAGTGGCACGTTCACCAGCCAGGCGAATGGACCCTGTGGCGGCTGGGCGAATGCGTCGCTCGCGGGCAGGTGCAGTGATGCTGAGGAGCTATCTGCGGTTGTCCTTGTTCGCGCTTGGCTTGCTGGTCGGGATCCAGGTGCCTGGTTTCATCGAAGCATACGAGCGACACGTCGAGGCGCGCCGGCTCGAGGCGCATCAAGGCCTGATCGGATTTCAGGAAACGGCAGGGCGTTTCTTCAAAGGCGACTTGAATGCACTGGTTGAGCATTACCGCACCAGTGATGACCCGGTATTCCAGAGTGATGCACGTAGCGTCTCTGCACTGGTGGAGCGTGCCCGCTTGCTGGACCGCGAGTGGCGGATCATGCAGGGGCCTTGGTACGCCCAAGCCTGGCATGTATTAATTGGCGCTGACGGAGATTTTCGCAACCAGGTCTGGAATAACTATCGCTTCCAAGTGCTGTTAGCACCCGACGCGATCGCGTGGGGATTGTGCGCTGCGTTGTTACTGGCCTGGATCTTCGAAAGTTTCTATCTGCTCTTGCGCAACGCGCTGTTCCCAGAGCACCAGCGGCGCCGACGCCGTATCGCTAAGCCGATTCCACCCGCGAAGTAGAGCGATCCTTCACCGGTTGGGCCGAAGACCAGCCGGAGCGATACGCAAATTCGCCGAGGGCCAGCTGCAGGGCGGGCACGCACAGCGTCAAGGGGATCAGCCAGCTGAGTGACGTGCCCGTGATGATTCGCAGCGTATTGCTCGCGGTAAGCCCATCAGCAAAACCCGCTACCTGATACAAGACGCCAAGCACGGCGGCCCATACCGCCACCGTCTGTATCACGAGCCAGCCACTGAATGTGGCATTGGCCAGCCTGAGGTTGGGGCGGCGGGCGGGTTTTATCATCGCCACCAACCACCAGAGCAGCATTAGAGTTGATGCGATCAGTTTCGCGCTGCTGATGGGGCCTTGCTGCTCAAACAGCCAATTGCAAAGTGCGGGTGCCCAAGCAGCCTGGTATTGAATGGCTGGCGCATCACGCAGCCGCAGCGCTAGGGTCAGATCTCCAAATGCTATGAGCGCCGTCAGCGCTACTACAGCGCATAGCGCCCAGCGATAATTCATCGTGCATCCTTGCAGGGGTGGGTCTGGTTATTTCGACAGGAACTTCATACCTTCCTCAAGCCCGCTTAACGTCAGCGGATACATGCGGTCTTCAACTAGATCGCGAACGATGCCGGTGGAGGAGGTGTAGCCCCAGGTGTCTTTCGGGTAGGGGTTGATCCAGATGAGCTTTTTGTATTTCTCCATAAAGCGCTGCATCCAGACGTAGCCGGCTTCTTCGTTCCAATGTTCGACACTGCCTCCGGCTTGGGTGATCTCGTAGGGCGCCATCGCGGCGTCGCCGACAAAGACAACCTTGTAGTCAGCGCCGTACTTGTGCAGCAGATCAAGCGTTGAGGTGCGTTCGGAAGTGCGGCGGAAGTTGTTCTTCCATACCGATTCATAGATGAAGTTATGGAAATAGAAGTACTCGAGGTGCTTGAATTCCGTCTTGCAGGCTGAGAACAGCTCCTCGCAGACCTTTACATGCGCGTCCATCGAGCCGCCGATGTCGAACAGGATGAGCAGCTTCACCGCGTTACGCCGCTCCGGGCGCATTTGAATGTTGAGCAGGCCCCCGTCTCGGGCGGTGTGGTCAATAGTACCGTCAAGATCGAGCTCATCCTGAGCGCCCTGGCGTGCGAATTTGCGCAAGCGGCGCAGGGCCACCTTGATATTGCGCGTGCCCAATTCGACTTGGTCGTCCAGGTTTTTGTATTCGCGCTGGTCCCAGACCTTCACCGCTTTGCCTTGACGTTTTCCTGCATCACCGATGCGGATGCCTTCAGGGTTGTAACCTCCTGAGCCGAAGGGGCTGGTGCCGCCTGTGCCGATCCACTTGTTACCCCCGGCGTGCTTCTCCTTCTGCTCCTCCAAGCGCTTCTTGAATTCTTCGATCAGCTTGTCCAGCCCACCCAAGGACTCAATCTTCGCGCGCTCTTCATCGCTCAAGGAACGCTCGAATTCCTTACGTAGCCATTCTTCAGGGATCAGCGCTTCGATGTGCTGGTTGAGATTCTCCAAGCCTTTGAAATAGGCCCCGAAGGCACGATCGAACTTGTCGAAATGGCGCTCATCCTTGACCAGGATGGCCCGGGACAAGTAGTAGAACTCATCCATGTCTGAGAAAACGACGTTGTGTTTCAGCGCGTTGATCAGGTCGAGCAATTCGCGCACCGATACCGGCACCTTGGCGGCGCGCATCTCATTGAACAAGCCAAGCAGCATGGCAAAACCTCGAACGTGCCGTCGTTGCGGCACCTTTGTAAGGGAAAGTCAGCGGTCTTCGTCGTGCGTAGGGAGTCCTTCACGGATCTCGTACCAGCTCGCCTTGGAGGCTACGAATATGTGCTCCTGTGGCGGGACGGGTAGAGGCGAGTCGAGCGTACCGGCAGCAACACCCAGCTCGTGCTCACGATTATCAACGAACTGCAAGTTGGAGCCGCAGCGTATGCAGAACGTCCGCGTCACATGCTCGGAAGAGTGGTAGACGCCCAGCTGATCCTTGCCCGAGAGGAAGTGAAACGCTTCCAGCGGCACGCCCGCATAGGTGGCGAAGGCCGCGCCGTGGGCTTTGCGACACATCTTGCAGTGACAGTGGGTCAGCTCGTTGATAGGCGCGTCGATGCGATAGCGCACGACGCCACAGAGGCAACTACCGATATGCGTTTGCATGGCTCTTCCTCCAGTAAGTGAGGCGGCCGGCTCCTGTGAACCGCCGCCAATCAGCGGCTAGCGCGACGACTCATGAACGCGAGGCGCTCTAGCAACTGTACGTCTTGCTCGTTTTTCACCAGCGCTCCAGCCAGTGGCGGTATGGCCTTGGTCGGATCACGCTCGCGCAGAACGGCTTCGCCGATGTTGTCGGCCATGAGCAACTTCAGCCAATCGACCAGTTCGCTGGTGGACGGCTTCTTCTTGAGCCCCGGGACCTTGCGTACGTCAAAGAACACGTCGAGGGCCTCTGCGACTAGGTCTTTTTTGATGTTTGGGTAGTGCACGTCGACGATCTTCTGCAGCGTTTCGCGATCGGGAAACGCGATGTAGTGGAAGAAACAGCGGCGCAGGAACGCGTCTGGCAATTCCTTCTCGTTGTTCGATGTGATGATGATGATCGGACGCTGTTTGGCTTTGATCGTCTCATTTGTCTCGTAGACGTAGAACTCCATCTTGTCGAGCTCTTGGAGCAGGTCATTAGGAAACTCGATGTCTGCCTTGTCGATTTCATCGATCAGCAAAATGACCCGCTGATCGGACTCGAACGCCTCCCAGAGCTTGCCCTTCTTAATGTAGTTGCGCACGTCGTGGACCCGGTCGGAATCCAGCTGCGAATCGCGCAAACGGCTCACCGCATCGTACTCGTACAAGCCCTGATGGGCTTTCGTGGTTGATTTGATGTGCCAGGTGATCAGTTGCGCACCGAAGGATTCCGCCAGCTGCTCGGCCAGCATGGTTTTGCCGGTGCCTGGTTCGCCCTTTACCAGCAACGGGCGCTCAAGCGTAATGGCGGCATTGACTGCGAGTTTCAGGTCGTCGGTCGCGACGTAGGACTGGGTGCCTTCAAACTTCATCAGGTTTTCCTTTGATCAGGCCTGGCACGCAGGCACTTTCATGTTTGGATAGGCGAACGACTATAAGGGATGGGCTCGTCACTGTGAACGCGAGTGGATCATTCAGTCACTGAATGGGCGCCAACTTGCGGGGCGTGCACAGTTATCCGTCCTCTTCATTCAACGAGCGTTCGAAACGGGTAGAGAACGCTTCTACGAAAGCGTTTCGCAAGATCGCGACAAACGCTTGAAAAGGGCTGACATCGGTATCTTTGGTACTTCCCGAGAGCGCTACCCGGGTCGCGAACTGATCCTTGCTCTGGTTCTGAAGGACTTCTTCACTCCCACCTACCACGGCTTCCCAGATGCCACGGAAGAATCCCTTCTCCTCGTTCGCTACGTCTTGCTCGAAGTCGAATACCTCAACGTTGCGCAGCAATGGCTTGATGTAGCCTGAAAGCTGACTGTCGTTGGCCTCGACTTCGACGACGAGGTCGCCAGTCCCGCCAGCAAAATCAAAATTGCCGTAAGCGTTGCTGAAGTCGTTCAGCTTGGTCAGGTCCACGTCAGTCATGCGCAAATTCACCTCGAAATCTTCCCAATGGGTGTAGGGATCGAAGTTCGCCGAGGCTTCCATCGGGGCGTGATTGAGGAACTTGGCCGTACCTTCGAACGTCGCGACGCGGCCTTCCCCGTCTTCGGAATTGGTCAGGTTATAAAGGCTTGCGTTGATGGCGCTGGCGTAGATATGTACCGGCGGATCGGAATCAAAGTTACGAAACGACAATTGCCCGTCAACGACACGAAGCTCGTTGAGGGTGAATGGCATAAGCCCTTCCAGCCGCTCACGCCAATCAACGCCTTCGCCCGTCTGGGAGTCGTCAGCCGCTTCGCCATCGACGAAGTTAAGCTCTGGTTGCTCCAGCGTGACTTCGCCTACCAGCGCTTGGTCTTTCCAGAGCGCTCGCCAGCTCAACCCGATCTCGACTGACGGTGCGGTGAACAGCGGAGCCTGCACTTGCTCATTCTTTTTCTCGATGAGCAGACCGTCGGCGCGATAAGCACCACGCCACCAAGCGAGATCCACGTCGTCAATATGGCCCCGATATTCACCCATGTCCGCCAGCTTATCGTTCAGATAGTTGAGCACCAGATGGGGCAGGGCCAAGTGAACGATCAGCAGCAGTAGGGCGATTGATAACAAGATCCAAAGCGGGAGCCGGTAGCGTTTTTTCATGACGGGTCTGATCTGGGTGGAGAGTCAACATTGATGAGGTGGCTTCTGGTGGACCCTGACTCGCATCGGTGAGTTCGGCTGGACGGGCCATCAGACTGGGCATACGCTCATCAGTCAGATTTTCCACTCGCAGGGACACTGTCATGAGCCGCATCTTTGCTGACAATGCGCAGGCCATCGGGAATACCCCGTTGGTCATGATTAATCGGCTGGGCCCGAAGGGCGTCAGCATCATGGCCAAGATTGAAGGTCGCAACCCGGCTCACTCGGTCAAGTGCCGGATCGGGGCGGCGATGATCTGGGACGCTGAAAAGAGCGGTCGCCTCAAGCCAGGCATGACGATCGTTGAACCGACGTCCGGAAATACCGGCATCGGTCTGGCGTTTGTCGCCGCAGCGCGCGGCTATAAGCTGATGCTGACCATGCCCGCTTCGATGAGCTTGGAGCGGCGAAAGGTGCTGAAGGCCCTTGGCGCAGAACTGGTGCTCACCGAGCCGGCCAAAGGCATGAAGGGCGCTATCGAAAAGGCAACGGAAATTGCTGCATCGGATCCGGAGCAATATTACCTACCCCAACAATTTGAGAACGCGTCCAATCCGGCAATCCATGAGAAGACCACGGGCCCGGAAATCTGGAACGACACCGAAGGCAACATCGACGTACTGGTTTCGGGTGTTGGCACCGGCGGCACCATCACCGGTGTCTCGCGCTACATCAAGAACACCAAGGGCAAGAAGATTCTCAGCGTGGCGGTCGAGCCGATCAGCTCGCCGGTGATCAGCCAGACGATCGCCGGACAGGAAGTCAAACCCAGCCCGCACAAAATTCAGGGCATCGGCGCAGGGTTTGTGCCGAAGAACCTCGACCTGTCCATGGTTGATCAGGTCGAGCAGGTGAGCGACGAGGAGTCCAAGACCATGGCGCTGCGCCTGATGCGCGAAGAGGGCATTCTCTGCGGCATTTCTTGTGGTGCCGCCATGGCTGCTGCGGTGCGCCTGGCCGAGCGTCCGGAAATGCTGGGCAAGAACATTGTGGTGATATTGCCGGACTCCGGTGAGCGCTACCTGTCGACCATGCTGTTCGCAGACATGTTTGGCGAGCAGGAGCTGCAGCAGTGATTTGGCTTGGCGGCTCTTCAGGCGCGTCTAGTCGCTAGTCGCTTCGGGAGCAGGTGCCGCCGCTGTTTTGGGTGGTGCCTGCCTGAGGACCAGCCACAGCGCAATGGCGATCATCGCGCCGCCGTATGCATACGCCCAGTCCAGCGGTTCGTCGAGAAACAGCGCGCCCCAAAGCACACCGAAGGGTGGAATGATGAAGGTCACCGTGAGGGTGCGGACGGGACCGATATTCGCAAGCAGGCGAAAGTACAAAATATAGGCAAAGGCCGTGCAGACGATACCGAGCCCGAGAAGGCTCAGCCAGACGGTTCCATCACCCCAGTTGTCCGGCGGCGCGACCAACAGCGATAGGCCAAACAGGGGTAGCAAGCACAGTGCTGCTCCCGCTTGGCTGCCGAAGGCGACCAGCTCACTGCTCAAACCCCCGTGCTGGTTGATCCAGCGTCGCGTCAGGAACCCGCCGAACCCATAGCATGCCGTCGCGCCCAGGCATGCAAGTGCACCTATCAGCAGCTCTATGTCGAACGCCACCGGCCCGGTCCGAGTCAGCAAGGCGACGCCGCTCAGCCCGAACAGGACGCCGATGGTTTTCGCTACTGTCAGCGTTTCGGAGAAAAACAGCGCACCGATGAGTACCCCCATCATTGGCGTAGTGGCGTTGAAGATCGCGGAATAGCCCGTCGGTAGAAACTGCGCCGCCAATGCATAGAGTGCGAAGGGGACGCCGGAGTTGATCATTCCCAAAATCATGCACAGCTTCAACTTGCCGCGAAAATCCCATTGGATACGCATGACGGCCAATATGGCCAACAGGCCGATGCATGCGAACAACACGCGGAAGAAGGCGGTCGGAAACGTCCCGAGTTCCGGCGCGATGATTCGCATGAACAAGAAACTGGCGCCCCAAATGGCAGCGAGACCGAGTAGACGCAGGAGGTCTGAGGGGCGCATGTGAGTTGGCTCCGACGCAGGGACATCGAAGTGTTGGTGAGCCCTGCCGATCTGACAAGGGCGGATCACGCTTTCAAACTTTCTTCCGGTCCGCTGATCCTTTCATTGCGACCGGCCTCTGGCTAAGCTCGGGCTTTCGTCGCTGCAGAGACCCATCTAAATGCCGCAGATATCAAGCGATGCCGAAATTGCCCGGCACATCCTGTTGGGCTTCGACGACTACCGTGAGCACTTCCGGTTGATCACCGAGGGTGCGAGGTCTCGCTTTGAGCAGGCGCAATGGCAAGACGCCCAGCGTGCCTCGGCGGCACGGATCAACCTATACGAAGAAAAGGTTGGCGAAACGGCAGCCGCACTTCGCTCGGTATTTGACGACGAGGTGCTGCTGGACGTGCGGCGCTGGCCGCAGGTGAAGGGTGCTTACATCGATCAGATCAATCCGCGCTTCGATGATGAGCTGTCCGAGACCTGGTACAACTCAATCTTCTGCACGCTGTTCAGTCATGACTGCATCAGCGACGACACGATGTTCATTCATTCCACGCGGCCAGTGAATCGCGCACACGAGCGAATTGCACAGACGCGTCGGTATCAACCCTGCGCGGACCTGCACGGCACGCTGGCGCGGATTCTTGACGACTTCGCCTTCGCAGTGCCCTTCGCGGACCTGAGCGGAGACCTGCAACGGCTCGAGGCGCAGCTACAGGTGTCTTTGCCGGACTGGGTGTGCAAGGACCCGGAACTGACGGTTGAGCTCTTCGGTTCGGTCCTGTACCGCAACAAGGGCGCCTATTTGATTGGGCGGATCTTCACCTGTGATGAACAGTGGCCATTGGTGATACCGCTGCTCAATCATGAGGGTGCCGGTATCGTCGCCGACGCGCTGATTACGGACGAGGCGGAGGTGTCCATCATTTTCTCGTTCACGCGCTCGTACTTCATGGTCGAAGTGCCGATACCGGCGGACTTCATTAGCTTCCTCAAGCGCATCATGCCGGGCAAGCACGTCGCGGAACTCTATACATCTATCGGCTTTTACAAGCATGGAAAGTCTGAGTTTTATCGTGCGCTGATCAATCATCTGGCAACGACCGATGACCGCTTCATCATGGCGCCGGGTGTGCGCGGGATGGTGATGAGCGTGTTTACGCTGCCGGGGTTCAACACGGTATTCAAAATCATCAAAGACCGGTTTTCCCACGCCAAAAATGTTAGTCGCGCCACCGTGATCGAGAAGTACCGACTGGTGAAAAGCGTCGATCGGGTAGGCCGCATGGCTGACACGCAGGAATTCGCGGATTTTCGCTTCCCGACATCCAAGTTCGAGCCTGATTGTCTGGCGGAGCTCCTGGAGGTTGCGCCGTCTACGGTCGAGGTGCAGGGCGACACGGTGCTCGTGCGCCATTGCTGGACAGAGCGACGGATGACACCGCTGAATATCTACGTTGAAAACGCCAGTGAGCAGCAGGTCCATGAAGCCTTGGAAGACTACGGGCTGGCGATCAAGCAACTCGCTGCCGCAAACATATTCCCCGGTGACATGCTCCTGAAGAACTTTGGGGTCACCCGGCATGGTCGAGTGGTGTTTTACGATTACGACGAGATCTGCTTTCTGACTGAGGTTAACTTCCGCTACATCCCTGAGGTGCGTTACCCCGAGGATGAAATGGCATCGGAGCCCTGGTATTCCGTCGGCCCGAACGACGTGTTTCCAGAAGAGTTTCCCCGCTTTTTATTCGCTGACATTCAACAGCGCCGCCTATTTGCCAAGCTGCATGGCGAGTTGTATGACGCCAACTACTGGAAGGGGCTGCAGGAAGCGATCAGCGACGGCAAGGTGATCGATGTGTTTCCTTATCGGCGCAAACATAACACCGCTCAATGACGTCGAGGTGCGGTGAACGCCCGCGTGCAGTCCGGGTCGCACTTTATAGAGCCGGACGAAGCGCACCGCGGCCCGCACAATCTGCAACATCTGCCGCAAGCGACAGTGCACTTCATGGGTTATGCTGGCTATGAAGCCCATGGCTCCACCAAGGCCCGTTACCAAGCAGGAGGGTTCATCATGAAAGCATGGCTCAACAGTGTGTGCTGGAATCTGGCAGTGGCGCTTGGCTTCATCGAGCCGCCTCGACTACAACCGATTCCTGTTCGTGCTCAGCGAAACGATTCAGCGACGCCAAAACGCTAAACCGTTCGGTTCGGGGGCTGAGTATTCAGCGCCCCGGCATCGCTAGACCACCCTGTTTTACGGCTCGTTGATAAGCGGGGCGGTTACGTATTTTCTCTAAGAACTCGGTCAGTTTCGGCCGACTGGCATCAAGTCCCGCTCGGGCCGTCGCGGCTTCCAGCGGGAAGCTCATCTGAATATCGGCCGCGCTGAATTCCTCCCCTGCGAACCATTGTCTGTTCGTCAGTTCATTCTCCATATAGTCCAGATGCAGCTTGAGTTGCGGGCCGATAAACGCTTTGTTAGCGCCTTTGGCGATCGCTCGCGCTACGGGGCGAATGAAAAACGGCATCGGCCCGTTAGCGACCCTATCAAACACCAGTTTGAGCAGAAGGGGCGGCATTGCTGAACCTTCGGCGTAGTGCATCCAGTAGCGGTAGCGGCGATGTTCTTCTGAGCCCAGGGGCGGAACGAGGCGCCCCTCGCCATAGCGATCGAGCAGGTATTCAAGGATGGCAGCCGACTCTGCGAGCGTCACGTCACCGTCTGTGATGATCGGCGACTTGCCCAACGGATGCACGTTCTTGAGCTCAGCCGGCGCCAACATGGTTTGCGGGTCTCGCACATAGCGTTTGATCTCATACGGCACGTGCAGCTCCTCCAACAGCCAGAGCACACGATGTGAACGCGAGTTTTCAAGATGGTGCAGGGTGAGCATCGGGATAGCTCCTCGTTAGGGTGACGGAGGCTAGCTTAGCCTGCCGGCGGGTTATTGAATGATGTGGCAGACTTCGCGCTTCAAGAGGAGAAGCCATGCCCCGTCAGCAATGCCCGCGCTGCCAACGTCCGTTGAGCCACTGCCTCTGCGCCTCGATCCCTTCGCTTGTCAGCAGCACCAAGATCCTCATCCTGCAGCACCCGAGCGAAGCTGCGCATGCGCTGAACACGGCGAGGTTGGTCGCGCTCGGGCTGGCGAGTGCCGAGCTGCGGATAGGCGAAACGTTCGGTGATATTCGCAGCAACGCGTTCGAAGACTGCCTGCTTTTTCCTGGGGAGGGCGCCGTGCCGCTTACAGATCTGGCGAAGCAGGACAAACCGTTGCGGCTAATCGTGCCGGATGGAACCTGGCGCAAAGCGCGCAAATTGCTGCACCTCAATCCCTCCCTTGCCGATCTGCCACGGGTAGCGCTTCCACAGGGCCATATGTCTCGTTACCGCGTACGCAAGGCGCCGATGCCCGGTGCGCTGTCCACGCTAGAGGCTATTGTGGTTGCGTTGAATATTCTGGAAGGCGAGGGGCGGTTCGACGCGCTGTTGAACCCCTTTGAAGCCATGATCAACGCACAAATCGAGGCGATGGGCGAGGATGTGTTTCAGCGCAATCACGGCGCCGTGCACGAACGCTAGCGGCTGGCGGCGGTTTAACGCGATGGAAGCGTTTTCAAGCGAAGGATATAGAGCGTCACCAGGGTTGCGCTTATCACCATCGCGACGCGAGCCCAGGGCAGCGGCACCAGCCAACAGGACACGCTGATGCTCAGCCACATGGTCACGATCGCGTAGATTTTGCCTTTGAGCGGGACGCCGTTGCCTTCCAGATAGTCTCTGAACCAAGGCCCCAGCCGAGGGTGTGTAACCAGCCAGTTATAGAAACGCCGCGAGCTGCGCACGAAGCAGGCGGCAGCCAGGAGAAGAAACGGAGTGGTGGGCAGGACGGGTAGGAAGATGCCGATTACGCCGAGAGCGACGCTCAACCAGCCGACCACCAGCAGCGCGTAGCGCGCCAGCGGATTACGGTACGTCGGGATATCCCGGTGGGCCAAGAGGCTATCCGCGCGTTGTCAATGCCGGCGCGGCTTGAGGAGAGCCGGCTTCTCTTCGGGGGCGTGGCAGATCAAGTACAGCGCGGTCAGAATCTCGGGAATCTGCGCGACCATTTCGTCTACCAGGTCGCGGTCCGTTGCGATGTCACTGAACTCGGGCTGCTCGTCGAAAAGCCCCGAACCCACCATGATGGGCAGTAGCAGCTCGCTGACTTCTTCCTCCGAATCCTCAAACCACACCGACTCGCGCATGAACACGCCTTCCATGAAGCCGATGCACCAGCCGCGCAGATCGGATTCGTCAGGTTCGTCACCCATGTCGATTTCGCACGGCAGATCCATGTCTTCATCACTGGCCAGCTGCCGCGCGATATGCGCCTTGAGCTGGATCAGCGTTGCTTCGATGGATTCGCGTTCGGTGTCATCGGCGTATTTTGGCGGCTCGGAGAATAACGCATCGATCCACTCCCGCTCGGGCACCTGTTCCGAGCAGATGCACAGCGCAGTCAGGTAGCCGTGCGCGGCGATGTAATCCAGCGCTTCCTCGTGCAGATCATCTGCGTCCAGAAACACTTGCAGGCGGGCGAGTTGCTCGGCGAATGACATCGATGACTACCTTGGATGGAAAACAGCAGTGATTCTAGACGAGCTGGAAGCCCCCGGCTACCGCGCTACCACGCCGCGATGGCCTCGGTTTCCATAACCATTCGCCTTCGACAGATAGTAAAAATCGTATGGAGTTCCCCCAGTCTCGCCGTATCCGCCCGGCCATCGTCCATTGAAGTGTTCAGCCTGAACCGGTTGCGTGTGTCGCGTATACTCCCGCGTCTTGTTTCGGAGACCGGCATGCTCGATCAGGCACAGCGCATTCTCAAAGATGTTTTCGGCTACGACGCGTTTCGTGGCAACCAGGGTGCGATCATCCAGCGTGTAGCGGGCGGCGACGATGCGCTAGTGCTGATGCCTACCGGTGGCGGCAAGTCGCTCTGTTACCAAGTGCCGGCCTTGCTGCGTGAAGGGCTGACAGTGGTGGTGTCGCCGCTGATCGCGTTGATGGACGACCAGGTCGCCACGCTCGAAGAACTGGGCGTCGCAGCGGCTGCCCTGAATTCAACGCTGAGCCCGGAGCAGCAGCGAGACATCGCTGATCGCCTACGGCGCAACGAAATCAAACTGCTTTATCTCGCGCCTGAACGTTTGGTTCAGCCCCGCATGCTGGCTTTTTTGCAGCGCTTGGAAGTCGGCCTGTTCGCCATCGATGAGGCTCATTGCGTCTCACAATGGGGCCATGATTTCCGTCCTGAGTATCTGCAGCTCGGACAATTGGCAGAGTTTTTCCCCAGCGTTCCCCGCATCGCGCTCACCGCCACCGCAGACAAACGGACGCGGGAAGAAATCGTTCAGCGGTTGCATTTGGAGAATGCCGAACGCTTTCTTTCCAGTTTCGATCGCCCCAACATCTTCTATCGCATCGTGCCCAAGGAGCAGCCACGCAAGCAGCTGATGGCGTTCCTGGCCGAGCGGCGCGGGGACGCCGGCATTATCTATTGCATGTCGCGTAAGAAAGTCGACGATATCGCCGCATTCCTCACCGAGCAGGGGTTTCCAGCGCTGCCGTATCACGCCGGCTTGCCGAACGACTTGCGCGCATTCCATCAAAAGCGCTTCCTCAACGAGGAAGGCCTGATCATGGTCGCGACCATCGCCTTCGGCATGGGCATCGACAAGCCCAACGTGCGTTTCGTCGCCCATCTGGATCTGCCGAAATCGCTGGAAGCCTACTATCAGGAAACGGGTCGTGCGGGCCGGGATGGGCTTCCCGCCGACGCTTGGATGGCGTACGGCCTGCAAGACGTCATCTTTCTCAAGCAAATGCTCAATAACTCCGAAGGTGATGACCGGCACAAGCGCATCGAACAGCACAAGCTCGATGCGATGCTCTCGCTGTGCGAGGAGACGCGCTGCCGTCGTCAGGTTCTACTGGCTTATTTCGACGAACAGATGCCGGAGCCTTGCGGTCACTGCGACAACTGTGTCGATGGGGTGCAGACCTGGGATGCGACCGAGCCGGCACGCCAGGCGTTATCGGCCATCTACCGCAGTGGGCAGCGGTATGGGGTTGGACATCTGGTGGATATTCTTCTTGGCCGTGACAACGAAAAGGTCCGCAGTCTCGGTCATCAGCACCTGTCAGTGTTCGGCGTTGGCAAGGCGTTATCGGAAGGGGAGTGGCGCTCGCTGTTCCGTCAACTGGTGGCTCGTGGGCTGGCCGATGTCGACCTGGAAGGCTTCGGAGGGCTGCGGCTCAGTGACAGCTGCCGTGCCCTTTTGCGTGGGGAGGTGGCCCTGGAGCTGCGCCGCGAACTGGCGACCAAGGCGCCAAAATCGTCAGCCAGCGCGGCGAGCCAATTGGTACGCAGCGAGGAGCGTGAGACCTGGGAGGCCTTGCGCACGCTGCGCCGCAAGCTTGCCGAAGAACATGGCGTACCGCCTTATGTCATTTTTCCCGATGCGACGCTGCTGGAGATGCTGCGCAGCCAGCCCGCCGCCCTCAGCGATATGGCGCGCATCAGCGGCGTTGGCGCGCGAAAGTTGGAACGCTACGGCCAGGCCTTCCTTGAGGTGTTGCAGGGCACTGCGACACCGGTCAAATCACCGGCCGACTTCCGTCATGAACTGATTACGCTGGCGAGAGCCGGTATGACACCCGCTCAGATTGCGCGACAGCTCGACTGCAGTGAAAAGAACGTCTATGCCATGCTCGCAGAAGCGATAGGCGAGCAACAACTCAGCCTGGAGCAGGCCCTGGATTTGCCTGAGGCCTTGCTCGGCGAGATCCAGGAAGCCTTCCTCGACGGAGAGGGTGAGTTACCCCCGGTGGCGGCAGTCGCCGAGCAGTTTGCCGGCCGGGTGCCAGAGGCCGTGCTGTTCTGTGTCCGGGCGTCGCTGCAAGCTGAGTTCGAGCTCTAAGTCCTTGCGATATGAGTCGGTGTCGTCTCGCTGGCCGTGACGCTTGTTGGCCTTGCCATCCTGATCGGAATCCTGCAACTCACGGTTACGCTCTTGGGCGATAGTAGCCTTGCCAGCGTTTGGGGGCTGTGGTTAGCTCGCTAATAATTAGGATTTGCAGGAACACGCTTCATGTACCCGGACCAACACCGCTTCGCCATGCAATTGGCTCAACTTTCGCGTGGCTGGCGTGCCGAACTGGATCGTCGTCTGGCAGACCTCGGTTTGTCGCAGGCACGGTGGCTGGTGCTGCTTCATTTGGCTCGATTCGATCACGACCCGACCCAGCGCGAGCTGGCGCAAAGTGTAGCGGTCGAAGGCCCAACGCTGGCGCGGTTGCTGGACAGCCTGGAAGCGCAAGGGTTGGTACATCGCAAGCCCGCCCCAGGGGATCGTCGGGCCAAGCTCATCACACTGGGCACTCCGGCTCGCCCCTTGATTCAGAAAATCGAAGCGATCTCCACCCAGGTCCGCGAGGAGCTCTTCGGCGGCATCGACGAGGCGGACCTGCGCAAGTGTCAGCAAGTCCATGAGCGCATCCTGGACAACCTCTGCAAGGTCAAACGCTAACGATCAGCCACACGCAAGCCGGAACGGTGGCGCTGCGCCTTCGCCCACGGCTCTCCTCCCGATTGCTATTCCAACGTAACGCCGTGCCGTTGAGTGCGCCGACTGAAATCAGGCGCAAGCGCGACATGCCGTTTGTCTTTTGACGCTAGGCTGTGTTTTCCGATGGTGGCACAATGCCGCTAAGCGATAGTCGACGAACTGCATCACGCTTGTGCGTTTCCGGTCGATAACCGCGTCACAGTTCGGTACAGCAGAGGCCTTGACGGCAAGCGTCAAGTGTCACGCGTGGAGAGTCCATGGCATTAGGTCGACGAGTCGTGTTCGCAGCAGCCCTTGGCTCGCTGTTTTATTCAGGCGTGGCGCCCGCACTCGGAATGGGTGATATCACGCTTCAGTCTGCCCTCAACCAGCCATTGAACGCGGAAATCGACTTGCTGGACGTCGGCGATCTGTCGGCTCAGGACATCCGTGTCGCGCTCGCCTCCAGCAACGACTTCGCCCGCGTTGGAGTTGACCGCGTGGCGTTCCTTCAGGATCTGCGCTTCATTCCCCTGATCGAAGGCAATCACAGCCGGATCCGCGTCGTATCGGACAAGCCCGTCCGTGAGCCTTACCTGAATTTCCTCGTAGAGATCACTCGGGCAAACAGTCGGCTTCTGCGCGAGTACACCGTGCTGCTTGATCCGATGCCGAGTCAGCCTGTGCGTGTCCGAGAGTCGGGCGTAAGCGAGCAGCCCATTGTTGAGCCGCCGCGCGCAGAGTCGCCACGCTTCGAGACGCCGACCGAGTTGCCCAGCTCATCGCAAGGGAAGCTCCACCGGGTCGCGAGCGGGGAGAGTCTCTGGATAATCGCCAACGCGTATACCGGAAACGGGAGCAAGGGCGATCAATCTCGGTTGATGCGCGACATCCACGCGCTGAATCCCGATGCGTTCGCCGGTGGCGAGGCAGCGCATCTCAAAGCGGGCGCACGTCTGCTGCTTCCGGATTCGGCGGATGTGCCGGTGACGGCTAGGGCTGGATCCGTGCGTGCAAAGCCTCCGCTCGAAGTCGTTGTTGAGCCAGAACCCGCGCCTGTCGACTCTATGCGTTTCGACGATCAGCTCGCCACGCTGCGCCAACAGTTTGCGGAAGAATTGGCGTCCAGTCGTGACGAAAACCGCCAGCTGAGACAAATGCTGACGGACATGCAGCATCAACTCGAGACCGTCACATCGCAATTGGCCGAGCAAGCACGCTCGCAAGCTGGCGCGTCTTCACAGGTTGTCGGGCTAGTGCGGCCTACGGAGGCGGCCCAACCGCCTGCGGTGGAGTCGGTGGCCGTCTCTATGGCAGATCCGGCGTCACCGTTCACATGGCAGAGCTGGGCGATGGTTGGCGGTGCGGTATTGATGTTGGTGGCGCTCTCCGGCTTATGGGTTGGTCGACGGCACAAATCGGAACTGACGGAGCCGTCGACGGAGGCTGCGGCACCGTTACTCCCCTTGGCTGAGGCAATTGCAACCGCGACGGTCGACATGCCGCGTCAGCCGGCTAAGGCTTTCGTGAGCGAAACCGATGTACTCGAAGCGGCTGATATTTACCTCACGTATGGACGCCGCGATGAGGCCCTCGATGTGCTGCAGCGGGGCATTGAGCGGACGCCCGAGCAGCTGGATTTACGTTTTCGTCATCTTGGACTGCTGGCTGAGTCTGGTGAGACTGAAGGTTATAGCCGGGCTGCTGCTGAGTACTTGCAGGCAGGCGGCTCGCAGATGCAGTTGGATCAGCTTCACGCGCTGCATCCCGCGTTGGCGGCTACCGTCGCGGCAACGATTCCCTCAACCGAAATGCTCGATCCGGACGTCACCTTTGTGCTCGATGATCTGTCGGACGCAACAGCTCATCTGGTACCTGAATCCGATGAGAACCCTCGGGCCGATGGCGATCAAGCGTTAACCGCTCAGCCACTTCTCGACGCGTTCGATGACGTGTTTACGCTGGGTTCGTTACCGTCGCTTATCGGCGATTCAGCGGTCTTCGAGCCGGGGCCGACAGCGGAGGAAATCCGCCAGCTGGAACCGAATCCCGAACACCTCGTTCGCCTCAATCAGGCCGCCGCCTACATCAAACAGGGCGATATCGAGAGTGCGTGCGTGATCCTGGAAACGCTTGCCATTGAAGGTGATGAGCAGCAGCGCCAGCAGGTTAACGAGCTGCTCGCGCAGATCGTTTGATGCCGCCTGGTGACGAAAGCGGGGTGTCGTGGTTTAAAAGCTACGCCCGAGGTTCATGTACAGGGCACGCTCGGCTTCATCGTTCAGGCCATAGCTGAAATTCAACGGCCCCAGTGGAGTTTCGTAGCCGATGAAGAGGCTCCCGGCATTGATATAGCCGCTGTCGAATTCATTGTCGTTGTTCCATGCACGGCCGCGCTCCAGCGAGGCACCGAGATACAGAGGGAAGTCCAGCGGCAAGAATGAGCGCGGGGTCATCCGGCGGAAGTAAATCATGCGTGCCAGGCTGACGTTCTGGCCGGAGAGGGCGTCCTGGCGGAACCCCGACAGCTGCCTGGCGCCGCCGAGCAGAAAGCTGGACGTGACGATTTCCGCGTCATCCAGCGTGCGCCCGTAGCGCCCTCCGAACACCACCGTATCCAGGCCGAAACTGACGGCCTTGTCCAGGCGAAACTCCCATTGCCGGTATGGTTCATCGGAACCGAGGCTGGGGTCGTACTGGCGCAGAGTCAGTCCGATATCCTCACCTTCACTGGGAAAGTCGACGTTGTCGACTGTGTCGAATGAGTACTGAAGCTGGTAGTAGCCTTCCTTGAAGGTGAAATCGGGTAGTGCCTGGTCACCGACGCGTACGTCGGCTTCGCCCCACGCCTGGCCTACGCCGAATCGGATTTCACCGTTGTTGGCGATCTGCCGTCCAAGGTTCAGCCCATAGCCGTAGCGCTGTAGGCGATATTCGGCGATAGGGTCGTTGTCCAGGATCGCCTCGACATTTTGGGTCTCTGCAAACAGATTGGGTGCCACAAACCAGCGTGAGCCAGCATCAAGCGGCTGGTAGAACTCGCTGAACAACTCCTGACGATCGCCCAGCTGCAAGCGCGTGAGCCATTCCGCACCGAGCTCGTTAATTCCATTTTTGCGATAGCTGGCGCCCAGATTGAAGGCGCTGTCACCGCGAAAGTCGTCGGACAGGTTGATGCCCAGCCGGAGGTAATCGGTGCCCGAGCGTTTTTCACGGGTGGTGATCACCAGCGTATTACCCGGATTTTCATGCACAACGCGGTATTCGACCTGCTCGAAGTAATCCAGGCCGTACAGCGTGCCCATGTCTTTCTGCAGGTCCTGCAAATCCAGACGCTTGCCTACCGGCTGGCGGATGTGACGGCGAATCACCGCATCGCCCACCTTTGAATCATTTTCGATGCGCACGGCGGTGATCACTGGCGTACGAGGTTCGGCCGACCGCGCCAAGCTCAGCGCCAGGTTGCCGCCGCTTTCGCTTTGCATTGCGCCTAGGCGGCCGTCCAGTGCTCTGGCGGCGCGGTAACCCGCATCGATCAGCTGCTCGGCGCGCCCGAAGTCTGTCGAACCGTATGCAGCGAGCATCGGTTGGACCAACAGGTCCTCCGAGCGGAGCGTCGCCAGCTGCGCTTCCGAGTTTCGCCGCGTCATCATCGTGATCGACTGGTTGAGCACATCGACAACGGTCAGCAACTGCTCGCGTGGCAGTAACGGCGTGCCGATATCCACCACGATCAGCCGGTCGACACCCATGTCGCGGGCGACGTCCATCGGGATGTTGTCGACCATACCCCCATCGACCAGCAGCCGGCCCTCGACCTCGACTGGCGCGAACACCGCGGGGATCGACATACTGGCGCGGATCGCCTGGGGCAGGTGGCCGCTTCGGAAGATGACCTTTTTGTCATTGGCGATATCGGTCGCCACCGCGCGGAAGGGAATCGGCAGGCGATCGAAATCACGGGTGTCGCTGGTATGCACCAGAAGGCGCTCGAGCAGCAGCGCAAGGTTCTGCCCTTGAATGACCCCAAGCGGCAATCCGAGGCTGCCATCATCACGAAAGCTGAGTTTGCGCTTGACCAGAAAATCCCGGTCGTCCTGTTTGCGCCGGAACGGAACGTCTTGCCGCGGCGGGTCGTCCGACAGAACTTGCTGCCAGTCCAACCCGAGGGCGAGCTTTTCCAGCTCATCTACGCTGTATCCCGCTGCATAGAGCCCACCGATGACCGCACCCATGCTGGTTCCTGCGATCGCATCGATACGCACCTTGTGTTCCTCCAGCGCTTTGAGCACGCCGATATGTGCCAATCCACGTGCGGCGCCGCCGGACAGCACAAGGCCGGTGGTCGGCTGAGAATCGGCGAATCCTGCTAGCGGCACTAGAAGCATCAGCAGAAACAGTAGGCGGGGCATGGGTAACACCAACGGAAGACGGCGAAATGGCGGCTATTATAGGCGTCCAGCCAGCCAGCGAGCGCCCCGTGATGCCCGATACAACGCCTGAGATCGTGATTACCTATTGCACCCAATGCCAGTGGTTGTTACGTGCGGCCTGGCTGGCGCAGGAGCTTCTGTCGACCTTCGGCGATGACCTGGGGAAGGTCTCGTTGGTCCCCGCGACCGGCGGTACATTCCACATTTTCTGCGATGGTGTTCAGATTTGGGAGCGCAAGTTGGACGGCGGCTTTCCAGAAGCCAAAGAGCTGAAGCAGCGGGTGCGGGATCAAATTGATCCACAGCGAGATCTTGGACACAACGACCGATAAACATGCCCGAGTGTCGATACGCCTACCGCTGACGGCGCTGCGTCGTGCTTTCGCGTGGGAGGATCTGGTAGTTCACTACCGAGACCTCGCGGGGCCTCGGTGCACCTGCACGTTGCGCGGCGGCGCTCGCCAGCAGCATTTCGCCTGCGCGCCAGCCGATTCGGTAGGGATCGACGGAAACGGTGGTGATCGTCGGCGTGCAGTGACGTGACACCTCGAAGTCGCCGAAGCCGGCGATGGCGATGTCTTCAGGAACCCTCAGGCCCTGGCGATGACACTCCATGATCGCGCCGAACGCCGAAAGATCGCTGACGCACATCACCGCGTCCGTGTCAGGCCATTGCGCCAGCAGGCGGCGTATGGCTTCGCCGCCGTGGCTCATGGTGATCGGCGACTCGCCGTACGCCACCACTCGCGGCGTCATGTTCAGCGCAGTGACTGCCTGCAGATAACCTTCACGACGTTGCAACCCGCGGTGGTCGAGCGATGACGCACCGCCGATGAAGCCGATGCGCTGATAGCCGCAACCCTGCAGGTGGCGCACCATGGCGGCGGCGGCTTCGGTGTTGGAAAAGCCCACGGATTGGTCTATCGGCTCGCCCGGCACGTCCCAGGTTTCCACTACCGGTACCTTGGACTGCACCAGCAGCTTGTGCGTGATCTCCAGATGCGCAGCGCCGGTCAGCATCACTCCCAGCGGTCTGTGACGCAGTAACGTTCTGACCAGCAGCGCTTCCTGCTCGGGGTGATAGTCCGTATCACCGAGGAGCAGCCGCAAGCCTTGCGCTCGAATGCAATCGTTAAGGCCCCGTACCGTGTCCGCGAAGTTCGAACTGTTCAGCGATGGCACCAGCGCAACGATGAACTCTGAGCGTCCGCTGGAAAGCGTGCCGGCCGATGCATCGAGTAGGTAGCCCAGACTCTCGATCGCTTCCTGGACCCGCTTTCGCGTCTTCTCACTGACGTTCCTGCCGGCTAACACGCGCGACACCGTCATCTTCGAAACGCCGGCGAGCTTGGCCACGTCCGCCATGCGCGGTGGCGATGCGTCAGGCGCAAGGGTGGTGTCGGTCATCGGTACAGGCTTCCGGCAATCACTGAAGAGCGCGAAGTATACCTGCGCACCTTTGCTCGGCTGGATGTTCAGCGCGCTTTACAAAGGCGATGTTATCGGTAACATTTTATCGCGAGACGAGCGAGCTGCTGCTCCCTGGATGCGTTGTGGACGGCTTATTCGATGTCCGCTTCAGCGTATCGGCGGCTGGTGTACCCATAATCCGATCGGCCGGGGACAGCCCTGGCTGACAAGAATAAGAAGGGCTCCCATGACTCAAGCTGACAAACGGCCGCTCCGTAGCCAACAGTGGTTCGATGACCCCAGCCACGCCGACATGACCGCCATCTATGTCGAGCGTTACATGAACTACGGGCTTACCAGGGGCGAGCTGCAATCCGGCCGCCCGATCATCGGTATCGCGCAGACCGGTAGCGATCTGGCTCCCTGCAATCGGCACCATCTTGAACTGGCTCAGCGCGTCAAGGCGGGTATACGCGATGCCGGCGGCATTCCCATGGAGTTTCCCGTCCACCCGCTGGCCGAGCAGACCCGCCGCCCTACGGCAGGCCTGGATCGCAACCTCGCCTATCTGGGCCTGGTGGAGATTCTGCATGGCTATCCCCTCGACGGCGTGGTGCTCACCACCGGCTGCGACAAGACCACACCGGCGTGCCTGATGGCGGCCGCCACTACGGATCTACCGGCGATTGTTCTGTCAGGTGGGCCCATGCTCGATGGCCACCACAAAGGCGAGTTGATTGGCTCGGGCACTGTGCTGTGGCACGCCCGCAAGCTGCTGTCGGCCGGTGAGATCAATTACGAAGGTTTCATGGAGATGACGGCGGCCGCGTCTCCCTCCATCGGTCATTGCAACACCATGGGCACAGCGCTTTCGATGAATGCGCTGGCCGAGGCGCTGGGCATGTCACTGCCGGGTTGCGCGAGCATTCCCGCCGCTTATCGAGAACGCGGTCAGATGGCCTACCTCACCGGTAAGCGGATCGTTGATCTGGTTTTCGACGACGTTCGCCCTTCACAGATTCTGACGCGCGAGGCGTTCGAGAACGCGATTGCCGTGGCGTCAGCCCTCGGCGCGTCCAGCAATTGCCCGCCGCATTTGATCGCTATCGCTCGCCATGCCGGCGTAGAGCTGTCGCTCGAGGACTGGCAGCGCATCGGTGAAGACGTGCCGCTGCTGGTCAATTGCATGCCGGCCGGCAAATACCTGGGCGAAGGGTTTCACCGAGCCGGTGGTGTGCCGGCCGTGATGCACGAACTGCTCAAGGCGGGGCGCTTGCACCGCGGCTGCGCGACCGTCTCCGGCCAAAGCATTGGCGAGATCGTTGCCGCGACGAAGGCTCATGACCGCGATGTGATCCGCCCGTACGAGGAGCCGCTCAAGCACCGCGCGGGCTTCATCGTGCTCAGCGGCAATTTCTTCGACAGCGCCATCATGAAGATGTCGGTGGTGGGTGAGGCTTTCCGCAAAACCTATCTGGCCACCCCGGGCGATGAAAACCGTTTCGAGGCGCGAGCGATTGTGTTCGATGGGCCGGAGGACTATCACGCACGGATCAATGATCCAGCGCTGGAGATCGACGAGCAGTGCATCCTGGTTATTCGTGGCTGCGGCACTGTCGGTTATCCGGGCAGCGCCGAAGTGGTGAACATGGCGCCGCCGTCCGAGCTTATCCGTCGCGGCATCGATTCGCTGCCGTGTCTGGGTGATGGCCGCCAGAGCGGTACCTCGGCCAGCCCATCGATCCTCAACATGTCGCCGGAGGCTGCAGTGGGCGGTGGGCTGGCGCTGCTTCGCACCGGCGACCGGCTACGGGTGGATCTCAATAATCGTAGCGTCGATCTGCTGGTCGACGAAGAGGAGCTGGAACGACGGCGCCAGGATGCCGTTCCGCAGATCCCGGAATCTCAAACCCCCTGGCAGGAACTGTATCGGCAGCTGGTCGGCCAGCTCTCAACCGGCGGTTGTCTGGAGCCTGCCACGCTCTATTTGCGGGTGATCGCGAATCGCGGAGAGCCACGCCACTCGCATTGACCCCGATACCCAGCCCGGCTGCAGCCAGCCGGGCTGGGTGCGCTAGTCGATGGCGGTCTGCGCTTGCGGCGGAATGATACGGCCGGCGTTCATCAGGTCCAGCGGATCGAACAAGGCCTTGAGGCCCTTGAGCAGTCGCACGTCCTCCGGTGCCGTTCGAGACAGATAGGCCTGTTGCTTGACCCGTCCGATGCCGTGTTCGGCGCTGATGCTGCCATCGAAGCGATCCAGAACGGCGAATATCACTTCCTCGATTTGCAGTAGCAGGGCGATGGCTGCTCCGTGCGCGAGTTCGGGGGGCGGCAGGATATTGAAGTGCAGGTTGCCGTCGCCGATGTGTCCGTATACCAGGATCGTCGCCCGCGGCGAGACTTCGGTGACCGCGTGGCTCGCTTGCTCGACGAACGCCGCAATGGCCGAGATGGGCACCGAGATATCGGTTCGCAGGTGTTCGCCGCGCAGCCGCTGACCCTCGACCATGCCCTCGCGGATCAGCCATAGCTTGCGCGCTTGTTCGCTGCTGCCGGCGAGTGTGCCATCAAGTACCAACCCGCTACTCATGGACCGCTCGAGGTAACCGTCGAACAGATCTTGCAGGTCCACCGGTCCGGAGACGGCGAGTTCCAGCAGAACGTAGAACGGGTAGGGCTCGGCCAGTGGTTCGGGTAACTGCCTGTTCGCTTCGAACGCCAGTTCCATGCCGATCCTTGGAATCAACTCGAAGGCCGACAACAGATCAGAGCACTCGCGCCGCGCACGGGTGTACAGCTGCACTGCATCCTCTACCGTGGCCACTGCCAGCAGTGCCGTCAGCGTCCGCTGCGGACGAGGCGAGAGTTTGAGTACGGCTCCGGTGACAATACCCAAGGTGCCCTCACTGCCGATGAACAACTGCTGCAGGGCGTAGCCACGGTTGTCCTTTCGCAGCGCGTTCATGCGGTTCCAGATACGCCCGTCGGGCAGTACCACCTCCAGCCCCAACACCTGCTCGCGCATCATGCCGTAGCGCAGCACGTTCACGCCGCCGGCGTTGGTGGCGATGTTGCCTCCGATCTGGCAACTGCCTTGCGCGCCCAGCGCCAGCGGAAAGTAACAATCCGCCGCCTCGGCCGCGTCCTTCACGTGTTCCAGCACGCAACCGGCATCAACGGCAATGGTGAAGCCGACGGGGTCGATCTGGCGCACGCGGTTCAGCCGCTCGAGACTAATCACCAGTTCCGGACGCGCGTGATCGGGCAGCGCGCCACCAACGAGGCCGGTATGGCCGCCTTGCGGCACCATGGGAATGGCGTGCGCTGCGCAGAATCGGACGACCGCGGCCACCTGCTCGGTATCGGCCGGCCGGACCACCGCCAGCGGCGTGCCCAGGCGGCTGCCACTCCAGTCGCTGACGTAGCGCTGGTAATCCTCCGTCTCCTGCAACACAGCGGCGTTTCCGAGAATTGCAACCAGGGCTTCGAGCATCTGCTGGCGGGATATCTTCATGTGCTATCCCTCCGTTGCGGGCCGCGCTAGCGATACCACAGCACCAACCCCGGAAACACCAGAAACAGCACGAGTAGCGCCAGCAGCGTGAAGTAGAACGGCAGCAGTCGGTGCACCAGCTGCTCCATCCCGACCTTGCCGACGCCACAGCCCACATAGAGCACCGTGCCAACAGGGGGGGTGATCAGCCCGATGCCAAGGACAAAAGACATCAGCACGCCGAAGTACACCGGGTCTACGCCGAGCTTCACCACGATGGGCGTCATCAGCGGCGCGAGAATGACCATTGCTGGCGTCAGATCCATGAAGAAGCCAACCAGCAGCAGAAACAGCGTGAGGATGCCGAGGATGACGAACTTGCTTTGCGAGAGGGCGCCGAGTGCCTCGACCAGCTGTTGCGGAATCATGTTGGCGGTCAACAGCCAGGCCAGCACATTGGCGAATGCCAGCAGCAGCATCACGATGCCCGTCAGTTTGCCGGTCGCGATGCACAGTTCGAAGAAGCGTTTCACCGTCAGACTGCGGTAGACGAACATTGAAATGCCCAGTGCGTAGACCAGCGCGAATGCTGCGCTTTCGGTGGGGGTAAAGATTCCCGTAAGAATGCCACCGACAATGATGATTGGAAGCAGCATGGCCAGAAGGGCACCCCGCAGTGCCTGGCCCAGTTCGCCAATGCTGAAGGGCTGTGCTTTGCCGATCTTCTTCGACTGGAAGTAGGTGGTGATCGCCAGGCCCAGGGTAATGATGATGCCCGGCACGATCCCGGCGAGGAAAAGCTGCGAGATTGAGGTATTGGTGACCACGCCATAGAGAATCATGGGGATCGACGGTGGGATGATGATGCCGACGACCGACGAAGCAACGATGATCGCAGCGGCCAGCGGGGCCGGGTAATGATGGCGCTTCATCGGTTCGATCATCATGCTGCCGACCGCCGAGGCGTCGGCAACCGCTGAACCGCTGATGCCGCCAAAGAACATCGAGGTGAGCACCGCGATCTGTCCCAGGCCGCCCGAGATGAAGCCGACCATGGCGCTGGCCAGGCGCACCAGGCGCTTGGCAATCCCGCCTTCGCTCATGACTTCGCCGACCAGGATGAACAGCGGAATGGCCAGCAAGGGAAATGAATCCAGGCCATTGATCGCCTCGGACACGATAGGCGTCATCGCGTAGTCGGCGTGGAAGAAAATAAACAGACTTATCGCGGCGAGGCCGAACGAGATAGGTACACCCACCACAATGGCCGCCAGCAGGCCGATCAAAATGCTCCACAGAATCATGTCGAGCTCCCGCGGAATATCGTGAACAGGGCGATGGTGTTAGCGATCAACGTCAGCGCTGCCATGACCGGCATGGCGCTGTAGATGAAGGTCTTGGAGATTTGAAGCAGAGGCGTGACGCTGACGAAACCGGACACGATGTCCTTGAAACCGACCAGAATGCAGATGCAGACGGCGTAAATGACGGCAACGGTGATCAGGCTGAATACCTTCTGGACCGGCCGTGTTACCAGGCTTTTGAAATAGGTCACCGATACATGCTCGTTGTTCAGGCTGGCCAGCCCCGCGCCGAGCAGGACAACCCAGATGAACATGATCCGGGAGAATTCTTCAGCCCAGACGAACGAGTGATTCAGTACGAAGCGGCCGAAGACGTTGGCGGCGACGCAGAACACCACGCCCATTACCAGCAGGCCGATCGTGATTTCCAGGGCCGAACGCAGTACACCCAGCGTTGCCTGGAGCGTGGACGGTTGAGAAGTCATGGATACTCCATAGCTGAAGCGCTAGGGGAACGGGCGGGCAGGCACCGATTGCCTGCCCGGGATGGATGCTTCAGCTTTTCTTCAGAATCGAGTCCAGCAAGTCTTCGCCAATCTTGTCCTTCCACTTCTCGTAGACCGGCTTCAGCCGTTCCTGGAATGCCGCTATCTGCTCAGGCGAGAGCTCGGTAACGCTCATGTTCGACGCCTTCATCTCCGCTTTGAGCTGATCATTCATGGAGCGACTGACCTGGCGTTGATAGGTCGCCATCGCCTTGCTCGCGTCTACCAGTAGCGCCTGGTACTCGGCAGGCAGACGCTTCCAGAAGCGCTCGGAAACCAGCGTCATGAAAGGCGTGTAGACGTGATTAGTCTCGGTCGCATGGGATTGCACCTCGTTGAAGCGCGACGCCGAGATCGTGATCCAGGGATTCTCCTGGCCGTCCACGACACCTTGCTCCAGCGCCGTGAACAGCTCTGCGAACGACATGGGGGTTGGGTTCGCGCCGAGCGTTCTCCAGATGTCGATGTGAATCGGGTTCTGCATGGTGCGCACCTTCAGCCCCGCCAGGTCGTCAGGCCCCTGGATGGCTTTTTTGCTGTTGGTCAGCTGCCGATAACCATTTTCGGCCCAACCAATAGCGATAAAGCCCTGACCGGATGCGTCCTCGAGCATTTTTTGACCAACTTCGCCATCAAGTACCCGGTCGGCGTCCTCGGGGGTAGGGAACAGGAACGGGAGGTCGAATACCGCCAGTTGCGGCAACATGCCCACCAGCGGCGAGGTTGAGGGGGCGGTCATTTCCAAAGTGCCGGCTTGCAACGAGCTGACTGCTTGCAGGTCATCGCCCAGCTGGGCGCTGTGGAACAGCTTTACATCGATGCGACCTTCACTACGCTGCTCGACAACCTTCTCGAAATACTCCAGACCACGGTACTGGGCGCCTGACTGCGTGGTGCCGATACTGAACTTGATTTCGAACGTGCCCTTGTCAGCGACGGTATTGCCCGTCACCTCGGGAAGCGGTGGAAATTCCGGGGCGGCGGTAACCGACAAACTCGCCAGGCTCACGCCAAGCGCACCGAGTAGGGACATCACCTGTTTTCTTGTAGTTGTTTTCATCATGGCATTCCGTTTGGGTGGTAGAGGCTGCTGGTTGGTCGCGTGCCACGGGGCTGGCTTGAAATAGGGTTTCGGGATCAGGGCTTGTGTACGGGCGTTCCGGTCCGCCAGGCGGCCCCGTCTGGGAACTCGTGTTCGCTGCGTGAGGCGGCGTGCATGGTGATGCTGCTCCCCGGCGCGGTTGGCACCCGATAGCGGCCGCGCTCCACACAAACAGGGTCAACGAAGTGCTCGTGCAGGTGGTCGACGTATTCCAGCACCCGTCTCTCGAGCGAGCCGGACACGGCGATGTAATCGAACATGGACAGATGCTGGATGTACTCGCAGAGGCCTACGCCACCGCCGTGTGGACAAACCGGTACGCCGAACTTGGCAGCCAGCAGCAGGACGATGATGGCTTCGTTGAAGCCACCCAGGCGGGCAACATCTACTTGGCAATAATCGATTGCACCGGCCTGCAGAAACTGTTTGAACATCACCCGGTTGTGGCAATGCTCGCCCGTCGCGACGCCGATGCCGTCGAGGCGCCTGCGGATTTCGGCATGGCCGAGAATATCGTCGGGACTGGTTGGCTCCTCGATCCACATCGGATTGAACTGCGCCAGCTGGCGCATGTTCAGAATCGCTTCATCCACATCCCAGACCTGATTGGCATCCATCATCAGAACGGCCTGCTCTCCGATTTCTTCGCGCAGGATGCGAGCGCGCCGGATGTCGTCCTGTAGATCGCCGCCCACCTTTTGCTTGAAATGGGTCCAGCCTTCGGCCAGCCCTTCGCGAGCCAACCGGCGAATTTTCGCTTCCGAGTATCCGAGCCAGCCGGCGGATGTGGTGTAGGCCGGGTAGCCGCTTTCGACAAGCGTGCTTTCGCGTGTGGCCTTGCCGCTGGCCTGACGTTGGAGAATCGCGAGCGCTTCTTCGGGCGTCAGAACATCACTGACGAAACGGAAATCGAGGCACCGCACCAACTCGTCGGGTGACATGTCCGCCAGCAATTTCCATAAGGGCTTGCCTTCGGTTTTGGCCCACAGGTCCCAGATGGCATTCACAATAGCCGCGGTGGCGAGATGGATAACGCCTTTTTCAGGGCCCAACCAGCGTAGCTGGCTGTCGCCTGAGGTCATCTGGCGCCAGAACGCGCCCATGTTTTCAGTGATCGAAACCAGACTGAGGTTCTCGACCTGGCTGGCGAGGGACCGAACCGCAGCGACGCAAATCTCATTGCCACGACCGATCGTGAATGTCAGGCCATGGCCGGTAACGCCCGTGGGTGCATCGGTATGCAGAATGACGTATGTGGCGGAATAATCGGGCGCAGGGTTCATCGCGTCCGAGCCGTCCAGCGAGCGGGACGTCGGAAAGCGAATATCGTGGACATCGACGCGGGTAATCACCGGCATTGCTGTTCCTTCGTGCTGGGTCTTGTTTTTCTCTCGCGGTGCTAACCGCTTGAATGCACGATGCTCGGCGAGGGCGGCAGACCGGCCCTCGCGAGCACTGAGGAAGGTATAGACGGCTTCTCATGGCGGACTAATGATGCTTCTTCATTAGTCGATAACGGCCGGTTATCCAGCGGCGCGCAGCACACCCGACTCGCCCGTCGGCCGGGTATAGCTGCGTTGTGATCGAGGTGGAGCGGCTCAGGTCTCGGCGCGGTCGTTCATTAGGATCTGGATCAGTTCCGAAGCGTTGCTAGAAGGCGGTTGATGCTTGCGGGTGAGGATGCCGTACCGGAGCGATTGGGTGGCCAGGCTGGTGGATAATTCGCAGAGCAATCCCTGCTCGACCTGTTGCCGGGCGATGGCTTCCGGCAATAGAGCGAGCGTCTCGCTGTTACGCAGCAGATAGAGGGTGGTTTGAACCGATGTCGTTTCGATGACGTTGCTCGGCGGAGCGACATCCAGCTGGCTCAGGCGTTGCTCAAGCATTTGGCGCATCGGCGTATCGAACGGGTAGAGCACCCAAGGCCAGCGGGTGAGTTCGGCGGGGTGGATATCACTCTGATTACTGAGCGGATGGTCTCGTTTGCAGACCAGCCAGAACGGCTCTTCGGCCAGCGGTTGAAAGTCGAAACGCTGCTGCTGACGGCTATTAGTGAAGCGTCCGATCACCAGATCGAGCTGTTTGTGCTCAAGCATGTCCAGCAGGTGATCGCTGGTCTGCTCCACCAGTTCGATCATTAACAGTGGCCGTCGGCGCTTGAGCTCCACCAGCGCTACCGGAATGGTTGCGGCGGTGGCGGCAATGATCGCGCCTATCTTGATGTTGCCGTGGCCGCCCTTGCGCAAGGTGTCGAGTTGATGGGCGAAGCGCTGGGTATCGTTCAACGTGCTCTCGGCATGCTGGATCACCACCTGCCCGAGCTCGGTGGGTACAAGCTTGCGTGACAATCGCTCGAAAAGCTCGAAACCGAACAGCGCCTCGATATCCCTCAACATCTTGCTCACCGCGGGTTGGCTGAGGCCCATCTGCTCCGCCGTGGTGTGCATGTTGCCGGTACGTGCCAAGGTGGAAATCAACGCCAAATGGCGGTATTTGAGCCAGTTCTTCAGCGCAGGCAGGTTGCCCTGTTCGGTACTCATGATCGGGCCATTCGGCGGGCGAGTGATAACGAAGTCATATCGGTCCCTGAGAATTTGTCATTAGAAGCCCGGCGGTCACGCTGCCTACAGTGTCGATCGCCGCGCTAAGGCCGAGTCCGAGCACTGGATACTACTGCAGCCTGCCTCGGTGTGGGCCTGTCGCTTAGGTTAGGTGCGGCGTTCCTATCCTCACGAAGGTAACGATCTATGCCCTGCCGGATCCAGCTCACAGCTGAAAATACCCTGCCCGCTGACGGCATGCGGGGAACGCTCGTCGGACGGATCTGGTTGCCTGGCGAGGCGCCTGGGCCGACACCCGTGCTGCTGCGTGAGGACGGCGTCTTTGACCTGTCTCAGCTAGCACCGACCCTGAGCGGGTTGTTCGAGAAGCCCGCACTGTTGCAGCGCTTGGCGCAGCTGGACGCGCCGCGGATCGCCGACACCAAATCGCTGCTGGACAACAGCGGCGATGACCTCGACCCGACGCGTCCGTACCTGCTGGCGCCAGCGGATCTACAGGTGATCAAGGCCGCCGGGGTTACGTTCGCGGCCAGCATGATCGAGCGCGTGATCGAGGAGCAGGCTGCCGGTGACCCGGCCAAAGCCGAGGCGGTACGAGGCCAGGTTGACAAGGTGCTGGGCGCTGATCTGTCGCGTATTCAACCGGGCTCGGACGCGGCGATGCAGCTCAAGCACGTGCTGATCGAGCAAGGCCTGTGGTCTCAGTATCTGGAAGTCGGCATCGGCCCGGACGCGGAGATATTCACCAAGGCGCCTGTGCTGGCTGCCGTCGGCACCGGCGCGGAGATTGGAATACACCCGGAGTCAGCATGGAACAACCCCGAGCCAGAAGTGGTGCTGGCCGTCAACAGCCGTGGTGTAGCGGTGGGGGCCACGCTGGGCAACGACGTGAACTTGCGCGACTTTGAAGGCCGCAGTGCGCTACTGCTGAGCAAGGCGAAGGACAACAACGCCTCCTGTGCCATCGGGCCATTCATTCGGCTGTTCGATGACAGCTTTGGCATCGATGATGTGCGCCGCTGCGTCGTTGATCTGTCCGTTGAGGGAGAGGACGGCTACGTTCTTCACGGCAGCAGTTCGATGGATCAGATCAGTCGGGACCCGCTGGATCTGGTGGCTCAAGCTATCAACCGCAACCACCAATACCCCGACGGTTTTTTGCTGTTCCTGGGTACGTTGTTCGCGCCCACACAGGACCGCGATACGGTGGGCTCCGGCTTCACCCACAAGCTGGGCGACCGGGTCAGTATCCGCAGCGCACACCTGGGTGCGCTGCACAATCGTGTCAATCACAGCGACGTGGTGCCGCCTTGGGAGTTTGGTGTGCTGGCTCTGTTTAAAAACCTGGCGGCTCGCGGTTTGCTCTAGCTGATCACAGCGCGGCGGTTGAAGCTGAAGCGCTTTCGCTTCGCAATTCGTCGAGCAGCAACTGCGCCGCCGGAGACAGACTGCTCCCGTGCCGTGCAATGACACCGTAGGGTTCACTGCGTGAGCGCAGCGCGAGTGGCAGTTGACGGATCATGTCGAAACGCTCGCTAAAGCGGGCGACCGACAGCGGCATGACCGCAACCAGTTGAGGGTCTTCCTGCAGCAGGCTAAGCGTGGTGAAGGTTGACGCGGTTTCCACCGGATAGCGCGGAAATTCAAGGCTGGCTTCGCTGAATTCTCGCTCCAGCAGCTGGCGCATCGGCATGTTCGCCGGGTAGATGACCCAGCGATAGCCCTTCAGCTCATGCAGCGTCAGCGCCTCCGCGTCGGCAAGGGGATGGTCTGGATGCGACACGACTGCCAGCTGCTCCTCGTGCAGGGTCAGGCAGTCATACGCATCTGGACGCCGACTGACGCTGCTCCGGCAAATCGCCAGATCCAGCCGCCCCTCGTCGATCAGGCCGAGCAGTCGGGCGCTCGTATCTTCGACGATTTCAACCGAAAGCTCCGGCTGTTTGCGTCGCAGCCGGCCCAGCGTGCGCATCAATAACGGAACCGCGCCCATGATCACCCCAACCGAGAGACGCCCGCCGTGTCCTTGAAGAATGCCGACCATCTCTTCGCGCAAATGCGCGAGATCGCTATGGATCAGCCGCGCGTAGCGAATCACGCATCTCCCCAGATCGTTGGGCTGCAATCCCTGGCTGCTGCGGGTAAACAGCTCGGCCGCGAACGTCGATTCTATTTCGTGCAGCGCCTTGGTCGCCCCAGGCTGGCTGATCGAAATCTGCTCGGCGGCGCGGTGCAGCGAGCCTTGCTCGTCTAGCGCGATGAGAAGGCGCAACTGTTTGAGGCGCAGGCGGGAAACGATCGAGGGGAGGGCGGCGATCATGGGGATGACTGGAAGTTATCACTTAATCAGAAGCTTTCATTAGGCACCACCCCAGCCGCTTTTTAAAGTGATCGCAACAAACGCCTGCAGGTGCGGGTGCCTAATAAGAAGAGGAAGCCCCATGCGGTTGATCCAGTTTCAGAACGAGCAGGGCGAGCGTCAGGTTGGCGTGGTGAATGACGAGCGTATCGAGGTGTTACGTGGCGTCGGCAGCACGCGGGAGCTGGCGCTGGCGGCGATCCGTAGCGGCAACAGCCTGGCGGCACAGATCGATCTTCAAGGGCTTGATGCCGGTCCGTCGTATCGCCAGCTGCTGGCCGACAGACGTGTGCTGGCGCCGCTGGATCATGAGGACCCGGCGCATTGCCTGGTCAGCGGTACCGGCTTGACCCACTTGGGGAGCGCGGCGACGCGAGACAAAATGCATCAGCAGGTCGAACAGCGCGAGGAAAAGCTCACCGACTCGATGCAGATGTTCCGCTGGGGAATGCAGGGTGGAAAGCCGCAGGCGGGGCTTGTTGGGGCGCAGCCGGAGTGGTTCTACAAGGGTGATGGCAGCACCGTGGTTCGCCCCGGGGCTGATTTCCCGGCGCCTGACTTCGCTGAGGACTTTGGTGAAGAGCCCGAGTTGACCGGTCTCTATGTCATAGGTGACGACGGTCAGCCTTATCGACTGGGCTTCGCCCTTGGCAATGAATTTTCCGACCATGTGATGGAGCGTAAGAACTACCTGTATCTGGCCCACTCCAAGCTCAGATTCTGCTCGTTCGGGCCGGAGCTTCGCATTGGCGAGCTGCCGGCGAACCTGGCGGGTGTCAGCCGCATCCGACGGGACGGACAGGTGTTGTGGGAAAAAGAGTTTTTGTCCGGCGAGGAGAACATGTGCCATAGCCTTGCGAATCTGGAGTTTCACCACTTCAAGTACTCGCAATTTCTCCGCCCGGGCGACGTGCACGTGCATTTTTTTGGTACGGCCACGCTGTCGTTCGCTGACGGCATCAAGCCTCAGCCGGGCGACCAGTTCGAGATCAGTCTCGATGCCTTCGGTGAGCCTTTGCGCAACGGCATCTCGATTCATCCGGCCGGCATTAAGGTCGGGGGCGTCAAAGCGCTCTGAATCAACAGGCTGCAGCCGTACCGGCCTGTGCGATGAGCTGCAGACGGTTTGCCATCCGTGCGGCGGCGCGCTTGTCCGCCAGCCGTCGGCGTTTTCGGCAGGCGCTGCGGAGCCCTTGAACCAACCGCTAGAGGAGAACTTCCATGTCCGCCATTCTCGGCCACAACTACATAGCCGGTGCACGCCGTGCCGCCGGCACGCAAACGCTGCAGAGCCACGATGCCACCAGTGGCGAAGCGCTGCCGTTCGAGTTCGTACAGGCCACCGAGGACGAAGTGAGCGCCGCGGCTGAAGCGGCGGCAAGCGCCTACACAACGTACCGTGCACTTCCGGCTGAAAAGCGCGCCGGATTTCTCGACGCCATAGCCGATGAGCTCGACGCGCTGGGCGATGACTTTGTGTCGCTGGTTTGCCAGGAAACCGCTCTGCCTGCAGGGCGCATCCAGGGCGAGCGCGGGCGAACCAGCGGGCAGATGCGTTTGTTTGCCAAGGTGCTGCGTCGCGGTGATTTCTACGGGGCGCGTATTGACCGCGCCTTACCGGAGCGCAAGCCGCTGCCTCGTCCGGATTTGCGCCAATGCCGTATGGGGCTCGGCCCGGTTGCGGTCTTTGGTGCCAGTAATTTCCCCCTGGCCTTCTCCACGGCCGGCGGCGACACCGCCTCGGCGCTGGCTGCGGGGTGTCCGGTTGTGTTCAAGGCGCACAGCGGTCACATGGCAACGGCCGAGCGGGTGGCCGACGCAATCGTTCGTGCCGCTGAGAAAACCGGCATGCCCAAAGGCGTGTTCAATATGATTTATGGCGGTGGCGTTGGGGAGTGGCTGGTCAAGCATCCGGCGATACAAGCGGTTGGTTTCACTGGCTCGCTGCGGGGCGGGCGGGCGCTGTGCGACATGGCGGCGGCGCGTCCCCATCCGATCCCGGTCTTCGCCGAGATGTCCAGCATCAACCCCGTGCTGGTGTTGCCTGAGGCGCTGAAGGTTCGCGGTGATGCAATCGCCAACGAACTGACCGCCTCTGTGGTCATGGGCTGCGGCCAGTTCTGTACCAATCCCGGGATGGTTATCGGCATTCGCTCGCCGGAGTTCTCGGCCTTTCTTGCACAGCTCACCAGCTTCATGTCCGAGCAGCCAGCGCAGACCATGCTTAACGCCGGTACGTTGAAGAGCTACACCAAGGGGCTGGAGCATTTGCAGGCGCACCCAGGTATTACGCTTCTGGCGGGGGCCGAGCAAGATGGCAACCAGGCGCGGCCGCAACTGTTCAAAGCGGATGCGCAGCTGCTCATCGAGGGTAACGAACTGCTGCAGGAGGAAGTCTTCGGGCCCACCACGGTCGTTATCGAGGTCGCCGACAAGGCGGAGCTGCTCCGTGCATTACAGGGCCTGCGCGGCCAGCTCACCGCGACGTTGATCGCCGAAGAGGCGGATTTGAGCGGTTTTGCGGATCTCGCCACGGTATTGGAACAAAAGGCCGGACGCTTGCTGCTCAACGGCTATCCAACCGGTGTGGAAGTCTGTGATGCGATGGTTCATGGCGGGCCATACCCGGCGACATCTGATGCGCGGGGCACGTCGGTGGGCACCCTGGCGATCGACCGCTTCCTGCGGCCAGTCTGCTATCAGAACTTCCCGGAAAAGCTTCTGCCGGACGCTCTGAAAGATTCCAACCCGCTGGGAATCAACCGGCTTGTGGATGGTGAGATGACACGAAACGCCATTTGAGTCGAGCTGACGGGTCGTTTACTGCCTGTCAGCGCAATGGCCGCCCGGACGCTAGCTCGCGCGTCTGGCGCGCTTGGGCTTGCTCAGTTCTCGCAGCAGTCACTCCACTGCGGAGCGCTAAGTGGCCTCGCTGGCCTCGGGTTGCAGCGCGACCTCGCGCACCAGCTCAAGTACATTGCGCGCGGCCGGAGAGAGCAGCTGCTGGTTCTTGGTGATAAGACCAAAAGCCATCAGCCCCTGGTTCAGGTCGGTGTCGATGGTGGCATCGACTTCGATCTCCGCAAGCATGCCGTAACGCGCATAGTGCGCCAGCACGTCGCGCGGTAGCACGGTCAGCATGTCGTTCTTCTCAACCAGGGTCGTCACCATCAGCAGGTTTTCGGCGTTAACGACTTTGGTTGGCGGGCGCATACCGACCCGCTGAAACAAGGCATCGAATTCCTGCCGCAACACGCTCCCTGCCGGTGGTAGCACCCAGTCGGCCGCATTCAGCTCGGCACGAGATATCGGGCCTTCGATAAAGCCCGCTCGGCCGCAAATCCGCAACGGTTCTGCGGCCAGCGGCTCGAAATGAAGGTCATGCTGCTGGCCATCGGCAACGAAGCGCGCGACCAGAAAGTCCAGTTCGCCGTCGTCGAGGATCGCCAGCAAATCACGGCTCGAACCCGTACGGATACTCAGTTCGAGACCCGGGAAACGCTGTCGGGCGCGGCTGACGACTTCAGGCAACAGATCGGCGCAGGGCGTCAGGATGGTGCCGATCCGAACATGACCTTGTTGTCCTTGGCGCAGTGCATCGACCTCGCTGTACGCATTGTCCAAGGTGTTGAGCATGCGCCTGGCATGGCGAATCATGGCTTCGCCATAGAGCGTCGGGACCACCCCACGAGCGTGCCGCTCGAACAGCGCCACACCGAGACCCTCTTCCAGTTCCTTCAACAGCTTTGAAATGGCGGGCTGGGATATGCCCAGCCCTTCGGAGGCGCGATTGAGGTTGCCGGTGTCGCCCAACGCCACCAAAAGCGGAATGTGACGATTTTTCAGGCGGGCCCGAACGAACCAATTGCTATTGATCAGCTTCATGCTTGGCATATCCGTTTGAGTATCGATACGGCGAGATTCAGTATTTGTTGATGATGGCTTCGCTCCCTAGTCTTTTCAACATCCGGATAGGCGATGCAGCGGCCGGGACAGCTGTTACGCCATCACGACCCGGCGGCAGCACCCCCAACAAAAAAAGTAAGGGCGACCCAGCAGGCCGACCCGACCAAGACAGGTGTATCAATGATCGAAAAACGCCCCCTGCGCTCCGCTCAATGGTTCGGCACCACCGATAAGAACGGCTTCATGTACCGCAGCTGGATGAAGAATCAGGGCATTCCTGATCACGAATTTCAGGGCAAGCCGATCATTGGCATTTGCAACACCTGGTCAGAGCTGACCCCCTGCAACGCACATTTCCGCAAGATCGCCGAGCATGTGAAAAAGGGCGTGCTTGAAGCCGGCGGCTATCCCGTGGAGTTTCCGGTCTTTTCCAATGGCGAGTCGAACCTCAGACCGACCGCCATGCTGACCCGTAATCTGGCCAGCATGGATGTCGAAGAGTCGATCCGGGGGAACCCTATTGATGCGGTCGTGCTGCTCACCGGCTGCGATAAAACAACGCCCGCACTGCTGATGGGCGCGGCAAGCTGCGACGTGCCAGCCATTGTGGTCACGGGTGGGCCGATGCTTAACGGCAAGCACAACGGCCGCGATATCGGGGCTGGCACCATCGTTTGGCAGATGCATGAGCAGTACAAGGCAGGGCTGATCGACCTCAACGAATTCCTTTCCGCCGAGGCCGGCATGTCGCGCTCAGCGGGAACCTGCAACACCATGGGCACCGCTTCGACCATGGCCTGCATGGCCGAAGCGTTGGGTACTTCCTTACCGCACAACGCGGCGATTCCGGCTGTGGATTCACGCCGCTATGTGCTGGCGCATCTGTCGGGAATGCGTATCGTCGAGATGGTGCAGGAAGACCTGAGATTGTCGAAGGTGCTGACCAAAGCGGCGTTTGAAAATGCCATTCGCGTCAACGCTGCCATCGGTGGATCAACCAATGCGGTGATTCACCTCAAGGCCATCGCCGGTCGGATGGGTGTCGCGCTCGACCTGAATGACTGGACGCGCATCGGTCGCGGCATGCCGACCATTGTTGATCTGCAACCCTCCGGACGGTTTCTGATGGAGGAGTTCTACTATGCCGGCGGCTTGCCGGCGGTGATTCGACGGCTAGGCGAGAACAGCCTGCTTCCCAATCCGGATGCCTTGACGGTCAATGGCAAGTCGCTGTGGGAAAACTGCGCCCAGGCGCCCATTTATGGGCAGGACGAGGTCATCCGCCCGCTGGACAATCCGTTGCGTGAGGATGGCGGAATCTGTGTGTTGCGCGGCAATCTGGCGCCCAGCGGCGCAGTGCTCAAGCCGTCCGCGGCCACCGCGAGCCTGATGAAACATCGAGGCCGCGCGGTCGTCTTCGAAGACTTCGATGACTACAAAGCGCGCATCGCCGACCCGGAACTGGACGTGGACGAAACCTGCGTGCTGGTGATGAAGAACTGCGGACCCAAGGGGTATCCCGGTATGGCCGAGGTCGGCAACATGGGCCTGCCGCCGAAGGTGCTTGCGAAAGGTATCACCGACATGGTGCGGATTTCCGATGCCCGCATGAGCGGCACGGCCTACGGCACAGTGGTGTTGCATGTCGCGCCGGAGGCGGCTGCTGGCGGGCCGCTGGCGGTGGTGCGAAATGGCGATTTCATTGAACTGGACTGCTTCGCGGGCCGGCTGCATCTCGACATCCCTGAGGCCGAGTTGCAGGCGCGCCTGGCGGATTGGCATCCCCCAAAAGGGTTGCTGTGGGACGGCGGATACCGGCGGCTGTTTGTTGAACACGTCCTGCAGGCGGACGAAGGGTGCGATTTCGACTTCTTGGTTGGTTGCCGCGGCGCGGAGGTGCCCCGGCACTCTCACTGATGCGGTGTCCCCGTCGCCACGCGAGTGCGTTGTGGTCAGCGCGACTGTCCTGGGGGATGCGGTGCATCGGGTATGGTCGTCGGGGCGATGCTGACGGCGGGGACCTTCAAACGACTGGTTATCACCGAGGCCAGGATGATCAAGGCACCGCCGAACAACATCCCCAGCGTTGGCTGCTCGTTGAACAGCCACCAGGCGAACGCGATGCCATACACCGGTTCCAGCGCGAAAATTACCGAGGTCGTGCGGGCTTTCAGTACCTTCAGGCTGGCGACGAACAAGCTGTGAGCGAGGCCGGTACAGAAAACCCCAAGCAGCGCCAGCCACAGCCAGTCGAGTGGCGGGATTGAGGGCAGTGACGTCCAGGTGAACGGTAAAAGGCATAACAGGATGGTGCCGTTCTGCCAGAGCGCCGCCTGGACCGGGTCGACGCCGCGGGTGATGGCGCGATTGAGCAACGAGAGCAGGGCGAACATCAGGCCTGACGAAATGCCGTACAACAGACCCAGCGTGCTTTCACTCGCCAGATCGAACTGCGGCGTGACCAACAGCAATCCGACGCATACGAGTGCCACCATGCCGAACTCGATGGGTCGGGTGCGCTCTCGAAACAGCAACCCTTCTAGTAGCACGGTAAAGGCGGGAAAGCTGGCAAAACCCAGCGTGGCGATGCCGACACCGGCTGTCTTGACGGCGATGAAGAAGGTGAGCCAGTGGCCACCGAGCAGTAGCCCGCCAAGCAGCAGACCGGCCCGTTGGCGAATGCTTGGGTGAGCGCCATTGCGACGGAAAAACTGGGCGGCCAAAAGCAGCGCAGCCACCGCGAAACCCGCGCGGCCCATCGTGATGATCAGGGGAGTGCTTTCGGCCAGCTTGCCGAATACGCCTGATAGCCCGAACATCAGCGCGCCGAAATGGATCGCGAGCAAGGCGTTGCGATGGGTCATGGCTTGGATTTCGCTGCTGATCGCATGCGTTGCGTGAATTGCATAGAAGGGTCTGACTGAATCATGAGGCCTCGCGATAGGGTGCGTTGGGGCATCACATGTGGCACGGAGCAGTCATGATGGAGCACGCGAGACAAACTGTCTGTCGCGTCACTCGCGGGATTTGTCGCGCCCCTCGCGTCTGATGGCGCGGGGTGTGGTGTCGAACTGTCGATTGAGCGCTGCGGTGAAGGCGCTCTGCGATGCGTATCCGACGCGAAGGGCTATCTCGCCGACCGCCAACGGGGTACTCAGCAGCAACTGACGCCCCTGCTGCAAGCGGCGCAGTCGGATGAACGCTTGTGGCGTGTACCCTGTTTCGCTGACGAAGCGTGCATGGAAGCGCTGCACGGAAAGCCCGGCCAGACGGGCAAGATCCCGGACCTCGAGGGGGTGTGCCAGGTGGCGGTCAATATGAGTCTCAAGCGCGGCCAGCGGGAGCAGCTGGCTCTCCTTGATCGGCTCGCAGCCAGCCGCAAGGCTGGCCAATAACAACGTGGCGCCTTGGTGGCTTATGACCGGATCGTTGATCGGGCTCGCTGAAAGCCAACTGACAAGCTGGCTCTGGGCCGGGCTCAGGCGCAGCGCAGCGGGTTGTTCCAGTAACCGCTGCGCGGAATCAGCGTGATGGCCGAGGTGCTGCTGAAGCCAGACCCGGTCTGGAATATCCACGACCAGACACGCGCTGCCGTCGGCGCTGTGGCAGGCATGGCGCGCTTCGCTAGGCACCACCGCGAGCAGCTGCTGATGGATACGACTGCCTTGGCCATTGATTTCGAAATCCAGCTGGCCACGCAGGCCGAACACTAGCTGGGTGTGCTGATGGCTGTGGATGATCGGGTCATGATTGTAATGGCGCAAGGACAGGATAGGCGGCATGGGTGACCTCGAGTGCTTGCGCTAGTGGAGCTGACGGTGAAGATGGCGTGACACCTGAACGCTGTCGACAGGTTACATGATGACCTTGTCGCGAAGCTTCTCGGCGGCCTGATTGAGCGCTTGTATGACGCGCTCTTTGTCGAAGTTCTGCACGCCGTTGGTGTCCAGGTACATCGAAAAGCCCGGCAGCTCATGCTCAACGAAGCTGTTGGTCGCGCCGAGATCCCGGCGGAAATCCACGACCTGATAGATCTGGACCGGCCGCGTGAACCCTTTGACGGTTATCTGGCCCTTGTCGCGGCACATGATGACGTCTTTGACCAACGAATAAGTTTCGTGGGAAATCAGGATTTCTCCGGCTTCGGCCGAACTCTCCAACCGGCTGGCCAGGTTCACTTCGCGGCCAATGATGGTGTAGTCCATGCGAGTGTCGGCACCGAAGTTGCCGACCGTGCAGTAGCCAGTATTGATCCCCATGCGGATTTCCATCGGCTTGGTAATGCCTTGGGCGCGCCACTGCTGTCGAAGTACCTTCATATGCTTGCGCATGGCGATGGCCATCGAGACGGCCGCCACCGCATCCTTTTTCGCTCCCTGGGTGGCAGGGTCACCGAAGAACACCATCACGCAGTCGCCTACGAACTTGTCGATAGTGCCACCGTACTTCAGCGTGATCTTCGACATCTCATTGAGGTAGGTGTTGAGCAGATCGGTGAGCGCTTCAGCCTCCAATTCTTCGGCGAGTTCAGTGAAGCCTTTGATGTCCGAGAAGAACACCGTCAGTTTCTTGCGCTGGGTTTCCAGGCGCACGCTGCGTTTGCCAGAGAAGATCGACTCCCACACTTGAGGCGACAGGTACTTCGCCAGATTGCGTGCCAACCGTGCGGCCTTGGCCTGTTCGGCCTCCACCGCGCTGCGCGCCTGTGCCAACCGTATGCCTTGCTGGTGCACATAGTAGGCCGTGACACAGATATAGACCGTAGTGAACAGAATGCTGACGGAGGACACCAGGACCGGAGTCGTGCTGTCGAATTGCAAGGGCACCAGCAAGCTGGTCAGCCCGACCCCGATCGTGACCATCAGCATAGTCATCAGAAAGTGGCGCAGGCTGCCGATGACCAGCGCACTGAAGCCCAGCGTTAGCAAAAACATCAGGCTGGGTACCAGCGCGCATCCGAGCAGCACAATACCTGCGCCCGCATTCAGGGCGTCGAGGCATAGAAGGGTTTGCGAGGTTTGCTCGGGGTGTTGCCGCTTGAAGCGATAGCTCAGGTGATAGGCGAAATGCGGGTAGAGGAGCGTGTAAGGCACCAGCCACAACAAGTTGAGCGAAAATTGCTGGGTATAAACACCGGCAGCGAGCGTGGCGGCGCAGGTCAGATAAGCAAAAACCCGTGCGTAATACTCGCGCAAGGGACGAGTAGCGAGGCCGTTGCGCCGTTCACCGGTCACGGTTGACATTATGATTACTATCCCTGAATGGTACCGGCGCTCTGGCAAGCGCCGTTGGAGTCAGCAGCGCCACGACCGGCGCTGGCCCGGCGATCATAACCAAGTCGCCACCATTGCGCCAAACCGCCCGTCCAATCCGTGACGGGCTGCGGTTACGGGCCGGAAGAGACCCGGTTCCGTCGTCAGAATCGAATCTTTCCAGTGAGCATGTCTTTGAGCATCACCCAGTCGCCCAGAAAGCTGTAGAGCGGGTACTGAAAGGTGGCCGGGCGGTTTTTCTCGAAGATGAAGTGGCCAACCCAGGCAAAGCCGTAACCGGCCAGAGGCATCGCCAGCAGCCATAACCAATGTTGGCTGATCAGTGCGTAAGCCAGGATGGCGATTACCAGCAAACTACCGACATAGTGCAGTCGCCGGCAGGTGGGGTTGCTGTGCTCGGCCAGATAGAACGGATAGAACTCTGCGAAGCGGGTGAAACGTTCGGCGGTTTGCGTGCTCATGCCGCACCTCCTGTCATTGTCGTCACGGCAGTCTATGTTCGTTGACGTCTTTTGACCATCGGCGACGGCCATCAGCTTCATTGCTTCGTGCTTGCCCTCCATTGGGTAAACCTCAGCGGAGTTCTCTGCCGAAACGTGTCGCTATTGACACTGCCAGGCCGGAACTTGTGTTGCGGGAAGAGGGCCTTAGCTTTCAGAATTCTCGATGCATGGCATGCACATGCCGGCGCCTCATGAATACCCACTTAAGGAAACCCCGCTTTGGCCAGTAGCCTGCTTGCCCTGATTGACGATATCGCGACGATCCTGGACGACGTGTCTGTGATGACCAAGATCGCCGCAAAGAAAACGGCGGGTGTATTGGGTGACGACCTCGCGCTGAATGCTCAACAGGTCACTGGCGTTAAAGCCGACCGGGAACTGCCCGTGGTTTGGGCCGTGGCCAAGGGGTCGATGCGAAACAAGCTGATCCTGGTGCCAGCAGCTCTGCTGATCAGCGCGTTCATACCCTGGGCGATCACCCCGTTGCTGATGTTTGGCGGCGCGTTTCTCTGTTTTGAGGGTTTCGAGAAGCTTGCGCATCGCTTCCTGCATCGCGACGACAATCACCACGAAGAGCAATTGAAGGCACTGGCAGACCCGAGCGTCGACATGGTCGCTTTCGAGAAAGACAAGATCAGTGGTGCGGTACGCACGGACTTCATTCTGTCAGCCGAAATCATCGCCATCACCCTTGGCACCGTGGCTGCGGCATCCTTCATCGAGCAAGTGGCGGTACTCGCAGGCATCGCGATGATCATGACGATCGGCGTGTATGGGCTGGTGGCCGGCATCGTGAAGCTGGACGATGCCGGCCTGGCATTGAGCCAACGCGCCAATAGCGGCGCGCAGGCGATCGGGAGGGGAGTTCTCGCGGTTGCGCCATGGCTGATGAAATCCTTGTCGGTGATTGGCACGGCGGCCATGTTCATGGTCGGCGGCGGTATCCTCACTCACGGTATCCAGGCCATTCACCATTTCATCCAGAACACCGCGGAAAACACGGTCGCGCTGCCCTATATCGGCTCAGTGTTAGCCGGGTTGCTGCCGACGCTGCTGGACGCCGCCTTCGGCATCCTCGTCGGCGGCCTGGTATTCGCTGCGGTTACGCTGGGCGCCCGGCTGTTCAAGCGCAAGGCCAACGCCGCCTGAATGCGGCGAATCCAAGCCTGAGCCGTTAATCGTTAACTGTCAGGGGAGCAACATGATGGATGCATTCATGCAGGCCGCGATAGAAGAGGCGGAGAAGGGGTTGGCCGAAGGCGGGATTCCCATTGGGTCAGTGATCGTCCACCGCGGGCAAATCATTGGTCGGGGGCACAACCGTCGGGTGCAGCAGGGTAGCGCCGTGTTGCATGGGGAGATGGATGCGTTCGAGAACGCCGGCCGGCAACCGGCCAGCGTTTACGCGAACTCTGTTCTGTACACCACGCTATCGCCTTGCTCGATGTGCAGCGGGGCGATCCTGCTCTACGGTATTCCCAAGGTCGTCATCGGCGAGAACCAGACCTTCATGGGCGAGGAGTTGTGGTTGCGTGGTCGCGGCGTTGAGGTCGACGTACTGCAGGATGCGCGATGCGTTGAAATGATGCGCCGCTTCATCGCCAGCAGCCCCGAGTTGTGGAACGAGGACATCGGCGAGTCCTGATCGAGTCAATGACGCCAGAACGAAGGCGTCAGCATGACCAGCACGGTGATGATCTCCAGACGACCCAGCAACATGCCGACCGACAACAACCATTTTGCCGCGTCGGGCAGCGTCGAGAAGTTGCCCGCTGGACCGATGATTGGCCCCAGACCAGGCCCAACGTTGCAGACCGCTGAGGCAGCACCGGTGAGCGCGGTAATCGGATCCAGACCAAGCAGTGCCAGACACAATGCCAACACGCCGATCGTCATGGTGATGAAGAACGAGAAGGTCAGAATCGAGCGGACGATTTCTTCGTCGAGGTTGTGCCCGTTGTATTGCTGACGAATCACAGCGCGTGGATGGACCAGTTGCTTGAGGTTCGAGCGCAAGAGGGCGTAGGCGACCTGGAAACGGAACATCTTCAATCCGCCGGACGTTGAGCCCGAACACCCACCCAGGAATGTCAGGTAGAAGAACACCATGACCGCAAAACCACCCCACTGGGTGTAATCGTTAACGGCGAACCCCGTGGTCGTCACGACGGACACCACGCTGAACGTCACGATACGCAGCGAGTCGAGCAGGTTGTCATCATGGTTGAGCCAGTACCAGCCGCTGAATAGCAGGCTGGTCACGGTCAGTACCACCAGAAAGCCCCGAACCTGCTGATCGCCTAACAGAGCGTTGCGGTTACCGCGTGCAGTTGCGACATACAAGGTGAACGGCAAGCTGCCCAGAATCATGAAGACGATAGCCACCCAGTGGGATGCCGGGCTGAACTTGCCGAGTGAAGCATCGGACGTCGAATAACCGCCCGTTGCCACGGTCGACATCGCGTGGTTGATGGCATCGAAGCCGCTCATCCCCGCCAGCCAAAAGGCAATGAAAGCCGCCACCGTAAAGGTCACGTAGATGGCGATCAGGTACTTGCCGGCCATGTGCGAGCGCGGCATGACTTTTTCTGACCAGTCCGATGATTCTGTCTGGAACAAGCGCATTCCGCCGACGCGCAACAGCGGCAGAATTGCTACTGCCATGCCGATGAAACCGATGCCGCCGAGCCAATGCAGCAGTGATCGCCACATCAACAGGCCCGGTGATGCGCTGTCGAGCCCCGAAAGCACGGTCGCCCCGGTTGTTGTGATGCCTGACATCGTTTCAAAAAACGCATCGGTATAACTGATGTGGTGTATCAGCATCAGCGGAAGCGCGGCAAAACAGCAAACAATCACCCAGCTGACAGTGGTCAGGAAATACATGTCGCGTGGGCGTAGATGGGTATTGGCCGGTCTGCCCGGGGCAACCAGCGCGAAACCGCAGCCGAAGGTGATAAGGCTCGCCCAGAGGAACGCTTGGAGGTCGTCGGTGCGCTCGAAGGCCAGCAACGTGACCATCGGAATGACCATGCTGACTGCGAGGGTGATCAGGAAGATGCCGAGAATGAAACCGATAATGCGCAGCGTCGGCAAGGACATGTGTGATTCATGCTCGGCTCGAAAATGAGGCCGTCATTCTACGCCTGTCGGAGCGGCAGTAAACCGGCTATCGGCGCGCCAAAAAATCTTTTGCGGCGGACCCTGCCGGGCTCTTCCCAAGTCCGTTGCGATCAATAGAATAGCCGCTCGGCGCCGGCCCTTTGCCGGTTTCTGGGTGCTCACCTTTCATGTCGATCGACAATCCTTGCCTCACGTGCGGCGCCTGCTGCGCGTATTTTCGTGTGTCTTTCTTTTGGGGCGAATGTGCCTCATCCGGCGGTACCGTTCCGGACAGCGCGACCGTACAGGTCAGCCCATTTCACGTGGCGATGCTGGGCACGGAGTCCAAGCCCGCGCGCTGCGTTGGCTTGATGGGCGATGTGGGGTGTGGTGTGCGCTGCACGATGTATGAACAGCGTTCGAGCACGTGCCGCGAGTTCGAGGCGTCTTGGGTAGACGGGCAGCACAACGCCCATTGTGATGCGGCTCGAGCGGCCCATGGCCTGCCACCCATCACGCCACCGCTGGAGCCGCAGATTTCGCCGGACCGGGTCGCCTGACGGGGATCCCTCACGCGTTGGGCTATTGTGCAATGGGCTGCCAAAAGAACGGGTCGGACCTCTAGAATGTCCGATTCGTTTTTTGGAGGTGCTGATGGACGCTCTCGACCTGTTACTCAACCGTGTGTCTGTGACACGGCTTGCTGATCCCGCACCGAATGCTGCCCAGATGGATGTGATCCTGCGTGCCGCATTGCGGGCGCCCGATCACGGTCAGCTTCGCCCCTGGCGTTTCCTGACTGTTCAGGGTGACGCCCGGGAGCGACTGGGTGCGTTATTCGCCGAGGCGCTTCGCTTGCGTCAGCCGGAATTACCGGACGATGCATTGGCTAAACCGCGCAAGATGCCCCTCAGGGCGCCCATAGTGCTGGTGGCCATCGCTCGCGTACTGCCCCATCCAAAAATTCCTGAATCTGAGCAGGTGCTCGCGGTCGCCTGTGCCGCGCACGGCGTTCTGCTTGCGGCACACGCGCAGGGTTTGGGCGCGGTCTGGCGGACCGGTGAGTTCGCCTATGATCCTTACGTTGCGCAACAGCTAGGCCTGGCGGATAACGAGCAGGTGCTCGGCTTTATTTACGTAGGAACGCCAGACGGAAATCCGAGGACGCCGCCGGAACTGGACCCACGGGATTTCGTTCGTCCGTGGGGCCAGGTGTCCTGACTACTGTGGGCGCGGCAGCGCTGTGCTTGCCAGGCTCCGTGGCAGCTTCAGGGTGGCAATGAAGCCGCCGTCGGGATGATTGCCAAGCAATAGCTCACCACCATGGCGTTCCGCCGCGCGTCGAGCTATCGCGAGGCCCAATCCGTGGCCAGCAGTGGTCTGCCCGGGCGCACGGAAAAAGGGTTCACTGAGTTTCGTCAGGTGGGCTTCGTCTACGCCGGGCCCGTGATCTCGAATGCTCAGCAGCAGCCAGTCGCCCTCAGTTGCGGCGCTGAGTTCGATCGGCGCGCCTTCTGGATTGAAGCGCAGCGCATTACGCAAAAGATTGTCCAGCGCACGCTCAAGCATGTCTGGCCAGCCATTCAGCTCGATACCGGCGTCAATTCGTGTTTCGATCCGCTGGGCTGGCGCGACGATGCGCGCGTTCTCGGACAACTGTTGAAATATCGATGGCAGATCCACCTGCGTCGCCGCACCTGGCTCCGCATCCAATCGTGCCAGCTCCAAAATCTCGCTGATCAGCGCTTCCAGCCTGTCGCACTCCTTGGCCAGCCGTGGCCAGATGAGTTCGCGTTCCTCTGGCGTTGCCCGCTCGGCAAGGGCCAAGGCGATGCGAAGGCGCGCGAGGGGTGAACGCAATTCATGGGAGACGTCCCGTAGCAGTTGACGCTGGCTGCCGATCAGGCTCTGCAACCTAGCACCCATCCGGTTGAAGTCCTTGGCCAGCACGCCGAGCTCGTCGCGCCTCGTGGCCAGGCGCGCAAGCGAATTCTGCTGATAGGTCGTCTGGCCAAGGTCGTGCACGGCTCCGCGAAGACGATCAAGTGGGCGGGTGATTGACAGCGTCAGCAGCAGACTGAAGCCGGTCAACACGATCAGCGTGATGGCAATTGCGCTCAGCGGCCAGAACAGGCTGCCGCGATGCCACGCCTGCAGTTCCGAATTCGGGATTCGGTAAATGAACAGGTAGGTCTCGCCACTCAGCGGGCTGGTGTAGTCGGTGGTGAGTCGCCGCCAAGGGAGCCGGCCATCACGATCCTGTTGACGCGCCTCGAACGCGGCAGCGCGGGCCGGGAAGGTTCCGCGGATAACCGGTTGGCCGTTCTCCGCCAGCACCTGCACATCGACATGAAAACGGTGGCGGTGTCGCTCGAGCAAGAATTGCGCCGGCAGGGCGCCCTGACGCTCGTAAACCCGTGTCCAGATCTCAGCAAGGTCCTTGACTCCGGGATGTCGATTGACGATCCAGGTGTCCTGATTCAAGGCATGGCCCAGCAGCATGGCGAGGCCGGCGACCAGCGCGATGGCGAGCCAGAATGTCGCAAGGATGCGCCAAAACAGTGATCGCACCGGTCAGTTCTCCACGACGAAGCCCGGCCTGCACAATTGGGTAGCGATCTGCAGGCCGGGCGGGTTGGTTTCGGCCATTAGCCGCTGTAATCAGTCTTTCTGATCGCGTTCCGCTTTCCATTGCTGGAACTCGGCGCGTTCGGCTCGCTTGGCTTCCATCTTCTCGTGCATCTCGTCGAACTGCTTCTGTTGCTCAGGCTTGAGCAAGTCACGAATCTGTTTGTGGGTGGCTTGCTTGCTCGCCTTCAGCTCGTCTTGCATCGCCTTGCGTTCGGCTTCTGGCAACTTGTCCAGGTACCGCTGAGTAATTTCGCGATGGCTCTTCATTTGTTCGCCCATCAGCGCTCGCATCTCCTGCTTTTGCGCCTTGGTCAGGTCCAGCTGTTCGAACGGAGCGTGGTTGCCACCGTGATGGCGCTGATGGCCGTCGGGCATGGCCATGGCGATGGTGGGAAGTGTCGAAGCGAAAAGCATCGCGATAAGAGTCTTGCGCATCATGAGGTTTTCTCCTGTGTATGAAGCCGATTGCCACAAGCGCCTGCGCTGCTTCTGGCTCTGATCGGATGAGCTCAGTCTAGGGCGCGCAAGGTCAAGGGCAGTCAGCTCAGGGTAAAGGCTGGGTAAAGCCGATCAGGAGGCGTAAAGATAACCGCGGCTACGCAACGCGACGATGCGCTGGCGTCCGTCAGGATGTGGGCCGAGCTTGCGTCGCAGGTTGCTGACATGCATGTCCAGGCTACGGTCGTAGAGAGTCAACTTGCGTCCAAGGGCGAGCTGCGCCAGTGCCTGCTTGTCTAATGGTTCGCCGGGCTGGCTGAGCAATGCCTCGAGAATGCGGCCTTCGGAAAGGGTCAGGGTCACGTCATGGTCGCCGACGCTGGCGACGCCCCGGGCCGGGCTGTAGCAAAGATCGCCCAGTTCCAACTGAGTCGGCGCGCTGGCCGGTTGGCTGCGCCGCAGCACCGCACGCAGCCGAGCGGTGAGCTCACGCGGATCGCAGGGTTTGGCCAGGTAATCATCGGCGCCCAGTTCCAAACCAAGGATGCGATCCAGCGGCTCGCCGCGCCCCGATAGCATCAACACGGGTAGGTCAGGGTGCTCGCTCCGTAGCCACTTGAGTAATTCGAGCCCGCTGCCATCAGGCAGCATGACATCAAGCACTACCGCCGCTGGCTGGTGCTCGGCCAGCGCCTTACGCGCGCTCTGGCCGTCATGGCAGGCGTGGGCCGCGAATCCCTCCTGCGCCAGCCAGCTCACCAGCAGTTCGCAGAGTTCTTGGTCGTCATCTATCAGCAGCAGCTCGCTCATGCCTTCGCTCGTATCCGCTTCAATTCAGCCATTGCCGGCGGCGACGCCCTCGGGTGGTCAGTACGCCCAGTAAGAACCCGAGTACGCCTACACCACCTCCGACCGCAAACCACTGTTGCTGGTCGTTTAACAGTGGGGGTTGCACCGTCGACTGCCCCTGTTGCAGCTGCATGCGCAGACGATGATTCTCTTTACGCAAGTGCGCGAGCTGGGCTCGTTCGGCATTGACAATGGCGATGTCAGCGTTCGCCTTTTCCTGCTGCAGGCTGCTGTCGGGAGGGGGTTGCATCACCTCAGTGGTTTGCTCGGTGACGGGAACGGTGATGCCTTCCTCGGCATGCACGAATGGCATGGCAATACTCAGGATCACTAACAGTGACAGCTGACCTTGGCGCATCGGAACTCCTCTTTCCTTTATGGTTTTTTCCTGACGGGCCGTAGAACCCTACGGCCCGGGTAACGACCTATCTCGGTGAATCACTCAGGGGAAGACTCGCTTGAACGGCTTGACCACAACATCGCCATAGACGCCAGCCGCCTTGTATGGGTCGGCCTCAGCCCATTGCTCGGCAGCCTGAAGGGATTCGAACTCGGCCACCACCAGGCTCCCGGTAAAGCCGGCAGTGCCTGGGTCATTGCTGTCCACGGCCGGGTGCGGACCGGCCAACACCATCCGACCTTCGCTTTTCAATTGCTCAAGGCGAGCCAGATGGGCCGGGCGTGCAGCCAGACGGTTTTCGAGTGAGTCGGGTACGTCAGTCGCAATGATGGCGTAGAGCATGGTTACTCCTATGATTCTTCAGGTTCGGGTTGCATGTGACGGACCAGATACACGGCCTGGCCCGCCATGAAGAGCAAGGTTAGGCCCAAGCTGCCAAAGACCTTGAAGTCGACCCAGATCGACGGGTAGGCAAAGGCAACGAACAGATTGGCAAAACCGCAGGTTAGAAAGAACAGAATCCAGGCGACATTCAGTTGCAGCCATTGCGCAGATTGCAGCCGTACCGCATGGCCCATCAGGCGCTGGATGAGTGGTTTTTCGCCGATGAAATGGCTCCCAATGAACGCAAGCGCGAATAGCCAGTTAACCACTGGCGCTTTCCATTTCAGTATGGTTTCGCTGTGCAGCGCCAATGTCAGTCCGCCAAACAGCACGCATGCGCCCAACGTCAGCCATTGGCTCTTTTCGAGCCTTCGCTGGGTAACGAACAGTGCGGCATAGATAACGATTGAGCTGACAATGAGCACAGCGGTTGCGTTGAAAATGCCGCCGACCGTGAGGCTCAGGTCCGCCAGTTCAATCGTTCTCGGCTCGAGTTTATAGACGACAAAGAACAGCAGCAGCGGAATGAAGTCGACGATTTGTTTCACGGAGAGAGCCAGAAGCGGTGAGTGGCCGGCATAATAACAAACCGTGGTTTTGGCGGAACGTCGCCCACCGATCATTTCCTGGATGCGGCGCAAGCTATGCCGACGTTGACGACGGCACGAGCATCGGCCCTTACGGTCAGTAACAGTATGTCGCCTAGTAGCTGGAGAATTGTCCCGAATGATTGTTGATCTGCATTGCCACAGCACCGCGTCGGACGGCGTACTGGCGCCCCCGGCGTTGGTTGAGCGGGCACATGCTCGGGGCGTCGAGCTACTGGCCCTGACCGATCACGACACGCTCGAAGGGATCGATGCGGCGCGCGCAATGGCGGACTCGCTGGGCATCAGGCTGGTTAACGGCATTGAGCTCTCCTGCGTGTGGGGCGGCGCGACCATACATGTCCTGGGCTATGCCTTTCGCCGAGACGCAGCCGCTCTGCAGCAGGCGATTGCGGAGCTGCACGATGGCCGCTGGCTACGAGCGGAACTGATCGCTCAGCGTCTGGAAGCGAAGGGCATGCCAGGCGCGTTGGACGGAGCCAGAGCCGTGCAGCAAGAACTAGGCGACAGCGGCAACGCCCCCGCGCGCCCGCATTTTGCCGAGTTCCTGGTGCGTGCCGGTCATGTCCGTGATCGTGCCGATGCATTTCGCAAATGGCTTGGCTCAGGCAAGCTCGGCGACGTCAAGCAGCATTGGCCCAGTTTGGAACAAACCGTTTCTACACTACGCGACGCGGGCGCCTGGATAAGCCTGGCGCATCCGTGGCAGTACGACTTCACGCGTAGCAAGCGCCGGCGCTTGGTTACGGAGTTTGCCCAGGCGGGTGGGCATGCGCTCGAAGTAGTCAACGGGATGCAGCCGCTGGAGCAGGTTGGCGGCCTGTCGATCCTGGCTCGTGAGTTCGGCCTGATGGCCAGCGTCGGCAGCGATTTCCATGCGCCAGGCGACTGGTCTGAGCTGGGGATGTATCGAGCCTTGCCGGATGATCTTCAGCCTCTGTGGAGACATTTCGATCATGAACCATGCGAGTCTGTTACCTGCTGAGCAGGGAGTGCCCATGAGCCAGTTTTTCCAAATACATCCAGACAATCCTCAGGCCAGGCTGATCAAGCAGGCCGTTGAAATCATTCGCAACGGTGGCGTGGTGGTCTATCCCACCGATTCGTCCTATGCCGTCGGCTGTGCGATGGGCAACAAGAGCGGGATAGAACGCATTCGGCGGCTGCGCCAGTTGGATGACAAGCACAACTTCACGCTGGCATGCCGCGACTTGTCACAACTTGGTTTGTTTGCCAAGGTCGATACAGCGGCCTTCCGTCTGCTCAAGACGCATCTTCCCGGTCCGTACACCATCATTCTCAGTGCTACCCGCGAAGTGCCGCGGATGCTGTTGCACCCCAAGCGGCGCACTATCGGCTTGCGCGTCCCTGCGCTGCCAATCGCGCAGGCGTTGCTCGCCGAGCTCGGCGAGCCGCTCATGAGCGTGAGCCTGATTCTCCCCGGTGAAACAGAGCCAATGAGCGACCCCTACGAAATGCGTGACGCACTTGAGCATCAGGTAGACCTGATTATCGACGGCGGTTACGGTGGTGTTGAAGCCTCGACGGTCATCAGTCTGGTCGATGGTGATCCGGAAGTCGTGCGCGTAGGCTGCGGTGACCCGGCGCCGTTTGGTGGCTGATTCGATTCGCCTATTTCAATTTCTACGAAGGAAACCCTTTTGAGCTCCATGGATTCGCAGCGACGCGTGGTGTCCGGAATGCGGCCTAACGGCCGTCTTCATCTTGGTCATTACCACGGCGTCCTGAAGAACTGGGTCAGGATGCAGCATGAATATCAGTGCTTCTTCTGCATCGTCGACTGGCATGCCCTGACTACTGATTATGACGGCGGTGCAGATATCGCCCGAAACGTGCAGGACATGGCAATCGATTGGTTGGCGGCCGGCGTCAGCCCAAGCTCGGCAACGATGTTCATTCAATCCCAGGTCCCGGAGCACGCCGAGCTGCACCTGTTGTTGTCGATGATCTGTCCCTTGGCCTGGCTGGAGCGAGTGCCGTCCTACAAGGAGTTGCAGCTAGACCCTCAGCAGAAGGACCTGGGTAGTTACGGCTTTCTCGGTTACCCGTTGCTGCAAGCAGCGGACATCCTGGCCTATCGCGCCGGCGTCGTACCGGTAGGTGCCGATCAGCTGCCGCACATTGAGTTCGCCCGTGACGTGGCACGGCGTTTCAATCACCTCTATGGCAGCGAAGAAGATTTTGAGACAAAGGCTGAGGGGGCGATTCGCAAACTCGGCAAGAAAAGCGCCAAGCTCTACACCAGCCTACGCAAGAGCTACCAGGAGCAGGGTGATCTCGAGGCGTTGAATACGGCTCGCGCCCTGCTTAAAGACCAGCAAACGATTACGATCGGCGATCAGGAGAGATTGTTTGGCTATCTGGAGGGCAGCGGCAGATTGCTGCTCCCGGAGCCGCAGGCGTTTTTGAGCGACTCGCCAAAGCTGTCCGGGCTGGATGGTGGAAAAATGGCGAAATCGTCCAGTAATTCGATCTTTTTGCGCGATACGCCTGACGAAATTGAAGAAAAGATCAAGCGGATGCCCACCGATCCGGCCCGGGTGCACCGCCACGATCCAGGTGAGCCGGCCCGTTGCCCAGTCTGGCAGATGCACCTCGCGCATTCCGGAGAGGACGTTTGCAAATGGGCGGAGCAGGGTTGCCGAAGTGCCGGTATTGGCTGCCTGGAGTGCAAGGCGCCACTGATCGACGCGATCAAGCTTGAGTTGGAACCGCTCCACGAACGGGCTCAGGACTATGAGCAAAACCCGGATCTGGTGCGAAGCATCCTGGCCGAGGGCGCCGATCAGGCGCGCGATGAAGCCCGCGAAACGTTGGTGGTTGTTCGCCAGGCCATGGGTCTGAATTACCGCTAGAGCCCACGCGTTAACCGGCTTAAGCTGTCGCCGATTAGATATTGGCCGTTTGCGGGAGTGAGCATGCAGGAACACAGTGCCGAGGCGACGATCGATCCGCCCGGCGAGCAGCTGCGCCTGGCACTGGTCTACGGCGAGGCGTTCAACCAGCTGCCACAGGACCTTTACATCCCGCCGGACGCACTGGAAGTGTTCCTTGAGGCGTTCGAGGGGCCGTTAGACCTGCTGCTCTATCTGATCCGCAAGCAGAACATCGACATTCTCGACATACCCGTTGCAGAAATTACCCGGCAGTACATGGGTTATGTCGAGCTGATGAAGTCCGTGCGACTGGAGTTGGCTGCGGAATATCTGGTGATGGCCGCGATGCTTGCCGAGATCAAGTCGCGCATGTTGCTGCCGCGCTCAGCCGAGGTGGAAGAGGATGAGCTTGATCCTCGCGCTGAGTTGATTCGCCGGCTGCAGGAATACGAACGCTTCAAGGCCGCTTCCGAAGACCTTGACCACCTCCCGCGGGTTGGTCGCGATTTGCACGTTCCGAGAATCGACGCGCCTGATGCGCGGGCGCGGAAGTTGCTGCCAGAGGTAAGCCTCGAAGAGCTGTTGATTTCCATGGCGGAGGTGCTGCGTCGGGCTGATATGTTCGAAAGCCATCAGGTGACGCGGGAGACACTGTCGACGCGTGAGCGTATGAGCGATGTGCTGGAGCGCCTTAAGGGTGGGGCTTTCGTTCCGTTTACCACCTTGTTCACGGTCGAAGAAGGCCGCCTCGGTGTAGTCGTGACGTTCATGGCCGTGCTTGAGCTGATCAAGGAAGCGCTGGTCGAGCTGGTGCAGAACGAACCGTTTGCGCCGATCCACGTTCGGGCTCGGGTCGAATGATGGCTGTGCGATTTTATGAAGAGTTGAGGTAAAGAGGCGTTGAATCTGTCCGACCCCAAGGATCTTGCTTCGCTACTCGAAGCTTTTTTGCTTGCCTCCGGTAAACCCATGTCGATCGAGCGGATGGCCGAGCTGTTCGAAGAGGCCGAGCGACCCTCGCCGACGCTATTACGCAAGGCGCTGGAACTACTCGAAAAATCCTGCAAAGGGCGCGCGTTTGAGTTGAAGCAGGTCGCCAGTGGCTATCGGTTGCAAGTACGCGAACGTTTTTCGCCGTGGGTGGGCCGGCTCTGGGAAGAACGGCCGCAGCGCTACTCCCGTGCGTTGCTGGAAACGTTAGTGCTGATTGCCTATCGCCAGCCGATCACCAGAGGCGAAATTGAGGACATCCGTGGTGTCGCGGTCAATACGCAGATTGTGAAAACGCTGTTGGAGCGTGAGTGGGTGCGGGTTGTGGGCCATCGCGACGTGCCCGGGCGGCCGGCGATGTTCGCCACCACCAAGCAGTTTCTCGATCATTTCAACTTGAAAAACCTCGACGAGCTTCCGCCGCTGGCGGTATTGCGCGAGATGGAGCCCGAGCCGTTGCCGGTAGATGTCGAGGAAGCGCCCGTGCCGCTGGCCTTGCAGGCCCGAGCCGACGCCGAGTCGGAGTCCGAAATGCCACGCGAGCAAACTAGCTTCCGTAGCCTCCTCGCGGAGCTGGACAGTATGGAGACCGGCCTGAAGATCGATTTCGAGGATTTGCGCGACGAGACTGAAGATGAAAGCCAGGGCGTTCCGGACGAGGAGCGCCGCGACTAGGTTTCTGTTTTCCGGCCTGCCAGGTAGGTGTCGTAATCCGGAATGCTCAGCGCATGGGCTTCATCGAGCATCGGACTTGAGAGTAGATAATCGGCACTGCTCTCGTTGGCGGCCAACGGTATGTTCCAGACCGCAGCAACCCGGAGCAGCGCCTTCACATCCGGGTCATGCGGCTGCGGCTCGAAGGGGTCCCAGAAAAACACCAGCATGTCGATACGGCGCTCGGCAATTCGCGCACCGATCTGTTGGTCACCACCCAAAGGGCCGCTGATCATGCATTCCACCGGCAGGCTCAGCCGACGCCCGAGCAGAAGCCCGGTTGTACCGGTGGCAAGCAATTGATGGTTCGCCAGTTTCGCTTTTTGCCGATCCGCCCAGTCCAGCAAGCGCGCTTTGCAGTGATCGTGCGCGACAAGGGCGATGCGTTTGCGCGCAGGCATTAACGCAGTAACGAAATCGATGCGGTTCATTCTCTTCCCTGCTTACTGAGCCGTTCGGCGGCGATATTGAGGGTTACGGCGCCTCGTGCAGAGCGCGGCATGTGTCCAGCATGCGATTGGAGAATCCCCACTCGTTGTCATACCAGGCCATTACTTTCAGCAACCGTCCGCTAACCTTGGTGTGGTTGGTGTCGAATATCGACGACATCGGGTTGTGATTGAAATCGCACGAAACCAGCGGCAACGAGTTACAGGCCAGTATGGGCGAACGTTGGCTGGCGTCCAGCATCAGCGCATTGACTTCGTCGGCCGTGGTTTCTCGGCTGAGCTCAAGGGTCAGATCCACCAGCGATACATTGATCACGGGCACCCGAACGGCCATGCCCGTCAGCTTGCCGGCCAATTCTGGCAAGACCAAGCCAACGGCTTCGGCTGCACCGGTCTTGGTAGGGATCATTGATTGCGTGGCTGAGCGCGCGCGGTAAGGGTCGCTGTGGTAAACGTCGGACAGGTTCTGGTCGTTGGTATAGGCATGGATGGTGGTCATCAGGCCGTGCGCTATGCCGTACTCGCGCGACAGTACCTGGGCCACCGGGGCCAGACAGTTTGTGGTGCAGGATGCGTTGGAGATGATCTGGTGCGACTGGCGCAGGATGTCATGATTGACGCCATAGACGATGGTGGCGTCCGCGCCGGAGGCGGGCGCCGAAATGATGACTTTACCGGCGCCGGCTTCCAGGTGAGCGCTGGCTTTTTCGCGTGTGGTGAAGAGACCGGTACACTCGAAGACGACATCCACCTCATGCTGGCGCCAGGGCAGCTCAGCAGGGTTGCGGATCGCCGTAACTGCAATCGAATCGCCGTTGACCATCAACCGATCATCGCCCACTTCGATTTTGGCATCGAAATGACCATGAACGCTGTCGTACTGCAAGAGATGGGCATTCATCGCCGAGCTGCCGAGGTCGTTGATCGCGACGACTTGAAGATGCTCACGGTAGCTCTGGCTGTACAGGGCCCGAAGGACATTGCGTCCGATACGGCCGAAGCCGTTGATGGCGATACGAATGGTCATGAGAAGAGTCCTGGGTGAAATTTGTTGTAGGAATCACAAGATTATTCCTGTCAAAATAGAAATCAAGCCCAGAAACATGTTGTTTTGTTGGTAAAACTACAGATTCACGAGCAGGAGTGATGGCATGCACCCGCGGATTCAAGAAGTTACCGAACGTTTGATTGAACGCAGCCGTCCGTCGCGGCAGCGTTACCTTGCGCAAATGGCCGGTGCGGCGAGTGACGGCCCTCAGCGCGGCAAGCTGCAATGTGCCAACTTCGCACATGGTGTGGCGGGCTGCGCATCGGCCGGGGACAAGCAGAAGCTGCGTCTGATGGACGAGGCCAACGTAGCGATTGTTTCGGCCTACAACGACATGCTGTCGGCGCACCAGCCGTACGAGCATTTTCCGGACATCATCAAGCAGGCGTTACGCGAAGTTGGCTCGGTGGGGCAATTCGCAGGCGGCGTGCCGGCCATGTGTGACGGCGTGACGCAAGGTGAGGCGGGCATGGAGATGAGCCTGGCCAGCCGCGAGGTGATTGCCATGGCGACCGCCATTGCGCTATCGCACAACATGTTTGACGCGGCGCTGTATCTGGGAATCTGCGACAAGATCATCCCGGGCCTGATGATCGGCGCGTTGCGTTTCGGCCATCTGCCCGCGGTATTCGTCCCGGGCGGACCGATGCCATCCGGCATACCCAACAAGCAGAAAGCCGAAGTTCGCCAGCGCTATGCGGAGGGAAAGGCCAGCCGCGAGGAACTCCTCGAGTCGGAAATGCTGTCGTACCACAGCCCGGGCACTTGCACGTTCTACGGCACCGCGAACACGAACCAGGTGGTGATGGAGATCATGGGGCTGCATCTGCCGGGCTCGTCCTTCGTCAATCCCTACACGCCCCTGCGCGATGAGCTTACCCGCGAGGCAGCGCGCCAGGTGACGCGCCTGACGTCGCAGGCCGCCAACTATTTGCCGTTGTGCAAGATCGTCGATGAAAAGTCGATCATCAATTCCGTGGTGGCACTGAATGCCACCGGCGGTTCAACCAACCACACCCTGCATATCCCCGCATTCGCCCAAGCGGCGGGTATCCAACTGACCTGGCAGGACATGGCTGACATCTCTGCTGTGACGCCGACGTTGGCGAAGGTCTATCCCAACGGGCAGGCCGACGTGAACCACTTCCACGCCTGCGGTGGTGTGCCATTCATGGTGCGCACGCTGCTCGATGCCGGGCTGTTGCATGAAGACGTTTACACCGTCATTGGGAAGGGCCTGAAGCAGTACACCCGAGAACCTTTCCTTGAAGATGGCCGTCTGGTCTGGAAAGAAGGGCCGGAGAGCAGCCTCGATGAAGCGATCCTGCGGCCGGCTGACCGGCCGTTCTCGCCTGAAGGCGGACTTCGCGTGCTCGCAGGCAACCTCGGCCGCGGCGTCACCAAGATCTCTGCCGTTGCCCCCGAACACCGTGTGGTGGAAGCTCCGGCGCGCGTGTTTAGCGATCAAACCGAATTGGCGCAGGCGTTCAAGAACGGCGAGCTGGAAAGAGACTTCATCGCCGTGGTGCGCTTCCAGGGCCCGAAGGCCAACGGCATGCCGGAGCTGCATAAGCTGACCCCATTTCTCGGCGTCTTGCAGGACCGCGGCCATAAGGTTGCACTGGTCACGGATGGACGAATGTCAGGGGCGTCGGGCAAAGTGCCAGCGGCGATTCACGTCAGCCCCGAAGCGCTTGATGGTGGCCCGCTGTGCCGGGTCCGCGATGGCGACATTATTCGTGTCGACGGCGAGACGGGGGAGCTGCGCGTGCTGGTCGATCAGGCCGAGTTTGACAGCCGTGAGCGCGTGATGGCGCCGACTGATCTGGGGATTGGCTGCGGCCGTGAGCTGTTCGGCTTCCTGCGCGCGGCCTTTAGCCCAGCGGAAAAGGGAGCGAGTGTATTTACCGAGGAGCTGGAGGCGCTCAAGTGACTGCATTGGTAGGTGATATCGGTGGTACCAATGCGCGTTTTGCACTGTGGCGCGACGGGCAAATCGAATCGGTGAGGGTATTGCCGACGATAGAGTATCCACGGCCCGAAGACGCCATTCGCGCTTATCTGCGCGGTATCGGCCAGAGTGTCGAGGCGCTTCAAGCTGTGTGTCTGGCCTGTGCCGGGCCGGTGTCGGGCGATGAGTTTGCGTTCACCAACAATCACTGGCGGCTGAGTCGCAAGGCGTTCTGTCAGTATCTTGGGCTAAGCGATCTGTTGCTCATCAACGACTTCACGGCCATGGCGCTAGGCATGACTCGCCTGCGTGACGGTGAGCTGATCGAAGTGTGCCCCGGACAATCCGAAGCTGGCCGGGCACGCCTGGTGATCGGACCTGGCACCGGGCTGGGCGTCGCGACATTGCTTCCACTCGAAGGGGGTAGCTGGCGAGCGCTACCGGGCGAAGGCGGGCATGTCTGCCTGCCTATCGGGACGAGCCGGGAAGCAGCATTGTGGGCTCGTCTGCATGAAAAGCTGGGGCATGTGAATGCCGAAGCGATACTCAGTGGCGGTGGTCTGCTCGAACTTTACCGAACCAGTTGTACTGTCGACGACCAGGCTCCACGATTCACCACCCCCGCGGAAGTGACCGCAGCCGCCCTGTCAGGCGATGCCTACGCGGCGGCGGTACTGGAACAATTCTGTGTCTGGCTGGGTCGGATCGCCGGAGATAACGTACTGACGACAGGTGCTCGGGGTGGTGTGTACATCGCAGGTGGCATTGTCCCGCGTTTCGTCGACTTCTTCCGTGACAGTGGGTTTCGCCAGAGTTTCCGCGACAAAGGCTGCATGAGTCGGTACTTTGACGACGTTCCGGTCTGGGTCGTGACGGCCGAATATCCTGGGCTCGAAGGGGCGGGTGTCGCTTTGCAGCAATTGCTGGAGGGGGCGTCCGGCGGGCACTGACCGGCTTTTTGAAACAAGAACAAGAGAAGGGATGCCAAGTGAATCAGGCTGGAAGATCGATTCTGCTGGTCGATGATGATCAGGAAATTCGCGAGTTGCTCGACACCTACCTCAGCCGATCGGGCTTTCAGGTGCGCACCGTGGCGGATGGTGCGCAGTTCCGGGAAGCCATGGCGGCTAATCCCGCCGATCTGGTGATCCTCGATGTCATGCTTCCGGACGAGGATGGGTTCAGCCTGTGTCGCTGGGTACGTGGCCATCAACGTCTGGCACAGATGCCGATCATTATGCTGACCGCCAGCTCGGATGAGGCCGACCGAGTCATCGGCCTGGAGCTCGGCGCGGATGATTACCTGGGCAAGCCCTTCAGCCCTCGCGAACTGCTGGCCCGGATCAAGGCGCTGCTCCGGCGCGTCAATTTTGGTCAGGAGCGTACTGGTGATGTCTTGGCGTTCGATGAGTGGCGGCTGGATATGGTCAGCCACCGACTGTTTCATCGCGATGGTGAGGAAGTGCTGCTTTCCGGTGCAGATTTCGCGTTGCTCAAGCTGTTTCTCGATCATCCGCAGCAGATCCTCGACCGCGACACCATTGCCAACGCGACCCGTGGTCGCGAAGTCATGCCGCTTGAGCGAATCGTTGATATGGCGGTCAGTCGGCTGCGCCAGCGACTCCGTGACACCGGCAAATGCCCCCGCTTGATTCGGACTGTCCGTGGCAGCGGTTATCTGCTGGCGGCACAAGTCGCACCGCACCATGACACGCTCGGCTAGGCGCCGCTGGTTGCTGGTGCCGCGCTCGCTGCTCGGCCGGATGTTGTTTCTGACTCTCCTGGTGGTGCTCATGGCGCAAGCGCTGTCGAGTTTCATCTGGGTGTCACAGCTGCGGGCGAGCCAGATGGAGGGTCTGCTGACCAGCGCTCGCAGCCTGGCGCATTCGATGGCTGCCAGCGTCAGCTATTTTCGTTCGCTGCCGCTGGGCTATCGCCCACTGGTGCTCGATCAGCTGCGCAGCATGGGCGGTACGCGTTTCTTCGTGTCGCTGAATGACAAGCCGTTGGAGATGCAGATCCTGCCGCCAACCGAGCGCAAGCAAGCGGTGCTGGCTGATGTGGACGAAGTGCTTCGCGAGCGCCTTGGTAACGACGTCGACATGTCAGTCAACTTTGTCAGCCCCGACGACCTGCGCATTTTCAACGGCGGGGTAAAGCTCGACGAACTGCCGCGGTCCTGGGCGCATTATGCGTTGAGTCTGGAGCCGCTCAATCCCCCTGTGTTGGTGACGCAGATCCAGATTGCGCCCGGCGAGTGGCTCTATCTCGCCTCATTAATGCCGGCGCCTTACGTCAGTCTCGAAGACGACGGCATACCGACCCAGCAGCTCTGGTTCATCTTCCTTACTACCAGCTTTCTGTTGTTGTTTATCGGCCTCCTTGTGCACTGGCAGAGCCGCCCGCTCAAGCGGCTAGCGCAGGCGGCCAGGGAAATGTCGCTGGGCAGCGAAGTGGAATTGCTGCCCGAGGCGGGCGGTAGTGAGGTGGTGGAAGTAAGCCGAGCATTCAACAGCATGCGTGAGCGCATCGGCCGCTATCTGACCGAGCGCAGCCAATTATTCAGTGCTATTTCCCACGATCTGCGTACACCGATCACCCGGTTGCGCCTGCGCGTGGAACTGCTCGATGACGAAGCGTTGCAAAGCAAGTTCAGCCGCGACCTCGATGAGCTGGAGCTTCTGGTCAAGGGGGCGCTGCAATGCGTCAAGGACACCGACATCCATGAAAATATCGAGCCGCTGGATCTAAACGTGCTGCTCGACTGCGTGACTGAGCCCTATCTGGCCCCTGCTGGAAACGGCCGTGTAACGGTTCATGGCAAACCTGCCGCGCCCTATGCCGGCAAGCCGCTCGCGCTGCGCCGCTGTATCGGCAATCTGCTCGATAATGCCCTCAAGTACGGTGAGCGGGCACGCCTGCAAATCGTCGATGATGGCGAAACTTTTGTGCTGCACGTCGACGACGAAGGCCCTGGAGTGCCGCAGGCGTGGTTGCAGCAGGTCTTCGAGCCGAACTTCAGGCTCGCGGCGAAACAACCTGGCTACGGGCTTGGCCTCGGCATCGCTAGGAATATCGCCCATGCCCATGGTGGGGAGCTGAGCCTGCGCAATCTGCGTGAAGGCGGCCTGCGTGTGACCTTGAGTCTGCCGCGTCATGCTGATTGAAAAAATCGCCAGGCATAGGTCTCGATCGTTACATGGCCGGAGCCTTTGTAACGGAACGGTGACCTTTTGCCATCCCTTCGTTACCTGCTGCGCCAAAGTGCGCGCCTAGAATCGGTGCAGCGCAAGCAAAGACTTGCATCGATAACAAAAACAAAAGGAAGACTAATGAACACGATTCATCGTCTGGTTGCCGCTGTTTCCCTTGCCTCCCTTGCCTCCCTTGCTCCGTTCGCTCACGCCGGTGAAGTCGAAGTTCTGCATTGGTGGACATCAGGCGGCGAAAAGCGCGCTGCCGATACGCTGCAGCGGCTCGTAGAAGAACAGGGGCACACCTGGAAAGACTTCGCCGTGGCCGGCGGCGGTGGCGAAGCCGCAATGACTGTTCTCAAGACCCGCGCCGTGTCCGGTAATGCGCCTGCTGCGGCCCAGATCAAAGGGCCGGATATTCAGGAGTGGGGCGAGCTGGGCCTGCTGACCGATCTGAATGACGTCGCCAAAGAAGCCAAGTGGGACGAGCTGCTTCCCAAGCAGGTATCGACCGCGATGAAGTACGACGGTGATTACGTCGCCGTGCCGGTCAATGTGCATCGGGTTAACTGGTTATGGATCAACCCGGATGTGTTCGAGAAAGCGGGTGCCACCCCGCCTAAAACCCTCGACGAGTTCTTCGCCGCCGCCGACAAGCTGAAAGCTGCCGGATTCATGCCGCTGGCCCATGGTGGTCAGCCTTGGCAGGACGGAACCGTATTTGAAGATCTGGCACTCGCCATCCTTGGGCCGGATGACTTCCGCAAGGCATTCGTCGAGCTCGATCGCGATGTCCTGACCGGAGACAAGATGGTCGAGGCGTTCGCGGCGCTGAAAAAGCTGCGGGGCTATGTCGACAACAACGCGGCGGGCCGTGACTGGAACAGCGCGACCGCGATGGTGATGAACGGCAAGGCCGGTATGCAGATCATGGGCGACTGGGCCAAGAGTGAATGGAGCGCGGCCAACAAAGTCGCCGGCGATGATTATCAATGCCTGCCGTTCCCTGGTACGCAGGGCAGCTTTGCTTACAACATCGACTCGCTGGCGATGTTCAAACTCAGCAACGAAGACAACCGCAAGGCCCAGCAGGACCTGGCGCGTACGGTGCTTGAGCCAGAGTTCCAGCAATTCTTCAATCAGAACAAAGGGTCTATCCCGGTTCGCCTCGACCAGGACATGAGTGAGTTCGACGTTTGCGCTCAGCAGTCCATGAAAGACTTCAAATCCTCGGCGCAAGGCCCGGGATTGGTGCCGAGTCTGGCTCACGGGATGGCTGCTTCCAGCTATGTCCAAGGCGCCGTCTTTGACGTGGTGACCAATTTCTTCAACGACCCGGATGCCGATCCGAAGAAAGCGGCGCAGCAGTTAGCTGCGGCGATTCAGGCAGTTCAGTAACGCGCTTGGGCCGTCTGTCTAGGCGGCCCCTTTTTATTGCAATCGAGCCGACGTCCGACGTCGGTCCCAGCGGCCAAATCATCGACCGGCCGTGACGGGTGAGTTGTGCCTGTTTAACCAGAGAATCGGAACCGCGTTATGGATTTTTCATGTCCCCGGAGCCAAGCATGAGTTCAACTGCCGTCTTCGCAAAAGCATCGCCGTTTGATGCGCTTCAGAATTGGCTGCCCAAGATAGTGCTGGCGCCCAGCATGCTGATCGTTCTGGTCGGTTTTTATGGCTATATCTTCTGGACCTTTCTGCTCTCGTTCACCAATTCCAGCTTCATGCCGAGCTACAAGTGGGTCGGACTGCTGCAGTACGAACGGCTTTGGAACAATGATCGCTGGTGGGTCGCGAGCAAGAACCTGCTGGTATTTGGCGGCTTGTTCATCACCATCAGCCTCGCGATTGGGGTGCTGCTCGCCGTTCTGCTGGATCAGCGTATTCGTCGTGAAGGCTTTATCCGAACCGTCTATCTCTATCCGATGGCGCTGTCGATGATCGTCACCGGCACCGCCTGGAAGTGGTTGCTCAATCCGGGTCTTGGCATCGACAAAATGCTGCGCGACTGGGGTTGGGAAGGCTTTCGCTTCGATTGGCTGGTCGACCCGGATCGTGTCGTGTACTGCCTGGTGATCGCGGCGGTATGGCAGGCGTCTGGCTTCGTCATGGCGCTGTTCCTGGCGGGCCTGCGTGGCGTCGACCAGTCCATCGTTCGGGCCGCACAGATCGACGGCGCGAGTCTGCCAAGCATCTATCTGCGCATCGTCTTGCCGAGTCTGCGACCGGTGTTTTTCAGCGCGCTGATGATTCTTGCCCACATTGCGATCAAGGCGTTCGACCTTGTAGCCGCAATGACCGCCGGCGGCCCAGGGTATGCCTCGGACCTACCGGCCATGTTCATGTACACGCATACCTTCACCCGCGGCCAGATGGGCCTCGGCGCGGCCAGCGCCATCTTCATGTTGGGGGCCGTAATGGCGATTGTCGTGCCGTACCTGTATTCGGAATTGAGGAACAAGCGCCATGACTAGCCTCGTAGGGCGTAAGCGCCTCACCATCAGCCGGGTGGCTATTTACGCGACGCTGCTGGTAGCGGTTGCGATGTATCTGGTGCCATTAGTCGTGATGTTGCTGACCAGCTTCAAGACGCCTGCGGACATCCGCACCGGCAACCTTCTGTCATGGCCGGACGTGATGACTGTCATTGGCTGGGTTAAAGCCTGGGACGCAGTAGGCGGCTACTTCTGGAACTCGGTGAAGATCACCGTGCCCGCTGTGATCATCTCCACCTTGCTCGGTGCGCTCAATGGCTACGTGTTGGCGATGTGGCGCTTTCGCGGCTCACAATTGTTCTTCGGGCTGTTGCTGTTTGGCTGCTTTTTGCCGTTCCAAGTGATCCTGTTGCCTGCGTCCTTCACCCTCGGCCAATTGGGGCTGGCCAACACGACGCCAGGGCTGGTCCTGGTGCATCTGGTCTATGGGCTGGCCTTCACCACACTGTTTTTCCGCAACTTCTACGTCAGTGTGCCCGACGCGTTGATCAGGGCGGCGAGGCTGGACGGCGCAGGCTTTTTCACGATCTTCGGCCGAATCCTGCTGCCGATGTCGATCCCGACAATCATGGTCTGCCTGATCTGGCAGTTCACCCAGATATGGAACGACTTTCTTTTCGGTGTGGTGTTTGCCAGCGGCGATACACAGCCGATCACCGTGGCGCTGAACAATCTGGTCAACACCAGCACCGGGGCCAAGGAATACAACGTGGATATGGCAGCGGCGATGATCGCCGGGCTGCCAACGCTGGTGGTGTACATCCTCGCCGGCAAGTATTTCCTGCGCGGCCTCACGGCCGGCGCGGTCAAGGGTTAGGAGAACGACATGGCTGCACTTGAACTTTGTAATGTCCGCAAAAGCTACCCCGGTAGCACGTCTGAAACACTCAAGGATATCGATCTGAAGATCGACGACGGTGAGTTTCTGATCCTGGTTGGGCCGTCCGGCTGCGGCAAGTCCACGCTGATGAACTGCATCGCCGGGCTGGAGGAAATCACTGGCGGCGAGATCCGCGTCGACGGGGCGGATATCAGCGCTGCGAGTCCGAAGGACCGGGATATCGCAATGGTGTTTCAGTCCTATGCGTTGTACCCGACGATGACCGTGCAGGAAAACATTGCCTTTGGTTTGAAGATGCGCAAGGTGCCGGCGGCAAAAATTGAAGAGGAAGTGTCGCGGGTCGCGAAGCTGCTGCAAATCGAGCACCTACTGGGCCGAAAACCCTCCCAGCTTTCCGGTGGCCAGCAGCAGCGCGTGGCCATGGGCCGGGCATTGGCACGGCGGCCGAAGATTTACTTGTTCGACGAGCCGCTATCGAACCTCGATGCCAAGCTGCGGGTTGAGATGCGCACCGAAATCAAGCTGATGCACCAGCGACTGAAAACCACGACGGTGTACGTCACGCACGATCAAATCGAGGCGATGACGCTTGGCGACAAGGTGGCTGTGATGAAGGACGGCATCGTCCAGCAGTTTGGTACGCCAAAAGAGATCTACAACAACCCCGCCAACTTATTCGTCGCGAGCTTTATCGGCTCTCCACCGATGAATTTCATCCCGCTGCGGCTGAGCCGTGACGCCGCCGGCTGGCATGCGCTGCTGGAGAGCGGTCAGGACCGTTGCGAATTGCCGCTTGATCTCGTGAACGGTCAATCGTTGGAAGGCCGAGAGGTGATTCTGGGGATCCGTCCCGAGCAGATCAGTGTGGGTACCGAAGCCGGCCTGCCGTCGCTGCGAGCCGAAGTCCAAGTCATCGAGCCGACCGGTCCTGATACCATGATTTTCGTTAGCCTCAACCAGATAAAAGTGTGCTGCCGCTTGGCCCCGGATGCCGCACCGAATCCCGGTACGAGCCTGACGCTTCAGTTCGAGCCGGACAAGGTACTGCTGTTCGATGCGCAGACGGGTGAGCGTTTGGGTGTGGCGTCCGGTAATGGGTCGACCGGGCGTAACGGCACCATCACTCGGTTGGTCGCGCGCTGAATGTAATGAACTGAAGTGAAAAAAGGCTCGGTTCCGGTATGTCTGCGTACCGGCGCCGCGCCGCTCGGGATGGTATTGATATCCCGCCTTTACAGCAGCCGTGGCGAATACCCGGGCTGTTAAAAGTCGAACCGCAGCTGGCACGAAGCAGGGTTGCGGATCGGAGGAGAGCCATCGCGGCTCAATCCAAAAGCAGTAACAACAATAAGAGCTAATTGGAGCGGATATGAAGAAAACGACACGCTTGGGTCTAGCAGTCTCGCTGGCCAGCCTCGCCATGCCGTTTGCTGCCCAGGCCCTGGACTTCAACGGGTATGTGCGCAGCGGTATCGGTGAATCGAGCAGTAGCGAATCGCAGACCTGTTTTCAGCTGCCGGGCGCACCGTCCAAGTTTCGACTGGGGAACGAGTGCGAGCAATACGCTGAGCTGGGGTTACGTCAGGACCTGTTTACGCTGGCTGACGGCTCGGTGCTCAGCGTTGAAGGTATGGCGGCGCTGTACAACGAGTACGACCACACACCGAAGTTTACTGGCGACCACGGCTTTGCGCGGCTGGTGCAGGCGTATGCCGAATGGAGCAAGGTGCCGGCGTTGAACAACGGCTCGTTATGGGCGGGGCGACGTTTCTACAAGCGGAATGACATTCATATATCTGACTTCTACTACTGGAATCAGAGCGCTACCGGCGCCGGCATCGAGGACGTCGAAATCGGTGGGCTGAAATACAGCTATGCCTTCTCCCGCAAGGACAGCGTCTTCCAGGAGGACTACACCAATCGTCACGACTTCAACGTAGGCGGCATCGACACTAATCCCGGTGGCGAGCTGCTGTTAGGGGTCAGCTATATCGACGACCCAGACCGTGGCGACTCCAATAGCGGTTGGGCCGTTACCGCGCAGCATGAGCAGACGGGGTTCCTCGGTGGTAGTAACACTATCGCCATTCAATATGGCGAAGGCCCGGGAACAGGACTTGGCTATACGGGTGATGTGTCCCTTGATGACAGCGCCAAAAGCTGGCGGATCGTTGAGTTCTTTGATTGGCAGGTAACACCGCGTTTCGGCGGGCAATTCCAGGCCGTGTATCAGAAAGACAAGCGTCAAGATGGCGGCGATCAGGATTGGATTTCAGTAGGGGTGCGTCCGGTTTACGCATTTACCGAGCAGTTCAAGCTGGTCGCCGAACTTGGCCATGACCAGATCGACGCCGAAGCCGGTACGCGCAAACTGACCAAATTTACCGTTGCACCCACTTGGTCACCAGCCGGGCCGGAGTTCTGGACGCGCCCCGAGTTTCGCCTGTATTACACCTATGCCCAGTGGAACGACGCTGCTCAGGAAGCGGCCAACCTGATGGCGGCGGGCAGCGCGTTGTCGGAAACCGGCGCCTTTGGTAGCGCCCAGCATGGGTCCAACTTTGGCGTCCAGGTCGAGTACTGGTGGGACTGATCGAACCGATAGGCTAAATCGCTTAGAACCTCCCGGCAGCGAGGGCCTCTACTTAGCGGTAGAGTCCCAGCTGAACCGGAGGTGATTTTGGGCGACAAGGCGAAAAATCCATGCGTCAGTATCTGCAAGCTCAAGGACGACATCTGTATTGGCTGTGGTCGCAGCCGGGACGAAATGAAGGCTTGGAAGGGCCTGAAGAATAAGGAACGCAAGGCGGTCAACGAAGTGGCCGCCGAGCGGCTCAAGGCGCTTGGCAAGACGAAGAAGAAAAAGAAGTGATCAGTTCTCCTCGGCGGGGTACCGGGTCGCCATGAGGCTTTCTTTGATCTTGCGTAAGTGCGGCTGAAAATCAACGCCCCGTCTGAGGGTTACGCCTGCAGCGAGCACATCAAGCACGGTCAGCTGAATTATCCGGGATGTCATGGGCATGTAGATGTCGGTGTCTTCCGGCAAGGGGATGTCCAGGCTTAGCGTGCAAACCCTTGCCAGCGGTGAGTCAGCTGCTGTCAGGCCCAGTACCGAAGCCCCGTTATCCCGCGCCACCGTTGCCGCTTCCACCAACTCTCGCGTGCGTCCGGTGTAGGAAATGATGACGAATAGATCCCCGGTATGAGCAACGGATGCCAGCATTCGCTGCATTAGCACATCGCTATGAGCGGTAACCGGAAGATTGAAACGGAAGAATTTGTGTTGTGCATCCAGGGCGACTGATGCCGACGCACCGAGGCCGAAGAAGTGGATCTGGCGCGCCTGGATCATGAGGTCTACGGCATGACTGATCACATTCGGGTCGATTGCCTGACAGGCGCTGTCGAGCGAAGCAATGGCGCTGCCGAATATTTTCCGCGTGTAGGCCTCGGGGCCGTCATCGGCTTCTACCGCACGGCTGACATAAGCCGCGCCACTGGCGAGGCTCTGCGCCAGCTGAATCTTCAGTACCGGATAGCCTGCTGCGCCAAATGAGCGGCAGAAGCGATTGACCGTCGGCTCACTGACTTTCGCCGCCTGCGCCAGCGCAGCGATGCTATAGCGCGTCGCTTGCTGCGGATCGCTCAGTATCACTTCGGCGACTTTCTTTTCTGCTTTGTTCAGCTCGTCGAGCCGATTTTTAATCTGTTCCAAGAGATTTTTCATGCGATCCCTGTCTCTTCTTTCAAGGGCTGTGTCCGCGGTGGATGTTGAGCAGCCCACGTTGAGCGCAAAAAATCTACCGATGTTGTTTTAATAACAACATTATGTGCTTAAACTGCGGAAACCGATCTATAACGCAGCCTAATTTGGTTAGTACAAAAAATATGCCTGCTATAACCGTTGATGCGACAACCTTTGCTTTGTTCGGCGCCCTAGGCGATCTGGCGCTGCGCAAGCTGTTTCCCGCACTGTACCAGCTAGACCGAGCGGGGCTTCTCCATAGCGATACGCGAATAGTGGCGCTTTCGCGAGATAAAGGAGAGCCCTCCGCGCATCTTGACCGGATCGACCAAGCGTTGCGTCGGTATACCCCCGCTGCGCAGCTGGATGAAGCGGTGCTCGCCCGTTTTCAGGCGCGGTTGGATTATCTGACCATGGATTTTCGCAACGCGCAGGACTATGCGGCGTTGACCGCAATGGTGTCGCCTGACGTCCCGCTGATCGCGTATTTCGCCACGCCTGCTTCTGTTTACGGCTCCATTTGTGAGCATCTTGCGGCGGCTGGGCTGGCCGGTCAGACGCGCGTCGTCTTGGAAAAGCCGATCGGCCACGATCTGGAGTCTTCACGCCTCGTCAATGATGCGGTTGCGCAATTTTTCCCCGAGACGCGGATTTACCGGATCGATCATTACCTTGGCAAGGAAACGGTTCAGAACCTGATTGCACTGCGCTTCGCCAACAGTCTGTTCGAAACGCAATGGAATCAGCACCACATCTCACACGTTGAGATAACCGTTGCCGAAACCGTCGGTATCGAGGGCCGTTGGGGGTATTTCGATCAGGCCGGGCAGTTGCGCGACATGATCCAGAATCACCTGCTGCAGCTGTTGTGTCTGATTGCAATGGATCCCCCAAGTGATCTGACGGCCGATAGCATCCGTGACGAGAAGGTCAAGGTGCTCAAGGCATTGGCACCCATCACGCCAGAGCAATTGAGCCAGCGGGTAGTGCGCGGCCAGTATGTCTCCGGTTCGGTTGGCGGTAAGACGGTCCCGGGATACCTGGAAGAAGAGAATTCCAACGCACAGAGCAGCACCGAAACCTTCGTCGCGCTACGTGCCGACATCTGCAATTGGCGTTGGTCGGGCGTGCCGTTCTACCTACGGACCGGCAAACGAATGGGCGAAAAGGTTTCGCAGATTGTCATTCACTTCAAGGAACCACCGTTCTATATCTTTGCACCCGAGCAGCGATCGCTGATCAGCAATCGGCTGATCATCCGCTTGCAGCCGGACGAGGGCATCTCGCTGCAGGTGATGACCAAAGAACAGGGGCTCGATAAGGGCATGCATCTTCGCAGCGGGCCGCTGCAGCTTAACTTCTCGGAAACCTATAAGAGCTCACGCATTCCAGATGCTTATGAGCGGTTGCTACTTGAAGTCATGCAAGGCAATCAGAATCTGTTCGTACGCAAGGACGAGATTGAATACGCCTGGAAGTGGTGCGACCAGCTGATCGATGGCTGGTCACGGCTAGGCGACGCACCGAAAGCCTATCCCGCCGGTTCGTGGGGCCCAGTGGCATCCATCGCTTTGATTACACGTGACGGGAGGTCCTGGTATGGCGATCTCTGATGTACAGCTTCCGGCTGACGTCGAATCCCATGAATTTTCGCATGCTCGGCAAATGGCTCAGGCGCTAGCCGAGCGGGTGGCTCGTGCGCTTGAGGTTGCAATAACCGAACAAGGCGGGGCGAGTTTGGTGGTCTCTGGGGGGCGCAGCCCGATCGCTTTCTTCGAAGCGCTTTCGACGTGTGAGCTTGACTGGTCGCGCGTTCAGATCAGTCTGGCGGATGAACGCTGGGTGGACGTGAGCGATCCAGATAGTAACGAAGGACTGTTACGCCGCCACCTGCTACAGAACGCGGCGGCCGACGCACAGCTGATTGGGCTCTCAGTGCCGGCAGAATCGCTTGAGCAGGCCGCGCGGCTGGCGAGTCAAAAGCTCGCGAGCCTCGGACAACCTATCGATGTGCTGGTGCTCGGCATGGGGGGGGATGGTCATACCGCGTCGCTGTTTCCTGGCAGCCCGTTGCTTGCGCAAGGATTGGACCCGGACACAAGCGAGCGCTGCTTACCCATGCTGGCGCCAGTGAAACCGCAACAGCGCATCTCCATGACCTACCCGCTCCTGGCCTCCGCACGGCTCCAGCTGCTGGCCATTCAAGGCGCGGATAAGCTCAAGACCATGGAGCAGGCGCTGTCGGTAGAGCCGATGCAGATGCCCATTCGCGCATTTCTACATTCTCCTTTGGAAATCTATTGGTGCCCCTGAGGCTCGAGGATCTTTGACCATGAATATGGATCAGAAAAACGCGCAGATCGAAAAGATCTGCACTGAAGCGCGCATCCTTCCGGTAATCACCATTGGAAGCGAAGAGCAAATCCTGCCGCTGGCCGATGCGCTATCGGCAGGTGGGCTTAACGCGCTTGAAATTACTCTGCGTTCGGCTCACGGCCTGACTGCAATTCGTCGCCTTCGGCAGGAGCGACCGGACCTCTGCGTGGGCGCTGGGACAGTGCTGGATAAGCGGATGATGGATGAAGTCGAGGCGGCCGGGGCGCAGTTCATTGTTTCCCCTGGGGCAACCGACGAACTGCTGCAGGCCGGCGTGAACTGTTCTGTTCCGCTGCTGGCCGGCATCAGCAATGCGTCAGATATCATGCGCGGCTATGCGCTTGGCTATCGTCGCTTCAAGCTATTCCCAGCTGAAGTCTGCGGCGGTGTCGCTGCGATCAAGGCGCTCGGCGGCCCCTTTGCTGACGTGCGGTTCTGCCCAACCGGGGGCGTCAATGCCAGCAATGCGGCTCAGTATCTGGCGCTTCCCAATGTGATGTGTGTTGGTGGCACCTGGATGATAGACGGCACGGCGCTCAAAAGCGGTGATTGGGGCAGCATCCAGCAAGCGACAGCCGATGCACTCGCAGCGCTAAATCAGCGCGAACGATAGAACGTGCCGTGCACTACGGTTCGGGCTGCTACCCTGCAACAAAGTCGTTCTTGGTTGTTGCAGCACCTCGAATAAAACGGGAGCGGCGATAGTGCGTTGGTAGACCGGCCCGCGTATAGTGCGCGGCCTTTCAATCGGAACTGCCACACCGGGAGGTGCCCAGATGACCGAACACGAAGATTCAACCCCTCATGTCGCCCACGGCGAGAAGCTGCAGAAGGTTTTGGCCCGTATTGGCCTTGCTTCACGTCGCGACGTGGAAAATTGGATTGCTGCTGGCCGGGTCAAGGTAAATGGCGCCGTCGCAACCCTGGGCCAGCGCGTCGACTTGCACGATGCGATTGCGGTGGACGGGCGACTGTTAAAGCGCGAAGAAGCGGCTGAAGTGGTTCGTCGAGTCCTGATCTACAACAAGCCGGATGGTGAAATCTGTACCCGCGATGATCCTGAAGGTCGCCCGACTGTATTTGACCGTTTGCCGCGCCCGAAAGAGGGTCGCTGGATCAACATCGGTCGGCTTGATATCAATACCACCGGACTGTTGTTGTTCACTACGGATGGCGAGCTGGCCAACCGTCTGATGCATCCCTCATATGAGATGGACCGCGAATACGCCGTGCGTGTGCGCGGAGAAGTCGATGATGAAATGATCGAACGGCTTAAAACGGGCGTCATGCTCGAAGACGGTCCAGCACGTTTCACTGATATACAGCAAGCGCCTGGCGGTGAAGGCTTCAACCACTGGTATCACTGCGTAGTGATGGAAGGCCGTAACCGGGAAGTACGTCGTCTGTGGGAATCTCAGGGCTTGGTCGTCAGCCGGCTGAAGCGCGTGCGGTTCGGGCCGGTGTTCATGACATCGGATTTGCCGATGGGCCGCTGGCGTGAGATGTCCCAGAGCGAAGTCGACATCCTCAGTGAGGAGGTTGGTCTCAAGCCGGTAGCGCTGCCGGGCATGAAAGCTAAGGCCAAAGATAAGCTTGACCGCATGCAGCGCAAGGTCGCCAAGCCTATCGGGCGGGGTGAGCGTCGTCCGAGAGTGTTACGCTCCACTCGCGATGCTGATGTGCCTAGTAGCGGCAACAAAGGCGGGCGTTCCAAGGTCGATCAACCTTCGCGTAAGCCGCGTGAAGCGGATGAACGTAGCAAGCCAAGCCGTGGTACCCCGGTGGCTGAGAGACCTAGCTCGGTCGGCCGCAATCGCGGCAAGCCATCGTCATCACCTGCAAAGCGCGGTGGGCCGCCGGCATCCGAGGGGCAGCGTCCCGGCTTCGGTCGTGGTGACCGCTCCAAACGGCCCTGATGGACGGGCGTTAAAGAAAAGGGCGAGGCCGTAATGGCTTCGCCCTTTTTTATTGGCCAGTCAGTGGTTACGGCCTATACCGAGGCGGCTTGCATGCGGTTGCGGCCTTCGCGTTTAGCTTGGTATAGCGCCTGGTCTACGCGTCGTAAAAGATCCTCTTGGGATTCGCATTGTTTATAGGTCCCGTAACCAAGACTGGCCGACAATCGAACCTGCTTGTCCCCGACCAGGAGCCGTAAATTCTGGATGGCGGCCCTGATGCGCTCGGCCACGACTGCTGCCGCCTCTGTGCTGGTATTCGATAGGACCAGAATGAACTCTTCGCCGCCAAATCGAAAAACCATATCCACATTGCGCAGCTGCTCTTTAAGCAGCAAGGCGGTCGCTTTAAGAGCGGCATCGCCGGCCTGGTGTCCATGGGAGTCATTCAGATTCTTGAAATGGTCCATGTCCAGCATGACGATTGACATGGGCTGTCCGTGGCGCCTGGTTAGCTCGGTCTCACGCGCCAAACTCTGTTCAAGAGCCACCCGATTCCCTACGCCAGTTAACGGGTCTTTGAGTGAGGCTTGAACAGCGCGCCGGTAGAGAAGGGCATTCCTTACGGGGAACAGCAAACTACCGATAAGGTCTTCAAGCTGTCCGAAGGCGACATCAGAGAATCGGTCATGACTGAATAGGATAAGTTCGCCAAGGCAGTCAGCCTGGTGGGAGAGAGGATGGCTCAGAGCAAACCCCTCGGCTTCTCCTATCGTGAGCTGAAAGTCGGTATCGCTGTGGCGGTAGGTTAGGCCGCTCACGGGAACTAGGCCGCGGATTTCGTTCAAGAAGAAACCCAGTAGTCGATCGATCTCCAAGCTGGTTTGCAAACGCGCCGACAGATCGCGTTGCACCTCTGAAAGACTGCGCTGGAGGGCCGCCATTGGCTTGCCGGTCCCGGTTTCCATGCGCCGGAGGCGGGCGGTTTCGATATCGACTGTGGTGTTGTCCTGCTTGTCTGGCAGCATGGAGATAACCCTCTATACGCAATCTGCGCTGATAGGGGCTCTTAAGCGATTTTTATGCCAAACTAAAAAAACCTTAAGTATCAAGCTTTTATGAGACCTGGTTCCTTGCTCCGGCTTGGGTTTGCCAGCGAAACGGCAGTTTGATGCCATTTTGACATGCCTGGCGTGCTGCGGCCGCCAGGAAACAGTCACTTACGATGCGTCGATCTACTGGGCGTCCATTGCTTGTCCGTTGATCCCTTTGCTGTCTGGACCCATGAGGTAGAGGTAGATCGGCATAATCTCTGCGGGTAGCGGGTTGAGGGCAGGATTTTCACCAGGATAAGCCTTTGCGCGCATATCGGTACGCGTCGCGCCCGGATTGATACTGTTACTGCGTACGGACCCGCTACCATCAAGTTCGTCCGCCAACACCTGCATCAGTCCTTCGGTTGCAAACTTCGAGACTGCATACCCGCCCCAGTAGGCGCGTCCTTTTCGCCCAACGCTGCTCGATGTGAAGATGACCGAGGCGTCCTCCGACAACTTAAGTAGTGGCAGCAGCGTACTGGTGAGCATAAAAGCGGCGTTAACGTTCACTTGCATGACCCGCATGAAGTTGTCGCCAGAGAGTTGCTCGATAGGGGTTCGCGGACCCACGATGCTTGCGTTGTGTAGCAACCCATCCAGACGCCCGAATTCGCGTTCGATAGTTGCTGCGAGCTCATCGCACTGATGAGGTAATGCCGTCTCGAGGTTGAGCGGAATTACCACTGGTTGCGGCCAGCCGGCGGCTTCGACTTCGTCATACACTCTGTTGAGGTTGTCCTCATTCTTGCCCAGAAGCAGTACGGTTGCACCATGGGCCGCATACGCCTTAGCGGCGGCTTCGCCGATCCCTCGGCCTGCCCCAGTGACCATGATGACCCGATTTTTGAGCAGATCGGGGCTGGCTGAGTACTCGTACATCTGATGCCTCACATGCAAAGTGTGGGCGATTGCCCACCGATTGTTTCGAAAGAAGGTTCTGAGATGATCTGTCAGCTGTTCCAGATCGTGCGGTCAAGCACTGCGCGCAACTCAAGGGGGTGATTAACCACGACATCCGCGCCCCAAGTATCTGGGTCGTCATCAGGATGTATGTACCCATAACGCACAGCCGCCGTGCGGCTGCCTGCTGCCCGTCCGGACTCGATGTCGCGCAAGTCATCGCCGACAAACAGCACGCGCGACGGGTCTAAATCCAGTTGATTACACGCAAGCAACATTGGCTCGGGATCTGGTTTGCTTTTGCTGACGTGGTCGGGGCAGACCAGCACGGCCGAGCGTGACGATAGGCCAAGCTGATGCATGATGGGCTCGGCAAAGCGCAACGGCTTGTTAGTGACCACGCCCCAGATCAGGTTGGATTTTTCAATCTCGACCAAGAGCTCTGTCATACCGTCATATAACCGGCTTTCCACCGCGCAATGGTCCTGATAGCGGGCCAGAAACTCCAAGCGCAACGCTTCGAATTCGTCGGAGAGCGGATCGACATCGAAGGCGCTGAGTACCATCGCCCGAGCGCCTCCCGATACGACATCGCGGACTTGTTGGTCCGGAACGCGATCGAGGCGACGTGCGAGACGCATGGCCTGAGCCACGGCGATGAAATCCGGAGCGGTATCGAGAAGCGTACCGTCCATGTCAAATAGCACTGCGCGAAGGCGCATCAGGCCTCCCGAAGCGTCTGGATCATATAGTTCACGTCGACATCAGACGACAGCTTGTAATGTTTGGTTAGCGGATTGTAAGTCAGGCCGATGATGTTCTGGACCGCAAGCCCAACCTCGCGGCTCCAGGCGCCGAGCTCTGAAGGGCGGATAAACTTGCGATAGTCATGAGTGCCGCGCGGCAATAGTTGCAGCACATACTCAGCGCCAACGATGGCGAACGCGTAGGCCTTTGGGTTGCGGTTGATTGTCGAGAAGAAGACCTGGCCGCCTGGCTTTACCATCTTGTAGCAAGCGCGAATGACCGAGGCGGGATCGGGAACGTGTTCGAGCATCTCCAGACACGTGACCACATCGAACTGTTCTGGCATTTCTTCAGCCAGCGCCTCGGCGGTTATCTGCCGATAATCGACATATAGCCCCGACTCGAGCAAATGCAGGCGAGCGACTGCCAATGGGGCTTCGCCCATGTCAATGCCGGTAACCGTAGCGCCACGCTGAGCCATGGCCTCACTGAGAATTCCGCCGCCGCACCCTACGTCGAGCACCTTCTTGCCAGCGAGTGGAGCATGTTCGTCAATCCAGTTGACTCGGAGTGGATTGATCTCATGCAGGGGCTTGAATTCGCTCTCTCGGTCCCACCAGCGGTGGGCGAGGGCTTCGAATTTTGCGATTTCGGCGTGGTCGACGTTGCTCATGGTGTGTTCCGTTTGAAAGCTTGAGGGAGAAGCTCAACATGCACAACGCGCATGGTGCCAGCTTCCTTCAGGCGAGGGCGCTCCAGTGAAGCGCTTCGTATACGTCAGTTTGTCGCAGCGCGATGACTTAAGGACGCCCTGCTCATTGCTTATAGCCGATCTTATCTCCCCACTCCCTCGCGGTGACAACGAGCCGCTCTTCGTCCATGCGGGACAAGCGGCGATCATTGAGCAGCTGCTTGCCGCCCACCCACACATGCCGCACGCAGTCCCGGCCGCTCGAGTATATAAGCTGCGAGACAGGGTCGTAGATGGGCTGTTGCGCAAGGCGTGATAAATCAAACGCGACCATGTCGGCAAGTTTCCCGACCTCCAACGATCCCGTCTGATCCTCCAACCCTAAGGCGCGAGCGCCGTTGAGGGTAGCCATGCGTAGAGCGCGGTGGGCGCTGAGTGCGGTTGCCGAGCCGGCAACAGCTTTAGCAAGAAGGGCGGCAGTGCGAGTCTCGCCCAGCAGGTCGAGGTCGTTGTTGCTTGCTGCGCCGTCTGTCCCTATGGCGATGTTGACACCTGCCTCCCACAGACGCTCTACCGGGCAGAAACCGCTTGCGAGTTTCAGGTTGGATTCAGGGCAATGAATAACGCTGCAGTTGTGTTCTACCAGTAGGGAAATGTCTTCATCACTTACCTGTGTCATATGCACCGCTTGGAAGCGGGGGCCTAGCAGTTGCAGACGGGCCAGGCGAGCCAATGGACGTTCGCCATACTTGCTAAGCGCTTCCTCGACCTCGTGTGCTGTTTCATGGACGTGCATATGAATGCCGATATCCATCTCCGCGACGAGCGTACGAATGCTTTCCAGCTTGTCGTCTGCAACTGAATAGGGAGCGTGAGGGCCGAAGGCGATGCTAAGACGCGGGTGGTGTTTGAGGTCATCAAACAGCGCTACGCCTTTACGAAGCGCCTCATCGGCGTCGCGTGCTCCCGGGATCGGAAAATCCATCACCGGAATTGTTATCTGAGCCCGGATGCCATGCTTATGTACAAGCTGGCTAACGACCTCGGGAAAGAAGTACATGTCCGAGAAACAGGTGATTCCGCTTTGTAGCTGCTCTGCTATAGCCAGCTCGCTGCCAGCCTGCACGAAGGCTTCATCGACCCATCTGCTTTCCGCGGGCCATATGTGCTCACGTAACCACGTCGTCAGTGGCAAATCATCGGCTAATCCACGGAACAAGGTCATCGCGGCATGGCCATGTGCATTGACGAGGCCTGGAGCTAATAGCATCCCCGTTAGATCCAGTGTCTCCCGCGCATTGTATTGATCTGCTTCCGAGCGAGGAGCTATCAATACAATGCGCCCTGCGCGAACGCCTAATGCGTGATCGCGTAGAACGATACCGGCCGGCTCGATTGGGACGAGCCAGGTGGGAAGTAAGAGTAGGTCGAGTGGATCATTGATCGTCTGCGACATGTTAAGCATGGCCTAGGTGGAGAGGCGCAGTGTAAAGCCTGTTGAGCGGGGTTTGAAGAAAGCAAGAAGAAACGCTGAGATCAATACCTGGATAGGGCTGGCAAATTACTTCAAGAAAAACCGAAACCAACCATTGACGTGACGTTCTGAGCCCCTATAATGCGCACCTTCTCCGGCGCAGGCCTTTAGCGAAACCTCTTGTAAATCAAGAAGTTAGCGAAACTAAAGGCTTGCACGGGTGGCGAATTCGAGTAGAATGCGCCGGGCTGACAGGGTGGCGGTTTCGCGCTGTTGGTGGCTTCGGTCAGGTTGATCGGAGGTGGTTGACAGCGGTTTTGGACGCTGTATGATTCGCCTCCCGCTGACGAGAGACGCTAGGTTGATCGCAAGCGCAAGCGGTTGAGAAGAAAGAAAAACTTCTTCAAAAACAGCTTGACGAGACACAAGGCTGCTGTAGAATGCGCGGCCTCGGTTGAGACGAAAGACTTGATCGAAACGCTCTTTAACAACTGAATCAAGCAATTCGTGTGGGTGCTTGTGAGGTAAGACTGGTAGTCAGCAAGATTATCAGCATCACAATGTACTCAACGAGAAATCATTGAGTGCTCTTCTTGAGGGTGACCTTTGGAAGAGATTGCGATTGCTGAGCCAAGTTTAGGGTTTTGTCAAAACCCATGCAGTATTGAACTGAAGAGTTTGATCATGGCTCAGATTGAACGCTGGCGGCAGGCCTAACACATGCAAGTCGAGCGGATGAAGAGAGCTTGCTCTCTGATTCAGCGGCGGACGGGTGAGTAATGCCTAGGAATCTGCCTGATAGTGGGGGACAACGTTTCGAAAGGAACGCTAATACCGCATACGTCCTACGGGAGAAAGCAGGGGACCTTCGGGCCTTGCGCTATCAGATGAGCCTAGGTCGGATTAGCTAGTTGGTGAGGTAATGGCTCACCAAGGCGACGATCCGTAACTGGTCTGAGAGGATGATCAGTCACACTGGAACTGAGACACGGTCCAGACTCCTACGGGAGGCAGCAGTGGGGAATATTGGACAATGGGCGAAAGCCTGATCCAGCCATGCCGCGTGTGTGAAGAAGGTCTTCGGATTGTAAAGCACTTTAAGTTGGGAGGAAGGGCATTAACCTAATACGTTAGTGTTTTGACGTTACCGACAGAATAAGCACCGGCTAACTTCGTGCCAGCAGCCGCGGTAATACGAAGGGTGCAAGCGTTAATCGGAATTACTGGGCGTAAAGCGCGCGTAGGTGGTTTGTTAAGTTGGATGTGAAAGCCCCGGGCTCAACCTGGGAACTGCATCCAAAACTGGCAAGCTAGAGTATGGCAGAGGGTGGTGGAATTTCCTGTGTAGCGGTGAAATGCGTAGATATAGGAAGGAACACCAGTGGCGAAGGCGACCACCTGGGCTAATACTGACACTGAGGTGCGAAAGCGTGGGGAGCAAACAGGATTAGATACCCTGGTAGTCCACGCCGTAAACGATGTCGACTAGCCGTTGGGATCCTTGAGATCTTAGTGGCGCAGCTAACGCATTAAGTCGACCGCCTGGGGAGTACGGCCGCAAGGTTAAAACTCAAATGAATTGACGGGGGCCCGCACAAGCGGTGGAGCATGTGGTTTAATTCGAAGCAACGCGAAGAACCTTACCAGGCCTTGACATGCAGAGAACTTTCCAGAGATGGATTGGTGCCTTCGGGAACTCTGACACAGGTGCTGCATGGCTGTCGTCAGCTCGTGTCGTGAGATGTTGGGTTAAGTCCCGTAACGAGCGCAACCCTTGTCCTTAGTTACCAGCACGTTATGGTGGGCACTCTAAGGAGACTGCCGGTGACAAACCGGAGGAAGGTGGGGATGACGTCAAGTCATCATGGCCCTTACGGCCTGGGCTACACACGTGCTACAATGGTCGGTACAAAGGGTTGCCAAGCCGCGAGGTGGAGCTAATCCCATAAAACCGATCGTAGTCCGGATCGCAGTCTGCAACTCGACTGCGTGAAGTCGGAATCGCTAGTAATCGTGAATCAGAATGTCACGGTGAATACGTTCCCGGGCCTTGTACACACCGCCCGTCACACCATGGGAGTGGGTTGCTCCAGAAGTAGCTAGTCTAACCTTCGGGAGGACGGTTACCACGGAGTGATTCATGACTGGGGTGAAGTCGTAACAAGGTAGCCGTAGGGGAACCTGCGGCTGGATCACCTCCTTAATCGAAGACTTCAGCTTCTTCATAAGTTCCCACACGAATTGCTTGATTCACTAGCGAAAAGCGATTGGGTTTCGACCCGAGAGAGACGATTGGGTCTGTAGCTCAGTTGGTTAGAGCGCACCCCTGATAAGGGTGAGGTCGGCAGTTCGAATCTGCCCAGACCCACCAATTGTCATGGGATGTGGCCGATCTGTAGATGGGGCCATAGCTCAGCTGGGAGAGCGCCTGCTTTGCACGCAGGAGGTCAGCGGTTCGATCCCGCTTGGCTCCACCATTAACTCGATAATCGCTGAAAGCACAGAAATGAATGTATTCCTTAGGGAGTGTATTGATTTCTGGTCTTTGCGCCAGTAACTGTTCTTTAAAAATTTGGGTATGTGATAGAAGTAGATTTGAGTGGTCACTTTCACTGGTGATTATTCAAGTCAAGGTAAAATTTGCGAGATGCTCGAGAGAGCAAAATGCGGATTTTCGGCGAATGTCGTCTTCACGTTATAGACAGTAACCAGATTGCTTGGGGTTATATGGTCAAGTGAAGAAGCGCATACGGTGGATGCCTTGGCAGTCAGAGGCGATGAAAGACGTGGTAGCCTGCGAAAAGCTTCGGGGAGTCGGCAAACAGACTGTGATCCGGAGATGTCTGAATGGGGGAACCCAGCCATCATAAGATGGTTATCACACACTGAATACATAGGTGTGTGAGGCGAACCAGGGGAACTGAAACATCTAAGTACCCTGAGGAAAAGAAATCAACCGAGATTCCCTTAGTAGTGGCGAGCGAACGGGGACTAGCCCTTAAGCTTCTTTGATTTTAGCGGAACGCTCTGGAAAGTGCGGCCATAGTGGGTGATAGCCCTGTACGCGAAAAGGTCTTAGAAGTGAAATCGAGTAGGACGGAGCACGAGAAACTTTGTCTGAATATGGGGGGACCATCCTCCAAGGCTAAATACTACTGACTGACCGATAGTGAACTAGTACCGTGAGGGAAAGGCGAAAAGAACCCCGGAGAGGGGAGTGAAATAGATCCTGAAACCGTATGCGTACAAGCAGTGGGAGCCTACTTTGTTAGGTGACTGCGTACCTTTTGTATAATGGGTCAGCGACTTATTTTCAGTGGCGAGCTTAACCGAATAGGGGAGGCGTAGCGAAAGCGAGTCTTAATAGGGCGTCTAGTCGCTGGGAATAGACCCGAAACCGGGCGATCTATCCATGGGCAGGTTGAAGGTTGGGTAACACTAACTGGAGGACCGAACCGACTACCGTTGAAAAGTTAGCGGATGACCTGTGGATCGGAGTGAAAGGCTAATCAAGCTCGGAGATAGCTGGTTCTCCTCGAAAGCTATTTAGGTAGCGCCTCGTGTATCACTGCTGGGGGTAGAGCACTGTTTCGGCTAGGGGGTCATCCCGACTTACCAAACCGATGCAAACTCCGAATACCAGCAAGTGTCAGCACGGGAGACACACGGCGGGTGCTAACGTCCGTCGTGAAAAGGGAAACAACCCAGACCGTCAGCTAAGGTCCCAAAATCCTGGTTAAGTGGGAAACGATGTGGGAAGGCTCAGACAGCTAGGAGGTTGGCTTAGAAGCAGCCACCCTTTAAAGAAAGCGTAATAGCTCACTAGTCGAGTCGGCCTGCGCGGAAGATGTAACGGGGCTCAAACCAGGTACCGAAGCTACGGGTTCATCGTAAGATGAGCGGTAGAGGAGCGTTCTGTAAGCCTGTGAAGGTGAGTTGAGAAGCTTGCTGGAGGTATCAGAAGTGCGAATGCTGACATGAGTAACGACAATGGGAGTGAAAAACTCCCACGCCGAAAGACCAAGGGTTCCTGCGCAACGTTAATCGACGCAGGGTGAGTCGGTCCCTAAGGCGAGGCTGAAGAGCGTAGTCGATGGGAAACGGGTTAATATTCCCGTACTTCTAGTTACTGCGATGGGGGGACGGAGAAGGCTAGGCCAGCTTGGCGTTGGTTGTCCAAGTTTAAGGTGGTAGGCAGAGATCTTAGGTAAATCCGGGATCTTAATGCCGAGAACTGATGACGATCCTTCTTTTAGAAGGAGAAGTGGTTGATGCCATGCTTCCAGGAAAAGCCTCTAAGCTTCAGGTAACTAGGAACCGTACCCCAAACCGACACAGGTGGTTGGGTAGAGAATACCAAGGCGCTTGAGAGAACTCGGGTGAAGGAACTAGGCAAAATGGCACCGTAACTTCGGGAGAAGGTGCGCCGGTGAGGGTGAAGGGTTTACCCCGTAAGCTCATGCCGGTCGAAGATACCAGGCCGCTGCGACTGTTTATTAAAAACACAGCACTCTGCAAACACGAAAGTGGACGTATAGGGTGTGACGCCTGCCCGGTGCCGGAAGGTTAATTGATGGGGTTAGCGCAAGCGAAGCTCTTGATCGAAGCCCCGGTAAACGGCGGCCGTAACTATAACGGTCCTAAGGTAGCGAAATTCCTTGTCGGGTAAGTTCCGACCTGCACGAATGGCGTAACGATGGCGGCGCTGTCTCCACCCGAGACTCAGTGAAATTGAAATCGCTGTGAAGATGCAGTGTATCCGCGGCTAGACGGAAAGACCCCGTGAACCTTTACTATAGCTTTGCACTGGACTTTGAATTTGCTTGTGTAGGATAGGTGGGAGGCTTTGAAGCGTGGACGCCAGTTCGCGTGGAGCCAACCTTGAAATACCACCCTGGCAACTTTGAGGTTCTAACTCTGGTCCGTTATCCGGATCGAGGACAGTGTATGGTGGGTAGTTTGACTGGGGCGGTCTCCTCCTAAAGAGTAACGGAGGAGTACGAAGGTGCGCTCAGACCGGTCGGAAATCGGTCGTAGAGTATAAAGGCAAAAGCGCGCTTGACTGCGAGACAGACACGTCGAGCAGGTACGAAAGTAGGTCTTAGTGATCCGGTGGTTCTGTATGGAAGGGCCATCGCTCAACGGATAAAAGGTACTCCGGGGATAACAGGCTGATACCGCCCAAGAGTTCATATCGACGGCGGTGTTTGGCACCTCGATGTCGGCTCATCACATCCTGGGGCTGAAGCCGGTCCCAAGGGTATGGCTGTTCGCCATTTAAAGTGGTACGCGAGCTGGGTTTAGAACGTCGTGAGACAGTTCGGTCCCTATCTGCCGTGGACGTTTGAGATTTGAGAGGGGCTGCTCCTAGTACGAGAGGACCGGAGTGGACGAACCTCTGGTGTTCCGGTTGTCACGCCAGTGGCATTGCCGGGTAGCTATGTTCGGAAGAGATAACCGCTGAAAGCATCTAAGCGGGAAACTTGCCTCAAGATGAGATCTCACTGGAGCCTTGAGCTCCCTGAAGGGCCGTCGAAGACTACGACGTTGATAGGTTGGGTGTGTAAGCGCTGTGAGGCGTTGAGCTAACCAATACTAATTGCCCGTGAGGCTTGACCATATAACACCCAAACAATTTGATGTTTGTGTGTCAGACGGTTGAAGTCGACAAACAAACCGAAAAGACGCATCGCTCGCAAGCGACAGCAATACCGAAACACCATCACATACCCAATTAGGGGAAGCGACTCAACACCGACTCCCCAACCGAATTGCTTGACGACCATAGAGCGTTGGAACCACCTGATCCCATCCCGAACTCAGTAGTGAAACGACACATCGCCGATGGTAGTGTGGGGTCTCCCCATGTGAGAGTAGGTCATCGTCAAGCTTCTACACCAAACCCCCGATACTCGTAAGAGTACCGGGGGTTTGTCTTTGCGCAGCGGAAAAGACACTGCCAACGGGCTGAATTGGTACTGACTGCGTAGTTAATCTAGGTCAGCCCATTGCGCTGCAGTTTTGGCAGTCTGCAGATGACGCAACGCAATGAAGGCTCTATCAGTACGTGCTTTTTGGATTAGCGCAACGGTCTTGCTTACATAATCCACCGCTCTACGAAGCACTGCCTATCAGTAAGTTCTCTCCGAGCGTTATGACGAGATTGCCATACCTATGTCTTTGACACTCCATGAAGCTTGGGGCAAAGTACCCGGCTTTTTATCGGCAATCGCCGCTTCGGGGAGTTGAAAATGAATGCAGTAGTGGCGGCAGTTGGCATCATGTTGATTCTCAGCCTTTGCAGGGTCCATGTCGTTGTGGCATTGATTGCCGGAGCAATAGCCGGAGGTGCCATAGGTGGATTGGGGCTGGAAGGAAGCCTTGCCGCCTTCAACAAAGGGCTTGGCGGCGGCGCAACGGTTGCGCTTTCCTACGCGTTGCTAGGTGCCTTCGCGGTCGCGATCGGAAAGAGTGGGTTGGCCCATGCGCTGGCAGACCGTGCGCTAGCCATGGTAGGTAGGCAAGAATCCCAGGCTGGCGGTTCTGTAAAGTGGCTGATGATCGGGCTACTCCTTGCAGTAGCTGTGTCGTCACAAAATATCCTTCCAATCCATATCGCATTTATCCCACTCCTTGTTCCGCCCCTGTTGTACGTGCTGAGCAGGTTGCAAATCGACCGGCGATTGATTGCCTGTGTGTTGGCATTCGGTTTAGTGACCCCTTACATGTTCCTACCTGTCGGCTTTGGCAGCATTTTTTTGAAGGAAATCCTTTTGGCTAACGTTGCCAAAAGCGGCGCTGATATTGCGGGGATCAATGTAAGCCAAGCCATGTTGATCCCGGCCCTTGGAATGGCTGTGGGTTTGCTAGTCGCTATCTTTACCTATCGCAAACCTCGCACTTACGATCTTGAGAAGCTAGATCAATCGCAAACGACAAATATCAGTTACAGCCCGCTTACTTTGCTGGTCGCGGCGTTGGCAGTGGCTGCCGCGTTTGTTGTGCAGCTCTGGCTGGACTCGATGATCATCGGCGCGCTGGTAGGTTTTGTCATTTTTTCGGTCTCTGGGGTGGTGCGTTGGAAGGAAGCCGACGACTTGTTCACCGAAGGCATGAAGATGATGGCGATGATCGGCTTCATCATGATTGCGGCCGCAGGGTTCGCAGAAGTCATGCGTGAAACTGGCGAAGTCAAATCTCTCGTTGATGCATCTGCTGCCTTCATCGGAAACAGCAAAGCTATCGGCGCTTTGATGATGCTGTTGGTTGGGTTGTTGGTCACCATTGGCATTGGATCATCGTTCTCCACAGTTCCAATCATCGCCGCAATTTTCGTCCCACTCGGGCTAGAGCTCGGATTCAGTCCATTGGCTATTGTCAGTCTTGTGGGCACGGCAGGTGCGTTGGGCGATGCGGGCTCGCCCGCGTCGGATTCGACCCTAGGCCCGACTGCCGGGTTGAATGCCGATGGTCAGCACAACCACATCTGGGATACCGTGGTTCCGACCTTTCTGCATTACAACCTGCCTCTTTTGGTGTTTGGCTGGGTTGCGGCGATGACGCTGTAGAGCCCAGGGGGGCGCCGTCCCAATGCCGGCGCCTCGATTTTGCTATCCCCGTAAATGGCTCCACCCAGCACTCCTAACGACAATCGCTGACTAATAGATACAACCGCAGCGATAGGATGCAGATTGTGAATTCAACTCTCGAGCAGAAAGTTTTCCTTGCTCTGCTGCTTGTCGTGACGATAGCTTTCGGCTGGATATTGTTTCCCTTCTACGGCGCCGTTTTCTGGGCCGTCATACTTGCGATTATTTTTGCCCCGCTTCAGCGCCGCCTTTTCACCCGTCTTGGTAACAGGCGAAATCTGACCGCATTAATCACGTTATTAGTCTGCCTTGTTGTTGCCGTACTGCCCGTTATCCTGATTGCAGGTCTGTTAGTTCAAGAGGGCACTTCGCTCTATAAACAGATCGAAAGCGGTGAGCTAGATGTGGGTAGCTTTGTTGGAAACACGAAGGACCTGTTGCCTGCCTCCTTGCAGCTGCAGTTACAGCGATTCGGTCTCGGCGACGCTGATCAGATACGCGAGCGGCTTGCGGGAGGGGCGTTAGAGGGCAGCCAGTTTCTAGCAACGAAAGCGTTCAGCTTCGGCCAGGGTACTTTTCAATTTCTGGTCAGCTTTTTTGTCATGCTTTATCTGCTGTTCTTCCTCATTCGCGACGGGCGAGACTTGGTTGTTCGAATCAGGCGTGCACTGCCGCTCAGCGACAACCAGAAGAGGAGACTGTTCAGCAAATTCACCCGTGTCGTCCGTGCCACGGTTAAAGGCAATATCGTGGTGGCTGCGACTCAAGGTTTTCTAGGCGGGGTAATATTTGCCGTTTTGGGTATTCCTGCGGCGTTGCTCTGGGGCGTGCTCATGGCGTTCTTGTCACTGCTCCCGGCCATTGGCGCAGGGCTGATATGGACGCCGGTGGCGATCTATTTTCTTTTGAAAGGAATGATTGTTCAGAGCGTTATTCTTACGCTCTACGGGGTCTTGGTTATTGGGTTGGTCGATAATGTCTTGCGGCCCATCCTCGTCGGCAAAGATACAAAAATGCCGGATTATCTCGTATTGATCTCGACATTGGGTGGACTTGCCCTGTTTGGGTTGAATGGGTTTGTAATTGGTCCGCTCATCGCCGCGTTATTCATATCGACCTGGGGCCTATTTACTGCACCTGAGGGCAAATCGCCAATCTAGGTGCGCCCGGGTTTTACCGGGCGCACCTTACCTTTATAGGACCCGTCCGCCGTCGTCACGGCTGATAATCACCGTTGCTGAGCGCGGCCTACGGCCGGGGCCGTCAGGCCATACGCTGGTGTAGTCTGTCGGTGTTGATCCCTCGCCAGGGTGCTGAATATTGACGAACAGCGTTCGAAAGTCAGGGGTCGCGGTGATTCCCGTCACTTCTGCCCCTCGCGGGCCAACCAAAAATCGCTTGGTTTCTCCGGTTCTGGGGTCCGATACCAACATTTGGTTATTGCCGAACGGGCCGGTGCTCAGTTGACTTCCGCTCATGTCTGTCTGTATCCAAAGCCGTCCTTCAGGGTCGAACCAGAGGCCATCCGGGCTAGCCAGGATATTCTCTTCTTTCAACTGAGCGCCTTTTGGGTCTCGGCTATCGGTCTGTGGCCCGGCAAGCAGGTAGAGATCCCATAGGAATGTGTTGCCGATGTTGTTACGTCCAGCTTCACGCCAGCGGATGATATGCCCGTAAGGATTCGGCCCGCGGGGATTCGCTGCATCTGAGTTCTGGCGTGCGCTGTTGTTGGTCAGCGTGAAATACACTTCTCCGGTATCGGGATGCACTGCGCCCCATTCTGGGCGATCCATCTTGGTTGCTCCGACGATATCTGCCGCAAGACGAGTGTTGATCAGTACGTCGCCCTGGTTTGCGAACGTAATGTTCGCGGCGGCGCAAGCCCGCTGGAAGCCAGCATCGTCAATATCCAGTGGTAACCAGTCTCCACTGCCATCTGGATTGAAGCGAGCAACATAAAGAATGCCCTCATCAAGTAAACTGGCGTCGCTGCGTTGGGGGCGATACTTGTCTCGACTGACGTACTTATAGATGTACTCGTTCTGTGAGTCATCGCCCGAATAGCAGACAACTGGCCAACCGGGCTTGGTGGGAGCGAATACCAAACCTTCATGGGCGAAGCGACCCAGCGCGGTGCGCTTCACTGGGGTTGAGTCAGGGTCGAACGGATCGATCTCAACAATCCAGCCGAAGGTATTAGGTTCGTTACGATAGTCGGCCCGGGCATCTTCTGCTGTTGCAGTCGCATCGAAACGCTGGAATTCATCTCCCTGGATCGTTTCCCAGCCATAGCGGCTCGTTGAGCGAAGGCCGTAGCGCTCCAAGTGGCGAGGAAGTTCTGCGTCGCGGGTCGCGAAATAGCCAGCCCAGTTTTCCTCGCAGGTCAGATAGGTTCCCCACGGGGTATAGCCATTCGAGCAGTTGTTCAGAGTCCCTCGAGCAGAAGTACCGCTAGGGCTATACCGAGTCTTCATCAGATCATGCCCCCGGGCCGGACCTGCGATCTGCATGGGTGTTGCTCCGGTAATCCGCCGGTTGCGGGCTGAAGGCAATACAGCCCAATCTCCGCGGACATTGCGGCGGATCTCTACAATCGAGACGCCATGCGCATTAATTTCTTTGCGCACCTCATCCGCGTCGCTACGTTTGCCGTCCATTACCGAAGGCCCGTGTCGATGCAAAAGAGGTGCATCAATATATTCGTGATTTACCGCGAGCAGACCATGGTCACTCTTTCGCGCCTTGAACTTAGCGTCCATGGGGAAGAAGTGCATGCCATCGTGATGCATGCCGGTTTGCTGGGCCTGGTCTTCCGCGCTATTGCTCGCATCTTCGAGATACGCGGGGTAGCTTCCGGAGATTGGCGTGCCCCAAGGGATGAACGTTTTTGCTGAATAACCGGGCGGGACGGTGACGGCGTCTGCTCTAGTTACACTCACTGCTCCGAATGGCAGGCGGTTGCGAAGCGTGTAGGCAGGGCCACTACTCGCGCTAGCAGTTTCGGCAGCGCCAACGGAAGGTATACCGCCAAGGAATGCAAGCGCCCCAAGCGCCGCCCCGCCAGCCAGCACCTTGCGCCGACCGACACTGATCACTTCGTCTATATGAGGGTTGGCGGAATGATTGCTTCGCAGTTCATCGCCATTGCCGAACAGTATGTTCTGGTTATCGTCATTCACGACGCAGCTCCATGAGGTAATCGACGGGACTGTGACGCTAAGCTGGGGTTGCGACAGCTTAATGACAATCTTGTAATACGTGACAGGCGGTTCGTTTGTTTTTTGGCAAAAAGAAACCCCGGGCTATGCCGAGGTTTCTTCTACACCAACCGTCCGGGTCGAAGCCTGGACAACCGCTTCTTAGTGGAATTGGTTCATGGTGTTGTCTTTGCCGCTTGCCTTCAGAGCTGCTTCGCCAGCGAAGTACTCTTTATGGTTGTCACCGATGTCGGAGCCAGCCATGTTCTGGTGCTTGACGCAGGCGATACCCTGACGCAGTTCTTCACGCTGCACGCCTTTCACGTAGGCAAGCATGCCCTGGTCTGCGAAGTAACCCTTGGCCAGGTTGTCGGTGGACAGCGCGGCGGTGTGGTAGGTAGGCAGAGTGATCAGGTGGTGGAAGATGCCAGCGTGAGCGGAGCCGTCCCTCTGGAAGGTGCGGATCTTCTCGTCGGCCACCTGGGCCAGTTCGGTTTCGTCGTACTCGACGCTCATCAGCTTGGCGCGGTCGTAGGCGGAAACATCCTTGCCTTCGGCAACGAATGCGTCGAACACTTGCTGACGGAAGTTAAGGGTCCAGTTGAACGACGGGCTGTTGTTGTAGACCAGCTTAGCGTTCGGGATGACCTTGCGGATTTCGTCAACCATGGCAGCGATCTGGCCAACGTGCGGCTTTTCGGTTTCGATCCACAGCAGGTCGGCACCGTTCTGCAGGCTGGTGATGCAGTCCAGTACGCAGCGAGCTTCGCCAGTACCTTTGCGGAACTGGAAAAGATTGCTAGGTAGACGCTTAGGACGCAGTAGCTTGCCTTCGCGGTTCAGAACCACGTCACCGTTGTTAAGGTCTGCGGCGGAAACTTCTTCACAGTCCAGGAAAGAGTTGTACTGGTCGCCAAGGTCGCCTGGCTCTTTGGTGACGGCGATCTGCTTGGTCAGACCCGCACCCAGGGAGTCGGTGCGCGCCACGATGACGCCATTGTCGATACCCAGCTCAAGGAACGCGTAGCGGACGGCAGCGATCTTGGCAAGGAAGTCGGCATGAGGAACGGTCACTTTACCGTCCTGGTGGCCGCACTGCTTCTCATCGGAAACCTGGTTCTCGATCTGGATGCAGCAAGCACCCGCTTCGATCATGCGCTTTGCCAGCAGGTAGGTAGCTTCCGGGTTACCGAAGCCCGCGTCGATGTCGGCGATGATCGGGACGATATGGGTCTCGTAGTTGTCGATCTGGTTCTGGATCTCAGCAGCCTTGGCAGTGTCGCCAGCTTCACGAGCGGCATCCAGGGCGGTAAACAGCAGGTCCAGTTCGCGGGAGTCGGCCTGACGCAGGAAGGTGTAGAGCTCTTCGATTAGGTCAGAAACGGCAGTCTTCTCGTGCATCGACTGGTCAGGCAGCGGGCCGAACTCGGAGCGGAGAGCAGCAACCATCCAGCCGGACAGGTAGAGGTAGCGCTTGTTGGTGGTCTTCAGGTGCTTCTTGATGGAGATCAGCTTCTGCTGACCGATGAAGCCGTGCCAGCAACCCAGCGACTGAGTGTAGAGCGACGTATCAGCGTCGTACTCAGCCATGTCCTTACGCATGATGTCTGCGGTGTATTGAGCAATTTCCAGACCGGTCTTGAAGCGGTTCTGGGCACGCATACGAGCAACGGATTCAGGGTTGATAGCGCTCCAGCTGCTTCCAGCTGCTTCTTTCAGAGCGGCAACGGCCTTGATGTCGTTTTGATAAGCGGACATGGTCAATCCTTCAAAAAATTCGTGTTTGGTTGAGCACCGACTGTTCCCACCGAACCTGCGTGCTTACGCTGATCATGCGGGCAGCACGTGGCAGAGCGTCGAAATACGAACTGGGACGAGGATTGAACCAAGGAGAGGGGGTGTGCAGTTACGACCGCAAGGGCGCCAACAGCTGCAGAATGATCGTGGCATTCCGGCACCAGCGGCACGGGGCCGTGATGACTCAGCGGTAGTGACGACTCGAGCTGATACGTTAATCGCTTCCCCGTCCCTCAGGACGACTCGTTCCAGTCGCAACCTCGTCAGTCCGCCTTGTGGGCAGTACAGTCACGGATCGCCTCTGCTGGTTGGCCGAGAGCGGTCCGGAGACCCTTGCCAGGGCCCCTGGTTAGCGGGAGCGGGGCCATAATGCGCTGGCGAAAAAGGTTCGTCAAATGTTTTGTAGTGCTTTTTTATTCGCACTACATTTTCCAAGAGGCGGAGTGGAGCGTTCAACCGTTTCTAATTCAGCGTCTCTACTTTCAGTCGCAGTGCGTGGTCATGCCGCCCTTGGGTGGAGTAGCGACGCAGCGTACCGCTCTGATCGGAGCTATCACTCTCACTGAACCCTCCGAGTGATATCCACTCTCCGAGCCGTCCGTTTACACGGGTATCGGTTGCCTGGACATCGATAGCACCTGGCTGGGATGAGCTGACCCGATCCTGATGACTGCTGATCGTCACCTGCACGCGATCGCCATGCACCGTTGCGGTGGCATAAAAGCCGCGAGTGACGTCGCGATATTGAGTCTGCTGGTAAATCTGCCCATAGCTGTCCGTGCCACTGGATATCATAGGAACGCTTTGACCGACCTGAATAAGCGCAGGGTATCCTTCGGTTGCTTGGACTTGCTGAATTCCGCCGCCCTGGCTGGCAGTGCTGTGCCGGATGATACGCACCTGATCGCGTCCATGCTTCTCGCCTCGTCCCGTCTGAACGTCGACTTCGCCTATACCAACCGACCCGTCTACGCGATATCCGTTGTCGCGGCCCGCTGACGAGTTCTGTGTGTCAACGCTAATGAGCAATCTACGGGGCTCGCTGTCGAGCTGTGACAGTACATCCCGTAGCTCCCTGATCACGGCGGCCGGTGCGCTAACAATGAGTTGGTTACCGTAGGCGTCCACTTTGCCCTGATCGCCGACAACCGACTGGGCGATAGGCAGAACATCCTGCGCCATCCGATAGCTGAGTGGAATGACCTCTGTCGCAGCGTATAGCGAGCAGCTGGCCAGAAGCGAAAGAACGGCGACAAGGTAGCGAGTCATAGCAGAAAGCTCCGCAAATCAGGATCGGTCAAGCTGTGGTCCCACGCCGTATCGAACTGTCGTTGAAGTTGGCGTGCGCGGCCAGGATCACGGTAAAGCGCATAACCAACATGTTGATCCGGCTCAGGACGAACCAGCACGCCGCAGCTGTCGGCTACGAGAAACGTACTCGTTTGCGCAGGGTAATCGGTATGAAGCCTGCGAATCTGCATGTTACTGCTCAATCGCCGGGCCAGGCTGAGCAGGCGGTGCCCCTCTTTGACAGCGCGGGAACAGTCTTGGAGCAACACGCGAATGCGATTGCGGGGATGCGCCAGGAGAAGCCGTACGCACGCCTGCTCGATGCTGCTGTGGTTGTAGAGCCAGGGATCGAAATCGAGACTGTACAGACTCAAGCTGCGTTGCGTTTGGTTGAGCAAAGCGAGCGCATGCCGGCGAGCATCGGCGGAGCATTCAAATCGCTGTAGTGGGGCGGTCACCCCGAGTACACAAGGCGCAGGCGACCACTCATCGCGCGGGGCCTGCACCGGAAGCGGGTTCTTCACCGGGAAGCGTCCCGGTGAAATGAACTCTATGGCTGCCAGTTCAGGAGCGGCTTTCGAAATCTCCGGGTCATCAGCACTCATGGTGGGACTAGCTGCTCCTTCGGAGCATATCCACATGGGGTAGGCCGGCCTCAAGAAATTCTTCGCTGATGACCTCGAAGCCCAGCCGCTCGTAAAACGCGGTAGCGTGAACTTGGGCTGTGAGCCGCTGCTCGCTGAGGCCCCGGCGTTCGGCTTCTTTAATAGCAGCTTTCATTAGGGCGCCGCCGACATTCATGCCGCGCCAATCACGAAGTACCGATACTCGCCCGATGTGCCCATCGCTGAGCAGCCGCGCGGTACCAATGGGGTAGCCGCTCTCGAGCGCCAGGAAGTGGATCGCATCAGCGTCATCCGCATCCCACTCAAGCTCTGGAGGGACCGACTGCTCTGCAATAAAAACGGTTTCGCGAATCCGACGCAGGTCGGCGTTATCGTGTTGCCAGTCGGCGAGGCGCACCTCAATGTCACTGCTCATCAGCAAACTCCAGACTTCCCTGTTTGACCAATTGCCATATCAGATTACGCCCATCCTCGTCGTCCAGCCAGGCCGCGAGATTCTCCTCGTGCAATGCCTCAGCTGAGCACACTAGCTTCAGCAGTTCACGGAGATGGGCTGGAAGCAGGCGGCTCTGACCGCTCGCAAAAAGAAGCAGACCGATGTCCACTTCGCTCCAGGCCAGGCGGGCGCTAAGGTTACGTATGAGTATCGCCCCATCGTTCAGCGCGGCGACTAAATCTTGCTCTTCAATCTCCGGTCCCTGTACGCGTTCTGGGTAGCGAGGCTCCGTCATGAACTGGCCAAACCAGGTGAGCAACAGTCGCTCATCGCCCATATGCTCGGCGAGCATGGCGCGCAGCCGATCAAGGGCGTCACTCTGAATCTGGTGAGGATCTTCAACCGGAACCAGGTCAGCATCGCTGTAGCGCTCTTCGTCGGGAAGGAACTGCGCGAGGAAATCGGTGAAGTGGGTCAGCACTTCCGCTGCGCTCGGTGCCCGGAAACCTAGGGAGTACGTCATGCAGGCATTTTCAGCCGTACCGAAATGTGCCAGCCGTGGTGGCAGATAGAGCATGTCGCCGGGCTCGAGTACCCATTCATCAGTGGCCTCGAAGTCTGCGAGGATGCGCAGGTCGGCGTGCTGAAGCATCGGGCTGTCGCGATCACACATTTGCCCGACCCGCCAGCGGCGCTGACCATGGGCCTGTAGCAAGAACACGTCGTAGTTATCGAAATGAGGCCCGACACCGCCACCCGGCGCGGCAAAACTGACCATTACATCGTCGATTCGCCAGTTGGGCAGAAAGCGAAAGTGCTCGACAAGTTCGGCCACCTCGGGAACCAGCTGATCGACCGCCTGAACCAGCAGCGTCCAGTCGCGCTCCGGCAGGTTCTGGTAGGTGTCTTCACCGAACGGCCCGCGGCGCAGCTCCCAAGGGCTTTCACCCTGCTCGATGACCAGACGCGACTCGACTTCCTCTTCCAGGGAAAGTCCAGCTAACTCATCTGGGGAAACCGGACTCTCGAACGAGGGAATCGCCTGGCGGATAAGGAGGGGCTTTTTTTGCCAGTAGTCACGCAGGAACTCGCGCGCGCTGATGCCGCCGAGGATGTGCAAAGGAATATCGGAAGTCATGCCAGTTACCTTGCTCTGCTATAGAGCTGCAAATAAAAACGCCCGGCGCAGCCGGGCGTGCAAAGAGGAGTTTTACTCAGATCCGTTTGGCCTGTTCAGCAGCGTTGCCGATGTAGCTAGCTGGCGTGAGCTTACGCAGCGCCGCCTTGGCTTCGGCCGGTATTTCCAGACTATCGATGAAGGCCTGCAGCGCGTCCGGGCTGATGCCCTTGCCGCGGGTAAGCTCTTTGAGCTTCTCGTACGGGTTCTCGATCGCGTAGCGGCGCATCACGGTCTGTATCGGCTCAGCCAACACTTCCCAGCAGGTATCGAGGTCTTCAGCGATACGTGCTTCGTTGAGTTCCAACTTGCCGATACCCTTGAGGCTGGCCTCGTACGCGATAACGCTGTGGGCAAAGCCGACACCCAGATTGCGGAGCACGGTGGAGTCGGTCAGGTCACGTTGCCAACGGGAGATCGGCAGTTTGCTCGCAAGGTGTTGCAGTAACGCGTTGGCAATCCCGAGATTGCCTTCAGAGTTTTCGAAATCGATCGGATTGACCTTATGCGGCATGGTCGATGAGCCAATCTCGCCGGCGACTGTGCGCTGCTTGAAATAGCCAAGCGAGATGTAGCCCCAGATATCACGATCGAAGTCGATAAGAATCGTATTGAAGCGCGCGACTGCGTCAAATAGCTCTGCTATGTAGTCGTGTGGCTCGATCTGGGTGGTGTAAGGGTTCCAGGAAAGGCCTAGATCGCCTTCGATGAATTCCCGCGCGTTGGCTTCCCAGTCAACATCCGGGTAGGCAGACAGATGGGCGTTGTAGTTGCCGACGGCACCGTTGATTTTGCCCAGCAGCGGTACAGCCTCGACCTGCGCGATTTGGCGCTCAAGCCGGTAGACAACGTTGGCCAACTCCTTGCCGAGGGTAGTGGGAGAGGCGGGCTGACCGTGTGTGCGCGACAGCATTGGCACGTCGGCATGTGCTAGAGCGAGCGCGCGAACTGCTTCCGCGAGTTGGCGCATCAGCGGCAGCAGTACTGTGTCGCGTCCCTCGCGCAGCATCAATGCATGGGACAGATTGTTAATGTCTTCACTGGTGCAGGCGAAGTGAATGAACTCGTTTACCTTGGCCAGCTCGGGCAGTTGCTTGACTTGCTCTTTGATTAGGTATTCGACCGCCTTCACATCATGGTTGGTGGTGCGCTCGAATTCCTTGACTCGCTCGGCCTGCTCTACCTGAAACGTCTCGGCAAGCTGATTAAGCAGTGCATTCGCTTCGGCTGAAAAGGGCGCGACTTCGGGTACGCCCGGATGCGCGGCCAGGCGCTGCAACCAGCGAACTTCAACCTGAACGCGGCAACGAATCAATCCAAACTCGCTGAAAATTGGGCGCAAAGCGCTGGTTTTGCCGGCGTAGCGGCCATCGACAGGGGAAACCGCGGTGAGCGAGGAAAGCTGCATAGAAGGCATTCTCGGACAGTCGAGCGACGAAAAGAGGGCGCAGATTATACATGAATGCGGGCAGATTACGGTCGCTGCGGCTAGATCGGTTGTCGCTTTTCACCGCCCGGGGTTATTCCGTACGGAGCATGGGATAAAGCGCGTCGAGCATTTTGCGTCGACTGAAAACCATCTGCCAGCGATGACCGCCGAGCTGACGCCAGAGCCGCGCGGAACGAATCCCGGCAAACAAAAGCGCGCGGATCTTTGCCGCGTTGTCGGTCTGTTGAAGGTGGCGCATGTCGCCTTGCACCTGGATGCGCTGGCGAAAAGTGCTGAGCGTGTCCTGATACAGGCCGCCAAAGGAGGCGACCACGTTTTCGTGAGTCAGCCCGAAGTGCTCGACTTGTTGCTGAATTTGATCGAGGCGGGTGCCGATGACCTGTAACAAATCGCTGCGTTTATCCAGCTGCCGCTCCAGGCCAATCATGGCGAGTGAGTAGCGCAACGGTTCGCGTTGCAGGCTGCTTGTGTCCCGCTCGAGTGCGCCGACCAGGGCTCGATAACCTTCGCGGAGGTTGAGATCATCGCCTCCGTAGATTTCCAGGGCAGGCTTGTTTTCGCGTACGAGCAGGCTGCCGAGCAGGCTGGCGAGCGCCGCGTTAGGCACCTGGCCGGTTCGGGCAATTCTGTCGACCAGCGCTGCGGCTTCAAAAACAGCGCCTAGTGCCACCAGTTGCTCTTGCATTGGCGTCATGGGCGGGCTCCGGAGAACCACGGCTCAGCCGTTTCTATCACGCCACCGCCAAGACACACGTCGCCGTCGTAAAACACAACGGATTGGCCAGGAGTAACGGCGCGTTGAGGTTCGTCGAACACGGCTCGGTAGCCGTGGCAGGTGCGCTCCAACGTGCAAGATTGATCGGCCTGGCGATAACGCACTTTAGCGGTGAGCCGTAACGCTGCGGGGAGCTCAATCGGGTTGACCCAGTAGATTTCGGAGGCCTGCAAGGCCCGAGAGAATAACCATGGATGGTCGTTACCTTGCCCGACAACCAGCACGTTGCGTTCGAGGTCCTTGTTCAATACGTACCACGGCTCATCGCCGGCATCCTTTAGGCCGCCGATGCCCAAGCCTTGGCGCTGGCCGATGGTGTGGTACATCAAACCGTGGTGTCGACCGATAATATCGCCGTCGATCGTCTCGATGTTTCCAGGCTGAGCAGGTAGATACTGTTTGAGAAAATCACTGAAGCGGCGCTCACCAATGAAGCAGATACCCGTGGAGTCCTTCTTTTTAGCGGTCGCGAGCCCATGCTTTTCAGCCAGCGCACGCACGGCCGGCTTCTCCAGTTCTCCCACCGGAAATAGTGTCTTGCTCAGCTGTTCGCCGCCGACGGCGTGAAGGAAATAGCTCTGGTCCTTGTTTGGGTCAAGGCCCTTGAGCAGCTCGCTGCGCCCCTCAGCGTCATGACGACGAACGTAGTGCCCTGTTGCGATCAGGTCAGCACCTAGCGCCAGAGCGTAGTCGAGAAACGCTTTGAACTTGATTTCACGATTACACAGGATGTCCGGGTTCGGCGTTCGTCCGGCTTTGTATTCGGCAAGAAAATGCTCAAATACGTTGTCCCAGTATTCGGCGGCGAAATTGGCTGTGTGCAGCTTTATGCCGATTCGGTCGCAGACGGCCTGAGCATCGGCTAGATCCTCGCGCGCGGTACAGTATTCGGTGCCATCATCCTCTTCCCAGTTCTTCATGAAGAGGCCTTCGACCTGATAGCCCTGTTCAATGAGAAGGAGGGCGGAAACCGAAGAGTCGACGCCGCCCGACATGCCGACGATGACGCGCAGGTTTTCAGGGGCAACGGAGATTGAATCGAGCATAGACACTCAGAGGTTGACTACAAAAAAGGAGCGATTCTAACAGGCTGACCCCGCCTGTAGTTAATACCGGTCAGTCGCGGACGACGTTGAGGTCGTAGACTGGCCCGGCCAGGTAATCGTCGATGCAGCGCAGAATCAGTTCGCTGCGCCAACGCTCCGGTTGGCCGGCCAGCTCTTCGCGTGTCATCCACCGCGCGCCGACGATACCGCTGTCGAGCTCTCGTTGTGGGTCATGCCGAACAGGGCTCGCCGAAAAGCACACGCGTTGGTAGGTGACGCCGTTGCTCGGCGCCGTATAAAGATAGATACCAACGACACCGCTTAATGCTACGTCCCATCCCGTCTCCTCAAGCGTTTCGCGTACTGCGGCCTGCCGCAACGTTTCGTTGGCTTCAAGGTGCCCGGCGGGTTGATTCAACACCAGCCGGCCCCCTTTTGATTCCTCGACCATCAGAAAGCGGCCGCCTGATTCGACGATGGTAGCTACGGTGATATGGGGATGCCAGGTCATGTTCGGGCTCGTCCTCGGGTTAGCTTTTATGCGGGCGACGTGCTGAAACTATAAATAGAAAACCCCGGCACCGGGCCGGGGTTTCGTTACAACGGCGCTAGCTAGCGCCAGCAGACTCAGGCCAGTGAGGCAAGTGCTGCGTTAAACGTCGCGCTGGGACGCATGACCTGGCTAGTTAGCTCAGGGTTGGAGCGGTAGTAGCCACCAATGCTCACGGGCTTGCCCTGAACCGCAGCAAGCTCTGCGACGATAGCCTCCTCGTTTTCGCTCAGCTGTTTCGCCAGTGATGCGAAGTGAGACTGCAGCTCACGGTCTTCCGTCTGCGCTGCCAGCTCCTGGGCCCAGTACAATGCCAGGTAGAAATGGCTACCGCGATTGTCCAGCTCGCCCGTGCGGCGCGAAGGAGATTTGTTGTTGTCGAGAAGCTTGCCGGTAGCGGCATCAAGGGCTTTACCGAGCAGCTTGGCCTTCAGGTTGTCGGTCTTGATCCCGGTTTCTTCCAACGATACGGCCAGCGCCAGGAACTCACCTAGCGAATCCCAGCGCAGGTGGTTTTCTTCGATCAGCTGCTGCACGTGTTTCGGGGCCGAGCCGCCGGCACCGGTTTCGTACATGCCTCCGCCAGCCATCAGCGGGACGATAGACAGCATTTTCGCCGACGTACCGAGCTCCATGATAGGGAACAGGTCAGTCAGGTAGTCCCGCAGTACGTTGCCCGTCACCGAGATAGTGTCCTGGCCGCGAATGAGCCGCTCCATGCTGACGCGAATGGCTTCGTTGTAGCCCATCATGCGGATGTCTAGCCCGGTCAGGTCGTGGTCCTGCAGGTAGGTTTCGACTTTCTTCTGAAGCTCACGATCGTGCGCACGCTCGGGGTCCAGCCAGAAAATAGCCGGGGTGTCGGATTGGCGAGCACGCGTAACGGCCAGTTTGACCCAGTCCCGAATCGGGGCGTCCTTGGTTTGGCATGCACGCCAGATGTCGCCCTTTTCGACTTCGTGTTGCATCAGCACGCTGCCGTCGGCCAATACGACGCGCATGGTGCCGTCAGCCTGCATCTCGAAGGTCTTGTCATGCGAGCCGTACTCTTCGGCTTTCTGCGCCATCAGACCAACGTTCGGTACGCTGCCCATGGTGGTGGGGTCGAACGCACCGTTGGTTTTGCAGAAATTGATCATCTCCTGATAGATGCGAGCATAGGTGCTTTCCGGCATCACCGCTTTGGTGTCTTTTTGCTTGCCGTCCTTGCCCCACATTTGGCCGGAGTTGCGGATCATCGCCGGCATGGAAGCGTCAACGATCACGTCGCTCGGAATGTGCAGGTTGGTAATGCCTTTGACGGAATCGACCATCGCCATTTCTGGGCGCTCGGCATAGCACGCATGGATGTCGTGAAGGATCTCTTCCTGTTGTGAGTCGGGCAGCGACTTGATCTTGTCGTAGACGCTGCTGATGCCGTTGTTCGGGTTGACGCCCAGCTCCTTGAAAAGCTCGCCGTACTTGTCGAAGACATCTTTGTAATAGACGCTGACGGCGTGTCCGAACACGATCGGATGAGAGATCTTCATCATGGTGGCCTTGACATGCAGGGACCACATGACACCGGTGTTCTTGCAATCCTGCAGTGTCTCTTCAAAGAACGCGCGCAGCTTGTTGCAGCTCATGAACATGCCGTCGAGCACTTCGCCTTCTTGCAGGGTGAGCTGTTTTTTTACCTGAACTTGACCGTCCTTGCCGACAAACTCAATGCGTACATCACCCGCATTCTGCATGGTGACGGACTGCTCACTGGAGAAAAAATCGCCGCCGCGCATGTAGTCGGCGTGGGACTGCGACGCCTTGCTCCACTTGCCCATGGAATGTGGGTGCTTCCGTGCAAAAGCTTTAACGGCGGCAGGAGCGCGGCGATCGGAGTTGCCTTCCCGCAAAACCGGGTTCACGGCACTGCCCAGGACCTTGCCATAACGCGCTCGGGCTTCTTTTTCCGCGTCGGTCTGTGGGTCTTCTGGGAAGTTCGGAATGTTGTAGCCGAGGGCTTGCAGTTCAGCGATAGCGGCTTTGAGCTGAGGAATGGATGCGCTGATATTCGGCAGCTTGACGATATTGGCGTCAGGTTGATTAGTCAGCTCAGCGAGCTTGGCCAGGTCATCCTCGACTACCTTTTCAGCGGGCAGTTGATCCGCAAAACTTGCAAGAATGCGCCCTGCAAGAGAGATGTCGCGTGTTTCGACGGCTATGTCGGCGGAAGCTGCAAAGGCTTCGACAATAGGTAGGAGCGAGTAAGTGGCCAGCGCAGGGGCTTCGTCGGTGAAGGTGTAGATGATCTTCGAACGGGTGGACATGTAGTGTTGACTCTCTCTTGCTGGGCGTACACAGAATCTCGGAATGCGCAGATAGACGCTCTGGCTGCCTTTATCAAGCCAGTACCGGGAATCGCCGCGATGATGTTGGTTGCAGCACCACTGGAGTGTTGAGCGTTTTGATTCCTCCGGCTGCGGTTGGCAGACTGGCGGATTCAGGACGATGAGCTTGGGGGAGGTCGGTCGTCCCTCATGACTCGTTAGTCACCTAAGCAGTATATCACCGCGGTCTGTTGTCAAAGAATGCCCAACCCATAAGACCAATGCACATATGGTTTCGGTTGAATCAACTGGGGTACTCTTGAGAGATGACCACTGTTTAATGTTTAACCACAAAAACGGAGTCCAGCATGGGATACCAAAAGATCCAGGTGCCTGCCAACGGTGACAAAATCACTGTAAATGCCGATAACACCCTGACCGTTCCGAACAACCCGATCATTCCCTATATTGAAGGTGACGGGATCGGCGTCGATATCAGCCCGGTGATGATCAAGGTTGTAGACGCCGCCGTGGAAAAAGCCTACGGGGGCCAGCGCAAGATCTCCTGGATGGAGATTTACGCTGGAGAAAAGGCCACTCAGGTCTACGATCAGGATACTTGGTTACCGAAGGAAACCCTGGAGGCCGTTCGTGACTACGTGGTGTCAATCAAAGGTCCACTGACCACCCCTGTCGGCGGAGGTATCCGATCGCTGAACGTTGCGCTGCGCCAGGAATTGGACCTTTACGTTTGCCAGCGCCCTGTTCGCTGGTTTACCGGCGTGCCGAGCCCGGTGAAGAAGCCGGCTGATGTTGATATGGTGATCTTCCGCGAGAACTCCGAGGATATATACGCCGGGGTGGAGTGGAAGGCCGGCTCTCCGGAAGCGATCAAAGTCATCAAGTTCCTCACCGAGGAAATGGGGGTCAAAAAGATTCGCTTCACTGAAAATTGCGGCATCGGCGTCAAGCCGGTTTCGCTGGAAGGCACCAAGCGCCTGGTTCGCAAGGCGCTGCAGTATGCTGTGGATAATGATCGCAGCTCCGTCACGCTGGTGCACAAGGGCAACATCATGAAGTTCACCGAAGGAGCCTTCAAGGAATGGGGCTACGAGGTGGCGCGCGATGAATTTGGCGCCGAACTGCTTGATGGCGGTCCGTGGATGCAGTTCAAGAATCCTGTGACTGGCAAGAACATCGTGGTCAAGGACGCAATCGCCGATGCCATGCTGCAACAGATATTGTTGCGTCCGGCCGAGTACGACGTTATCGCCACGCTTAACCTGAACGGTGATTACCTGTCCGATGCGTTGGCGGCAGAAGTGGGCGGCATCGGCATTGCGCCGGGTGCCAATCTGTCCGACACCGTGGCCATGTTTGAGGCAACCCATGGTACGGCGCCGAAATACGCTGGCCAGGACAAGGTGAATCCAGGTTCTCTGATCCTTTCGGCGGAAATGATGTTGCGCCATATGGGCTGGCTGGAAGCGGCTGATCTGATCATCAAGTCGACGGAAAGCGCGATCGCAGCAAAGACCGTGACCTATGACTTCGAGCGCTTGCTAGAAGGCGCTACGCTGCTTTCCTGCTCGGAATTTGGCGACGCGATGATCTCCCACATGTAATTTGCGGGCGGAACACAAAAAGGCCGATCAGTGATCGGCCTTTTTGGTTGCCTGGGTTAGGCGTCTACAGTCGAGCCCTGTGACACCGGCGCCACTGCTTCCGCAGTGGACTGCAGCGACCGTATGTTGGTTGCGTGCAGGCCCTTGGGACCTTGCAGAATATCGAACATGACTGCTTGCCCAGCTTTGAGAGTTCTGTACCCTTCCATTTGAATGGCTGAGTAGTGGGCGAACAGGTCCTCATCGCCGCCGTCTGCTACGATAAATCCATAGCCCTTAGCGTTGTTGAACCACTTGACCTTACCGCTTAGCATGCTGTTATCCCTCTGCAAAGGAGTCCATCACTGGAGTAACATCCATTTCATTCCGCGCTGATGGAGCTCATGGCCCATACGCGCAGCCCGTTGCCGTTGTGGCACTTACTGTTTGTATCATCGTTTTGCCGATAGTCAAGGCGACTCGTCAGGTGGCTGTGAAGCCCTTCCATTTACCCGGCCTCGGCGCCCCGATCTAGAACAGTTATACGCATGCGTGCATCTTCAAAGACTCGACTAATATTCAACCAGGATCGTCCTAAACCGTTGGACGATGACTCTTCCGGCTTGGCAGTCGAAGAAGCCAAGCCGCAGCTGAAGGCACCACCGATGTTCAAAGTTGTCATGTTTAATGATGACTACACGCCGATGGATTTCGTCGTGGAGGTGCTCGAAGGAATTTTTAATCACAACCGGGAGCTCGCCACCAAGATAATGCTGGCGGTTCATACCGAGGGGCGGGCCGTCTGTGGCGTCTACACACGGGACGTCGCTGAAACCAAAGCAATGCAGGTCAATCAATATGCAAGGGAATGCCAGCATCCGTTGCTTTGTGAGATCGAGAAGGACGGTTAACCCCGACTGCTGGGTAAGAGGTGAAAGCTATGTTGAACCGTGAGCTCGAAGTCACTCTGAATTTGGCTTTCAAGGAGGCTCGTACTAAGCGTCATGAATTCATGACGGTCGAGCATCTTCTGTTAGCCCTGCTGGACAATGAAGCGGCCGCAACCGTGCTGCGCGCTTGCGGAGCCAGCCTCGATAAATTGCGTCATGATCTCCAAGAGTTCATTGACTCCACCACGCCTCTAATCCCTCAACACGACGAAGAGCGAGAAACTCAGCCAACGCTGGGCTTTCAGCGTGTGCTGCAACGCGCCGTCTTCCATGTGCAGAGCTCCGGGAAACGCGAAGTGACCGGTGCGAACGTTCTGGTCGCGATCTTCAGTGAACAGGAAAGCCAGGCTGTATTTTTGCTCAAACAGCAAAATGTAGCCCGTATCGATGTCGTCAATTACATCGCTCATGGCATTTCCAAAGTGCCAGGCAATAGTAATCCTGAGGCTGACTCGGACATGCAGGACGAGGAGGGCGGTGATTCTGCCGCCTCTGGCAATCCGCTCGATGCCTATGCGAGCAATCTGAATGATCTGGCCCGCCAAGGCCGCATAGACCCGCTGGTCGGACGCGAGCACGAAGTTGAGCGAGTCGCGCAGATTCTAGCGAGACGTCGGAAGAATAATCCCTTGCTGGTTGGCGAAGCGGGGGTTGGTAAAACAGCCATCGCTGAAGGCCTTGCCAAGCGCATTGTCGATAACCAGGTGCCGGATCTGCTCGCTAATAGCGTTGTCTATTCGCTTGATCTTGGCGCTTTGCTCGCCGGAACGAAATATAGGGGCGATTTCGAGAAGCGCTTCAAAGCATTGCTGAATGAGCTTCGTAAACGCCCACAGGCAGTGCTTTTCATTGACGAAATTCACACCATTATTGGAGCCGGCGCAGCCTCTGGCGGCGTGATGGATGCGTCCAATCTGCTCAAGCCACTGCTCTCTTCGGGGGAGATTCGCTGTATTGGCTCTACCACCTTTCAGGAGTTCCGTGGGATCTTCGAAAAGGATCGGGCCTTGGCTCGTCGCTTCCAGAAGGTTGATGTCTCCGAGCCTTCTGTCGAAGACACGATCGGCATTCTGCGAGGCCTTAAGGGTCGTTTCGAGCAACATCACAGCATCGAGTACAGCGATGAGTCGCTTCGTGCAGCTGCAGAGCTCGCGTCGCGCTATATCAATGACCGACACATGCCGGACAAGGCGATTGATGTCATCGACGAGGCGGGTGCGTACCAGCGTCTCCAGCCTGAAGACAAGCGAGTCGCGCGTATCGATGTCGAGCAGGTCGAAGATATCGTCGCAAAGATCGCGAGAATACCGCCTAAACATGTCAGCACATCCGACAAGGAGCTGCTGCGCAATCTTCAGCGCGATCTGAAGCTCACGGTTTTCGGTCAGGACGACGCAATCGACTCGCTAGCTACCGCGATCAAGCTATCCCGGGCTGGGCTCAAAGCACCCGACAAACCGGTGGGTTCGTTCCTGTTCGCAGGCCCGACGGGTGTCGGCAAGACCGAGGCCGCCCGCCAGCTGGCGCGGGCGTTAGGTATTGAGCTGGTGCGCTTCGATATGTCCGAGTACATGGAGCGCCATACGGTGTCACGCCTGATTGGCGCGCCTCCTGGCTACGTTGGTTTCGATCAGGGCGGCCTGCTCACCGAGGCGATTACCAAACAGCCGCATTGCGTGCTGCTACTCGACGAAATTGAGAAGGCGCATCCTGAAGTCTTCAACTTGTTGCTGCAGGTAATGGATCACGGGACGCTGACGGACAATAACGGTCGTAAGGCTGATTTCCGAAACGTCATACTCATCATGACCACCAACGCTGGGGCTGAGACTGCGGCGCGCGCGTCGATTGGCTTCACTCACCAGGATCATGCCTCGGATGCGATGGAGGTCATCAAGAAGAGCTTCACGCCAGAGTTCCGTAACCGTCTCGACACGATCATTCAGTTTGGCCGCTTGAGCCATGAGGTGATCAAGAGCATCGTCGACAAGTTTCTCATTGAGCTGCAAACGCAGCTTGAGGATAAGCACGTCACGCTTGAAGTATCGGATGCTGCGCGTGGCTGGTTGGCCGAGCGTGGTTATGATGTGCAAATGGGAGCGCGTCCAATGGCTCGTTTGATCCAGGATAAGATCAAGCGACCGCTAGCCGAAGAGATCCTCTTCGGTGAGTTAGCTGAGCATGGGGGTGTGGTGCATATCGATATTCGAGACGGAGAGCCGTTCTTCGATTTCGAAACGTCAGCCGAGCTGGCTTAACGCTATTTGCTGCTTCGACGAAAAACGCCCGGCATGCCCGGGCGTTTTTGTGCGCGCTTAGGTCCTGACGACGCGACGCTAAGACCGCTATCCAGACTTAGCGTACGGGCCGCGAAGTGCGCCAATCCATTTTAGTCCACAAACAAAAAGCCCGGTCATAACCGGGCATTCGTCTCGCGTCCTATCAGCGGGCGCGGTAAGTGATGCGACCCTTGCTCAAGTCATAAGGCGTCAGTTCTACACGAACCTTGTCACCGGTAAGAATCCGGATGTAGTTCTTGCGCATCTTTCCGGAGATGTGCGCAGTAACGACGTGCCCATTTTCCAACTCCACGCGAAACATGGTGTTGGGCAGGGTGTCGACGACAGTACCTTCCATTTCGAAGCTGTCTTCTTTCGACATTCAGTAAAACCCTCGGTATCCAATGATGACCCGGTGCGAAGAATGCCCGGGTAAAAGCGGCAAGTATTGTGCCTGAAAGGGTCCCGAGAGCCAAGGGTTCAGCTCAGAGTAATCCAGCGTTGATTGACCAGGAGCTCAATTGGGCGGTATTCGGTTTTGTAATTCATCTTGCGGCAGTTTTTGATCCAGTACCCCAAGTAGATCGCTTTAAGACCGAGTCGTGCTGCCTCGCTGACTTGCCAGAGAATCGCAAAACGTCCGAGGCTGCGGCGCTCTTCGGTTGGATCGTAGAAGGTATAAACGGCCGACAGCCCATTGGGGAGTACGTCGGTTACCGCCAGTGCGAGCAGGCGACCATCAAGGCGAAACTCATAGAAGCGGCAGAACGGTAGATCTCGGACGAGGAAGGTGTGGAACTGATCCCTGCTTGGCGGGTACATGTCTCCGTCAGCGTGGCGCTGTTCGATGTAGTTGGCGTACAGGGAGTAGTACTCTTCCGTAAAGGATGGACGGACGTTTGTGACGGTGAGATCAGCGTTGCGCTTGAGGATACGTTTCTGTTGCCGATTCAGCTGTAGCCCCTCGGCCGGTATCCGAGCGGCGATGCAGGCGGTGCAGCGTTGGCAATGTGGGCGGTAGAGATGATCGCCACTGCGGCGAAAGCCCATCTCAGACAGCTCCGCGTACACCTGAACGTCCATTGGCTGGCTGGGATCGAGAAAGAGCGTCGTGGCCTGCTCGTCGGGCAGATAACTGCACGCGTGGGGCTGGGTCGCATAAAACTTGAGACGAGCCAAAGAAGTCATGGTCAGCTCTCGAAAATCTTGAAATCAGTGTAGGTCAGCTTGACTTCGTCGACTAGGACTCCCATCGGGCTGAGCTGGGTTCATCCAGATACCTTGCAAGGGTGTCGGCGAAGACCTGTCGGGGGATGGCCCGCGCGCCGAAACTGGCCAAGTGTTGCGTTGGCATCTGGCAGTCAATGAGTTGGAATCCCCAGTCGCGGAGACGTTCCACTAGTGTTACGAATGCCACTTTGGACGCATCGGTCATACGACTGAACATCGACTCGCCAAAGAATAGTCGACCCATTGCGAGACCATAGAGACCTCCGACCAATTGTTCGTCTTGCCAGACCTCAACAGAGTGGGCAATGCCAAGCTGATGCAGCTTCAGATAAGCGTCCCGCATCGGCGTGGTAATCCATGTGCCGTCGGTATAGGCGCGAGGTCCTGCGCAGCCTGCAATTACGTCTTGAAAAGCCTGGTCGAAGGTAATGATGAATAATCGCTGGCGCAGCTTCTTTTGCAGGCTCCGCGAAACGTGCAGCTCATCCGGGTAAAGCACTGTCCGCGGGTCCGGTGACCACCAAAGTAACGGCTGCCCATCCTGATACCAGGGAAAGCAGCCATGGCGGTACGCCGCCAATAGGCGCTCGGGGGACAAGTCGCCTCCCGCGGCCAGTAGCCCGTTGGGTTCGCGCATTGCCTTTTCCAGCGGGGGAAAAGACAGTTCGTCGCGCTGTAGCCAGGTCAGCATATTGATCGGTCTAAAAAGGGGCGTTAGCTCGCCCCGAAGTGGATTTACTGATCCAGATACTTTTCTGCGTCGAGTGCAGCCATGCAGCCTGCGCCGGCAGATGTGATGGCTTGGCGATACACGTGATCGGCCACGTCGCCGGCTGCAAATACGCCAGGGATTGTGGTGCAGGTGGCGTCTCCCTCGCTGCCGCCCTTGATCTTGAGGTAGCCGTCTTTCATTTCAAGCTGCCCCTGGAACAAGTCAGTATTGGGCTTGTGGCCGATGGCGATGAAGACGCCCGATAGCTCCAGCTTCTGTTGTTCGCCCGACAGCGTGCTCTTCAGGCGTACGCCGGTGACGCCGCTTGCGTCGCCCAGCACTTCTTCCAAGGTGTGGTTCCAGTGCAGCCTAATGTTGCCGTTGGCCGCCTTCTCCATGATCTTGTCTTGCAGGATCTTCTCGGAGCGCAGCTTGTCGCGGCGATGGATCAGGTGCACTTCTTTGGCGATGTTCGACAGATAGAGCGCTTCCTCAACGGCTGTATTGCCGCCCCCGATCACCGCAACCACTTGGTTACGATAGAAGAAGCCGTCACAGGTGGCGCAGGCGGAAACGCCGCGCCCGGCAAACGCCTCTTCCGATGGCAGCCCGAGGTACTGCGCCGAGGCTCCCGTTGCGATAATCAGTGCGTCGCAGCTGTAAGTAGCACTGTCACCCTTAAGGACGAACGGGCGCTGCTGCAGTTCCGCGGTATGGATGTGGTCGAACACGACCTCGGTATCGAAGCGCTCAGCATGCTTCTGCATACGCTCCATCAGCGCTGGGCCGGTCAGCCCTTCAACGTCGCCTGGCCAATTGTCCACTTCCGTGGTCGTGGTGAGCTGGCCGCCCGGCTGGATGCCAGTGATCATCAGTGGTTTGAGGTTGGCGCGGGCAGCGTATACCGCGGCGGTATAGCCGGCCGGGCCCGAGCCGAGGATGATCAGACGTGAATGCTTGACTTCATTCATAAAAAGCCCTCATAAGCCTTTGTTGCGAATAGAGAAGCGTGCTCCAGTCGAGCCGCATAGAAAAAACTGGCGTTTATGCTACACCGAAGCCTCGGGAAAAGCCCAAGCCGGCGCGGAACCGGCATGGCATCAAATCGACAAACCCGTACAATGTCTAATTTTCTAGTTGAATACGGTTAATAGAGCGCGCCTACGGCGCAGGAAATAAAGCGTTTTGAAGAATACTTCCTCTACCGCGCCAGCTTCCGTCTGGCGACAGCAATTGCACTACCGTCTCAAAGAGGGCGCATTAATTGCGCTAGGCGCGCTGTGCGCTTACCTCTGGATGGCATTGCTCACCTATGATCCGGCTGATCCTGGCTGGACTCATACCAGTAACGTTCAGCAGGTCCAGAACGCCGCCGGCCGCGCCGGTGCCTGGTTCGCTGATGTGTTGTTCATGGCGCTTGGGTATTTTGCCTACCTGTTTCCATTGCTGCTGGGCATCAAAACGTGGCAAGTATTCCGTGCGAGGCATCAGCCTTGGACCTGGAACGGTTGGCTGTTTTCGTGGCGGTTGATCGGGCTCGTTTTTCTCATTCTGTCCGGCTCTGCACTGGCGTATATACACTTTCAGTTCGCCAATAACTTGCCTGCTTCGGCGGGCGGTGCGCTGGGGGAAAGCCTTGGTCAACTCGCCGAGGCGGCGCTTAATGTCCAGGGCAGCACGTTGCTGCTGCTGGCCTTCTTCCTGTTCGGTCTGACCGTGTTCACTGATCTGTCCTGGTTCAAGGTGATGGACCTGACGGGCAAAATTACCCTTGATCTGATCGAGCTGATTCAGAGTCTCTTCAGTCGCTGGTGGTCCGCCCGCAACGAGCGTAAGCAAATTGTCGCGCAGTTGCGTGAAGCGGATGACGTGGTCAACGACGTCGCGGGCTCGCTATCGGATCGCCGTGAGCGTGTGAAGGTGAGGGAGCGACTTCTTGAGCGTGAAGAGTCGTTAAGCAAACACATGAGCGAACGTGAGAGGCGTCCTGCCCCGGTTATACCTCCGGCTGCACCGCCGAAGCCGATCGAGCAGAGCAAGCGTGCCCTAAAGGAAAAGCAGGCCAATCTGTTCGTCGACCCGCTGATCGAAGGCAGTGTTCCGCCCTTGTCCCTGTTGGACGTTGCAGAAAAACAGCAGAAGCAGTACTCGCCCGAATCCCTGGAAGCCATGTCACGGCTGCTGGAAATCAAGCTGAAGGAATTTGGCGTCGAGGTCATCGTCGAGTCTGTCCATCCTGGCCCAGTCATCACCCGCTTCGAGATCCAGCCTGCTGCCGGCGTCAAGGTTAGCCGTATCTCTAATCTGGCTAAGGACCTGGCTCGTTCGCTGGCTGTCATAAGCGTCCGTGTGGTGGAGGTAATCCCTGGCAAGACCACGGTCGGCATTGAGATTCCCAACGAGGATCGTCAAATCGTACGGTTCTCGGAGGTGTTGTCGTCTGCGCCCTATGACGATGCCAAATCACCCGTCACCATTGCGCTCGGCCATGATATCGGCGGCAAGCCGGTGATCGCCGACCTGGCGAAGATGCCTCACCTGCTGGTTGCCGGTACGACCGGCTCAGGTAAGTCTGTCGGTGTTAACGCGATGATTTTGTCGATCTTGTTCAAGTCCACGCCGGAAGATGCGCGGCTGATCATGATCGACCCGAAAATGCTGGAGCTGTCGATCTACGAAGGCATTCCGCATCTGCTGTGCCCGGTCGTGACCGACATGAAGGAAGCGGCCAACGCGTTGCGTTGGAGCGTTGCCGAGATGGAGCGTCGCTACAAGCTAATGGCGGCCATGGGCGTGCGTAACCTTGCGGGCTTCAATCGCAAGGTGAAGGAAGCGGAGGAGGCCGGTACGCCACTCACTGACCCGCTGTACCGCCGTGAAAGCATGGATGACGAAGCACCGTTGCTGAAGAAGCTGCCGACCATCGTAGTCGTGGTCGACGAGTTCGCTGACATGATGATGATTGTCGGCAAAAAGGTCGAAGAGCTGATTGCCCGAATCGCCCAGAAAGCACGGGCCGCGGGCATCCACCTGATTCTCGCCACCCAGCGGCCATCGGTGGACGTGATCACCGGCTTGATCAAGGCCAACATTCCGACTCGTATGGCCTTTCAGGTTTCAAGCAAGATCGATTCACGCACCATCCTAGATCAGGGCGGCGCCGAGCAATTGCTTGGCCACGGTGACATGCTGTATCTCCCGCCGGGTACTGGCCTGCCGATTCGCGTACACGGCGCCTTTGTGTCCGACGAAGAGGTGCATCGCGTCGTGGAGGCCTGGAAAGCCCGGGGGGCGCCGGACTACATCGAAGAAATTCTAGTGGGGGTAGAGGAGTCCGGCAGCGGCTTCGATGGTGGTAGTGGTGGCGGTGACAGCGGTGAAGACAGCGAGGATGATCCGCTTTACGACGAAGCCGTACGCTTTGTCACTGAAAGCCGCCGCGCATCGATCTCGGCGGTTCAGCGCAAGCTAAAGATTGGTTACAACCGCGCCGCGCGGATGATCGAATCCATGGAGATGGCCGGCGTTGTCACTTCAATGAATACCAACGGCTCGCGGGAAGTACTCGCGCCGCCTCCTACCCGCGACTAAGTCGCCGAGGGCTCCATGCAGTTGATTCGTGCGTTGTTTGCATCCGCTCTGTTATTCGCTTTGGTGCCGGCTCACGCCGATCAGGCCGCTTCTGTAAAGCGTCTGACCGGCTTACTGCAGAAGGCTGAAACACTGACCGGTCGTTTTTCTCAGCTTTCACTTGACGGTACTGGCACCCAGCTACAGGAGACGTCCGGTGAGATGGCTCTGAAACGCCCGGGTCAGTTCCGCTGGCATACCGACGAACCAATGGAGCAGCTGCTAATTTCCAATGGCAAAAAGGTCTGGCTGTACGATCCGGATCTCGAGCAGGTGACCATCCAGACGCTCGACCAGCGGCTGACCCACACGCCGGCTCTTTTGCTCTCGGGTGACGTCTCGGCTATTAGCGAGAACTTCAATGTCTCGCATCAGCAAGCGGGCGAGGTCGTCGATTTCACCTTGACGCCTAAGGCTAAGGACACCTTGTTCGATACCCTGCGCTTATCCTTCCGTGGCGACATCATCAACGACATGCAGATGGTTGATGGTGTCGGCCAGCGCACCAATATCCTGTTCCAGGGCGTCCGACTGAACGAGCCACTCAAGGCCGATCTGTTCACGTTTGAAATTCCAGAGGGAACCGACGTCATTTCCGAGTGATCGGCGTCTTTACTCACGTCACTGATACGGCCTGCTTTCCTGCAGGCCGTTTGCATAAGAGGTCCGGTCCGCGATGGATCTGTTCAGTCGCGATCCTGTCGCCCAGCCGTTAGCGGCGCGTCTGCGTGCTGCCAGCCTCGACGAGTATGTCGGGCAGGAGCACCTGCTGGCGCGCGGTAAGCCACTGCGCGAGGCGTTGGAACAGGGCGCGTTGCATTCGATGGTGTTCTGGGGGCCGCCTGGCGTCGGCAAAACCACGTTGGCACGGCTACTGGCAAAAGTCTCCGACGCTCATTTCGAGACGGTGTCGGCTGTGCTTGCCGGCGTTAAAGAGATCCGTCAGGCGGTTGAGATTGCAAAGCAGCAGGCCGCCCAGTACGGGCGTCGCACGATCCTCTTTGTCGATGAGGTTCACCGATTCAACAAGTCCCAACAGGATGCATTTCTTCCGTACGTTGAAGACGGCACGTTGATCTTTATCGGCGCCACCACTGAAAACCCCTCGTTCGAACTGAACAATGCCTTGCTTTCGCGAGCCCGCGTCTACGTGCTCAAGAGCCTCGACGAGACCGCGCTGCGCAAGCTGGTCAACCGTGCGTTGACTGAATCAAAGGGACTTGGAGATCTGCACCTGAGCCTGCCCGACGAGAGCTTTCAAATGCTGATGGCAGCTGCCGATGGTGACGGCCGACGGTTACTCAATCTCCTGGAGAACGCGTCGGACTTGGCGGAAGAGGGCGGCGAGATCAGTATCGAGCTGCTGCAGGATTTGTTGGGTGATAGCCGTAGACGTTTCGATAAGGGTGGTGAAGCCTTCTACGATCAGATATCCGCGCTGCATAAGTCTGTTCGAGGCTCTAATCCTGATGCCGCGCTGTACTGGTTTGCACGGATGATCGACGGTGGTTGCGATCCACTCTACATCGCACGCCGTGTTGTGCGGATGGCCAGTGAGGAGGTGGGTAACGCCGACCCTCGTGCAATGGGGTTGTGTCTGTCTGCTTGGGATGTTCAGGAGCGGCTCGGCAGCCCTGAAGGTGAGCTGGCAGTCGCGCAAGCTATTGTCTATCTCGCGTGCGCGCCCAAGAGCAACGCCGTTTATAGTGCGTTCAATGAAGCGATGCGCGATGTGCGAGAGAGTGGCTCGGAGGAGGTCCCGCTGCACCTGCGAAACGCACCGACCCGGCTGATGAAAGAGCTGGGTTATGGCAACGAGTACCGCTACGCCCATGACGAGCCCGATGCCTATGCAGCGGGGGAAGATTACTTCCCGGAGGCGATGGCACCACGAAAATACTATCAGCCGGTGCCTCGCGGACTGGAAAGCAAGATTCGCGACAAGCTGGATCATCTGGCACGGCTCGACCGGGAAAGCCCTCGGAAAAGGAGAAAGCCTTGATCCGGATGATATTGGCGGTCGCTGCGGGTGGCTTGGCCGGTACGCTGATTCGCTTCGGCGTCGCTAGCTGGGTATCGGCGAACTGGCCAAAGCACTTTTACCTGGCCACGATGGGCGTCAATCTGCTGGGTTGTCTCCTAATCGGCTATTTGTATGCGACTTTCCTGGTGCGCCCAGATATATCGCCTGAATGGCGTGGGGGGCTGATCATCGGTTTCCTGGGTGCCTTGACCACCTTCTCGAGTTTTTCGCTTGATGGGTTGCGGCTTCTCGAAAGTGGGCAGCTCGCGACAACCTTCGGCTATATCAGCATAAGCGTGCTCGGCGGGCTGTTGGCGGCCTGGGCCGGGCTAGCACTAGGCAGGTTATGAACCTGGCCGCGATCACAGTAAACTCCGCTACCTCTTGGCCATTCCTCAAAGCTTTCACAGACGAGACCCACCATGCTTGATTCGAAACTGGTACGCACACAGCTGCAAGACGTCGCCGACCGCTTGGCTACTCGCGGCTACCAGCTGGACGTCGCGCGTATCGAAGCGTTGGAAGCTCAGCGCAAATCCGTGCAGACGCGTACCGAGCAGCTGCAAGCCGAGCGCAACGCTCGCTCGAAGTCCATCGGTCAGGCCAAGCAACGAGGCGAAAACATCGCGCCGTTGCTCGCTGACGTGGACCGTATGGCGTCCGAACTGGATGCTGGCAAAGTCGAGCTGGAAGGTATCCAGGCTGAGCTGGACGAGCTGATGCTCAGCCTGCCTAACCTGCCGGACGAATCTGTTCCTGTAGGTAAAAGCGAAGACGACAACGTCGAAGTGCGTCGCTGGGGTACACCGAAGGCGTTTGATTTCGACATTAAGGATCATGTGGCGCTTGGCGAGCAGCATGGCTGGCTGGATTTTGAAACGGCCGCCAAGTTGTCTGGTGCACGTTTCGCGCTGATGCGTGGGCCGATTGCTCGTCTGCATCGTGCGCTGGCGCAATTCATGCTCGATTTGCATACCCGTGAGCATGGCTATGAGGAGGCATATACGCCGTACCTGGTTCAGGCGCCGGCGCTACAAGGTACGGGCCAGCTGCCCAAGTTCGAGGAAGATCTGTTCAAGATCAGCCGTGAGAACGAAGCTGACCTCTACCTGATCCCGACTGCCGAGGTATCGCTGACCAACATCGTCGCCGGCGAGATCCTCGATGCCAAGCAGCTTCCACTGAAGTTCGTCGCACATACACCATGCTTTCGCAGCGAAGCGGGCGCTTCTGGGCGCGACACACGCGGCATGATCCGCCAGCATCAGTTCGACAAGGTCGAGATGGTGCAGATCGTCGAGCCGAGCCAGTCATTCGAGGCGCTTGAAGGGCTTACAGCGAACGCCGAGAAGGTCCTGCAGTTGTTGGGCTTGCCCTATCGCGTGCTGGCACTCTGCACGGGTGACATGGGTTTTGGTGCAACCAAGACCTACGACCTCGAGGTCTGGGTGCCGAGCCAGGATAAGTACCGAGAAATCTCCTCTTGCTCCAACTGTGGCGATTTCCAGGCACGTCGCATGCAGGCGCGCTTCCGTAACCCGGAAACCGGAAAACCAGAGCTGGTGCATACGCTCAACGGTTCTGGCCTGGCGGTCGGGCGGACCTTGGTAGCCGTTCTGGAAAACTATCAGCAGCCGGACGGCAGCATTCAGGTGCCGGACGTATTGAAACCCTATATGGGCGGGATCGAGATCATCGGTTGAGGTCACGCGAGGTTAACGGGTAGAGCGGGAAACCGTTGTGGTGGTGGCCGCTATGTCGAGCTCTTGCCAGTACTCTCTCGACTCCTTGATCACCGACAAGGGCCCGCTCTCGCGTAATGGGTGAGATGACACAATCTTTCTTGGTCACCAGGGTCTGCTGATGGATTTTCTGCCTCTGTTCCATAATCTCAAAGGCCGCACGGTGCTGGTTGTCGGCGGCGGTGAGATCGCCCTACGCAAGGCGCGCCTGCTTTCTGAAGCCGGCGCGGTGCTACGAGTCGTGGCGCCTGAGATCGAGCCGCAGCTCGTCGAACTGGTGAAGCGGGGCGGAGGACGGTCGGTGGTACGCGGCTATGTTCGCGACGACCTGGTCGGTTGTGTGCTGGCGATCGCCGCTACCGATGATGAGCCACTGAATGCCCAAGTGTCTGAGGATGCCAAAGCACTTGGCATGCCGGTGAACGTGGTGGACTCCCCTGAGCTATGCACCGTCATTTTTCCCGCAATCGTAGATCGCTCGCCGCTGATGATTGCCGTGTCCAGCGGTGGCGATGCGCCGGTTCTGGCGCGTCTGATGCGCGCTCGTATCGAAACGTGGGTTCCGGCTGTATATGGCCAACTGGCAGGGCTTGCCAAAAAATTTCGAAGTCAGGTCAAGGCTAAGCTGCCGAACGTGCAGCAACGTCGAGTGTTCTGGGAAGAGGTTTTTCAGGGCGATGTCGCCGAGCGCGCCTTGGCAGGCCAGCAGCAAGAGGCCGAGCGGCTGCTGGTGGAAAAACTGTCCGGTGCAGAGCCTAAAAGCCTCGGTGAGGTGTATCTGGTCGGTGCCGGGCCGGGTGACCCTGATCTATTGACCTTTCGCGCGCTGCGCCTGATGCAGCAGGCCGATGTCGTGCTCTACGACCGTCTGGTGGCGCCTGCCATCCTCGACCTGTGCCGACGTGATGCCGATCGAATCTATGTGGGTAAACAGCGCGCGGCTCACGCAGTTCCGCAGGAGCAGATCAACCAATTACTGGTGACGCTGGCCAAGGAAGGTAAGCGCGTGCTGCGACTCAAGGGCGGCGATCCTTTCATCTTCGGGCGCGGTGGGGAGGAAATCGAAGAGCTGGCGGCGAACGACGTCCCGTTTCAGGTCGTGCCGGGCATTACCGCTGCCAGTGGTTGCGCGGCCTATGCAGGCATCCCCCTGACGCATCGAGACCATGCCCAGTCGGTGCGTTTCGTAACCGGCCATCTTAAAGACGGCAGCTGCGACCTGCCCTGGTCAGAACTGGTCGCGCCCAGCCAGACGCTGGTTTTCTACATGGGGTTGGTGGGCTTACCGGTAATCTGCCAACAGCTGATTGCACACGGCCGATCCGCTGATACGCCCGCCGCGCTGGTCCAGCAAGGCACGACGACAAATCAACGGGTGTTCACTGGAACGCTTGATAATCTGGCCGAGCGCGTGGCCAGTGAGCAGGTACAGGCTCCGACCTTGGTTATCGTTGGCGAGGTGGTGAAGTTGCGGGAGAAGCTCGCCTGGTTTGAAGGCGCCCAGAATCGCGACAGGTGATCTAGGGTCTGCCAGGCTGGTCGCACTCTGTCACCTCGACCAGATGCCTTTACCGGGCAGTCGCTCGCGATCATGTTCACGGCTCAGTAGCAGCTCCGGCCCCTTGGGGACGATGCCATTGGCATTGATGTGGCGATGGCTGGCGTAGTAGTGGTGCTTGATATGAGTGAAGTCGACCGTCTCGGCGATCCCCGTCCACTGATAGAGTTCGCGCAGCCAATTCGATAGGTTGGGAAAGTCTTCGATTCGCCGCAGGTTGCACTTGAAGTGCCCGTGATAGACGGCATCGAAGCGAATGATCGTGGTGAATAGCCGCCAGTCCGCCTCGGTCAGGTATTCGCCTGCCAGATAGCGATGGTCACTCAGTCGCTGCTCCAGCCAGTCCAGCTCACCGAACAGTTCGTCAAACGCCGACTCATAGGCTTTCTGCGTCGAGGCGAACCCGGCACGGTATACCCCGTTGTTCACCTTCGGGTAGATGCGCTCGTTGAGGCTGTCGATTTCTGCCCTCAGCGGCTTCGGATACAGGTCGAGGGTTGACCCAGTCAGTTCATCGAATGCGCTGTTGAAAATGCGGATCAGCTCGGCCGATTCGTTGTTGACGATGCGGCGTTCCTGTTTGTCCCATAGCACCGGAACCGTCACGCGACCGGTGTATGCAGAGTCGTCGGCGGTGTAGCGCTCGTGTAGATAGCCCAGACCATCCAGCGCATCGCCAGTCGATCCGGTCGATTGATCGAATGTCCAGCCATGTTCAGCCATCAACCAGCTGACGACTGAAACATCGATCAACGGCTCGAGCTTTTTGAGCTTGCGATAGATCAGGGTCCGGTGTGCCCAGGGGCAGGCCAGCGAGACGTACAGGTGATAGCGTCCCGCTTCGGCTTTGACGGCTCGGCGACCTTCGGGTCCAGGTGACCCGTCAGCTGTGACCCAGTCACGCCGCTGCGCCTGTTCTCGCTGAAACTCACCGTCGTTGCTGTTTTCATACCAGCGATCTTGCCACTGCCCGTCGACCAGAAGTCCCATACCCACCTCCACTATTTCGATTGGAGAGAGTGTAGGTGCCTCGGTTCGATGAATCAGTCATAAAGGCCGGTCAAACCAATCACTCATATCGATACATTGCGTTGGGCCCAGTAGGTTTGCGCTTGCGCGAACGCTGCGTCGCGTGACTGCCCAAGCCCTTTAAGAGCGAGCGCCATGGTCGCAACTACTGCCAGTTCGCCGTACGCATCGTCAGCGCCTCGCCAGACCGCCAACAGGTGTTGCGGGTCGAGTTGTGAAGGCTTGACGTGACGATGTGGCGAGAGGGCAGGCCAGTCCTCGTCCCATGATTCGCCGCCCTGGGTGCCGTAGAGATGCGCGACGCCATCGGGATTGACTTCGACTTCACCACCTTCGCCTTTGATGACAATCGACGTATCACCGAGCAGCCGGCTGGCTTCCCGATGATTGGCCTGGTATCCCGGATGGAAAATACTCTGCAGGCCGCAGCGCGCGCCCAAGGGGTTGAGAATGCGTGCCAGCGAATGAATGGGAGAGCGCAAGCCGAGTACATTGCGCTGGTCGATCATCCGCTGTAGCCCCGGCATCCAGGCACCGAGAGGCATGAAAGCGAGTTGATCCCTGTCCAAAGCGCTGGCTGTTTCAGTCCAATCGCTACAACGCGCGATACCTAATAGCTCAAGCTGCTGCTCGGTGTACATGCGCCCAGCGGTGTGCGCCCCACCGCCATGCATGAGGATACGAATGCCGTTTTGCGCCAAGCATTTCGCAGCAAGCAGATACCAGGGCAAGTGACGCTTTTTGCCGGCGTAGGTTGGCCAGTCAATATCCACCGCTATGGATGGTGGCTTCAGGCGTTCACGCACGGCTTCGGTGAAACCTGCCAGTTCTTCGGCACTTTCTTCCTTATGCCGCAGCAGCATGAGAAAGGCGCCGAGCTGTGTATCTTCCGCTTTGCCGTCGAGGAGCATGCCCATGGCTTCGCGCGCTTCTTCACGGGTAAGGTCACGGGCGCCGCGTTTACCCTTGCCCAGGATGCGGACGAAGACGGCGAACGGGTGTTCAGCAGGTGTCACGACGCTCATATGCAATTGCTCGGTTTGGGCAGCCCCGCCAGCTTTGCTGCAAGCTTGGCCGGGGTGCCTTTGAATAGGCGGTTCAGGTGCATGCTGTTGCCCTTTTCCGGGCCGAGTTTCAGCGCCGTGTACTTGATTAGCGGGCGTGTAGCTGGAGACAGCTGAAACTCTTGATAGAACTCGCGCAACACCCTCAGGACTTCCCAGTGTTCGGCCTGGAGTGTCAAGCCTTCCGCGTCAGCCAAAGCCTCGGCAACGGGTTCGCTCCAATCGTTGAGATCAACCAGGAACCCTTCCTGATCCACAGCAACGCTCGTGCCATCGACATGCAACATATTCATAGCCAGGAATTGGTCCGGTCGTAACGGCAGCAGAGTTCGACGAAGCCCGTGTAGTCGACTTGCTGCAGGCGCGGCGGCAGAGGATTTATATTTCGCGTAGCAACGTCTTCTTCCAGCGCGAACAGTGCGATGCTCTCCGGCATCAGCTCCAGCGCGTGCCGCTGTGCAGTGCCGTCCTGCAGCGCATAGACCGCATCGCCAGAGAGCAACAGGGCATCGTCTGTAGTTAGCAGGCGCAGGCAGCTAGACAGACGGCTATCCGAAAACGGGGAGTGGGAAAGAAGGTGCAGGGTTGCCATCAGAGCGTGATCACATGGTTGTAGCGGTTGATGAGAGCGCTGACATCGAGATCGTCCAACAGCTCCACTGGAAGAGAAAGCTCGGCTCCGTCCAGTCCGCGCTCGTTGAGGCTGCGTTTGGCGGCAAACAGAGAGTCGACGCCGAACATGGGCAGCGCTTGCAGGTTCGCGGTCAGGTCTTTCTGCTGCAAGCGAGTGGCATGCTGCTCAGGGACCAGCTGAAACACGCCGTCATCGAGGAACAACAGCCCGAGCGGCAGTTCGAAAGCGCCTCCGGCCAGAGCGATGTCCAGCGCCTCACGTGCCGATGGGCCGGACCAGGGCGACTGCCGCGTGATGATGAGCATCGAGTGCGCCATCAGTGACCTCCGAAGCAGACCAAGCGATCCGCTTGCTGGCTGGCTTCATGCAACTGCCCGAGGCCGGATAGCTCCCAACCCGTAGCAAGGTTCGCAGCAGGGCGCTGGTAGCGTTTGGCTTCCTGCTCATCCAGTACGCCACGGCGTAGGCCAGCGGCGATGCAGACCACACCATCGAGCTGGTGACGACTGACGAGCTGACGCCACTGCTCGGCAATGTCCTGTTCATCCTGCGCCGCCACGGTATTCGCCGAGGCGCTATGCACGCCGTCCTGATAGAGGAACAGCCGGACGATTTCGTGCCCCCCGGCAAGCACTGCCTCGCAGAAGCGCAACGCGCGGCGTGAAGCAGGGGAGTGGGCGGGCGAGAACAGAGCGATTGCGAACTTCATGGGTCACCGTGTCGTAACTGCCGACATGATACGCCAGCTTCAGAAACGAAAAAGCCCGCCGAAGCGGGCTTGATAGCAGAGCAGCTATCAGTCGTCGCCGCCCATGATGCCCATCAGCTGCAGCAGGCTGATGAACAGGTTGTAGATCGATACATACAGGCCGATGGTGGCCATGATGTAGTTACGCTCGCCACCGTGAATGATCGCGCTGGTCTGGTAGAGGATGCAGACCGACGAGAAGAGCACGAAGCCGGCACTGATTGCCAGTTGCAAACCGCTGATCTGAAAGAAGAAGCTCGCAACCATGGCGCCCAGCAGGACGAAGAACCCGGCGGTGATGAAGCCGCTGAGGAAGCTCATGTCCTTGCGGGTGATCAGCACGAACGCGGACAAACCGAAGAACACCAGAGCGGTCATCGACAGCGCCGAGGCGATCAGCTGCCCGCCATTAGCGGTGCCCAGGTACATGTTCAGGATCGGCCCGAGCGTATAGCCCATGAAGCCGGTCAGGGCGAAGGTGGAAAGCAGGCCCCACGCCGAGTTGCGCAGCTTGACGGTCAGGAAGAACAGACCGTAAAAGCCGACCAGCACCACGAAGATGTTGGGGTAGGCTGCGTTGGCCTGCATCGCCATGTAGGCGACAAAGGCACTGAAGCCCAAGGTGATGGCCAACAGGCCGTAGGTGTTACGCAGAACACGGCTGACTTCCTTTTGTTCAACCTGCGTATGCGTAGGTGCGTACTGTTGCTTGAGCATGGCGACACTCCTGTAAATGTATTCAGCCTAAGGTGAATTGCCCCGGATCATAACAGGACTTTTGTTTCGTCCTAACAACAGAGTTTGACAGTGTGTTTCGTTCGGGTACTATGGCGCCCGCTCTCTGCGGAGGAGTGGCAGAGCGGTTGAATGCAACGGTCTTGAAAACCGTCGAAGGGGAAACTCTTCCGTGAGTTCGAATCTCACCTCCTCCGCCATATCGCATACTGAAGGCCCCGTATTCCGGGGCCTTTTGCGTTTCTGCCGGGCCAGAAAGAAGCTGGCCTGTGCTGCTTGCCTTTCCTCGGCCATGCATCTGGCTGAAATGAGCCCCGCTCAGTTCAGTTTCGATCGCCTACGGTTTCAGCGTAATGACAGGAAACCAGCCGCCCGTCCAGCGGCCGGAACACCGGGACTTCTGCGCTGCAGCGTTCTGTGGCGTGCGGACACCGGGTGTGAAAGACACAGCCAGTCGGCGGGTCGAGTGGGTTGGGCAGTTCGCCGCTGACCTTGATCTTCGGCTTAGACGAGTCAGGTCGGATGCTTGGCGTGGCGGCCAGCAGCACCTGGGTGTAAGGGTGTAGCGGTCGGGTGTAGATCAGTTCAGCCGGGCCCATTTCCATTGGGCTGCCGAAATACATCACCAATACCTTGTCCGCGACGTGACGAACCACGGCTAGATCGTGGGAGATGAACACATAGCCAGCGTTGAACTGCTCCTGCAGATCCATGAACAGGTTCAGAACCTGTGCCTGAATCGACACGTCCAGCGCCGATGTCGGCTCATCCGCGATTAGGACTTTGGGATTGAGCATCATCGCGCGAGCCAGGGCGATCCGCTGCCGTTGGCCTCCTGAGAACATGTGTGGGTAGCGCTGGTAGTGCTCAGGGCGCAGCCCGACCTGTTGCATCATCGCCTGCACGCGCTCACGCCGTTCGCTGCGCGACAGCCCGGTGTTGATTACCAAAGGCTCGGCCAACTGGTCGCCGATCTTCTGCCGCGGGTTCAATGAAGCGTAGGGGTTCTGGAACACCATCTGCACATCGCGGCGCAGCTGTTTACGCTGGGCCTTGTTGGCGCCGGCGACTTCCTGCCCTGCTATCTGCAGCGAGCCGGACGTCGGCTCTTCGATCAGCGTCAGTGCACGGGCCAGGGTCGACTTGCCGCAGCCAGACTCACCGACGACCGCGAGCGTTTCGCCGGCTTGCAGCTCGAACGAGACGCCGTTGAGGGCCCGTACGGTGGCATTTGGTTTGAAAAGTCCGCGCGAGATGTCGTAGTGGCGGGTCAGCTCGCGTGCGGACAGCACACTTCCGCTCGATGACTCAGTAGACATGGCGATCTCCCGGCGGCTGGCTCTTACGTTGCGCTTCCGGCAGCACCTCGGGTGTCTCGCCAGGCAACACGTTGCGTGGAAAAAAGCAGCGCACTTCGCCGCGGTCATAGGGCTCCAGCGCTGGTCGCTCCTGACAACGCGGCTGCGCATAGGGGCAGCGCGGGGATAGCAGACATCCAGCGGGACGGTCGTATCGGCCCGGTACGATGCCAGGCAGTGTCGCCAGCCGACGGCTATTGGAATGCTCAGGGATCGACGCCAGCAGCGCCTCGGTGTAGGGATGCGCGGGCGTGTCGAACAGCTGTGGCACTCGCCCGGTTTCGACCGCCTGGCCCGCATACATCACGCAGACGCGCTGAGCCGTTTCAGCCACTACGGCCAGGTCGTGGGTGATCAGGATGAGCGCCATGTTCTGGTCGCGCTGCAAGCTCAGCAGCAGATCCATGATCTGCGCCTGGATGGTCACGTCGAGTGCCGTGGTCGGCTCGTCGGCGATCAACAGCTGTGGCTCGCCTGCGATAGCCATGGCGATGGCCACCCGCTGGCTCATGCCGCCGGAAAGCTGATGAGGGAAGGCGTCCAGACGGCTGGCGGCACCGGGGATTTCCACCCGTTCGAGCAGCTCGAGCGCGCGCTGCCGAGCGGCTTTGCCCTTGAGGCCCAGATGCTGGCGCAGCACTTCCTCGATCTGAAAGCCCACGGTGTAGCTGGGATTGAGCGCCGTCATCGGGTCCTGGAAGACCATAGCCAAGTCCTTGCCGATCAGCCGCCGCCGTTGGCGCCCCTTGAGTGTCAGCAAGTCCTGACCAGCAAACTGAAGGCGGTCGGCCGTCACTTTTCCCGGAGCATCGACCAGCCCCATCAGCGCCATCATGGTGACCGATTTGCCGGAGCCCGACTCACCGACGATTGCCAGCACTTCACCTTTGTCTACATTGAGATCGAGCCCGTCGACCACGGGCGGTGCGCCATCGTCTCCGAAACGTACCGACAGGTTCTGAATTTCGAGGAGGCTCATGAGCGATTGTCCCTCGCTTGGGTAAAGCGTTGATCTGGCATCGATGGGTTCCTCATGCGGCGTTCTTCAATTTCGGGTCAAGCGCGTCGCGCAGGCCGTCGCCGAACAGGTTGATCGCCAGAACGCTGAGCAGAATCGCCAAGCCAGGAAGGGATACGACCCACCAGGCGCGCTCGATGTAATCGCGTGCCGAGGCCAGCATCGTGCCCCACTCGGGTGTAGGCGGCTGCACGCCAAGGCCGAGAAAACCCAGCGCGGCGGCATCGAGAATCGCCGAGGAAAAACTCAGCGTGGCCTGGACGATCAGCGGCGCCATGCAGTTCGGCAGTACGCTGATGAACATCAAGCGCAAGGTGCCGGCGCCGGCCAGTTTCGAGGCTGTCACGTAGTCGCGGTTGAGCTCGGTCATCACCGCTGCGCGGGTCAGCCGCACGTAGGAGGGCAGGGAGACGATGGCGATGGCGAAGATGGTATTGATCAGGCCTGGGCCGAGAATCGCCACGATCGCCACCGCCAACAGCAACGAAGGCAGCGCCAGCATGATGTCCATCAGGCGCATGATGAACGGGCCGAGCCGCGTCGGGGAGAAGCCTGCAAGCAGACCGAGCAGGATCCCAGGCACCAGGGAGAAGACCACCGAGGCCAGGCCGATCAGGAGGGAAAGACGGGCGCCGTGGATCAGGCGCGAGAGCATGTCCCTACCCAATTCATCGGTGCCCAGTAGGAATTGCGAGGTTCCGTCGTCCTGCCAGGCAGGAGGCGTAAGCAGGAAGTCACGGAACTGTTCGGTAGGGTTGTACGGCGCCAATGCCGGAGCGAACACCGCGCAGGCGATCAGCAGCAGCATGAAGATCAGGCCGCCCAGCGCGCCCTTATTGCGGCGAAAAGCCGTCCAGAATTCACCCAGCGGCGACGGGTAATAGGTTGCTGGCTCAGCGGCCGGCAGGGTCTCGATGCTGTTCATGCCTCGACCTCCTTAACGCTGGTGGCGAATACGGGGATTGGCCAGGCCGTAGAGAATGTCCACGGTGAAATTGACCAGGATGACCAGGCAGGCGACCAGCAGGATGCCGTTCTGCACCACTGGATAATCGCGTGCGCCAATGGATTCAATCAGCCACTTGCCGATGCCCGGCCAGGAAAAGATGGTTTCGGTCAGCACGGCCCCGGCCAGCAGGGTGCCAATCTGCAGACCAAATACCGTCAGTACCGGGATCAACGCATTGCGCAGGCCATGCACGAATACCACGCGATTGGGGGAAAGGCCCTTTGCCCGCGCGGTACGTACATAATCTTCGCGCAATACCTCGAGCATGGCTGAGCGCGTCATGCGCGCGATAACCGCCAGAGGAATCGTCGCCAGCACAACCGCAGGGAGGATCATGTGGTGAAGGGCATCCAGAAAGGCGCCTTCTTCACCGCTTAGCAGGGTGTCGATCAGCATGAAGCCGGTCACCGGCGGGACGTCGTAGAGCAGGTCGATACGTCCCGAAACGGGCGTCCAGCCGAGGCCGACCGAAAAGAACATGATGAGGATCAGACCCCACCAGAAGATCGGCATCGAATACCCGACCAGCGACACGCCCATGACGCCATGGTCGAACAACGAGCCGCGTTTCAATGCCGCCACTACACCCGCGAGCACCCCGAGCACGCCGGCGATGATGAGCGCAGCGAGTGCGAGCTCCAGTGTGGCGGGAAACAGGGTGGTGAATTCTTTCCAGACGCTGGTGCGGGTACGCAGCGACTCGCCAAGATCGCCTTGCACCAGATTGCCGATATAGTCGAAATACTGCAGGTAGAGCGGCTTGTTCAAACCCAGCCGCTCCATGGCCTGCGCATGCATTTCCGGATCGACTTTGCGCTCTCCCATCATCACTTCCACCGGGTCACCCGGAATCATGCGAATCAGGGCAAAGGTGAGCAGCGTGATTCCAAAAAAGGTCGGAATCAGCAGACCCACTCGGCGGGCTATGAAGCTGAACATGGTGGCAAAACTCCTGGTCAAGCCGCGGCTGCACCGTGCGCGCAGCCACTTGGAACGGCGTACACAACCTGGTAACTGACCGCCTTATATCGACGTCGGGTTGTGCAAAATTTGCGCATTGGAAGCGTCTGATGCCGACGTGCCAGGCGAGCGTGATGCTCGCCTGGCGTCGTCTGCATCAGCGCTTGTTTTCTACGCCGTAGAAGGAGTTGCGGCCGAACGGACTGATTTCGAAGCCCTCGACGCTATTGCGCATTGGCTGGTAGACGGTTGAGTGCGCGATGGGTGTGATCGGCAGCTGCTGCTGGATGATCGCCTGGGCCTTTTTGTAAAGCTCGGTGCGCTCACCCTGATCGGTGATGCGCTTAGCGTCCTTGACCACCTTGTCGTATTCAGCGTCGCACCATCTGGACCAGTTGTTGCCATTTACCGCATCGCAGCCATACAGGGTGTTCATCCAGTTGTCCGGGTCGCCATTGTCCCCGGTCCAGCCGATCAGCATGGCGTCGTGTTCGCCCGCATGGCCACGCTTGATGTACTCGCCCCATTCGTAACTGACGATGCGGGCCTTGATCCCGATCTTGGCCCAGTCGGACTGGATCATCTGAGCCATCAGCTTGGCGTTGGGGTTGTACGGGCGCTGCACCGGCATTGCCCATAGGGTGATTTCGGTGCCTTCCTCAATGCCAGCCTGTTTAAGCAGCTCGCGCGCTTTTTCCGGGTTGTGCTCAGTGCCCTTGATGCTTTCGTCGTAAGACCACTGAGTGGGAGGAAGGGCGTTCACAGCCAATTGGCCGGCTCCCTGATAGACGGCCTCGATGATGGACTTCTTGTCGATCGCCATGTCCAACGCCTTGCGCACCTCAAGCTTGCCCAGTGGCTCATGCTCAACGTTGTAGGCGATATAACCGAGGTTAAAGCCGGGTTGGCTCGGTACGTCGATGTTGGGATCTTTCTGCAGCGCTTCAATATCCGCCGGGCGCGGGTTGAGCGTGATCTGGCACTCACCGGCGCGCAGCTTCTGCGCACGTACCGACGCATCGGTGGTGATCGCGAAGATCAGGTTGTCGATCTTCACATCCTCTGGATTCCAGTAGTCCTTGTTGCCTTTGAAGCGGATCTGCGCGTCCTTCTGATAGCGACTGAAGACGAACGGGCCGGTGCCGATCGGCTTCTGGTTGATCTGGTCGGCTTGCCCAGCTTGGAGCAACTGATCCGCGTACTCAGCAGAATGGATCGCCGCGAAGTTCATTGCCAGGTTTTGAATGAACGCCGCGTCCACATGATTCAGGGTGAAGCGCACGGTCAGATCATCAAGCTTCTCGACCTTGGTGATGTTCTTGTCCATGCCCATATCAACGAAGTAGGGGAATTCGCTGGGGTACGCCTTGCGGAAAGGATGCCCTTTGTCGAGCATTCGTTCGAAGGTAAAAAGCACATCGTCGGCATTAAACTCACGGCTGGGCGTGAAGTAATCAGTGGTGTGGAACTGAACACCGGGGCGCAGATGAAAGGTATAGGTGAGGCCGTCATCGCTGACGTCCCACTTGGTCGCCAACGCGGGGAGGGCGCGGGTGCCGCCTCGCTCGAATTGGGCAAGACGGTTGAAGACGGTTTCCGAAGCAGCGTCGAAGTCGGTGCCGGTGGTGTACTGGCCGGGATCGAAACCGGCGGGGCTGCCTTCGGAGCAATAGACCAGGTTGCTGGCGGCGAAGCTGAGGGGGGAGCCGAGGATCAAGCCCGCGGCGAGCAGCGCTCTAATGGATGTGTTGTTTCGCATGCAAACCTCATTCTTTTTTATGTTCATCGAGGGTTGGTCTCGTGGACCGAACAGTGGCTCACTGCACGCCGGTGTCGCCGTCAGGGGTTGCCCGCTCGGCGCAGAACACTGTTGGCAGCCGGCTCCGTAGAGACCAGCCTAGCCTGCCTCGAAATTAAGTCATGCTGAAAACACGGTCAACCGAAATTAAGCGCTGCTAAATTCGGAAGAAGTGCTTCAACTGACGAGGCCAAGCAATAGAGGTGCCAGCTAGCGAGTGGCCAGATCGTCGAACAGGCCCATGGTTGTCACGGTAAGGACTTCAGCGATCTGGTCGCCTACATTTGCCAGGTGATGCGGTTTGCCCGCATCGAAATGGATGGAATCTCCGCTCGATAGCGGATAGTCGCGACCGTCCACGGTGTAGACGATTCTGCCGGAGAGTACATAGGCGAATTCAGCCCCCTCATGGGCGATGAGCTCGGACTGGTATCCCACTGGCATTGTCACCTTGACAGCGTTGAGCAGATTGCCGGGAAAGCTCGTGGACAAGCGCTCGTAGGCCAATGGCTGGCCCTCGATGGTATAGCGCACTCGCTCGCCCTGATGAGAATCGGGTTGAGCCTGGCTGGGTTGGTCAAACAGGGAATTGAGCGGTACGCCGAGCGATTTTGCGATGTTTGCCAAGGACGAAATCGAGATGCCCGTGAGGTTGCGCTCGGCCTGGGAGAGAAAGCTCGCCGTCAGTCCCGATTCCTGTGCCACCTGGCTTAGGGTCTTGTTCGCAGCACGCCTGTGGCGGCGCAAACGTTCGCCGATGCGATCAACTGTCATGGATGTCTGCCTCGTCAAATGAAGGCCAGTATACGGCCAGCTCTGTAGCGTCACGCCAGCCTCGCCTCTGGCATTTCACGGTGACTTTGAAAAAAAAGTTTTGCTTGAGAAATTAAGCTGTACTTAAATTCGGCTGGGTTTTCGTTCAACAGGGGAACAGGCATGACCATCGGCGTCGGCGGTAGCAGTCAGGAAGAGGCGTTGGGACGTCTGAGCAACATGCTGAATGGTGTCGAGCCGATATCCCTTGCTGAATACACCGCGCGTATCGAGAAAGCCCAACGGCGCATGGCGCAACTGGGGCTCGATGCGATGTTCCTCAGTGCGGGCGCCAATCTGGAGTACTTCACGGGGGTACGTTGGAACCCGAGTGAGCGCATGGTTGGTGCAATCCTGCCCGCAAAGGGTGCGCTCGAATACCTGGCGCCGGCGTTCGAGGAGGGCACCATTCGCGATTTCATGGTCGTGGAAGGTCCCGTCAACGGCTGGCAGGAGCACGAGAGTCCCTATCGTCTGCTGTTGGACTGCCTGCGCCGTATGGGCATCAAACCCAACACCAGCTTGCGCCCGTGTATTGGCCTGTGCCCGTCGTTGCCATTTTTTATGTTCGATGGCTTGCGTCTGCTCAACACCGGTTACGCGTTCACTGATGCGAGTGCAGTGACGAGCCACTGCCGTCAGCGTAAATCCACGGCCGAAATTGCCCTGATGCAGCGGGCGAAAAACCTGACGTTGGAAGTGCACAAAGCGGCTGCGAGCATTCTGCAAGAGGGCATCAGCACGACCGAAGTAGTCCAGTTCATCGAGAAAGCGCATCGGGTGGTCGGCGCGTCAGGGTCGACGTTCTGCATCGTTCTGTTCGGCCAGGCGAGCGCGTTTCCCCATGGGGTGAAGTACCCTCAGACGCTTAAACGTGGCGACATGGTGCTGATCGACACCGGCTGCCGCGTTCATAGCTACCTGTCGGACATCACGCGCAGTTATGTCTTTGGCGAACCGAACGAGCATCAGCGAGCCATCTGGAATTTCGAGAAGGAGGCTCAGCTCGCCGCCTTTGCAGCTGCGCAATTGGGTGCCCGTTGCGAAGAAGTGGATGAAGCCGCACGAAGCTCGCTCGAGGCGTGTGGCCTTGGTCCCGGCTATCAGCTGCCGGGCCTGCCGCACCGCACCGGTCACGGGATTGGACTGGAGATACACGAGGGCCCCTACCTGGTACGAGGTGATCAAACACCACTGGACGTGGGGATGTGTTTCAGCAACGAACCGATGATCTGTGTGCCCGGCGAATTCGGCGTGCGTCTGGAAGATCATTTCTACATGACCGAGGGCGGCCCGCGCTGGTTTACCCAACCAAGCCACAGTATTGACGACCCCTTTGGTCTGGATGCGTGATTAACGGAGACGATGCGAAGAACTGCACCGGCGAACAAATCGCCGACTGTGCTTATCGCCGCTTTCGCGGCCTGCCTAGAATGACTGATCCATTTCCTGCTTTCGGGCTTGTCTCATGTCTTCGCGCCGCTTTCCGTTGCTGCTCGTTGGCGCTTTTCTTGCGCTCTATTTGATCTGGGGTTCAACCTACTTCGTGATCAAGCTTGGCGTCCAGGCGTGGCCGCCTATGCTGCTGGCAGGGCTGCGGTTTCTCATTGCCGGTAGCCTGATGTTTGCCTGGCTGCGCTTGCGCGGTGTGCCAATGCCCACCGCAGAGGAATGGCGATCGTGCGCCATCGTAGGTTTTCTTCTGCTCAGTTGTGGGAATGGCGGGGTGACCGTCGCCGAGCACCTCGGGGTTGCGTCGGCGGTGGCGGCGTTGGCGATTGCAACGGTGCCGCTTTTTGCGTTGCTGTTCGGCTTGATCTGGGGCCAGCGAACCGCGGGGCTGGAGTGGGGCGGAATCCTGTTGGGACTGGCCGGCATCGGCTTGCTCAACCTCGGGCATAACCTGCAGGCCAGCCCGCTGGGCGCGGTGATCGTATTGCTCGCGGCCGCAAGTTGGGCACTCGGATCGATGTGGAGTCGCCAGCTCAGGTTGCCCGACGGCGCAATGGCGAGCGCAGCGCAAATGCTTGTCGGCGGCGCCGTGCTTCTATTGGGTAGCGTGATCAGCGGAGAACGGCTGCAGCAGATGCCGAACTTGGCAGGCTGGCTTGCGTTGCTCTATCTGACATTGCTCGGCTCCATTGTTGCCTTCAGCGCCTATCTCTACTTGCTCAAACACGTGCGCCCGGCCGCGGCCACCAGCTACGCCTACGTGAATCCTGTAGTGGCCGTACTGCTGGGCATTACCTGCGCAGGCGAGCGCATTGGCGCCGAGGAATGGCTGGCGATGACGGTGATCGTCAGTGCGGTGGTATTGATCGGGTTGCCACAATGGCGCCGGCCAAAAGCGCCTGCCGCAGCGAAGCCGGTCTGAGCCGCTGTTCTGAACTGCCGTGTAGCTACTTTCGGTTGTATGATGACTTGCCTTGGGGTGATCAAACCAGTCGGCTCGAGGTCTGAATGCTAGTCAGTCCATGCCACGCGCTGGACGCCACGCTCGGTTAACGCATCTCCCTTACCGTTCCCCACTCCACAGGCGACCCGATGTCTGCTGCGAAACAACCGGCTTCAAACGACACTTTTTTCATCCTGTCGCTGGTGGTGTTCAACTTCATTTCGTTCATCTCCATCGGAATTCCCCTGGCTTCGTTGCCGGGGTTTATTCATGAAAATCTCGGGTTCACCACTGCTGTTGCTGGGATCGTAATCGGCGCTCAGTACCTCATTACCTTGCTGTGTCGCCCGCTTGCCGGAAGGCTTGCGGATGAGCGGGGCGCAAAGAAGACTGTGTTGATCGGGATGGTGTCCGGCTTGCTAAGCGGGCTGTTGCTACTCGCTTCAGCGCTGTTGGAATCCTGGCCGATGGCGAGTATCGCCGTGATGGTGGGCAGCCGGGTGATTCTCGGCTTCGCTCAGAGCCTGATCGGCATTTCCGCAATCAGCTGGGGCATCAGCCGGTTAGGCGCGGAAAGCACGGCGCGCATGATTTCCTGGAATGGCGTGGCGGCGTATGGCGGCGTCGGTATTGGCGCACCGCTGGGCGTGTTTCTGACCCAATCTTTGGGGCTGTGGAGTCTGGGTGTCGTGACGATGGCGCTTGCTGCGACAGGCCTGGCATTGGCCTGGCGGCGCGGTGATGCACCGCTGAATCCGGGCAAGCGCTTACCGTTCGGCAAGGTGCTGTGGAAGGTCGCACCACCCGGCATCAGCCTGGCCTTAGCGACGATCGGTTACGGCACGCTGACGGCTTTTATCGCGCTGTATTACAACGCTCGCGGCTGGGATGGTGCGGCCTGGTGCCTGACAGCGTTCGCCTTTGCCTTTATCGCGACGCGCTTGTTGTTCCCTAATCTGATCAATCGCGTGGGCGGTTATTCAGTGGCGATGGTGTGCCTGGTGGTCGAGATATTCGGGCTGCTGTTGCTCTGGTTGGCAGAGGCGCCGAGCTTCGCTCTGGCTGGTTCGGCGTTGACTGGCTGCGGCCTTTCTTTGCTTTATCCAGCGCTGGGGGTTGGGGTCGTGTCACGCGTAGGCGTCGCCAACCGCAGCTCGGGCCTCAGCGTCTTCGCGATGTTCTTCGACCTGTCGTTGGGCCTGTCGGGCGCAATCATGGGGCTATTGGCCGCTTATATCGGCATGCAGAGCATTTTCCTTGGTGCTGCGGCTGTAGCGGTCGGCGCACTCGGGATCGTCTGGCTGTTGCTCCGCCAGGAGCGCGCGACTCAGCTGTGAGCAGTGACGCAACTGCGGCACACTCCCGTTCAGGCCAGCTCACTCCGGCGCTACAGGCTCCATTGACGACCCGGTGGGTTCTGCCTGCCCAAGCGAAATATTGCCAAGATCAGCCTGCAGCTTGCTCAGGTAGTGCAGGAAATTGACGCTGTCATCGAAGCTGAAGCCTTTCATGCCCTGCTGATAAAAATCCTGGATCCGCTGCTGCAGCGCTTCCCAGTAAGTGCGTCCCGGCGCGGTCAGCCTGACCAGCCGCGCACGCCCGTCGTCGGGATGCGGCACGCGCTCGACATGGCCGTCGCGCTCCATGCGTTTCAGAACGCCGTCCAGGCTCTGGCGGCTGACCACCAGATACTCGGTCAGCTGATTAAAGGAGATTCCCTCGTCGTAGCCTGGACGGGACAACGCGCCGAGCACCGCCCACTGCACGGTACTGATGCCCATCTCTTTCTGCACTTGCCGCTGCAACACGTTGCCGGTCTGAAACAACCGGAAGAAAAGCCGGTTGGGAATGCTCTTGGTTTCAATCGCGGACATCGGAATTCCTAGCAGGATGGCGGTAAGTCAGTCGGAACGCGCTACCTGGGTATGCATTCACGGGCGATGATATTTTTCATGATCTGCGCCGTGCCGTCACCAATCTGCAGCCCCAGCACGTCCCGCATGCGCTGCGAGAAGGGCAGATCCTCGCCCCAGCCTGTATGACCGTGGGCAAGCATGCACTGCTTCACGACATCGAACGCGAGTTTTGGTCCCCACCATTTATTCATTGCCGCTTCAGCGTTGTGGCGCTGCCCTGAATCCTTTAACCAGAGTGCGTAATAGCATTGCAGCCGCGCGGCCTGCACGTAGGTCTGGTACTCGGCCAGCGGATGCGTAAGGCCTTGAAAGGCGGAGAGCTTTTGCCCGAAGGCATCGCGCTCGGTCAGCCATTGCCAGGTTTCGTCCAGCGATTGCTGGGCCGTGGCCAGGCACTGCAGGCCGATCAGCGCGCGGCTGTAGTCGAACCCCTGCATGACCTGCTTGAAGCCCTGGCCCTCATCACCCAGGCGATGGCTGGCCGGCACCCGGACGTTGTCGAAGAAGATCGAGCCACGACCGATGCAGCGCTGGCCGGCATCATCGAAACGGGTGGTGCTGATGCCGGGCGAGTCCATCGGGACGAGGAAGGCGCTGATGCCGTTGGCGCGCGATTCCTGCGTGCCCGTGCGGGCAAACACCACCGCCACGTCCGCCTGGTCAGCCATAGAAATCGAGGTCTTTTCGCCGTTGAGGATGTAACCGTCGACGCTGTGTTCGGCCTTGAGGCGTAGGTTCGCCGCATCCGAGCCGCCGCTGGGTTCGGTCAGGGCAATGCACACGACCTTGCGGCCGGCGGTGATTTCGCCGAGCCACTCGCGCGCCAGTTCAGGCGCGGCATGCTGCGCGATGATCTGGCCATTGAGTGAAGCCAGTAACGGGATGTAGCCCACGTTGAAGTCGCCGCGGGAGATCTCTTCGATGATGATGCCGGCCGTGACGCAATCCAGACCGCTGCCGCCGAACGCCTCCGGCAGTTCGCCACCCAGCAGGCCCATTCCCCCCATCTGCTCGATCAGCGACCGCTCGATACATCCTTCGCGTTCACGACGTCGGTAGCCGGGCATGAGCACATCGGCACTGAAGCGTGCCACGCTGTCGCGAATGGCGGTTTGATGCTCGTTGAAACCGAAATTCATGGGGTTCTCCAGCCAGAAGCCTGTGGCAGGAGCCGGTCTCCCGGCTCCGTGCGGATGCGTTACTTGTAGAACTGACGGAAGTTCGGCTTGCGCTTTTCCTTGAACGCCGCGGTCCCTTCCTTGGCTTCGTCGGTGTCGTAGTACAGGCTCAGCGCCTGCATCCCGAGCCCGCCGATCCCGCCAATATTGGCGCTGTCGGCATTGAACGAGCGCTTGGCGATGGAGAGGGCGGTCGGGCTCTTTTCCAGAATTTCGTCGCACCACTTACTCACTTCGGCATCGAGTTCAGCGTGGGGCACCACGGCGTTGACCAGGCCCCAGTCATACGCTTGCTGCGCGCTGTATTTACGGCACAGGTACCAAATCTCCCGGGCGCGTTTCTCGCCGATCACCCGGCTGAGGTATGCGGTGCCATAGCCGGGATCGACCGAGCCGACCTTTGGGCCGACCTGGCCGAAGATGGCGTTTTCAGAGGCGATGCTCAGGTCGCAGACCACATGGAGTACGTGCCCGCCGCCAATGGCGAATCCATTGACCCGCGCGATGACGGGCTTGGGCACTTCGCGAATCAGATTCTGCAACTCTTCGACAGGCAGTCCGATCAGGCCGCGACCGTCGTATTGGCCCTCATGCGCACCTTGATCCCCGCCCGTGCAGAAGGCTTTGTCGCCGGCGCCGGTGAATACGATGACGCCAATGGCCTTGTTCCAACCGGCCCGGTTGAAGGCGTCGAGCAGCTCCATGCAGGTCTGGCCGCGAAACGCGTTGTAGCGCTCCGGGCGGTTGATGGTGATGGTCGCGACGCCGTCGGCTTCGCTGTAGAGGATGTCTTCGTAGTTCATGTTGAGCTCCTGTTCAGCCAGCCATGGTCAGTCCGCCGGACACGCTGATGACCTGTCCAGTAATGAAGTCGGCATCGTCGCTAGCAAGCAAACAGACGATGCCGGGATAGTCTTCCGGTTGGCCAAGACGACGCTTGGGAACGGCGTTCTTGAACGCTTCAAGCAGCTTCTCCGGATTGTTCGACGTGGCCGCCACGCTTTTCAGCAGCGCGGTATCGGTGGGGCCGGGGCAGACGACGTTGAAATTGATGTTCTTGCTGGCCAGCTCCCGCGCCAAGGTCTTCGACAGCCCGATCAAGCCCGCTTTGCATGCGGCGTAGACCGCTTCCCCCGAGGAGCCGACGCGCGCGGCATCGGAGGCAATGTTGATGACCTTGCCGCCGCCGGCTTCGAGCATTTTCGGCAGCACCACGTGGTGCATGTTGAGCGCGCCGGTCAGGTTGATATCGATCAGCTGCTGCCACATGCCTGGCTCGGTCTTGAGAAACGGCATGAAGCGGTCGAAGCCCGCATTGTTGACGAGCACGGTTGGCACACCCAGGTCGCGTCCAATCTTTTCTACCGTTTCGACGATAGCGGCGTAGTCGGTAATGTCCGCGGCATAGGCCACTGCGTTGCCGCCGGCTTCGGTGACAAGCTCGGCTGTGCTCTGCGCAGCTGCTTCGTCACGATCGAGCACCGCGACTCGGCTGCCCTCGGCGGCAAAGCGCAGGCAGAGCGCGCGGCCAATGCCACCGCCACCGCCCGTGATGATCACGGTTTTTCCAGATAGGCCTTTCATATCGGATCTCCAGCGAATGCAAAGGGAAGGGGTGTTCAGGCGGGCTTGGCGGCCGGGAGGCTGATGCCTTTGGCCTGCTCACGCAGTTTGAATTTCTGGATCTTCCCGGACGGTGTGCGTGGCAATGCAGGCAGCACTTCGAGGTATTCCGGTAAGTAGTTGCGGGTCAGGCGCTGCTCCGTGAGGAAGCGGACTACATCCTGCAGGCTGAGCGACTGATGCCCGTCATGGAGGGTGACGTACGCGCAAAGCCGCTCGCCCAGACGGTCATCAGGGCAGCCCACCAGCGCGACTGCAGAAATCGCGGGGTGTTTGTAGAGCAGGTTTTCGATTTCCACGACCGGTACGTTTTCGCCACCGCGGATTACCACGTCTTTCGTGCGACCCGTGATTCGGATGTAGCCTTCAGCGTCCATCCGCGCCAGGTCGCCGGTGGGAAACCAGCCGTCGTCATCGACGTTGTACAGATCCGGGCGCTTGAGGTAACCGATGAACAGGCTGGCGCCCCGAACGAGCAGGTTGCCTTCGGTGCCGCGCAGTACGTCTTCGCCCGTCTCATCGACCACGCGCACTTCCATATGGGGCACTGCGACGCCGTCGCTGTTGATCGCGCGCTCCGGCTCGTCTTCGGGCCGGGTCATGGTTACGGCGCCGTTCTCGGTCATCCCCCACGCGGAGACAATCTTGGCCTGGATGGCGGCAGCCGCACGCTCCACCAGCGCGCCCGGTATTGGCGCGCCGGCGGAGACGAAGACACGCAACGAGGACAATTCTTCTGGGTGCTGTGGCGCAATCTCGATCAGGTCCGCCAGAAAGGGTGTCGACGCCATGGTGAAGGTTGGTCGTTCGGCCTTGGCGACCTTGACGGCAAACGCTGGGTCCCATACGTCCTGCAGTACAGACGCGCTTTTCAGGTAGATGGGCATCATCAGGCCGTAGAGGTAGCCGGTCTGATGAGCCAGCGGTGACGCCATGAACATGATGTCGTCGCTGCCCAGATGCAGGCGTTCGGCGTAGGGACGGATATTGCTGAACAGCGTATTGCTGCTGTGCAGAACGCCCTTGGGCTCGCCCGTAGTACCGGATGTGTAAAGCAGCTGGACGACGTCATCGCCGTGCGGCTTCCGCTCGGCGAATAGCACTTGGGTGTCGGTTTCCTCTTCCCACGCGCGATCCAGCAGCACCCGCTGGAAGGAACGACTCTCATCGTCGCTGTCGATTACCAGTACATGCTCGAGCGCCGGTAGTTCGGTGCGTAGCCCGTCCACCATCGCGGCGTAATCGAAGCCGCGGAATGTCTGCGGTACAACCAATACGCGGCTCTGCGCATAGCCCAGCATGAAGCGCAGCTCGTGCTCGCGAAAAATCGGCATCAACGGATTGAGCACCGCGCCGATGCGTACACACGCCAGGTGCAGGGCGGTCATTTCCCACCAATTGGGCAACTGGCAGGACACCACCGCACCTTTGCTGACACCGAGCGCCGCCAGGCCGGCGGCCATGCGCCGAACCACGTGATCAAGTTCGGCATAGCTGAACGCGCGTCGCACATTCTGGTTTACGCGGTACGCGATGAGGGCTGGAGCGTCGGCCCTGCTTGCTACCGCCAAATCCAGATAGTCAGTAATGATCATGTCATTCCAGGCGCCGGCTTTGATCATTGATGCGCGACGTTCGGATGGCACCGTTGCGGTGATATTCATGAACTATTCCACCTATATCGTTCGATTACGTTGTTCTTATAGTGGGCGAAGGAAACGTCTGATCGCTGGAACAGAAAATAGGCCTGACTTATCGATATGTCAACATGTTGTCCTTTGTAGCTAGGTCAGGCTTGGTGTTGATGTTCAGATGCTTGAGCGCAGGGCGGTCCGGCACGCTTCCGCAAGAAAAGCGCGTCTGATCCGTGCGAGAAAATTGAGGGCGAAGGGTGACAAGCCTAGGTCGATGGCAACATAGCGGAGCCGGCTGACTAGGTTTCAAATGATCGAATAGCCAGTCGCTTACTCATGCTGAACGCGATGCAGGGCCGTACTGGGATTTCGAGTAAATCGGAGTCGAACGGCCTCTCGCCGGCTGTTCTAAAGCTGCGCCTGGCTGAGGGGGAGGGAGGGTGATGGCGTGGGGGCACCGAACGTTGAGCCCGCAGGTGCGGCACGTCCGTGGGGGCGGCGGGTTAGTGTTTAGGCCCCCGGGGTGTCTCGATCGTTACCGCCCGGCTGCGCAGAACCCGAGGTCCATCGACGCCCGTCTCGCCAATGCAGCTGCGCTCGGGCGAGAGTCGTCTCTACTGCGCCGTAGCTGCCGCCAGAACTCCAGCGGCTGCTTCGCACTGAGGTCTGTTTGCTTCACCAGGCTTTCCAGGGTTTTGCTGCTCATACGGCCTCCAATATCTCGGTCGAGTGGTTGGTGGTCCTTGGATAAGTCGCATCCTTGCGCCAGCCGTCGCGGCTTTCCATGGAGCTGAGACTGCCCGGAATGGATTACAGAATGTTGACAAGCAGTATAAAATCTCACAGTGGAGACGAACGGTTAGATGAGCGTCGCCGTGCCATGTTTATAACTCCCTAGTGCGTGCCGGCCTATAAGCGGCGCCAATACTGATGTTGCCGATTCGTTGCTATTGAAGTGCAATCATGTGCTGCGCTACATAGTTATAACCAGTGTTACTGGATGGCCTTTGGCGGCAATTAACCGTTCATCGTAGAACTCAAGATTTTTCGAACTATCCGCCGGTTGATGGCCTCGGAGATAGTGAGGCGGTTGTAATGCATCCGCCGCTTTGTTCAATAGTAAAACCAAGTAACTGGAGAGATCTCATGTCGAATGATAAGAGCGGAAATCCGGGTAACTTTGCCAACGATCGCGAGAAGGCTTCCGAAGCTGGGCAAAAGGGCGGCCATAACAGCGGCGGCAACTTTGCCAACGATCCGCAGCGCGCCTCTGAAGCTGGCCAGAAAGGCGGTCAGAACAGTGGTGGCAACTTCGCCAACGATCCACAGCGTGCATCCGAAGCTGGGCAGAAAGGCGGCCAGAATAGCGGCGGCAACTTTGCCAATGATCGCGAAAAGGCCTCCGAAGCCGGTAAGAAAGGTGGCCAGAACAGCCACGGCGGTGGCCGTAGCTCTTGATGAGCTAGCGGTTCGTTAGCACCGATAAGACGGGGCCCATTTATATGGGCTCCGTCTTTTTATTGCCTGGTTAGTAGTGTGCCTTATTTCACGTCTTTTATTCTTTTCTTATATATAGATATAACGTCGATATTATATCCAAGCTGCGTTGCGTTAATTATATCGAGCGTACTGCTATTATTTTCCTCTTATAGAGGCAGTGTGCCCGTTCTGATATAAGTCACTGGTAGAGGCAGCGCCCGGCTTCGAAAGTGCCGAGGTTCGTATTCATAAATATCGAGACAATTAACTCAGGCACCCGCAATGGAGGATGTCTATGGCTGAAGGTAGCCAGCCTGGCGATCTGGAGCAGGTGATCGACGAGATCATCAGTCTCGGCGATGACCGCGACACGGTCGCCGTCAGTGATATGCAGGATTGCCTCGGCCAACGAAGTTTCGGCCCTTTCCTGTTCGTTCCAGCGATCATCGAAATCAGCCCGATTGGTGGCGTGCCCGGTGTCCCGACGTTACTCGCATTGATCGTCGCGCTATTTGCCATCCAGATGCTGTTTGGACGCGAGCATTTCTGGGTCCCGGGGTTTTTGAGCCACCGCGCGGTCAGCGCCAAGAAGCTCGAGAAGGGCCTGAACAAAATTCGGCCGGTAATTCGGTGGCTGGACAAAATCAGCCGTGAGCGATTCAGCTGGGCTATCAGCAAAGGGTTTCTTCGCGTATTGGCCGTGCTCTGCGTGATGCTGGCCACGTCCGTCCCGCCGCTTGAGCTGCTGCCATTCGCCAGCACGGCGCCGTTCTCAGCGATCGCATTGTTCGGCCTTGGCATCACCACGCGCGACGGACTGTTGGTCGTTCTGGGCCTGGTCGTTACCCTGGGAGCGTTTGTGCTGGTCGGGACGGGATTGACCGGCTAACGGACCGCGCCCGCTGGCCCCAAACGGGGCCGCTTCTCACGCCGCTAGCGTTCTTCTTTCGGTTGATCCAGGTGCGCCGTGCGCGTGGGCGTCGGCCCGGGCCCGCGAGCATAAAGGCGCGTCAGCGGCGCCGCGGTGACGCCGTGCAGCAGGATCGAGGCAAAGATCACCGCACTGGCGGCGTGCCAGAAGAGAGGGTCCTGCAGATGGCTATGTGCGAGCGCGGCGTAGTAAATGGCGGCGATACCCACCGGGCCGAACCAGCCGAGGAACGCGGTATCTTGCCTGTTAAGCAGCGGTTGCCAGGTGGGCGCCAGCGCCATCAGGACCGGTAAGCGTCGCAAGAGCAGGATCAGCAGAGTCAGCCAGAACAATGGCCAGCCCAGCGAGGCCCATTCGGTCAGCGGCAGGGCGATTCCGAAGATGACGAACATGGGAAGCGTGAACAGCTTGGCGACCGCTTCCTGAATGTTCTCTTCCTCGTGCTCTTCTTCCCGGTCGCTGAACAGGTTGAACAACAAGCCCGCCGCGAACACGGCCATCACGCCATCGGTATGCAGCAGCTCGGCCAGCCCCAGCGTAAGAAGTGAGAACGCAACGGTGTAGCCGAGAAGCGAGGTTCCGTCGACCAGACCGTGGCGCTCGGCCAAGGCCAGCAGCTTCGCCGCGAGCAAGCCGATCACGGCGCCCAGCACAACCGCGCCGATCACGCCGATGAGTACGGATTCCACCAGCCAGCGCGACATTGCCTGGTCTGGTGCATGGCTGATCATCAGGATCGGCAGCATGACGAACATATAGGCGAGCCCGTCATTACTTCCCGATTCGGCCGACAGCGTGTCCCGCAGGCGCAGCGGTAAATGCTGTTTGGCAAACTTGCCGGTAACGATAGAGCTCGCGACGACAGGGTCGGTAGGCGTCACGATGGCGCCCAGTAGGAGTGCAGCCCAAACCGACAAACCAAGCAGCCAGCCGGCCAACGCCGACGACACGATCCACATGCCGAGCATGCCCAACGTCACCAATACGGCTATGGGGCGCAGCAAGGCCCTGATCGCGGCGCGTTTGAGCCGGAGCGCCACGCCCATCAGGCCAATGGCCAAGGTGAGGCGGGCGGCTTGTTCGAGAATACTGTGGGGGTCGCCCCAGCGTGCCAGATCCAGCCAGGCCAACCCATACGGGCCGACACCAAGACCGATCAGCACGGCAATGACCGACTCGGAGACCGGGCTGCGCTTGATGAGCGCTGAGAACAGCGCCACACCGACCGCGACGCTGCCCATGATGGCAAGGGCAAGGTTCAACTGGTTCATGACCGGTCCTGTGTTGCCTATGAACCTACTGCGAGCCATGCCGCACGGATTCGTTCCGCCAATCAGCCCCGAGCGCGTTTCATGCAGGCCAGGTGCCGGTCATTGACCCGGTTGGCAAACCAGGCGGTGGTCAGGTTGCGCGTGATCTTAGGGCTTTCCAGACGGATACCGGGAAGCACCGCCCGAGGCAGCGGTTTGCCCACGCGCTTTTCGGCCAGTGCAAAAACGCGCTCATAGAGCGAGGTCTTCTCGAAGCCGTGGGTATCGCCGCGCTCCAGCGCGTTGCGAATCGCGGTTTCACTCATATCCAGTTTGCCGGCCAGTGAACGCACCGCCCGCTCGGTTTGCCCAGCCTTGCTGCTGCCATGAATGATCAGATCGCCGTCGAGCGCCAGCTTCGTGCCGCTGGCACGCGCCACTGCGTTCTGAAACGCCGCGTTGCGACTGGCATACCAGCCCGCGTTGAAGTCGGCGAAGCGATACAGCGGTTGGGTATAGCTGGCGGGATAGTCCAGCAGGTGGGCGATGCCGAAATACATTCCGCCGCGGCGGGTGAATACTTCGTCGCGGATCGAGCCCTGGTACTCAAACGGATAGTCCCACCGGCGGTCTTCGGCGAACTTGATGCTGACCTGCATCGGCCCGCCGGTCTTCACCGGATTGAGCGTACCGAACAGCTGTTTGCCGAGCGGCATGATGCTGAGGAAGTCATCGAAGATCGCGCTCAGCTGTTCCTCGGTGCGCACCGCATTCAGCCGTTCGCTATAGGTCTTGCCGTTGGGCGAGCGAACGTCCAGCGCGGCGTTGACCACAAAGCGGGGAACATGCAGCCGCGAGGCGCGCCGGTAGATTTCTTCACGGGCGATCTTGGCCAGGCCAGGCACGGGAGGTGTCGCCTGGAAGGTGGACTCCTGAACCGTGACGGCAAGCACCGAGCAGATGTTCTCGTTGTTAGGCGTGATCTCGAGTGCATCGAATGCGGCGTAGATGTCGCCCGCCCAGCCTTTGCGGTCGGGAATGCTGGATGGGATCAGCTGAACAATCTTGGCTTTGACCTCGTCCGGTCGGGGCGCTGGCGTCTCGGGTTGCTGCGTACCGCAACCAGCCAACCCCAGCAGCACGAGCGCGCTGGTGCACGCAAGCGTACGGCGCATGACGCGCCGGACGATCGCCCGCTGCGACGATTCGTTTGGTGAGAGAACCCTGGCCGAAGCCTGTTGGTGATGGAAATGAAAGGTCATGCCGTCCCGTTTGCCTTGAGCTGTGGGGGTTGGACAATAAAACAAACGAAGCTGCTGCGCAGACTGCGCGATTGCGAACGCCCAGCTAAAGCGGCTCGATGACTGAACTCGCTCGGCATGCGCTGGCCGAATTCAAACCAATCCATCGGTGCGCGGCTTTTGCTGGCGGCGCCTGCAATCGAGACCGATTCATGACCGACAAAAACTTCGATATTCGGCGACTGGAACGCTACGACAACAGTACCAACGAGTACCTGCTGGCCATCATCACGGATGAAGACCATGCCTCCCAGGTTGAGCTGGGCGATGGTCAGGTTACCTGGCAGTCGACGTTGCGCCATGATCGGCTCTATCGCCATGTGGACGCCGAAACCGGCAAGCCTCGTTATCGTTTCGAGGATATTCCGGAGGAGCATGGCGGTGAGTTCCGGCTGATCAGCCTGTTCGCCGAGGGCGGGCGAGGTGCCGAGTTTTCTGAGTTGGTAATGTTCGGCAAACGCCTCGTGACCTTCGATGATCGAACCGGGCTGGTCTGCGAGATTCGCGATCAGCATCAGCTGGTGCCGCGTCAGATCCTCATGACGGGCAGCGGTGACGAAGCCTTCAAAGGCTTCAAGAGCGAATGGGCGACGCTGTGGGACGATCAGCTGCTGATCGGCAGTCACGGCAAGCGGCCAACCGAGGAGTGGGTGAAGCTCATCGACCGTCACTACGGCGTGCGCAGCGTCAATTGGGCAGATCGTTATCAGCGTATCCGCGACGCGCTGGGCATCGGGCCGGACGGCTATGTCATACACGAGGCGGTTGAATGGCACCCATATCGCCGTGAATGGCTGTTCTTCCCACGAAAGATATCTACCTTGCCGTTCGATGTGGCGGTGGACGAGCGCGAGCGCGGCGCCAACACCCTGATCATTGCCAGCGAAGATTTCAGCGAGATTCGAACCCTGCAGGTCGGCGACCGTACTCCCGAGCGGGGCATCTCCTCGTTCAAAATCCTGCCGGGCCATCCGGACGAATGTATCGGCCTGAAGAGTGTTGAGATCGGCAATCGCACCGAAAGCTACCTGTTCTGCTTCAACCTGGATGGAGAAGTTCTGCAGGACGACATTTTCATCGGCGACTACAAATGCGAGGGGCTGGAAATTCTCTGATGCGCATATGTCGTTTTATGGCAGATGGGGCGGGCACTCCGACGCTCTTCAGGGGTCAATCGAGCTGCCTGATGTTCAACCTGACATAGCGCTGGGCTGAGGCGGCCCGCGCGCTCTAGGAGGTTCCATGCGTCTTGCTTATTTAGCGCCTGCGGTGCTTGGTTTGTTTTTGGTGGGCTGCGGCCCTGATGAACCGGACGATGTCGATCCGCCGCCGGCGACGACTGAACAACCGCAGGCGCCGGTCACACCGCCTGTCGGCACCACGCCACCGGCTAGCAACGGCGCTGGCGGCGACGTCGAACCGACCCGTTAAGCGACCCGTATTCCCAGCTGCACGTAAAGGAAACACGTGAATAGTCAGCTGATGAGTAAACACGGATTTATCGTTAGCCTTGAGTTGTTTCGCGCCTGAGCGGGTAGAGCCCATCAGGCGCCTTTCTATTCTCGTTCCTTTGCAGGAACAACCGCGCCACACAAGACTAAGCCCGTCATTCGGCACCATGACCCGGCTTGTTTTCGGCTACGCTGAGACGTCTTGAAATAGCCGCGACGAACCCTCCATGCACCCGCAGAACATGACACAACGGCACGCTGATTCGGGCTCCGCTTTCTGGCGGGACTCGGCGCTGCCGTTCATCGAGGCGCGTACCGTCGCGGATGGGCGTCGCGTCTGTTACGCCAGACACAGTCACGAAACCTTCTCAGTGGGGCTGATCGACAGCGGCTCAAGCAGCTATATCAACGGTTGTCATGAAACTCGTATCGACGCAGGGACGCTGGTGCTGATGAATCCCGGTGATGTACATGCCTGCAATCCGATCGAGGACCAGCCTTGGGCGTATCGCATGCTGTACGTGGATGCCGAATGGCTTGGCGAACTGCAGGCCGAGCTAGGCGTGGGCTGGGCTGGGTTTCGGCGCTTCACACCGGTCATGACGCGCGATCCGCAGTTGCGCGAAGGGTTCAAGCGCTTCCATGCCGTTCTGATCGATGACCAGGCGGAGCCGCTAGAAAAATCCGGCGCGGCGATCGAGTTCTTCAGCGCCATGCACCGACGGTTAGGGATGGAGCCGGCCGCGCCTGTAAGTGAGCCAAAGCTAGGTTGCGCGGCGGAGTTCATTGCCACGAACTATCAGCGACCGATCAAGCTGGAGGAGATCTGTGCGACGGTCGGGGTGTCGCCGTCCAGCCTGATTCGAGCCTTCAAGAAGCATTACGGCATGACACCTCACGCCTATCTCACCAACCGCCGGGTGCAGTTCGCGCGCGCTGAACTGCGTCGCGGGCTGCCTATTGCGGACGTGGCGCTGGCCGCGGGTTTTGCCGATCAGGCGCATCTGCAGCGGGCGTTCAAACAGTTGCTGGCGGCGACGCCCGGCCATTACCGTGGCCAGCGCCGCGCCTAGCGCGAGCCCGATCCGAGAGGGCGCCCAATCCTCTTAGGGCAGCACGAGATAGGCCGCACAGGCAGCCAGCAGCGCCGCCATTGCCCGGTTGAACAACCGCATCCGCCCAGGGTTGTTCAGGTACTGCTGGAGAAACGTACCGGCGTAGGCCCAGCAGGCCAGCGAGACGTAACAGATCACGAAATAAATCACGGCGAAACGCCCTACCGATAGCGCATCGCCCGCAGCGGCGAACAACCCCATGCCAGCCACCGAGGCTAGCCAGGCCTTCGGGTTCAGCCACTGCATCATTGCCCCGTACAGCATCGTCGGCGGCAGGGTCGGTTTGTCGGTGCTCAGCCGGCCATCGTCCCGTGCAAGCCGATAGGCCATGTACAGCAGGAACAGCACGCCGGCGAGACGGATGGATTGGGTCAGCCAGGGCCAGCGGTTCAGCAGCTCACTGAGCCCAAGACCGATCAGCAGCAACAGCAGGGTGAAGCCGAGGGTTGCACCGCTGACGTGGCGCATGGCGGCGCGCAGGCCGAATTGCGCGCCCGCAGTAAGCGCAACGATGTTCACCGGGCCGGGTGTGATGGAGGAGGCCAGCGCAAAGGCGGCCATGGACAGCAACAGGCTCATCGAAAGCCCTTGTTTCACGCAGGGATGACTGCGCGACGATAGGCGCGGACGTTGTGCCCGGTATTGAAGAAAATGCGCACCCGTGCGTATCAAGCCCGTGGGTAGCAGTAGCGCGTGTCATGCGGTGGTAGGGCCGGTAAAACTCGTTGGGCTCGCCGCAGTCCAAGGCCTGTCTCCACATTTGGAGGCGCCGCGCGCCAACCTCGCAACTTACCTAAGGAGACCCGATGGCCACTATTGACCTGCTGATCAGCGACTGCGATGGCGTGATCGTCGACAGCGAAATCATCAGCCACCGTGTGCTGTTCGAGGCGTTGAGCCTGCATGTCCCGTCCGACAGGCTGAGCGCCGCTTTGGAAGGAACGTTCGGTCTGACGGTGCCCTGCATCATTGACCTCATCGAGAAGCGCTTCGACTTGAAGATGCCCGAGACATTCGATGCCGACTTACGGCGACAAAGCGAGAAGGTGGTGGCGGAAGAGGTCCAGGCGATCCCAGGAGTACGGGAGGCGCTGTGTGCCATCGACTTGCCGCTGGCAGTGGCGTCGAACAGCCGCCTGCACAATGTCGAGTCGTCACTGCGCCGGGCCGGCCTGACCGAGCGGGTTGCGGGCCATATTTTCTGTGCAGAGATGGTGGCTTCGCCGAAGCCTGCCCCTGACGTTTACCTGCTGGCCGCCGAACGCATGGGCGTGGCGCCCGGGCACTGCCTGGTGATTGAAGACAGCCCGACCGGTGTATTGGCCGCCCGTACCGCCGGGATGCAGGTGATTGGTTTCACCGGCGCGAGCCACATTCCGGCCGGGCATGACCAGGCGCTGCGCGAGCTGGGTGTTTCGGCAGTCATCAACGACATGCGCGACCTGCCGGCGACGGTCGCCCGATTCATGGAGGCGTAGATCGCCGGCCTGGATGAGATCAATCTGCTTGCCTTGCGCAACGGTCATCGCCTGGTCTTGTCTGTACTGAATCGGACGAATCGGCGAATACAGATGGTCAAGCGTTGGAAATGGTTTCTCATCCGCATCAGCAAGCGGCCCTGGTTCAGGGCCAGCCTGTATTCGGTGCTCGGCATTGCAACCGCGTTACTGGCCTTGGCGGTGGCGCCCTATATTCCTGATGACGTGCCGACCAAAATTGGTTCGGATGCGGTCGATAACATCCTGGGTGTGCTGGCGTCGAGCATGCTTGCGGTGACCACGTTTTCCTTAAGCATTATGGTGGCGGCTTACGGCTCGGCGACCAGCAACGTGACCCCGCGGGCCATCTCGCTACTGGTCGAAGACCCCACGACACAGAACACCCTGTCAACATTCATCGGGTCGTTTATCTTCAGCCTGGTCGGCATCATTGCGTTAAGTACCGGGCTGTACGGGGAGAAAGGCCGGGTCGTATTGTTCGCAGCGACCATCGCCGTGGTCGTTCTGGTCGTCTATGCGCTCTTGCGCTGGATTGACCAGCTGTCGGGACTGGGTAGGGTTGCCGAAACCACTGCGCGCGTGGAAAAGGCAGCCACCGGCGCGCTGTGCCAACGAATGAACCAGCCTTTTCTCGGCGGCTGCCCGCTTGAGGTTGACCCGATTGCACTGCCGGGCGCACGCCCGTTATACGCGGAGAAGGTTGGCTTCGTGCAGCACATCGATATGCCCGCGTTGGGCGAGCTGACGAAGTCGGAAAACAGCGCGGTGTACATCTGCGTACTACCAGGCGTCTTTGTCGAGCCGACCCAGCCGATCGCCTGGTCCATCGGAATCGAAGCCGAGTGTGACGACGCACTTCGCAATGCCTTCGTTATTGGCGCGCAGCGCACCTTCGAGCGCGACCCGCGCTTCGGTATCACCGTTATGGCGGAGGTTGCCTCGCGGGCGCTGTCGCCGGGTATCAACGACCAGGGCACGGCCGTCGACGTCATCGGGCGGGGCGTCCGGGTGCTGTCGCATCTGTCCAGGCCAGTGCCGCCCGAGGAGCCGAAGTATGACCGGGTTTATGCGCCAGGGCTGAGCGTGGCGGACATGTTGGATGACTTCTTTACGCCCATTGCGCGTGACGGCGCGGCGATCGTCGAAGTGGGGATCCGGATTCAGGAAGCGTTGGCTTCGTTGGGTCGCCTCGGCGACGCGGCCGTCACAGTCGCCGCACAGCGACAGGCGGAGCTGGCGCTCAAACGAGCTGAAGCCGCCTTGACCTTGTCCGAAGACTGGCAGCGCGTGCGACAGGCTGGCGCCGCGGGTGGTCTGGCAGGGCCAGCGGTTTAGCCGATGCCGCACGGTGGTCTTGCGTTGCGAGCGCATAGTGCCAAACCTTACTTTTCCTTTACGTCCGCTTCACACGAAGCTGACCGTCGTCAGCGTAGAGTCTCCTCCAGGCTGACGGAACAGCCAGCTCCATTGGGTGGGTTTGCCGCGGCGGTCTGTTGGTTCGTGAAACAGCCGTACTGAAGCGGCAGCCCGCTGTTTTTTTTGACCTAGACTTTTGCATCGCGCCAGAGCGGGTCGGTGCTAATCATTCGTGGGAGAGCAGTCACCATGATCGTTCCTAAAAACTGCCTGGCTGTCGTGGCCGGCGTCGCTTTATTTGCCCAAGCGCTGGTGGTACAGGCCGCGCTACCCGATTTCACACCGTTGGTTGAGGACGCCTCGCCGGCGGTGGTCAACATCAGTACCAAGCAGAACAAGCCCGTGCGTGGCGGACCGGTGCAAATGCCGGATCTGGAAGGCATTCCACCAATGTTCCGGGAGTTCTTCGAGCGCGGCATGCCTCAGCAGCCCGATCGCCGTCGAGAAGCGCAATCGCTGGGCTCTGGCTTCATCATTTCTGAAGATGGCTACGTGCTGACGAACAACCACGTTGTTGCCGACGCCGACGAAATCATGGTTCGCCTGCCTGACCGTAGCGAGCTGCAAGCCAAGCTGGTGGGGGCCGACCCGCGCAGTGATGTCGCCCTGCTGAAAATCGATGGCGATGATCTGCCCACAGTGAAGATCGGTAACTCTGAGGAGTTGAAGGCGGGCGAGTGGGTCGTTGCCATCGGCTCGCCGTTCGGCTTCGATCACACCGTGACAGCCGGTGTGGTCAGCGCGACCGGTCGTAGCCTGCCCAACGAGAGCTATGTGCCCTTCATTCAGACCGATGTGGCGATCAATCCGGGTAATTCCGGAGGGCCGCTGTTCAATCTGGACGGCGAAGTGGTTGGCATCAACTCGCAGATTTTCACCCGTTCGGGCGGTTTCATGGGCTTGTCGTTCGCGATTCCGATCGACGTCGCCATGGATGTCGCCAATCAACTACGTGAAGATGGAAAAGTGAGCCGCGGCTGGCTTGGGGTGGTCATCCAGGAGGTAAACAAGGATCTGGCTGAATCGTTTGGTCTCGACCGTCCGGCCGGCGCGCTTGTCGCCCAGGTCATGGATGGAGGTCCGGCCGCTAAAGGGGGCCTCAAGGTCGGTGATGTGATCTTGAGCTTGAACGGCAAATCCATCGACATGTCCGGCGACCTTCCGCATTTGGTGGGTGCGCTCAAGCCAGGCTCGACGGCAAAGCTGGAGGTTGTTCGTGATGGCGACCGCAAGAATCTGAGCATTGAAATTGGCGCATTGCCTGAAGAGGGCGATCTCCTGGCCTCGGCCGGTGGTTCGGGCGGCGCCATGAGCAGTGATAACCGGCTGGGTGTGTCTGTGGCTGAACTGACCGAGGCGCAGCGTCAGGCGCTTGAAATCAGCGGAGGCGTGGTGATTCGTGAGATCAGCCAAGGCCCTGCGGCAATGATTGGGCTACGCCCGGGTGATGTCATCACGCACCTGAACAACGAAGCCATTGACTCGGTTAAGACCTTCACCCGCGTGGTCAAGGCGTTGCCGAAAAACCGTTCAGTATCGATGCGCGTGCTGCGTGAAGGCCGGGCGAGCTTCATCACCTTCAAACTGCCCAAATAGCACTCCACCCTCCGCCAAAAAGCCCGCCTCGCGCGGGCTTTTTTTCGTCTGGGCTGAACATTCTTCCGCGGCGCTGTGCAGTCCGCGAACTCGCCGCCAACCAATAGCTCCATATGGATTGACTACATTCGAGGATGCTTCGATGAAATTTCCTGTGACGCTGGGCCTGTTGATGCTGCCTGCGCTGGCTGCGGCGGCTCCACTGGAGCTCGAACGTGAACTGAACGACTTGAACGTCAACGTCGAGGTCAGCGATCTGGCCACCGACACCGAGGCGGGTATCGAGTCCGGCCGGGTCCAAGTGACTATCACTAACCGTGAGCAGTTCAAGGTTGCATGCCAGCTGCTCCCCGGCGAGACCGAAGCGTCGCCGGGGCTGAATAGCAGCCCCATCACCATCGTCGCGCCCGAGGAGCGTCGCGCGCTTACGATGAGCGGCGAGTACGGTGATTCGACCTTGAACGCCGTCCTGAGCTGCATTCGGGATGAATGACAGCGTCAGCGGTGTCGTCGCTAAGACTGGATCACCATGAAACGCTCAGACGCGGTGCCTCACGGCCTGCACCACCGGAACGGCAGGCGCATGCCCTTGCATGAATGGTGAACGACGCACAAAAACGTTCGTGCAAAGGAACCGACTGAGACCGCGAGGTATCCGAGCCAGGTCGGATGTCGCGACGCTCAAATTCATGGTTGGCTGGTATCTCTGGATTTTGCCCCACGTACGGTTTTGCTCGCTCACTGATGAGCGACGTGTGGCTTCGAGGGAGCGGGGCTGGGCGATGCTCCGGTTCTCTATGAAGCCATGCTGACCGCGAGCAGATCGCTTAAGCTAGTGCGTCCCATCCGTTGCTGCACCGCTTCGCAAATCGTTCCTGCCCAGGTCCAACCGGACCGTTAGAGGTGAAGTTATCTTGAATCCGTTAGGTGGAGCCAAGCCGCGGCGTACCGTGCCGTTGCGTAGTCGTCTGTTGACGATTGCCCTGGCTGGGATTTTGCCGCTAGCACTGGTCGCCGGGCTGGGCATGCTCTCGATTGTCGGTGAGCAGAAGGAATTGGCGAAGCAGCGCAGTCTGGAGGCCACGCGCCTGGCCGCGACGGCCGTCGAGGTAGAGCTCAGCCGGTCACTCAATGTCCTGCAGGCGCTATCGCAATCCCCTTTGCTTGATAGTGACGACATCGACGGGTTTGCCGACATGGTGCGTCGCGTGTTGCCGTCCGTGCCCAGCTGGTACGCCGTGCTGGTAGTCGGGACCAAAGGTGAAGTCATTCGGCGTGTGTCCATGCACGATGCCCCTGAGTCAGAAATGATCGGTGAACGGCGCAGTTTCGATGAGCTGATCCGAACCGGTGAACCCCAGGTTGGCAGTATGACCCAGGGACCGGGCGGCGTTTGGGGCATTCCGTTGCGTGTTCCGGTGCACGACGATCACGGCTTGCGTTACGTATTGACGGCGGTGCTCAAGCCGCAGGCGATCGCCGATGTTATCGCCAACCGAAGGCTACCGACCGGTTGGGTCAATACCGTATTGGATGCCAACGGTGTGCGTATCGCCCGCGCATTGCGTCACCAGGAAACGATGGGGCAACCTGCCTCTCCATCGCTTGTCGCCCTGCTGGGCAGCAATGCGAGGACGGAAGGGATCGGGTTGTCCAAAACAGTAGAAGGCATTCCCACGTTCACCTCGTTTGTCCGTCTGGAGCGGTCCGATTGGGTCGTGGCGACCGGCGTGCCGTCCGATGTGGTGGAAGCCGGCGCGACACGCGCGTATACGCTGTACGGCGGGGGGTTGCTGCTGTCCCTTGGATTGGCGGTGGCGGCTGCGCTTTTCGCTACGCGGCGAATCAATGTGCCCATGAGGCACCTGCGGCGGGCCGCGCAGGCGATCGGCGAAGGAGCAAATGTCGACGCCCCAGACAGCGAAATCGAAGAGATTCGAGAAGTTGGCCGCGCGCTTGCCATGGCGGCACAGGCCCGCAAGGCGAGCGAAGCTGAGCGAGACAGCATGTTGTCCCGCCTTGAGCTGGCGCAGCAGGATCTGACCCAGCAGGTCAGTGATCTGGAGCTGGTACAGGAACTGAGCAACCGGTTACTGCAGATGCCGTCGCTCGACGAGCAGCTGCAAGCCATCATCGAAACCCTGTGCAAGCTCCACGGCGCCGCCCATGGCTTGCTGGCGCTCAGCGATGGGAGATCACCGCTTCGCATCCATGCGTCGAAAGGGTTTTCGCTCGACTCGCTGGCGTTCATGGATAACGTACAACCCGGCCTTGGGGCGTGCGGCATCGCTGTTCAGCAGGGCAGCCGGGTAGTGGTAACCGACACCGAGACGGATCCGCGCTTCAGCGAGTTCGTCTCGGTGGCACGCCGTGAAGGCTTCCGCTCGGTGCACAGCACGCCCATTCGGCACAGCGACGACAGCGTATTCGGCACCTTGACGGTACAGCTCAGGGAATCGCGCTCGCCGACTGAACGGGAGATCCGGCTGGCCGATCTCGCGGCAGGGATGGCAGCGGTTTTCATCGATCGCGCACGGGCGCAATCGAAAGTTGGCATGCTCGAACAGCGATTACAGGTCGCATTGGACTCGTCCACTGTGCCGTTTTCCATCGTGACGCCGGTCATGAGTCCAGGCGGAAGTCCGGATGATTTCGTTCTCGAGTTCATCAATCCGACCGGCGCGACCAACCTGCGCGGGACGGTGTCCAGCCTGACGGGGCGGCGCCTGCGCGAGGTGCTCGGCGCGGATGCCAACCCGCAAGCGCTGCTGACCCTGCAAGATGTTGTTCGTTTCAAAGAGCCACGGGACGTGGAGTTGCAGAGCACCGCGTTTGAAGCCGATCGCTGGGTTCGGCTGGTCGCCACGCCATTCGATAACAGCATCGCCGTGTGGTTTGCCGATGTGACCCAGGCCAAGCACCAGGAGCAGGCCATCCTCGAATCGGACCGGCGCAAGGATGAGTTCCTTGCCACCCTGGCGCACGAGCTGCGCAATCCGCTCGCACCGATCAGGTTGGCCGCCGGAATCTTTGGTTCCCCGAGCGCCTCGGGCGCCCAAAAAGCACGCAGCCAGGAGATCATCGAGCGACAGGTGCGGCACATGGCGCTGTTGCTCGATGATCTGTTCGATATATCTCGCATTACCCTTGGAAAGCTGGTGCTGCGCAAGGAGCAACTGGATCTGCGTATGGTCGTCGAGGCGGCCATCGAGACGGCGCGAGCGAAGATCGAGTCCAAGCAGCACGAGCTGGTCGTGACGATGCCGACGGAACCGATTTTGCTGGACGCCGATCCGCTTCGGCTCGAACAGATCCTGACCAATCTGCTCAATAACGCCGCGAAATTCACCCCAAATGGCGGCTCGATTCGCGTCACCGCCGTGCATGAAGGGGAAACCGCCACGGTATCGGTCGCCGATAACGGCCTGGGGATCGCACGGGAACATCTCAGGCTGATCTTCGAGCGCTTCGCCCAAGTTCCGGTTGCCGGCACACACATCAATACAGGGCTTGGGATTGGCTTGGCGCTGGCCAAGGGCCTGGCGAAACTGCACGGTGCGGACATTCGCGTGCGCAGTGAAGGGCTGGGACAGGGCGCCGAATTCAGTCTGATACTGCCGGTGCAGCCTGCTGTTCCTAAAGCTGAGCGCAGCAGCACCATTGAAGCCGGCACACAGCGCAAGCGCCGCATACTGGTTGCCGACGACAATCATGATATTGCCGAAACCATGGCTGAGATTCTTCGCCTGGAAGGGCATGAGGTGCATCTGGCGTTTGACGGCAACGAGGCGTTTGAACGCTATCAGCAGCTCCGGCCAGAGGTCGTGTTGTTGGACATCGGTATGCCAGGCCTGCGAGGCGATCAGGTTGCTCGGAAGATTCGCGCCGAGCCCACGACGTTCCCGGTGCAGCTAATAGCCATTACCGGCTGGGGACAGCCGAGCGACAGAGAGAACGCGTTCGAAGCCGGCTTCGATGTTCACCTGACCAAGCCCGTCGACATCGCCCGGCTGATAGCCGTCGTCGGGGTGTGAACGATTGTTCAGAGAGAGTCGATCCAGCGCTTGCGGTCTCAGCGCCACAACTGTGCCGGGTGTGCCGGTAATCTGCTCGCCGGCATACCCCCTCTGGTTTTTTCGCGGACAGCAAAAATAGCGGGTGCCGTAACCGGTTTTTTCTGGCACCTTTGCGGCTATGTTGTAGCTGCCAGCGCCTCTCCGGCCTGGCGCAGCAATGATGTGGTATCGGGAGAGACTGCAGCGGCCTGGCCGGCTGCGGCGCCGAAGGAGCAACCGCCCCGGAAACTCTCAGGCAAAAGGACCGTTACCACAGGTTTGCAACTCTGAAGAGCCGTCGGGCCGTCGTCGCCCGCCGCACCGAAGGAGCAAGCGAGTCTCCACTCGTGAAACTCTCAGGTCCAGAACAGAGGGGGCGTTCGATCCGCTTGATGCGGACGAGCTCTAACCCCTGACGTCTGGAGCTTTGCATAATGAAAAATATTGCTGTTGTAGGTGGCGGTATCACCGGTATCACCACCGCCTACGCGCTGGCCAAGCGCGGTTTCGCCGTGACGCTGTTCGAAAAACATCGCTACGCGGCGATGGAAACGTCATTTGCCAACGGTGGTCAGCTATCAGCGTCCAATGCTGAAGTCTGGACGCACTGGTCGACCATCCTCAAAGGCATCAAATGGATGCTCAAGAGCGACGCGCCGCTGCTGGTCAATCCCAAACCCAGCTGGCACAAGCTCTCCTGGTTCGCTGAGTTCATCGGCTCAATCCCGCAGTACCGTCACAACACCGTCGAAACCGCACGCATGGCGATTGCCGCGCGGGAACACTTGTTCGCCTGGGCCGAGGAAGAGGGTATCGACTTCGATCTGAAGAAGGCCGGCATTCTCCATATTTACCGCGACAAGGCTGGCTTCGACCATGCTGGTAAAGTCTCGACCATGCTGGCGGAAGGGGGGCTACCACGGCGCAGCGTGACGCCAGACGAGATGCGCGCCATCGAGCCGACCTTGGCCGGGCAGTATTACGGCGGCTACTACACCGAGTGCGATTCGACTGGCGATATCCATAAATTCACCAATGGTCTGGCTTCGGCAGCGATCCGTCTTGGTGTGGAGTGTCGCTATGGGCAGGACGTTCGACGCGTGGCGACGGATGGCAAAGGCGCGAGCGTAACCCTCGCGGCTCCAACCGGCGAAGAGACGCTGCACTTCGACGGCATCGTCATCTGCGCGGGCACTGCCAGCCGGGCGCTGGCGTCGCAGCTGGGTGATCGCGTGAACATCTACCCTGTGAAGGGCTATTCCATCACGGTGAACCTGAACGACGAGGCCAGTCGCGCTGGCGCACCTACGGTAAGTCTGCTGGACGACGAGACCAAGCTGGTGACCAGTCGCCTGGGGGATAGCCGCTTGCGCGTTGCCGGAACGGCCGAGTTCAACGGCTACAACCGTGACATTCGGGCTGATCGAATTCGCCCGCTGGTGGAGTGGGTCGCCGAGTGTTTCCCAGGCGTCAGCACGCAGAGCGTGGTGCCTTGGGCCGGGCTGCGACCGATGATGCCAAACATGATGCCTAAGGTTGGTCGCGGCAGTTCGCCATGCGTGTTCTACAACACGGGCCACGGCCACCTTGGCTGGACGCTTTGCGCCATCACCGCTGACATGGTGGGTGACGTAGTACGCGACTCGTTGGGGACCACTGCTTCAGCAACTCCAAGCGGAGCGCAGCCCGTCCACGCGTGATGATCGATAACGGTGGCTGTGGCAGCAGCCGCAGCCGTCGTTTTCGGCGTGGGAATAAGGTTTCAGAGCGCCCACGCATCGCCGCGTAAGCGCTTGGCGCATTGATCACTCGCTAGAAATGACTTCCGTGATCGCTTGCATCAGCGCTGCCTGGGAAAACGGCTTCGCCAGCAGAGGAAGCTCTCCTGCAGCTGTACCGGCCGGTATTTCGGCATAGCCACTCACCAGCAGTACGGGCAGGCTCGGTTGTTCATTTCGCACCTCGAGAGCCAGCTGCGCGCCGGTCATCTTTGGCATCGCGTGGTCCGTGATCAACAGATCGAACCGCGACTCGCGCAAGCGCTCCAGCGCCTGCGCAGCGGAATGAGCGGTAACGACGTGATGCCCTTCATCGCGCAACATTTCCGCTGTATTGAAGAGCACCAGCACGTCATCGTCGACGGCGAGAATGTTCAGGCGATCCAGACCGGTCTCGCTGCTACCGAGCTCGACACTGACGTCAATCGACCGCGTAGCTTCTCCTTGTATTGCCGGCAGCCAGATCTGCGCGGTGGTGCCGATGCCGACCTCGCTGGACAATACCAAGGCGCCGCCAGATTGTTCGGCGAAACCGTGCGCAATGGACAGCCCGAGCCCCGTGCCTTTACCCACCCCCTTGGTGGTATAGAAGGGCTCTGTGGCGCGCTGCAGGGTGGCTTCGTCCATGCCGTGGCCCTGGTCTGTGACCGACAGGCATAGGTACAAACCGGGCATCAGGCCGTGCTGACCTTTCGATCGCTCGCAGTGTGCCCTGATCAGAATCCGACCCTGACCTCCTATGGCATCACGCGCATTCAGCGCCAGATTGAGCACGGCCGTCTGTAGTTGATTGGGGTCGGCTTCAATCTCGGGCAGGTCGGGGTCGACGCGGGTGTCGATGATCACGGTCGGATCGAGTGAACGCTCCAATAACTCTGTCATCTCGGCGATGAGCTGACCCGGTTGTATCCGCTCGGCCAATAGGTCCTGCTTGCGGGCGAAGGCCAGCATCCGACGGGTCAATGAAGCGCCCCGCTCAGCACCGATGCGCGCATTATCGATCAGCCGTAACAGTGGAGAGTCCGAAGGGACCCGCTTGCGCAACAGCTCGAGGTTGCCCATCACTGCCGTTAACAGGTTATTGAAGTCGTGGGCGATGCCTCCCGTCAGGTTACCCAGCGCTTCCATTTTCTGAGCTTGCTGAAGCGCTTGCTCCGCTTCCACCCGTGCGGTGCTGTCCACGGCCTCCGGCACGAGTCCGGCCACCTCGCCGTTCTCGTCGAGAACCGGGCGTATGGAAAAATCGAACGAGCGTGTTCCGCCCGGCAGTTCGAGCTGCATGCTCAGGTAGTCGCTTCCGCCGCTCGCAGCGGTCGCGACACACGCCATGACAATTGATTTCATGCCCGGTGTCCTGGCGAACCAGGGCGCTTCCCAGAACGGCAGGCCAATCACGTCCGCAGGTTGGGCGCTTGCCCCGGCAAGCGAGGTCGGGTTGGCGTAGACGATGGTACCGTCGTTGTTCAGCAGCCACTGATACAGGTGCGAGCTGGCCGCTACGGTGCGGATTTGCGCCTCGCTCTGGGCCAGCGCGGCGGTTCGTTCAGCCACCTGACGCTCGAGCTCCTGTCGAAAGCGCTGTTCAGCAAGTCGCGCAGCCGCTTCGGAGCGCACCCGCTCGATGTGCGCCCAGGAGCGCTCCGTCACTTCGGACAGCAGGGCCAGCTCCTCGGGCTTCCAGACGCGTGGTGCCTTGTCGTGGATCGCCATGAGCGCCGTCAGCTTGCCTTCTTTGATCAGCGGCAGGCAGATCGTCGCGGCCAGCTCGATGTCGAGAAAGGTGGCAGCTTCGTGCGGCGGTAATTGCTTGGCGTTGTCGTTGAGAATCAGCGGTTGGCCGGCCTGCAGCCTGGTCACGGCCAGCTGACCGAACGCGGCGAGACTGTAATGACCGACGATCCCCTGTGCGCCGGGTGCCGCCCAGTTGCCGCGGATCGTAAAGCCGTCCTCGTCCGGGTCCATATCCGCGTAGGCGCAGACGGACACACCGAGGTGCTCGCCGAGCAGCCGCGTCGTCACCGTAAGAATGGTGTCGGCATCGTTGCTGACTGCGATGGCTTTGCCCAACCCATCGAGGAAGTGCATCCGTCGCTCCGCCAGCGCCCGCTGCGTGACGTCGTGGCCCTGCATGAAGATGCCACTGACCGCGCCTTCACGATTGATCACCGGCTGAAAGACAAAATCGAGAACAAAGGTTTCTTCGGCGTCTCCTGGGGTGCGTTGGATCGTCAGCTCAACGGCGTTCCCCACGTAGGCGATACCAGTCCGGTACACCTGATCGAGCAACTTGATGAAGCCTTGCCGCGCTATCTCGGGAAGCGCGTCGCGAACTGACAAACCGAGCAGCGTTCGATTGCCGACAAGGTTGCAATAGGCCGGGTTGGCCATCTCGAAACGATGATCCGGGCCGCTCAACATCGCCATGATCCCGGGTGCCTGGACGAACAGCTGCGTCAGGCGCTGTTTTTCCGCTAGCAGATGACGCTCAGCCCGGACGCGCTCCGTGGTTTCCACGACGAACGCGATGACGCCAGCCGGACGCCCCGTCTCATCCAATACGGGTGAGTAATCGAGGTTCATCCAGACTTGCTCTGGCCGCCCGTTGCGATGCAGCGTGAGCTCTTGGTCTTTGTAAGCCAGGATGCCCCCAGCAAGGCAGACACGCATGACCCGGTCATTGAAGTCAGCGACCTCCGGCCAGCCTTTGCGTACCTCTGACCCGAGTAAGGTTGGGTGCCGGCCCGCAGCGAATACCGAGTAGGCATCGTTGTAGAGCATGATGCCCTGTTCGCCCCACAGCACCACGATAGGCACCGGCGACAACAACATCATGGCGGTCACGGTCTTCAGGCTTTGCGGCCACTGCGCCGGTGGGCCCAGTCCCGCGTCGCTCCAATCATGGGCGCGAATGAGCTCACCTAGCTCGCCGCCGGCCGCAGGAAACACGGCGGGGTGAACAGGTTGGGGCGCCATGCTTGTGTCGAGTGTCATCGGAAGGCTCGTTTCAACGGAGAGAAAACGCAGTGGTGGCAAAAGGCCTTTATGGTATGCCGTTAACAGGTCGTCCGGGTGGCTAATTGTTGCCAAGCTCGCTGTCGAGAGCTTTGATCACAGGGCTGTCACAAAGTTGGCATGAATTATCGACAATGTGCGCTCGGTCATAAATCAGTCATCCCGCATGAGCACTTCAAGTAATTCGATTTCGAACAGCAGGTTCGAATTGGGCCGGATGTGCTCGCCGATCTGGCGATCGCCGTAGGCGAGGTGGGCGGGTACGAAGAGTTTGCGCTTACCGCCAACCCTCATTCCCATGACGCCGATGTCCCACCCCTTGATCACGCGTCCGGTGCCGATCACGCATTGGAACGGCTTGCCACGTTCATACGACGAGTCGAACGGCGTTCCATCTTCCAATTGGCCACGGTAGTGCGTGGTGATGAGGGCACCTTTGACCACGGCCTTGCCGTCGCCAAGCTGAAGATCGTCGATCTGCAGTTCATTGTTCATTCAGATTTACTCTCGTAGAAGGGCCGCGTTACACCAAGACCTGGCGAGTGCTGGCGATAAGCTCATGCACCTGTTGCTCCACATCCGGTGCGGTGGCGTGTTCCGGGCCGCGGCCGCGTGGACACGGCAAGCTAGCGGTGGTGCCGAATAATCGGCAGATCAGCGGGCGCTCGGCGTAGGCTTCGCAGCCATGTGGGCCGAGGTGCACGCAATCCCAATTCGCCAAAGCGGCGTCGTGTTTGGCGTCGCTGCGGTGCGGCAATCGCGCCATCTCCTCGGACGACGCTGTCACTGGTCCGCAGCAGTCGTGGCAGCCGGGCTCGCAGGCAAACCCGGGGATCTGTCGGCGCAGCTGATCGATCTTGCGATTGGCACAACTCATGCGAGGGCGTCTTAGAAAAAAGGGGCGCGCATGGTAGTCCCCAAACGTTGGCGATTCGTAGCGCGCGCGTTTTTTTTACACGGGCGAGTCGATGATGTCGTCCCAGTCGTGATGCTTCTTTACGTAGTCGGCAACGAACCCGCAGACCGGTACGACGCGTTTGCCACGCCGGCGGGCATCGTCGAGTGACTCGCGAACCAGCTTACTGCCCATGCCTTGCCCAGACAGGCTCTGGTCGACCTCGGTGTGTGTGAACACCCGACGCAGGCCATCGTCTTGATATTCCGCGAAACCGAGGGCCTGGCCGCCGATCTCCAGCACGTAGCGGTGAGCATTCTCGTCGTGACGTACAGTGGCGTTGTTGTCATTCATTGCGTTACCTCTGGCTAGTGGGTGAGCGAAAGCTGTGTTCGAACCACATGATTTGGGCTAGAGACGATCGACCAGATCCCTCCCCATGTCGCATCCGCGCTCGAGCGCCTCGTCGAAACTCCGGTAATGCTGCGTTTGGTCGACGCTGACCGGGACGATGATCTCGCGATCCTTCACCACTTCGGCACCGACGGCCCAGAGTGTCTCGCCAAAGGTTTCGTACTCGTAGCCGGTGATGTGCACGATCACGTCGTGGTCTCTATAGACCAACCGATGGCTATGCGGGATCTGGTGGTCGCTGCCGCTCGGGATGTGAGCTGGCGTCTCGAAGTAGGGCTGCTCGGCGTCTGGTTTAACGGCCTTGCTCATGCTGGACCTCCTTGGGTTATCTGAGTTGGTCCCGAGGCGGCAGCCGATCGTTCCCGTTGCGGTCCCGGTTGCGATGAGCGTGCGGCGGTCAGGGTCGACCTGGACGGAGCTGTTTCACGCTGCAGGTGGCATGGCGTATTGGAAGCTAACCATTGGAAGCGGGTCTTCGTCGGTAGCCGGAACGGCTACTGAACCGCTGACGCGCCTGGCGAACTCGAAGGGATGACCCATAAGTTCTGCAAATCTGCAGATCGGGTCTGCGGGTTTTCCTTGTTGTGCTCCTGTGTCATCTGGCTAGGATCGGCCGAAACCTCGCGCCGATGACCGGCGCACCTGAAAATCTGAGAGAGAGTCCCATGTCAGAACGCGAAATCGTCATTGTCGGCGCTGTCCGAACCGCTATCGGCTCCTTTGGTGGCGCGCTGAAAGACGTCGACCTGACCACTCTTGCCACCACAGCCTGCCGCGGCGCGCTTGAGCGCTCGGGTACGCCACCGGATGCCGTTGGCCACGTGGTGATGGGTAACGTGATACCCACCGAACCGCGCGATGGCTATCTGGCGCGCGTTGCAGCAGTCGATGCCGGCATCCCGTTGGAAACGCCTGCGTTCAACGTCAACCGGTTGTGTGGTTCTGGCTTGCAAGCGGTGATTTCAGCCGCGCAATCCATCCTCCTGGGTGACACCGACGTCGCCATTGGTGGCGGTGCCGAGAGTATGAGCCGCGGCCCCTTCATCCTGCCAAACATGCGCTGGGGCGCGCGCCTCGGCGATAGCCAGGCCATCGATTACATGAACACGCTGCTGCATGATCCCTGGGGCAAGTTCCATATGGGCGTGACAGCAGAGAATGTCGCCGAGCGTTATGGCATCAGCCGTGAGCAACAAGACGCGCTGGCGCTCGAGAGTCAGCAGCGAGCGGCCCGTGCACTCGAAAATGGCTATTTCCGCGAACAGATCGTTCCGGTCGAAATCCGCGGCCGCAAGGGTTCCAGTCAGTTCGACACGGACGAGCATCTGCGGCCAGACCTGACGGCCGAACGTCTCGCTGCGCTAAAACCAGTTTTCAAGAAAGAAATTGGCACCGTGACCGCGGGCAACGCTTCGGGCCTCAACGATGGTGCTGCTGCCCTGGTGCTGGCCGAGGCGGGGCGCGCTCGGTCGCTTGGGTTGACGCCGATGGCCCGGCTGGTCGGCTACGCCCACGCGGGTGTTGAGCCTGCGTATATGGGAATCGGTCCGGTTCCCGCGGTGCGCATACTGCTCGAACGGACCGGGATCCGCCTGGACCAGATCGACGTGATCGAAGCCAACGAAGCGTTCGCCGCCCAGGCCTGTGCCGTGATGCAGGAGCTGGACATGGATCCGGCTCGGGTCAATCCCAACGGCTCGGGAATTTCCCTAGGCCATCCGGTGGGTGCGACGGGTGCAATTATCAGCGTCAAAGCCATTCATGAACTGCAGCGGATCCAGGGTCGCTATGCGCTCGTGACGATGTGCATTGGCGGTGGGCAGGGGATCGCGGCACTTTTCGAACGCTGTTGAACGGCTCGTCAGGCGCAGCGATTTCGATTGAAGATTCCGGCGGGGCGGCCGACAAGCTCAGGCGAGGGTGATATCTACGCACGAGACCGGCTTTCCCACAGGACTATTCATGAACAACGCATCCGCCACCAACGCCTTATCGCTTCTGCTGTTCACGCTGCGCAGTGGCAAGCAGATGGCGATCAATCTGTTGAAGGTCAGCGAGATCATTCCGACCCCCGCGCTGACCCGGCTGCCAGAATCACACCCCCATGTGCGCGGCGTCGCCACCCTTCGTGGCCAGCCGTTGTCGGTGATCGACTTGAGTATGGCCATTGGCATGGCGCCCCTGCAGGACCCCAAAGGAGGCTGCCTGATCGTCACCGAGATCAGCCGTTCGAAGCAGGGATTGCACGTGCAGGCAGTGGTGAAGATCGTGCATATCCAATCGTCGAAAATTCTGCCGCCGCCCTACGGTGCGCGGCACAACTCGTTTATCACCGGCACGGCTGAGGTGGACGGCGAGCTGATTCAGATCCTCGACGTGGAGAAGGTCATCCACAATATCGCCCCGGTTCCAGGCGAGGCGGACATTTCCCACCTCGATGATCAGGATGCCCAACTGCTTACTGAAACTCGCGCCTTGATCGTGGATGACAGCCAGGTGGCCATTCACATGTCGGTTTCAGCGCTGACGAAAATGGGCGTCACCTGTCATGCGGTCCGCAGCGCCCGCGAAGGATTCGCCAAGCTCGACAGCCTGAAGGACAGCTACGAGGCGATCAACGTCGTGGTCTCGGATATCGAAATGCCAGAAATGGACGGCTATTCGTTCACCCAAGCGCTGCGGAACCACCCGGACTACGCGTCGATTTACGTGCTGTTGCACACGTCGCTGGACAGCACCATCAGCACCGACAAAGCCAAGGCCGCCGGCGCCAACGACATCCTCACCAAGTTTTCACCCCCGGAAATGGCCAAGTGCATGCTGCGCGCCGCTCGGGTAGTGCACCTGGGCGAAGACAGCTCGGTGGCTTGAGCCCGGCGCCGCACTTATCGTGATAATGGCCCCAGCGACCTCGGGGCCGTCGGAGCATAACGTCATACCACCAAGCGGCTGACAGCCAAGCCCGTTGTCCCCGTACCCCGCTTCAGCCAGCGGTGGCCGTGGTGCCAGTATGCACTTGGCAAACTGCCGGTCGCCGCTTACCGCTCAGTTGGTCGTCTCCCTCCGTCGTTGCCACGACTTCTCGAAACGCTCCCCGTCGAGCGCGCCGTGGGACTGCGCCTCAATGGCACGTAGAATGAGCGCTTCAAAACGGTAAGGACGGCGAACGGTGGACCTGCAGCAGGGCTTTGTCCTCACCCGACACTGGCGCGACACGGCGGCCGGTACCGAGGTGGAGTTCTGGTTGGCGACCGATGCCGGGCCGCGTCGCCTACGCGTACCGAATCAACCGTCGGTGGCTTTTGTCCCGGCGGAGCAACGGCGCAAGGTTGAGATGCTGCTCAAGGGCGAGCGAGACGTCGAACTGCGCCCGTTGAATCTGACCGATTTCCGTCACCGTTCAGTGGTCGGTTTGTATTGCAAGCAGCACCGTCAACTAATGGGGCTCGACAAGCGCCTCCGCAGTGCCGGGCTTGATGTATACGAGGGCGACATCCGACCGCCCGAGCGCTATCTGATGGAGCGCTTCATCACTGCGCCTGTGAGTTTTACCGGGCAACCGAATGCTGACGGCGTGCTGCTGGACGCGCAAATAAAGCCGGCACCGGGCTATCGTCCGCAGCTCCGGCTCGTCTCGCTGGACATCGAAACCACCATGCGCGGCGAACTGTATTCCATTGCGCTGGAAGGCTGCGGGCAGCGCCAGGTCTACATGCTCGGCCCAGCGAACGGCAACAGCTCCGCCGTGGATTTTGAACTGGAATATTGCGACAGCCGTAAACGGCTCATCGAGCGGCTCAATGAGTGGATGGCGCTGCACGATCCGGACGCCATTATCGGTTGGAATCTGGTGCAGTTCGATCTGCGCGTATTGCGCGACCAGGCGCAGCGCTACCAGGTTCCGCTGCGCCTGGGGCGGGGCGGTGAAGAGATGGCCTGGCGCGAGCACGGCAGCCGGGGCAATCACTTCTTCGCAGCCGCCGCAGGCCGGCTGATCATTGATGGTATCGAGGCGCTTCGTTCGGCGACCTGGAGCTTTTCCTCGTTCAGCCTGGAAAATGTCGCGCAGACACTGCTCGGCGAAGGCAAGGCCATCGACACGCCGTATCAGCGCATGGATGAAATCAACCGCATGTTCGCCGAGGACAAGCCCGCGCTCGCGCGCTACAACCTCAAGGATTGCGAGCTGGTCACGCGGATTTTCGACAGGACCGAGCTGCTGACCTTTCTGCTCGAACGTGCAACGGTCACTGGGCTGCCGGCCGACCGTAGCGGCGGATCGGTGGCGGCGTTCGAGCATCTCTACATCCCGCTGATGCATCGCCAGGGCTTCGTTGCGCCGAACCTTGGTGAGCGACCGCCGGAGGCCAGCCCCGGCGGTTTCGTGATGAACTCGCAGCCAGGCCTGTATGAATCGGTGCTGGTGCTGGATTACAAGAGTCTGTACCCCTCGATCATTCGCACGTTTCTCATCGATCCGGTGGGGCTGGTCGAAGGCATGCGGCGGCCGGAGGATAACGACTCAGTGCCAGGCTTTCGCGGTGCACGGTTCTCCCGTACGCGACATTGCCTGCCGGCGATTGTCGAGCGCGTCTGGGAAGGCCGTGAGACGGCCAAGCGCGAAGGCAACAAGCCGTTGTCCCAAGCGTTGAAGATCATCATGAATGCCTTTTACGGGGTGCTCGGCTCCAGCGGCTGTCGGTTCTTCGACCCGCGCCTGGCCTCGTCGATTACGCTGCGCGGCCACGAGATCATGCGGCGCACCCGCGAACTGATCGAGGCTGAAGGCTACAGCGTGATCTACGGCGATACCGACTCCACGTTCGTATGGCTCAAACGCGCGCACAGTGACGAGGAGGCGGTGCGTATCGGCACGCATCTGGTGCAGCAGATCAACCGATGGTGGCGCGAGCACCTACGACAGCAATATGGCTTGCAGAGCGCGCTGGAGCTGCAGTACGAGAGCCACTTCAAGCGTTTCCTGATGCCCACCATTCGCGGGGCGGAGGAGGGCAGCAAGAAGCGCTATGCGGGGTTGGTGTCACGTCCCGATGGCACCGATGGCCTGGTTTTCAAGGGGCTGGAAACGGTGCGTACCGACTGGTCGCCGCTGGCCCAGCAGTTCCAGCAGGAGCTGTACCGCCGCATTTTCAACCGCGAGCCTTACCAGGACTACGTGCGCAACTATGTCCAGCGCACCCTGGCCGGTGAGCTGGACGAGCTGTTGATCTTCCGCAAGCGCCTGCGCCGACGCCTGGATGACTACGAGCGCAACGTGCCGCCGCATGTGCGCGCCGCCCGGATCGCCGACGAATACAACCTGCAGCACGGCCGCCAACGGCAGTATCAGAACGGCGGCTGGATCAGCTATCTAATGACGGTGGCCGGCCCGGAACCGCTCGAAGTGCGGCGGGCGCCGATCGATTATGGGCACTATGTTGACCGCCAGCTGCAGCCCATTGCCGACGCCATCCTGCCGTTCGTGAATGACAGTTTCTCAGCGCTGATTGACGATCAGCTTGGGCTTTTCTGAACGGTGACGGTCCTGGTCAACGCTCGGTATCGGTATCGGTCCGGTCCGGCCGTCGCGCCGTATAACGCTCAGCGAGACGTTCTGCGGGCACGCCACAGGCGAATTGAAACGCCAGCCATCGATTGCGCAGTGAGCGGCGCCACCAGCCGTCGCGGTGCCATCGTCGTGGATCGACGCGGACGCCGTCCTCCAGCCGCGTAAATCGCCCTTCGCTGCGAAGGCTTTTCACCAGTTCGACTTCTTCGAACAACGGCCAGGGACTGTGCTGACCACAGCGTCGGTAGGCCTGCGCCGTCACAAACAAGCCCTGATCCCCGTAGGGCACGCCGACATGATTGCGGAGGGTAATCAGCCGCTCGAGCAGAGAGCCCTGCCAGCCGGGCTTCCCGGCGAAACGAAACCTGAAATAGCCACCACTCACACCCGAGCCGAGAGCCGCCTGAATCGAGGACAGTGGATTGCCGTGTAGATGGGCGTCGGCGTGCAGGAACCACAGGATCGGAAAGTGCGCCTGGCTGGCACCTAGCCGGAGCTGCTTGCCGCGACAGGGCTCGGTCGGCAGCCAGGCCGCGTTGTGGCGCAGGCAGAGCGCCCTACAGGTTTCACTGCTCGCGCCGTCCACGACGACGATTTCGCCACCCAAACCAGGCGTCTGGAATAGCGAGGCCAGGTGCGGGAGCAGCTGCGCAAGAGGCAGCTCGTCACGCCAGCACGGAATGATCACGCTGATACCGATGGGTTCAGACATCATTGCGGATTCCGAGACGTTCAAGCGTGGCGAGCAATGCCTGACGCGCGGGACGACAGTCGTCGCGAAGCGCCTCGGCCAGGTCGTTGAGGTCTTCGGCATGGTCGATATCGAACGTCTCTCCGGCAACGGCAACGCTGTACCCGGCCGCGCGGCACAGCTGCGCGAGGGAACTGCCGAGTCGCTCCGTGCTCCAGGGCAGGTCGCGGAGGTCCGGCCAGGGACGAGAGGAGGCCATCAGCACGACGCCGCCGTCGCGGGCTGACATCAGCACCGTGTCGAAGCGCTGCAGCAGCGCAGCGACGTGCAGGTAGTCGCATTGGCGCAGGGCAGGGCAGTCACTGCCGATGTACATCAGCCGGTGCTGGCCAGCGCTGCGCAGGGTACGGTCGAGCGCATTCAAACGCTCCCCGAGATTACCGTCCCCTTGTGCCACACAAGTCGCGTGGCGATTCAGCGTTTGCGACCAGCCTAGATGCTGCGGATTATCTGGTGCGATCGCTGTTGGGCCAGGCCATTGCTGCAAGTCTTCCAGTGCGCAGGCGAGCAGGGCCTGCGCCGCCTGCAGTGCAGCCTGCTGCCCCAACGTAGCGGCCAGTCGCTGTTTCGCATGGCCCGGCGCTGGGCGCTTACACACCAGAATCAGGCAGGGCTCGGCCGGATCGAACGTCACGTCGCTCTCCTTTCGCTAAAAGTACGCATCAGCTTTGACTATTCTGAATGTGTGCTGCCGGTTTTTCGCGGTTATGCGGGCGTAACCTTGAGACGCTGGGGAATCGAAACAACTGACCACAGGAGTCGCGATTGCCATGCGTAACACCTTGCCGTTGCTCGATGCGCTGAACTTTCCCCCCCTCCAGCGGGGGCGGCTGGAGGCGTTACAGGTCAATCTAACCTACCGCTGCAATCAGCGTTGCCTGCACTGCCACGTCAATGCCGGGCCGACACGCGAGGAGGCGATGACCGACGAAAGCCTGACGTTGCTGCATCAGGTCATTGATGCACATCCGGTGCAGACGCTTGATTTGACCGGTGGTGCGCCAGAGATGCACCCGCGCTTTCGAGAGCTCGTCACCCATGCCCGCGGCGAAGGGCTGCGCGTGATTGACCGTTGCAACCTGACCATTCTGAGCGAGCCAGGTTATGAAAACCTAGCCGAATTCCTGGCCGATCAGCGCGTGGAAGTAACCGCCTCGTTGCCCTGTTACTCCCAGGAAAATGTCGATCGGCAGCGTGGTGATGGGGTGTTCGAAGCCAGTATCAGCGGGCTACGCAGGCTCAATGCATTGGGCTATGGAGACGACGCGAGCGGGCTGATATTGAACCTGGTCTACAACCCGCAGGGACCATCACTGCCTCCAGCGCAAGGTCCGCTGGAAAACGACTACAAGACGCATCTCGCCGACGCGTTCGGCATTCGCTTCAATCATTTGCTGACCATCACCAATCAACCAATTGCTCGATTCGGCAGCACGCTGGTGAGCAAGGGGCAGTTCAACGGTTATATGCAACTGCTGCGTGACAGTTATCGGCCAGAAAATCTGGACGCCGTCATGTGCCGCACGCTGGTGAGTGTGGACTGGCAAGGCTACTTGTACGACTGTGATTTCAATCAGATGCTGAACTTGCCGATGGCGTTTCCCCGGATCATCAGCCGGGAACGTGCGCACCTGCGCGATTTGCTCGCGATGCCGGCCCTGGATGGCAATCCGATTGTCACTCGCGACCACTGTTACGCCTGCACGGCGGGACAGGGATCTAGTTGTGGCGGTGCGTTGCGCGACTGATCGGCGCAAGAAGGCGTTAAAGCGAACTATTCATCTCCTATCCGCCAAGCACGTATGTATGGGACAGCAGTTGTTGCGCTCCAGTACCGCCAAGTCCGATGAATATCCGCATGCGTATTTTAGTATTGAAAGTATTCATATGTGGAGTATCCTGTTCGTAGTGGAATTCAACAGGCGGAGCTGAAGATGAAACTCGAACAGGCGGTCACCAAGCCGGACATTACCTCTCCGGATGCGGGGCGAGTTGCGCTGACGTTCTTCTTCAACCTGATGCGGTTGTGGAATTGCAGCGCCGAGCAGCAACGCGTTCTGCTTGGCTCGGTGGGCAACACGACCTATTTCAAATACAAGAAGCTTCCGGAAGTTCGTTTGCCGAGGGATACGCTGGAGCGTATTTCCTATCTGATGGGCATCCATAAAGCGCTGCGCATCCTGTTCAGCAATCAGGCGGAGCGGGCATACGAATGGGTGCACAAGCCTAACGATACCGCTCCCTTCAACGGTATGAGCGCGCTCGAGTACATGCTGGGTGGGCAAGTGGTGGATCTGGCCGATGTGCGTCGTTACCTCGATTGGGTGCGGGGCTGATGCAGGCGATCTTGCCCTCGTGGCGGCGGGCTTACCGCATCATCAATAGCTCGTTTCCGCCCCTGGATGTTTACGAGGACACGCTCAGCCCGGACGATCTTGAGATTGCCTTTGCCCTTGAGGCGATGACTAACGACCGTCTGCGAGAGGAGGCCGGCTTGCTGCAACGCGTCTCGCCGGGTGATCGCGTAAGCGGGCCGGGCTCGACGCCAGTAATGGCCGCGTTTACCCATATCGGCAATGCCAGCCGCTTCAGCGATGGCAGCTACGGTGTTTATTACTGCGCCAGTTCAATCGATGCGGCTATCGCGGAAACCAAGTTTCATCAGGAACGTTTTCTTGCAGCCACGCGGGAGGCCAGCGCTGAAATCACCATGCGCGCCTACGTGAACAAGGTCATCAAACCGCTCATAGACGTGCGGAAAATGCCCGAACTGCATCAGCCTGACCCAGCGGCATACGGCAACAGCCAGGCGTTCGCCCGCGAGCATCGAGACGGCAAAACCTGGGGGCTGCTGTATCGAAGTGTCCGGCTGGAAGGGCATGAATGCGTTGCAGCTTTCCGCCCCCAAGCTGTCTCTCTACCGGTACAGGGGCCGCATTTCCGCTACGTATGGGACGGCCGCGCGGGCGCAATTACGCATATTCTGCAGATCAGCGAAATACGGGTCTGAACCCTAGCGGGATGCGTTCTTGAGTCTGGTCAAGTCTTTGCAGGAGTCGGCTCATTAACCTGAGCACTCAGGTGACGCCACGCGAGGCCCCGAAAATGGCCAAGAAATTTCCGATGAACCCACCCCATCCCGAGCGTATCTGCTGGGGGTGTGATCGCTACTGTCCAGCCGACTCGCTCGCCTGCGGCAACGGGGCGGGCCGCACACAACATCCCGCTGAGATGATGGGTGACGACTGGTACCTGTACGGCGACTGGGGGTTCGATTTGATTGCGACCGACAAGCCGGCAGAAAAAGCCGAGTAACGTCCGGATCGAACCGTTCGGGCTCGTTCAGAGCGACGACCGGCCCGGCTTGGAGAGATCAAGCATTCTGCGTACTTTGGCCAGCAGCTCGCCGATCTCGAAGGGCTTGATCACCATGTCCATGCCTTCGGCGAGAAAACGATCACGACGTACCGCGTTCTCCGCGTAGCCCGTCATGAACAGCACCGGCAGCAATGGGCGATGCGCTCGAGCCGCGTCGGCCAGTTCGCGACCAGAAAGTTTTGGAAGACCAACATCGGTCAGCAGCAGATCCACGCTCGGGTCGTTTTGCAGCACGGACAGCGCCGTCCCGACGTCACCCGCCTCGCTGCAGCGATAGCCTGCTTCGCTGAGCATTTCTGCTACCAGCATGCGCACCGCTGGCATGTCCTCGACGATCAGCACATGCTCATTGTTGCCTTTCGGTGTTTCACCCATTGGCACCACAATTTCGCAATGTTCAGTGGCTGCTGGTAACAACAGCGTCACCTCGGTCCCACGGTCCACGGTACTGTCGATCCGTGCTTCGCCGCCAGATTGCCGGGCGAAGCCATAAATCGAAGACAGGCCAAGGCCGGTGCCCTGGCCGAGCGGTTTAGTCGTAAAGAAGGGCTCGAAAACCTTGGCGATGACGTCCGGGGCGATGCCGGTGCCGTCATCCGTCACGCTTAGCGCGACGTAGCCGCCGTCGACAAGCTCTGCGTTGCCGGTGGACTGCAGCGAACGCGTACGGATGATGATATTGCCGCCCTTGGGCAATGCGTCACGGGCGTTGATCACCAGATTCAGCACTGCACTTTCGAGCTGGTTGGCGTCTACCTGCGCGACCGCGCCGTTCTCGCACAGGTCGAGGGTCAGCACAATGTGCTCGCCAATGGTTCGCTGAAGAAGCTCTTCCAGCGAGCGAATCAGGTCGTTGAGATCAGCGGGACGGGCATCCAGGGGTTGCTGGCGGGCAAACGCCAGCAAGCGGTTGGTCATCGAAGCGGCACTGCGGGCGGAGCCCAATGCGGTATCGGCAAAGCGCAGCACCGCATCATGGCGTCCTTCTTGAAATCGCTGCTTGAGCAATTCGATGCCGGTGATGATGCCAGTCAGCAAATTATTGAAGTCGTGGGCTATGCCGCCGGTCAGCTTGCCCAGAGAATCCATTTTCTGGGCCTGCATCAGCTGTGCTTCGGTGCGTACGCGCTCGGCCACTTCACGTGCCAGCTCGCTGTTCACACTGTCAAGCTGCCGTAATTGCGAGCGCTCGCGCTGGCGTTGCTCGGTGATGTCTTCGACAAAAACGAGGCCCAGGTCGACGGTGCGATAGGGCGAGACTTGCCACTTCGTCTCCCGCAATTCACCGGCCACCTGCATGGTTAGTGTTCCCTGCCAACGGCTGCCACTGGCAAGACCGTCCCGGAGTTGTTGCAGCTTGTCTTCCTGATTGCCGGCCAGACACGTGAGCAACGCAGTAGGCCCGTGCCGGTCGCCGAGCAGCTCTTCGAATGCCTGGTTGCGCTCACGCACCTGCAGCTGCGCATCGATCACTGCAATCGGCGCGGCCACATGGGTGAAGATCTCACGGAAGCGTGCTTCGCTTTCACGCAGTGCGTACTCGGTGTCGCGCACCCGCAGCAACGTGCGCAGGGTAGCGAGAAGCACGTCCGGGTCGACCGGATGAATAAGATAGGCGTCCGCACCCGCATCCAGACCGGTAATGATGTCGCCGGTCTGGATGGATGCAGCGGATACGTGAATGACTGGCAGCAGCTGGGTCTGCTCGTCCGCGCGCAACTGGCGAACCACGTCGAAGCCGCTCATGTCCGGCAGATTGACATCCAGGATCAGCGCGTCGATTTCATCGCTGGCGATAAGCGCCAGCCCCTCAGTACCGGTCCCTGCTTCGAATACGGCGTAGCCATGCCGCTCAAGTACTCGGCGTATGGCGTAACGCGTTGCGGCGTTGTCGTCGACAACCAACAGATTGCTCTTACGCTCCATCGTCCGGCTCCGTCGTGACCGACAAGGGGATGATCACGAAGAATGTCGAGCCAACCCCCGGCGTGCTTTCGACGCCAACACGCCCGCCAAGCAGCTCGGCGAAGCGTTTGCATAATGAAAGCCCGAGGCCCGTTCCACGCAGACGCTTCTGCAGTGGCGTGTCGATCTGGACGAAGTCTTCGAACAGATTGCCGTGCAGCTCCTCGGGTATTCCGATGCCGCTGTCGGTTACCGCGAAGCGGACCTCCTGTTCGCCTTCACGCCGGGCCGAAATGCGCACCTCGCCGTGCTGGGTGAATTTCAGCGCGTTTGAAATGAAGTTGCGCAGGATCTGCGCCAGCTTCTTGTCATCGGTGAAGAGACGCGGGAGGCCTTGCGGCTCCTCGAAAATGAGGTCCACGGTGCTGCCGTCGACAATCGGACGAAACATGCCGCGCAATGCTGCAAACAGGTCGAGCATGTCGAACCATGCGGGCGAGACGCTGATGCGGCCGGCTTCGATTTTCGCCAGATCGAGAAGATCATCCACCATGTCAGTCAGCTCGGACGCCGCGCTACTGATGAACAGAACCTGTTTGTGCTGCTCATCGCTCAGCGGGCCGTCAAGTTCATCGCTCAGCAAACGGGTAATGCTGCGGATGGACCCGAGCGGCGTGCGGAATTCATGGCTCATATAGGACAGGAAGCGGCTTTTGAGATCTGACGCCTGGCGCAATTGCTCCGCCTGAGTGTCCAGTTCGGCATACAGTGCGAGCACGCCCTGATTGGTATCCTCAAGCTCCGCACGCAGCGATTCGATCTCGCTACGCAGTCGTTCCACCTGGCTGGGATCGGGCTCGTTACAGCCGGTCGGATCAATCACGCATCGCCTCCAAAGCAATCACCATAACGGTCACATCGTCGCGTCCGCGACAGTAGTCACGGTGCAGCACCGTAGCAATTACAGCCGGGTGGCGATACACCAGCCCAGCGTAATCACGCAGGTTCCACCGTGACTGCAGCCCGTCGCTGTACATGATTAATAAATGGTCACCTTCAACCGGATAGTCGAACGCTCTCGCCTTGCGGAACTGCGAGCCGACGATCCCGGGATGAGAAGCAAGCCCTCGACTGTTCTCGGCGGTGAGCAGGCTGGCGCCGATGTTGCCAATGCCGGCGAAACGCAGATTTCCAACGCGCGCGTCGTACAGGGCGACCGCTACGGCACCCCCGCGAGTCCCGCACATGGCCTGATGCATATCATTGATGCTGCTCTCAGGCTCTGCGAAGGGCGCGACAGCGAAGGCCCGCGCGCCCGCGAAGCCGGCCTCCTGCGCATCCTCACCGTGACCGATTCCATCGATGACCAGCGCGCTGATCCGCTGGTCGTCAACCGCCAGGTGCCATACATCACCGCATGCCGGATCGTCATTGAGCGAGTGCTGGCTGATGCCGACCCGCACGGACGACGCCGAATCACCGCGCCGGAACAGTTGCACGAGCACAACCGAACCCCGGTGATCGCAGTGCGCGTCGAACACCTGCGCCTGCCGCATCAGCGCACCCAGCCCGGTCCCCTGGGTACCGCCGGTGGAGAATCCATCGGCCAGGCATTCATTGATGTTGAAGCCTGGGCCGCGATCCACTGCGACGATCTCGACGCCGGTCCCGCTTTGCGTAGCGGTTGAGCGCAGGTGCAAGGCACCTTGGTGAGCATGCTTGAGCAGATTGGTTGCCAGCTCGGTTGCGGCCAGCGCCACGCGCCCGGCGTCCGTTTCATCGAACCCGAGTTCCACTGCGAAACGCTGGGCGAAGCGGCGCGCGTGGCCAATCTGGCTGCTTTCGTCGATGGGTAAAACGTGAGTCAGCGAGCCGTGCTGGTTCATGACCACCTGAGCACACTGATACGCGTACCGATACCCGGCGTGCTGTCGAGTTCGAATTCATCCACCAGCCGTTTCGCGCCGGTAAGCCCCAGCCCAAGTCCGCTGCCGGACGTCCAACCATCGGTCATGGCCAGCTTGATGTCGGGGATACCGGGACCCTCGTCGCGGAACGTCAGGCGGATTCCGGTACGGGCGCCATCCTCGACGACCTCCCAATCCATGTCGCCGCCCCCGCCGTACACCACGGTATTACGAGCCAGCTCGCTGACCGCGGTGACGAGTTTGGTGAGGTCGATCAATCGCATGCCGCACTCTTGGGCGAGCTTGCGGACAGCCTGACGCGCAAGCACTACGTCCTGCTCGATGCGTACCGGCAGGCTTCCGCTGTCGCGTATGTTCATTTGTCGGCCATCCGCTTGCGCAGCAACTGCATGCCTCGCTCAACGTTCAACGCCGTACTGACGCCTTCCAGCGTCAAGCCCAGTTCCACCAGCGTAATCGCGACAGCGGGCTGCATGCCGACGACCACGGTCTCGGCATCCATGATGCGAGAGAGCCCAGAGATGGAACTGATCATGCGCCCGATGAACGAGTCGACCATGTCGAGCGCGGAAATGTCGATCAGAACGGCACGGGCCGATGTTGCGCTAATGCGTTCGGCGAGGTCGTCCTGCAGCGTCATGGCCAGTTGGTCGTACATGTCGACCTGAATGGTAACGAGCAGGAAGTCGCCCATTCGCAGTATTGGGATGCGTTCCATTAGACCGCCTTGGTTACGGTCAGACCGGAACGGCGAAGGGCCAGCGCCAGCGCGTCGGCGAGGGAAGCCTTGGTGACGATGCCCTGCAGATCAAGACCCAGGTGAACGATCGTTTGGGCGATCTGCGGACGCACGCCGCTGATGATGCAATCTGCGCCCATCAGGCGGATCGCTGTGACCGTCTTGAGCAAATGCTGCGCCACCAGTGTGTCGACCGTGGGAACGCCGGTGATGTCGATGATGGCAATTTCCGCACCGGTATCGACGATGCGCTGCAGCAGCGATTCCATCACGACCTGAGTACGCTGCGAATCAAGGGTGCCAATCATTGGTAGCGCCAACACGCCATCCCACAATTTGACGACCGGGGTCGAGAGCTCCAGCAGTTCTTCCTGCTGACGCTTGATGACCGCCTCGCGCGATTTCTGGAATGCGCGCACGGTCTGCAACCCCAGATCGTCGATCAGTTCGGACAATGCCCACAATTGTTCAGCCAGCATCGCCGACTCTTCAGAGTATTCACCCTGCAACAACGGCATCAGTGGTCGCTTGAACGAGAAGATAAAGCCCGCTGTTTGCTGAGAATCGAAGCCCTGCTGCACACGGCTATACGAAAGCTTCTCAAGGTACTGACGCATTTCGTCCCAGCTTGCTTCGCGCAGGTCGCCCGATTCGGTTCTGCCCGCGCCCGCAATCAACAGGCGAACAAACTCCGCAGTCTGCTGACGGAACTCCTCCGGCTTGATGTTCCGGTACAGGCCAGTTGATTCCAGCTCCGCGGTCCAGTTACTGAGCAGATCTGTCTGCTTGCTGGCAATGACGTTCAACGTGCGTTGTTGCAAAAGAGCCATTAGTGCTGATTCCTGAGTGGGTGAGCATGCTGGAGGATGCCGGACATGCGGATATGATTCGAAAGGACTGCTGGTGTTCCGCTTGGAAGCAGCTGGGGTGCTACATCGACCAAGGCGATGAACGTTGATTGACTGACAGCACATCCCAAAACAGCTGGACGGATGGGCCTGGTTAAGCAGCCCTGGCCCGCGAACCGTTGACGGTAAGTGCTTGAGAAGGCCAGCGGCGCTTGTCTCGCCTGTGCCAATGTTGAGTGGATGGCATTTCGCCTTAACTTACTGACTTGGTCAAGGATTAACCACGGCCCAGACGCGCAATGAGTCGACGCGTTTGCCACCAATGACGTGCTCTCGTGGTCGTGCATGAGGGCGGCTGACCACCACTCGGCAGATAATCGCACCGGATCCCTTCAGCCGTTATCGCCCGTGCCGACACTTGGTACGAGTAACCGCAACTCGTGTATCGGAAGAAGCGCCAGGGGTCATGTAATAGCACTTCGCCTTTGCCTGCTGTTGGGTCAATATCCGCGCCTTTTTGCAGGAAGACAGGCCAATGCTGGTCGGTAGTTATAACCACATCCTCGTATTCTTTTCCTTCGTTGTTGCCGTGCTGGCGTCTTACACCGCGTTGGATATGGCGGGCAGGGTGGCGCTTTCCGAAGGCCGCGCGGCGCGGCTATGGCTGGTTGGCGGAGCCTTTTCAATGGGGCTGGGCATCTGGTCGATGCACTTTATCGGCATGCTCGCGTTCAGCCTTCCGATCCCGCTGGGTTACGACCCGCTAATGACCGCGGGGTCGCTTGCCGTCTCCATTGGGGCGTCCGCATTGGCGTTGTGGTTGGTATGCCAGCGCGATCTGCCGTGGAACCGTCTGGTCCAGGGTGCCGTGTTGATCGGTGCTGGCATCGCGGTGATGCATTACAGCGGCATGGCGGCGTTGCGGATGCAGCCGGGAATTGCCTATGACCTGGGATGGCTGATTGCGTCGGTGGTCATCGCAGTTCTGGCGTCGGGCGCCGCGCTGTCGCTGGCGTTTCGTCTGCGCGCCGATTTGAATCACGTGCGGGCCTGGCGTGGTGGGGCGGCACTGGTCATGGGCCTGGCGATTGTCGGCATGCACTACACCGGCATGGCAGCGGCCAGCTTCCCGGAAGGCAGCTATTGCGGCGCGGCTAATGGCGTGGACGCCAACTGGCTGGCTTTGCTGATCATCGTGCTGACGCTGGCGGTGCTGGCGATCACCTTGATCGTCTCCGTCCTTGATGCGCGTCTGCAGGCACGGACCTCGGTGTTGGCGAGTTCGCTGGAAAAAGCCAATTCCGAACTCGTCCAATTGGCGCTGCATGACAACCTGACACGCCTGCCCAACCGTCTGCTATTGGAAGATCGCTTGGGCCAGGCGCTGAAGGTCGCGCAGCGCGAACAGTCCTGCTTTGCCGTGATGTTCATGGACCTGGACGGCTTCAAGGCAGTGAATGATGCGTTTGGGCACCACATCGGCGACCAGTTGCTGGTCAGCGTAACCGAACGTCTGCGCACTTGTGTGCGTGCGCAGGACACGCTGGCCCGCCTGGGCGGCGATGAGTTCGTCCTGCTGGCTTCGATCTCTGGCCCGGATGATGCCGCAACCCTGGCGGCGAAACTGGTGCAATGCGTCGACGCGCCCTTTGCGTTGTCGCGCTACGAACTGAGCGTGTCGCTGAGCATCGGCATCGCCGTTTTCCCGGGCGACGGCGAGACCGAGCGGGACCTGCTACTGCATGCCGACGCTGCGATGTACCACACCAAACGTGCCGGGCGAAACGGTTACAGCTTCTTCGAGGCATCGATGAACGCCAACGCCGCTGAGCAGCTGCAGCTGCTTCATGATCTGAGGTTGGCTGAGTTACACGGCGAGTTGAGGCTCCATTACCAGCCGAAGTTCGAGGCGCCAGTCGGGCCGGTCAGAGGCTTCGAGGCACTGCTGCGCTGGCAGCATCCTCAGCGTGGGTTGCTCTCGCCGGATGTGTTTCTGCCGCTTGCTGAGAAAACCGGGCTGATCATTCCCATAGGCAGATGGGTACTCAACGAAGCGTGTCGCCAACTGCGTGAATGGCATCTTCAGGGCTCCAGTCACTGGACCGTCGCGGTCAACCTTTCAGCTGTTCAGTTCGAGCAGCAGGATTTGCTGGGATCGGTCACGTCGGCGCTTGAGCGCCATTGCATTGCGCCGGAAAAGCTGACGATCGAGGTCACCGAATCCACGGCGATGCGCAGCCCGGAAACGACTATCGAGACACTGGAAAAGCTCACTGCGCTGGGTATCAAAGCGTCCATTGACGATTTCGGTACCGGCTATTCGAGCCTGCTTTACCTGAAACGTCTCCCGGCGAGCGAAGTGAAGATTGACCGCGCGTTCGTCAAGGAAATGAGTGCCGGCAATGAAGATTCGGTCATCGTTTCGGCGATCATTGCGCTGGCCAAGGCGCTGGGCCTTGAAGTAGTGGCGGAAGGTGTGGAAACAGCGGAACAACAGGATTTTCTGACCGGGCTTGGTTGCGAAACGCTACAGGGCTATCTGCTGGATCGACCGATGACATCCGAGCAGATTCGTCAACGTCTCGCGGCGCCGAAGCCTGGGCAGTCCGTATTCACTCTGCCGGTGGAAGACGAGGTGATGGAGCCGGGCTGAACGCATTCAGCTCGGCCCCGGTACGGCCTTAGAACCAGCGGTCGTTGCGCTTGCGGCCGCGGGTCATGGCGGGAAGGATCAGTCCAGCAAGCAGACCGGCACCGGCGATGCTGCCGCCGTAAACCATGTAGCGCATCAGCACCTGATTGTTCTCGTCGCCCAGGCGCGCTTCCGCGTCGCGCAGGTCCGATTCGGTAGCCGTAAGGGCTTCGTCCAACGCCTTGCGCCGTGCCTCCAGTTCATCGATCAACGCTTTGCGTGAGTCCAGCGTCTCCTGCATGCCCTGGACGCGTGCCTTCCAGCTGTCGTCGATGGTTTTCAATTCTTCGCTGAGTTCAGCGACCTGTTGCTCGAGCTGTGGCAGGCGTTCGGCTTGGCCCGGAACGTCCTGCAGGTCGCTGCTGCGGATCCATACGCGATCGCCGTTCTCGCCGCGTACCTGGCTGTAGTCGCCCTGGGTTTCGAGTAGCTCGACTTTCTGTCCGGACGTCAGGCTGCCGACAATGCGATAGCCATCGGTGGGGCCGCTGCGGACGTAGGTGCTCAAGGTGTCACTGACCCAGCGATCAGTGGTCGCCTGCTGCGCGTGGGCGGGAATGACGAAGGCCAGCAGGGTGCCGACCAGGCCCGCACGAAAAGCGCGGCGCTGAGAGCTTGACCAGGCAAAACGGGAGAGCAGGGCAACGAGGTGTCGAGATAGGAGCATGGTGATCTTCGCGCTGAAAAAAAAGAAGGTACCCGGTGTACGGGCCAAAACTGTAAGCGACCCCGGCGCTGGCATCTGGCCAGGAACCTGCCGCGATGAGTGCTAGCAGGTGTGCAGGGACTGCCGATCATGAATGGGAGGATACATTCTCCCAGCGTTGGGCCTGCGGCCCATGCAATGCTGCAGCCTGGACTGACAACCAAATGCTCGGCAGGTTCATAAATATTTCACGATTTTATGATGGCGGTTGAGGCGGTTTCCGACCTGCCGCTCCGATCCTGGCAGGACCTTAGCACTCTGGAAAAGCCCTGCATCGCAGCATCAGCGACAGGGTGCGCTACAGCACGTCGATCACTTGTGCGCGGATCAACACCTGGTCCTGACGAAAGCGGGTTTCGAGCGATGCGCGATAGGTTCGCCACCAGGTGCGGTCGAGTTCTGGCGCCATCACTTCGTAGATGACCAGATCGTCGCGCACCGCATGGTTGTCATCGTCCTGCCAAAGGCCATTGGCCGGGGCTCGGGTGTGCGCCGTCAGGCCTCCGAACTGCTGCATCAGTTCGTTTCTCACCTCGGCAAATAGCGCCTTCGGCAAGGGCTCACAATCGTTGTCATACAGCGGCAGCAAGAGATGGATGAGGTGCATGGGATGGCTCCAATGGTAATGACGTCCATGTAGATGCGACCGCCGGCCCACCACCATTGCGCGACGGGGCAGATCAACGGCGACACGGTACCAACGGTGGCTAAGCGACCCGCACGCCACGCGGGCTGCGGTTGGCTGATAGGCGGGGTCGAATTTGCCAGCGCAGCCCGACTCCAACGTAGATAAGAACCCACTGGAGGTAGTCAGAGATGGAAACGTCGAACCCCTCAGTCAGCGCGCTGCAAAAGGCCCAGGACGTTACGTCACGCTGGGCGGATGGCGAGTTGGGCGCTGAAGAAGCGCAGCATGCTCTCAAGTCCGTTTTCGATCACTGGCAGCCGGGCGACCCCACCACCGAGGCTGAGCAGATCGCCGAACAATCGCTAAGTGCGGCTCGCATTGCCTTTCAGGATTGGCAACAGCGCGGCGAAAATTGCGAGGAACTGGTCACGCAGCTGCGTTGGATTCTCGATCCTTCGAAAGATGGCATCACCGATCCGGCGCTCAACGTCTACGCGCCGCAGCGCCCGGAATAGTCACCGCCGCTCAGCGCAGCATCAACACAACCACCGCCACGGCCAGCAGCAGAGACGTGCCTTTCCAGAACAGCACCGGGTTGCGCTCCATGAGCGGAGGCCTGGCCTTGTTCAGAAAGGCCTGGTTGGGCTGGCGCAGTTCAAAGACAAACTCCGACAGGTCCTCGTAGCGCTTGTACGGGTCGGGATGAAGTGCCTTGCGCAGCACATCATCGATCCACGCTGGCATGCCGCGCTCATGCTCGCGGATTGGTTGATAGCTGAGTTTGTTTTGCGCCGCCCGGGTGCGGCATCGGGCAACCCCAGCGCCGTAAGGCAGCTCGGCAGTGAGCATCTGGTAGGTAATGACGGCCAGCGAAAACTGATCCGATCGCGTGCTACCGCTTTCCCCCAGAAAATATTCCGGCGCGGTGTATTGCGCGGTGCCGAGCAGATCGCTGCGCTCGATGGGCGAGGACATTTCCATGAGGCCTGCCACGCGGGTCGAGCCAAAGTCGATGATCTTCACCGTGCCCGTGGCGTCGATCATGATGTTGGCCGGGCGCAAATCCTGGTGCAGCATCTCCAGGCGGTGAAAGGCGCGCACACCCTTAGCGACCTGCTCGATGATGCCGCGCACCGTTTCAAGATCCGGACGGGGATTGTCGATCATCCATTGCGCCAGCGTCTGGCCGTCGATGTATTCGCTGACGCTGTACAGGTAGTTGCGCTTGCGTGTCTGTGTGCACGGCTTGACCACATGGGCGCTGTTGATGCGCCGGGCGACCCATTCCTCGGTCAGGAAGCGCTCAAGGTATTGCACGTCATGCTGCAGGTCGATGGACGGCGTCTTGATGATCACCGGCGTCTGGCTGACGTTGTCGGTGGCGAGATACACATGGCTTCGGCTGCTGGCGTGCACCCCGCGAACGATGGTGTAACCGTCGAATGCGGCCCGCGCCTCAAGGATGGGCGGAAAGGGCCGCTCCGTCAGCTGCTGGTAGAGCTCGTCGGGCTGCTGCAACGGCAGCGCATCGATGCGCAGAATCTGCACCGTGAGGTTGTCGTCGCTGCCCTGCCGCAGGGCTTGTTTGACGATGGCTCGCGCAGCGGCGTCCAGGTCGTCGGGGTGATGGGCGATCACGCCGAGCATCGACGATGCGCTGACGTACTCATACACCCCATCAGTGGCGAAGATGAAGGTATCGCCCACCTCAACCGGCTCGGCGCGGTAGTCCAGATCCAACTGCGGATGAATCCCAAGCGCTCGGCTCAGATAGCTCTTGTCTTCGGATATCCACATTCGGTGGTCGTTGGTCAGCTGCTCCAGGGCGTTGCCCTGAACACGATAGATGCGCGAGTCGCCGGCATGAAAAAGGTGCGCGGTGGTCGACTTGATGACCAGCGCACTGAAGGTGCAAACGTAGCCGCGGTCAGGATCGAATCGATAAGGGCTTTGCTGGCTTTGTGAATGCAGCCATGAATTGGTCGCCATCAGCACCCGCTGCGCCGAGGTTTTCACCGACCAGGCGTCGGACGTGCAGTAGTAGTCGGCGAAGAATCCGGTGACCGCCGACTCGCTGGCGATGTGGCTGACGGCGCTGCTGCTGATGCCATCGGCCAGGGCAATGGCGATGCCCTTGCTGCTCAGCTGTGGTTCTTTTGGAATGTAGACGCCGTGGAAATCCTGATTGCTTTCCTTGCGGCCTTTGTCGGTGTGTTGGCCCACCGAAACCTTGAGTTGACTGCTCATGAGATGCGGCAAACCCCGGTCGCGCCGGGGTTTTCCAGTGCTCTATCCGCGTACCAGCGCGCGCTTGGCGCCCGTCTTGATGTGCGTGGTGTACAGCGTGAGGCCGGTGAAGGCGAGGCCGCCGACCAGGTTGCCCAGGGCTGTGGGGATTTCGTTCCAGATCATGTAATCCATGATCGAAAAATCGCCGCCCATGATCATCGCGGAGGGGAACAGAAACATGTTCACCACCGAGTGCTCGAAGCCCATGAAGAAGAACAGCATGATCGGCATCCACATCGCGAGGGCTTTGCCGCCTACGGTGGTGGAAATCATCGCGCCGACCACACCCATCGAGACCATCCAATTGCACAGCATCCCGCGCAGAAAGATGGTGAACCAGCCGGCTGCGCCGAATTCGGCGTAACCCAGTGTGCGTGCTTCGCCGATGGTGGAGATCTTCTCGCCGATCGGGCCCGGATCGGTGGAGAAGCCAGTGGTGAACATGAAGGCCATCATGAACGCGACCAGCAGTGCCCCGGCGAAGTTACCGACGAACACCAGCCCCCAGTTGCGCAGCACGCCGTTGACGGTGACGCCCGGACGCTTGTCCAGCAGGGCCAACGGCGTCAGGACGAAGACACCGGTGAGCAGATCGAACCCCATCAGGTAAAGCATGATGAAGCCGACTGGGAACAGCATCGCGCCCACCAGCGGCGAGCCAGTCTGGACCGTGACGGTTACGGCGAAGACGGCGGCCAGCGCGAGAATCGCACCGGCCATGAACGCCCGGATCAAGGTGTCACGGGTAGACATAAAAATCTTGGACTCACCCGAGTCCACCATCTTGGTTACGAATTCTGAAGGAACGAGATAGGACATTTTTCGATTCTCTAGGTGTGTTGGCAAAGCAGGCCCGGGCCTGCCGTTGGCGTATCGCTACTCGTTGCTCGCAGCCGCGGTCAGGCAGCGGCAATTTCCACCGCATCGCCATTCAGGCGCACGGGCCAGACCTGCAAGTGCTGTTCCGGGTATTCAAGACAGCTGCCGTCAGCCAGGCGGAAATGCTGCTTGTACAGCGGTGAGGCGATCACCAGGTCGCCCTTGAGCTGCCCCAGAATGCCGCGGCCGATGACATTGGCGCCCGATTTCGGATCCTTGTTGGCGACGGCGAAGACCTGCTCGCCCGTCTCGGTTTCGGGCAGGTGGAACAGCGCGACCTGTTCGCCGTCCAGCCAGGCGACCACGCCTGAATTGGCGACCAGATCACGGCGGCTGCACAGCGCCCGCCAGCTGATGTTTTCACTCGGTTGCATGCGTACGGCGTTGGACTGGCTCATCAGAGCACCTCCTCGGTGACAGGAATCAGGTGAAGTTCGTGTGCATGTACTGGACGGCGCTGGCCGCGTTCCCTGACGAAGTGAACGTCCGGATCGCCGCGTTGGTCGTTGACGAAGGTGCGGAAGCGCTTGAGTTTTTCTGGATCCTTGATGGCGTTGGCCCACTCGCATTCGTAGCGATCGACCACCAGCTGCATCTGCGCTTCCAGCTCGGCGGCGAGGTTCAGGCTGTCGGCGATGACGACCTCCTTGAGGTAATCGAGGCCGCCGTCCAGGGATTCGCGCCACACGGAGGTGCGTTGGAGCTTGTCCGCGGTGCGGATGTAGAACATCAGGAAGCGGTCGATGTAGCGGATCAGCGTTTCGTCATCGAGGTCAGTGGCGAACAGCTCGGCGTGACGCGGACGCATGCCGCCGTTGCCAGCCACATAGAGGTTCCAGCCATTCTCGGTAGCGATTACGCCGATGTCCTTGCTCTGCGCCTCGGCACATTCGCGGGTGCAGCCGGAGACGCCGAACTTGATCTTGTGTGGCGAGCGCAGGCCCTTGTAGCGATCTTCCAGGCGCAGCGCCATGCCGACGCTGTCCTGCACCCCGTAGCGGCACCAGGTACTGCCGACGCAGGATTTCACCGTGCGCAGGGATTTGCCGTAGGCGTGACCTGTCTCGAAGCCGGCCTCGATCAGCTCACCCCAGATATCCGGCAGCTCGTGCAACTGAGCACCGAACAGGTCGATGCGCTGACCGCCGGTGATCTTGGTGTAAAGGTCATATTTCTTGGCGACGGCACCGAGGGCGATCAGCTTGTCCGGCGTGATCTCACCGCCGGCGATGCGCGGCACCACCGAATAAGTGCCGTTCTTTTGCATGTTCGCCATGAAGGTGTCGTTGGTGTCCTGCAGCGGGATCAGGCCTGGATCGGTGATCGGCTGGTTCCAGCAGGACGCGAGGATCGAGCCTACCGCCGGCTTGCAAATGTCGCAGCCAGTGTGGCCGCGGCCGTGTTTGGCCAGCAGCTCATTGAAACTGATGATGCCCTCGACGCGGACGATGCCGTACAGCTCCTGGCGGGTGTGGGCGAAGTGCTCGCACAGGCTCTTGTCGACCTCCACGCCACGGGCGGTCAGCTCATGTTCGAAGACCTGCTTGAGCAGCGCGCTGCAACCGCCGCAGCCGGTGCCGGCCTTGGTCGCGGCTTTCAGCTCACCGAGGTCGGTGATTCCGGCGTCGACCTGGCAGCACACCGCGCCTTTAGTAACGTTGTGGCATGAGCAAATGGTGGCGGTGTCGGGTAGGGCGTCGGCGCCCAGCGTCGGTGCGCCATCGGACAGCGGCAGGATCAGGCTGGACGGATCGGCCGGCAGCTTGATGCCGTTTTGCGCGTACTGCAGCAGGGTGTCGTAATAACTGTTGTCGCCAATCAGCACAGCACCGATGACGCGCTTGCCGTCCTCGGACAGCACCAGACGGCGGTAGCTCGCATTCGCTTCATCAATGAAACGGTAGCTCTTGGCGCCTGACGTGGCGGCGTGTGCATCGCCGATGGAGCCGACATCGACGCCGAGCAGCTTGAGCTTGGTGGACATGTCGGCGCCGCTGAAAGGCTGATGTGGCTCGCCGGTGAGCAGGGCTGCGACGTTACGCGCCATGGTGTAGCCGGGCGCAACCAGGCCGAAGACCATGCCGTTCCAGGATGCGCACTCGCCGATGGCGAAAATCGACGGATCGCTGGTGCGGTAGTCGTTATCGATGACCACGCCGCCGCGCGGTGCTATTTCCAGCTCGGCGCTGCGGGCCAGTGCATCCTGCGGGCGGATACCGGCGGAGAAGACGATCAGGTCGGTTTCCAGATACTCACATCTACCATCAGCGCCCTCGTTGAAGTTCATCCGGTACGCGTATTCCTCACCGATGACGATTTCCTGCGTAGCGCGGGACAGATGCACGCCGACACCCAGCGCCTCGATACGGGCCTTGAGCGCCTTACCGCCTTCCTCGTCCAGCTGCACCGGCATCAGGCGTGGAGCGAACTCCACGACATGGGCTTCCAGGCCAAGCGACTTGAGTGCGTTGGCCGCTTCCAGACCAAGCAGGCCGCCGCCGACCACCACGCCGCGCTTGGCATTGCTGGCGGCGGCGCGAATGGCGTCAAGGTCATCCAGGGTGCGGTAGACCAGACGCGAGTTGCCTTCGGCGCCTGGAATCGGCGGTACGAACGGGTAGGAACCGGTGGCCAGGATCAGCTTGTCGTACGGCTGGCGGCCTTCGCGGGTGACCACTTCCTTGCGCTCACGGTCGATTTCCAGCACCTGCACGCCGAGGTGCATATGCACGCCGTGAGTGGCGTAATAGTCCGCTTCGCACATGGCCAGCGAGTCGGCATCGCGGCCACCGAAGTACTCGGACAGGTGAACGCGATCGTAGGCACGCTGGCGCTCTTCGCCGTACACGTGCAACTGATACTGGCTCAGCGCACCGCGCTCGATCAGCTGCTCGACACAGTGGTGTCCCACCATGCCGTTGCCGATCACGATCAATGTTTCACTCTTGATCGGGGTGATGATTGCGTTCATGCCTGGTCCTCCGTCGATGCCGCGCTACGGCGTCGTCGTACAAAAACAAAAAAGGCGCCTGGAGCTGTCGGGCAGCTCCAGGCGCCTTTGCCTGGTATTCATGGAATGTGGGGGTGATGTGCGAGCGACGTTGCCCGTTGCACCCGTCCCGTGCCATGTGTGGCTGATGGTCTTCGTTGACCGCGGGAAGCTCTGCCGAATCGGTCGGCAGGTGTTGAAGGTGACATAGCAGGTTGCATGCCAGTGGTGGGTGCAGGTGGCAGCGTCCAGGGAACCGCTGCTAGGAACTGGTGGGCTGAAGCCCACCCTACGCAACCTCCGTCTACCGTAGGGTGGGCTTCAGCCCACCAATGATTCCCACAGCCCTCACATCCGTTTCCGCTTGCTGAGGCGCGGCACCGACCCAGAAGGGTGCGGTGCAAGAGACCGGTTCCCCTATTTGGGGCGATATGGCAAACGTTTCGGCCCGAGCCGAACGTTGCGCCCCGGTAGTCGGTCAGTACACGACTTGCCGATGGCAGCGTGCCTATCCTGCTGCTGGCTTTATCAACTGACGAATCGCGGAGATCACGTGAACAAGGTCATCGAACAACCCCTGTTGCTTGGCATGATGCGGCTGATGCAATACCCCGAGCTGGCACAACCGCAGGACTTGCTGAGCTTTATCGAGCGTTGTGTCGAGCGCGGCCTGAGCGGCTTCGACCATGCCGACATCTACGGTGGCGGTGAGTGCGAAGCGCATTTTGGGGCTGCGTTGAAACTGAGCCCGGCGTTGCGTCAACAGATCCAGTTGATCGGCAAGGCCGATATCGTGCCTGCCGATCAGGATCGCTCGCGGTGGAAGGTCAAGCATTACAACACCGAGGCGACCCATCTCGTCGAAGCGGTCGAAGGCACACTCAAGCGGCTCGGCGTCGAGCGTCTGGACGGCTTTCTGCTGCACCGGCCCGACCCCTTGTTGCGCATTCACGAAGTTGCCCGGACGCTGGATGACCTGGTCAGCAGCGGAAAGGTCGGCTGGCTGGGCGTCTCCAATGCGGAGCTGCTGCAGTGTCAGGTCCTGGCGCGCGAGCTGCCGCTACGCTGCAATCAGATCGAGCTGTCCTTGCAGGCTCAAGATTATGCGTGGGATGGCCGTTTGCACGGCCTTGAGGCAGAGGGGTTACAGGTCTTGGCCTGGTCGCCGATGGCGGGTGGCCGTTTCGTGCCAGCGCTGCAGACCGTGCTGGAGGAGGCGGGTGATGCGCTCGGCGCCACGGCCAATCAGGTCGCGCTTGCCTGGGTGCGCAAGTTGCCGGGTTGTCCGGTCCCGATTCTCGGCAGTCTGCGCTGGGAAAGGATTGAAGAAGCCCTTAACGGTGTGCACCTGCAATTGGATACGCCCACCTGGTTTCACCTTGCCGAAGCAGCCCGCGGCCATGCGGTAGCCTGAGCACGTTCCGATACCGCCCAGGCAGTACCAGCGGATACAGCCTTCTGTCGGTTCGCCTGGCCAAGGCCATATTCCTGACACAGTCTCTTCCTAGGGTATCCGCCTGACGCCGCAGTACCCCGCACACCGCGTGGTGCCGGCTCCACTGGATGGAGATTTTTGCTTATGCGAAACCCGAAGCCGCTCGTCTTGGCGCTTGCCGCTGCACTCTGTTCACCCGTTTTTGCCGCACCTGTGTGGGCTGCTGACAACACGCTGGTTGGATGGGCCATGATGCCCGCCGACACCTTTTCAGACGGCCCGACCTCGGGTCAGATGGCCAGCGGTAACCCTTACGGCACATTCCAGCCACCCTATGAGGGGCTGCAGCCGGTGCAGGGTTTCTCCGCGGTACTGCCGGGCGCGGATGAGAACAGCTTCGTGTTCATGACCGACAACGGCTTCGGTGGGCAAACGAACTCTGCCGATACGCTGTTGCGGCTTTACAGCGTTCGGCCGGATTTCCGTACCGCCAACGGCGGCAGCGGCAAGGTCAGTGCCAGTGACTATCTCAGCGGCGCGCCGCTGGCGCGCTTCACCCATCCCTCGCGCCTGACGCTCAACGACATTAATCAAAAGCTGGAACTGCCGATTCAGGCCGACTACCGCTTCTACTACAACGACGGATCGAAGCCGCACGTGGACAGTGCCATCGACTTTGGTCGCCTGCTGACGGGCGCCGACCTCGACATCGAATCGGTGCGCCGCGACAAGAACTGCGCCATGTGGTTTGGCGATGAGTTTGGGCCTTACCTGGTCAAAACCGATGCGTCCGGTACCGTCACCCGCAGTGCCATTTCGCTGCCCGGCGTCTACGCGCCGCAGCACAACGACGTCGTAGCCGGGCGGGCCAAGGCGAATCTGGATGGTTCCGGTGGCTTTGAAGGCATGGCAATCAACCCGCGCGGTGATCGCCTGTACGCGCTGTTGGAAAAAACCGTCAGCGGCGATCCGGCCGGTACGTTGCGCATCAATGAATTCGACATCGAGCAGGAGCGTTATACCGGCAAGGTGTTCTTCTATCGCCTGCAGGCGCCGGAGCACGCCATCGGTGACATGACCGCCATCGACGAGACACGCTTTCTGGTCATCGAGCGCAATGGCGCTACCGCAACCAACGGCACCCCGTTCAAGAAGATCTACCTGATCGACATCCGTGGCGTCGCCAGTGGTGGTGCCGTGCATAAAACCGAAGTGGTCGACCTCATGCAGCTGGCCGACCCCGATGACCTGAACGGCGACGGCCTGCGCACGTTCACCTTCCCCTACGTGACCATCGAAAGCGTACTGCCGCTGGATGCACGCACGTTGCTGGTAACCAACGACAACAACTTCCCCGGTGGCGGTGGACGCGCACTGGCGGCGGATGTCACGGAGTTCCTGAAGATTCGTCTGGCCAAGCCCATCCCCGGCGTCCGCCCACCCCACCAGCAACAAACCAGGGATGCGCGTCGTTGCGATGTAACGGCAGGAGTGGGGCAGGGTTGAAGCCCTGAAGCTCACCCCGCAGGTGCGCCCAACACGCACCCTATGTAGGGTGCGCTTCAGCCCACCGATGGCGGCTCCGCCAGGTGGGCGCTAACCCTGTAGGGTGGGCTTCGGCCCACCCATAACGACACAGTCATGAGCTTCTGACCGACCGGGATGGCCTCACGCCTCGCCCACCTGCACCACCAGCTTGCCGAAGTTCTTCCCCTCAAGCAGGCCAATGAATGCCTCGGGTGCGTTTTCCAGGCCCTGCACGATCTGCTCGCGGTACTTGATCTTGCCCTCGGCATACCAAGCGCTCATGTCGCGGGCGAACTCGTCGTAGCGGTGGCCGTAGTCGTTGAAGATGATGAACCCCTGCATGCGCATACGCTTTTTCAGGATGGTATCGAGCAACAGCGGCAGCCGATCTGGGCCGTCGGGCAGCCCCGTGCTGTTGTACTGCGCAACTACGCCACAGACCGGGATCCGAGCGCTGGTATTGAGCAGCGGCAACACGGCATCGAACACCTTGCCGCCGACGTTCTCGTAGTAGATGTCGATGCCGTCCGGGCAGTGCTTGGCCAGCTGTTCCGGGAAGTCCTCGGCACGGTGGTCAATACAGGCATCGAAGCCAAGCGTTTCGACCGCATGACGGCACTTCTCCGAACCACCGGCGATGCCTACTACACGGCAGCCTTTCAGCTTGCCAATCTGGCCGACGGTGGCGCCGACCGGTCCGGTGGCTGCCGCGACCACCAGCGTTTCCCCGGCCTTGGGCTGGCCGATATCGAGCAGTCCCATGTAGGCGGTAAAGCCCGGCATGCCCAGTACACCCAGCGCGTGCGAGGGGTGTTGCATCTCCTGGCCGAGCTTCAGCAGCCCTTCACCGTCGGAGACCGCATAGTCCTGCCAGCCATTTCCGCTGAGCACCCAGTCGCCTTCTTTATAGTTCGCATGACGGGACTCCATCACGCGACACACCGTGCCGCCCACCATGACATCGCCCACTTCCATCGGCGGTGCGTAAGACGGCCCGGCACTCATGCGTCCGCGCATGTACGGGTCCAGCGAGAGGTAGACGGTGCGCAGCAACAACTGGCCATCCTCAGGCTTGGGCACCGGACTGGTATCGAGCCGGAAATTGTCAGGTGTAGGCGCGCCGTTCGGGCGTGAGGCGAGGTGAATGCTGCGGTTGTGTTGCGACTGCTGTGTCATTGAGATCTCCCGTCTATCAATTCGATCGGATAGAGATGGGAGCGCATCGGGCGCGGGGCGTTCAATCAGATCAGAACGCCGGCAAGCTTCGACTGATACCGTCCTGCTGGCCGATCACGTCGGTCAGCAGGTGGGCTCATGGAGGCGTTGTAAAAAGCATCGAGGGCGCGGCGGGTGCGCTAAGCCGAACTGTCTATTCCAGCTCGCCCGGGCTCGCCGATTCATGTGGCGGGTCTGCGGTGATCGTGTCTTGCTCCGTGCGGTGCATGTTTCGGTTGGGCACTGTTTCTTCGTCCTGCATGCCCTTAACGACACGACCATCCTCGGTCACGATCTGGCCTTGCTCGTTGCGGTGGGTTTCGAGCTTCTCCATTGGCGTGGGGTTGCCCATCGGGCTTGGACGCGCCCCCGTATCGTCTCGCGGCGTGCCGGCTGGCCATTGGGCAATTGCGGGTTGGGCGGCGGTAACCAATAGCGTGGCCATCGCCAGTGAGGTGAGAAGGGGTCTGTTCATGACGTTCTCCTGCTTTCGAGTGGCCGACGAGTCGGCGAGTGAGTGGCTGGGATCGCACTCACGGTGCGGAGCAGCCAAGCGTCAAGCGCCCTCGGGTTTGCACACCAGCAAGGCAATGGGCCCACCACTGGAATATTTACCGGGTACTCGCATCACGGCTTGCTCGTTGGGGTTGATTGAGGCCGCCGGCGTCGCTGTCATCACCGTCTCCTCGGGCAACGCGTGGAACTGGCACGACGCGATTTCCTGGCTTCGGTTGGTGACCTTGATGGCGGGAACGCCTTTCAGATCCACCTGACTGGACGAGGCTTCTGGCACGCCCAGCTCTTCTATTTCCAGATTCATGCCGTTCAGGCGCGTTGCAACCAACGGCTCCTGGCCGAGGGCAGGAAGGACGAACGCCACGCCGAACAGCGCCAATAAAGTTCTCTTCATGCTGCGTCTCCGTTTTTGGCTCACTAAAGATGTGAACAGGACAAGCGCGCTGAGTTCGGTACGTCTACTGCGTGCTCTGTACGCACGCGGGGTTCGCCCGCGCGTTTGAGCGCTGCGCAATCACCATGACGCGAGCCGGTGCAGAAATAGGCATTTTCGCGGGAGTTTGCGTTTCTTTGGAGTTGTGGCGACGCACGACGGCGTCGGGACAGGTCGGGTCACATTTGGTTTCAAAACAGTGAACCCCGTTCGTCTTCCTGTGTCAGAGCTGAGCGTTATGGCTCAACCCATGAAGCCCCGCAGCGCACCTTGCCGGCAGCCCAGCCAGGTCGGTTCGTTTGCGGGTAGTTCTTCCTTCATTTCCTCTTGCACAGTTGCCGAGCGCCTCAATGGATCAGATATACGCAGTCGTACTGTCGTACAAACGCAAGGATTTGCTTAAACGCTGCCTGGACGGAATAAACGCCCAAAGCCGACGATGCGACGGCATCATCGTGGTCGATAACGCTAGCAATGACGGGACCGAAGAGATGCTACTCGCGTCCGGGATCCCGAATCTCAAGGTCTACATCCTGTCTCACAACACCGGCGCATCGGGCGGCTTCAGCGCCGGGTTCCGAATTGCCTATCAGCAGGGTGCCGACTTTGTCTGGATGATGGATGACGATGTCATACCGGAGCCGGACGCCCTGCAAAAGCTAGTAGACGCCGATGAGGCACTGCGAGCGAAAGCCAAACCACATTCGTTCCTGATCTCGATGGCCTATACCGAGGAAGGGTTGCTAACCAACGTGCCTCGGATCGACGAGCGTCCCAATACGATCGACTATGAAAATTGGCCGGCGCTGTTGGACATCGGCGTGATTCCGGTGCGACCAGCGACGTTCGTCTCGATCCTGGTGCCCAGGGCGTCGCTGCAGCGTTACGGTTTGCCTATCGCGTCAATGTTCATGTGGGGCGACGACACCGAGTTCACCTTGCGCATCAGCCAGGACACGCCGGGGTACCTGGTGGCGGCGAGCAAGGTCCTGCATATGCGCCGGGTCAGCGGTGTGATTGACATCCTTCGAGAGACCGATCCGAACCGCGTCGCGCTGCATCGACATCTGGTGCGCAACGAGCTGTTCGTAGCGCGTCGTTACTTCCGCAAGCGCCGCGTGCTGGGCTTGCTCATCTCGCGGCTCGGGCTGGTGGTGCAGATGCTGCACCGCCGTCAGTTCGCCAAGGCCCGCATTGTGATGAATGGCCTGCTCGAAAGCGTTCGCTTTTTCCCCGAACCGGAAGCCGCTGACGCGCCGGTTGAGGCGCTGGGTGTCACCGTGCGCGAGGCGATCCCGAAAACGCCAAGCGGAACGTCGCCGGGCCCTGGCACACCGTGCGTTGATGATCGTGCGGCACCGACCACCGCAGGGGCGAAACCCGCGGGGCCGGACAACATTTCATCGCAACGATCCAGCTTAGGTCGATCGAACATGCGGGTTCTGGTCTGCGGTGCGGGCGGCCAGGTGGGTCATTGTCTGGTAAATCAGGCCGCCAGCTTTGGGCTGGATGCGATCGGGCTGCTGCATAAAGAGCTGGATATCACCTCGCCGGACCAGATACGTCAGGCCATCGAGCGGTACCGGCCGGCAGTGATCATCAATGCCGCGGCGTACACTAACCTCGATCACGCCGAAGCGGAGGTGGCACATGCTCGGGCGGTGAATCGCGACGGCGCAGCCAATCTGGCACAGGCGGCCAATCACTTTGGTATTCCACTGTTTCACCTTTCCAGCGAATACGTATTTGCGGGTGACAGCTCGGTGCCCTACCGCGAAACGGACCCGGCCCTGCCAATCTGCGTGTATGGCGAGACCCGACGGGCAGGGGAGGTCGCCATCACCGAAACCCTGGATCGCTACCTGATACTGCGCACCAGCTGGATCTACGGCGAGCACGGCAACAATTTCGTCAAATCGATGCTCAACCTCGGCAGCAAGACGGATGAGGTGTCGGTCGTCAGTGATCAGATCGGCTGCCCGACCCGGTCACGCAGCGTCGCCCGGGTACTGATCGAACTTGCGCTGCGGTACTGCCGCGACGGTGATCTCGAGTGGGGTCTTTACCATTACAGCGGGTCCTCACCGTGCTCATGGGCTGAATTTGCCGTTGAGATCTTTAAGGAAGCCGAGCAGGCCGGCCTCATCGCTCAGGCACCACGGGTGCTTCCCGTCACGAGCGGCAGCTTACCTCGGGCGGCGGCGCGGCCCGCGTGGTCCGTGCTCGACTGCAACCGGATGGAACAGGTGTTCGGCATCAAGCCCAAACCATGGCGTGAGGAATTGCGTCATGTCATTCGACAGATGAACGACCGACCCTGGGCGCCTGTGGGACCGGCGCATAGCCGTGTGCCGTTCCGGAGCTATCCGCAAGGCGAAGAGCGAGGCTTGGGCTGTTTCGAGGTAACGCAAGCAGCAAGCCAACAATGAGTCCGATCAGGCGGAAACCTTTTCCAAATGTTACGGTCTGATTTCACGTCAAAAATGAATGGAATTCTGTGATGGACGATTCGGCTGTTAGACGAGTGGGTGTTTCAGGCACAGGGATGATCTCGCATTGTTTCGTTCGCTTGATCATGAATCACTACAAGGATGTTCAGATCACGCGGGTTCTGACCCGGAGGAAGCTCGAAACGCTAAGTGATTTCCCGCTACCGGGCGCACTTACCAACTCCATCGATGAGCTCATCGCACACGCCGACATCATCGTCGAGTGCACTGGCGACGTGTTCTTCGGTACGGAGGTGATCGAGCGCGCGTTTGAAGCCGGGCTGCCTGTCGTGACAGTCAACGCGGAGCTGCAGGTCACCACAGGGTCCTACTTGGCGGGGAAGGGCTTGCTGACCGAAGCCGAAGGCGATCAGCCTGGCTCACTGGCGGCACTGCGTGAGGATGCGCTGCACATGGGCTTTCAGCCGCTTGTGTACGGCAACATGAAGGGTTACCTGAACCACAACCCGAGCCGTGAAGACATGGCCTATTGGTCAAAACGCCAGGGCATCAGCATCGATCAAACCACCTCATTCACCGATGGGACCAAGGTGCAGATCGAGCAGGTGGTGGTAGGGAACGGATTCGGCGCCACCATTTCACGACGTGGCCTGGAAGGCATCGCGTCGACCGACCTGAACCGCAGCGGCAATATCCTCGGTTTGATTGCCGACGGTATTGGCCAGCCCATCGTGGATTACGTGATACCTGATGGCTATCCGGCGGGTGGGGTTTTTCTGGTGTGTCGCCACGACGAGGTTCAAGCGCCAGCGATCGACTATTTCAAACTGGGAGCCGGACCGTATTACGTGCTGACGCGTCCGTTCCACCTGTGCTCGCTTGAAGTCGGCAAGACGGTGCGACGGGTGCTGGCGGGTGGCGGGGTTCTGCTGAATAACTCGGTCGAACCCACGCTGGGTGTCGCGGCGATCGCCAAGCGTGACCTGAAAGCCGGAGAGGTGGTCGAACGGGGTATTGGCGGCTTCGATGTTCGCGGAGAAGCGGTGCGTCTCGCCGACGAGCTCGATCATGTGCCCATCGGGCTGCTGCGGCACACAGTGCTCAAGCGGGCGGTCACCCCAGGTCAGATGATTACGTTCGACGATATCGAGATACAGCCTAGCCGGGTCCTGGATATCGTGCTCCAACAGCGCGAGAAAGTAAGACACCAAGTCACGGCATGCACCCAATCACATCCAGTTCTGCAGCGAGCAGTCAAATGAAGAAAATACGGGACGAGGCGGAAGTCTGGGCCGACGGTTACGGTTTCGTTGAGTTCCGGCGAACCGGCACTGGTCTCGTACCGTATCACCACGAAACACGGTCACCTTCACCACCCACGGATTCTGTCGTTTCGAGAAACGACAAGCTGACTGCCCGGAAGGCGCGGTACCTGTTCCTGGCTTGACGCACAGCGGCGGTAGCGCCTCCCTGCTTTAACGGGGTAACGGCTCGCCAGGGATGGAGGCGGTTACACCCGTTTCACAGAGCGCTGTCCAGATATTGCGTGCGATCCGAACAACCGCACCGCCAAAGCTGGCGGCTTCGTTCTGGGCATCCTGCTCGTTTTCAAACATCGCCAATACGCTGCCGTAGGAGTAAACGACGCCCCATTGGCCAGCGTCTTCGCTGTCTATTTTCATTGTGTCCATCGATGTTCTTTCCTGAGCTGAGCTGAGCTGCGCTGCGATGTGGCGGGATTTCGACGCATAGATAGCACGACGTCAAAATAACGACAATCGCCGTTCGGCGGCTATCACGGCCCGTCCACGCCAACGCTGGCGCCTACGGCTCTGCGGTGAAGCTTGATCGTTGTAAAGCCGACAAGCTGTTGTCTTCCGATGCCGCAGGCTCGCGTCAGCAACGCCATCAGCGCGCCGCTTCGGCTGCCTGGTCAGCTCGGCTCAGACCTTCGTGTTCGTTTCGCTCGGGTGCTGTTCATGCCCCATAGGCGTGGAATCGGGGAGGGTAACCTCTGGCTCGGCAAAGTCGGGGCTATGGACTTCAGAGTCGAGCGGCATATGGCTGTAGCGCTGCTTGTCTTGAAGGTTCTGCTGTGCGTGCGAACGCGAGTGCGATGGCTCGGTCTCGGTCAGGATGCGCTTGGCTTCACAGCGACCACTGATGCCGCGAGCCAAGGCCATGCCACCCATGGCCAGCTGTAGCAGCCCGCTCACGCCGCCGCGGCGCAAGCCCTTGCCCAGCAGCACTAGCCCGCCGGCGACAGAGGCGGTGCGCTCCCAGCCGTGGACATTCTGAGGAGTGGTGTTATTGAAAAGTCTGTTCATGGTGCTTTCCTTCAGCTCAGCGTCGTAGAGATCAATTTCGGAGCACAACGCAGGGCGCGTCTCGTTGCGCATAGGTTTCGGCACCATTGCGCAGTGATTCGTTCTAACGGAAGGATGAATGGCAACGGCGTCAATGGATTCGGCTGCACGCCAGTTATTGGGCTTGACAGTCGGACAGGGCTCCCGCAGATTTCGCTAAACGTAATTTGATTACGCAAAAAAATAATAGAGCGCTTCGAAGACGGAGCGCGACCTTGCACCAGCTCTGGCAATGACTATGGATCTTCCTACCGACTACCGCTTCATCTCATCTGGCCGCACCCGAAGCGCATCGCTGCGCCAGGTGCTGAAAGGGCGAGTCTCGGTAAAGCGGGATCCCTGCTTCCACGGAGCGTTCCAACACCGTAGCGAGTGGCTGGGATGAAAATTCTCGGCTTTCGCCTGACCCTCGGCGATCACCTGGGACGCAGTGTCCGGGGAATTTCCTGTGCGCCGCCGAGTTGACAGCTACCCACGTCAATCTCATCAACGCACCGTTATTTCCAAGGAGCCGATCATGGCCGACCTATTTGAAAACCCCATGGGCCTCATGGGCTTTGAATTCATCGAATTCGCCTCGCCAACGCCAAACGTCATCGAGCCTGTGCTCGAGAGCATGGGCTTCACACATGTTGCCAACCACCGGTCCAAAGACGTCGCGCTCTACCGCCAGGGCGAAATCAACGCCATCGTCAATCGCGAGACGAGCGGCATCCCGGCGTACTTCGCGGCTGAGCATGGTCCGTCGGTGTGCGGCATGGCGTTTCGTGTCAAAGACGCGCAGAAAGCCTACGCCCGGGCACTGGAGCTCGGCGCGCAAGCGATGGAGCTTCCCACTGGGCCCATGGAGTTGCGTCTGCCAGCGATCAAGGGCATTGGCGGCGCACCGCTGTATCTGATTGACCGTTTCGGCGAAGGCAGCTCGATCTACGACATCGACTTCGTGTTCCTGGAGGGCGTCGACCGCCATCCAGTCGGAGCCGGCCTCAAAATCATCGACCACCTGACGCACAACGTGTATCGCGGCCGCATGGCGTACTGGGCGGACTTCTACGAGAAGCTGTTCAACTTCCGCGAGATCCGCTACTTCGACATTAAGGGCGAATACACCGGCCTGACCTCGAAAGCCATGACTGCGCCGGACGGCATGATCCGCATCCCGCTCAACGAAGAGTCCTCGAAGGGTGCCGGGCAGATCGAGGAATTCCTCATGCAGTTCAACGGCGAGGGCATTCAGCACGTCGCGTTCCTCACCGACAACCTGATCGAAACCTGGGACAAGCTGAAGGCGAGCGGCACGGTATTCATGACCGCACCGCCGGAGACCTATTACGAAATGCTCGAAGGTCGGCTGCCCAACCATGGTGAGCCAGTCGAAGAATTGAAGTCGCGGGGCATTCTGCTGGACGGTGCGGTAGAAGATGGCGAGCAACGCCTGCTGTTGCAGATCTTCTCCGGCACGCTACTGGGGCCCGTGTTCTTCGAGTTCATCCAGCGCAAGGGCGACAGTGGCTTCGGCGAGGGCAACTTCAAGGCGCTGTTCGAATCCATCGAGCGCGATCAGATCCAGCGTGGGGTGTTGAGCACCGCTGAGTGATCGGCCGGAAGTCAGCCGGGCCTGGCTCGGCTGACTTCCAACCTCGCTGCGAATCCGCAGTGTTGGACTCCCAATCCCGGCTACTGGCCTTGAACGACCGTTGCGCTGTTGTTCATTCCGTTCTGCAAGATCGTCGCAACGTTTGTTGGAGAGCCTTGGGTGGTGAGGTTCTGGGTGAGCGACGCGAAGTTAGCGGTCCCGATCTGTGAGATGGTGCCGATGTCGCCTTCTCCCCACCAGCCGCCCTGGCGGGCTTCAATCACGTTATCCGAGCCGTCTTGGACAAGCTCCAGGACATTGACATCACCGGTTTGATCGATGTCCACCCGGTTGTTGTCCCCATTGGACGTGCCCGTAATCGACGTATTGCGTCCACTTTGATCGACCGTGAGCTGGTTGCCTGTTCCGCTCTGCGCAAAGTCCAGCACGCTCCATGCGCCTGTCGCGTCGATTTCCGCCTCGTTCGCGGCGCCACTCTGAGTCAGGTTCACGTCACCGCCGGAATAGCGACCTGCGTCGGTTTGACGAACATCCGCTACGTTCGCGTCCCCTGTCTGGGTGATTGAGGTGCTGGCACCGAATGGCCATGCGGTTTGATGCAGGTTCAGCGTGTTATTTGTGCCTGTCTGACTTATCTCAGCGCTCGCGCCGCCTTCCTGAATGACGGCCGCCTGATTACCCGTACCGCTTTGAGAACCCAGGAAGCTATTCACACGCACTGATTGCTCGAGCGTGAGTGTGTTTCGGTCGCCGTCCTGGGTGATCGAAGCCGCGTGCCAGGCATCATCGCCCTGAAGCACTACCGCGGTGTTGTAGCCTCCAACCTGGTCGATCGTGGCGCTATGGTTGCCGCTGTATTCCTCGTAGCTGTTGTACTGATAGACCCTCTGGTAGTTACCTTCGCCTTGTTGATTCGAGCGGATGGTGCTGCCTTGTCCCGATTGATCGATGCTGATCTCGTTATCGGAACCCCCCTGGGAAACGGTGATGCCGAGCGAGTCACCCGCCTGACTGGCCGTTAGCGTGTTTGCCGTTCCGAACTGTTCGGTCGTGATGTAGCTGTCAGCAGCCTGTGTTTGCCCGATGGCTACAAGCGAAACGGCGATGGCGAGAAACGAGCGAATGAACATGGCGATGAGTCCTTTCAGTGAAGAAGGAACCGAGTTTTCGCCAAATGGCTGCGCTGGGAATGCATCGAACGATTGATTCACCGCCTTACGGACTACCGCTCGGCGGCTAGCTGAGCGGTGCGCTTCGTCGCCTCGCTGGGATGTGGCGATCACCCATCCGCGTCGGTTGGTTTGAAGGGTTCTCGCGCGACGCTCAACTTGCGCATGAGCCCCCGATTTTTGTTGTGATGACCCTGCATGCGCCTGAGCAGGTCGCTGAGGGTGCGGATCGTTTCCAGAATGTGTGGTCCTTTGTTGAGCATGACGCATTCGGCGCGAACGCCCATGGCGGCATCGGTGATCTCGGCACGCGAGGGGGCACCTTTCTTGGCGAGGGTTTCCAGCACTTGCGTAGCCCACACGACTGGAACATGGGCGGCTTCGCACAGGCAGAGAATCTCTTCCTGAACCTCTGCCAGCCGCTCGAAGCCGGTTTCCACCGCCAGGTCGCCACGCGCGATCATCACGCCGAAGCGCTGGAACCTCATGCCGGCTAGAAGCATCGCGGGCAGGTTTTCGAACCCTTTGCGCGTTTCGATCTTGAGCACAACGCCTATGTCGTCCGCGCCAAGCTGCGTGAGATGGTCGGCCAAGGCGTTTACGTCTTCGACTGTATTCGCGAACGACAACTCGATGACGTCGGCGTGGGCCACGGCGACCCGGATGGCATCCCGATCTTCGTCAGTCAGTGCAGCAAGCTGTAGATCCGTTTCCGGCACGTTGATGCCCTTGGCGCTGCGTAGCTTGGCGCGTCCGCTGGCATGCGCAACATGCTCGATGAGGATCTGCAGGTGATCGTCTGCCACCGCTTCGATACGACCGCCGATCTTTCCGTCATCGAACCAGATGGGTTGCTCGCTTCGCGCGTCCCGGAACAGTTCAGGGACGTCACAGGCAATCGATGCGGGCGTCGTGACTGTGCCGCTGGCGTCGCGCTGAGCGGGTCGTCCCATACCGTGTCGTTCAAGGATGAGGGTTTCGCCTTCCGCCAGCTCCAGGTAAGGCTCGCCAGGCGGCACAGCGATGATTCGCGCTTTCGAGGTCTTTTTGCCCCTGGCTTTGATCTTGGTTCCGGGTGTCAGGTAAGCGGTTTTTTCAAGCTCTGCCCAACAGCCATCGGCGGCGCATTCAATAACCCTGAGTGTTCGCTTGGCCCCGCGGGCATCACGGAGCCGCAGCTTGGTTCCTTTGCCCAGTGTCGAGAACCATTCCTCAGGTAATTCAATCCATGGTGATTGTTCCTCCGCCGGTGCGTGCTTGCTCGATGTCAACCACAGACGCGCCGGCTGCGTCACGCAGCCGAATTCGTCTCGCTCCGGTTTGACTTTCAGCACCGCTGGCCCCGAGTCGATGTCGCCTGTCCGCAACTTCGGTCCCGCCAGGTCCATGACGACTTTGCAGTGGCGACCCAGCTCGGCGGAGCCGCGGCGAACGTGCTCGACCATCCGCCGCCAGCTGTCCGCATCATCATGGGCGCAATTGATCCTCGCGCAATCCATGCCCTGGGCAATCAGGTCTCGAACGAAGGGTGCATCACTCGCAGCCTGTTCAGGCAGCGTGACCATGATCCTCACCGGGCGCTCTTCCGGCTTCGGTCCGAGCAGCGCTTCTGTATGTACCCGGAGCAACTCGCGGCCGCGGGCCAGATCAGGGAGTCCTTCCGGCTGGGGCGGCTGTTTCTGGTCAACCAGGCTGCTCAAGGCAGCCATCACGCGTGTAACGGCACTCAGCGTATGTGCTTCGCAACCGGCAAGAGAAGACAGGCCCAGTTCAGCCAGTTTTGGCTGCAACGGCCGCAACTCGTGGCGTCTCAGGCACAGGTAGGCGAGTAGATTTTCAGCGCTTTCACGGTAGGAAGGGTGCAACTGCAAGCCGTCCGGCAGGCTTGTGCAATTGCCTTCCAGCATCTGATGTTGTAGATCCTGCAGCGCCCGCAAGAGGGCTGCTGCATCGGGAACAGGTTCGAGATCGGATGGTGGCGTTTGAATGTCGGTACGAGGCATGGTGGTCTCCAGAAGTCAGCGCGCCGTCCCTAAGCAGGCAGATCAGAGACCGATGGCAGAGCGCGCGGTTTCGGTGACCTGACCGAAGGCGTCGGCGTTCGGCGATAAACAGCGCCGGCACCTCCCGGGCAGCCGCTTTTTCGACTATGACTGGTAATCACGCATCAGACGCCGATAGGGGGCATTCAGCATGGAGCGATACACGGGCGGCTGCCTGTGCGGCGCCATCCGACTCGTCGCAACGGGTCATCCTTACCGGGTCGGTCTTTGCCACTGCCTGGACTGTCGCAAGCACCATGGGGCTGTGTTCTACGCGGCGGCGGTGTTCCCTCAGGAGGCGGTGGCCGTCACGGGTGAAACGCGCGACTACGCCGGCCGGTTCTTCTGCCCGTGCTGTGGCTCGTCAGTTTTTGCACGCAGCGCAGACGAAATCGAAGTACACCTTGGCGCACTGGATGCGCCCGACCAGCTGACGCCTACCTATGAATGTTGGACCGAACGACGCGAGGGCTGGCTGCCACCCTTTGCGCTTAGTCAGTACAGACATGACCGCGACGCCACGGGACGGTCCGAGGATTTGGCCCCGGACGGTCTGCCTAGGACGGAACCTCCGCCCCCATCCGCGCGCTGATGCGGCGTGTCACCTGCAGTAAGCGTTGCGCTTCGGCGCCGTCGGGGTCGGCCATGAAGCCGGGCTCAGCGCCAACCACCGTGATGACGCCCATCAAGCCTTGCTGAGCGCCGAAAAGCGGTGCGGACAAGGCATTGACGCCCGCCATCAGCAGGCCATGCACGGGTTGGATATGGGTGCGCTGCAGCTCGCTCATCGTCGCGAGCAAGCGCTCAGAGGAGGGGGCCGATGGCAGCTGCATTTCGGCTTCACGCAGCTGGGCGGTTTCGGCGTTGGGCATGAAGGCGTTGAACACCAGTCCGGTAGACGAGCCCAGCAACGGCAGCACCGAGCCCACTTGCGTGACCAGCGTGACGGCCCGTACGGCCTGCTCCACATGCACGACTGCCGGGCCTTTGTTACCCCAGACCGCGAGAAAACAGGTCTCGTTGAGTTCGTCGCGCAGTTGCGCCAGATGGGGCGTCGCCAGCTTGACCACATCCAGCCGCCCGAGCGCTGCCAGCCCCACGAACAGTGCGGCGCGACCGAGACCGTAGTGGTTGGTCAGCGGGTCCTGTTCGGCGAAGCCGCTGGCCATCAATGCCTGCAGATAGCGATGCACCTTGCTGGCCGGCATGCCGACGTGCTCGGCCAGGCGTGACAGCGAGGTGGCGGGTGCCAGTTCGGCCAGCGCTGTGAGGATGTCCGTTCCCACTTCGGCCGCTTGTACCTTCTGCCGCCGAGGCGCTGTGTCCGCGTTGCTGTCTGTCATGAGTACGACTGCCTGCCAATGAGGCGCTGTTTATAACTTGACGCTGGTAGGAGTTCAAATTACTTTTTGCGTAACGAGATTACGCAAATCGAGAGACGGCCATGCTCATCCAAGAACAAGATTCCCAGGCTTATCGATACCAATCCGGCTTCGGCAATGAATTCAGCAGCGAGGCGCTCCCCGGCGCATTGCCGGTGGGGCAGAACTCACCGCAAAAGGTGCCCTATGGCCTGTATACGGAGCTGCTGTCGGGCACTGCGTTTACCGTTGCCCGTAGCGAAGCGCGACGGACCTGGCTGTACCGCATTCGACCATCAGCCAGTCATGGCCAATACCAGAGGATGGACCGTCAGCTGGCCAGCCAGTTGGGTGCCGTCACGCCGAATCGTTTGCGCTGGAATCCAATGCCGATACCCCAGGTCGCGACCGATTTCGTGGATGGCCTGATGTGCGTGGCAGCCAACAGCGAGCCAGGCCAGCCGGGCGGCGCGAGCATTTACCGCTATGCGGCGAACCAGTCGATGGAGCGGGTGTTCTTCAATGCCGATGGTGAGCTGTTGGTCGTGCCGCAGCAGGGCACGTTGAAGCTGGTCACTGAATTGGGCGTGCTAGTGGTCGCGCCGTTGGAGATCGCGGTCATCCCGCGCGGCATGCGGTTTCGTGTCGAACTGATCGGTGAAAACGCCAGCGGGTACGTCTGCGAGAACCATGGTTGTGCGCTGCGCCTGCCGGACCTGGGTCCAATCGGCAGTAATGGGCTGGCCAATCCGCGGGACTTTCTGGCCCCGGTCGCGCAGTTCGAGGAGCGCGACGAGCCGGTGCAGTTAGTGCAGAAATTTCTTGGCGAGTTGTGGGCGACCGAACTGGATCATTCACCGCTCGACGTCGTTGCCTGGCACGGTAATAACGTCCCGTACAAATACGACCTGCGCCGCTTCAACACCATCGGCACCGTCAGTTTCGATCATCCCGATCCGTCGATTTTCACCGTGCTGACGTCGCCCAGCGCGGTTCACGGGATGGCCAATATCGACTTCGTGATCTTCCCGCCACGCTGGATGGTGGCGGAAAACACCTTCCGTCCGCCGTGGTTCCACCGCAACCTGATGAACGAATTCATGGGGCTCATTGCCGGCGCCTACGACGCCAAGGCCGACGGCTTCTCGCCGGGGGGCGCCTCGCTGCACAACTGCATGAGCGCTCACGGACCGGATCACGTGTCGACTGAACAGGCGATCAACGCCGAACTCAAACCGCACAAGATCGAGAACACCATGGCCTTCATGTTCGAAACCGGCCAGGTGCTCCGTCCAACGCGCCAGGCGCTGGAAAGCTCGCAGCTGCAGGCCGACTACGACGCCTGCTGGGCCGGCCTGACCAAGACATTCGACAAGAACGAGAAATGACATGACCGTACAACAAGAGCAACGCAGCTGGGTCGAGTCGGCCAATGGCCACTCGGATTTTTCCCTCGCCAATTTGCCGCTGGGCGTGTTCAGCCGTGACGGCGACCAGCCACGCGGTGGCGTCGCCATTGGCGATTACATTCTGGACTTGCGCGCCGCCTGCGAAGCCGGCGTGTTCGACGGCCAGGCGCTGGAAGCGGCGAAAGCGGCCAGCGTCAGCAGCCTCAACAGCTTCTTTGCTCTCGGAGCGCCTGCGCGCAAAGCGCTGCGCGGCGCGCTGATAGATTTGCTTGCCGAGGGCAGCGCGCAGCGTGAGCGGCTGCAAGGCATGGGTGAGTCGTTGCTGCAGCCCATGGACCGCTGCCAGATGCATCTGCCAGCCAAGGTGGGCGACTACACCGACTTTTATGTTGGCATCCATCACGCCAACAACGTCGGCAAGCTGTTCCGTCCGGATAATCCGCTGCTGCCGAACTACAAGTACGTGCCCATCGGTTATCACGGACGTGCGTCGACGGTCGATGTTTCGGGTGCGACAGTGAAGCGTCCCAACGGCCAGACCATGCCGCCGGGCGCGACCGAGCCGAGCTTTGGCCCGAGCAAGCGGCTCGACCATGAACTCGAACTGGGCATCTGGATCGGGCCAGGCAACGCGCGTGGCGAGTCGATCCCAATCCGTGAAGCCAGCAGCCATGTCGCCGGTTTCTGCCTGCTCAACGATTGGTCTGCACGTGATCTGCAAGCCTGGGAATATCAGCCGCTTGGCCCGTTTCTCTCGAAGAGCTTCGCCACCAGCGTCTCGCCATGGGTGGTAACGCCGGAAGCACTGGAGCCGTTCCGTTGCGCGCAGCCCGCGCGTGCCGAAGGCGATCCGCAGCCGCTGCCGTATCTCTTCGATCAGCAGGACCAGCAGCAGGGCGCGCTGGATATCGAACTTGAAGTGCTGCTGTTGACTGCGGCCATGCGCGACAAGGGCCAGCCCGAGCAGCGCATCGCCTTGAGTAGCACGAAGAACATGTACTGGACCGTGGCGCAGATGGTCGCGCACCACAGCGTCAACGGCTGCAGCCTGCAACCCGGCGATCTGTTCGGCTCCGGCACCCTGTCTGGTAACAGCGCTGACAGCCTCGGTAGCCTGCTGGAAATCACCCAGGGCGGGAAGCTGCCTTTGGAACTGCCCAGCGGCGAGACCCGCACCTTTCTGCAAGATGGAGACGAGATCATTCTCAAGGCGCGTTGCCGTCGGGACGGGCAGGCGTCCATCGGCTTTGGCGAGTGTCGCGGACGCGTGATGCCGGCTTAGCGGCGAGCGTGGTGAGCAAAAAGCCCGGGCATGTGCAGACAGCCCGGGCTTTTCCTTTCATGGACCATCAATCAGGGCACCTTGGCGGTTTCCAGCGACGGTGACGGTACAGGCGCGATTGCCGTGTCACGCATCTGTTCGGCCAGGGCTGCGGTGAATTCCCGGACCACGGACCACCGCATGTGTACCGCGTCGACAAAGGAGGTCACCGGCGTGCTCCAGTCTTTGTCGGCGTTCCAGTAGGTGCCACCAGTGGCGTTGAGGGTTTCCATGATTCGCTTATCGAAGTCGGCCAGGAAGGTACCGTCCGGATCGTACCTTTCCTTCCACTCTGGATGCAGCGGCGTGGAGACGACCATCAGCTCCCGACCTTCCTGCGCCAGGCGCGCGCTCATGCCGCGCAATGCCTCAAAGCAGCTGGCATCCAACGGGTCCGGGCGGCCATACAGCAGCTCACGGGTATTGGCGGTATCCAGCGGGCCATCGCCGAAGCGATTGAACACCAGTGGGTCCCACTCGATTTCTCCGGCGCGCTGAGCTTTGACCGTCAGGGCGTTGCGTGCCAACGACTTCGGCGAGAAGTAACGCATGTAGTGGCCCCACGGCGAGGCGTTTTCGTAAACGTAGGGATCGACGTGCTCACGGTTGAACACGGCGGAGGGCACACGCCAGCAACCGGCGAAATCCTGCGGATCGGCAATCATCACCACGCTCTGAATGCTCGGCTGGCGGTCGAGCAGCCAGTGCGCTACGTAGGTCGACTGATTGGCGAACAACCCGCAGAACGCGCCGTTCATAGGGCGCACCTCTGGCAATGCCTCGGTCAGCACGTTGCCATCCACGTGGCGCCAGGCCACGGATGAGCCGATGATCAGCAGATTCGGCGAATGGATCGGGTTGTCGCGCATGAAGCTCAGCTTTTCATCGGCGCAGGAGATATTGGAGAACGCCGGTGGCGGCAGGTTGCCGGTTCGGTCCAGCGCGAACAGCGTCAGGCAGAATATCGCCAGCGCACCGAACAGCCCGGCAAACAGCGACAGCAGATACCGCGAACGCACCCGGCCTGGCACGCTGGCCGCGCTGGTTGCTTCCTTATCGGCATGGCTCCCGTCCCTGGGTACATCTGCTGTCTGGATCATGATTTATTTTCCCTCCAGCTTGGCGCTGATGACCTGGGCGAAATGGCCGACGTTGCGCAGCGACTCGAGCTCCGCCGTCCGAAACTTGATGCCGAAGCGCTGTTCGGCGGCGACCGTGAGCATGACGTGGGTCTGGCTATCCCAGCCCTCGATGTCGTTGGCGGTCATGTCCGGGGAAAGCACGATGCTGTCGTCGTCGAACACATCGTGGAAAACCGGGGTGAGCTGCTTGAGTACTTCTGCTTCGGTCATGCCAATACCTCGATGAAGTGGCGGGGCGTGCGGGGGGAGCTGAGTTCGTAGCGCCAGAAGGTCGCGTCTGGTTCACCGTCAGAGAGCGCCGGATGCTGAACGAAGCCCAGCCGCGGGTAATGCTCGGCCACCATGCTGTTACGTTCGGTTGGCCGGTACTCACCGATCAGTGCGCGGTAGCCGGCAGCGGTGGCCGCGGCTGCCAGCACCTCGAGTACAGCGTCTTCGACCTGACGACCCAGCACGCGGCAGCTCATTAGCCAGCTGTCGATCAGCAGCTCGTCCTTGGCGACGGCTGAATCCGGGCGCGCCAGGACGACGCTGATCAGGCCGTTGTCACCAAACTTGTCGGCCAGTCGGATTGCCAGTGCCACCGCCGCCGGGTCGCTGGCGATGCGCTCGACTTCCGCCTCGCTGTAACGGCGCGTGGTGAGGTTGAACTGGTTGGTCTTGTTGATCAGCTGCGTGCTGCGGGCCAGTTCGGCGGCGCCGATCGGGGTGGCGGTCAGTACCATCTCCAGACCGCGCAAATAGCCTTCCATGTCGGTAGCCTGGGTCATCGCCGCTTTGCGCTCGGCATTCAAGGCGTAGTTGCGCCCGCGGGTGGCGTCGTCGGAGGTGAAGGAGACGGCTTCGAAGTAGCCGGCGGCGGCAACGCGTGCCGGGTAGTCGGCCACGTCATCTGGCAGTTCCGGCACCGCGACTTCCGGCAGCTCGCGCCGCACGATGTCGCGTTCGGCCGGGTTGTCATCGACGAACACCAGGCTGTCGAGGCCGATGTCCAGCATCGAGGCGATACGCCGCAGGTTGCCGGCCTTGTCTTCCCAGTTGGCCACGAAGGCGGCAATGTCGCTGCGCTTGAGCGCCATTTCGGGATGATTGAATGCCGCTTCGGCCACGCTTAGGTCATTCTTGCTGCACACCGCGAGGATGATGCCGCGGCGCGCCAGCTGTGCGGCGTAGCGCTGGAAGGCGAGGAAGGCTTCGCCACTGGGCGAGCCCTGGCCGAGGTGGATGCCGTCGACGCCATCGTCACCGACTACGCCGCCCCACAGCGTGTTGTCCAGATCCAGCACCAGGCATTTGCGCGACAGACCGATGCTGGCGGCGGCGATGCGAGCCAGTTGGTCGCCATACAGCGGCGCCAGGTTCGGGCTGACCAATTGCTTGGCCTGATGCCAGCGCACCGGTTCGGCCAGACCGTCGCCATAATTGCCTCGGGCGGCTTCCCAGGCTAGGTCCATCAGCAGCACGCCGTCTTCACGGGCTGCGGCACGAATGGCCGCATTGAGACGATCGATGAGTGCGTAGGGTGAAGCCGGAACCAGCGCTTCGAATGAACCAAAAATCGGTGGGTCGGCGGGCACGATGGTTTGCTGGACGACTTGGGCCGCGTAGCGCTCGCGCGCCCGGCGCCACAGCAGGCGCAATTCCTCGACCCGTTCGGCGACTGCGGCATCCACGTCTGCCTGCGATGCCTCGAGCGGCAGCTGCAGAGGCGCATCGCGTGCATCCAGCGCCAGGACGATCAGTTGCGGGGCGAAGCTAGCGAGTTCGGGATCATCCATTAGCAAGGCCTGGCGGTACATGCCATAGGGCGCGACGTGCACCGAGAGCGCCAGCCGGCGTTGCAGGCCCGCGACGCGAATGGCCGGCACCAGATGATCCACGGTATGCGACGACAGCAGGGCGATGCGCAACGGCCGCAGCCCGCTGCGGTTAGTTTCGCCGTTTGCCAGCGCGCGTAAGCCTTCGCTTGCAAGCCGGTCCAGCCGGGTCGTGAGTGTAAAGTCGCGGCGGTAGCCGGCCAGCATCGCCGCCAAATCCAGACGAGCGAAGGGGTCGGCTTCGCGCTTGGCCTCGCCGATGGCGCTGCCAAGATCAGGGTGTTGCGCTAACCAGAGAAGCTGATCCATTTAGCATGTCACTCCTTGTTATTGAACGGTTAGAACTGGAAGTAGAGAAACTCGGTAGGCGCCACGGAGAACGCCACGGCCAGGGCGAAGAAGCCCAGCACGCCGATGGCCAGGCCGATGACCGGCGTCGGGCTCCACACGGCAATCGGGAACCAGCGCAGCAGCCAGTTTTCGCGTGGCTGGGCGTCCAGGGCCGTACGGAAGCCCGCCATCCATTGCTGCACGTTGGGCATCATCCAGACGAAGGCGAGCAGTATGGCGACGGTGAGGTAGTCGGATTTATCGAAGTCGGTGTGCAACTCGCTCAAGCCTGCCATGCCCGTCAGCATGGCCATTGCCGCCGTCAGACTGTTGGCACGGAAGAACACCATTGCCACGACTACACAGAGGAAGGTCAACAGGACCGCGCCGGCGTGGTGCCAGAGCTTGTCGCTGTCCAACGGCAACCCTCGTCGCGCCTTGTAGGCACGGAAGCCGTGGGCGACGACCAGATAGAACCCGTGCAACAGACCGAACGCCACGAACTGCCAGCCTGCACCGTGCCAGACGCCCGAGATGAACATGGTCAATACCGTGGGGTAGGCGATCAGCACGACAAAGGTCCCGAGGCTCATCTTGCCTCGCCGAGGCAACGGCTTGCCGGCGGCCATCCGCTTGCGGGTGATGCGCATGACGATGGGGTTGTAGATGTAAGCGGTGAGAAAGCGCGTGAGCGTCATGTGCCAGCGCGACCAATAGTCGATGACGTTGTGCGCCTTGAACGGGCTGTTGAAGTTCACCGGCAAGCGCAGGCCGAACAGCAATCCCAGGCCGATTGCCATGTCGCTGTAGCCGGAGAAATCGAAGTAGATCTGCAGCGTATAGCTGAGCGCGCCGTACCAGGCGTCGTACAGCGACGGCACCGTTCCACTGGCGGCGACCGCGAAGATCGGCGAGGCGTTTTCTCCCAGCGGGTCGGCGAGGATCACCTTCTTGAACAGGCCCAGCACGAAGACGGTCAGGCCCAGCGAGATATTGTCGATCCGCGGGCGGAAGGTGCTGCTGTCGTTGAACTGCTTGAGCATCTCGCCGTGGTGGGTGATGGGGCCGGCAATCAACTGTGGGAAGAAACTGATGAACAGGCAGTAATTGACGAAGTCATGCTCGTCGACCTCGCCGTCGTGCGCGTCGACCAGATAAGCGATCTGCTGGAATGTGAAAAACGAAATCGCCAGCGGCAGGATGATGTCGTCCACGGACCAACCCAGGCCGAAGGCGTTATCGAGCGTGCCGAAGAGAAAGCCGGTGTACTTGTAATAAGCGAGCAGTCCGACGTTCGCAGCGACGCCGAGCACCAACACCGATCGAGAAGGCCGACGCATCAAGTAACCGCCGACCAGGTAGTTGCCGACCATGCTGCCGATCAGAAGCGGAACGTAAGCGGGGTTCCACCAACCGTAGAACACCAGTGACGCCAACGTTAGCCAGATGGCCGCGTAGCGTTGTCTGCCGGTACCTGCGAGAAGAATGAAGCCAAGAAGAACGACCGGGAGAAACCCGGCGATAAACACCATGGAGTTGAAGAGCATCGTCCTTTTCCCTATCCCTGACCATCCACCGCCGTTCTGCGACCAGAACCGCCGCTTCCCGGAAAACCGCGGCGTCCCGATAACTATCAATCGGTGCGTTCGCGGAAAACTCCTCAAGTGTTCACTGCATGCCTAAATGAGTGAGGCAGCCAGATACTGCCGTTGCCCATCACAGATGCGTGCCACCGTCTGTTAACTGCGACTCAAGTGTGTAAGAAAAAGTTGCTGCAGGGATATGGCTGTGATCTCCATTCGGACGAATGGAATTGACGCGAAAACAAGCGAAACGGTCGTGATAGAGCTGTTCGTCGATCTTTGAAATTCTTTGGGATGACCCTATGCCGCATGTGGCCATGAGATGGATACCGTGTGGCCGAGCGTCGTGATCACCGTTACCTGTGCGTCAGCTCATCGAACGCGGATGTGATTTTTCGCGGGGCGTGATCCTGGTGGGCTGGAGGCATTCATCCCGAATCAGCGGCCGGCTGGCGTTTATTTCGGCCGCGTACGGCGCCTTCTGGCGCGCAGGGGGCGCCACAGCTGTGATTCGGGTTTCATAAATGCGGTCACGAACCACCATAGGCTCTAATCCGGGGGTTTCGAACACGATTATTTTTAAAGAAGGACTGAAGTATCCGATGAGTCAGCCGATGACTAGCGGGTACTGTTCAACTCGAGAATGTCCATGCGTCTGACCCTGAAACTGAAAGTTCTTCTTCTCGCACTGATACCCGTGGCCTTGTTCGCGTTGGTGCTTAGCGGTGCCGCCGCGCAGATCCTGCATGGCCTGGCGGATGAGGAAGTGGCCGAAACCCGTGAACGGATGATCCAGGACAGCCGTGCCCGGCTCGAGGATTACGTACGCATCGGCGTCAGCAGTGTGGCTCACCTTTATGAACCCGCCGCGCACGGTGATATGGCCAGTCGTGCTGAGGCGATAGCCATCCTGTCGAAGATCAAGTTCGGCAAGGGCGGCTACTTCTTCGGCCACGACTCGGAAGTCCGTCGGCTATTCAAGGGCGACGACCCCGCTGATATCGGCGTGAGCCTAAAGGACAAGCGTGACCCGAACGGCGTGTACCTCAACCGCGAGCTGGTTGACGTCGCCAAGAATGGCACCTACTACGCGAGCTACTCCTCAGCGCTGCCAGGTAATGCCAATGTGCTGGTACCGAAGCTTGCGTACAGCTTCTATCTACCCAAGTGGGACATGGCTTTGGGCACGGCCGTAAACCTGGACAATATCGATCATGCGCTGGATGAAGTGCGGGTGGAGATCGATGACCGAGTCAATTCGATCCTCACCAGCATTCTCGCCATCGCCGGTGTGATGCTGGCGGCGCTGGGCATCGCTGGCGTGGTGCTCAGCAACTCGATTGTTCGTCCGATTCAGGTCATCAAGGATCAGCTGGACGAAATCGCTGCGGGCGATGGCAACCTGACGCATCGTCTGCCGGAGCATGGCAAAGATGAGCTGGGCCAGCTCGCCGGTTCCTTCAACCGCTTCGTTGGCAAGATCCACACCATGGTCAGCCAGGTGGCGGAGATGACCGGCCAGCTGACCGGCATGGTGGCGGAGGTGGCCGCTCAGGCGCAGCGCTCCGAGAAAGCCATGGAGACCCAGCGCCAGGAGACCGACCAGGTCGCAACGGCCATCAACGAGATGTCGGCTGCCGCGCAGGAAGTCGCCCATAGCGCCCAAGGCGCGGCCGAAGCGGCTCAGAAAACCGATCAGGAAGGGCAGCAGGCGAAAGCGGTGGTGGATTCGAGCATCCGCCAGATTCACGCATTGGTGGATGAAATCCGTACCAGCGGCACGTCGCTGGATTCCCTGCAGCAGGACGTGCGCGCCATTGTCGGTGTGCTCGATGTCATCCGCTCGATTGCCGAGCAGACGAACCTGTTGGCGCTCAACGCAGCCATCGAAGCTGCCCGAGCCGGTGAAGCAGGTCGCGGGTTTGCGGTAGTGGCTGACGAGGTCCGTGCGCTTGCCAGCCGTACCCAGCAGAGCACCCAGGAAATTCAGGGCATGATCGACCGCTTGCAGACTGGCACCCAGCAGGCTGTCGCCGCCATGAGCCGTTCCAGTGAAGCGGGTGACGCGAGCAGCTCGCAGGCCAACCAGGCCGGGGCGTCACTCGATGCGATCTCGCAGCTGATCGCGACCATCAACGGGATGAACGCGCAAATCGCCAGCGCTGCCGAAGAGCAAACCGCAGTGGCTGAAGAAATCAACCGCAGCGTTCACCAGATCGCCAATGCGGTAGAAAACGTCGCGGAGGAAACCCAGCATGGCGCCCAAACCGCGCGCAACCTGGCCAATGTAGGCGAGCGCCTCGGCGCGCTGGTTCGCCAGTTCCGTATCTGACGCGGCCTGATCTCCCCAGACGCTCAAATTGGTCTCATGGCAAACCCCGCATTTGCGGGGTTTTTCATTAGTGCAGGCCAGCTTTTGAAGTGCTGGCCTTCATCAGGCACAGTCAGCATGCTCACGTAGGGTGGATCGCGCTTCATCGATCCGCCGGGTGGCGGCCCACCGAGCGGAGTAACAGTGGATGTAAAAAGCGACATCCACCCTACGGACTTAGCGTCAGCCTAAGAAGTACAGACAGCCAGCTCGCGTAGGGTGGATCACGCTTCACCGATCCACCGGGTGGCGATCCACCGGGTGGCGCCCCACCGAGCGGAGTCACGGTGGATGTAAAAAGCGACATCCACCCTACGGACTTTGCGTCAGCCGAAGACGTACAGGCAGCCCGAGATGACGATCCCCGAATACACCAGCATCAGCAGGCAATAGCCCATGATGTCGCGCGCACCAAGGCCGACAATACCGAGGATGGGCAGCGCCCAGAATGGCTGGATCATGTTGGTCCAGGCATCGCCCCAGGCGATCGCCATGGCGGTTACTGCCGGGGAAACGCCAAGTGCTTGGCCTGCGGGCAGCATGATCGGCCCCTGTACCGCCCACTGACCGCCACCCGACGGTACGAAGACGTTGACCAACCCGGCGCTGAGGAACGCCAGCACGGGGAAGGTATCGGCCGACGACCAGGCGATGAAGGTATCGGTGACTTGCTTGCCTAACGACAGCCCCTCGGCGTTGGCGCCAACCATCATCCCCATGATCCCGGCGTAGAACGGGAACTGAATGACGATGCCGCTGATGCCGCCGATGCCGTCCTGCACCGCGCGCATGTAGCGCTCCGGCGAGCCGTGCAGCGCCAGACCGGTGAAGAGGAACAGGCCGATGACGATGTTCAGCGTCAGGGCGAAGCCGTTCTCGGCGAAGTAATAGCCGAAATACACCACGCCCAGCGCAACGATGATCAGGTTAAGAATACGGCTGTCGTCCATGCGCTGCGCCAGGGTGTTGCGGGGCAGCGGTTCGTGTTCCGGGTCGACCAGCAGCGCCGGGTCCGCGACCTTAGGTTCTTTCGGGTGCATCGCCCAGTTGAGGATTGGCAGGCCGATCACCAGCAGCGCGATGATGGTCAGGTTCATGGTGGTGAACAGCGTGTCGCCAACGCCGATGGCGGCAGTCACGACACCGCCGGTCATGCGCTCCAGATCGGCGCCGCCGGTAGCCAATGACAGCGGGATCGAGCCGGACAGCCCGCCGTGCCAGATCAGAAAACCGGAATAGGCCGCGGCGACCAGCAGCGGGTAGTCGACGCCTTTCACTTCACGGGCCAAGGCGCGGGCGAACACCGCACCGATCACCAGCCCAAAGCCCCAGTTGATCCAGGAACCGGCCAGTGCGACCAATGTCACCAAGACCACAGCGCGACCCGGCGTACGCGCGGTGCGGGCCAAACCGGCCAATAGACGATGGATAGCCGGCGCGCTGGCCAGGGCGTGGCCGGTCACCAGAATCAGTGCCATCTGCATGGCAAAGGTGAGCAGGTTCCAGAAGCCTGAGCCCCAATGCTTCGCCATGGCGGGCACGCCCTGGCCGGTCACGAGCATGCTGGCGACCAGCACGATAAGGCTGAGAAGAATCGCAAAAACGAAAGGAGAAGTAGGTATCGCTGAATGAGCTTGACGCTCAAAGCGGTGACAGAGCTGAGCATGGTCGTTGATCCTGTGTTGTTCTTCTTTTTAGTCGGCGGCGCACGTGCGTGGCGTGTGCCGCGGTTTCCCAGTGGTTCGAAGGTGTGTTGCGCTAGCGGTGTTGTCGATCCCCCTTATGAATCGGCGGAGCCTTTCAGCTGCGCTCGATGGCCAGCGCCACGCCCTGACCGCCACCGATGCACAGCGTCGCCAGGCCTTTCTTCGCATCGCGGCGAATCATTTCGTGGAGGAGGGTGACCAGCACACGGCAACCCGACGCGCCGATGGGGTGGCCGAGCGCAATGGCGCCGCCGTTGACGTTGACTTTCTCGGCATTCCAACCCAGCTCCTGACCGACAGACAGCGCTTGCGCGGCGAACGCTTCATTGGCCTCGATCAGATCCAGTTCGTCCAGCGTCCAGCCGGCTTTGTCCAGGCAGCGGCGGGTGGCTGAAACCGGCGCAATGCCCATGATCGCCGGGTCGACGCCGGCATTGGCGTAGGCCTTGATTGTCGCCAGCACCGGCAAGCCGAGTGCTTTGGCCTTGTCCGCGCTCATCAGCAGCACCGCAGCCGCGCCATCGTTGAGGCTGGAGGCGTTGCCAGCGGTGACTGAACCATCTTTCTTGAACGCCGGTTTGAGTTTCGCCAGAGACTCGGCAGTGGTGCCGGCCCGTGGTTGCTCGTCGGTGTCGAAACGCAGGGGCTCGCCTTTGCGCTGCGGAATCTCGATGGGCGTGATCTCGTCCTTGAAGCGCCCGGCCTCGATGGCCGCGACGGCTTTCTGCTGCGATGTCGCGGCGAAGGCATCCTGGGCCTCGCGGCTGATCACGTACTTGTCCACCAGATTCTCGGCGGTGATGCCCATGTGGAAATCATTGAAGGCATCCCAGAGGCCGTCGCTGATCATGCTGTCGACCAGCTCGGCGTGGCCCATGCGTAGCCCGGTGCGCGCTTTCGGCAGTACGTAGGGTGCGAGGCTCATATTCTCCTGACCGCCCGCGATGATTACCTCCGCATCGCCGCAGCGAATTGCCTGGGTCGCCAGGTGCAAAGCCTTGAGGCCCGAGCCGCAGACCTTGTTCAGAGTGAAGGAGGGCACTGCATGGGGCAGCCCGGCCTTGATCGACGCCTGCCGCGCGGGGTTCTGCCCGGAGCCGGCCGTCAGGACCTGGCCGAGAATGACTTCATCCACGTCGGCCGGGTTTAGCCCGGTTTGTTCAAGCAGACGTTTGATGACCGCTGCGCCCAGATCAGGCGCGGCGATATTGGCCAGCGCGCCCTGAAAGGAGCCGATGGCGGTTCGGGTGGCGGCAACGATAACGACGTCTTGCATGTTCTTACTCCGGTTGAGTCGGGTGGTGTAGCGAGCGGTGGTCGCCGGGCTCTGTAGAGTCTTCGCGAGCAAGCTCGCTCCTACAAGGAAGCGTGTGCGCTCAGAACGTCATTTCCGGTACGTGATCCGGCACCACCAGCTCCCCGGCGGTCTTGGCGATGATCTCTTCGACACTCACGCCGGGCGCGCGCTCCTTGAGGACGAAGGCGCCGTTCTCGATTTCCAGGTATGCCAGGTCAGTCAGCACGCGCTTGATGCAGCCGGCGCCGGTCAGCGGCAGGGTGCACTTGGGCAGCAGCTTGGATTCGCCATCCTTGGAAGCGTGCGTCATCAGCACGATGATGTTCTCGGCGCCGGCGACCAGGTCCATCGCACCGCCCATGCCTTTGATCAGTTTGCCCGGGATCATCCAGGAGGCAATGTTGCCCTGCACGTCGACCTCGAAGGCGCCGAGCACGGTGAGGTCGATATGCCCACCGCGGATCATCGCGAAGGATTCGGCCGAGTTGAAAATGGAGGCGCCAACGCGTGCGGTGACGGTCTGCTTGCCGGCATTGATCATGTCGGCATCGAGTTCGGCCTCGGTGGGAAAGGCGCCCATGCCGAGCAGGCCGTTCTCCGATTGCAGCATCACTTCCATGCCTTCAGGCACGTAGTTGGCGACCAGGGTCGGGATGCCGATACCGAGGTTCACGTAAAAGCCGTCCTGCAGTTCACGGGCGACACGCTGGGCCATTTGTTCGCGGGAAAGTGCCATCGTCGATTCCTCTTATTCTTTTGTTTAGGTGCGGACGGTGCGCTTTTCGATGCGCTTCTCGAAGGTGCCGCAGATGATCCGGTCGACGTAGATGCCGGGCGTGTGGATCTGGGTGGGATCGATCTCACCAGGCTCGACGATTTCCTCGACCTCGACCACGGTGACCTTTCCTGCAGCGGCGGCCAGCGGATTGAAGTTCTGCGCTGTGTGGCGGTAGATGACGTTGCCGTAGCGGTCGGCCTTCCAGCCTTTGACGATGGCGAAGTCGCCGGTGATGGCGTGTTCGAGGATGTGCGGGCGGCCGTTGAATTCACGCACGTCCTTGCCCTCGGCGATGGGCGTGCCGTAGCCGGTGGCGGTGTAGAAGGCTGGAATGCCAGCGCCACCGGCGCGCATTTTTTCCGCCAGGGTGCCCTGAGGCGTCAGCTCGACTTCCAGCTCACCATTGAGCAACTGCTTTTCGAACAGCGCATTTTCGCCCACATAAGAGGCAATCATCTTGCGGATCTGCCGGTCTTCCAGCAGCACGCCGAGGCCAAAGCCATCCACGCCGCAGTTGTTGGAAACCACCGTCAGGTCGCGGGTGCCTTTGCGTTTGATCTCAGCGATGAGGTTTTCGGGGATGCCACACAAACCGAAGCCTCCGGCGAGAACGGTCATGCCGTCCTGCAACCCATCGAGCGCCTCGGCATACGAATTTACGCGCTTGTCGAAACCAGCCATAACCTTTTCCTTCTTGTTATTGAAGACTTGATCGTTCGGAGAAGAAGTCGTGGGCTGGAGTGTTCCCATGGCGTTCGGATTTGTTAAGTTGATTTTTAAGCACTATTGATTGATAAAACAAAACAAAGCGCGTGGTTGCGCCATCGTTTAGCTCGGATATTTCAAATGACTGCCAAGCAACTTCGTGCATTTCTGGCGGTTGCTCACACGCTGAGTTTTGCCCAGGCCTGTGAGCGGCTGCACCTGTCGCAATCGGCGCTGAGCCTGACCATCAAGGCGTTGGAAGATGGTTTGGGAGGACGATTGTTCAGCCGAACGACGCGTGCCGTCAGCCTGACGCCTGAAGGCGAGGCGCTGTTGCCCTTGGCACGGCGGCTACTGGCAGATTGGGACAATGCAGAAGACGAATTGCGCCAGCGCTTCACGCTGCAACAAGGCCGGGTGGCGTTGGCGTCGATGCCGTCCTTCGCAGGCAATCTGTTGCCATCGGTCCTGCGCGCGTTCCGTGATCGGTATCCGTCAATCAGCGTGACCGTGCATGACGTGATCAACGAGCAGGTAATGGAGATGGTGCGCGATCGGCACGTGGAGCTCGGCATCGCCTTCGAGCCTGAGCCGAGCACGCCCTTGAGTTTCACGCCGCTCTACATGGATCGGTTCGTAGGCGTGGTGCCTGCGGATTCTCCCTTGGCCGCGAAGAACGAAGTGATCTGGGATGAGCTGCTTCAGCAACCTTTCATCACACTGCAACGCCCGTCCACGGTGCGTTTCATGCTTGAAGACCACCTGCGCTTGCGCGGCCGCAACCTGCCGGTGCAGTTCGAGAGCCACCAGTTGGCGACCGTGGGTCGCATGGTTGCCTGTGGGTTGGGGGTCAGCGCAGTGCCGGCGCTGTGCTGCATGCAGATGCTGGAAGTCGGGGCCCAATGCGTCGCCCTCAGCGATCCGGTGATCGAACGGCCGGTGGGCATCCTTACCAAGCCGGGTCACGAGCTGTCGGTCGCGGCGCAGGCGATTGCCGATGCGTTGCGAGCAGAGACGGGTTACCCGCAGGACTCACGCTAGACGTCCTGGTAGTAAGGAGAGGTTGGCTCCGCTGGTCAGGAGTGAACGAAAGCGTGCGGTTACCGAACGTCATCGATGTTGTCCTTTGGTCCGATCTCCTATGCTCGGACTCAGCGTTATGCTTCGCACCTCGGCAGTGTGGCCATGGCCCCGGTTCGGGTTGACGATAGGCGAGTGACCGCCTCGCTGCGGTTTCAGCCTCACTATAAAAAAGACAAGAGTGCCTTGTGATGGACAGTCTGCTGAATACGAAAAGCAGGATTTTTGATCGTGCTGACCCGCATGCGGTGTCGGAGTACGTCAATCAGCATGTCGGTGCCCACTGCATTCAGCTGCCACGCACGGGGCATCCGCAAGCCAGCCTGAGCCACTGCACCTTCGGCAAGCTCGATCTGTGCAAGCTGAGTTACGGCGGCAGCGTCCACGTGACGTCGCCCGCCCTGGAAACCATCTATCACCTTCAACTGCTGCAGCGCGGGCATTGCCTCTGGCGAGGCCGTGGGCAGGAGCACTATTTCACGCCGGGCGAACTGTTGTTGATCAACCCGGACGATCCGGTGGATCTGACCTATTCGGACGATTGCGAGAAGCTGATCGTCAAGCTACCGGCGTCCTTTCTGAAAAAGGCCTGCGCCGAGAACCAGTGGCATGCGCCTGGGGAAGGGATTCGGTTCACAGCCAGCCGCTATGACCTCAAGCAGCTCGACGGGATCGAAAGCCTGCTTGGGCTGATTTGCCAGGAAGCCGAAGCCGAGCATTGCGTGCCGCAATTGCAGGATCAGTACAGCCGCATCATCGCCTCGAAGCTTTTGTGCACGCTGGCCAACAATATCCATCGCGAGCCGTTGAGCGAGAGTTGCCCGTCGTTCGGGCGCATCACTGATTACATCGACGAGCACCTGAAAAAGGACATCTCGGTCGAACAGCTGGCGCAACTGGCAAACATGAGCCAACGGTCGCTCTACACGTTGTTCGAACGCCGGGTCGGCACCACGCCCAAGACCTACATCCGCCAGCGTAAGCTGGAGCAGATCCACGGTCGGCTGAGTGATCCCTCGGCCAAGGTCCGTAACATCACCGAGATCGCCATGGATTATGGATTCCTGCATCTTGGTCGCTTTTCAGAGACCTACAAGAGCACCTTCGGCGAACTGCCGTCCGATACGCTGCGCAAACATCACTGACGACACGGCCGCAGTGCTGGTTCGCTGAGCAAGCGCGCAGGCACAGGTACGTCTGCGCATTTGCCAGCAATGGGCTCACTAACCTTTCATTTCGGCGTTTCGCTAACCATAATCCTGACCTGGATCAATTGGGTGTTGGAGATTCCATGCAAGACGTGACACTGCCCGACGTGTCATTGATCGCGCAGGATCGATATCGACTACTCGTCGATGCGGTGACTGACTACGCCATCTATATGCTCGACCCCAATGGCCATATCGCCAGCTGGAACGCGGGTGCGAGGCGCTTCAAAGGGTACGAAGAGGCCGAAATCATCGGTCAGCATTTCTCCCGCTTCTACACGGACGACGACCGTGCCGCAGGCTTGCCCCAGCGGGCATTGGCAACCGCTGCCTCCGACGGCCGTTTCGAGGGCGAAGGCTGGCGAGTGCGCAAGGATGGCGAGCGGTTCTGGTGCCACGTAGTGATCGACCCGATCTGGTCGACGTCGGGCGGTTTGCTTGGGTTCGCCAAGATCACACGTGACCTGACCGAGCGCAAACTGGCTGAGGACTCGCTGAAGCAGAGTGAGCAGCAGTTTCGCTTGTTGGTCCAAAGCGTCACCGATTACGCCATTTATATGCTCGACCCGACCGGGCTGGTGAGCAACTGGAACCTCGGCGCCGAACGCATCAAAGGCTACCGTCCGGATGAGATCATCGGTCAGCACTACGGCGTCTTTTTCACCAAGGAAGATCGGCTGAACGGCGTTCCGCAGCGTGGTCTGGAGACGGCCTTGAGGGAAGGGCGGTTTGAGAGTCAGGGCTGGCGGGTGCGCAAGGATGGCTCCCGCTTCTGGGCAAGCGTGGTGGTTGACCCTATCCGCAGTGACATTGGCACCCTGATCGGGTTCGCCAAGGTGACGCGTGATATCACCGAGAGCGTTGAGGCCCAGCGCGAGTTGGAAAAGGCGCGCGAGGCGCTGTTTCAGTCACAGAAAATGGAATCGCTCGGCCGACTCACCGGCGGCATCGCCCACGATTTCAACAACCTGCTCATGGCGGTGGTCGGCGGGTTGGAGATCGTACGCCGGCGCGTTCCGGATGATCCCCGCATCGTTCCGCTGTTGGATAACGCGATTCAGGGTGCTCAGCGGGGCATTTCGCTTTCCCAGCGCATGCTGGCGTTCGCGCGGCGCCAGGAGCTGCACCTCGCGCTGGTTGATGTCTCCGCGCTGGTGCGCGGCATGGCGGACCTGCTCAGACAGTCGCTTGGGCCGCGGATCGGCATCGAAACGCGCTTTCCACTTTCGCTCAAGCCCGTTCTCGCGGACGCCAACCAGATTGAGCTGGCGTTATTGAATCTTGCCGTCAACGCTCGGGATGCAATGCCCGACGGCGGCACCGTGACCATCTCAGCACGCGAGCACCGGTTCGATACGAGGGAGGGGGCGTTGGAACCCGGCGACTATGTCTGCCTGGCGTTGGCCGATGAAGGTACCGGGATGGACGCGGCGACGCTCGAGCAGGCAATGGAGCCGTTCTTCACCACCAAGGGCGTTGGCAAGGGCACTGGCCTTGGCCTCTCGATGGTTCATGGCTTGGCCGCGCAATCGGGGGGACGCCTGTTGCTCAAGAGCGAGAAGGGCCGGGGCACAACCGCCGAGCTGTGGCTGCCCCTTGCGGTCAATGTCTCTGTACCGGCGGAAACCGAACGTGTCCAGCAGTCAGCGTCGCAGTGCCTCATGGCGCTGAAGGTGCTCGCGGTCGATGATGACCCGCTCGTACTGATGACGACCGCCGCAATGCTCGAAGAGCTTGGCTGCGAGGTGATCGAGGTAGGGTCGGCCGAGCAGGCGCTTGATGTGCTGGCGCAACAACGCGTCGATCTGGTGCTGACCGATCAGGCCATGCCGCATATGACCGGCGCGCAACTGGCCGACTTCATCCGACACCGCTACCCACAATTGCCGGTCGTCCTCGCCACCGGTTATGCCGACAAGCTTGGCGGACGCGCAGGCAGCCTTCCCAGGCTCGGCAAGCCTTTCGATATGGACGCCTTGGCTGAGAAAATCACAGCGGTCATGAGCCAGCCCTGACGGCTGGCGCGTCTGAGACGTCCTCCGCAACCCACGCCAACACCAACACCAACGCGCTCGCCGGCGTCTGGTTGATCCCGGTTCATCGAATACCGTAACGCCCCGCAGGGTCGCCCGACCTTGCCGGGCCGCGCCGCCCATTGTTTTGCAGAAAACGGATAGAGGTCCCGCAGGAAACGGATATTGATGCCGTCTTCCGCGCCGTAGCCTTCATCACGTAGACACAATAACAATGGAGGCCCCGGCCATGTCCCTGGGATTCGACTACCTTGATTCGCTGCTAGAAGAAGATAAAGAGAAGGGCGTCTTTCGCTGCAAGCGCGAGATGTTCACCGACCCTCGGTTGTTCGATCTGGAGATGAAACACATCTTCGAGGGCAACTGGCTGTACCTCGCTCACGAGAGCCAGATCCCCGAGAAGAACGACTACTACACGACCCAGATGGGGCGTCAGCCGATCTTCATCGCGCGCAACAAGGATGGCGAACTCAACGCCTTCATCAATGCCTGCAGCCATCGCGGCGCCATGCTTTGCCGCTTCAAAAGCGGAAACAAGGCGACCTATACCTGCCCGTTCCATGGCTGGACCTTCAACAACTCCGGCAAGCTGCTGAAGGTCAAGGACCCGAAGGAAGCCGGTTACCCGGACAGCTTCAACTGCGACGGCTCCCATGACCTGAAGAAGATCGCCTGTTTCGAGTCCTACCGCGGCTTCCTGTTTGGCAGCCTGCGCGAGGACGTGGCGCCGCTGGAAGAATTTCTCGGCGAGTCGAAGAAGATCATCGACATGGTCGTCGACCAGTCTCCGGACGGCATCGAAGTGCTGCGCGGCTCGTCCACCTACGTGTATGAAGGCAACTGGAAGCTGCAGGCCGAAAACGGCGCCGACGGCTACCACGTCACTGCGGTTCACTGGAACTACGCCGCCACCCAGCAGCAGCGCAAGCTGAAAGAGGCCGGCGACGACATCCGCGCCATGAGCGCCGGCGGTTGGGGCAAGAAGGGCGGTGGTTTCTACTCGTTCGAGAACGGCCACCTGCTGCTCTGGACCCGCTGGGACAACCCGGAAGACCGCCCGCTCTATGCCCGTCGTGACGAGATGATCACCGAGTTCGGCCAGGCGCGGACCGACTGGATGATCGAGAACTCGCGCAACCTCTGCCTCTACCCGAACCTGTACCTGATGGACCAGTTCGGCTCGCAGCTGCGCATCGCCAAGCCGATCTCCGTCGACAAGACCGAAGTCACCATCTACTGCATCGCCCCCAAGGGCGAAAGCGCTGAAGCCCGTGCCCGCCGCATCCGCCAGTACGAAGACTTCTTCAACGTCAGCGGCATGGCCACGCCGGATGATCTGGAAGAATTCCGCGCCTGCCAGCAGGGCTTTGCCGGTAGGGCGATGGAATGGAACGACATGTCCCGCGGAGCCAAGCACTGGATCGACGGCGCCGATGAAGGTGCGCAGGAGATCGACCTGCACCCGCAGATGAGCGGCATGCGCACGGAGGATGAAGGCCTGTTCGTGCTGCAACACCATTATTGGCAGCAGCAGATGATCAAGGGGCTCAAGGAAGAGCAGGACCAACTGATCCACGTGGAGGGTGCGTGATGACGCTTTCCTACGAAACCGCGCGCGACTTCCTCTACCGCGAAGCGCGCTATCTGGATGACAAGGACTGGGACGCCTGGCTCGAACTCTATGCGCCGGACGCCACCTTCTGGATGCCGGCCTGGGATGACCGCGACCAGCTGACCCAGGACCCGATGAGCGAAATTTCGCTGATCTGGTACGGCAACCGCAGCGGCCTCGAAGACCGGGTGTTCCGCATCCGCACCGAGCGCTCCAGCGCGACCATTCCGGACACTCGCACGAGCCACAACATCAGCAACCTTGAGTTGCTCGAGCAAGACGACGGCGTCTGCAAGCTGCGCTTCAACTGGCACACGATGAGCTTTCGCTACAAGACGGTCGACCACTTCTACGGCACCAGCTTCTACACCCTCGATACGCGCGGCGAGAACCCGCTGATCAAGGCCAAGAAGGTCGTGCTGAAGAACGACTACATCCGCCAGATGATCGACGTTTACCACCTTTGAGGGCGCCGCCATGGCTCACAAGATCGCATTGAACTTCGAAGACGGTGTCACTCGTTTCATCGACGCCGCTATCGGCGAAACCGTCGCCGACGCCGCCTATCGCCAGGGCATCAACGTCCCGCTGGATTGCCGGGACGGTGCCTGCGGCGCCTGCAAGTGCTTCGCCGAAAGCGGTCGCTACGACCTCGGCGAGGAATATATCGAGGATGCGCTGAGCGAAGCCGAAGCCGAGCAGGGTTACGTGCTGACCTGCCAGATGCTCGCCGAAAGCGACTGTGTGATTCGCGTGCCGGCCGCCTCGGACATCTGCAAGACCCAGCAGGCTAACTACCAGGCCGCCATCAGTAACGTTCGCCAGTTGTCGGAGAGCACCATTGCGCTGTCGATCAAGGGCGAATCGCTGAACCAGCTGGCGTTCCTGCCGGGGCAGTACGTCAATCTGCAGGTGCCCGGCAGCGATCAGACCCGCGCCTATTCCTTCAGCTCGCTGCAGAAGGACGGTGAGGTCAGCTTCCTGATCCGCAACGTGCCGGGCGGGTTGATGAGCAGCTTTCTGACCAACCTCGCCAAGGCTGGCGACAGCGTCAATCTGGCCGGCCCGCTGGGCGCCTTCTACCTGCGCGAGATCAAGCGGCCATTGTTATTGCTGGCCGGCGGCACCGGCCTCGCGCCATTCACCGCAATGCTGGAGAAGATCGCCGAGCAGGGTAGCGAACATCCGCTGCACCTGATCTACGGCGTCACCCACGACCACGACCTGGTGGAAATGGAGAAGCTCGAGGCCTTCGCCGCGCGCATCCCCAACTTCAGCTACAGCGCCTGCGTCGCCAGCCCGGACAGTGCTTACCCGCACAAGGGCTATGTGACCCAGCACATCGAGCCCAAACACCTGAATGACGGTGAAGTGGACATCTACCTCTGCGGCCCGCCGCCGATGGTCGAGGCAGTCAGCGGCTTCATCCGTGAGCAAGGGTTGGAACCGGCGAACTTCTACTACGAGAAGTTTGCGGCCAGCGCCTAGTTCCCACGCTCCAGCGTGGGAGCCCTGGTTGTGACGCACTGCGGGGACGTGGAGCGTCCAGGGCGGCATTCCACGCGGAGCGTTGGAACGACCAACGCCGCAGTTCAAATTTGTAGGGTGGGCTTTAGCCCACCAATGGGGTCCTGGCGGTGGGCTAAAGCCACCCTAGGGTACTTGCTCGCGAAAAGGCCAGCAGGTTCGCCTGGATCAACGTCCCAAAAAGCTTCGCGAGCAAGCTCGCTCCTACAGGGGTTTGCGCGTGGCTTCGACTATCGAGGACAGGTAGATGCGCAATCGTTTTGAAAACAAAGTCGCGGTTATCACCGGCGCCGCCCAGGGCATTGGTCGCCGTGTAGCCGAGCGTATGGGCGAAGAGGGTGGACGGCTGATTCTGGTCGACCGCTCCGAGTTGGTCCACGAACTGGCCGATGAGCTGGGTGCGACGGGCGTCGAGGTGCTGACGCTGACCGCCGATCTCGAGCAATTTGCCGACTGCCATCGCGTCATGAACGCGGCGAAGGCGCGCTTCGGCCGCCTCGATATCTTGGTCAACAACGTCGGCGGCACTATCTGGGCCAAGCCCTTCGAGCATTATCTGGAGCATGAGATCGAGGCCGAAGTGCGTCGCTCGCTGTTCCCCACGCTGTGGTGCTGTCACGCCGCGCTGCCGCACATGCTGGAGCAGGGCACGGGCGCCATCGTCAACGTCTCCTCCATCGCTACCCGCAGCCTCAACCGCGTGCCCTATGGCGCGGCGAAGGGCGGGGTGAATGCGCTGACTGCGTGCCTGGCGTTCGAGAACGCCCAGCGCGGCATTCGCGTCAACGCCACCGCACCGGGCGGCACTGAAGCGCCGCCCCGCCGAATCCCGCGCAACGCCGCGGAGCAGAGTGAAAAGGAAAAGATCTGGTACCAGCAGATCGTCGAACAGACCGTCGATTCAACCCTGATGAAGCGCTACGGGACGGTCGACGAGCAGGCCGGCGCCATCCTGTTTCTCGCCTCGGATGACGCCTCTTACATCACCGGCGTGACCCTGCCGGTGGGCGGTGGCGATCTCGGTTAAATGAAACGGACCGGCCGGACCGGACTACGCCAAGGCACCTCAGCTGCGCGGTGACTCACCCCCGCGCCCGACCCGCGACTAACAAAAACAATAGAGAGTCTTGCCATGCGAAACGTAGATGTTCACGAAATCATCGATAACGCGCGCTTCAGCCGCTTTCACTGGCTCGTCGTGTGCCTCTGCGCACTGCTGCTGATCTTCGACGGCTACGACCTGTTCATCTATGGCGTGGTGCTGCCGGTGATCATGAAGGAGTGGGGGCTGAGCCCGCTGGAAGCCGGTGCCCTCGGCAGCTATGCGCTGTTCGGCATGATGTTCGGCGCGCTGGTCTTCGGGACCCTGGCCGACCGCATCGGCCGCAAGAAAGGCATCGCCATCTGCTTTGTGCTGTTCAGCGGCGCCACGGTGCTCAACGGTTTCGCCAGCACACCGACCGAGTTCGGCATCTTCCGCTTTCTCGCCGGCCTCGGCTGCGGCGGGTTGATGCCCAATGTGGTGGCACTGATGAATGAATACGCGCCGAAGAAACTGCGCAGCACGCTGGTGGCCCTGATGTTCAGCGGCTACTCGCTGGGCGGCATGTTGTCGGCCGGCCTCGGAATCTACATGCTGCCGCGCTTCGGCTGGGAAGCGATGTTCTTCGCCGCTGCCGTGCCGCTGCTGCTGTTGCCGGCGATTCTCTGGTACCTGCCGGAATCCGTCGGCTTTCTGGTTCGTCAGGGAAAGGCTGATCAGGCCCGGGCGTTGCTGAACAAGGTTGACCCGAGCCGCCAACTGACCGCAGCCGATGAACTGGTGATGACCGATGTGAAGGGCAAGAGCGCTTCGGTGCTGGAGCTGTTTCGCGACGGCCGTGGCGTGCGCACCTTCTCCCTGTGGCTGGCGTTCTTCTGCTGCCTGCTGATGGTATACGCGCTGGGCTCCTGGCTGCCGAAGCTGATGGCCAACGCCGGTTACAGCCTGGGCTCCAGCCTGTCGTTCCTGCTGGCGCTGAATTTCGGTGGAATGGCCGGCGCGATTCTCGGTGGGTGGCTGGGCGATCGCTACAACCTGGCCAAGGTGGTGGTGGTGTTCTTCGCGGTGTCCGTGGCCTCGATCAGCCTACTTGGCTTCAAGACCCCGATGCCGGTGCTCTATACCCTGATCTTCATCGCCGGCGCCACGGTGATCGGCACGCAGATCCTGCTGTACGCGACCGCCGCGCAATGCTACGGCCTGTCGATCCGCTCCACCGGTCTTGGCTGGGCCTCGGGTATCGGCCGCAACGGCGCCATTGTTGGTCCGCTGCTGGGTGGCGCGCTGCTGGGCATCAACCTGCCGCTGCAACTCAACTTCATGGCCTTTGCCGTCCCGGGCATCGTCGCTGCACTGGCCATGACCGCCTTCGCCATCTCCAGCAAGCGCAGCCCAGAAGCCGCGCCGATCGTGCTGTCGGCGGCCAAGGCGTGACTCCTGACATTGGTAAATCGGAAATCGATATGAGCCCCATCCTGATCGAAAGCATCCAGGCAATCATCGTCGACCTGCCGACCATCCGTCCGCATAAGCTGGCGATGCACACCATGCAGCAACAGACGCTGGTGATCATCCGTGTGCAGTGCAGCGACGGTATCGAAGGCATCGGCGAAGCCACCACCATCGGTGGCCTGGCCTACGGCAACGAGAGCCCGGAGAGCATCAAGCAAAACATCGACAGCCACCTCGGCCCACTGCTGGTGGGGCAGGACGCGGCGAATATCAACGCCGCCATGCTGCGGCTGGACAAGGCGGCGAAGGGCAACACCTTCGCCAAGTCCGGCCTGGAAAGCGCGCTGCTGGATGCCCAGGGCAAGCGCCTCGGGCTGCCGGTCAGCGAGCTGCTCGGCGGCCGTGTGCGTGACAGTCTGGAAGTCGCCTGGACCCTTGCCAGCGGCAACACGGCGAAGGACATCGAGGAGGCCGAGCGCATGCTGGATATCCGCCGCCATCGCATCTTCAAGCTGAAGATCGGCGCCGGTGAGGTGAATGCCGACCTCAAGCATGTCATCGCCATCAAGCAGGCCCTCGGCGAGCGCGCCAGCGTGCGCGTCGACGTCAACCAGGCGTGGGACGAGTCGGTGGCCCTGCGTGCCTGCCAGGTGCTGGGCGACAACGGCATCGACCTGATCGAACAGCCGATCTCGCGGATCAACCGCGGCGGGCAGATTCGCCTGAACCAGCGTAGCCCGGCACCGATCATGGCCGACGAGTCCATCGAAAGCGTCGAGGATGCCTTCAGCCTGGCCGCCGATGGCGCGGCCAGCATATTCGCCTTAAAGATTGCAAAGAACGGCGGCCCGCGTGCCGTGCTGCGTACCGCGCAGATCGCCGAGGCAGCCGGTATTGCGCTGTATGGCGGCACCATGCTCGAAGGCGCCATCGGCACCCTGGCTTCGGCGCATGCCTTCGTCACCCTCAACAAGCTGACCTGGGGCACCGAGCTATTCGGGCCGCTGTTGCTCACCGAAGAAATCGTCACCGAGGCGCCGGTTTACCGCGACTTCCAGCTGGAAGTGCCGCGCACGCCGGGCCTGGGTCTGACCCTCGATGAAGAGCGCCTGGCGTTCTTCAGCCGCACGTAAAACGGAGGCTGAACCGATGCTGTTCCACGTAAAGATGATCGTAAAACTGCCCGTCGATATGGACCCCGGCAAGGCGTTCAAGCTGAAGGCTGACGAGAAGGAATTGGCGCAAAGCCTGATGCGCGAAGGCAAGTGGCGCCACCTGTGGCGCATCGCCGGCCAGTACGCCAACTACAGCGTGTTCGACGTCGCCAGCGTGCAGGAACTGCACGACACCCTGATGCAGCTGCCGCTGTTCCCCTACATGGAGATCGAGGTCAATCCGCTGTGCCGGCACCCGTCCTCGATTCGTGAAGACGACAGCTGATCGACTTTCCAAGGCCGGCGTGCGCCGGCCAGCTAATCGCGTCACCACAACTACAAGATGAGGCCTGAGCCATGACTGTGAAAATTTCCCACTCCCCGGAAGTCCAGCAATTCTTCAAGGAAGCCAGCGGCTTTCAAAACGACCAGGGCAGCAGCCGCATGAAGACTGTGACCCACCGCATTCTGTCCGATGCGGCACGGATCATTGAAGACCTGGAAATCACTCAGGATGAGTTCTGGAAAGCGGTGGATTACATCAACCGCCTCGGCGGCCGCAATGAAGCTGGTCTGCTGGTGGCCGGGCTCGGCCTCGAGCATTTTCTCGATTTGCTCGAAGACGCTAAGGACGCTGAAGTCGGCCTGACTGGCGGCACCCCGCGCACGATCGAAGGCCCGCTGTATGTCGCAGGCGCGCCGATCGTGGAAGGCGAAGCGCGTATGGATGACGGCAGCGAAGATGGCGTCGCCACGGTGATGTTCCTTCACGGCCAGGTCACCGGGCCGGATGGCAAACCACTGGCCGGTGCTACGGTGGACCTGTGGCACGCCAACACCCAGGGCAACTACTCGTACTTCGACAAGAGCCAATCGGATTACAACCTGCGTCGCCGAATCATCACCGATGCCGAAGGCCGCTACCGCGCTCGCAGCATCGTGCCGTCCGGCTACGGCTGTTCGCCGGATGGTCCGACCCAGGAAATGCTGAACCAGCTGGGCCGCCACGGTCAGCGCCCGGCGCACATTCATTTCTTCATCTCAGCGCCTGGTCATCGCCACCTGACCACGCAGATCAACCTGTCGGGTGACAAATATCTCTGGGACGACTTCGCCTACGCCACCCGCGACGGGCTCATTGGTGACATTCACTTCAACGATGATCCGGAAGCGTCGCATGCCCGCGGTGTGGAAGGGCGATTTGCTGAAGTCGAGTTCGACTTCCAGTTGCAGCAGGCGCCTGCTCCAACGGCCGAGCAGCGCAGCCGCCGACCTAGGGCGCTGCAGGAGGCGTAACCAATCGTCGGCCGAAGTAGGGTGGATGACGCTGTTTTCATCCACCGGCTTTTTTTGCGGTGCCGGTGGTGGATGGGTGGAGCGTCATCCACCCTACGCAAGGGATTGCCTGATAGGGTCGATGGGTGCGCTGTTCGGCACAGTGGAAGAAACGACGCTACACCCAAGGCAACATCGGGTGGATGACGCTGTTTTCATCCACCGGCTTTTTGCGGTGCCGGCGGTGGATGGGTGAAGCGTCATCCACCCTACGTAAGGGAATTGCCTGATAGGGACGATGGGTGCGCTGGTCGGCACAGTGGAAGAAACGACACCGTGCCCAAGGCAACGTAGGGTGGATGACGCCGTTTTCATCCACCGGCTTTTTTTGCGGTGCCGGTGGTGGATGGGTGAAGCGTCATCCACCCTACGCAAGGGAACAGGCTGGGAGCGCGATGGGTGCGCTGTTCGGCACAGTGGAAGAAACGACACCGTGCCCAAGTTAACGTAGGGTGGATGACGCCGTTTTCATCCACCTGCTTTTTGCGGTGCCGGCGGTGGATGGGTGAAGCGTCATCCACCCTACGCTCAGAAGCACACCCACAATACGAGCGATCCGGACGTTGTCACGGACCGCCAGGCATGACTTGCGAGGCGTCATGAACAGGCTTTTGAGAGACATCTCCCTCTCCGCCGTGATCGCGGGCTTTATTGCGACGGTGATTTCCTATGCAGGCCCACTGGTCATCATCTTCCAGGCGGCAGAAGCGGGCGGTCTGCCGCGTGAGGTGGTGTCGTCCTGGGTCTGGACTGTCTCCATCGGCAGCGGTGTGCTCGGCATTGTGCTGAGTCTGCGTTACAAGGTGCCGATCATCATTGCCTGGTCCGCACCGGGTTCGGCGTTGCTGGTCACCATGTTGCCGGACATCAGCATGAACCAGGCGGTTGGCGCCTATCTGGTATCCAGCGTGATTATTCTGCTGGTCGGGCTTTCTGGGGCGTTCGACAAGATCATCCGCCGAGTCCCTGCGGCGATTTCGGCCGCCATGCTCGCCGGCATTCTGTTTCGCTTCGGCACGGGATTGTTCGTTTCGGTGAAGGAGCAACCCTGGTTGGTGTTGGCGATGCTCGGCACCTACCTGCTGTTCAAACGAGTGATGCCTCGCTACGCCGTCATGGCAGTGCTGATCGTCGGCGTGGCCATCGCGGCCGGTAGCGGCGAGCTGCACAGCGAGGCGCTGGTGATCGGGCTCGCGACGCCAGTCTGGATCACACCCGAGTTCAGTTGGCATGTCATCCTTGGCGTCGCGTTTCCGTTGGTGATGGTGTCGCTGACCGGCCAGTTCGTACCGGGCATGGCGGTGCTGCGTAATGACGGTTATCAGACGCCCGCGAGTCCGCTGATCAGCAGCAGCGCGCTGGGCAGTTTGCTGCTTGCACCGTTTGGCTGCCACGGTCTGAACCTTGCGGCAATCACGGCTGCGATCTGCACCGGCAAGGAATCTCACGAAGACCCCGACAAACGCTACGTTGCTGGAATCTCCGGTGGGCTGTTCTATCTGCTGCTGGGCATCTTTGGCGCCACGCTGGTTTCGATCTTCACCGCCTTTCCCGCTGCGCTGATTGCGGCGCTGGCGGGGCTGGCGCTCCTCGCGGCCATTGGCGGGGCATTGAGTACCGCGATGTCGGTGCCGGAAGATCGCGAAGCTGCGTTGATTACCTTCCTTGTCACGGCGTCTGGCATGTCATTGCTCGGTCTGTCCGCTGCGTTCTGGGGGCTGATCTTTGGCATCGCTGCCCACGTGCTGCTCACGCCCCGGCGTTCTCGAGCGCCTTCGCCTATCAGCACGCCAGCACCGCTAGAAAAGGAGCAGCCAGCGCGCTGAGTCAATCAATGACCTGCCCTGAACCAAGCAGGTATATGGGCGCGACCGAAGTCCACATCTGAGTATGGGGTGGTTTTGCGATTATCGACCTGCCGGACGATAATCGCCCATCGTTCCTAGCCGAAGCTGCCGCTCATGACCGACGAATCTCGCCCCAACCTTGCCCCTATGGCGCCGGCCATCATCGCCTCGCCCGCCAAGCGAATCGAGGCGCTGACCGGCGACCCGAATTTCATGACGTCGCTGGCGCGAGGGCTAGCAGTGATCCATGCGTTCCAGGAGCGCAAACGTCATCTGACTATCGCGCAGATCAGCCACCGCACGGAGATTCCACGGGCGGCCGTGCGGCGCTGCCTGCACACATTGATCAAGCTCGGTTACGCCACGACCGATGGGCGCACCTATTCGTTGTTGCCAAAAGTCCTCACGCTCGGGCACGCCTATCTGTCGTCCACACCGCTGGCGGTGACGGCGCAGCCGATCCTCGATCGGCTCAGCGATGAGCTACACGAAGCCTGTTCGATGGCCACGCTGGAAGGCGACGAAGTGCTGTATGTGGCGCGATCGGCCACGCCCCAGCGGTTGATCTCGGTGGATCTCAGCGTGGGCAGCCGTTTGCCTGCCTACTGCACCTCGATGGGTCGGATTCTGCTGGCTGCGCTGGACGACGCGGCACTGACGGAGTACCTCGAGCACGCGAATCTTCAGGTCAAGACCAGCCGCACGCTGCATACGCCTGAAGCGATTCGTGCGTCGGTTGAGGAAATAAGGCAGAAGGGTTGGGTCATCATCGATCAGGAGCTTGAGGTCGGCTTGCGCTCGCTGGCCGTGCCGCTGAAGGACTCTGCCGGGCAGGTGCTGGCCGCGCTCAACGTTGGCACCCATGCGAGCCGGGTGACCAAGCAGGAGCTGGAGTCCCGCTTCCTGCCGGTTTTGCTGGAGGCGAGCAGGGAACTGAGCACGCGACTCTTCCACTGATTGACCACGCCGGTGCTCATTCAAACTTGCCGGGACGGGTACGCTTCTGTTCGATAATCGCACAATGAATCGATTATCGGATTGTTCTGGTTTCATTCGGTGGTTAGTGTTGATGGCACGCGCTTCTCTCTGCGCACCCAGACACCAACATGAGACCGACCCATGGCTGAACTCCTATCCCTTCGCGAAGCAGTGGATCGCTTCGTCAGCAGCGGGGATACCGTTGCCCTTGAAGGCTTCACGCACCTGATTCCAACGGCCGCTGCGCACGAGATCATTCGCCAGGACAAAAAGGACCTGACACTGGTGCGGATGACGCCCGACCTCGTCTATGACCTGCTGATCGGTGCCGGCTGCGCGAAAAAGCTGGTGTTTTCCTGGGGCGGCAATCCGGGCGTCGGCTCCCTTCATCGCCTCCGTGACGCTGTAGAAAAACAGTGGCCGCAGCCGCTGGAGATCGAAGAGCACAGCCATGCTGACCTGGCTAATGCCTATGTCGCTGGCGCTTCGGGTCTGCCGTTCGCCGTGCTGCGGGCCTATCTGGGCTCGGACCTTCCAAAGGTCAATCCGATGATCAAGTTCATCGATTGCCCCTTCACCGGTGAAAAACTGGCTGCCGTGCCGAGCGTGCGCCCGGATGTCACCGTGATCCATGCGCAGAAAGCCGACCGCAAAGGCAACGTGCTGATTGCCGGGATTCTTGGCGTGCAGAAGGAAGCGGCGCTGGCGGCCAAGCGCTGCATCGTTACCGTCGAAGAAATCGTCGATGACCTTCAGGCCCCGATGAATGCCTGCGTCCTGCCGACCTGGGCGTTGAGCGCCGTTTGTCTGGTGCCGGGAGGGGCGCATCCGTCCTACGCGCATGGCTATTACGAGCGCGACAACCGCTTCTACCAGCAGTGGGACCCGGTTGCTCGCGACCGCGACAGCTTCACCGCCTGGATCGACGAGTTCATTCGCGGTACCGAAGATTTTTCAGCCTTTCAAGAAAAGATAGGGGCCAAGCTGGCCGCGCAGCAGGAGGCCAACTGATGAACGCTCACGCCAATGACTACAGCACAAACGAAATGATGACGGTTGCAGCGTCCCGTCGCCTGGGTAATGGGAGTGTCTGTTTTGTCGGCATCGGCCTGCCGTCCAAGGCGGCCAACTTGGCTCGCCTGGCCCATGCGCCTGAAGTGGTGCTGATCTATGAGTCCGGTCCGATCGGTGCCAAGCCGTCCGTATTGCCCTTGTCCATCGGTGATGGCGAGCTGGCGGAGACGGCCGACACCGTGGTGCCGACCGCCGAGATATTCCGATACTGGCTGCAGGGCGGGCGGATCGACGTCGGTTTCCTCGGCGCGGCGCAGGTCGACAAGTACGGCAACATCAACACCACGGTGATTGGCGACTATCACCAACCGAAAGTTCGCTTGCCAGGGGCGGGCGGCGCGCCAGAAATTGCCGGCTCGGCGAAGCAGGTGCTGATCATCCTCAAGCAATCGCATCGCACCTTCGTCGACAAGCTGGCGTTCATCACGTCGGTCGGTTTTGGTGAAGGCGGGGAGCATCGCAAGCAGCTCGGTTTGCCAGGCAATGGGCCGGTGGGAATCATCACCGACCTGTGCATCATGGAGCCCGAAGCGGGGTCCAACGAATTCGTGGTGACCTCGCTGCATCCGGGTGTGACCCGTGAACAGGTGGTCGAAAACACCGGGTGGGCGATTCGGTTCGCTGATGATCTGGGCGAAACCGCGCCACCAACCGAACACGAGCTGGGAGCGCTGCGTGCCCTTGAAGCCCGCACCGCTGCCGCCCACGGACAATCTGGAGGTGACGAGTGACACGCGAAGTCTTTATCTGCGACGCCGTACGGACGCCCATCGGCCGCTTCGGCGGGGCTTTGGCTGCCGTGCGTACCGACGACCTGGCGGCCACGCCGATCAAAGCCCTGCTGGAACGCAATCCCGGACTCGATCCTGCAGCGATCGAAGAGGTCTTCATGGGTAGCGCCAACCAGGCCGGCGAGGACAACCGTAACGTGGCGCGCATGGCCGCACTGCTGGCCGGCCTGCCGGAAACCGTGCCGGGTGTGACCCTTAACCGCCTCTGCGCCTCGGGGATGGATGCCGTGGGCAGCGCCTTCCGCGCCATTGCCTGTGGTGAGATGGAGTTGGCCATCGCCGGCGGGGTCGAGTCCATGACCCGCGCGCCTTACGTGATGGGCAAGGCCGACACCGCCTTCGGCAGAACCCAGAAGATCGAGGACACCACCATCGGGTGGCGCTTCATCAACCCGAAGATGAAAGAAATGTACGGCGTCGATGCCATGCCGCAGACCGCTGACAACGTTGCGGAAGCGCACAAAATCAGCCGCGAGGATCAGGACGCTTTCGCCCTGCGCAGCCAGCAGCGCACCGGCAAGGCGCAGGCCGCGGGGTTCTTCGCTGAGGAAATCGTTCCGGTGGTGATCAAGGGCCGCAAGGGTGACACCGTCGTGGATACCGACGAGCACCCGCGTCCGGACACCACGGCCGAGGCGCTGGCAAAGCTCAAACCTGTCAACGGACCGGACAAGACCGTCACTGCGGGTAATGCGTCGGGCGTTAACGATGGCGCCGCCGCGCTGATTCTCGCCAGTGCTGAAGCGGTACAGAAGTACGGTCTCACGCCGCGCGCCAGGGTGCTCGGTATGGCCAGCGCTGGCGTCGCGCCACGCGTAATGGGCTACGGTCCGGTGCCGGCGGTGCGCAAACTGTGCGAGCGACTGAACCTTGCAGTAAGCGACTTCGACGTAATCGAACTCAATGAAGCCTTCGCCGCACAAGCGCTAGCGGTGACTCGCGATCTTGGTCTCGAAGACGACAGCCCAAAAGTCAACCCGCAGGGTGGCGCCATTGCCCTCGGCCATCCGTTGGGTATGAGCGGCGCGCGGCTGGTACTGACGACGGTGCACGCGCTGGAAAAGAGCGGCGGCAAGCTCGGCCTGGCGACCATGTGTGTGGGTGTAGGGCAGGGACTGGCGTTAGCGGTTGAGAAAGTCTAGGAGGCGCGCCGTGGTGGGCTGAAGCCCACCCTACAAGAACTGCTGCACGCTGGTAGGGTGGGCTTCAGCCCACCAATATTTCACAGCTGTGATGGGCTCAGCCGCTCATGGCTAGTGCAGCGCCGGCTCATTCCTCAGCACAAACTTTAAATTTTTCGACTCCAGCATTTGCGCGGAGGATGGTGAAGCCCACCCTACGGCCGTGCTGAGCCTTTACGCAGTGGGGGTGAAGCAGAGCGCCCCCCGGGCCCACTCTACGAAGCCAACCTTTGTGTGGAGGTCCGCTCCCGTAGGGTGGGCTTCAGCCCACCGTTGTGACCGCCATCGCGGCATACGGCTTTTGATGGGCTTCGCGCCATGATGGATTACACATTGCGGCACGCCGCAAGCCCGTCGTTTTCGCTCGTTTTTGGCTAATTTTAGATCAATTTCCCAGAGAGATTTGCCATGCCCACCGTCAAACTCGCCGATGGCGAACTGAACTACCGTCTCGAAGGCCCGGTCGATGCGCCGGTGCTGGTGCTGTCCAACTCGCTGGGCACCACGCACGAGATGTGGGATGCCCAGGTGCCTGCCTTCAGCGAGCAGTTCCGGGTGCTGCGCTACGACACACGCGGCCACGGCAGCTCGTCCGTCACGCCGGGGCCCTACAGCATCGAGCAACTTGGCCGCGATGTGCTGGGCCTGGCAGACGCGCTGGGTATCGACCGCTTCGCCTTCTGTGGTCTGTCCATGGGCGGCCTGATTGGTCAATGGCTCGGCATCCATGCAGGCGAGCGTCTGACGCGGCTGGTGGTCTGCAATACCGGCGCGAAAATCGGCACCGATGAGGTCTGGAATGAGCGCATCGACACCGTGCTAGAAGGCGGCGAACAGACCATGCGCGACATGCGCGATGCGTCCGTCTCTCGTTGGTTTACCCCGGCATTTGCTGAGCAGCAGCTGGCCAAAGTCGCGCGCATTACCCAGATGATTGCCAGCACCTCACCCGCCGGTTATGCCGCCAATTGCGCTGCGGTGCGTGACGCCGATTACCGTGAGCAGCTCGGCGCTATCAAAGTGCCGACGCTGATCGTCTGTGGCAGCCAGGACCCTGTGACGACACCCGACCATGGTCGTTTTATACAGGCGCGGGTGGAGGGCGCGGAACTCGTCGAATTCGAGGCTGCACACCTTTCCAACGTGGAGGCCGGTGACGCCTTCACTCAGCGCGTGCTGGCTTTCCTGCGCTGATGGCGTACCTGGGCCACCCAAGGCCCAGGATTTAGCACTGCCGGATGTGCGTCGCGGCGTCCCGTTGGTGTTGGCTGAGGACGCGACCACGTCAGTACCGTGTGTTGCGGGTCTTCACGCAGACGAACCTCGACGCATCGTTCACGTCGCCGCGACCTTTGTATTTCGGCCAAGCGGGATACTCGCAGAGTGGCCGCGTGCGACCCGGAACCGCGACAGTGTCGGTAACGACCTGTCGACGTGGGGCGACACCCATCTCCACCCAGTTCTCCAGCGCCGTCAGCGAATCCCAGGCGGCGTTGAAGACGGTACTCGCCGCGTGGGCATAGCCCGGTATCTCGTAGTAGCGCATGAAATGCCGAGTGCGGCCCATCCCCATGTCCCGTTGCACACGGCGATAGTATTCAGCGGTCGCGCGCGTGCTGACCAACTGATCCGATGTACCGTGAGCCATCAGGATCTTGCCACCGTTGGCCGCGAAGGCGGACAGGTCAGTCTCGTTAACGTCCTGGCGCAGCGACAGCGCATCGACACGTGCCTGCCAAGGTCCGAGGTTGGCTGGGTCCAGCGTCAGCGAGTTGAACGAGGGGTTACGGGTGACGAAGTAGCGTACCCACTCATCCCAGAATCCTGAATGGTACGGCGCACCGTCGGCGAAACCGGTGCCATGGACCGGCATTGGGTAGTCCGGTTGCAACGTGTTCAAGCCCAGACGGTTGACCACCAATTGCAAGCCGGCGCCGGGACGTCCCAGATCGGTTCCCCAGGTATTGAAACCGGGGTAGCCGCGCTCGCCGCTTGCCAGAGGCTGGCTGAAGCGAATGGGGGTATCGAACACCTTGAGCGCGGTGATCTGTGCGTCGGACAGGCAGCTGTTTCCCGTGTCGACGCCGCCGCGGCAGCGTAGCGGACGGCCGTTGAGCTTTGCTTTGGACGGGTCAAACCAGGCGTTGCAGGCGCCCTGATTGCTGATGACACGGTCCTGCGCACCATCTAGCCCGTCACAGGCCTGCATGGCGGCTTGCAACAGCGCTGCTCGCTTTTCCAGGTTCGGAAACGCCCCCGGCTCCGCCAGTGCGCGGGTGATGCGACCGAACTGCAGATCCAGCGCCGCGGCGTTATAGGCCGGATAGAGAACGATGGCTCCGTGGAAATCGTCCGGCCACTGCTGGACGACGGCGAGCGCTTCACGGCCGCCGGTCGAGCCGCCGGCAAAGTAGCTGCGTACAGGCTGTTGTCCATAGCGCTGCTCGATCAGGTACATCGCCGTATCGCGTGTTTTTTTCAGCGCGTCGTGGGCGTAATTGGCCAACGCTTCATCGTTCCAGGCGAAATCTCCGGGGTTGACCGGGTTGGCCACATGGCCCGAGTCACTGCCGAATACGGCATAGCCACGCCCGAGTGGCGTAGGCTGGTCGACAGGGCCTGCCGGGACATTGCCGGCGACATTGGGAATGGTGCCGTTGTAGCCGCCACCGCCGAACATCATTGCTTTTTGGTTCCAGGCGTCCGGCAAGGCGATCTTCATCTTGATCGTCGGAGCGCTTGGGTCTACCGGGGCGATTGCCACGTCCAGCTCGCAATAAGGACCGAACGTCTGTGGCGCCGCGCCGCCGCCCGGTACGGCTGCCGCGGCGGTCACTGTCGCACCTGACGTAGGCAACATGATCGCTGCGGCCGGGATCCGTGCGCCGTTCAGCTCGCTACACGAGGCGGCTAGGGTTGGCTGCGCGATGGCCAACGCCAGCAAGGCGGGCACGGCCACGCGCAGAGGCGTTGATCGGATGTTGAGTAGACGGGTTCTGCGAGGTGCTTTCATTGATGACGTCCTTCTTCTTTTTGTTGTTGTCGTATCGCTAGCAATCGGTGCCAGGTGCTTCTGGCAGGACTGCACGTCAGCGACTAGGGCACCGTGGAGAGAGCCAAAGCCGTGCCACCACGAGCCCGTGCCGGTAAGCCGCCGATAGCCGGTATCGAATGCGTGCTAACCCGCTTTAGCTCAACGATAGAAGTCGCGAAGCAGTTGCGCGTGTGGATGGGCACCGTCCAGCGAGCGAGACATTCGACGCCTGAGTGTCATGTTCACCGGACACTCTGTCTCACCACCCGGACGATTCGACAGGCGGCGTACATGGCCTCCGATTATGTGCGGGGCACGTGTGACGGCGGCAAGTGAGGTGTCGTCTTCGCTGTCTCCGGGTTACGTAAGGGTGCGGGCTCCGGATCGGTTAGTACGAACCGATCTGACGAACGAGCCCGGCTATTCCCAAAACCCCTGACTATACTTTTGTCGCATGTGCGCAACGGTCGCATGCCTTCCCAAATTCCGTAGAGAATCGCCCGCCCCATGGAAACGCTTTACCTGATCTTCCTGCTGTTGCTCGCGGTAGGTGTAAGCCGCGTATTGGCTAATGTCGTCGCGCTGCCGCTGCCCATCCTGCAGATCATCATGGGTAGCCTTTTAGCGCTTCCGCCGTTCGGAATGGGTGTCGAGTTGCGGCCGGAAATTTTCATGCTGCTCTTTATCCCGCCGCTGCTGTTTTATGACGGTTGGAAAATTCCAAAGCGCGAGTTCACCGAGCACGGCGCGGAAATGACCGCCATGGCGTTGGTGCTGGTCCTGATCATTCTGGTGGTGGTCGGGTACTTCATTCATTGGCTGCTGCCCGCCATTCCGCTTGGCGCGGCCTTTGCGCTGGCTGCGATTCTTTCGCCGACCGACGCGCTGGCGGTCATCGCCATTGGACAGGGTCGACTGCCGCGGCATATGGCACACCAGCTCGAAGGCGAGGCGATGATGAACGACGCCACCGGCCTCGTTTCGTTCAAGTTCGCGCTGGCGGCGGCAATCACTGGCAGCTTTTCGCTGGTTTCGGTTACTGGTGAGTTTTTTGTCATTGCGCTCGGCGGTTTGCTGATCGGCGCGGCGCTGAGCTGGGTGGTAGGCAAGGGCAAACAGTGGATGACGGCACGCGGGCTCTTCGATCCCTCGACATACGTCGTGATGATTCTGCTACTGCCGTTTGCGGCGTTCTTCCTCGCCGAGCATGCGGGAATGTCCGGCATCCTCTCGGCGGTAGCGGCGGGCATGGTGCAGAGCCGCATCGACATGCTGCCGGTGAAGACCAGTACCCGAATTCTCAACCGAAGCATCTGGGAAATGCTCGACTTCAGCTTCAACGGTCTGGTGTTTCTGTTGCTGGGTCTGCAGTTTCCGCGGATCGTCGAGCGCGTATGGGAAGCCGCGGGGCAGGGCACCTACAGCATGCCCATGCTGATATTCAGCGCCTTGGCGATCATGGCGCTGTTGCTGATCATCCGTTTTGCCTTCGTTTATGGCTATCACTGGAGCGAAGCTCGCGTACGGCGCTTGCTCGGAAAGACCGTGCAACCGAAACCGCTTCGCCTTTTTTCAGCGCTGAGTGCGGTGGCGGGTGTCCGGGGCGCCATAACACTGGCTGGCGTGCTCTCGATCCCGTTGATGATTGGCGATACGCCGTTTCCGGGGCGGGACCTGATGATTTTCCTGGCGGCGGCGGTAATCATCCTTTCACTACTGGTCGGCGCGCTGGGCATTCCCTATTTCCTCAAACAGTTGCCGAACAACGACTTCGAGGAACATCGGGAAGAACTCAAGAAAGCCCGCCGAATCGCTGCGCAAGCGGCGGTCAGCTGGCTTGAGAACTGGAAACAGGCCAACCCGGTCGAGGATCCGGACGATGCGCTACTGCGCAGCGAAGTCACCGCGCGGGTAACTGAGTCCTACCGGCACGACATCGAGGCCTTGATGGATCACCATGATCGAGCCAATCAGGCAAGGGAAACGCTGGCGTTAGAGCGCGATATACGCGTGCAGGCCATTGCCGTGCAGCGCAAGGAAATGTACCGGATGAGGAAGCGACACCTGATCGATGAACAAATGCTTCAGACCCTGCTGCGTGATCTCGATTATGAAGAGGCCGCGCTGGGTGCCGGCGAGACCGCTTAGGTCAGGTCTCGCTGGGTCAATTGGGCGCCTGGTGCGCTCTCATCACGCATCGCACGAGCGCGTCCGGGTTTAGCGGCCCGCCTGGTCTTGCTGCGGCTCCGGTTCGAGCACGGCGATCGTATGGTCGCTGTGCTTGAACGACACCAGTTCGGCCAGCCATGCCTGTAGCACGACCGAGTTGGATTTCTGGTTGCGCATCGCCATGGAGAGGATTTCGCGGGCGATCGTGACCATCGCGCTTTTGCTACCCAAGAAATGCCAGTTGAACCAACCGTCGCCGTAGGTGAGGGGCACATTCTGCCCGGGCGTCAGCGGGATATAGACCTTTACCGATAGATCGAAGAGCACCTCCGGCTTGGAGATGATCAGAAGCTTCACGTCCGCCACCTTACTCAACCAATAGCGATGATCAAAACGACCTCCGGTCAGCGCTGCAGATTGGCTCAGGGCATCGTTGATCAAGGCTCGGTTATCGATGAGTTGCACGGTGAGGCTCCGCTCGCGGATGGACAATACCGAACTCGGAACCTCATGCGACACGTGAAGCAGGAGGTGGCGAAACCGGCCGGGAAGCGCCGCGCGGCACAGTAAAAGGGTGTGCGTCTCGCTTGGCGTACCGGGTTATCGGTCCATGGCGGGTATTGTTTAGGCAGACGGAGCAGTTTTCTGGACGCTGGAATGAAGCGTTAGGCGCTCGACTGCCCGTTGCGGGGCGGGGAAGTGCGATCAAGGAGTGAGGGCAGCCGTTGAGCAGTTGGTGGATGGGTCAGTCACAAACGAAAAGGGGCAGTTCTCCAGGAACGGCCCCTTTTGCTTTACGAGTAGATCAGGTTGCTCAGTAATTGCAGTTCTCGCGGTACTCGGAGATGCTCAGGTCCGCCTCGTGATTTGGGCCGCAGAGGAACTGGTCGTAGCGGCGATCGAAGTCGATGAAGCGCTTCATCCAGGAGATGCCGTACATGCCTAGCAGGTCTTCGTTGGGGTAGTCGGTGTTAGCGCAAAAGTGTGATCCGCCATATATCTCCAGAAAGGCCTTCGGGGTGGCGTTGGGGATTTCGTTGTAGAACGGGGAGGCGTGCGATCGCACAGGCGCAACCACGTCTGCACCACACGCCAGAATCATCGTAGGCGTCTTGATCGTGTCGAAGCTGTTAAAGCCGGCGTAATAGGGTGCTTGAGGAATGATTGCGTTAAGTGAACGTTCCGTAGAGAGTTTCAGCGAACCACCACCCCCCATTGACCAGCCGATCGCGCCTAGTCGCGTGCTGTCGACCTTTCCGGCAATCGGGCTGTAACGGCTATTGCTTTGTTCAATGACGTAATCCAGTGCACGGCTGAGCTGGTTGGCGCGGCTGTCCGGTTGGTCGTAGATGGTGTTGGTGTTCATGGTAATGACCACGAAACCGTGCGACGCCAAACGCGGTCCCCACCATTCGATACTGCTTTCATACGACAGATAGCCTGGAATCACGGCAATGGCGCCCATCTTCCCTGTTGCATTGGTGGGGTAATGCACAGTGCTATCCCCAAAGCCTTTAAGGTAACCCGAGACCGAAAACTCACTCACGTTGAACGGACCTGAATTACTTTTCAACGAGGCAACAGTGGGCGTCGGCCCGCGCGTGCAGTCTGTGCATGGGGCAGATGGGCCTGGTGCGGAAAACGCATAGGTGGTTACCAGTAATGACGTGGCAAGTAGCGCTGTCTTTGCTATCGACATATTGATCTTCATGTTGTTCTCTCTTGTTATTGTTGTGACCGGACAATCATCAGCGTCGCCGCGCAATGTCCTGCGGCTGCCGGACGAAATTATCAAGGGGGTGCATAGGCGACAATCGAAGATGTCGCTCATTTCATACAAGTAACTGCCGGCCTTAATAAGCGGCTACCGCTGTATCCGAAAGGGGGAGTTGGTAATAAGCGAGGCGGTCATGTGCCCGAGCGCCAGGTGTTCACAGCTCGTAGATCTATAAAAAGCAGGCAGGAGGGCGCGAGTTTGTTGCCGTCGGCGGCGATGCGAAAGGATGCACTGGCTGTTTTAAGTTAGTTCAATAGTACGTGGGTTTATATGTGCCATGAATGATCATTTATTAGATGGACCGGTCATGAAGTGGCGCGCGTCGTTTATGTAAGTGAGGCTTCCTCAAACTTGCTAGCGCTGAGCGTCTCTAGGCCGGGAAGTCCCTGCTGTAATGTGGTTCGTCTTTTTTGACAGTTAGGGCGTGGTGGCTAGACTCGGCTCAACGGTTAAGCGTTCGGGATGTCGGCGCTAATATTAAAGTGCGATCACAATGTGCAACTACAATAATAAACAATCATGGCCGATGACCTCATTATCAAACCCGCAACGCCGCCTGCGCTGGTCTACGTTTCCAATAAGAGATATCTCTATCTTGGACGCACGCAGCTACGGATCAGGGACCTGCATTCCGCAGCGTCTTCGTTGCTGATATGCCTCGAAGGCGCGGTGCGATTCCAGGTTCTCGGCGATAACAGATGGATAGGCGCGAAGAGCCTGCTCATCCCAGCCGGTAGCCGGATCAGCATCGAAAACCAGGGCGGTGTGATGTCAGCCTGTTATCTGGATGCCGGCAGGTCGGACTTTCAGTTGTTGAAGAAAAAGATGGAGTCGGTCGCCGCTGGGGTCTATTACAACCTGGAAGACGAAGACCAATTTGCTGGGGATCTGGTCCAGCTACGTGATGACGCCCCGGATTTTGCAGAAGCGCAGCGCCGATTGGAGCACCTCATCAGTCGATATGCAGGCGCTGATACGGCGCTCAGCACTGACCCTCGGATTACGCATGTTATTGCGCGTCTCAGGGACACCGCTTCGCTCAACATTTCGGTTAGATCGCTGGCGCACGAGGTAGGGTTGTCAGAGTCAGGGCTGATACGGTTGTTCAGTGTTCATGTTGGCGCGCCTCTGCGCAGGCATCGTCTCTGGTACAGGTTGATAGAGTTCGTCACATTGACCGTGTCCGGCGTGCCTACCGCGACGGCGATCAAGCGGTCCGGCTTCACCGACACCGCCCATCTGTCACGCTGTTATAGCGGCTTTTTTGGGGTGAACTTTTCGTATGCGTTCTCCCGAAATACCCATGCGAAGTTCATCGTCGAAGAACGCTATGCACCGCAACCGCACCTATCGGTTCAAGCCGGAACGGACGACGAAATCATCTACCGCTAACCCATGAAGCTGCCCTTGGGCTTCGCAATACGGCGATTGTTGAATGACGCTGCCTAAAGGCCTCGCCAGCTTGTTAGCTGTGCCCAAAGACGGGAATTGCCCGATCAGCGTCGGGTATGAAGCGGGACTACCACGCCTGAACTGGTGCGCCCGAGCGTCTCGCTGATGGCGCTGATCAATGACTGTTGCGTAAAGGGTTTGGCGAGCACACGCCGAGCATGGCTGCCGGCTGGCAACTCGGCATAGCCGCTTACAAGCAGAATCGGTAACTCCGGTCGTTCGGCGGCGACGATATCCGCTAGTTGCGTCCCTGTCAGGCCCGGCATCATCTGGTCGGTGACAAGAATATCGACCGCGCCGTGCTTGCGCAGCGAGGCGAGTGCGGCCTGGCCATCTGCTACCGCCACTACGTGATGACCCTGGTCTTCGAGCAGAGCACTGGTATTTGCCAGGACGAGGGGGTCGTCGTCGACCACAAGGATGGAAAGCGCCGCCATGCCTGGCTCAGCCGGGTGGTCGTTTTTGTTTCGCGGCGGTTCGGTCGCCGTCGCCGCAACACCAATCGGCAGCCATAATTCGACCGTTGTGCCCTTGCCGGGGCTGCTTTCAATTACCAGGCGCCCCCCTGACTGCTCTGCCAGACCCTGCGCCATCGAAAGGCCGAGCCCTGTTCCCTTGCCCGTTCCTTTAGTCGTGAAGAACGGCTCCGTCGCGCGTGCGACCGTCTCGGGGCTCATACCACAGCCGTCATCACGTACGGTTAGCGCCACGAAATCCTTGAACGGTTGGCCAGGGGAGTCAGAAGAGGAACGAAGCTGACCCTCGATGCAGATCGTGCCGCCGTTGGGCATGGCGTCGCGTGCGTTGACGACCAGGTTAAGCAGCGCCATCTCGAGCTGGTTCTCATCGACATAGGCAAGGGGCAAATTAAGCGGGAATCGGGTGTCGATCTCGACATTCGCCTCGACCAGCCGCTGCAATATTTCCCGCATATTCAACACGACGTCTGGCATGGAAACTGAGGTGGGGCGCAGCTCCTGCTTTCGTGCGAAGGCAAGCATGCGTTGAGTCAGGCTAACGCCACGTTGAGTTGCTTGCAGCGCGTTGTCGATCAATGTGCCGACACGCGCCTCGGCCCCCGGCAGCCGTTTACGGAGCAATTCCAGATTGCCAAGCACGACCGCGAGCAGATTGTTGAAATCATGGGCGATGCCGCCCGTCAGCCTTCCAATCGCTTCCATCTTGTGGGCTTGGCGAAGTGCGGCTTCGGCTTGACGACGTTCGGTTACGTTGACCAGGCCACCGAAGATAAACGGGCGCTGCGCCAGCTGCTCAAGACGTGCTGATGCGAGCACGTCGATGAATTCACCCGTTTTGCTAACGAAACGGTAGTCAGCATCAACGTAACTGCCCGTCTTTAGCAGATGGGGCCAGTCATGGCTGAGCAACTGGCGGGCGGACGCTTCCGTCATGAAATTAACCAGCGGTCTGCCGATCACATCCTCGCGACGATAACCCAGAAGGCCAAGCCAGGCATCGCTGACCGATTCCAATCGGCCGTCCTGATCGAGTGCGTGGAGCGGTAGCGGTGTCTTCATGTAGAGCTCACGGAAGCGCTCTTCACTTTGACGTAGCGCAGCCGCTTCCCTTTCGTTAACGGCCGCCAGGCGACGGTCATACATTGAAGAGGAGAGCCCCAGGAACAGAACCAGAAAGGTCGAGCCCGCGACGGCAAGCGCAAGTGTCAGCAGATCCAGATTGTTGCTCGGCATCGCCGGTATCGCATCATCCAACGGTGTGAAGCGCGCGCCGGCCATTGCCGTGTAGTGCATCCCGGCGATTGCAAATCCCATCGCTATCGCCGCTATGCCCTGTAGCCAGAGCCGCCGACCGCGAGCCGACAGCCAGAGCGCCGTGGTTGCTGCACCAATCGAGATGGCGAAGGACGCCAGGACCCAGAGCGGGTCGTAAGACAGCTCAGCATGCATGGTCATGGCGGCCATGCCCATGTAGTGCATGGCGCCGATTCCGAGCCCCATGAACATGCCGCCGATCAGGAGTGTTCTAAGGGAGAGGCCGTGCGCATTGACGGCAAAAAAACTGATGGCGGTGACCGCTATCGGCACGATCAACGACCAGAGCGTGAGCGTCAGATCGTAGTGAATTTCCATGCCTGGCATACCAAACGCCAGCATCCCCACGAAGTGCATCGACCATATGCTGCCACCCATGCATACAGCCGCAGCGCCTAGCCAGGTATGCCTGACCCATGCCGCCGAAGCGCGCGCTCTGTTGGCGAGGTCCAACGCCGTGAACGAGCCGGTGATGGCGATCATGATGGACAGGCAGACCAGCGCGAAATTGTACGTCGTGGGCATAGGGCTTCCATTAGGTAGCAACAGGGCCGTTTTTCAACAGTTTGGCAGGCTTGCGCTTGGCCGCCAGGCTTTGCGACCAAACGGCCCTCCATTGAATCTTGATTGGCCGTGCGTAGCGCTTTCAATTTTCAGCGGGAGCGCTACCCGCCAGATGCCACAGGCGCTTTTGTTTGCAGTGTGCCCGGCTGGCCGCTCGGACCTGTCTGGCTTCGTCGGTCTGCCTGTTGACCAAGCGTCCATCCGACATAGGCCCATAGCAAGGCGCAGCCGGCCCCGATTACCGCTGCCAGCCCTACACCCTGACTGATCATATCCAAAGCGCTTTTGGCCCAGCCGCTAACGGCGTCACCGGCTCGATAGACCACGGTGTCGATGACATTCTTTGCCTTGTATTTGCTTTCAGCATCGAGTGGTGCGAACAGCATCTCCCGTCCCGGCCTGACGAACGCATATTCGCCGATGCGACGTACGATCATCAGCGCCGCCAGCACGGCGAAGCTGGGGGCTAGGGCAAGCCCCAGAAAACCAACGCTCACTAGTAGCGGCACGATTACCAGAAGCGTGCGGACACCCAGCTTATGCGCGACGCGCCCGGTAATGAAAACCTGAGACAGTAGGGCGCCGGCCTGAACGACTAGATCAATCATGCCGAACACGCGGATTTGCTCATCACGCTCAGGAAATAGCTCGGCCACCAGACGTGCCTGCTCGAAATACAGAAATGTGTTTACGGTCGCCAGCAGAAGGACGAAACCAGCAATGCCGAGCAGATAGGGCGACTGCAGTACGCGCGTCATGCCGCTGAAAGGATTTCCGGGCAAAGGCCTGCGCGTGCTTTCAGTTGGCGCGGCACCCGGGCGACCCGCACCGCCAATCTCACGCCAACGCATCAGCGAGTGCTTGAGCGCCAAGGCGACGCCCAGTAGAAGCCCGGCCAGGAGCATCAAACCGGCCTCACCCAAATGCTCGACCAACAATGCACTCAGCGCAGGCCCAACCAGCCCCCCCACGCTGGCGCCCGCAGCGATGAATGCGAACAGGCGTTTGGCCTGCGCGCCGTCGAACACGTCCGCCATCAGACTCCAGGCGACGGACACGACAAACAGGTTGTAGACCGATATCCACACAAAGAAGACCCGCGCCATCCAGGGGCCGTTATCGCGGAGATAAAACAGGGCTGCGAAGACCATCAGGTTGACGCAGAAAAACCCGAATACCCAGTCGACAAAATGCAGGCGCACCACTCGGGCGCTGAGCCATGCGAACAGCGGAACCGCGACAAGCATGACGACGAAAGTCGCCGTGAACAGCCATTGGAGGTTGTCTACACCGGCCGACACACCCATGGCCTCGCGTATGGGGCGCAACATGAAATACCCGCTGAACAGGCAGAAAAACAACGTAAAGCCGGACAGCGCCGGGGCTAGCTCGTGGTCGTCGGCATTGATTGCAACACTCAAGCGATACGACAGGGACGATATGTTCATAGCAGCTGCTCCTGAGAGAGGATGCATCGGGCGCCTGGCACGGCCCCGATGGGCCGTGCCAGGCGCATTCAGGGATAAGTCACGCCCGAGAGTCGTTCCGACAGGCTCCACAACCTGGCAGCATCGGCGCGGCGCTCAGCCGTCTCTGGCGTTCTGGCAAAGCCAAGCGGTCCACGTTTTTCTTCGTCGCCGGTCGGCCCGTAATAGGCGCCGCCGGCAGCGTCCGGCGATGTCGCGGCGTACAACGTGGAGAGTGCCCCTTGCGCCGCCGAGTGATAGTCATCTCGGTCCTGTGCCCACGTGGCGCCAAATTGGCTATCGAGCCCTGGGCCTCGCTCCACCAATTCGGTCACAGCGACGCCTGGGTGCGCGGCGATACTCCTGATGCCCCAGCCAGACGCTTTGCTACGTCGCTGAAGTTCGAACGCCCACATCAGCATCGCCAGTTTTGATTGGGCGTAGGTTGCGTAAGGGTCGTAGCGCTGTTCGGCCTGTAGGTCGTCGAAGTTGAATTGGCCGCGGGCGGCAGCGATGCTCGACAGACTCACCACGCGGGCGTCATCGCTTTCACCCAACAGCGGCATGAGCAGACCGGTGAGCGCGAAGTGACCGAGATAGTTGGTTGCGAACTGCAGCTCGAAGCCATCGGCGGAAATGCCACGCTCGGGCGGGGCCATGATGGCTGCGTTGTTGATCAGCACATCGAGTCGCGGCAGGCGGGTTGTGAGGCGGGTCGCCAACTCGTGCACCGACGCCAGGTTGGCCAGATCCACGCGTTCGAACGTCACGTTCGCATCGGGTACCTGTTGGTGTATCCGATTGACCGCTTGCTGGCCTCGTTCCGTATTGCGCGCCGCAATGATGACCTGCGCACCGGCTCTGGAAAGGGCTAGGGCGTCCTCATAGCCCATCCCGCTGGTGCCTCCGGTAATCAGCACGATGCGGCCCTCCTGGGACGGCATATCCGTTGCGGTCCAGTCCGGGTCCGGCGAGACCCGGTCGGCGGCTTCAGCCGTGAAAGCGGCCGCCAGTGCCATTCCGGCGAGCAGGGCTCTCGTTATCTTTAACACTCCGTGGACGGGGTTGGCAGCGCCCCGGTCGGATGCGTGGAATATGGTCCACATGGCAGTTTCCTCCATCGTCGTTAAATGACCGCGACTCTGGTTGAGCGCGAGGTCGACGCGAGGAGTATTACGCTCGGGCTATGGCTTGATAATCCGGGTAAATGTGGACGGGTTGTACGCTGTCTCGTACAGTTTTTGGCACGGTCAAGAAGGTGATTCCGATGCGCCAGCCTAATCTGAGCGATGTGGCTCTGTTTGCCGCTGTGGTCGACGCAGGAGGTTTTAGGTCCGCGGCTCAGACGCGGGGAATGTCGGCGTCTTCGCTTAGCGACTGCATACGCCGCCTGGAGCGGGATCTGGGCGTGCGGTTGCTTAACCGCACCACGCGTAGCGTCACGCCAACCAGTGCGGGGACGCGGTTGCTCGAACGTCTACGCCCGGCGCTCGAAGAGATCAGAGCGGCGTTCAACGATCTGGATGATGAAGCCCAACGCCCGGTAGGCACGCTGAAGCTGAACGTGCCTGTACCGGTGGCGCGCTACCTTCTCCCTGACCTGTTGAGCCGCTTCATCACGCTTCATCCAGGCGTCAACGTTGAAGTGGTGATGGAGAACACGTTCATCGATGTCATCGGTGCCGGCTATGACGCGGGCGTGCGATACGAGGAAAGTCTCGCCAAAGACATGATTGCGGTGCCAATCGGGCCCAGAAGGCAGCGTTTCGTCGCAGCTGCTGCGCCAGCGTATTTGAAAGCGTGTGGTACGCCCGAGCACCCCGCACAGCTAACCGAACATCAGCTACTCGGTCACCGTTTCGAAAACGGCAAGGTGGGCATCTTCGAATTTGAGAAGGACGGCCGAATTCTGCGAGTTCCGCCGCGAGGCCAGCTTGTAACCTCTTCGCATGACCTCAAGACCAGCGCCGCCATCAACGGGCTAGGCATCATCTACACGTTCGAAGACTTTCTCCGCGAACCCCTGGCGGACGGCCGCCTGACTCCCATTCTCAAGGATTGGTGGCAGGCGTTTGACGGACCCTACCTCTACTACCATGGGCGCCGTCATATGCCATCGCCACTTCGAGCCTTCATCGACTTCATAAAGGCCGAAGCGATCCGAGCAACGTAATGGATGCCTGTGCTGAGCTCGCCTCGGCCCGCTAACCCGGCAGGCTTGGGTATGCCAGCGTCTGGCTAGTCTGTCCCCAGCGACTGGGGCCAAAGAGGGGATCAGACGAGCCGAAACGGCGGGCGCGCACGCGCAGCAACGGTGTGCGTTCACACGGCGTACCCCAGCACCCTCGGCAGCCACAGCGCAATTTCCGGAAATATCGCCACCAGTACCAGTGCGCTTCCCATCACCACCACAAACAGCATCGCCCAGCCAACCGTTTGTTCCAGGCGTATCTTGGCTACTTCAGCAGTGACCATGAGGTTGATGGCCACCGGCGGGGTGAACTGGCCGATGGCGATGTTCATCGCCAACAGGATGCCGAACCAGACCGGGTTCCAGCCGAAGTGCTGCATAACCGGAATGAGGATCGGCATGAGGATTAGATAAATGGAGATTGCGTCCAATAGCATGCCGGCCAGCAGCACGGCGATCATGACCAGAATCAACAGCACGGCGCTGTTGTCCGACAGGGAAATCAGCCATTCAGCCAGATGCCTGAACGTGCCGAGCATGGTTCCGGCCCAGGCGAATATCCCGGCCAGCGCGATGATCAGCATAACCACGCCGGAGATGACCGCAGCCTCACCGCAAAGACGCCACAGGTTGCGCCAATCAAGCTCACGGGTAATGAACAAGCCGACCACGACACCGTAGGTGACGCCGGCTACCGCCGCTTCGGTCGGTGTGAACAGGCCGCTACGCAGGCCGCCGAGGATCAGCACCGGTGCGAACAGTGCAGGTAAGGCCTGGCGAAAGCTTTCACCCAATGGGGGCCGCTCGGCGCCCTCCGGCTTCTCCCAGCCATAACGACGAGCCAGTAGCCAGGCCGGCAGCAGCAGGACCAACCCTGCAATGATTCCCGGAAACAGGCCGGCCGCGAATAGCGCCCGCAAATCAACGCCCGGTACGACAATGGAGTAGAGGATCAACGCGATGGACGGAGGGATAAGAATGGCGGTGGAGGCCGACGCTGCGATCAGCGTGGCCGAAAATGGCTTGGGGTAACCCGCGCGAGTCATGCTCGGCAACATGACCATCGCCACGGCGGCAGCGTCGGCGGGCCCCGATCCGCTCATGCCGCCCATGATCAGGCATACGAGAATGGCGACCATTGCCAGCCCACCGTGACGGGGGCCGATCAATGCCTGGGCGAATCGCACCAGACGCAATGCAACGCCGGATTTCTCGAACACCAAGCCGGTGAGGATGAACAGCGGAATGGCGATCAGCGGATACTTGGCGACGCCGTTATAAGTGTTGGTGCCAAGTGTCGCGAGCATGTCCGGTGAGAGCCCGGCGAGGATCCCGACGGCGCCAGACAATGCCAGCGAAAAAGCGACCGGCACGCCTATCAGAAGCAACAGCAAAAAGCTGGCGAGCATCCAGTAGTCAGGGCTCATCGGAAAGCCTCCCGCGCAGCCGGTCGAGCGTCATCTGAGTCAGGCGCACGACCATCGCCACCGCCAGCAAGGGCAGCCATACGACATACCACCAGTTCGGCAAGCCGAGCCCCGGGGATTCCGACTCCCACTGGTATTCTTCCAGGGCGAATTGCCCGCTATACCAGACCACGAGGCCTAGCACTGTCACGCTGGCAAGCCATTGCAGGATAATCAGTGGGGTGCGCAGGCGTGGGAAAAGGCGTTCGAACAAGCCAATTCGGATGTGCCGGTTGCTGCGCATTGCCACTGAGGCACCCGCAAAGGTCAGGATGACAAGCAAAAATACGGAGAGCTCTTCGGTAAAGGCGAAGGAAGCGTCAGTGAAATAGCGCACCACGACGTTGGCCAGGCTGATCAAGCTGATAATGACGAGCGCCAGTGTGGCCAGCACGCGCTCCAGGCGCGCGTCCTGTCGATTGTTCATGGGTTTCCTCAATCCCGACGGCGAAACGCCGCCGGGTAAAACGGTCTTTACTCAGTGATAGCTGCCCGTGCGGCGTCCACCAATTCGGCGCCAATTTTTGGCGTCCATTTTTCATGAACGCTACGGGTCGCCTCAACGAAGGCCTGATGTTCCTGTTCGGTCAGTTCGACGACTTCAACACCGCGCGAACGGATGTCTTCCAGACGCTTGGCTTCCCCGCTCCGCGAGAGCTCGATTTCCCATTTTCCCGCATCGATGGCCGCTTGGCGTAGCAGCTCACGGTCGGCTTCCGGCAGTTGCTTCCAGACACGCTGGTTGACGGCAAAAATCAGCGGGTCAGCCATGTAGTGCCAGAGCGTCAGATACTTCTGGCCGACCTGGTCGACCCGTGCAACGTCGAACACGGAAAGCGGATTTTCCTGGCCATCGACCGCGCCGGTCGTAAGCGCGGGCTTCGCGTCGGCCCAGCTCATCTGGGTTGGGTTTGCGCCAAGGGCGGTGAAGGTGTCCTGGAACAGCGGCGAGCCGACGACACGAATCTTCAGGCCAGCCAGGTCGGCAGGGGTTCGTACCGGCTTGGCTGAATTAGAGAGCTCACGGAAGCCGTTTTCGCCCCATGCGAGCGGGACGATGCCGCGCTTCTCAATTGCATCGAAAGCTCGTTCACCGGCCTCGCCTTGGGTAATGGCGTCGAGGTCGGCGCTGTCTGTCATCAGAAACGGCAGGGAAAACAGATTCAGCTCTGGCACCTGCGGTGACCAGTTGATGGTCGAGCCGACAGCCATGTCGATCAGCCCAGAGCGCATGGCGGAGAACTCTTTGGTTTGGTCACCGGCGACCAATTGCGCGTTGGGGTATACGCGGAGGGTGATTTCGCCTTTCGATCGCTCCTCGACCAGGTCAGCCCATTTCTGCGCGGCCTGGCCCCACGGAAAGGCATCGGAGAGCACGGTTGAGACGGAGTATTCGCGGGCAACGGCAGAGAAGCTGGCGGACAACGCCGCAGCGGCGGCCAGCGCGGTAAAGCAACGGGTCAGTTTCATGAGGCGTCCTTGTTCGGATCGGCTTTTGGTTTTTATCGGCGAACAGCCCGACGCTGGTTATCAGCGGAGGGCGACAACGATGACGGATTGGTCACCGGGACGCGCGGGTCGCGCGATGTCGACGCGGCAGGCTGCGGAAGGATAGTTGCAGCGAAGCAAATGAGTGCGTCATCCGCACCGACGTCTTATGGACGAGGGGCGCACCAACCGGATAATCGGTCGGTCGGGCAACTATCGCAGAAGGCGTCAGTGAGCGCTATTGCTGGACCATGCGCAGGAACCTTGGACGTCATGCGTCACGCAACAGATCGTGCGCATTGAGCAGGCTGTAGGCGATTAATGGGCGTTTCTCCAATGCCCGCCGAATCGCCGCGGGAATGGATTGGCGGGTCTTCCGACAGAGTCCGGGTAGCTCGGCTATCTCGATTCGAATGCCACGCATGCTCCGGACTTCGTTCGATCCGGGTGCCACTTGAAGCTGAATACCCAACTGCTGGTACATCCGCTGCTGCATATGTTGGAGATCAGCCAGGCTGGTCAGGTTTTCCAACCGCTCTATCAGACGATTCTCCTCATGGCGCGTCAGTCGCAGGACTCGAAGGTCGCCACCGGGATTGTCCAGCGCTCGTTCGCGTCCGCAAACGCAGGCAGCTGGCGGGCAGGGCTGGCGGATCGGGGCCGAAGTTGTCATGGCGAGATCTTGGCTAAGGTAGCTTTGCTGCTCAATGGGTGTTCGGCCCAGCTGCGCCAACTGATAGAAAGAAACGGCCGTTCTACGTAAGCCTCTTGATCAACGTCAGCTGATCTCAGCCTAGTTGAATTTCCCGTTGAGTCCTCCGGCGCTGAAGCGACCGGCTCCGAGCAGGAGTATGGCGATCGAGCCGAAGAGGAACATACCTTGAAGCTCAAGAGCCCAGCCACCCATTTGACCAAGTGAGAACAGCTCCTGCGTGTGCGCCAAGCCAAAAGCGGCGAGCATATTGCCGACCATGAGAAGGGCGCCTATGCGAGTGAACAATCCGATGATCACCAGAAGCGGTCCAACCACTTCGCCGAAATACACGCCGTACGCAAGAAAAGGCGGCAGTCCGAGGGACCCTAGCATCCCGATTATCCCGTCGATTCCATTCTGCAGTTTAGAGATTCCATGCAGAAGGATCAGCGCACCGACTGATACCCTCAGGACCAACTTTCCGATGTCGTCAGTCGCGGTCATTTCATTCTCCCGGCTCGAGGGCTCTGGCGTAAGCGCTCCACAACGATAGACCAGCGGTGCCGCTCCTGCTCGGCGTACGAACCGCGCCGTTATCGCTTAATCTCGCCTGCGTGGTACGCACTCTGTTCGCCGCCGACCATTCTCCCGCTGGGAATGATCGGGGCCCAACGGCTCTCAATGACGCTCTGAATAACGTCTGAAACTGCCATTGAGCTGGTTCTGATGCGCGGGGTGACTTCTGTGGTACGACCCACTAGAATGCTTGCCCATTCTGGGGCCGGAACGCCGGCTTATGTCTGTGCAACGAGGAAAATCCATGCAAGTTTCTGTTGAAAGCACCTCCGCTCTTGAGCGCCGCATGACCATTGGCGTGCCGGTCGAGCGCATCGAGACCGAAGTCAACAAGCGTCTGCAACAGACCGCCAGCCGTGCAAAGATCCCAGGTTTCCGTCCCGGTAAAGTGCCGATGAGCGTCATTCGTCAGCGTTACGAAGCTGCCGCACGCCAGGAAGCCTTGGGCGATCTGATCCAGTCGACCTTCTATGAGGCCGTTGTTGCCGAAAAGCTCAATCCAGCAGGTGCGCCGTCGGTTGAGCCGAAAGTGTTCGAGAAAGGAAAGGACCTGGAATACGTTGCAACGTTTGAAGTGTTCCCCGAATTCAAAGTAGCCGGCTTCGAAGGTATCGAAGTTGAGCGTCTGCAAGCCGAAGTGGGTGAAGCAGACGTCGACAACATGCTGGACATTCTCCGCAAGCAGAACACTCGCTACGAAAAAGCCGACCGTGCTGCCGAGGACGGCGATCAGCTGAACATCGATTTCGTCGGCAAGATTGACGGCGAAGCCTTCGCGGGCGGTTCGGCACAAGGTACACAGCTGGTCCTGGGCTCGGGTCGTATGATTCCCGGCTTCGAATCTGCACTGGTTGGTGCCAAGGCTGGCGAAGAGCGGGTTATCAATCCGACGTTCCCAGAGGATTATCAGAACCTCGATCTGGCCGGCAAGACTGCTGAATTCACCGTGACAGTGAACAGCGTTGAGGCTCCCCAGCTTCCCGAGCTGAACGAAGAATTTTTTGCGCAGTTCGGCGTTCAGGAAGGCGGTCTCGAAGGCTTCCGCGCCGAAGTCAAAAAGAACATGGAGCGCGAGCTGCGTCAGGCCATCAAGACCAAGGTCAAGAACCAGGTCATGGAAGGTCTGGTCAGCGCCAACCCGATCGAAGTGCCGAAAGCCCTGATCGACAACGAAGTGAACCGCTTGCGTGTCCAGGCTGTCCAGCAGTTCGGTGGCAACATTAAGCCTGATCAGCTGCCGGCGGAACTGTTCGAAGAGCAGGCCAAGCGCCGTGTCGTGCTGGGGCTGATTGTCGCCGAAGTGGTCAAGCAGTACGAGCTCAAGCCTGACGATGCGCGCGTTCGCGAGCTGATCGAAGAAATGGCTTCTGCTTACCAAGAGCCGGAACAGGTCGTGTCCTGGTACTACAAGAACGACGAGCAACTGAACGAAGTCCGCTCTGTTGTGCTCGAAGAACAAGTTGTAGATACTGTCCTGCAGCAGGCTAAAGTGACCGACAAATCGGTCTCCTACGAAGAAGCAGTGAAGCCTGCGGAAGCTCCGCAAGCTGCCTGAGTCTCTTCAACCGTTTATATGCATATTCATAAGCCAGCCTCGTGCTGGCTTATGTCTTTGCGGCATGACATAGGGAGTTTCGTTGGAAATGTCCGGCAATCCATTTATGCAAGCACCCGACATCCAGGCGGCTGGCGGCCTGGTGCCAATGGTTATCGAGCAGTCTGCTCGTGGCGAGCGCGCGTATGACATTTATTCCCGTCTCCTGAAAGAGCGGGTGATTTTCATGGTGGGTCAGGTCGAAGACTACATGGCCAATCTGATCGTCGCGCAAATGCTATTCCTCGAGGCGGAAAACCCCGAGAAGGATATTCACCTGTACATCAATTCACCAGGCGGCTCCGTTACCGCCGGCATGGCGATATACGACACCATGCAGTTCATCAAGGCCGATGTGTCCACTACCTGTATCGGTCAGGCCTGCAGCATGGGCGCGTTCTTGCTTGCGGGTGGGGCGAAGGGCAAGCGCTTCTGCCTTCCGAACGCCCGGGTGATGATTCATCAGCCTTTGGGTGGTTTCCAGGGGCAGGCGTCCGACATTGATATCCACGCGCGTGAGATTCTTTATATTCGTGAGCGGCTGAATCAGTTGTTGGCCCACCACACAGGCCAGGATCTTGAAACGATCGAGCGTGACACCAATCGAGACTACTTCATGAGCGCTTCGCGTGCGTTGGAGTATGGGGTTGTCGACGCTGTTCACGACAAACGGCAATTGCCCGTCTAAAGGTATCGTTAGCGGGCATCCGTCATGTGCGCTCCTTGTGCCCTTGAAAATGCCCGCATTTGCCTTCATCTTGTATTTCAAGCCTTCCCGATTGGATCGATCGAATGACTGACACCCGCAACGGCGAGGATTCCGGCAAGCTGCTTTATTGCTCTTTCTGCGGCAAAAGCCAGCACGAAGTACGCAAGTTGATTGCTGGGCCCTCGGTCTTTATCTGCGACGAGTGCGTCGACCTGTGCAATGACATCATCCGTGAGGAGGTGCAAGAAGCACAGGCCGAGAGCACCGCGCAAAAACTGCCTGCGCCAAAGGAGATCAGCGGCATTCTCGACCAATACGTCATTGGTCAGGAGCGTGCAAAGAAGATCCTGGCGGTAGCTGTTTATAACCATTACAAGCGACTCAACCAGCGCGACAAGAAAGAAGAAGTCGAACTGGGTAAGAGCAACATTCTATTGATCGGTCCGACCGGTTCGGGCAAGACGCTCCTCGCCGAGACGCTTGCACGGCTGCTGAATGTTCCGTTCACTATCGCTGACGCTACCACGCTCACTGAGGCTGGTTACGTGGGCGAGGATGTCGAAAATATCATCCAGAAGCTCCTTCAAAAATGCGATTACGATGTAGAGAAGGCCCAGATGGGCATCGTTTACATCGACGAAATCGATAAGATTTCTCGCAAGTCCGATAATCCGTCGATCACCCGTGACGTTTCGGGCGAGGGTGTGCAGCAGGCGCTGCTCAAGTTGGTCGAAGGCACGGTTGCATCAGTACCCCCTCAAGGCGGTCGTAAACACCCGCAGCAAGAATTCCTGCAGGTTGATACGCGGAATATTCTGTTCATCTGTGGCGGGGCGTTTGCGGGTCTCGAAAAGGTTATCCAGGGACGTTCAACTCAGGGTGGCATCGGTTTCAACGCCGAGGTTCGCAGTAAGGACCCGGGTAAGAAGATTGGAGAGTCGCTGCGCGCGGTTGAGCCTGATGATTTGGTGAAGTTTGGTTTGATCCCAGAATTCGTTGGGCGACTGCCTGTCATTGCAACCCTCGACGAGCTGGATGAGGCTGCGCTGATTCAGATTCTGACCGAGCCTAAAAATGCGTTGACCAAGCAGTATGCCAAGCTGTTCGAGCTCGAAGGTGTTGATCTTGAGTTCCGTACCGATGCGCTTAAGGCCGTTGCCAGCCGCGCATTGGAGCGCAAGACCGGGGCGCGGGGGCTGCGCTCGATTCTTGAAGGCGTTCTGTTGGACACGATGTATGAAATCCCTTCGCAGAAGGATGTAAGCAAGGTGGTCATCGACGAGAGTGTCATTGAGGGCACATCGCAGCCGCTGCTCATTTACGAGAATAGCGAGCCGCCCGCCAAGGCTGCGCCTGACGCGTAACAGAACAAGGGGCCTCCGGGCCCCTTTGCTTTTTACCGCATCCTTGTTTTTTGCCCTGTGTGCCCTCATCTTGATTGCCAGGGTGTTTCCCGTTCATTGCCGTATGGCCGTCGTAGAGCTGAATTTATGAAGACAACCATCGAATTGCCCCTTTTGCCGCTGCGCGACGTAGTGGTCTACCCGCACATGGTGATTCCGCTGTTCGTTGGCCGGGAAAAGTCCATCGAGGCGCTTGAATCTGCCATGGCTGGCGACAAGCAGATCCTGCTCTTGGCTCAAAGGAATCCAGCCGATGATGACCCCGCTGAAGAGGGGCTTTACCGGGTGGGTACCGTGGCCACCGTTCTGCAGCTGCTCAAATTGCCGGATGGCACCGTTAAGGTGCTTGTCGAGGGCGAACAGCGTGGCGTGATAGATCGGTTCTTCGACGTGGATGACCATTGCCGTGCCGAGGTGTCTTTGATTGATGAATCGGACATCGACGAGCGCGAAGCGGAAGTCTTCACCCGCAGTCTGCTGAGTCAGTTTGAACAATACGTTCAGCTCGGTAAGAAAGTACCTACCGAGGTGCTCTCATCGCTTGCGAGCATTGATGAACCAGCGCGCCTGGTCGATACCATGGCTGCGCATATGGCGCTCAAGATCGAGCAAAAGCAGGCAATTCTTGAGATCACCGATCTGCCTGCCAGAGTGGAGCATGTACTGGCACTGCTTGACGCCGAAATCGATCTTCTGCAAGTGGAGAAGCGCATTCGCGGCCGGGTCAAGAAGCAGATGGAGCGCAGCCAGCGAGAGTACTATCTGAACGAGCAGATGAAGGCTATTCAGAAGGAGCTCGGCGATATCGACGAGGGCCATAATGAAATCGATGATCTGAAGAAGCGCATTGAAAATGCTGGGCTGAGCAAGGACGCCTATACAAAGGCGACGGCTGAACTGAACAAGCTCAAGCAGATGTCGCCGATGTCAGCTGAAGCGACTGTGGTCAGGACCTACATCGATTGGTTGGTTAATGTGCCATGGAAAGCGGCTAGCAAGGTGCGTCTCGATCTGGCCAAGGCCGAGGAAGTGCTCGATACCGATCACTACGGTCTTGAGGAAGTTAAAGACCGGATTCTTGAATACCTCGCGGTTCAAAAACGAGTAAAGAAGCTCAAGGGGCCAGTGTTGTGCTTGGTCGGCCCGCCCGGGGTCGGCAAGACTTCGTTGGCCGAATCCATCGCGCGCTCGACTAACCGAAAGTTTGTCCGCATGGCGTTGGGCGGCGTGCGCGACGAGGCTGAGATACGTGGTCACCGCCGTACCTATATCGGGTCGATGCCGGGTCGGTTGATTCAGAAAATGAGCAAGGTGGGTGTCCGCAACCCGTTATTCTTGCTCGATGAGATCGACAAGATGGGTAACGACATGCGGGGCGATCCTGCTTCGGCGCTACTCGAGGTGCTTGATCCCGAGCAAAACCATAATTTCAACGACCATTACCTCGAGGTTGATTACGACCTGTCTGACGTAATGTTTCTTTGTACCGCTAACTCCATGAATATTCCGGCGCCCTTGCTGGACCGTATGGAGATCATCCGCCTTCCCGGCTACACCGAAGACGAGAAGATCAATATCGCGATTCGCTACCTCGTTCCGAAGCAGGTGCAGGCCAACGGACTGAAGAAGACCGAGCTCTTGTTTGAAGAAGACGCCATTCGGGACATTATTCGCTATTACACCCGGGAGGCGGGTGTCCGCAGTTTGGAACGTCAGGTGGCGAAGGTTTGCCGTAAGGTCGTCAAGGAGCATGCGGCAGAGAAAAGCTTCGAAGTGAAAATTTCCGCCGAGTCCCTTGAACACTACCTTGGCGTACGCAAGTTCCGATACGGATTGGCCGAGCAGCAAGATCAGGTCGGTCAGGTGACAGGCTTGGCTTGGACGCAAGTGGGCGGTGAGTTGCTGACTATTGAAGCCGCAGTAGTTCCAGGTAAGGGTCGATTGACCAAGACCGGTTCGTTGGGCGATGTGATGGGCGAATCGATTACGGCAGCACTAACAGTCGTACGCAGTCGAGCAAAAAGCCTGGGTATCGCTGTCGACTTCCACGAGAAACAGGACATTCATATCCATGTGCCAGAGGGTGCCACGCCCAAGGATGGACCGAGTGCCGGCGTCGGAATGTGCACCGCGCTGGTATCAGCGCTGACACAGATTCCCGTCCGTGCTGAAGTGGCGATGACTGGCGAGATCACCTTGCGTGGACAAGTGTTGGCAATCGGTGGTTTGAAAGAAAAATTGCTTGCTGCGCATCGTGGCGGTATCAAAACGGTGATCATCCCGGAAGAGAACCAGCGTGATCTGAAAGAGATTCCTGAGAATATTAAGCAGGACCTGCAGATTAAACCGGTGAAGTGGATTGACGAAGTCCTCCAAATTGCGCTGCAATACGCGCCGGAGCCCTTGCCCGATGCGGCTCCCGATATTGTTGCAAAGGACGACAAGCGCGAGTCTGATTCCAAGGAGCGAATTAGCACGCATTAGTCTGAAAGGCTTTGTTGACACATTTTCGGTGGCCTTGATATAAGCCGGCCCTCTGTGTTGCTGCTATTTTCGGCACCGCTTTGCTTAACACCAAAAATTAAAGATACGACTCAACAGAAATAAGGGGACTTAGAGTGAACAAGTCGGAACTGATCGATGCCATCGCTGCATCTGCTGATATCCCGAAAGCTGTTGCTGGCCGCGCGCTGGATGCAGTGATTGAATCTGTCACTGGCGCTCTGAAGGCTGGTGATTCCGTGGTGCTGGTTGGTTTCGGTACTTTCGCTGTCAAGGAACGCGCCGCTCGCACTGGCCGTAACCCGCAAACTGGCAAGCCGATCAACATTGCGGCTGCCAAGATCCCGGGCTTCAAAGCTGGCAAGGCTCTGAAAGACGCTGTCAACTAAGCGTTTTCGATCCGGCCAGATGTCGGCTTGCGCTGGCGCTGGCTTGGAGCGGTTATTCGAACAGGCGTCGCCTGTTGCGTTCGGGCTTGGGGGATAAGGCCCAACCGCTCCAAAAGCTCCGAGAAGGCGCATCCCTGGATGCGCCTTTCTTTTATCCGGATTCCACCCGCGCTGCGGTGACCATCCGCAGTTGACTCCTGGGGGACGCATGCTTCAGAACATCAGGGACAATTCACAAGGCTGGATTGCCAAAACCATTATCGGCATCATCGTGATGCTGCTGGCGCTGACTGGCTTCGATGCCATTTTCAATGCCGCCAGCAACAGCCGAAACGCCGCAGAGGTCAACGGTGAGGAAATCTCACTGGATGAACTCAATCAGGCGATGAACATGCAGCGTCGTCAGTTGGCGCAGCAGCTGGGTGGCGATTTTGATCCTTCGCTGCTGGATGACAAACTGGTACGTGAATCTTCACTGCGTGCGCTTATCGATCGAGCGTTGTTGTTGCAAGGGGCGCAAAACGCGGAGTTCGCTTTCTCTGAAAGCGCACTCGATCAGCTAATTTTGCAGACGCCGGAGTTCACTGTCGACGGTGCCTTCAACGCCGCGCGGTTTGATCAAGTTATTCAGCAGATGGGCTACACGCGTCTTCAATTCCGCGAGCTGCTCAAGCAAGAGATGCTGATTGGCCAGCTGCGAGCCGGTATATCCGGATCCGGTTTCGTCACGGATGAGCAGATTGAAGCCTTTGCTCGTCTGGAACAGCAAACGCGCGATTTCGCCACCATAACCCTGCCAGCCGATGCCGCTGCGGTTGAGGTTAGCGATGACGAGGCGCGTAAATACTATGAAGAGAACACTGGTCGCTTTCGGTCGCCGGAGCAGGTTGTTCTTGAATACGTCGAGCTGACCAAGGACTCGTTCTTCGATCAGGTTGAGGCGTCGGACGAGGAGGTGGAGCAGCTCTATCAACAGCGGATCGCTAATCTCGCGGAGCAGCGGCGCGCGGCGCATATCCTAGTGGAAGCGGATGGCTCCGGTGATGCCGATGCCAAGGCGAAGATTGAAGGCATCGCTAAGCGATTGACTGAAGGCGAGGACTTTGCAGCCTTAGCCAAGGAAATGTCTGAGGATCCGGGTTCGGCTAGTGAAGGCGGCGATCTTGGCTTTGCAGGTCCTGGTGTGTATGACCCGGCTTTTGAAGAGGCCCTATACGAGTTGAAGAAGGGCCAGGTATCAGCGCCTGTACGCTCCGATTTTGGCTGGCACCTTATCAAGTTGCTTGGCGTGCAGTCACCGGAAGTTCCGACATTGGAGAGCATGAAGCCAGAGCTGATCCGGGAGTTGAAAGCTGAGCAGGTCGAACAGCGCTTTGTCGAGGCAAGTAAACAATTGGAGGACACCGCATTCGAGTCGTCCGATCTTGTCCAACCAGCCCAAGAGTTAGGGCTTTCCGTTCAAACAACTGAAGCGTTTGGGCGCGAGGGTGGCGCGGACGGCATCGCAGCAAACAGGCAAGTTATCCAGGCGGCATTCAGCGACGAGGTGCTAATTGACGGCGCCAACAGTAGCGTGATCGAGCTCGACCCAGACACTGTGGTTGCGGTGCGTGTAAAAGAACATCTGCAACCGGAAGTGCTTCCTTTCGATGAGGTGAAAGATGACATCATTGCTCAGCTGAAGCGCAGTAAGGCAACAGAGCAGGCGCAAGAGGCTGGTGAGCAGTTGATCGCTTCGCTGCGTGAGGCTGGCGGTGAAACCGACCGGGAGTGGCAGGCAGTCGAAGCGGCTGCACGAAATCAAGAGGGCGTGGAGCCCGCTGTGCTTCAGCAGGTGTTCCGGATGGCGAAACCTCAGGCGAGTGAAGCGCCGACTTACGGAAGCGTGACTCTTCCTGGTGGTGATTTCGTTATTGTTCGTCTTACCGGCGTCAGCGAACCGAAAGCTGACCTGTCGGAGGAAGATAAGCAGAACTACCGGCGCTTCCTCGCTTCGCGCAGCGGGCAGCAGGATTTCGCGGCGTACCGTCAGATGCTGCAGGCTGACGCTGAGATCGAGACGTTCTGACTGAAGGCAGTCGGCAATAAAAAACCCGCATTCGATGCGGGTTTTTTATTGTTGTGGTGAGATCAGTCTTCGATAGCGCCCATCGCAGTGGTGTTGAATCCGCCGTCGACATAGAGGATCTCGCCACTGATGCCAGAAGCGAGGTCGGAGCAAAGGAACGCACCGGCGTTGCCAACTTCTTCGATCGTGACGTTGCGGCGCAGTGGAGTCTGCTTCTCGTTGGCCGCCAACATCTTGCGGAAGCTCTTGATGCCGGACGCTGCGAGCGTGCGGATGGGGCCCGCCGAGACGGCGTTGACTCGAGTGCCCTCTGGGCCTAGGCTGCCGGCGAGGTAACGAACGCCTGCCTCAAGACTCGCTTTGGCCATGCCCATCACATTGTAGTTGGGCATGGTGCGCTCGGCGCCCAGATAGGTAAGCGTGAGGATGCTGCCATTGCGGCCCTTCATCATCGGGCGCCCGGCTTTGGCGAGCGCAACCAAGCTGAACGCGCTGATGTCATGTGCGATTCGGAAACCTTCGCGGGTGGTGACGTCGGTAAAGTCTCCGTCAAGCTGATCGCCCGGAGCGAAGCCTACCGAGTGGACAATACCGTCCAATCCGTCCCACTTTTTGCCCAGCTCTTCGAACACTTTGACGATTTCGTCATCGCTTGCAACATCACACGGGAAGCACAGCTCCGGGCCCGAGCCCCAGCCGGCGGCGAACTCTTCGACACGACCCTTGAGTTTTTCGTTCTGATAGGTGAATGCCAGTTCAGCGCCCTCGCGGTGCATGGCCGCGGCGATGCCTGATGCAATAGACAGTTTGCTGGCAACGCCGACGATCAGTACGCGCTTACCGGTTAGAAAACCCATGTGCTTGTCCCTCTTCTGGTTGTTCATCAGTGGCTGGGGTCATAAATGCAGACTCCAGCAACTGCTTTGTATATTGATGTTGAGGGGCGGCAAAGATAGATCCGGCTACCCCCTGTTCTACGACCTTACCTTGCTTGACCACCATCATCTGGTGGCTCAGCGCCCGCACTACCGCCAGATCGTGGCTGATGAACAGGTACGTCAGGTTGTATTTGGCCTGTAGCGAGCGTAGTAGCTCAACCACTTGCCGTTGTACGGTTCGGTCCAGTGCCGAGGTTGGTTCATCAAGCAGGATTAAATCAGGCTTGAGTACCAATGCCCTAGCTATGGCAATCCGTTGCCGCTGTCCCCCGGAAAACTCATGGGGGTAGCGATGACGGCTTTCCGGGTCGAGCCCAACCTCGACCAGCGCATCGATAATCGCCTGCGCTTGTTCCGTGGCAGACCCCTTTGCATGAATGCTGAGCCCTTCTCCGACTATCTGGCCTACCGACATGCGAGGGCTCAGGCTGCCGAATGGGTCCTGAAACACCACCTGCATCTGCCGTCGAAGCGGGCGTACGGCACGCTGCGACATTTGTTCTAGTGCCTTTCCGTCAAAGCGGATCTCGCCATCGCTGGCAAGCAACCGAAGAATCGCCAACCCTAGCGTGGATTTTCCAGAGCCGCTTTCGCCGACGATGCCTAACGTTTGCCCCTTCGGAAGGCTGAAGCTGACACCATCAACCGCTTTGATGTGGTCGACGGTATGCCTAAACAGACCTTTCTTGATCGGAAACCAAACCCTCAAATCTTTCACTTCCAGTAGTGGCTCGGATGAACCCTCAACCGGCACCGGATCGCCGCTAGGCTCCGCTGCGAGCAGCTCCTGCGTGTAAGGATGTTGCGGCGAGCGAAACAACTGTTCGCAAGGTGCTTGTTCGACGACGCGTCCGCTCTGCATGACACATACGTGATGAGCAATACGGCGAACGAGATTGAGGTCATGGCTGATCAGCAGCAACGCCATGCCCAGGCGAGCCTGAAGCTCCTTGAGAAGCTCCAGTATTTTCAGCTGGACCGTTACGTCGAGTGCAGTGGTCGGTTCGTCAGCGATGAGCAGTTCGGGTTCGTTTGCCAACGCCATGGCAATCACCACGCGCTGTCGCTGACCACCGGACAGTTCATGGGGATAGGCCCGGATACGCTTGGCGGGTTCGGGAATACCAACCAATTCGAGAAGCTCAAGGGTGCGTGCGGTGGCGGCCTTCCCGTTAAGCCCTTTGTGTATTTCCAGCACTTCGTTGATCTGTTTACCGATGGTATGCAGCGGGTTGAGCGATGTCATCGGTTCTTGAAAAACCATCGCGATACGGTTGCCGCGTATGCCACGCATGCGTTTTTCGGTTGCCTTGAGGAGGTCTTCACCCGCGTAATGAATGGTACCGGCCGGGTGTTGCGCGAGCGGATAGGGCAGCAAGCGCAGGATCGAATGGGCCGTGACGGATTTACCTGACCCGCTTTCGCCAACCAGCGCCAGCGTTTCGCCCTTACGGATATCAAAACTCACCGCTTCAACGACCCGCTGATGTTGACTGCCGGTGACGAACTCAACAGCGAGGTCGCGTACCTCTATTAGGTTTTCAGCCATGCTATTTCCTTGGGTCGAAGGCGTCGCGGGCAGCCTCACCGATGAACACCAGCAGAGTCAGCATGACGGCGAGGACCATGAATGCGCTGATACCCAGCCATGGCGCCTGAAGGTTGGCCTTACCTTGCGCTACCAGCTCACCCAGCGACGGAGCGCCCGGAGGCAAGCCGAAGCCAAGGAAGTCCAACGCAGTCAGCGTGCCGATTGCGCCTGTCAGGATGAATGGCATGAAGGTCATGGTCGATACCATGGCGTTGGGCAGGATGTGGCGGAACATAATGGCACCGTTACGCATGCCCAGCGCCCGAGCTGCTCGGACGTACTCTAGGTTGCGTCCTCGGAGGAATTCGGCGCGGACCACATCGACCAGGCTCATCCAGGAGAACAGCAGCATGATGCCGAGGAGCCACCAGAAGTTCGGCTGCACGAAGCTGGCAAGAATGATGAGAAGGTAGAGCACCGGTAGGCCTGACCAGATCTCCAGCACACGCTGCCCTACGAGGTCGACCCAGCCTCCATAGAATCCTTGCAACGCACCGGCGATGACACCGATGACCGAGCTGATGAGCGTCAAGGTCAGCGCAAACAAAACCGAAATACGAAAGCCGTAGATGATGCGGGCAAATACGTCGCGACCCTGATCATCGGTGCCAAGCCAGTTGTCCCAAGAGGGGGGGGCGGGAGCCGGAACCTGAAGATCGTAATTGATGCTGGAATGATGAAACGGAATCGGCGGCCAGATCATCCAGCCGTCTTTCTTTTCGATCAGCTCCTGGATGTAGGGCCCCTTGTAATTGGCTTGCAGTGGAAACTCACCGCCGAACACCGTTTCAGGGTACCGCTTCAATACTGGGAAGTACCAGCCGCCATCGAAACGAACAACGATCGGCTTGTCGTTGGCAATCAGCTCGGCGCCTAGGCTCAGAATGAACAGCGTCAGGAATATCCAAAGTGACCACCAGCCGCGCTTATGAGCTTTGAACAGGGCGAAGCGACGCTGATTCAGCGGTGACAGCGTCATCTCAAGCCTCCCTGCTTTCAAAATCGATACGTGGGTCCACGAGTGTGTACGTCAGATCACCAATCAGCTTGACGACCAGGCCGAGCAGGGTGAACAGGAAGAGGGTGCCGAACACGACCGGATAGTCCCGATTGATGGCCGCTTCAAAACTGAGCAACCCCAGCCCATCGAGCGAGAAGATCACTTCGATCAGCAGCGAGCCGGTGAAGAACATGCCGATGAACGCCGACGGGAAGCCCGCAATGATGATAAGCATCGCGTTGCGGAAGACGTGGCCATACAGCACACGATTTTTGCTCAGGCCTTTTGCCCGTGCTGTGATCACGTACTGTTTGTTGATCTCGTCAAGGAAGCTATTTTTTGTCAGCAAGGTCAGTGTTGCAAAATTCCCGATCACCAGCGCGGTGACCGGCAGCGCCAAATGCCAGAAATAGTCGATGATCTTGCCGGTCAGTGTCAGCTCGTCAAAGTTGCCGGAGGTCAGTCCCCTCAGCGGAAACCAGTTCCAGTAGCTGCCACCCGCGAACAACACGATTAGAAGGATGGCGAATAGAAACGCCGGAATTGCGTAACCGACGATGATCGCGGAACTGGTCCAGACGTCGAAAGGGGTGCCGTGCCGGGTGGCTTTGGCAATGCCCAGTGGTATCGAGGCCAGATACATGATTAGCGTGCTCCACAGCCCCAACGAGATCGACACCGGCATCTTTTCGATGATCAGTTCGGTCACGGTGGCGTCACGGAAGAAGCTTTCCCCGAAGTCCAGACGCAAGTAGTTGCTCAGCATGATCCAGAACCGCTCCGGTGCTGGCTTATCGAAGCCGTACAGGCGCTCGATCTCTGCGATCAGGTCCGGATCCAGGCCTTGTGCGCCCCGATAGCTGTTACTGCCAGTGGCCACTTCGGAGCCACCTCCGGCGATGCGACTTGTCGCCCCTTCGAAACCTTCAAGCTTCGCGATTGCTTGCTCAACCGGGCCGCCTGGTGCCGCCTGAATGATGATGAAGTTGATCAGCAAGATGCCAAACAGCGTCGGAATGATCAGCAGCAGTCGCCGGAAAACATACGCGAGCATGCGTTATCGCTCCGACGCAGGAGTGGCGTTGGCGTTGTCAGCTTCAGCAGTTTCTCCGTTCTGAATCGGCTCTGGATCAGGGGTGTCCACGTTTGGCTTATGCCACCAGGTCATCAGGCCGATATCGTGAAGGGGCGTGGTTGTCGGGTGGGCCAGATGATTCCAGTAGGCCACACGCCACGTCTTGATGTGCCAGTTCGGAATTACGTAGTGACCGGCGAGCAGCACGCGATCCAGCGCTCGTGTGCGGGTGATCAGCTCTTCGCGTGAATCAGCGGCGATAAGCTTCTCTACCAGCGTATCGATGGCGGGGTCCTTCAGTCCGATGAAATTTCGGCTCCCGGGATTGTCCGCACTCGAAGAATGCCAATATTCGCGCTGCTCATTACCCGGCGAGCTGGACTGGGCGAAACCGCTGACAATCATGTCGTAATCGCGCGACCGCAGCCGATTGATGTATTGGGAGACGTCGACCCGGCGTATTTCCAGATCGATGCCTAGCCCGGCAAGGTTGCGCTTGTAGGGCAAGAGCACCCGTTCGAAATCCGCTTGAACCAGCAAAAACTCAAGTTTGATTGGTTTGCCATCCGCACCCACCATACGATCGTTCTCAATCTTCCACCCCGCTGCGGTGAGCAGTTCGTAGGCGCGCCGTTGCTGCTCACGGATCATGCCGTCGGCATTGGTCCGAGGCAGGGTGAAGGGCTTGTCGAATACCTCGTTTGGTATCTGGTCGCGCAGGGGTTCGAGAATGGACAGTTCATCCTTGCTCGGCAATCCCGACGAGGCGAGCTCCGAGTTATCGAAATAGCTCGTGGTGCGGGTATAGGCGCCATTGAACAGCTGGCGATTGGTCCATTCGAAATCGAAGAGCAGCGCAAGGGCTTCCCGAACCCGCGCGTCCTGTAGATGCCGCTTGCGGGTGTTGAAAATAAAACCCTGCATGCCCTGCGGGTTATGGTTGGCGATCTCTTCTTTGATGATCCTTCCGTCTTTAACCGCCTCGGTATCGTAGGCGGTAGCCCAGTTCTTCGCGCTGGTCTCGAGCCAGTAATCAAAGTGTCCCGCCTTGAAGGCTTGCAGCGCCACCGTGTTGTCGCGGTAGTAGTCGAAATGCACGTGATCGAAGTTGTAGAACCCACGATTGACTGCTAGGTCCTTGCCCCAATAATCGTCGAAGCGGGTATAGCGCACCGAGCGGCCAGCTTCCGCACGCTCTATTCGGTAGGGGCCGCTGCCCAGCGGCGGCTCCATGTTGCCGGCGGTAAACTCTCTGTCGGTCCACCAATGCTTTGGCAGCACTGGCAGTTGCCCAAGAATCAGAGGGAGTTCTCGATTGCCTGGGTGCTTGAAATCGAAACGAACGCGACGCGGCCCCTCCATCACTGCCTTTTCGACATCGGCGTAATACGCACGGTAATGTGGCATTCCTTTGCTTATTAGTGTTTCGAAAGTGAACACGACGTCTTCGGCCTCAACTGGCTCGCCGTCGTGAAAACGCGCCTCGGGGTGCAGATAGAAACGTACCCATTCGTTGTTTGGACCCTTTTCTATTTTCTCCGCCAGCAGGCCGTATACCGTAAAGGGCTCATCCAGACTTTGAGTCATCAGGGTGTCGTAGACGAGACCGACATCCTCCGCGGGTACGCCTTTGTTAATGAAGGGGTTGAATGAATCAAAACTGCCGAAACCTGCTTGTCGAAGGGTCCCGCCCTTGGGCGCGTCAGGGTTGGCATAGTCAAAATGTGTGAAATCCGCTGGGTACTTAGGCTTTTCGCCGTACAGCGTCATGGCGTGCTGTGGCGCCGATTCCGCGATGCCTGCGGCGCAAAGAAGAACTACAGCGCTCGAAAAAAGTACTGAGAGTCGTACGTTACTTGTCATTTGCCTTCTCCAGATCCTTCAGCCACCACGCACGTAACCCCAGCGTATACGGCGGTGTGGTGACGTGGGCGAACCGATTACGGTATGCCAGACGGTGGTAACTGATGAACCAGTTGGGGATGGTGTAGTGGTTCCAGAGCAGCACGCGGTCGATGGCTCGCGCTGCGGCAATCTGCTCTTCACGGGTCTTGGCTATGAGTAGCTGTTCAATCAGCTGATCGATGATGGGGTTGGCAATACCCGCGTAATTGCGGCCACCCTTGACGCTCACCTGGCTGGAATGGAAATACAACCACTGTTCGAGCCCAGGACTCAGGCTCTGCCCCAGCGTGGTGAGGATCACGTCGTAGTCGTACTGGTCCAGTCGCTGCTTATATTGCGCACCATCTACGCTACGCAAGCGGGCCTGTATGCCAACCCGCGCCAAATTCTCTACATAGGGCTGAAGAATACGTTCGAGGCGGGGATTCACGAGCAGTATCTCGAATTCAAACGCTCGGCCTGCCTTGTTGCGAAGACCTTCCGGCGTGAGCTTCCAACCTGCATCCTTGAGCAAACCCAGCGCCTTGCGCAGGGTGTCGCGCGGGATGCCGCGTCCGTCGGTCTTCGGTAGCTCAAAGGATTCGGTGAACAGCTGTGGCGGAAGCTGGTCACGATACGGCGACAGCAGCAACCACTCGCCGCCTTCCGGGGTGCCCGTCGCCGCAAACTCACTGTTCGGATAGTAACTCTCGCTGCGCTGGTAGGCGCCGTAGAACAATGCACGATTCGTCCATTCGAAATCGAACAGCATGCCCAATGCCTGTCGCACCTTTATATCGGCAAAGGTTGGCCGCCGACCGTTCATGAACAACGCCTGCGTCTGCGTTGGGATCTGGTGCGGTATTTCCGCGCGGATCACATCACCGCGCAGAACCGCCGGAAATTGATAGCCGTTGGCCCAGTTTTTCGCCTGATGCTCAATATAGAAGTCGAATTCTCCAACCTTGAAGGCTTCAAATGCGACGGTGCTGTCGCGGTAGAATTCGACCTCGACTCGGTTGAAGTTGTATTTGCCACGGTTGGCTGGGAGGGCTCTGCCCCAATAGTTCTTCACACGTTCGAACGTGATTCGACGGCCTGGTTGGACTTGCGTTATTCGATAGGGGCCGCTGCCCAGAGGCGCCTCGAACGTCGTTGCGCGAAAATCACGATCCTTCCAATAGTGTTGCGGCAATACCGGCAGCTCGCCCAGACGCATGATTAACAATGGATTGTTGGGTTTGTCGAAGACGAAGCGGATCCGATGGCGATTAAGAATGTCGACGCGCTTGATGCCCTGAAGGTCGGTGCGATAGCGGGGATGACCATCTTTGATGAGTAGTCGATACGAAAAGGCTACGTCATAAGCGGTAATTGGCTGACCATCGTGAAAGTGTGCCGAGTCGCGCAGATTGAAGACGACCCAGCTATGGTTGTCGCTGTACTCGATGGTTTCTGCGATAAGTCCGTACGCTGACGCCGGCTCGTCGCCAGACGGGTCGTATACGCCCGTGCCAACCATAAGAGGTTCGTTCAACTCGCTAATGCCATACTGAAAAAAACCGGGCGTCGCGGTTGGGCTGGTTCCCTTGAAAGTGTAGGGATTGAGCGTGTCGAATGTGCCAGACGCCATGAGTCGTACGCGACCGCCTTTAGGCGCATCGGGATTCACCCAGTCAAAATGAGCAAAGTCTTCTGCGTATTTGAGGGTGCCAAACTGCGCATAACCGTGGCTTTCGCTGATGGTCGCGAACGACGGAAAGCTCAGCCCCAGGCAGCTCAATAACAATAGGATGGGTCGCATCAAACGGTGAATCCGATCCATGGCGCTTTCGGTCTTTTCGGCGGAGTACAGTAACAGCTTGTATCCGCTGGAAAAAGGCCGGTTATCTGGGCAAACTGCCTTCCTTTCTGTCGCCCACTCGTTGGGTGAGGTCAGCGATTTTGAACGAAACCAGCTATGGTTTGCAGTCATGGATAGACCGCTTGAACCAATCAGAGTTACCTGCCTTGGCGGCGGTCGTGCAGGATCTGCAGCGGATCACAGAGCAAGAGCACGCCTCCGTGCAGCAACTCGCGGATGTCTTGTTGCGAGACGCTGCCCTGACCTCCAAGGTGCTTCGGGTTGGCAACAGCAGCTATTACAACCCTTCGCAGGAAACCATCAAGACCATTTCGCGGGCCATCGTCATGATTGGCTTCGACAACGTTCGCCTGATCAGTCTGTCGGTTAGCCTGATCGATGGTCTTCTCGACCGTGCACCTCGTCAGCAGCTTCAAGATCTTCTGGCACGCTCATTTCACGCAGCGGTTCAGGCGCGCAATATCGCCGGCTATGTGCTAACGAAACACGAGGAGGAAGTGTTCATTGCTGCACTTCTTCATGAAGTGGGGGAGCTCGCGTTTTGGGGTTGCGGTGGAGAAAAAGCTGACGAACTTGGCGAGGCCTTGGCGGCCAGCGATGCCGATCAGGTTCAGACGGTTGAGAGGGTGCTCGGCACCAGTTTTCGGCAGCTGAATCTGGGTTTGATCAAAAGCTGGAATATCGGCGAGCTGGCCAGCTTGGCTCATGGTTCTGCCAACCTGCGTGACCCTGCAGTGCATTCGGTCAGCCTGGGCGTTCGCATAGGTGCCGCCGCTTTAAAGGGTTGGGGCTGTCCAGAGATGGAATTGCTGGTTGGGGAACTCGCGGCCTTCAGTGGTATTTCCGAAGCGGATGCGATGCAGCAGATACTGGCCAGCGCTGACGAGGCGGTCAATGTCGCCGCCACGTTCGGCGCCAGTAGATTATGCAAACTGATCCCCTCGACCGACCCTGAACAAGTCCAGTTGCAACAGGCGCAGCGCAAGGCAAGCCTCTTGCAGCCGAACCTTCTCGTGATGCAGCAGGCGATGCAGGACCTTGGGATGATGGCCGGCAGCCGTGGGGACGTCGGGTTGATTCTCGATGCCTTGCTGAGGGGCTTGCACGAAGGTGCAGGGCTGGAGCGTGTGATGCTGACGGTGCTGGCCGATCAGCAGACTACGTTTCGCGCAAAGTGCGTGGCGGGAGAAAACACTCAGACCTGGGTCGATAGCTTCGTCTTGCCTGTCGACCCGTCGGGTCAGGCGCACATCTTCAGTTACGTGCTCCGTCAGCGTCAGCCGCTTTGGATGGGCGTACCAGCTAGCTACAACCTAGACGAGCTGGTGACGTTGCCGCTTCGACAGCAGCTGGGTAAGGGGATGTTCTTTATAGGCCCGCTGATGGCAGGGGCGCGCGAGATTGGCGTGCTTTACGCAGACAATCGGCTATCGGGTCGCGCACTGAAACATGAGCAATTCGTCGCTTTCCAGCGATTCACCCAACTGGCCGGGCGTTGTCTCGATGCGCTGAGCAAGCGCAGCTAAAAGATGCACTTGCCCGGCTTGCTGCAAATTTAGCGCGGGAGGTAAAGCGTGAGTGTCTGGCCTGGCTTGAGCATGGCGCTGTCCCTCGGGTTCCACGTCTTCAGATTATTGATCTGAACATTAAAGCGCTTGGCTATCTGATACAAAGAATCGCCTTTCTTGACCTTGTAATAAGTCGGTGTGGACTTGGCGCGCTTATCGCTGCCGGCTGCCTGCAGAAATAGCGCTTGGCCCACCTTAAGATTGCTGCCAGACAGGTTGTTCCAGCGCTGCAAGTCTCCTACGGAGACCTTCTGCGTCTTGGCGATCTCCCAAAGATTATCGCCCTTTCGAACCCTATAGCTTCGCGGTGCAGGCTGACTGCGTGCCACCGCATGCAGGAGCTCACGCGATTGTCCCGTTTCGGTGGATTGAGGGATGCTGAGCACCTGCCCGATCTGCAACCGATCGCCGCGAAGACGGTTGATGTCGCGAATGATGTTGATTGATATCCGGTGCCTGTTGGCGATGGTTCCGAGCGTGTCGCCCGGCCGTACTGTGTATTGCTGCCAGTCGACTAGATCTTGCGGCTTCATAAGGGCGAGGTTGGCGGCAAACATCTCGGCCTTTGCGCTCGGCACGAGCAGATGCTGCGGGCCGTCCAGCGTGATGCGTCTTGTGAACGCCGGGTTCAGCCGATAAATCTCATCTTCGTCGAGATCTGCCAATTCGGCGACCCTGGCCAGATCCATTCGCTGCTTTAGTGCCACTACGTCGAAGTAGGGCTCGTTGGCGATGGGATTCAGGTCCAGACCGTACGCCTCCGGGCTCTGCACCATTTGCGAGAGGGCAAGAAGTTTCGGCACGTAATCGCGTGTTTCCCGGGGCAGTGGGAGATTCCAGTAATCAGTGGGCAAGCCACGCTTCTGGTTGCGCTCGATGGCCCGGCTGACGGTGCCTTCACCCGCGTTATAAGCTGCTAGCGCAAGAAGCCAGTCATCGTTGAACAGCCCGTGCAGATAGGTCAGGTAGCGCAGCGCAGCGGCCGTGGAAGCTGTAATATCGCGTCTGCCGTCGTACCAGCTGGTCTGCTGAAGGTTGAAGTGCCGGCCCGTTGACGGAATGAACTGCCAAAGGCCCATGGCCTGGGCGGGGGAATACGCAAAAGGGTTGTACGAACTCTCGATAATGGGCAGCAGCGCCAGTTCGAGTGGCATCTCGCGCTCTTCCAGCTGCTCGACAATATAGTGAATGTACGGACTGCCTCGCTCGCTGGCCATTTCGATGGAGTTCGGCCGGCTGGAGAAAAGCAGACGCTGCTGTTCAATGCGTGGGTTACTGCCCAAATGATCCTGCAGCTTGAATCCATGCCTGATGCGATCCCAGACATCCGTATGGGTCGTGGTGGCAGGTTTATGTTCACTGACCCAGAGGGTTTCCTGCACGAGCGGTGCGGGTTTCGCCTGAGCGTAGTCGACCGAAGGTTCACGCGAAGTGGTGCTTTGGCAGCCAGTGATGGCGAGACAAACTGCCAGCGCCAGGGCCCGACCGGAGGCTGCCAAGGCGTCCGGATGAGGGCTGTTTGAAGTGTCGGACGGCATTGGCTGAAGGGTTCCCTTGCGCGCAAATTCGAGGGAGTGTAGGAATGCCGTTCTGATGGGTCAACCCGACGGCTTGGTTTTGGGGACTGGTCGACCTTCGTCAGAAGCTGTCTTTCCACGCACGCAGCGCAGCGAACACGTCTTCTGGTGTATGCAGTGCGTGACCTGCGCGCTGACTGGCCGCAGCCGCCACAGCGGGTTCGGCACTGCGCAGGAAGGGGTTGGTCGCGCGTTCGGTCAGCAGGTCTGAAGGCAGTGTTATCTTGCCGGCCTCGCGTAAACGGACTACCCGTTCAAGCCTTTGTAAAACGTCCGGATTGTCCGGCTCCACTGCCTGCGCAAAGCGCAGGTTGCTCTGGGTATATTCATGTGCGCAATACACCCGCGTATCCGTCGGCAACGATGCGAGCCGTTGTAGCGAGGCGTACATCTGCGTGGCGGTACCTTCGAATAGGCGACCGCAGCCAGCAGCGAACAGCGTGTCGCCGCAAAGCAACCAAGCGTCATGCGGGGCTTCGTGAAAGTAAGCAATGTGGCCGCTGGTATGTCCGGGAACGTCAATGACAACCAGCTCGTGGTTGAGCACACGAATACGCTGCCCGTCTATCAAGGCGCTGTCTCTAGCCGGAATGTTTTCGGCAGCCGGGCCATGAACCGTTGCGCCATGCCGATCCTTCAGCTGCTGCACGCCTCCGACGTGATCGTGATGGTGATGGGTAATCAGAATATCGCTCAAACGCCAGTCGGGATGGGCATCCAGCCATGCCTGAACAGGGCCCGCTTCTCCTGGGTCCACGGCCGCGCAGAGAAGGCGCTCATGATCTTGAAGCAGCCATATGTAGTTGTCGGTAAAGGCGGGCAGAGCGTCTATCTTCAACATAGGTACGGGTCGCCAAGTGATAAGCAAAAGCGCATCCTAACAGCCGAAGTAGGGTGTCGGGCCGACCGGCAGCGTCAATCGGGTCGGCTAAACCGATAAGCGGAGGCTAGCCATGAGTGAGTCTTGTACCAAATCGGATGAGCGTTGGCTGACGTTGATGAACGAGGCCAGCGCGTGGTTCGATGGGCCAACCGGCCGGCAACTACTCGAGCAGGAGCAGCGCGCGATCGGTCACGAATTGTCGCGGTGTTTCGGCAGCTATCTGGTGCATTACGGGCCTTTCGCTAACACACCGATTGAGCCCCAGAAGATCAAGCGTAGTGTCAGGCTAGGGCCGCCGTTGGCAGGTGTCGAGATTGTTTGCGAAGAACAGAGTTGGCCGATTGGGGAGCACGCCGCTGATGTCGTCGTGGTTCAGCATGGCCTGGATTTCAGTCTGTCACCCCACGCCTTGCTGCGGGAAGCCGCGCGTAGCGTAAGGCCAGGCGGCCACCTACTCATCGTAGGCGTCAATCCCTGGAGCGCCTGGGGGGCGACACGCCTGGTGTCACGTAAAGCCTTTCGCCACGCCCGTTGCATACGACCCACACGGGTCAGCGATTGGCTTAACCTGCTCGGATTCGCTCTGGAGAAACGTCGGTTCGGGTGCTATTGTCCGCCGCTTTCTTCCAGCCAGTGGCAGGCGCGGTTGTCGGGGCTTGAGCTCGCCGGCCAACGGTTGCAGCTACCAGCGGGTGGTTTCTATCTACTTGTCGCGCGCAAGCTTATGGTCGGCTTGCGCCCACTGCGACAGAGTCGTCGGGAGCGTATGGGGCAGTTGCTACCAATGCCGGTGGCGAAGGTCAGCCGCCGCGATGCCGAACAGTAACGGGCAGCTAATTTCTCATGAGCGATGAAACGGTCGAGATCTATACGGATGGCGCCTGTAAAGGCAATCCCGGGCCCGGTGGCTGGGGTGCCCTTCTAGTCTACAAAGGGGTGGAGCGTGAACTGTGGGGCGGTGAGGCGGAAACCACCAACAACCGCATGGAGCTGATGGCAGCGATCCGGGCGCTCGAAGAGCTGAAAAGGCCTTGCCAAGTGAAGTTGGTGACTGACTCTCAGTATGTCATGCAAGGCATAAACGACTGGATGCCGAACTGGAAAAAGCGGGGCTGGAAGACGGCTGCCAAGCAGCCTGTAAAGAATGCGGACCTGTGGCGTTTGCTGGACGAACAGGTCAACCGGCATCAGGTGAGCTGGGAGTGGGTTCGCGGTCACACCGGCCATCCGGGCAACGAGCGCGCCGACCTCCTGGCCAATCGCGGTGTAGTACAAGCCAAACGACAACCTGCTTGAGTGAGTTGAAACATGCGTAGCGTAGTGCTCGATACCGAAACCACTGGCATGCCCGTGACGGATGGCCACCGAATCATCGAAATCGGGTGCGTCGAGGTCATCGGACGGCGCCTGACGGGCAGGCATTATCACGTATACCTGCAGCCAGATCGTGAAGTGGACGAAGGCGCTATCGCTGTCCACGGAATTACCAACGAGTTCCTGACTGACAAACCGAGATTCAAAGACGTCGCCGATGAGTTCTTCGAGTTCATCAAAGGCGCCCAGTTGATCATCCACAACGCGGCATTCGACGTCGGCTTCATTAATAACGAATTCGCACTGCTCGGCCAGCAGGAGCGTGCCGAACTCGCTGATCACTGCGGCATCCTCGATACGCTGTTGATGGCTCGTGAGCGTCATCCAGGGCAACGCAATAGTCTCGATGCACTATGCAAGCGCTACGGCGTGGACAACTCAGGGCGTGATCTGCACGGCGCTTTGCTCGATGCCGAGATTCTCGCCGACGTTTACCTGACCATGACCGGCGGACAGACCAATCTGTCCTTGGCGGGCGATGGGGCCGATTCCGAGAACGGCGGCCGACAGCAAGCGACCCCGATCCGTCGGTTGCCGGCTGATCGACCCAGCACTTTGGTTATTCGCGCCAGCGCCGAAGAAATCGAAGCGCATAGCGCGCGCATGCAGGCCATTGAAAAGGCCGCAGGGAGCGTTCCGCTCTGGGTCCAGCTAGAGCAGCCCAGTGATATCGAGGCGGAAGCGCTACCGTCTTGAGCCGTCGCCCCTGACGCGTTCTGTTTGCGTCAGCGAGGCGCAATCTCATTTTCCCCCTTGGTGCTTGGGTGCGGAGCTTCTACGCTGGAGAGGATTGTTTCCAGGAAGCTCCCATGTACAAAGACCTCAAATTCCCCATCCTGATCGTTCATCGTGACATCAAGGCCGACACCGTTGCCGGCGAGCGAGTCCGCGAGATCGCGGCCGAGCTTGAGCGAGACGGCTTTCATATTCTCCCGACTGGGAGCGCCGCCGAGGGGCGCATCGTGGCGTCGACCCACCATGGACTGGCCTGCATCATGGTGGCCGCCGAAGGCGCGGGCGAGAACCAGCGCTTGTTGCAGGATGTCGTTGGGCTGATCCGTGTTGCACGACGGCGAGCATCGCAGCTGCCGATATTTGCGCTCGGAGAACAGATCACCATCGAGAACGCACCAGCCGAGGCGATGGCAGATTTGAACGAGCTGAGGGGACTACTGTATCTGTTCGAAGATACCGTTCCGTTCTTGGCGCGGCAGGTGGCGCGGGCAGCGCGCGCTTATCTGGACGGGCTGTTACCGCCTTTTTTTCGGGCGTTGGTGCAGCATACCGGCGACTCTAATTATTCATGGCATACGCCGGGTCACGGCGGTGGGGTAGCGTTTCGCAAGAGCCCAGTAGGGCAGGCATTCCACCAGTTCTTCGGTGAAAACACGCTGCGTTCCGATTTGTCGGTCTCGGTGCCTGAGCTTGGCTCGCTGCTGGATCACACAGGGCCTCTGGCAGCCGCGGAAGCCCGCGCGGCGCGCAACTTCGGTGCGGACCATACGTTTTTCGTGATTAACGGAACCTCTACCGCGAACAAGATCGTCTGGCATTCGATGGTTGCGCGAGATGACTTGGTATTGGTCGATCGCAACTGCCACAAGTCGATACTGCACTCAATTATCATGACGGGCGCGATTCCTCTTTATCTAACGCCTTCGCGTAACGAGCTCGGCATTATCGGTCCGATTCCCCTCGAAGAATTCTCCCCGGCGTCGATTAAAGCCAAGATCGACGCCAATCCGCTGGCGCATGGACGGCCCCCCAGGGTAAAGCTCGCGGTGGTGACCAACTCCACCTACGACGGCCTCTGCTACAACGCCAATTTGATCAAGCGAACCCTAGGCGACAGTGTCGACGTGTTGCATTTCGATGAGGCCTGGTACGCCTACGCGGCCTTTCACGAATTTTATGATGGCCGGTACGGCATGGATACGCGCGAGCAGGGCCCTCTTGTTTTTACTACCCACTCGACGCACAAGGTGTTGGCGGCCTTTAGTCAGGCTTCAATGATCCATGTGCTGGACAGTCAACAGCGGCAGTTGGACAGAGATCGCTTCAACGAAGCGTTCATGATGCATATTTCTACTTCGCCGCAGTATGGAATCCTTGCCTCGCTCGATGTCGCCTCGGCAATGATGGAAGGTCCCGCTGGACGCTCGTTAATACAGGAAACTTTCGATGAGGCGCTGAGTTTTCGTCGGGCGCTGGCAAACCTCCGACAACATTTGGCACCGGACGACTGGTGGTTCAGTATCTGGCAGCCGACCACGGCGGACGGCGCCGAGACCCTCGCTACGGGCGATTGGCTGCTGGCTCCCGAGGCGGATTGGCATGGTTTCGGCGATGTGGCGGATGACTACGTGTTGCTTGATCCCATCAAGGTCACGTTGGTTACCCCAGGGTTAACTGCGGGTGGCAAACTGGGGCAAAGAGGAATTCCTGCTGCGGTTGTCAGCAAGTTTCTGTGGGAGCGTGGGCTGGTCGTGGAAAAAACCGGTCTGTATTCAATCCTGGTGCTGTTCTCCATGGGTATCACTAAGGGAAAGTGGAGCACGCTGTTAACCGAGTTGCTGGAATTCAAAAGGCATTACGACAACAACGTGCCGCTATGTGATGCTGTGCCGACCGTTACCCAGGCTGGTGGTAGCCAGTACGCCGGAATGGGATTGCGAGATCTGTGCGATGCGCTGCACGACTGCTATCGCGAGAATGCCACCGCGAAAGCCATGCGGCGGATGTACACCGCGTTACCAGCCCTCGCGATGAAGCCGGCCGATGCCTATGACAAGCTTGTCCGGGGTGAGGTGGAAGCAGTGCCTGTCGATGCACTTGAAGGGCGGATCGCCGCTGTGATGCTGGTTCCTTATCCGCCAGGGATTCCGTTGATCATGCCAGGGGAGCGATTCACGGCGGAGACGCGCTCTATCCTCGATTATCTCGACTTTGCGCAACGTTTCGCTACGCGTTTTCCCGGGTTCGATGCGGATGTGCACGGACTGCAACGCGAGGACCGTCCTCAGGGGACCGTGTATACGGTTGATTGCATACTTGAGGGATAACACGAGGCGAGGCGATTCGGTCGTTGAGCCCGGATGTCAAAGCCGATGTTGTGCAAGGGCGTGGGCTGCATCACAACGTCCCGCATCGACTTTGGCTCGGCTGTTGTTATAGTTGCTCGGATGAAAACAGTCCCACTTGTGGGGCGGTCTACCTGTTTCGGGCACTTAGTGCCACGGCTGTCGAGGATGATAGCGTGACTGAATACCAAGCCTTCCGTGTCGAGCTGAAGGAAAAGGTCGCCCATGTAGCGATCAACCGGCCTGACAAAGTCAATGCTATGAACGCTGCGTTTTGGAGCGAGATTGTCGATATTTTTCAATGGATCGATGATACCGACGAGGTCAGGGTCGTGGTTCTGTCTGGCGAAGGGAAGCACTTTTCGGCCGGCATTGATTTGCAACTGCTGGCCCAGGCTGCAAACCAGCTGGGCAGCGATATTGGACGCAATGCAGAGCGACTGCGCCGTCAAATTCTCACGCTTCAGGCCTCGTTCAATGCAGTGGACAATTGCCGTAAGCCTGTCATCGCAGCGATTCAGGGCTACTGCATCGGTGGCGCCATCGATCTGATCGCAGCATGCGACATGCGTTACAGCACGCTTGATGCTCATTTTTCCATTAAGGAAATCGATATGGGTATGGCGGCCGATGTTGGCACTCTGCAGCGGTTGCCACGCATCATCGGCGACGGAATGATGCGTGAACTTGCCTACACCGGGCGCAGCGTTGACGGTCAGGAAGCTCAGGCCATCGGATTAGTGAACCGGACATATAGCGACCAGTCGGCATTAATGGCGGCGGTATTCAGCTTGGCTGCCGACATTGCCGCCAAATCACCGGTGGCGATTCGTGGCACCAAGGAAATGATCCGCTACATGCGCGATCACCGGGTTGATGACGGCCTTGAGTACATCGCCACCTGGAACGCAGCGATGCTTCAGTCGGCAGACCTCAGGGTGGCCATGACTGCTCATATGAGCAAACAGAAACCGGATTTCGCCGACTGATGCGTCATTCATACGTTGCGCGGGAGGCGCGCTAGGCATGGTTACCGGAGCTACGTCACTCAGCCTGGTCCGCGATGAGTTATTCGCTACCATGGAAGAAGCCGAGCAGAGCCTCGAGCATTTCATTATCGATCGGAACAATGGCAGCCTGTTGCAGCAGGCGGTCGAGAACCTGAAACAGGTACGCGGCACGCTCAAACTCATCGAGTTGACTGGCGCCGAGCTGCTTGCGCAGGAGGTCCTGCAACTTGCCACCGACATTCCTGTGGGCGCCGGCGAGGAGCGCGACACCCAGTTGGCGGCGTTGAGTAATGCGCTTTATGTCCTTGGGCGTTATCTGGAAAGTGTCGATGCCAGCCGGCAGGAAATGCCCGAACTGCTCTTGCCACCCATCAACGCACTGCGGCTTGTCAGTGCGCAGTCACCGTTACCAGAGAGCTTTTTCTTCAGCGCTCGACTCGACCACCCACGGCCGCCAGTGGTGGCCGCGGTGCGTGAGCCGGCAGCGCGCGCGGTCGAAGCGCGACGACTGAGGCAGATGTATCAGGTCGGCTTACTTGGTTTCATCCGCGAAGATAATGCCTCGGCTAGCCTTAGACTGATGGCGCGAGCGCTCGGCCGGTTGGATCTTCTATTCGCCAACACCCAGGCTGGTCGTCTTTGCTGGCTGGGAAGCGCTGCCCTGGAGGCTCAGCTTGATGGCCAGCTCTTGCCGCGCCAATCACGCAAGCAACTATTCTCCAGATTGGATCGGGAACTGCGACAGCTTAGCAGTAATACTGCCTACGAGCCGCCACGTGTCCTGCTAAAGGAGCTGCTGTATCTCGTAGCACTTGCCGAAAGCAGCGGACCTCTGGCAACTCAGGTTCGTGAAACGTTTTCTCTCGGCTCGCTGCCGTTTACAGACCATTTGCTCGAGGATGAATCCCAGCGTCTTGCTGGTCCCGGCCAGGCGGTCATGCGGTCATTATCATCGGCGATCCGAGAAGAACTGGCTGGACTCAAGGATCTGCTGGACTTGATCGAACGCCAGGCGGCGCCGGCCGAATCGTTCGCTAACCTGCACAGCCTGTTGGGCAAGCTGGCGAAGACGCTAGGAATGGTTGGGCTTTCTTCCGCCTCGAGTACGCTGCATTCCCAGCTCGCGATCGTTTCAGGCTGGAGCGCTGAGCACGCACCCGATCCGCAGGCGTTGTTGAAACTGGCCGACGCGGTGCTCTACGTTGAAAGTATGGTGGCGAGTTTGGAGCGTGGCGAGCGGCGTGACTCCCGTCCGCAAGTCGCACAACCTGGCCAGGAGGCTCAAGCATTTGCCAATCACCAGCTTACTGAAGCGTGCATAGTCGTCCTGGGTGAGGCGACTGCAGGCTTGGCGCTGGCGAAGCGTGCGATAACGGCGTATCTCGAATCAAACGGGGAGAAGCTTCATCTGGCGAACGTCCCTTTCAGTCTATTGGCAGTGAGGGGAGGGTTGCGTTTCCTCGAGCAAGATCGCGCAGCCGAGTTGATCGGTTCGTGCGCTGACTTCATCCAGAAGCAGATGCTAGAGGGCATGCAGATGCCCCCTGAGCAAATGCTGGAAACGCTGGCGGATGCGCTGACCAGCCTCGAGTATTACCTCGACGGTGGCGCAATACTACGGCGTGATGATTCGCGTGCCAGTGTTCTGGATCTTGCGACCGAGAGCGTTCGGGCGCTGGGCATGCCGGTCGCGGCCTGATGAGTTTGCGCTGGCAGCCGGCATTGCTGGATCCTGCGGGGGAGGGCGGTTGGGCCGTTGTGCACTGTCAGCAAGGTTTTCTTTTCGACAGTAATGGCGTGCTGTTTCCGAGAGCGTGGCTCAAGCGCCTCGAGTTGCCCCTGCTCAGTGAACAGGGGCTTGGCTACTTCGACGGCGAACAGGTGTTTCTGCTAGAGCTGGCCAATCCGGTCGAGGTGCCGGGTGCGGCCTGGCAGGGGCTGAGACAATTCATGATGCAGGATGACGACGCCGACAGGTTCCGTATGCTCGGCTTCGCGGCGCAGATTGGAACATGGGCCAATCACCACCGCTTTTGTGGAAGCTGCGGTAACTCAATGCGTCAGCATCCTACGGAGCGGGCAATGCAATGCGAGCGTTGCGGCGTTCACCACTATCCTCGAATCTCTCCGAGCATGATTGTTTTGGTAACGCGGGGCGACGAGTTGCTTTTGGCCCGCTCGCCGCGTTTCGCTCCTGGCGTTTACAGCACACTAGCCGGCTTTGTCGAGCCTGGTGAGTCGGTAGAGCAATGTGTTCGGCGCGAGGTCATGGAGGAAGTTGGCGTCTCGGTACACGAGCCGAAATACATCTGCAGCCAGGGCTGGCCTTTTCCACACTCGTTGATGCTTGGCTTTCACGCTGAATATGCCTCGGGCGACATCGTCATGCAGCCTGAGGAGATCGAAGATGCGGGCTGGTTTTCGATTCACGACCTACCTGCACTACCTGCTTCGAAATCCATCGCGCGCTATTTGATCGAGTTGTATCTCGCCCAGCGTCTAGGTTGCCCCGATCCAGTGCTGCCAGGCTAGCCGCAAACTCAACGCCAGTACGACTGATATGAAAATCGGTCTTATAAACCGCGACCCACCGTGTATGGCGGTGCGCGCTCCAATATAAGCGCCGATCATCAAGGCAATCCCCATTCCAATTCCCAACGCCCAGGCAACTTGACCGCTGATAATAAAGATTGCCAGTGCTGCACTGTTGCTGACGCAATTCATGCTGCGCGCCACACCGCTGGCTCTGAGTAAGTCGAGTGGGTAGAGCAGCATGCTGCTAACGGTCCAGAACGCCCCAGTGCCGGGGCCAGCCACACCGTCATAAAATCCCAATAGCAATCCCTGCGGTAGTTGTCGACACGTCGAAATCGGCGTTGCGTCACTCTGCGGTGCGCTGGGCGTTCGGACGAGCAGCAGATACAGCCCGCACGCGCATACCACCAAGGGCAGCATAAGATTCAGCCAACGGGCCGGGAGTAGGTGCGCCAGTCCGGCTCCGAGCCCTGCGCCGATTGCAGTGGCAATAAGTGCAAGTCGCCACTGCCCTGGATCGAACAGCTTCCGGCGATAGAACGTGAAGCTCGCCGTAGCTGAGCCGAACGTTGCGCAAAGCTTGTTGGTACCAAGCACCAGATGAGGTGGTAGGCCAGCGGTGAGCAACGCTGGAATCGTCAGAAGGCCCCCGCCGCCGGCTATCGCATCGATAAATCCAGCAATAAAGGCGACGGCGATCAACGCGACTAATACCAACGGTTCCGCAGCAAATTCAAGCACTGGCATGCATGTCGCTCGTTAATAACACTTAAGAATGCAAAGTCTCGCATCATGCCGGTTACGCTGCCTTAAGCCAATCGAGGTTTCGCGGGTCAAGGGCATGGAGCGCGAGCGTTGAACGCGAAGAAGCGGCTGCGAAATGTCGACTTGTCGCCACTGTTCCGATCCTCCGCTGGCTGCCCTGAGAGGTGCTGTCGATAATGCCTCGTCAATTTAGGTGGAAGGTCGACGATGCAATATCTGGGGCTTGCCGTGGTTGTCGGGTTTATCGCACTGCTTACGGCTCTGATCGCGGCACGCATGCTCGCCGCTGGGCATTGGTTGTTGGGGTGGTTGCGCGGGACCTTGGGTATGCTGGTTCTCGCACTGGCTGGTCTGGTTGGGCTAATCGCTTGGGATGTCACGACCTACCAGCCCCTGACTCTAGGCGCGCCGTTGGCCTCACTAACCTTTCAGGCCGATGGGAAGCAGCGTTATCAGGTGAGGGTAGAGGAGGGTCGACAGGTCCGCTTCGTCACACTTGAAGGTGACCTTTGGCAACTCGATGTACGAGCCCTTCACTGGAGAGGTATCGCAAATCTTATTGGTTTGGAGCCAGGCTATAGACTAGAGAAGCTATCTGGACGTTACCTGGCCGTCGAGCAGCAAGATAAAGCGCATCACCCCCAAGTCGCACTTGGGCGTAGCTGGGGTGACGTCGATTTCTGGGCGTGGCTGCAGCACTGCCAGTGCGCACCGCTAGTGCTTGAGACGCAACCTCGACGGGTAAGCTATTTGCCGATTTCTGATGGAGCAAAGTATTCCATTGAAATGGCGCCGACGGGCTTGTTGGCGAAGCCGGCAAACGCCGCCGCCGAGCAGGCGCTGAAAGACTGGTAGTGCCTCTACGGTCTTGCTAAGAGGGAACCCGAGGGTTCCCTTCTTTTCATATGATTAGGCGAGATAGCCGCCGTCAACGTTGAGAGACAGGCCTGTGGTGTAGCTCGATGCATCGCTGGCGAGATACAACACGGCGCCCGCCATTTCGCTTGGGTCCGCGACACGATGCAGCGGGATATGACGCAGCGCTTCTTCACGTATGGAGTCATTCTTGACCAGCGCCGAGGCGAACTTCGTATCGGTCAAGCCCGGCAATAGCGCGTTGCAGCGGATTCCTTGCGGCGCGCATTCCTTGGCAAAAGCCTTGGTCATGTTGATCACCGCAGCCTTCGTAACCGAATAAATTCCCTGGAAATTTCCCGGGGTCACACCGTTAATGGACGCAACGTTGATGATGCTACCGCCGCCGTTCTCGCGCATCAGTTTGCCGGCCTCGACCGACATGAAGAAATAGCCGCGGATATTCACATCTACCGTTTTCTGGAAGGCCGAAACATCGGTGTCGAGGATATGGCAGAACTGGGGGTTGGTGGCCGCGTTGTTAACCAGAATGTCCAGCCGCCCGAACTGTTCGCGGATTTGGGCGAAAACCGCCTGGATCTGCTCCAGTTCGCCAATATGACAGGCAACGGGAGTAGCTTTGCCGCCAGCCGCAACGATCGCATCCGCGACCGCCTGGCAGCCTTCGATTTTGCGACTGGAAACAATAACGTGGGCGCCTTGCTGGGCTAATAGCTTCGCAATAGCTTCGCCAATACCGCGGCTGGCACCGGATACAAAAGCGATTTTGCCGTCCAGATCGAACAGGGTGGTTTTGCTCATGGACTAATTTCCTTCTTGGTGAGCTGCGTTACAGCTTCGATTTGTTAATGACCTGCAGACTCACTTGCTCTAGCAGGGCGTTCATTTGCACGAATTTCGCGAACCGCTTGTCTTGGGTCTGACCGTGAAAATAACGGTAGTAGATCTGCTGTACGATACCTGCCAATCGGAACAGGCCGTAGGTGTAGTAATAGTCGACGTTATCGATGCGAATGCCGGCTCGCTCAGCGTAATGCTCGACAAACTGCTGGCGCGTCAGCATGCCGGGAGCATTGCTCGGCTGCTTCCGGATGAGCTGCATAGGCTGCGGGTCCGTCGCTTCGATCCAATAGGCAAGCGTATTACCCAGATCCATCAGCGGATCGCCAAGCGTGGTCATTTCCCAATCCAGTACACCGATAATTTCCATCGGATTGTCGGGGCCGAGGATGACGTTATCGAAACGGTAGTCGTTGTGGATGATGCCGGGCTTGTGATGATCTGCCGGCATCTTGTCCTGGAGCCATGCTTTGACCGGCTCCCAGCCAGGCGCATCGGGGGTGATAGCGCGTTCGTAGCGATCAATCCAGCCGGTAATCTGACGCTGAACATAGCCCTCGGGCTTGCCGAGGTCGGCCAGGCCGCAGGCGTTGTAGTCGACATTGTGTAAGTCGACAAGCTTGTCGATGAAGCTCTTGCACAAGCTGGCCGTCTGCGTTGGCGTGAATCCGAGCTCAGCAGGTATGTCCTCACGCAAAATGATGCCTTTGACGCGCTCCATTACGTAGAACTCGGCGCCAATCAACGTCTCGTCAGTGCAGTGTGCGTAAGCCTTCGGGCAGTAAGGGAATTCATCATTAAGCTGATTGAGGATTCGGTACTCGCGCCCCATGTCATGCGCGGATTTAGCCTTCTGGCCGAACGGCGGTCTGCGAAGTACGAACTCTCGGCTTGGATATTCCAACAAGTAGGTCAAGTTGGAAGCGCCACCGGGAAACTGTGAGATGTACGGTGTGCCTTCCAGTCCGGGGATATGTGCTTTCAGGTATTGGTCGATGACCTCCGTCGGCAGTTCTTCGCCTTCACGAATGCGGCTGGTCTGGTCTGTGAGCGCCATTCTTATCCCTTTCTTATAAACAATGCCTCGTTAAGCCTCATTGCAGCTGTACGTTTGAGTGCCAGCTGACTCACCGAGCAGGCTGTAATCTAATGCGCTTGCCCGGGCATCACAAAGCAAACTCGTCGTTATTGGTAAGGGTGTTGCTGCGTAATCAAGCTGCCTAATTCCCGAAAAAGCATGAAAAAAGCGCAAAAAAAACCGAAGTCACAAAACTTCGGTTTTCCGCCGCATCATCCAAGTTAAGCCGGGAACAACTCACTCAGCTTCAGCGCAAGCATCATGTCGCCTTCTGCTCGCAGTTTTCCTGCCATGAATGCCTGCATGCCGTCAGTCTCTCCGCTCATCACACCCTGCATGGTTTCGCTGTCCATGATGAGTGTTACGTTTGCATCGGCTGATTCACCCTTTTGCACATCGCAAGTGCCGTCTTTTACGACCAGGTAGAAATTTTCCGCATCGGTGATATTGAACTGAAAAACCAGGTCCAGGCCGGCCGCAGCGCTGGGGTTGAACTTAGCCTTCATGCCCTGGATGGTTTCGTCGACGTTGCTCATCGGATATATCCCTTTGTTCTCGTGGAAAAACCTGCGGCACTGCCGCAGCGGCTGGAGCCTATCGATAAGTGATGAGCTCCGGATTCTTTAACAGATCTAGATGTACGTGACTATTGAACGAAGCCAGCGCGACGTCTTGATTGCGAAACTTCAGTCGGCTCACGGAGGTGTTAACGATTTGCCAGTTCAATTCAAACGCCTTGATGGGCGGCACACCAATGACCAATTGAAGCAGCGCAGTGATAGTCCCGCCAGACGTAAAAATCGCAATATTGTCTTTCGTGCCCCCTGACGTGAGTACTCGCCTCAAGCCCGCTTGCACCTGGTCGACGAAGCTTTGCCAGCTTTGCAATCCTTTTTTCTCATGTTCGCCGGACACCCAGCGCTGGATGACATACCTGAACAATCGCTGAAATTCCGCACGATGATCGGCAGCATTGCGGAATATCTGCAGGGCCTCGGGTTCAACCGCCAGCAAGTCGTCCATGTGAGCGCGGATAACTTCGTCAGCGAGGAACTCGTTGAAGGCGGCATCTATCTCCACTGGCAGCTCTTTACTTGGCTGGCCCGCCCGCATCCTTTGCACGGTCGCGCTAGCCGTGTCCCTCTGTCGACTCAACTCTCCAGCTATACAGCGGTCGAAGCGGATACCCAGCTGATCTAAATAATCGCCCAGCGCGGCTGACTGTTGAAAACCGATCGGTGATAGCACGTCATAGTTTTCCGCGCCGAACGACGCCTGACCATGCCTGATCAGGTAGATACTGCCCATGGCCAGCTCCATACCTTTTTTTCGAGGTTAGGGGGATCGCCATGGGGTGTCAACGATAAATCATACGTTTGTTTGAATGGGCTGCCGCTGGCTCACATAGCAGTGTAGTCGGTATGCTTCGCCGGTTTACGCCGTGGCGAGTAGCTGCCGGCGCCGTGAGTTAACCGAGGAGGGTATGTGGAATTTCTTGCTGACTATGCAAGCTTTCTGGCGAAGACCGTAACGCTGGTCGTCGCTGTGCTGGTGGTACTCATCGGACTGGCTTCGCTTAGGCGTGGGCGTGCGAAACAGTCTGGCGGCCACTTGGAAGTGCACAAACTAAATGATTTCTACAAATCGATGCGCGAGCGCCTCGAACAGTCGTTGATCGATAAAGAACAGTTGAAGCTACAGCGCAAGCGCGAAGCCAAGGCCGTCAAACTGGCGAAGAAGAATCCGGGGAATCGTCCACGAGTATTTGTTTTGGACTTTGACGGGGACATAAAGGCATCTGCAGTCGAGAGTCTTCGCCATGAGATAACCGCGCTTCTGACCCTGGCAACGCCACAAGACGAGGTTGTTCTGCGTCTGGAGAGCGGCGGCGGAATGGTGCATGGGTACGGGCTTGCCGCGTCGCAGCTGGTCCGCATTCGGGATGCGGGTGTGCCGTTGACGGTATGTGTCGACAAGGTCGCGGCGAGCGGTGGTTACATGATGGCCTGTATCGGCCAGAAGATTCTAAGCGCACCCTTCGCGATCCTCGGTTCAATTGGCGTCGTTGCTCAGTTGCCTAATCTTCATCGGCTACTGAAGAAGCATGATGTGGATGTTGAGGTGCTGACGGCAGGCGAGTACAAGCGAACCTTGACGATTTTCGGCGAGAACACTGAGAAGGGCCGGGAAAAATTTCAGGATGATCTCGAAACGACCCATGAACTGTTCAAGAACTTCGTTGCTCGCTATCGCCAGCAGCTTCAGATCGACGAGGTTGCAACAGGAGAAGTTTGGCTGGGCACTGCGGCATTGGGTAAGCAACTCGTCGATGAGCTGAAAACAAGTGATGAATATCTAGCTTCCCGCGCTGCAGACGCTGATCTCTTCCAGCTGCACTACATGGAGAAGAAAAGTCTTCCAGAACGATTCGGCATCGCGGCTACCGCCACTTTGGAACAGGGGCTGCTCAAAGGCTGGACGCGGCTCAATGAACAACGATTCTGGCAATAAGGGGTAATCGAATGGCTAGTTTCAAGGCACTACAGGCTGGCGAGACTGCGAATGGCGATTTCGAAACGCGCGTCGTGGCACGGGATATAAGCGAACTTCCCGCTGGGGACGTGCTGATTCGTGTCCGCTATTCGTCGCTGAACTACAAAGATGCTCTGTCTGCCAGCGGTAATCGCGGTGTCACTCGCAGCTACCCGCATACGCCGGGCATCGACGCGGCTGGTACGGTCGTCGAGTCGAGTGTCGCTGACTTCTCTGAAGACGACGAAGTCATCGTGACGGGTTACGATCTGGGCATGAACACGGCGGGTGGTTTCGGGCAGTTCATTCGAGTACCGGCCAGCTGGATTATCAAGCGCCCAGCAGGGCTGTCGCTCCGCGAGGCGATGGCCCTCGGCACGGCTGGGCTTACCGCGGCCCTTTGCGTGGATAAGTTGGAGCAGGCAGGCCTTGAGCCGGTGGCCGCGCCGATCCTTGTTACGGGCGCTACCGGTGGCGTTGGCAGCATCGCGGTCGCCTTGTTGTCCCGCCTTGGTTACAACGTCCATGCTGTCACCGGCAAGGTTGATCAAGCCGATTTTCTCTCCCGACTGGGAGCGAAACAGATCGTTGAGCGCAGCGCGCTTCAGGCTGGTAGTGAGAAGCCGCTGTTGAAGGAGCAGTGGGCAGGGGCGATTGATACGGTCGGCGGCGATATTCTTTTCAATGTGGTGAAGTCACTGCAACGAGGCGCCAGCGTGTCGTGTTGTGGGCTGACGGCCGGAACGGGTTTCCAGGGAAGTGTGCTGCCATTCATTCTCCGCGGTGTGAACCTACTAGGGGTCGACTCGGTAGAAATTCCGCTAGTGGTCAAAGCGTCGATGTGGGACAAGTTGTCCGTTCAGTGGAAACTGCCGAACCTGGATGACTTCGTGCAGGAGATTTCGCTTGAAGAGCTCCCGGCGGCCATCGCGCGAATGCTGGCCGGGAAGCAGGCAGGACGGCTGCTGGTACGGCTTGACTGAGCCTGCTACTGAAGTCTTGGCCGTTTGGCTTGCTATCAGTGTTATAGCGACAACCGATTTCGCTGAAGCGTTTGATTAGGTGAAGCTAACACCAACGTCAAACACAGCAGGAGTCGTTCGTGAAAGCACTGGCAGAGAAACTACGGAAAACCTTCGGCATTAAGGCCTCGGCCGAAGTTGACTACAATGAGCATCCAAACTTCTGGATGTATCAGTGATAAAAAAACCCGCCGAACGGCGGGTTTTTTTGTGGGAGTCGAATCAGCTCTGTCGCCGACGGAAAAGCGGAAGCGGCTCGTCGGCCGCCGATTGGTAAGCGACGGAGAAGTCCTTCAGGCTTTCCAATGCGTCATAAGGGTCGCGATCGGGGCGAATGGCAAAGGCGTCGAAACCGCAGCGGCGCATATAAAACAACTGGTCGCGCAGCACGTCGCCGATTGCCCGTATTTCGCCCGTATAACCGTAACGCTCGCGGAGCAGGCGGGCGCTGGAATAATGACGGCCATCGGTAAACGCCGGGAAATTAAGCGCGATAACCTGAAAATGCTCGAGGTCGTCAGCGATTTCTTCGACGGCTTCGTCAGAATCTAGCCAGATACCAAGACCACCATCGCGTGCTTTCAACGCGTGGGCATGATCGAGCCACAGCTGAAACGGCACGATCAAATCATCACAGTTGGACAAACCGTCGAGCGTCACGTCCTTGGGCAGCAGGTGCCAGGTCTCATCGATGACCTGGCCGTCCTTAATGATTCGCTGCATAGACGCGCTCCTTAAAGGGGTCGATGCCGATACGGCGGAAGGTGTCGAGAAACTGTTCATCTTCTGTACGCTGCTCCACATAGACGCTGATGACCTTTTCGATCACGTCGGGCATGACGTCCTGCGCGAATGACGGGCCGAGTATCTGGCCGAGGCTCGCGTTGCGGCCCGAGCTGCCACCGAGCGAAACCTGGTAAAACTCCGCCCCCTTCTTATCCACCCCGAGAATGCCGATATTGCCTACGTGGTGATGCCCGCACGCGTTCATGCAGCCAGAGATATTCAGGTCGACATCGCCAATGTCAAACAGGTAGTCCATGTCATCGAAGCGGCGTTGAATGGCTTCGGCGATCGGGATCGATTTGGCGTTTGCCAGTGAGCAAAAGTCGCCCCCGGGGCAGCAGATGATGTCGGTCAGAAGACCGATGTTCGGTGTTGCAACGCCCAGTTCGCGAAGCTCGTTCCACAATTCGAACAGACGAGACTGCTCAACGTCGGCGAGGATCATGTTCTGCTCGTGAGAGTTACGCACTTCACCGAAACTGTAGCGATCAGCAAGATCAGCGATCGTGTCGAGCTGCTTGTCTGTCACATCGCCTGGCGCCACGCCTGTGCTTTTCAGCGACAACGTGACGGCGGCATAGCCCGGCTTCTTGTGAGCGACGACGTTACGCTGTCGCCAGCGAGCGAAGCCGGGATGCTCGGCATCAAGCTGGGCGAGGGCAGCAGTCTGGTCTTCAAGGGCCTGGTAGGTCGGGTCGACGAAGAATTTGCTGATGCGGTCTACTTCAGCTTCGGTCAGCGTGTTAAGCCCGTCTTTCAGATAGGACCATTCGGCTTCGACGCGTTCGGCGAACACTTCTGGCGTGAGGGCCTTCACCAGGATTTTGATCCGAGCCTTGAACTTGTTGTCGCGACGGCCATAGCGGTTGTACACCCGAAGGATGGCGTCGAGGTAGGTCAGCAAATGCTGCCAAGGCAGAAATTCATTGATGAAACTGCCTACGATCGGGGTGCGGCCCAGACCACCACCAACCGACACGCGGAAGCCGAGCTCGCCGGCGTCATTCTTCACTGCTTCAAGACCGATGTCGTGCACCTCAATGGCGGCGCGATCGCTCACTGCCCCGTTAACAGCAATCTTGAACTTGCGCGGCAGAAAGGCAAATTCAGGATGGAATGTCGACCATTGGCGGATGATTTCACACCATGGCCGCGGATCGATCAACTCGTCTTTGGCGACGCCGGCAAACTGGTCGGTGGTCGTATTGCGGATGCAGTTGCCGCTCGTCTGGATGGCGTGCATCTGAACCGTGGCGAGCTCGGCGAGTATGTCGGGTACGTCTTCCAATTCGGGCCAGTTGAGTTGCACGTTGGTCCGGGTACTGATGTGGGCGTAGCCCTTGTCGTACTTGCGTGTGATGTCGGCCAGCTTACGGATCTGGGTCGATGACAACAGGCCATAGGGCACGGCGATGCGCAGCATTGGCGCGTAGCGCTGGATATACAGGCCGTTCTGCAGGCGAAGGGGCAGCAGTTCCGCGTCGGTCAGTTCGCCGGCAAGGTAGCGGCGAATCTGATCACGGAACTGACGCACGCGATCCTCGATGATGTGTTGGTCATACTGGTCGTATACGTACATAAATGTCCTGTTTTTCAGGCTGTCTACAGCTTTTTGCGCGCACGGCCGCGCACCCGTTTAGGGAGGGCGGCAAGATACCAGTTAGCGTTTATGCGTAAAAGTGATGTTTGGGAATATGTTTAGAACCAAAGGCTGAGTTTAAGCCATTTAATTTCCCGGCCTTGAGCGCTTTGCCCGGATAGTCTTAACTCCAGGCAACGCGAGCTTCAATAACAAGGAGAACAGCCGTGTCCGAACATTACAAACACCGCAGTACCGACAGCGCGGCGGATGCGACCGCCATCTTCGTATTGATACTTCTGGTGGTTGCGACAGCGGTATTTTGGGTCAGCCAGCAATAAAGTGGTGAAGTGGGGCTGCCTAAAGCCCCACGAGGTACAGCACCAGCTTGACCACCCCCAGAATTACCAGCACAAACACTACAGTGAAGCCGACACCCAGCAGGATAAAATGGCTGGGTTTGCCGTGGCTGAAGTCACGGGCTCGGTTCTTCCCACTTTGAACCCCCAGCGCACCGGCCAGAACACTTTGCAACATTTGCCGCAGGGTAAGTGTTTTTGGCTCTCGCTCATCGCTCATAGGCACCTCGAGACGGTGTTCTGGTTGAAGTCTAGACAGTATTCGGCGATGCGGGGGGCCGGACACGGCGAATCGCGTCAGCAGCGTTAAACAGCATCGTCACGTCCCGGGGACGTCTGCACCCGGCGGAGGCTTCGTAGCGTTAGTTGCAGCGGGTTTCACAGGCCTGCGTCTAAATCACGGCAATTGGGGTTCAACGACGTGGGAGAAATCTCTCAACCCACGAAGCTACGCCTTGCGCAAAGAGTGCGAAACAGCGACGAACAAGGCGTCACTCGTGCTCTGGCATGCGCTATACGGCGAGTTCGAACTTCAATCGGCCAGCTGCTATAGTTAAATTCGACAAAACTAGGGACAGGTGCTGCTGTGCTGCTGAGCGAGATGAAGGCCGGCGGCTGCCGGTTTAGTGTGCTTGATGGTCGCCTATAAATTTGCTCAGGAACTGCCTCGTGCGTTCGTGCTTCGGGGCGCTAAGCAACTGCCTCGCGTCGCCCTGTTCGACGATTACCCCGTCATCGATGAAGATCGCCCTGTCGGCCACGTCGCGGGCGAAGCTCATCTCGTGGGTGACGATGACCATGGTGCGCTTTTCCTCGGCCAGGCCGCGGATAGTCGCGAGCACTTCACCGACCAGTTCCGGATCAAGCGCAGAGGTCGGTTCGTCGAACAGGATTACGTCCGGCTGCATGGCCAGCGCGCGGGCAATCGCCACGCGCTGTTGCTGGCCCCCGGAGAGGCGTTTGGGGTAGGCGTCTTCCTTGCCACCCAGGCCGACCTTGGCCAGCAAGGCGCGGCCGCGCTCGAGCGCCTCGGTCCGTGGCTCTTTCTTCACGTGCACCGGGCCTTCGATTACATTCTCAAGAGCGGTGCGATGGGGGAACAGGTTGAAGCTCTGAAATACGAAGCCGACGTGTTGGCGCAGCTCGCGGATCAGCCCTTGCTGCGCTTTGAGCGGTTGATCGGCGTCAATGTGGATCGCACCGACGCTAATCTGCCCGCCGCTGGGTTGCTCCAGCAGATTGAGGCAGCGCAGCAGGGTGGTCTTGCCCGAACCGCTGGGGCCGATGATCACCAGCACCTCACCGGGGGCTATGTCGAGGTCGATGCCCTTGAGCACCTCTTGGCCCTTGAAAGATTTTCTCAGGTTGCGCACGGAAATCATCAGGCGTCCTGCTCGTGACGGTTGACCCTGTCTTCCAGGCGTCCCTGGAAGTAGGCCAGCACGCTGGCCAGCAACCAGTAGATCAGCGCGGCGGCCAGGTACATCGTGAAAATTTCGAATGTGCGTGCGGTGATCAGCTGAGCCTGGCGAAACAGCTCCGGCACTTGGATAGTGGCGGCCAAAGCGGTGTCCTTGACCAGCGAGATGAAGCTATTGCCCAGCGGGGGCAGGGCGGTACGCGCCGCTTGCGGCAGGATGGCCCGGTACAGGGTCTGCGCGCGGCTCATGCCGATACTGGCGGCCGCTTCCCACTGGCCATGGTCAATGGACGCGATAGCGGCGCGCAGGATCTCAGCGGTATAGGCCGCCATGTTCAGCGAGAAACCGATCAGCGCGGCAGGCAGCGGATCGAGCTGAATGCCCAGTTGCGGCAGGCCGTAATAAATCATGAACAACTGCACCAGCAACGGCGTGCCTCGGAAGAACGATACATAGACACGCGCCAGCCACTGCAGCGGCCAGAAACCGTACAGCCGCAGCAGGGCCAAGCCAAAGCCCAGCAGCAGGCCAAAGAACATCCCGCCCAGACTTAGCACCACGGTCCACCACGCGCCTTTGAGCAAGAAGGGCAGCGAGTCCAGCACCAACTGCAGGCTGTCGTCGATCATTGCGTGACGTCAGCTCCGAACCATTTCTCGGACAGCTTTTTCAGGGTGCCGTCGGCGCGCAGCTTGGCAATAGCGGCGTCGATAGCGGCGAGCAGTTGCGGGTTGCCCTTGCGCAGCGCGATGCCGGATTCCTGGCGGGAGAAGGCGTCGCCGGCTACAGCAAGGCGATCGCCGGTTTTTTCAACCATTTCGAAGGCAGCCAGACGGTCGACCAGGATCACGTCAATGCGACCGACGTTGAGGTCTTGAAACTTGGTCGGGTCATCGTCGTAGGTGCGGATATCGGCTTGTGGCACGTTCTCTTTGAGCCACTGTTCGTAGTTGGTGCCGAGACCCACCCCGACCTTCTTGCCAGCGAGGTCAGCGGCACTCTTGATCCGGTCGGCATCGGCCTTGCGCGTGAGGGCCTGGATGCCGGAGAGGGTGTATGGGGTAGAGAAATCGTACTTTTGTTTGCGTTCCTCGGAGATGGTCACTTGGTTGATCACCACATCCAGGCGTTTGGATTCCAAGGCGGCGAGGATACCGTCCCACTTGGTTGGCTGGAACTCGGCCTTAACCCCCAATTCCTCGGCAAGCGCGTTGGCGAGATCCACCTCGAAGCCGGTCAACTGGCCTTTTTCGTCCTGAAAATTGAAAGGCGGGTAGGTGCCTTCCAGGCCGACTTTGAGGGAGCCGTTGGCCTTGACCTCCTCCAGCAGATCGGCGGCGAACACCGGGGTGAACAGGCTGGACCCGAGCAGCAGGCTCAGCGTGCCGAGCAGGAAACGACGACGCAGCGTGGTAAATGTCATGGCAGGCCTCTAGGTGGGGTGGAGTCGGGCAACGCTAAGGACGAATGTTTAGTCGATAAATGCTTAGTACTTTGTCCATGAATGATAGGCGAACAACGCCGGGGCACCGCCGGTATGCAGGAACAGCAGTGGACCCCGACCGGGGAACGCTCCGCGGACAATGCCGTCGAGCAGGCCGGCGAAGGCCTTGCCGGTGTACACCGGATCGAGCAGCACACCTTCCTGCTCGGCCAGCAGGCGGATTGCGGCCAGGGTGCCGGCATTCGGCTCGCCATAGCGCGGGGCGAAGTACTCGTCCCACAGTTCGACCTGCAGCCCCGTCGGCACCGCGACACCGAGCAGCTCGGCAGTGCGTTGCACCAGGCCTTCGACCTTGGGCCGTTGGGCCGTTTTTGATCGCGATACAGTAACCCCGACTACACGGCTGCCAGGCCGTGCATGTTCCAACGCCAGGGCCAGGCCGCAGTGGGTTCCGGCGCTTCCTGAAGCAAGCAGCACGGCGTCAAAGTCGTCGCCAACGCTGTGCATCTGCTCGGCCAGCTCAAGGCCGGCGCGCACATAACCGAGGGCTCCAAGTGCATTGGAGCCGCCGATGGGCACCACGTAGGGATTACGCCCGGCGCTGCGTAGGCGGTCGGCCGCGGCCTCTAGTAACTCGTCGGCGTTATCCAGATGGGCGACTGTATCGATCTCGCAGCCGAACAGATCAAGCAGCAGGCGGTTACCGTTGCTCAGGTAATTATCCTCAGAAGTATCCAGCGGATTCTCCAGCAGCGCCAGGCAGCCCAGGCCGAGCCTTGCCGCCAGCGCTGCTGTCTGGCGTACGTGGTTGGACTGGATGGCGCCGGCAGTGACTAGCACGTCAGTGCCTTGGGCTAGGGCGTCGGCCCCCAGGTATTCGAGCTTGCGTGCCTTGTTGCCGCCGAGGGCAAGCGGGGTGAGGTCGTCGCGCTTGATCCAGATGTCCCGGTCAACATGGCGTGACAGGCGCGGCAGGTGTTCCAGCGGCGTGGCGGCGGGAACCAAGTCAAGGCGAGGGAAGCGGGCGAGGGCGTCGGTGAACATGTGAGCTAGCTTCTGCGCAGGGATGAGTAATCACTGTAGAAGGCAATCTAGCGCTGCGGGGTCGCCGGTGTCGATAATTGAATTGTCGTAAAACTCGAGGGTACTCAGTACAGCCAACCAATTGGCAGCAGCCACAGGCGTGAAACGCGCCACCGTATATAGAGCGGGTTCCGAATCATCGTGTTGGGTTGGGGAGCAGGAGGCGGCGTGCGCCGCTAGTCCCGGGTTGCTATGTGCGGCGAGCGTGCTTCTTCTGCAAAATTATAGACGCTTCGTTGTAGGCACTTTGGAAGGCGTCGCCGCCGACCCAATTCAATGCAGCGTCCTCGTCTTCACCATGGTGTATTCCGCGATAGACGATCAGCAAGCCCATCATGAAGTCGACGGCAGCGTCTTCTGCTTCCTCCGCGACCACCAATTCCAGCACCGGGTATTGCAGGAATACCAAGCACATCGCCAACAGGCTAATGTCTTCACTGGCTTTCATCGCCTGGAACAGATCGTCGAAGTGCGCCGGGTCGAAACCGTTCTCTTCGATGTCGCTGAAGTCGAAGGTGCTAAGGTCGATGTCGACATCATCGAAAGGCTCATTGATCAGCGGATTAGCCAGCAGCGGGTGTAGGGCATTGGCCTTACCCGAGCGGTTCTGTCGGGCCTTGGTTTTAGCTCGCTGGGCACGCTTTTGCTGTTTGTTCGGGGACGCCATCGTGGTGAATTCCTTGATCGACGCAGCCTTCGGCATGGCTCAGCGTAGGTGGGCGTAGATTGTACTCAGTCTGGGCGGGCCCCGTCGCCGAGGGTTAAATGGTTTGTGCTCGATGCGGCTGTTGGCATTGCTAATCTTCTACTCGTAGCTGAAGTCAGCTCGATTGGCGCCTGCTTAAAAGTGGAGCTGATGTTGCTCACCGGAGCGCGAAGGGCGAGCCCGTCACGCACCTTATGAGCAGTTCAAGCTCGAAGCCCAGGCTGTCGGGTCTCAGCTGATTGCTTGATGAGGCCCGAAAATCGATGCGCTGCGGTCAACGCCCTTTGAACCAGTCCCAAAGGCCAAGGGAATGATTCGGCAGCAGGTTGATGCCAAGGGCTGACTTGAGCAGATACAGCACGACCAATCCCACCAGCACGGAAAAAAACAGAAATAACGTGATCGCACTGGCTTTCGCCGCCAGCGAAAGGTTGCGCTGTCCGCGAGACAGATTGCGCTTGTTGCGCCCGCCGACGAGCACGAAGTAATACTGGTTGCTCCAGAGATTAAAAGTGCCGCGCACGTCGAGCTTATGTCGGCCCCAGGAGCGAGTGGCGAATGCGCTGCGAAGGCCCGCCAGCTGATGGTCGGTAAAACTTTCTCGAAGCGCTTCGGGCAATCGTTGCTTCAGGCCGATGATGAAAGGGTCGTGCTCGAGGGCGCCGTCCACCTCAACGACCGAAGGGCGTAAGGAGGTCTCGCTGGAATCAGATTCGGAAGGGAGCATAGCGTCAGGTTGCCGTCAGTGCTGAAGATGGGTACCGGCTCATGCAACTAACCGGCCGGAATTGTGCTCGCCTCGCAGATGGCTTCCAGTATCCGCTTCAACTCGTGGAAGTTGGGCCGTTCGGCTGGGGACTCGAGAAGGCATTGTTGCTGCAGCGCCCGGAGCCGCTGAAGGCTTGTATGTTCGCCCGCGACGCTGCAGCGGTCCAACAGCTCCTCCAACAAACAGCCGAACGCCCGCGCCTCGAGTCGTTGAAGCGCCAGACCTTGCTCGCTTTGAGGCCGATAGAAGGATGCGGCGCCGAAGTCGCTGAGCAAGGTGTTGCCCACCGGATCGACTAATAAGTTATGGCCGTAAAGATCGCCATGGAGAATCCCCCGTTGGTGCAGATGACTGACTACCGAGGCCACGCGCGTCGCGACGCGTAGAACATATTCCGCTGTGAATCGGCGGTCCGCCGGGTAACAGTCACGGGTGCAGCTGGCGAACGACGGCGGACCCGCCAAGGGCTGGTAGGACGCATCGATAAGCTCCATCAACAATCCAGGTAGCGCCTCGGCCCTGTCGTTCAGGGGGCCGGCGATACGGATCAGCCCCGGATGTTCGCCCGCAGCAATGCAGGCGGCCATTTCGCTGTGGGGTAGGCCATCACTGGTGAGCGCACCTTTGAACAGCTTGGCAGCCATGGCCTTAGGTTCTTGTCCATCGCGCCGCCAGGTTGCATGACGAATAATCCCGGACGCGCCCTGGCCAAGCACACCCCCGAACGTAATGTGATCGCGATGGATGGGAGGCCGTGGATGCTGCGCCAAGGTGTCCGCTTCGATAGCGTCGCTGAAGGGATTACCGGCGAACGCCAGCCAGGTCAATCGAGGCATCGTTAGCAGCCAGCTGGGCAGGGCATGCAAGCGGTTCGCCGCAATGCGCAGCAGCTCCAGGCGGGTGCAAAGCGACAGCGATTCAGGCAACGCACGCAGCTGGTTGCCGGCTAGCATCAGTTTCTGCAGGCGGGAGCAACGCCCTATCTCCTCGGGTACGGATTCGAGCTGATTGTCAGAGAGGATCAACCAGCGCAGCGCGGAAGGCAGCGCCTCGGCTGGTAACCGACGGATCTGGTTGGCTTTGAATCCGACCATCTCCAGATTGGAGCACCGGCCTAGCGCCGTCGGGACTTCAGTGAAGGCGTTGTCCGAGCAGAACAGGATACGCAGCTTGCGGAGTCGCCATAGATCCGGCGGCAAACTGCTGAGACGATTGCCCGAGAGGTTGAGCACTTCAAGACTGTCGGCTAAATCAAAAATTTCACTGGGGAACGTCTCGAGCTGTTCCGACAAATCCAACCGCGTGGCGCCGGCCAGTTCCCCGTTTCTCAGTTGTGCCAATGTGTTCATGCCGTTCTCTTGAATGCCTTGGTCAGGCTTGCGCAAGCGGTGGTCGCTTCGGTGGCGTGCGCCGTGTGTCAAAGCGCTACGACTCTATAGCGGCGTTAGTGTTCAATCCGCCGGTGTGGGTGCTGTCTGTTCCGCTGATTTGTCGGCGCGTACGGATTACCCGCTCTGCACGGGCGCGCAACTGTCCGCAGCCACCGTCGATGTCCTGGCCAGCTGAGTTGCGCACCTTGGTCAACACGCCGTTCTGGTGCAGGTAGCGCATGATCTGCCGAATGCGGTCAGCGGCGGGACGTTGATAGGCGTCATCGTCGAGACTGTTGTAGGGGATTACGTTCATGATCGCGTACTTGCCCCTAAGCAGACGGATGATGCCGTCCATCTCGTCCTGGCTGTCATTGATGCCTTTGAGTAGCGTCCACTGGTACTGGATCGGATAGTCAACCAGCCGTGCGTAGCGTTCGCCAAGCTCGACCAGTTCTGCAGGATCGAGCTGGGGCGCTCTGGGCAGCAGTTCTCGACGCAGCGCCGCGTTGGTGGTGTGCAGGGAGAGCGCCAGCGCGGGGCGCACCTGTTGCTGAGGCAAGCGCTCAAAAACCCGCACGTCACCGACGGTTGAAAACACCAGATTCTTATGGCCGATACCGCCATCGGTCCCGAGCAAGTCGATGGCTTCGAGCACGTTTTCGAGGTTGTGCGCCGGCTCGCCCATGCCCATGAAGACCACCTTCTTCACCGGACGGTAGCGCCGCGCGAGGGCAACCTGGGCGACGATTTCGGCGCTGCCGAGTTGGCGCAGCAGGCCGCTCTTGCCCGTCATGCAGAACACGCAACCCACGGCACAACCTACCTGACTCGATACGCACAGGCCGCCCCGAGGCAGGAGCACGCTTTCGACCATCTGACCGTCCGCTAACGCTACAAGCAGACGAGCGGAGCCGTCCTCGCCGGGGTGCTCCGAGCGTAACTGGATGAGCTTTTCCAAGGCCTCGCTTACCGCCGGTAAGCCGTTGCGCATCGACAGAGGAAGAAAGTCTTCTGATTTCTGATGGCGCGTACCCGCGTTCAGTGGCTGCCCCTGAAGCCAGGCGCGCGTTACCCGTCCGATATGGATCGGCTTGGCGCCAATCTCGGCGAGTTGCTGATGAAGATCTTGGATGCGCATAGGGCGCGCATTCTAGCCAAACACCGCGACGGGGTCTGTAGTGAGGTGAAGCAGGAAAACGCTGCCTAATCATCCCCGAAGTGGCGGCTGCCCAATGCCAGGCTGAGCAACAGAACCGCAAGCATGCCGAATGCGATCGTCAATGAGCCAAAGTGGGCAATCACACCTATCAAGGCCGGCCCGGCCAGGACACCGGCGAAGCCGATGGTGGTTGCCGCAGTGATGGCTTGGTGTACCGGCATGATTTGTTGACGGCTGAGCGAGGAAATCAATACCGGGGAGACATTGGCGCAGCCAAGGCCACACAAACCGTAACCGAGAAGCGCCAGCGCCCAGTGTTCAGTGACGATGGTCAAGCCCACGCCGATCCCGGCCAACAATCCTCCGAAGCCAATGATCCGCGCCGTGCCCAGGCTATTAACCACAGGCGATCCCGCAAAACGCCCGACAGTGACCATCAGCGCGAAGCTTGCGTACCCCAGTCCGCCTTTGGCGGTTTCCAATGCCTTTTGCTCGGTCAGGTACAGCGCGCTCCAGTCGAGCACCGCACCCTCGGCCAGGTAGACCACGAAACACAGGGCGCCAACCAGTAGCACCATGCCGGTCGGGCGTATGAACGCAACTCCGCCGGTTGGGGCTCTGTCCCGCAGAAAGCCGGGCGCCACGGCGAAGATAGCCAGCGCAATGAGCGCAATCATTAACAGTGTGCCGGTGGCCGGAGCAAGGCCCAGAGTCAGCGCGAGAGTGAGCGCCAGCGCGCCGCAAATCGAGCCCAGGCTAAACATGCCGTGAAAGTTGGACATGTGCCGCTTGCCGGTGTCGCGCTCGATCAGCACGCCCTGAATATTAAGCACCACGTCTATAACCCCAAGACTGCCACCGAAGCAGAACAACGCGAGCGCCAAGATCCAGATCGATTCGGTCAGGGCCATTCCCAACAAGGCGAAAAGCAACAGCACCGCGCTGGAGAGCACCACGGGGCGGATGCCGCAGCGGGTTACCAGCAGCCCCGAAAGGGGCATCCACGTCAGGGAGCCGATGCCAATGCACAGCAGCAGCGAACCGAACAATGCGTCGCTCATCTCGATGCGTTCACGCACATATGGAACCAGGGGCGCCCAGACGGATAGACCGAACCCAGCCATGAAAAAACCAACGCGGGTCGCGCGCCGTGCCAGCGGGGAAGCGGCAGTGACAGAAAGAGTCGCCGCGGGCATGCGGAGGGTCCTTGATCAGCGTGAGTCGGGGCGTGCGCTAGGCGCCGGGCAGGCCGGCACACGCTATTGTGGCAAAGATTGGCGCAGCCAGTCGCGCGCATGCGCATGGTAATCTTCGCCTTTGCCAAGCGTGGTACGGAGCGGTACATGAAGTTCATTCACCAACGTGAACACCTCAATGAAGATGATTTCGTGATCATCGAGTGTTCGCAGCCCTGCAACATTCGTCTGATGAACGATAAGAATTTCCGCAGTTTCAAGAACGGCGGTCGCCATGCCTATCACGGCGGCGCGTTCGACAAGTTCCCGGCGAAGATAAAAGTGCCCAACACGGGGTTCTGGAACATCACCATCGACACGGTGACACGCAAGGCGATTAGCGTTACGCGTAGACCTTCGCTCACTCACAGCATCAAGATCGTCCGCAATTCACCTTCGCAGTTGAAATGACATTCGCCGCCTCGCAATGACGTGTTGAAGGAGCCGGGTTGAAGCCAGTCGAGAATCCACGGACCCTACAGGCCCACTTCGGCATGCTGCTGTGGGCATTATTCGTGGGGTTATCGTTTCCTGCCGTCGGGTTGCTTAGCGATGATTTGCCGCCGCTTTTGCTGACGGCGATGCGTTTCAGTGTCGCGGCGCTGGTCCTCGCACCGCTGGCCTGGCGGCAAAGTGAGGGTCGACCAGGCCTGGCTACGGTGTTGCTCTATGCGCTGATGGGGCTGTGCCTGGCGGCTTTCTTCGGCACGATGTTCTGGGCGGCGCACCGTGTCAGTGCGCTGTCGATGGCGACGTTATTCGTCAGCGTGCCGCTACTGGCTTATTGCCTCGGAAGGGGGTTTGGTGTCGAACACCGGGCCGGGCGCCTGCTAGGGATACTTGCGCTTGGAGCGAGTGGAGCACTGGGGCTGGCTTGGGCTGAGAACGGTGGCAGTTTCGCAGGGATGCAGATGGGGCTGGGCGAGCTGGGCTTTTTCCTCGGCTGCGTGGCCTCGGCGATGTATCCGGTGCTCAGCAAGTGGGGGCTGGCGCGCGCGATATTGCCAAAGCAGGCCGGGCTGCGCACGTTCTGGAGTCTGGTCCTTGGCGCTGTTCTGATTGGTCTGATGGGCGTGATAGGGGAAGCGCCACGGGCACTACTGCGGATGAATCTGCTCGACGTGCTGCTTGTGATCTACTTGGGCGTCTTTTCCAGCGCCATGACATTCTTCCTGCAGCAACGCGCGACCTCGGTGCTTACGCCAGGCGCGGTCACCGCCTACAGTTATCTGGTGCCCTTCGTCTCGATGTTGCTGTTGTTTTATGACCAGCCGGCACGCGTCGGATGGCACTGGGCTCCAGGTGCCTTGCTGGTCGTTCTGGCGATTGCGCTGCTGTTGCGGCGATCGGCCGTTCGTTAGTCCAGCATCGTTTGCGAAGCGCTGCGGCGACATTGGCCGGAGCGAGGCGATCGCGAGCTGGAAAACGCGCGGCAACCTTTATCAATCTGATGAGCGGGTAAAGGTTTGCTCTAGGACCTTCAGGAGTTTTTCCTCGATCTGCCGGTTGCCATGAGACTGCAGCAGCATGGGGAAACCGGCTTGCCAGAAGTCATCGTCAAGCCAGGTCAAAGGCTCTCCGCACTCTTCGAGCTCGGATCGAATGGAAACCGAGACCAGCTGTAACGTCTGAAGCGCGTCGATGCCGAAAACCCGATGCTGTATGGGCGACTTCAGACCATCAACCTGATACGGGCACGCCCAGTCCCAGCCGTCACCGAGAAACACTGGCTGGCCTATCGAGATCGTCACGCGCCCCCCGGCCTCTGTAGTCATGGTGCGCTGGGCAATAACGGTTCCCAGTGGGACGGGCGGGGGTGATTCGTACTCTTCATGCATGCTGCTTTCCTCGCTCATGCCTCAGTCGTCGCCTTCGGCTCCGATTGCCGCGAAACACCTGATCAGGTGGCCGCCTTCGAGTTGCCAGCTGTCATCGTCGGCCTGGTGTAGCGCTTCCATCACCTGGTTGTAGCTGAACTGCCACTGACGTCGGGTTCGGCCATCCAAGGCCTCGATGCGCAGGACTACTGCCTCGCTCGCAAAGGGCTGGTTGTTTTCCGCTGCAGCATCAGCCTCGTCGAGTAGGCGTTCGTCGAGACTGAAATCGCTGGCATGCAGCCCATCGACTTCCAGCATGTCAGCGCTTTCCAGTTGGTCCAGTAGATAGTCCGTATCGGTCATGTGCGCTCCGGTCATACGTCGTAGCCCAAGTTCGGCATCAGCCAACGCTCGCTGACGTCGAGGCTCTGACCCTTGCGCTTGCTGTAGCTCTCGACTTGGTCTTTGTCGATCTTGCCTACTGCAAAATACTGCGCCTTCGGATGAGCGAAGTACCAGCCGCTGACGGCGGCCGTAGGCAGCATGGCGAAGTGCTCGGTGAGGGTCACCTGGCTGGCGCCGTCGGAATCCAATAGTTTAAATAGCGTCGCTTTCTCCGTGTGGTCGGGGCAGGCCGGGTAGCCGGGGGCAGGGCGGATGCCCTTGTATTGCTCGCGGATCAGATCTTCGTTGCTCAACTGCTCCTCCGGATCGTAGCCCCACCAGGTTTTGCGGACCTGCTGATGCAACCACTCGGCGCAGGCTTCGGCTAAGCGGTCCGCCAGCGCCTTGACCATGATCGAATTGTAGTCATCGCCGGCGTTCTGATAGGCCTTGGCGACTTCTTCGGCGCCGATGCCTGCCGTTGTGATGAAGCCGCCCACGTAATCGGTGATTCCGCTGTCCTTCGGTGCGACGAAGTCTGCCAGCGAGAAGTTCGGCTTGCCGTCGGTCTTAACGGTCTGCTGGCGCAGATGATGGAGCGTGGCGAGCGGCGCCCCGTCGTCTGCGTACACTTCAAGGTCGTCTTCATCGACCTGGTTAGCCGGCCAGAAGCCGAACACGGCACGCGCTTTTATCAGCTTTTCATCGATCAGCTTGTTCAGCATCGCCTGGGCATCGCTGAACAGCGAGGTAGCGGCTTCACCGACCACTTCGTCTTCGAGGATCCGGGGATACTTGCCAGCCAGATCCCAGGCAATGAAAAACGGGGTCCAGTCGATGTAATCGACCAACGTGCGCAGGTCGATATCGTCCAGTATCTTGCGGCCGGTGAAGGTCGGTTTGACCGGCGTGTAGTCAGCCCAGTCGAATTTAGGTTTAGCGGCGATGGCGTTGGGGTAGCTGAGGCGCTCGGTACGGGCGCTGCGGTTGGCAGTGCGCTCGCGGATCATTGCGTATTCTTCGCGAGTTCTCTGCGCAAATGCCGGCTTGAGCTCCTTCGAGAGCAGCGTTGTGGCGACGCCGACTGCACGCGAAGCATCGGTCACATAGACCACTGCATCGTTCTTGTAATGCGGATCGATCTTGACCGCCGTATGCGCTTTGGATGTGGTCGCACCGCCGATCATCAGCGGGAGATGAAAGTCTTGGCGCTGCATTTCGCGCGCCACGTGAACCATCTCATCGAGGGACGGTGTAATCAGGCCGGACAGGCCGATGATGTCGCACTTCTCGGCGATGGCCGTCTGCAGGATTTTCTCGGCGGGAACCATGACGCCCATATCGACCACGTCATAGCCGTTGCAACCGAGCACTACACCGACAATGTTCTTGCCGATGTCATGCACGTCGCCCTTCACCGTGGCCATGAGAATTTTGCCTTTGGCTTCCGGCTTGTCGCCTTTTTCGGCTTCGATAAAGGGAATCAGGTGCGCCACGGCCTGTTTCATCACCCGCGCCGACTTGACTACCTGCGGCAGGAACATCTTGCCCGACCCGAACAGGTCGCCGACCACGTTCATCCCGGCCATCAGCGGACCTTCGATAACCTCGATGGGCCGAGCGCACTGCTGACGGAACTCCTCGGTGTCCTGAACGATGTGCGTGGTGATGCCCTTGACCAGCGCGTGTTCCAGACGCTTCTCGACCGTAAAGCCACGCCACTCCTCGGTCTCTGCTTCCTTGACGCTGCCGTCGCCTTTGAACTCATCGGCGATGGCGAGCAGCGCTTCGGTGCCGTTGGGCGTGCGGTTGAGCACGACGTCCTCGACGGCATCGCGCAGCTTCTTCGGGATTTCATCATAGATTTCCAGCTGTCCGGCGTTGACGATGCCCATCGTCAAGCCGTTCTGGATCGCGTAGTAGAGGAAGACCGAGTGGATCGCCTCGCGCACCGGGTTGTTGCCGCGGAACGAGAAGGACACGTTGGACACGCCGCCCGAGGTCAAGGCGTAGGGGAGGTGATCGCGGATAAAGGCACAGGCTTCGATGAAGTCCACGGCGTAGTTGTTGTGCTCTTCGATACCGGTCGCGACCGCAAAAATGTTCGGGTCGAAGATGATGTCTTCCGGCGGGAAGCCCACTTCATTAACCAGGATGTCGTAAGAGCGCTGGCAGATCTCGCGCTTGCGAGCCGCGGTGTCGGCCTGGCCGGCTTCGTCGAAGGCCATCACCACTACGGCGGCACCGTAGCGCTTGCACAGGCGGGCATGGTGCTTGAACGCGTCGACGCCTTCCTTCATGGAGATCGAGTTGACGATGCCCTTGCCCTGGATGCACTTGAGACCGGCCTCGATCACCTCCCACTTGGAGGAGTCGATCATGATCGGTACCCGGGAGATGTCGGGCTCGCCAGCGATCAGATTGAGGAAGGTCACCATGGCCTTCTTCGAATCCAGCATGCCCTCGTCCATGTTGATGTCGATCACCTGAGCGCCGGCTTCCACCTGCTGCAGGGCGACTTCCAGGGCCTCGGTGTAATTGTCTTCGCGGATCAGGCGGGCAAAGCGGGCAGAACCGGTAATATTGGTGCGTTCGCCCACGTTGACGAACAGCGAGCTGCGATCGATGGTGAAGGGCTCGAGGCCCGACAGGCGGCAGGCCCTGGGAATGTCAGGTATAGAGCGCGGCGCGTAGTTCGCAACGGCTTTGGCAATCGCCTCGATGTGCGCGGGCGTCGTACCACAGCAGCCACCAACAATGTTGAGGAAACCACTCGCAGCGAATTCCTCGACGACTGAGGCCATTTCCGCAGGGCTCTCATCGTACTCACCGAACGCATTCGGCAAGCCGGCGTTGGGGTGCGCTGACACATGGGTTCCGGCCTTGTTCGACAGCTCTTCCAGGTAGGGGCGCAGCTCTTTCGCGCCCAGCGCGCAGTTGAGCCCGACGGAGATTGGATTGGCGTGGCGAACGGAGTTCCAGAAGGCTTCGGTCGTCTGGCCGGACAAGGTGCGGCCCGACGCGTCGGTAATGGTCCCGGAAATCATGATCGGCAGTTCGAAACCGATCTCCTCGAAGACTTCCTGAACGGCAAAAATCGCCGCTTTGGCGTTGAGGGTGTCGAAAATGGTCTCGATAAGGATCAGGTCAGCGCCGCCCTCGATGAGGCCGCGAGTGGCTTCGGTGTAGTTCTCCACCAGCTCATCGAAGGTGACGTTGCGGTAGCCCGGATTATTCACGTCAGGTGACAGCGAGCAGGTGCGGCTGGTCGGGCCGAGCACGCCTGCGACGAAGCGCGGACGGTCTGGCGTCTCGTCGGTCTTGGCATCAGCAGCCTCGCGGGCGAGGCGAGCGCCCTCGACGTTGAGCTCGTATACGAGTTCTTCCATGCCGTAATCAGCCTGGGAAACGCGGGTGGCATTGAAGGTGTTGGTCTCGACGATATCTGCACCGGCATCGAAATATGCTTTTTCGATGGCGCTGATGGCGTCCGGCCGGGTGAGAATCAACAGGTCGTTGTTGCCTTTAAGGTCCTGCGGCCAATCGGCAAAGCGTTCGCCGCGGTAGTCGGACTCTTCCAGCTTGTAGCTCTGGATCATTGTCCCCATGCCGCCGTCGAGAATCAGAATGCGCTCCTTGAGCGCCTGCTGGAGTGCCTGGAGACGAGCGTTGCGGTCGAGCATGGGGGACTACCTGAAACTGGTTACGAAGACTGCGAATGATAGCAAAGCTGCACGCTTTTTGATCAGTGAGGATTTTTCATGAATTAGATTCATGTTTGGCGCGGCGCGCTGTTTAGCAATTGAAGCGGTCTTTAGCAGATAAGCTGCATAGCGCATCGGCATACGGGGCACGGCGTATCTGCCGCTATGTCCTACTAAAACACTAGGACTTTATCCAGCGCGGTGGTTGGCGTACACTGCCGTCCATGTCTGAGAGGAGTTCCCATGAGCGCCATTACCATCACTGAAGCTGCACACGATTACCTGGCCGATCTGCTCGAAAAGCAGAACACCAAGGGCATCGGTATCCGGGTCTTCATCACTCAGCCCGGTACGCCTTACGCCGAAACCTGTATCGCTTATTGCAAGCCAGGCGAAGAAAAGCCGGATGACATTGCAATTGCTCTGAAGAGCTTTACTGCCTGGATCGATGGAGTCAGCGAGCCCTTTCTGGAAGACGCGTTGGTCGATTACGCGACCGACCGTATGGGCGGCCAGCTGACCATCAAGGCACCGAACGCGAAAGTGCCAATGGTCAACGAAGACAGTCCGTTGAACGAGCGCATCAACTATTACCTGCAGACCGAAATCAACCCGGGGCTCGCCAGCCACGGTGGCCAGGTCACGCTGATCGATGTGGTCGATGAAGGTGTCGCGGTGTTGCAGTTCGGGGGCGGTTGCCAAGGCTGCGGCCAGGCTGACGTTACGCTCAAGGAAGGCATTGAAAAGACCCTGCTGGAGCGAATTCCGGAGCTCAAAGGCGTGCGTGACGTGACTGACCACACCAACCGCGATAACGCTTATTACTAAGCGGAAGCAGCAAACCAAGGCTGCAAAATTGCCAAATTTGGGCAAAACGCCACTATTGTTTCTGCGTCACCCCCACGGCGCTCGTTTGCTGAGATAAGCTGTTCAGGTTCCGAAGGCCTGGCCAAGTGAGCGAGCGCTACATGTCTGCCGTTTCCCTGTTGATCTGCGACGATTCGAGCCTGGCGCGCAAGCAATTGCTGCGTTCGCTGCCGGCTGCCTGGCCGTTGGATATTTCTCAGGCGGCGAGTGGTTGCGAGGCGCTCGAGAGGATTCGCGAGGGCGGCATCGATGTGCTGTTGCTCGATCTGACCATGCCCGACATGGATGGCTACGAGTTGCTCGCTGCGCTGCGTGATGAACACCTTCATTGCAAGGTGATCGTGATATCCGCGGACGTCCAGGAAGAAGCCGTCCGGCGTGTGCTGGCGTTGGGCGCGCTGGCTTTCATCCGCAAGCCGGCCGATCCGGTTCAGTTACAGAAAACCTTGGCCGGCCTTGGGGTAATAGGCGGCGAGTTGCCCGAGCTTGGCTCGAGAAGCGCGGGGCCCATCTCGTTTCGTGACACTTTTCGAGAAGTCGTGAACGTGGCGATGGGCCGCGCAGCCGCGCTGCTTGCAAAAGTACTCGGGGTGTTTGTGCAGCTGCCGATCCCCAACGTAAACATCCTCGAAGTCGGGGAGTTGCACATGGCCCTTGCGGATGCTGCGCAGGGCGACAGGCTAACTGCGGTCTGCCAGGGCTACATCGGTGGCGGTATCGCCGGTGAGGCACTGTTGATCTTTCATGATTCAGAAGTGGCCGACATGGCTCGGCTGATGCGCACCGAGGACTATCTCGAGCTGGAGATGCTACTTGATCTGTCCAGCCTGCTGATCAGCGCATGCCTCAGCGGCATCGCCGATCAAATCGACGTGGTGTTTTCCCAGGGGCATCCTCAACTGCTTGGGCAGCACGCTTCGATCGACGAGCTTATCCGGCTCAATCAGCAACGCTGGAAAAACACCCTCGCCGTGGAAATCAGCTATAGCCTGGAAGGCCACGATGTCCACTTCGATTTGCTGTTGCTATTCACCGAGGATTCGGTTGAGCTGCTATCACGAAAACTCGCCCACTTGATGAACTGAGCATGCCGGAATCCAAAGGTCTGAGCGAACTGCATTGGTTGCTGGCAATCGTCCAGAGCATCGACGTTGGCGTAGTCGTGCTCGATCGTGAATACCGCATCGATGTATGGAACACGTTCATGGAGAATCGCTCCGGACGATTACCTGAAGAGGCACGAAAGAAGACATTCTTCGAACTGTTTCCGGAAGTCGACGAACAGTGGTTTCGGCGCAAGGTTGAGAACGTTGCAACGTTGGGTACGCCGTCGTTCACGATATGGGAGCAGCGGCCTTATCTGTTGCGATTCAAGAATTACCAGCCTATTACCGGGCTGGAAGATTTCATGTACCAGAACACCACCCTGATGCCGCTGAAAGGGATCAGCGGCAACATTGATCAGATCTGCCTGATCATCTACGACGTAACGGACGTCGCAACCAACCGCCAACAACTCCAGGCGGCAAACAAAGAGCTGCAACGTTTATCCAGCACTGACCGTCTGACCGGTCTGTTCAACCGCGGCCATTGGGAGGAAATGCTACGTCAGGAGTATGCTCGGCATCGGCGGTACGACCGCAACGCCGCGTTGGTCATGTTCGACATTGATCACTTCAAGAAGATAAACGACAGCTACGGTCACCAGGCAGGCGATGCGGTCATCCAGGCGACCGCCGAGCTTATTCGCCAAAGCATTCGAGATGCTGATGTTGCCGGGCGGTACGGCGGAGAGGAATTCGTTGTGCTGCTACCGGATACCGACAATGGGGGCGCGGTGACCTTTGCTGAAAGGTTGCGCCGGTCTATCGAGGCGCATGAGGTCGCATACGAAGGCCAACGCATCCGGTTTACCGTCAGTCTCGGCATTGCCGATCTCAGTCAGCCCACCAGCGGTTATGCTCAGCTGATCGAACGGGCAGACAACGCGCTCTACAAGTCCAAGTCCGGCGGCCGCAACCAGGTATCGCTCTACCAGTGACGATGCTCTCACGTGCAATTACGTGCAATTACGTGCAGTCAGAAAGTTCAGCAAAGCCACTTCTTCGCTGCTCAGCCATTTACGCTTTCGTGCCCTTGGCAACGTGGCAAGCTCGCCCGAAGTGAAAGCCTCAAGCACGTCCGGATGGATGTAGCACTGGCGACACACCGCGGGGGTATTGCCGAGCTGCCGGGACACTTCCTTTACTGTTTCGACGACGTTGTGGCGCGCAGTTGACTCCGGTTGATGTTCACGCTTGCGCAAATAATCCAGCGCCAGGGCACTGCCTGCCCAGGTCCGGTAATCCTTGGCCGTGAAGTCGCCACCTGTCATCTGTTGGATGAACAGATTCACATCGCTGGAGCTCACCGGATGGCGTACGCCGTCGTCGTCCAGATACTGAAAGAGATGTTGCCCGGGCAGCTCCATACAGCGGCGCATGATGCGCGCCAGGCGCTGATTTCTCAGCGTCACTTGATGATTCACACCACTCTTTCCCCGAAACTGAAAGCGGATCGCCGCACCCTGTACGGCCACGTGGCGAGTCCGAAGTGTGGTCAGCCCGTAGGAGCGGTTCTCCCGCGCATAACGTGAATTTCCAATTCGAATCAGTGTGGACTCGAGCAGTTGAACGACCAATGCCATGACTTTTTCGCGAGGCATTCCACGCAAGGCCAAATGCTTCTCCAGCCCTGCCCGTAACCTCGGCAGCGCTGCGCCGAAGGCGAGGATGCGCTCGTACTTATTGCTGTCTCTAATTTCCCGCCAGCGCGCGTGGTAGCGGTATTGCTTGCGCCCCCGTGCATCACGCCCCGTGGCTTGCATATGACCCTGGGGATCGGGGCAAATCCACACATCCGTATAAGCTGGAGGGATGGCCAGTTTGTTTATGCGCGTGATTTCCGCTGCGTCCCTGATGCGTTCACCGGTGGGCAGAAAGTAGGCGTACTTGCCTCTCAATAGGCGTCGACTGATACCGGGGCTGCGGTCATCGACGTAATGCAAGTCAGGTGGGAGAGGTGGGCAGAACGCCGTACCCGTATCAGCGCGCTCATCGGCCGGTACCGGTCGAACACCCTCTGCCAACGGTGGAGGAGCTTCACTGCTTTGGTCAATCAGCATCTAAAACACCTCGTGAACCGCCGTCTGACGCTGCGCAGCATGGCTGCGCAGGCGACATGTCCTGCTTCCTCCAGTCGAGGTTCCGAGCAGGCGGGACGGACTGCTGTCAGTTCTCGCTCTCTGGGTTATTGCGCATCAGCAGTCGTATCGCGGCGACGAGCTCATCGATCGCCTCCCGGTAGATGGCTGGGTCAGCCTTGGTTTCAGCGCTGTCCGCAAGCTTTCGTGCAGTGTCCAGATGGTCATTTATCGAGGAATAGTCGCCAATCATGTGATCGCTCCTGATTTCAGAATGAAAGGGCAGCACGGTTGGTTCTGCGCTGCCGTCTCTATACATGACCGACGCAAGCGGAGGGGGTTCGCGCCGCCCGATCAGTGCAAACGTGGATTCTTCAACGCGGTGGTCCATTGGTCGTTGCTGCAGCGCGGACAGGTCGCCTGTTGCTGCGCTTCGATGATGTGCGGATATCCGCAGCGTGTGCAGGCGTACAGACTGGAAACGGGTACATGACGATACGTCGGGCGATACTCCTGCGGCAGCACGGAGAGCCCCGGGCGTACCGATTCGGCATCGTTGAAATAGAGGCTAACGTCGCCGTCGGTCTCAAGAATGCCCAGACGGACCTGGCCCAGGTGTTCGACGCCGCGCTGGCGCAGCTCCATGAAGAACTCATCAGAAGAAATATTCAGCCGTTCCAGGCTGTTCAGCTCGTACAGCCCATCCTTGATGATGGTCACCGGCTTGCCTTCCAGCCAGTTTGAGAAGCGCTCGCTGCGCGTCATCCCCCATACCGTTAGCCTGTAGAGCAATAACAGTGTGGCGAAAACCGCGGCTACCGGTAACAGCGGCACATCCTCATAGAACGATACGTCGCCGGCGGCGGACCCTAGAGTCAGAATGACCACCATCTCGAACAACGACAGTTGCCGAATCCCGCGACGTCCGCTGACTTTGAGAAATAGGAAAACCGCAACGAAGGCGAAGAGCGCACGAAGCGCCACTTCGGCCAGAAACAGCAGCGGAAAATCATCCAGCAGCATCCGCTGCATATCGAACGGTGCCATTAAATGCCTCGACGACAGGGGCGATTCACTCGCGGATTCCAGGCTGTGCGGGCATCGACCAAGGGCTGAGCAGCAGCCCATCCTTGCTGAGCTCTAGCCGCGCGCTCTCAAGCAGACCTGCCAGATGAACAGGGTTGGTGTACTGGGACCGAGCGATATGAGAAATCGAAAGCAGTTCATCTCCGGTCTCGTTGACCACCTTGAGCGAAAAGCTTGCGTCGTCTGTATCGGCGTTGGCCGTGGCATGGCAGGGCAGGAAGGCCATCTCGCTGATCCGCATGGCTTCATCGAGTTCAAGACGTTGGGCTGTCATGATTTACTCCGGTGGCGATTTTTCATTCTGCAGGGGCGACATCGAAAACGAGCTCTATGCCATCGCCGCTGCCATCTCCTACGACCGAGCCCGCCACTGGCCTGGGCGTCACCTGGCGACCCTTGTAGAAATCGCTCAGACGCTGCTGCGCCACCTCACAGACATGGTTGATCAGCCCGGTAAATTGAGTATCGCGAGGGATAATGAATTTAAGCGTAATGCAATGGCGCTCGGGACCTTCCGGCAGGTCGGCAAGGCCACTGCTGTGCCACTGATCATTGACGTAGGCTACTGCACCTTTCATTGCTCGCTCCTCATGATTCACATATTGCTGGGACCGTGAAACAAGCGAATGGATCAGTCGAGTAAGCGGAACCGTGAAAGGGCCGAACGACAGTGCAATAAATCAGAGCAATCAAAAAAGGCCCTGTGCTTCCGCATTAGGGCCTTTGGTAATTCGGAATCGTCTCTTACTCGGGCATATGCCACGGCGCAAGGTTCACGCCCTGGCGGCTTAAATCGGCGCGGGCCTGCTCGAGCGATTGGCCAAGTTTGACCGGGTCGGAATAGACGCTGCTGGCCAGCTTGCAATGACCGACAGCGCGAGACTCGCTGCGGTCCACGACTGTGATGCTGAGTTCGCCGTTGCCTTCGAGCATGGTCCAGGCGACGCACTGGAACGGCTTGAACGCGCGGTCAGTGATGAGAAGGGCGTCGTTGAAACGAAGGGGGCTATTCATTAGGGCGTGTCTCTCTGTGTGATAACCAAGATCGGATGAGCCTCGCCGCAGGCTGCTGGCGTCGGCCTTACATATCCATTGATGTACACAGAGGACTGATAAGTCACATCGAGAGTTCGTAGTTGTGGATGATTTATGCAATTAGCCGAAAGTCTAGGATTAGTTACGGGGATCCAGCTCGGCTTAGCCCTTTCACTAAGCCTTTGATTTAACGCCTTTCTTTCCCAATAAGCGTCGAATATCAGGGTTGGCTCAACTGCCAAAGACAGCGACCCCTGTGGCGAAAAGACGCAACGTCCGAACAAGAAAAAAAGGCCAGCCTCCGTGTGGAGGCTGGCCTTCTTGTATACAGAGCGGGCGACTTTTGCGCCTGTCTGGTTAGACCTTGAACTGTTTGAGCAGGCGATTCAGTTGCTCTGCCAGCTCACCAAGCTGCTTGCCCGCCGCACTCGACTGCTCAGCGGCACGGGTGCTTTCGTGGGCCAGCCCAGCCGCCTGCGTGACGTTCTGGTTGATGTCTTCGACGACATGAGTCTGCTGCAGAGTAGCGCTTGCAATCGAAGCATTGAGCCCGGAAAGGTTGCGCAGTGATTGAGCGATCTGGCCTAGACTCTCGCCGGCTTGGCTGGCCTGCTCGACGGTGGCCTGAGAGGCACGGTTGCTCTCCATGATCACAGTCACGGCTGCACCGGAATTTTTCTGTAGCCGCTCGATCATGGTGTGGATCTCTGCGGTCGAGGTCTGGGTACGCTGTGCAAGCAGCCGAACCTCGTCAGCCACTACGGCAAAGCCTCGGCCCTGCTCACCGGCACGAGCCGCCTCGATCGCGGCGTTCAACGCCAGCAGGTTGGTCTGATCGGCAATCGAGCCGATCACTTCCAGTACCGATCCGATCTTGGTGGTCTCATCGGCGAGCGATTGAATAACCCCAACCGCCTCGCCAATGGTGGTCGACAGTTGATCGATCTGTTGCAGGCTGGCTTCGATATTGTGCTGTCCGCGACCGGCCTGCCTCTCTGCTTCGCCGACCTCGGTAGAGGCATGCTCGGCATTCTTTGCGACTTCCTGAACCGCATAGGTCACTTCGTTTATCGCTGTCGCGACAAGCTCCATCTGTTGCGATTGCTGCTGGCTCTGGGTATGCGCCAGGCTGGCGAGCCCGCCGAGGGAGGTTGAGGAGTGCTCCAGTGAGCCAGCTGTTTCCAGCAAATGGGCAACGACCGTCCGTAATTTCTGCGTGAAGGTGTTGAAGTCGCGGCCGAGCGTCGTCAGTTCGTCATTGCCGGATACATCGAGGCTTCTGGTGAGATCGGCTTCGCCGCTCGCGATATTCGCCATCGCCTGCATCGAACGGCGGAGCGGCTGGGTAATGCTGCGGATGAGAATAGCGACCAGAACCGCCATCAACGCGGCGATTGCAAGCCCAATGAGCGAGAAGCGCACGAGATAGTTCTGAAACTCGGCTTCCACATCGTCGACGTAGATGCCAGACCCGATGATCCAGCCCCACGGCTTGAACAGCTCGACGTAGGAGATCTTCGGCACCGGGTCCTTCTCGCCGGGTTTCGCCCATTGATAATCCACCAGGCCGGCCCCGTTAAGCTGGGCTACCTTGACCATTTCGTTGAACAGGGCCTTGCCGTTCGGATCTTTCACCTTGGATAGATCCTGCCCCTCGAGTTCGGGTTTCATGGGATGCATGACCATGACCGGGTGCATATCGTTGATCCAGAAATAATCGTTCTGCCCGTAGCGGATCAGGCGAATCTGGTCCATCGCCGCGCGTTGTGCCTCGGCGGTGCTCAGGCTTCCGTTGGCTTCGAGCTGCTGGTAGTAGGTGAGCACGCCGCGCGCCGTTTCGACGATGTTCTGGGTCATGACCTGTTTACCTTTGTACAGGTCCGTCCGGACCTGCTGGATCATCAGCAAGCCGAGAACAAAGAGCATGACAACTGCAACCAGCGGAATCAGCCAGAGGCGTTTGCTAATCGGGAAATTTCGTAGCAGATTCATAAGTTTGTGTGCTCCTGTTAAGGCTACTTCTTCGTTATTATTTGAATCGAATGGAGCGCGGCGACTGGACCATCTACCGAAAGTAGGTACGGCGGTGGTTGATTGTCATGGCTCATCAGATAGCGTTTCGGCTGCTATCGATAAAAGATGAGGGTCGTACACGTCTGCCAGTGAATTTAATCGTGTCGATCGAGTCAGAACAGCGCTCAGATGGCTATCTGACATATACCTTCGTCGCATACATCAGGCGCGGTGACCTGCACCGTTATTGAGGAACTGGATGGACCTTTGGATTGCCTTTCAGGCGTTGCTTCTCGGGGTGGTGGAAGGCATCACGGAATTTCTGCCCATATCAAGCACTGGGCACCAGATCATCGTTGCTGATCTGATCGGGTTTGGCGGCGAGCGGGCATTGGCGTTCAACATCATCATCCAGCTCGGCGCGATCCTCGCGGTTGTTTGGGAATACCGCCGCAAGATTATTGATGTGGTGGTGGGGCTGCCTAAAGAGCCGCAGGCTCAGAAGTTCACGGCAAATTTGCTGGTAGCGTTTTTGCCAGCCGTCGTGCTGGGCGTGACCTTTGCGGATCTGATTCACGAATACCTGTTCAACCCGATCACCGTAGCTACCGCCTTGGTCATCGGCGGCGTGGTCATGCTGTGGGCGGAAAAGCGCAATCATGATATCCAGGCTGAAACGGTTGACGATATGCACTGGACACAGGCGCTCAAGGTCGGCTTTGCTCAGTGCCTGGCGCTTATCCCCGGCACGTCACGTTCCGGCGCGACAATCATCGGTGGGTTACTGTTCGGCTTATCGCGTAAAGCGGCTACCGAGTTTTCCTTCTTTCTGGCCATGCCGACCATGGTTGGTGCTGCGGTTTATTCCGGTTACAAGTACCGGGACCTTTTCCAGCCCGCTGACTTGCCGATTTTTGCGATTGGCTTCGTCACGTCGTTCATTTTTGCCATGCTTGCCGTAAGGGCCTTGCTGAAATTTATAGGCAACCATAGCTACGCGGCATTTGCCTGGTACCGCATCATCTTCGGGATCATCATCCTCGCTACTTGGCAGTTCAGCCTGATCGACTGGAGTACCGCGGCGGGCTGAACACACTGTAAGCAGATGGTTGAGGAGCGCACCGTGCAACCAGCCGAACACCGACTCTTATCTGTCAACGGCATCACTCTCAGTATTCATTGCGCCGGCCCTGAGCAAGGGCCTGTTGTGTGGTTGCTGCACGGCTTCCCGGAAAGTTGGTACTCATGGCGCCACCAAATGCGGGCACTGGCCGAGGAGGGCTATCGTGTGGTGGTGCCGGAGATGCGCGGCTATGGACAAAGCAGCGCGCCGGAAGATGTTGCCAGCTATGACCTGATAACCGTATGCGGTGATATCCAGGGAGCAATGGACCTGCTTGGGCACGATTCGGTAGCGGTGGTGGGGCACGATTGGGGCGCGCCTGTCGCCTGGCATCTGGCGCTGCTTGAGCCGGAGCGAGTCAAGGCGGTCGCGGCCATGGCCGTTCCCTACGGAGGACGTCCGAAGAAACCTGCAATCGAGATTATTCGTAGTCAGTTTGCGGATCGCTTCAACTACATCCTCTACTTTCAGCAACCGGGTCTCGCCGAGGCTGAGCTGGATCAGGACATTCCGCGTACCTTGCGGCTGATGATGCATAACACCTCGGCAGCGGTTCCGAAGAACTTCTTCCTGCAAGAAAAACCGGTCGGTAGCACGCTTCAGCAGGGCATGGTGGACCCGCGTTCACCGCCGAGCTGGTGCAGTCCGGAAGCCTTTTCCGTTTATGTCGCGACGTTCGAGGGGCGAGGGTTCCGTGGCGCGCTCAACTGGTACCGGAATTTCGAACGCACCTGGCAGCGAACAGCACCACTGGCCGAGCGAAAGGTCGAGCAGCCTGCGCTTTTTCTGCTCGGAGACAAAGATCCGGTAGGTACGTTGGAAGCGCATACGCTGAAGAAAATGCCCGAATGGGTACCCGATCTTGAGCAGCACCTGCTGATTGATTGCGGGCACTGGGTGCAGAGCGAGCAACCCGAGCGCGTCAGCGACCTGCTGCTGAGCTTCCTCAGGCGCCGATACGCGCGGTGATGAGAAGGACGTGCTCGTAGGTAGCCAGGCAGGGCATTACAATCGGGCTTTGCCATCGGACGCCAGTCATGGAGTTTCGCGGTCAGCTGAAAAGCTGGAACGATCAAAAGGGATTCGGCTTTATCAGCCCGGAGCAGGGGACAGAGGATATCTTCGCCCACATCTCGGCCATGCGTGGCGCTCGCCGGCCGGTGCAAGGCGATGACGTTCTGTATCAAAGTGAGCGCGACCCGGGAGGTCGCTTGCGTGCCACGCATATTCGGCTGGCTGGCGGGCTCTCCCTTGACGAGCCGGCTATTCGTGACAAACCGCACCAGTACGCCGCGGCGTCTGGTCAACGGAACAACGCACGGGCGCGCACCCAAGCCAAACAACAGGCACAACGCAACTCGCCGATTCGGCAGCCACTGTTAAAGCTGCTGGCGCTTATTCTGCTGTGTTTGTTACCCGCGCTCGGCGTTCTCCGATTGGGCGGGCAGGGTAATCATTGGCCGCTCTTCGCCTATCTGCTTGGTAGCGTGTTGGCGTTCGGATTTTATATGCATGACAAACGCAGCGCGCTGCGTAGCGGTTGGCGAACGCCAGAAGCGCGCTTGCATCTGGTCGAGCTGCTCGGCGGCTGGCCCGGCGCCTTGATCGCTCAACAGGCGCTTCGACACAAGACACGCAAGCTGTCGTTCCAAATGGTGTTCTGGCTGATCGTTATCGCGCATCAGGTCGTGTGGCTTGACTATCTGTACATCCACCGTCTCTACCAACTGCTGCGTGTACTCTGAGCGCACCAGAGGCTGATGGCTTTTCCGTCGATACAAAAACGCCCCGCTTTGCGGGGCGTTTTTATTTCTTACCGCGACAGCCGTTAAATCACCCCGAGGCTGCGCAGGTAGTCGTCGTAGGTGCCGCTGAAATCGGTCACGCCCGAGTCGGACAACTCAATGATGCGCGTCGCCAAAGAGCCAACGAATTCGCGGTCGTGGCTGACAAAAATCAGAGTGCCGGGGTAGTTCTCCAGCGCCAGGTTCAGTGCCTCGATGGATTCCATGTCGAGGTGGTTGGTGGGTTCATCCATCACCAGAACGTTTGGCTTCTTCAGGATCAGCTTGCCAAACAGCATCCGGCCTTGCTCACCACCTGAAATCACCCGAACGGACTTCAGGATTTCATCGTTGGAGAACAGCATCCGGCCCAGCGTGCCTCGCACGACCTGCTCGCCGCCTTGGGTCCATTGCCCCATCCAGTCGAACAACGACACGTCGTCTTCGAAATCATCGGCATGGTCCTGGGCGTAGTACCCGATCTCTGCGCTTTCTGTCCACTTCACCGAGCCTGCATCGGGCTGCAATTCACCGACCAGGGTGCGGAGCAGGGTGGTCTTGCCGATACCGTTCGGCCCGATGATGGCGACGCGCTCTCCGGCTTCGACGGTGAAGCTGAAGTTCTTGAACAGTGTCTTGCCGTCGAAGCCCTTGGCCATGTGTTCCACGGTTACGGCTTGGCGGTGCAGTTTCTTGGTTTGCTCGAAGCGAATAAAAGGACTGACGCGGCTGGAGGGTTTGACCTCGGACAGCTGGATCTTGTCGATCTGCTTGGCGCGCGACGTCGCCTGCTTGGCCTTCGAGGCGTTGGCCGAGAAGCGGCTCACGAAGGTTTGCAGCTCGGCTATCTGCGCTTTCTTTTTGGCATTGTCGGCCAGCAGTTGCTCGCGAGATTGGGTCGCAGCCGTCATGTACTCGTCGTAGTTGCCGGGGAACAGACGCAGCTCGCCGTAATCGAGATCGGCCATGTGCGTGCAAACGCTGTTTAGGAAGTGCCGGTCGTGGGAAATGATGATCATGGTGCTGTTACGCGCCGTGAGGATGTTTTCCAGCCAGCGAATGGTGTTGATATCCAGGTGGTTGGTTGGCTCGTCGAGCAATAGGACTTCCGGATCGGAGAACAATGCCTGGGCCAGGAGAACGCGCAACTTCCAGCCCGGCGCTACTTCGCTCATCGGGCCGAAGTGCTGTTCCAGCGGGATACCCAGGCCCAGTAGCAGTTCGCCGGCGCGGGATTCAGCGGTGTAGCCGTCCATCTCGGCGAACTCGGTTTCCAGCTCGGCGACCGCCATGCCGTCCTCTTCGCTCATTTCCGGCAGGGAGTAGATGCGCTCGCGCTCGGCCTTGACCTTCCACAGCTCCTCGTGACCCATGATCACCGTGTCGATGACGTTAAACTCTTCGTAGGCGAACTGATCCTGGCGCAGCTTACCCAGGCGTACGTTGGGCTCGAGCATGACCTGGCCCGCGGACGGTTCCAGATCGCCCCCGAGAATTTTCATGAGCGTAGATTTGCCGCAGCCGTTGGCGCCGATCAGGCCGTAGCGATTGCCGTTGCCGAACTTGACGGAGACGTTTTCGAACAGCGGCTTGGCGCCGAACTGGATTGCGAGGTTTGCAGTGGAGATCAAAGCGGTGTCCTGGGGTTTCGAAGCGGATCGCAAAGCGATCCAGGCGCGACCAAGCCCGGTAAGTAGACCGGTACAAGAGGCGGTTGCGTAAAAAGGGCGTGCATTGTAGTGCGGTTGGCGCCGATTCGACAGGGCTTCGGGTCGTCTTCGCGTTTTGGACGATGAACCGCGCCCGGTGAGCCTAGCGTGCGAGGCCACCGAATGCGTAATGGCGAGGCAGTTCAACGAGGTGTGCTGCGGGCCAGCAGGTGGGGCGGTCCACCCGCGACTGCCAACAGTGCGCCGACGGAACTATGCGTTAACGAAAAGCTGCACCGCCAAACAGGGCGGTGCGATCCGGTTACAGCCAGCCTTTTTCTTTATAAAACCGCTCAGCGCCCGGGTGTAGCGGCGCGGTAAGACCGACGCGAATCATGTCCTTGGCGTCCAGGTCGCTGAACGCTGGATGCAGGCGCTTGAACCGGTCGAGGTTGTCGAACACGGCTTTGACCAGCTGATAAACGAGTTCGGGATCCGTTTTCGCGGTGGTGGCCAGCACCGCTTTCCCGCCGATAGATGGCACCGCTTTATCGACGCCGGGGTAAAGCCGGGCCGGAATCTCTGCCGCGGTGAAGTAATTCGCATCCTGCAGGAGTGTCTCGATTTCCGGGCCGCTAACCGGTATCAGTTCCGCGTCGACATTGGTCAATGCCTCCTGAATGGCGCCGCTGGGATGACCGACCACGTAGGTGATCACGTCAAGGTTGTTGTCGCCCAGAGCAGAAGCCATTTCCGCAGGTTTGAGCTCAGCGGCTAATGCCAAGTCGGCATGGGTCCAGCCTTTGGCCTTCATTACTTCATCAAACGTGTCCCGGCTGCCTGATCCAGGCACTCCGACATTCACGCGCTTGCCTTTGAGGTCATCGAACGACGCGATGCCACTGTCGCTTCGCGCAACCACGGTGAGGATCTCGGTCTGCAATGAAAACACGGCGCGTAGCTCTTCGATCGGACCGTCCTTGTCGAACGGGGCGAGACCGTTCAATGCTTTGTGCTGGTGATCGGATTGAATAAAGCCGAATTCATATTCGCCGTTTTCAAGCGACACGATGTTGGTCACGCTGCCGGCCGTGGACGGCGCGTTGCACTTGATTGCCGGCTGCACCTCGGCGCGGTTCAGGAATCGGCAGACGGATTGCCCCGCCGTGTAATACACGCCGGTTTGGCCGCCAGTTCCGATAGTGACGAAACGCTCCTGCGCGATTGCCGTGGCTGCGCCCAGCGAACCTGCTAAGGCGCACCCCAGCAGGCTCATACGGATGGTCTGATTCATAGCAAGTCCCTCTTTTGTTTTTGTTGGTTGGGTAGTCAAGCTCATACAGCGATACAGCGATACAGCGATACAGCGATACAGCGATACAGCGAGATAGCACGGCGCGGCCGTCCAGCGAAGCCGCTAGGTGCTGGCGGCAATCACCATGATTTCGACAAGCACGTTGGGCGAGGCGAGCCGCGCCTCCACCGTTGCACGTGCTGGCGCGCAGCCGTCGGGTAACCACTCGCTCCAGACCGAGTTCATCGCGGCGAAGTCGGCGTCGATGTCCTTCAGCCAGATTTGCGCGCTCAGGATCCGCGAGCGGTGAGAATCTGCTTCGGTCAGCAGGCGATCAATTTTCGCCAGCACCTGACGAGTCTGTCCTGCAGCGTCTTCGCCACGATCATCCGGCACCTGGCCGGCGAGAAACACCAGATTGGCGAAAGTCACGGCGGCCGACATACGTTCATTGGGAGCCATACGCTTGATGTTCATGTGAATCTCCTCCTCTCGAGTCGCGGAATCAGTGCGTAAATGTCAGGCCGTCCATCGCCACGGCCGGGCGCCGGTCGGTAACCAGATCGCCCAGTACTTCGGCGCTACCGCAGGCGAGGGTAAAGCCGAGACTGCCATGGCCAACGTTGAGCCAGAGATTGTCGAGCGCAGTCGTGCCGAGTAGCGGGGTGCCTTCTGGAGTCGCCGGGCGTAGTCCGGCCCATTGCGTGGCATTGCGATAGTTACCCGCACCTGGAAAGGTCTCGCCGGCGAGACGCTGCAGCATGGCGATCCGTCCTTGGTCTACATTCGCGTCCCAGCCGCCAATATCGACCATCGCGGCGACTCGCAGTTGATCGCCGAGACGTGCATAGACCACCTTGTTGTCGTAGTCGGTCACGTTGGTCTCGGGAATGCCGACATGGCTGCTCAGCGCCAGCGTCAGGCTGTAGCCCTTGAGCGGATAGATCGGCAGTTCGATGCCAAGCGGCTGTAACAGCCTAACGCTGGCGGCGCCGGCGGCGATTACCAGATGATCGACTTCCAGCGACTCCTTGCCAAAGCTCAGCGAACGTATGCGACGGTCTTCTCTGTTAAGCGCAGTGACGGCTTGCCCACTGCGCAATTGAAAGTTCGGTGACCTAACCAGCCGCTCAAGCAAACGCCGACAGAACAGGTGGCAATCGGCGACCTCATCGCCAGGCGAATAGATGCCTCCTTTCAGCCTCTCAACCAGCGGAAACAGCGCGGGTTCAATCTCGGCACACTGCCGAGCATCGAGCACTCGCTGACCTGCAGCCGGATCAAGCGCCGCAGCCGCGTTTTCGAAACTGGCTCGGTCACGATGGATCACCAGCTTGCCGTTGGCGCGCCATGCGAAATCACTCAGCCCATCTTCTTCCCGCCAATCGCGCAGTACCCGCTGGCTGTGCAGGGCGAGGCGTAGCAAATGCGCTGCGTTGCGGCGATTGGTCGAGCGACGGCAGGCCTGCAGAAAACGCAGACACCACCGCCATTGGTGTCGGCTGATTGCCGGCCGGAAACGCAGCGGAGCGTTGTCACCGCGTAGCATCCATCCCAGTGCTTGCAACGGAACGCCAGCATCGGCAAGCGGCGACACGTAACGGTAGCTGAGCTGGCCGCCATTGGCGAAGCTGGTCTCCAGCGCGACCTGGTTCTGCTTTTCGATCAGCTCAACGTGATGGCCTCGGCGTACCAACGCATACGCCGTGGTTAGGCCAATCACGCCGCCCCCGATAACCGCAAATCGCATCGTGCCGCTCCATGAGAATTCAAACGTCAGCGTAGAGCGATTGCCAACGAAGCGGCCAATGAAAGGATGGAGGCATCCCATAACCGGAGGTTATGCTCGGCCAGTCGACCGAGGGGCTTTCCATGCGTCTGCGCCATATCGAACTTTTTCAGGCCATCCTGCAGACCGGCAGTCTGACGGCGGCCGCCCAGCTGCTGCATATATCGCAACCAGCAGCGAGCAAGATCCTCAAACACGCCGAGCAGCAGCTTGGTTTCGCGCTGTTCAACCGCGTGCGTGGAAAGCTTCAGCCGACCGCCGAAGCGCGCATCCTCCAGCAGGAAACCGAGCGCCTCGCCGCTGACTTGCAAAGCCTCCGGCGTCTCGCCGACAACCTGGGACGAGGCGAGGAGCGCGCGCTGCGCCTGATCTGTACACCCGCGCTGGCGCAGACGCTGGTGCCTGAGGCGTTGCGTCACTGGCGCCGCCGCTTCGCCAGCACGCAATGCCATTTAGCGACCCAGCACACCGGTGAAATCGTCGAGGCATTGCTGCTCCGGGACGCTGATCTCGGGCTGACATTGCAGGCGGTGGAACATCCGGGCATCAGCAGCGAGATCCTTGCGTGCGGACAACTGATGGCGATTGCGCCGGCGGGCTGGTGGCCTGAAGCCGTATGCTCGAGCCCCTTTGCGCTGGAGCATCTGGCCGATGCGCCGCTGATCGGTCTGCACACCCGTGATGCGCTCGGAAGCCTATTGCGCGGTCATCTTGAAGGGCTCGAACCACCCCCGCGCATCCATACCTGGGTGCAAACCTATCAGCTGGCACGCAGCCTGGTCGCAGCAGGGCAAGGGCTGGCGTTGGTCGACCCGCTCACGGCCCAGCCTGGCGATGGTCCAGCCATCCAGGCCCGTCCTCTGGAACCTTCGATTCCGGTGCCTTTATATGCATTGGTGAGAGCGCACGACACAGCGAGTGAAGCGCAACTGCAGCTGCTCGAAGAGGTACGCCGCCAAGCAGAAAGCCTGATGAGCGTGCCACACAGAGTCTGACCCATAGCCGTTGGGTCCGCAGTCGGCTCGCGCCTGCGCTACCATCGTCGCTCACCTCGACGTTGGCCGGCTCACATGAAATTTGCGTCTCCGCGTGCCTTGTATCAGCAGGCCATTGCCCGTCTCGGCTTCGTCAGCGATACGGCGCAGCTGACGGCTGTCGAGCAACTACAGCTCTGTCATGAAGCACTACACGATGAGGCCGGCGCGGACGCTCCTCGCGGTGTTTATCTCTGGGGCCCGGTCGGACGCGGGAAGACCTGGCTGATGGACATGTTTCACGACAGCCTGCGTGTCACCTCACGTCGGCAGCACTTTCATCACTTCATGCGTTGGGTGCATATCCGCCTGTTCCAGCTAAACGGCACCGCCGACCCGCTACAGGCGGTTGCCAAGGAGCTCAGCGACGACGTCCGCGTGCTGTGTTTCGACGAGCTCTTCGTCAGTGATATCGGCGACGCAATCATCCTGGGCCGCCTATTTCAGGCGATGTTCGAACATGGAATGACCATCGTCGCCACCTCTAACCAGCCGCCCGACCAGCTCTATGCGGATGGCTTCAACCGCGACCGTTTCATGCCCGCCATTGCGGCTATCGAACTGCACATGAAGGTGGTTGGCGTCGATGGCGGTGAGGATCACCGACTACGTCCCGGAGACGCGCTGCCGCGCTATTGGCTCGCAACGTCGGGTGAAGCGGGCGCCCTGGACTCAGTCTTTCACGACCTGATTGGCGATGAGCGCGTGAGTGCGGCTTCGGTGGGCGTCGGCCGGCGCCGGCTACAGTCTGAGCGTCACAGCCAATCGGTCCTGTGGTGCAACTTTGCCGATCTATGCGAACAGCCGTTTTCCGCACTCGACTACATTGAGCTATGCGATCGGTTTTCGGCGATTCTCATCAGCGCGGTGCCCCGGCTCGGCAGCGAGCCGCGAGAAGGGCGCATTGCACGGGGAACCGAAGACGCCGCTACAAGGGTGGCCGCGGGCGACCGAGAATTACCAAAACTTGCCGCCCGTGACGATGCGGTCAGACGCTTCATCGCGCTCGTGGATGAATGCTATGACCGTGGTGTGCCGTTGTACCTCGAAGCGGAGGTGCCGCTGGATGAGCTGTATACGGAGGGGTATCTGTCGTTTGCATTTCGTCGCACGCTGAGTCGACTGCGGGAAATGCAACTGCAACGCTTTGGCAGGTCGAGCTGATCGAACTCAGTCGCGGTAGAACACCTGGACCAAGTGATAACCGAACTGACTTTTCACCGGACCGTGCACGTCTCGCAGCGCTTTCTTGAAAATGACTTGATCGATGCTGCGCACCATCTGCCCGGGGCGAACCTCGCCCAGATCGCCCCCTTTCTTGCCGGACGGGCAGGTTGAATATTTTTTGGCCAATACGTCGAAGGCCTCGCCGTTCGCAATGCGCTTTTTCAGCTGCGTGGCTTCAGCTTCGGTTTTGACCAGAATATGGCGGGCCATGGCTTTGGGCATTGGGCAATCTCCGGAAATGCGGCGGCGATTGTAGTCAGCGATGTGGAAAATCCAAAATGGCTGAGACGAACGCTTTGCCGTTTGGCGCAACACGGAGCCGACGAACGGTAGTTATGGTTATGCCATGTTAGCGCTACCATTCTGGCCAACAAACATAATCGCAGCACATTGATGCTGCCGGAGACCAAGCAGTGGCTTCCCACCCCCACAGCGATTTCCCAGCGGTCAGTCGTGCATTGGTTGTGATGGGCGTCAGCGGTTCAGGTAAGACTGAAACCAGCCACGCCGTCGCCGATGCGCTGGGCTTCCGACATATCGAAGCCGATCATTTCCATCCTGAAGAGAACGTAGCGCGCATGCGCGCCGGTACGCCGTTGTCGGACGCTGACCGCGTCGAGTGGCTGCAGAAGCTCATCGTCGAAATGCAACGAGCCATCGATGATGGCGTCGGCTTCGTGCTTGCGTGCTCCGCCCTGAAGCGTCACTACCGAGACCTTTTGCGCGATGCGGTCGCTGAGGTGCGGTTCGCTCACCTGTCGATCGACTACGACACCGCGGTGCAGCGTGTGGGCGGTCGTGAAGGGCATTTCATGCCCATTTCGCTGGTGGACAGCCAGTTCGCCACGCTCGAATCTCCGGAAGGCGAACCCGGTGTGCTCGTGGTGGATGCCGCACAGCCTCGCGAGCAGGTCCTGGAGGAAATAGTCGACTGGATGCAGCGCGCGCCGGGCCTGGAGATCGCAGACCGCGAGGGTTATTCAGCGGCTCCGCTTGATAGCGCTACCAGCGATGCCGGGAAAGGCGCCGAACTGACCGGCGCACCGATTTACACCGGCAAGCTCGCCCAGGGGTTTGACCGGATCACCGATTGGCTGATGGCCGCGCTGCTTGCCTTCATGGTGATCGTCGTCTTCAGCAGCGTTGTGTTGCGTTACGCCTTCGGCACGGGCTGGACCGGTGCTGAAGAGCTGTCGCGGCTGGCGTTTGTCTGGCTGGTGTTTGTTGGCGTCGCGTCCAGCATGCGACGCGGTGAGCTGATGGCGTTCAGCATGATTCGCGACCGGTTTCCGACATTCTTTCGCCGTGTGGTCGATTCGATCAGCTGGCTGATGGTGGCAGTCGCCAGCGGCATGGCCGCGATGGGTGGATGGAACCAGATGCAGTTTGGCTGGACGATCAACAGTCCAGTGGTGGGCTACCCGTTGGCGGTCGCGATGCTGCCGGTCATGGTCAGCATGATTGCGCTGGCAGTGCTGGCCCTCGTGCAGTTGGTCAATGTCTGGCGCGGTCAACCGCAGCCACATGCTGCCGATGCCAACGTAACGGCTGACTGACCCCCGATAACAACAGGGCAACGCCCGCCGAGGTTCTTGCATGACTGTCGTCGTTTTTCTTTCTTCTCTGTTTGGCTTCATGGCCTTCGGCATGCCAATCGCATTCGCGCTGATACTCACTGGCGCAGTGCTGATGTGGTACCTGGACTTTTGGGACGTGCAGCTGCTGGCACAGAACCTCCAAGCGGGTGCCGATAGCTTTCCATTGCTGGCGGTGCCTTTTTTCATTCTCGCCGGAGAGCTGATGAATGCCGGCGGTATTTCCCGTCGCATCATCAACATGGCCCAAGCCTATTTTGGCCACAAGCGGGGCGGCCTCGGCTATGTCGCCATTGCCGCCTCGGTGCTCCTGGCCAGCATGTCCGGCTCGGCACTGGCGGACACCGCCGCGCTGGCGACGCTGTTGTTGCCGATGATGCGCGAACGTGGCTATCCGCTGAGTTCGTCGTCGGGTCTGGTCGCCGCCGGTGGAATCATCGCACCGATCATTCCGCCCTCCATGCCGTTCGTTATCTATGGCGTAGTGACCAACACGTCCATCAGCCAGTTGTTTCTCGCCGGTATGGTGCCGGGGCTGATCATGGGGGTTGGGCTCGTCGTTGCCTGGACGCTGATTGCACGCAAAATTGATGAGCCGCCACAGGAGAAGGCCAGCGGCGCTGAGCGCCGCAAGGCACTCGTCGATGGGGCTGCTGCGCTGATGTTGCCGGTGATCATTGTTGGCGGATTGCGTGGCGGTTTGTTCACACCCACCGAGGCCGCGGTGGTAGCCGCGGTCTATGCATTGGGCGTCTCGACCCTGCTATACCGCGAGCTCAGCTGGAACGGTGTAGTCGAGGTGCTGACCCGTGCCAGCCGCACTACTGCTTCGGTGATGTTTCTCTGCGCCGCGGCGATCGTGTCGGCGTACATGATCACGCTGGCGCAGCTTCCGGACGAGATCGCGTCAATGCTTGGCCCATTGGCCGAAGATCCGAAGCTGCTGATGGTTGCCATCATGGTGCTGATGATCGCCATCGGCATGGTGCTCGACCTGACACCAACCATCCTCATTCTCGGTCCCGTGTTGGCGCCCATTGCGGTCAAGGCGGGCATCGATCCGGTGTACTTCGGAGTGATGTTCGTGCTGATCGGCTCGATTGGTCTCATCACACCACCGGTCGGCACCGTGCTCAACGTCGTCGGTGGGATAGGGCGGCTGCGCATGGAAACACTGGTGCGCGGCGTGACCCCGTTCTTCTGCATTTACCTGGTCATCGTCGCATTGCTTATCGCCGTGCCGTCGATCATCACCGTGCCGCTGCAATGGTTACGTTGATCGCGACCGGCGCGCTGCTGAACTCATTCTGATCAAGACGCTTCATCCACCCACAACAACAAAAGGTACGACAGCATGAAACGATTTCTGATAGCCGCCCTGGCGGCCACCACGCTTGGCAGCGCAATCACCGCGGTCAGCGCCCAAGCGGCCGACGATATTCGCCCACGCATGATTCGCTTCGGCTACGGGCTTAACGAGGACAGCAACCAGGGTCGTGCGGCCAAGGTCCTCGCTGAGGAAATTGCCAAGGCCTCTGACGGCAAGCTCAAGGTGCGCACCTTCGCGTCGGCCAGCCTGGGATCGGACGATCAGATGCAGAACGCGCTGATGGGCGGGGCGCAGGAAATGATGGTTGGCTCGACCGCTACGCTGGTTGGGATTGCAGAGGAAATGGCCGTCTGGGATACGCCGTTCCTGTTCGAGAGCGAGAAGCAAGCGGATTATGTGCTCGACGGTCCGGTCGGGCAGAAGGTCATGGACGCCTTGGAGGAGAAAGGCCTGGTAGGGCTGGTGTACTGGGAAAATGGCTTCCGCAACCTGACCAACAACGTCCGTCCTGTTGAAAAAATGGAAGACTTCAACGGCATTAAGCTGCGTGTGATGCCCAACCCCGTGTTCATCGATACGTTCAAGCAGATGGGCGCCAACGCCGTCCCGCTGCCGTTCTCTGAACTGTTCACCGCGCTGGAAACCAAGGCGGTCGATGGGCAGGAAAACCCATACAACACCATTCTGTCCTCGAAATTCTATGAGGTGCAGAAGTACCTCAGCGTGACCAATCACGTTTACAGCCCATGGATCGTCACAGCCTCCAAGCGCTGGTGGGATGGCCTGTCCGAGACGGAGCAGAACATCATCATGGAAGCGGCGAAGACGTCACGCGACTCAGAGCGCGCCGACACGCGTGCCGAAGCTCAGGAAGCGCTCGCCAAGATCAAGGAGCAGGGCATGGAGCTCAACAAGGTCAGCCCGGAGGAGATCCAGCGCATGCGTGAGCAGGCCAAGCCGGCGATACAGACCGTAGTCGATACGGTCGGCGAGCCGCTGTTCAATGAGGTTCAGGCCGAGATTGCCAAAGCGCCGAAGTAATCGGGCGCGCCCCTGCGGGGGCGCCGCCTCTTATAGAATTCCCCACCGTTCGCTGGATGCTGCCATGAGTTCTCGCCGTCGCCGTTCGCTGGAACGGGCCACGCTTTCCGACGTTGCCCGCAGTGCCGGCTGCTCATTGATGTCGGCTTCTCGGGCGTTGTCGCAACCGGAACGTGTGTCCGATGCGCTGCGCGAACGGGTGATGGAAGCGGTCAAGACGCTAGGCTACGTACCGCATACCGCGGCGCGCAACCTCGCCAGCGCGCGCTCGAATCTGGTGGCAGTCATCATTCCGTCGCTGTCCAACGCCGTTTTCGTCGACACCGTAGAGGCTATTCAGCGAGTGCTGATGCCGGCCGGTTACGAGTTGATGATCGGCGTCAGCCACTACCATCCCGAAGAAGATGAACGCCTGCTACGTGCCTATCTGGCACACCAGCCGGCAGGCCTTCTGATCACAGGCTTCGAACGCAGTGATGCCGCGCGGGAGGTGCTCGGCAGCTACACCAGCCCGATTGTCACGCTGATGGAATTGAGCGATGCCGAGGAAGAGTATTGCGTCGGTTTTTCCCAGTACGAAGCCGGCGCGGCGATGACGCGAAAGCTGCTCGAACGTGGCTACCGGAACATCGCCTTCGCCGCCGCTCAGTTGGACCCGCGCACCCTGCAACGGGCCGACGGTTATCGCCAGGTGATGCGTGAGGCGTCGCGCTACAACGCTGCGCTGGAGTTGCTTACGCCCCAGGTATCGTCCATCGGCCTGGGCGCTGAGCTGCTCGATCGTTTGCTGGCGCAGCATCCGCAAATCGATGCCATCTTCTTCAACAACGACGACTTGGCGTTGGGCGCGCTGTTTCGCGCTCGCCAATTGGAACTGCCGGTGCCGGAAAGACTGGCAATCGCCGGGTTCAACGATTTACCTGCGGCCGCCTGGATGCATCCCGCATTGACGACGGTGCGTACCATTCGCGGCGAAATCGGCAAGTTAGCGGGGCAGATGCTGCTTAGCCTGATGCGCGGCGAGTCGCCTCCGAAACGGCGAATCGACGTGGGCTTTGAGGTGGTGATGCGCGAAAGCGCGTGAAGCCAGCCGGCAAGCGTTGCGCTCACCGGCGCCTAATCATTCGGCTTGCTGCGCCGCCGTCACTTGTTGAGCGATCTCGATCATCTGCTCGCGCATCCAGCGGTTGGCCGGATCCTGGTCAGTGCTTTCGTGCCAGTAGATATGGGTTTCAAGCGGGGGGATCTCGACGGGAAGCGGCACCTGATGGAGGTCGTGACGGCGGGCGAAACGCTCCGGTACGGTGACCGCCATGTCAGTCTGCTGAATGACCTGAGTTGCCATCATGTAGTGCTGCGAGCGCAGGCCGATCTTGCGCTGCTGTCCCATCTTGCCGAGCGCCAGATCGACCATGCCCAGACCGCTACGGCGACTGGAAATATGGATGTGCGACAACGACAGGTATTCCTCGACGCTGAGCTTGTCCTTGGCCATGGGATGGCCGCGGCGCATCGCGCAGACGTATCGATCTTCGAGCAGTTTGACGTGTCGCACCTGCGGATCGGTATTCAGCGGCGCGTCCATGGCGAAATCCAGGCGACCGGCAGCCAGTTCCTTTGTGGTTTCGCGGCGCTTGGCGAGCATGCTCTCGATCTTCACGTTCGGGGCCAGACGGCGAAGGCGTTGGAAGAGCGGCGGTAGCACGACGGCCTCGGTAAGGTCGGTCATGCTGATACGGAACGTCTTGTTCGCCTGCAGCGGATTGAAGGTCCGGCTTTCCTGGACCGAAACGCGCAGCAGCTGAAGTGCATTACGCACCGGGCCGATGATGTTCTGCGCCATCGGCGTCGGCACCATGCCTTGCGCAGTGCGTACGAACAGCGGGTCGTTGAAGGTCTCGCGCAGGCGGGCCAGCGCGTTAGATACCGCAGGCTGGGTGATGCCGACGATCTGCCCGGCACGGGTCAAATTCGCTTCGGTGTAGATGGCGTCGAAGACGATGAAAAGATTCAGATCGACCTTGTTCAGGTTCATTGTTGTGCTCTCCGGCGTGTATCAGAATTCGCCGATCATATATCGGTGATGAATGTTTATACACGAGGAAAATAGCTTAGATAAATCACCAGGCCTCCTCTAGCATTCAAAACTACAAAACATTACCTGCCAGAAGGTTGTCGCCCATGGATTTCGCCTACTCCCCGAAGGTTCAAGAGCTGAGAGAGCGCGTCCAAGCGTTCATGGATGCTCATGTCTATCCCGCTGAAAAGGTTTTCTACCAGCAGGTTGCCGAGGGCGATCGCTGGCAGCCGACCGCCATCGTCGAGGAGCTCAAGGCCAAGGCAAAGGCGGAAGGACTGTGGAACCTGTTTCTGCCGGACTCGGAACTGGGCGCCGGGCTGACCAACACCGAATACGCGCCACTCGCTGAAATCATGGGCAGCTCGGGACTGGGGCCTGAGGCATTCAACTGCTCAGCGCCGGACACCGGCAACATGGAAGTCCTGGTGCGCTATGGCAGCGACGCGCACAAGAAACAATGGCTAGAGCCTTTGCTGCGCGGCGAAATTCGCTCGGCGTTCGGCATGACCGAGCCGGGCGTAGCCTCATCGGACGCGACCAATATGGAGGCCCGCGCGGTACGTGAAGGTGATGAGTGGGTCATCAACGGGCGCAAGTGGTGGACGTCTGGTGCCTGCGATCCGCGTTGCAAGGTGATGATCTTCATGGGCCTGACCAACCCGGATGCGCCGCGTCACCAGCAGCATTCGATGATCCTCGTGCCGATGGATGCGCCCGGTCTTAAAGTCCTGCGTCCGCTGCCCGTGTTTGGCTACGACGATGCGCCGCACGGGCACGCCGAAGTTCTGCTTGAGAACGTTCGGGTCCCGTATGAGAACGTTCTGCTGGGTGAAGGCCGTGGCTTTGAAATCGCTCAGGGCCGCTTGGGCCCAGGCCGCATTCACCACTGCATGCGCTCCGTGGGTGTTGCCGAGCGCGCGCTGAGGCTGATGTGCGAGCGTTCGGTGAACCGTACGGCATTCGGCAAGCCGCTGGCGCGGCTGGGTGCCAACCTCGACCACATCGCTGAGTGCCGGATCGAGATCAATATGGCGCGGCTGCTGACCCTTAATGCCGCGTACATGATGGATACCGTGGGTAACAAGATTGCAGCGAGTGAAATCGCGCAGATCAAGGTCGTGGCGCCAAACGTGGCGTTGAAGGTGATCGACCGCGCCATTCAGATTCACGGCGGCGCTGGTGTTTCCGAAGACTTCCCACTGGCGCACTGGTGGGCGATGCAGCGCACGCTACGCCTGGCTGACGGACCGGACGAGGTGCACCGCGCGTCGATCGCCAAGCATGAGCTGGGCAAGTACTTCCCACGGGAAATGCTGCGTAGCCGCTAAGCAACGGTAGCTCCGAGCAAAAGGTAGAAGCAAAGCCACTCAGGTGGCTTTGCTTTTTTTATGCACCGACAGTTGGGAATGAGCTGCGAGCTGGTGAAGGTGACTGCGCCAGTCCCCTTAATGCCTCAGAGTGACCGTAGGGTGGGCTTCAGCCCACCAGTGAGGTGATTGGTGGGCTGAAGCCCACCCTACATACGGCGCGTTGCCGCAATCACGGAGAGCAAGCTGGGCCCTTATCACAAGTGATTCCGCGCCCTGGGCTTGCTCAACGCCAAGCTCGACAGCAGAGCCGGTTCATCACTGCGCGACTGTCATCAGATCCGGTGGCGCTTGCTGACCATAGGTGCTGCTGACCAGGTCCCGGTAGCGCCGGTAGGCCTGTTCATAGGCGTGAACGGCGTTGGGTTCAGGTTCGACCGCGGTTGTTTCGTCAAGACTGACGCAACGGTCGCAAAGCTCGATAAGGCTGGCTTGAGAATCGCTTTCTCTGGCGTGACACCAAGCGGCTTGGATCGCACCCCCGAGCGCTGCAGCCTCGCTATGAGACGTGCAGACCACGGGCGTGGCCATCATGTCGGCGACGATTTGCCGCCACAGCGGATTGTTCGCACCGCCGCCGATCAGCTGTATCCGCTCGCTACGTATCCCACTCTCACGCAGCAAATCCAATCCGTAGCGTAGGCCGAAGGTGACGCCCTCGACGACGGCGCGGCAGAGGTTGGCTCGGGTCAGGTTGTCGGCGGTCAGGCCGTGCAGGCTGGCCGTGGCCTGGGGCAGGGCGGGGACGCGTTCGCCATTCAGAAATGGCAGCATGGTTACGCCTTTGGCCCCGATCGGAGATTGCGCCACCAATGCATTGAACTGATCGAGGTCGAGCTGTAGCAGATCGCGGATAGCACCGTTCGCATTGGTCAGGTTCATCGTGCAGATCAGCGGCAGCCAGCCGCCGCTGGATGAACAGAACGTCGCGACTGAGGGCTGCGGGCTGATACGGGCTTCGTCAGCAAACGCATAGAGAGTGCCGGATGTCCCGAGGCTCATGGTGATCGCGCCGGGGGAAATATTGCCTGTGCCGATCGCGCCCATCATGTTGTCGCCGCCACCGCTCGCGACGAGTGCGTGGGGATTCAGCCCTAACGTGGCGGCCAATTCAGGACGGATCCGCCCGACCGGCTGATGAGGCTCGATCAGCTCGGGCAGCGCCGCTTCGAGCCGGCCCGTGGGATCGATATGGCGCAGTATGGCATTGTCCCATTGGCGGGACCGGACGTTGAAATAGCCCGTCCCTGAGGCATCGCCATACTCACTTGCACAGCGTCCGGTCAGCCAGTAGTTGAGGTAGTCATGGGGCAACAGGATGTGAGCGATGCGCTCGAAGCGCTCAGCATGCTGCTCCTTCATCCACAGCAGTTTTGACACCGTGTAGCCAGGCGCAATGACCACGCCGAGGCGTTGCAGCGAGCCCTGTTCGCCGCCCAACCAATCGAGCAGCCGTTGATTTTCAGCGGCGGATTCCGTGTCGCACCACAATTTGGCCGGACGAAGCACCTGTCCTTTGTCGTCGAGTGTCACGAGGCCATGCTGTTGCCCCGAAACACCAATGCCCAGCACGCCGCTGCCATCGACACCGGCGGCATTCAGCGCGGCTGCAGTCGCGGCGACGAAAGCGGCGGTCCACTGCTCGGTATCCTGCTCGCGGCGTCCGTTTGGGCCGCTTAGAAGCGTATGGCTCGCCGAGCCCTGGCCCAGGACACGCCCGCTAGAGGCGTCGAGTAGCAATGCTTTGGTGCCCTGGGTGCCGCAATCGATACCAAGAAACATGACCGCCTCCGTTAGCGGGTCAGCAGGAGATCAAGCGTGCCGCTCACGCCCAGTGTGCGCAAGCGCAGAAGGTTTCGCTCGAACGCGTCGCGGAATGCCGAGGAGCGTGGGATCTGCGCGCCGAAAATTTCCTCTCGGCCCAGCAATCGCTCGGCGAGCCCGTCGTCTTCCGCGACCAGGGACTGGCAGAACGAAGCGCGAGGGTCCGGAATACGGTAGGTGACTTTGTTCTCGTCGACACCACGCAGGTACAGCGCCCACGCCGCCACTACCAGCGCGGCGCGTTCAAGCTCGGCCTTGTCCGCGATGAGGCGGTTGATGGTTGGCACCGTGAACTTCGGGAATTTCGAGGAGCCATCGGAGCAGACGCGCTCCAGTTGATCGGCGATAGCGCAATTGGAGAAGCGGTCGATTAGCGTCTGCTTGTAGAGCGTCAAGTCGATGCCGGGCACGGCGGCCAGCTGCGGCGTGACGTCCTTATCCATGTACTGGCGGATGTACTCGACGAACAGCGGATCGGCCATGGTTTCATGCACGAACCGATAGCCGCGCAGGAATCCCAGATAGGTCAGCGCGAGGTGGCTGCCGTTGAGGAGTTTGATCTTCATCTCCTCGTAGGGCGATACGTCATCGGTGAACTGCACGCCAACCTTCTCCCAGGCGGGGCGTCCCGCGACGAACTTGTCCTCCAGCACCCACTGCACGAAGGGTTCGCAAACCACGGGCCAAGCGTCATCCACGCCATGTTCCTGCCTGAGGGCCTTGCGGTGCGCGGCGCTGGTCATCGGTGTAATGCGGTCGACCATCGCGTTGGGGAAGCTGACGTTCTGGGCGATCCAGTTTGCCAGGTCCGCATCGACCAGATTGGCGAACGCCAGGGTTGCCGTGCGGGTAACGTCGCCGTTATGGGGCAAGTTATCGCAGGACATGATGGTGAATGGGCCGATACCTTCGCCGCGGCGCTTGGCAAGCGCCGCGCATAGCAGGCCGAACACGCTGATGGGCGTTCGCGGGTGCTCCAGATCATGCTGAATCTGCGGCAGTTGCGCATTGAACTGGCCGGTGCTGTCGTCGAGGCAGTAGCCCCCTTCGGTGATGGTCAGCGAGACAATGCGGATCACCGGATCGGCCAGTCGGGCGACGACCGCTTCGGAGCCGTGCTCGCCGACCAGCATCATGTCCCGAATGCTGGCAAGAACGCGCACTTCGGTGTCCGGTCTATCGTCCAGTTCTATCAGCGTATACAGGTAGTCCTGGGAGGCGAGCGCGTCACGCATGGCCACTTCATCGGCGCGTGTGCCGACGCCACAGATGCCCCAGTCAAGCCCCTCGCCGGTGTTCATGAGGGCATCGGTATACGCTGCCTGGTGAGCGCGATGAAATCCGCCAACCCCTATGTGCGCGATGCCGGCCGTAACCTCGTCTATCGCGTAGGCCGGGCGGGAAATGTGGGCCGGCAGCTGTGGCAGATTCTGTTGCTTCAACTTCATGTCAGGCCTCGCTGGGCTAAGTTTCGAAAAGCCGACGGCGTCATCGCCGCCGTAGGGAGCAGCGATTCGCCGGGATTGAATCGGGACGGGTTACCCGTCAAGCGGCCTGTTGCAGAGATTGGCCGACGGCCAGCCCATCGCCGTCGAACAGGTGGCAATGCGCGGCATCGAGAGTCAGCTTCAGTGATTCGCCATAACGAGGCGTGAAATCGCCACGGATGCGCATGGTCAACGGCTCGTTCGCCTGAGTGATGACATGGCAGTAGGTGTCGCTGCCCAGTCGTTCGCTGACGTCGGCTTTGACCTCAAGCTGACAGTTGCCATCGGTACTGCGGTTGAGATGCTCGGGGCGGATACCCAGAGTGACGACGTCCCCCACCGCGAGTGATGGGCCGCTGCGCGGCAGGTACAGCCGGCAGCCTGCATCCAGTTCCACTTCGCATCCGGTGGCGTCGACCTGGCTGATGCGGCCCTTCAAGAAGCCCATCTTTGGCGTGCCGAGGAAACCTGCGACGAACAGGTTGGCGGGGTTGTGGTAGAGCTCCATGGGCGAACCGACCTGCTCGATACGCCCACCGTTGAGCACCACCACTTTGTCAGCCAGCGTCATGGCCTCAACCTGGTCATGGGTCACGTAGATCATGGTCGCCTGCAATTCCTGATGCAGACGTGACAGCTCAAGGCGCATCTGCACGCGTAGCGCGGCGTCGAGGTTCGACAGCGGTTCGTCGAAGAGGAACACCTTGGGGTTGCGCACGATCGCGCGGCCAATCGCGACACGCTGCCGTTGCCCGCCGGAGAGCTGCCGAGGTTTGCGTTCGAGCAGTGGCTCGAGTTCGAGCGTACGGGCGGCGGCTTCGATCTTGCGGGCGACGTCCTGCTTGTCGGCCCCGGCCAGGTCGAGGGCGAAGGACATGTTCTTGCGCACCGTCATGTGGGGGTAGAGCGCGTAGGTCTGGAACACCATGGCCAGGTCGCGCTTGGCGGGGCTGACATCGGTGATGTCGCGGCCGTCCAGTTCGATTCGGCCGCTGCTGACTTCCTCAAGGCCGGCGATCAGCCGGAGCAGGGTCGACTTGCCACAGCCGGACGGGCCGACGAATACCACGAACTCGCGATCGCGAATGTCCAGGTCGATGCCCTTGATGATGTCGTTGCCGTCGAAGCTTTTCTTCAAGTTGCGGACTTTAAGGTCTGCCATGTTCGAATCCTTTTATTCTTGTCGATCTTGTTAATACCGCGGCGACGGTTACTTCACGGCGCCGAACGACAGGCCACGGACCAGCTGCTTCTGGCTGATCCAGCCGAAGATCAGGATGGGTGCGCAGGCGAGGGTGGATACGGCCGAAAGCTTGGCCCAGAACAGCCCCTCAGGACTGGAGTACGAGGCGATCAGCGCGGTCAGCGGGGCGGCATTGGATGACGTAAGGTTCAATGACCAGAACGCCTCGTTCCAGCACAGGATCAACGACAGCAGCATGGTCGAGGCGAGGCCGCCTTTGCTGATCGGCAAGAGCACGCGAACCATTTCCTGCATCAGGGTGGCGCCGTCCATCCGGGCCGCTTCGAGAATGTCGCGGGGAATGTCCTTGAAGTAGGTGTAGATCATCCACACCAGGATCGGCAGGTTGATGAGGGTGTAGATGATGATCAGCACCGTGCGGCTGTCGAGCAGGCCGAACTGCTTGGCCAGCAAATAGATAGGCACCAGCACACCCACCGGCGGCAGCATTTTGGTGGAGAGCATCCAGAGCAGTGTGCCCTTGGTCCGCTTGGTCTCGTAGAACGCCATCGAGTAGGCCGCCGGAATGGCGATCAGCATGCCCAGCGCGGTCGCGCCAAACGAGATGGTCACCGAGTTCCAGGCGTACTTGAAGTAGCCGCTGCGATCCTGGATCTGCAGGTAGTTCTCCAGCGTCGGCGTGAAGATGAACTGCGGCGGCGTGGCGAACGCGTCGATCTCGGTCTTCAGGCTGGTCATCAGCATCCAGAAGATCGGGAAGAACAGCAGCAGGGCCACGGCCCAGGCAAACAGCCCGACCACTAGCGTATTGAGGCGGCGACTTTGTTTGAGCGTCAGCATCGGTCTGTCCTCAGTATTTTTCGGTGAGATTCTTGCCGAGCATCCGCACCAGGATGATCGCCGCGATATTGGCGATGACCACCGCGATCAGGCCGCCGGCTGAGGCCATGCCGACGTCGAACTGCAGCAGCGCCTGGTTGTAGATCAGGTAGGCAAGGTTGGTCGATGCGTAGCCGGGACCACCGCTGGTGGTGGTGAAGATTTCGGCAAAGACCGAGAGGAGGAAGATGGTCTCGATCATCACCACCACGGCAATGGGACGTGCCAGGTGCGGCAAGGTCAGGTGCCAGAAGATCGCGATTGGGCCGGCGCCATCGAGGCGGGCGGCTTCCTTCTGCTCCTGATCGAGGGACTGCATGGCGGTCATCAGGATCAGGATCGCGAAGGGCAGCCATTGCCAGGACACGATAATGATGATCGAGAACAGCGGGTGCTGCGCCAGCCAGTCCACTGGCTGTGCATTGAAGAACTTCCAGACAGCGGCAAGGATTCCCGAGACAGGGTGATAGATCAGGTTCTTCCAGACCAGCGCGCTGACGGTCGGCATGATGAAAAACGGCGAGATCAGCATGACCCGAACGATGCCGCGCCCGGCGAAGTCCGCCGCCTCTAACAAAGCCGAGATCAAAACACCGAGCACGACGCTGATCAGCAGCACGCTGCCAACCAGCAGCAAGGTGTTGGTCATGCCCGGCATGAAGCCGGCGTCGGTCAGGAAGTAGTGGAAATTCTCCAATCCGACGAAATCATTCTCGCCGGGGTAGAGCAGGTTGTAGCGAATCACCGAAAAGTAGACGGTCATCGACAGCGGAACCAGCATCCACAGCAGCAACAGCGCAACGGAAGGGCTGACGAGGAACCAGCTGGGACCGAACCGGCGTGGCTTGCGCTCGCTCGGCTCGCTTGCCGCATCGGTAATGGGCGCCTTGGGCAAGGCTGTGGTCGTAGTGGCCATGGGCGTGCTCCGACAGAAAGAAGGCCATAAGGGCTCGGGCGAGCCCTGTCCGGTGTTCACCTTCCGCTAGGGAAGGGACATTGCATGCTTGGACGCTTACTTGGGATAGCCGGCGCGCTTCATTTCCCGTGTGGTCGACTGCTGCACGGCGGTGAGCATCTGCTCGACCGGCATCTGACCAGTGAGCGCCGCTGAGAACATCTTGCCGACCTGGGTGCCGATGGCCTGGAACTCCGGAATGGTCACGAGCTGAATGCCGACGTAGGGCACTGGCTTGGCTGAGGGTGAGGCTGGATCCGCCTGTTTCAGCGACTCGAGGGTGATCTTGGCGAACGGGGCAGCGGCCATGTATTCGTCGCTGTAGGTAGACTCGCGAGTACCCGGCGGTACGTTGGTCACGCCATCGGTTTCTGCAACCAGTTCGGCGTAATCCTGAGAGGTCGCCCAGGCCGCGAAGGTTTTGGCCGCTTCCTGCTTCTTGGAGCTGGCCGGGATGGCAAGGGCCCAGGAGTAGAGCCAAGCGGAGCCTTTGTCAGTGGTTTGCTGCGGGGCAAAGGTGAAGCCGACTTTGTCTGCGACCTTGCTCTGGGAGGTATCAGTGACGAAGGAGCCCGCCACGGTGGCATCGACCCACATGGCGCACTTACCGCTATTGAACAACGCCAGGTTTTCGTTGAAGCCGTTGCTGGACGCGCCCGGCGGGCCGTACTTGCCCAGCAGGTCCACGTAGAAATTGGCGGCTTTAGTCCACTCTGGTCCGTTGAATTCCGGCTGCCATTTTTCATCGAACCAGCGCGCACCGAACGAGTTGGCAACGGTGGTGACCAGCGCCATGTTTTCGCCCCAACCAGCCTTGCCGCGCAGGCACATGCCGTACTGCTCTTCACCTGGTTTGTGCAGCTTTTCGGCGAACTCGGCCATTTGGGTCCAGGTCGGGTGCTCTGGCATGTCCAGCCCGGCCTGTTCGAACAGGTCGGTGCGGTAGTACGTCATCGAGCTTTCTGCATAGAACGGCAGCGCATACAAGGTGCCATCGACCGACAAGCCTTCACGCACCGAGGGGAAGACGTCATCGAGGTTGTAGTCATCAGGCAAATTGGTCATGGGGGCGAGCCAGCCTTTATCGCCCCAGAGTGACGCTTCGTACATGCCGATGGTGAGCACGTCGAACTGGCCGCCCTGGGTGGCGATGTCCGTGGTCAGGCGCTGGCGCAGGACGTTCTCTTCCAGAACGACCCAATTGAGGTCGATGTCGGGGTGCTGTTCTTCGAAGGTTTGCGAGAGGCGTTGCATGCGGATCATGTCCGCGTTGTTCACCGTGGCAACCGTGACGGTTTCGGCGGTTGCATGCGTCGCGCCGATCATTGCAATACAGGTGGGACCAAGCAGCAGTTTGGCGAATTTCATTTGGGACTCCTCTTCCGCAGCCAGACGGCGGAAGCGCTTATTGTTTTTGTTGTTGCTCGCGTACTGCGGTACGAGCGTCTCGCATGTATTACAACCCTGAGGCGACAGGCTCACAAAGCCCTGGCTGCACAAAATTAGGTACTTTTTTGCACTTGCTAAGGACGTGAGTCCCGCTAGCGGATGGCCGTCGCGGCGAAACGAGACCCGCTAGTAACGCCTTATCAGCGGGGGCTTTGATCCGTTTGATTGGTGTCAGAGCTGAGTCTTAGACGGGAGGACGGCGGCGGTTTAGTCGCGCAAGAAAGCGTATTAGCCAGCGAGGTTCTGCTCGGTTAGCCGTTGTTCGACCAGCCGCCGGTAGCAAGACGGTGTCATGCCTTTGAGTTGCTGGAAGCGACGGTTGAAGTTGGACAGATTATTGAAGCCCGATTCGAAACAGATGTCCGTCACCGGCTTGTCCTGATCGAGCAACAATTCGCACGACTTGCTGATCCGTAGACTGTTGACGAATTCGACGTAGCAGCGGCCGGTCGCACGCTTGAAGAATCGGGAGAAATACGTTGGCTTCATGCCGAGGTGGCTGGCGACCTCTTCGAGCGGTAGCTCGCGCATGTAATTGTCGAAGATGTAATTCACCGCCATGTTGGTTCGATCGGCGTGATGCTCGTCGCTCAGCTGCGCAGAGGTTGCTCCTGACAGGAGCTGGTAATCGTCGCAGCGAGCAAGCAGCTCGAGCATGATCAGGAAGTAGCCGAGGCGAGTGGCGCCACTGCTGTCGGCGATCTGCTGCATCAGTTGGCGCGCCTGCAGGATGGTGTGTGGGCAGCGAAACTCGATGCCATAGCGAGAGCGCTCAAGCATCGGTGTAAAGCTGCGAAGCTCCGAAAAGACGCTATGACCCGCCTCGAAAATTTCGTCAGTGAAGTTCACCAGCATGTCGCGCTTGGCGACCACTTCGCCTTCCTCCATCTGGCTGATCCAGTTGTGCGGCAGGTTGGGGCCGGTCAGAAACAAGCTGTTTGGTACGAAATTACCGACGTAGTCGCCGACGAATACCTTTCCAGAACTCGCGATGATCAGGTGCAGCTCATATTCCTTGTGGTTGTGCCACCGCACCAGTGGGCATGGGAAGCCATGCTCCCGATAGATCAACGAGTTGCCGTGATGATCGTCCATCAGTTCGTATGAGGGGTCGGCGATCTTTAGCGTTTTCATGCCTGGTTCCGTCGTCCTTATTGTTGTCCCCATGGGTTATAGACGCTCATGACCAAGAGGCCAACCGTTCAGGCAATTTCGTATCGGTAGGGTAGGTCTGGACCCCGCCGGGAACAGGTGATCGCGGCGGCCCGGGTTGCAAACAGTAACAGCGCCTGCAGCTGCTCGCGGCCGATGGTTGCCAGTGTTGAAGCGGTATCCAGCCCGTGCGTGTGGAGATAACTCAGCAAGGCGGCCTGGAAGGTGTCACCCGCTCCCACGGTATCGAGCACCGTAACGGCACTTGCGTCAGCGTGGAGCGCGCCATGACGTCTGCTGAACAGGTCGGCACCGTCGCCGCCACGCGTCAGAACAACCAGCTCGCAAGACCCGTTCAGCCAGCGTTGAGCCACGTCTTCCGGTGCTTCGTCGGGGTAAAGCAGCGTCAGGTCTTCATCACTCACCTTGATCAAGTGAGCAAGCTCGGCGAATGCCTCGATCCGTTCGCGCCAGCGGGCCAGATCCGGCTCGACGTTGAGGCGGATATTCGGGTCGAGGGAGATCAGCCGACGTCCTTGTTCGCGGCGTATCAATGCCAGCAATGTGTCAGCGATTGGCGCAACCACCAGCGCGTAGGAGCCGACGTGTATGCCGCGGATTTCATCAGTGAGCGGGGCGAGATGCGCATCCTGAGGGAGGCGATCAGCGCAGCCTTCTCCCCGGAAGCTATAGACAGGGGAGCCGTTAGCGCCGAGGGCGACCATTGCAAGCGTTGTGGGGGCATCGAAGTCGACCAGAAAGCGCCTGTCCACATGTTCCTCTTCGAGCACCCTGCGCAGCTGCTGGCCGAAAGGGTCGCGCGATATGCCGGTGAACAGGGCTGACGGCGTTCCCAACCGGGCGAGCCCCACCGCGACATTGAACGGAGAGCCGCCTGCTACGGCTTCCAGGCTCAGTCGATTGAGATGGCTGCCAGCCGGTGATGCAAAAACGTCAAACAAGGCTTCGCCGCATACGAGATACATGGTCGTGTCCACTGGGGGAGATGCCTTGAGCTTAATCGCGGGCAATGCGACACAACAGTACACAGGGCGCTACCGACCGATACGATATTGCACAGCGCGTGACTCAGTCAGTAGACCCAGACTTCAACGCGGCGATTCTTGACGCGGCCGCTTAAAGTATTCGAAGCGACTGGAAGTTCGTCGCCTAATCCGTTGATTTCCTTTACAAGAATTCCGCCGCGCGCGAGCTCACGGCGTACCGCCATTGCACGAAGCTTGGAGAGCAAGGCCGTACGGGCCGGATCGCCTCGTGCATCGCCGAAGCCCACCAGCACTGCCGAATGCATCGTCTTGTCAGTGTGCTGCAGGTAGTCGATCAGACGGCTGAGATCCCGCAGGGCTTTGTTGTCCAGACGGGCGCTGCCCTCGTCAAACCGAAAGTTGACGGTCAGGCGCTGTGCCTGGCTGGCGAGCGCCTGGTATGACGGCGGCATGCTTGGGCCTGCGGTCATCCCTATCGCCTCGATTGCCTGGCCGATGTAGCCTGACTTGGCCACGATGGCTTGCCCGGCCGTGCTGTGAACAAACGCGAGGAACGCTTGGGTCCAATCAGACTGCTGCGTGGGATTGGCATAGAAAAACAGGCGCCGTGACAGGGGGTAATCTTCGGTCGCGACCAGCGCGGTAGAGGGCAGCATCGGGTTGGAGTCACCATCAGCAATGGCCAATGCCTTCGAGCCCCCAACCGAGGCGAGGCCAACAAAGCCGAGCGCGCCGGGACGGGCGCTGATCATCTTCGACAATTGGTCATTGGACTCGTAGCGTGCAGCGCTCGCGGCGAGCGTCTTGCTTTGTGCGGCGAGCACCAGTTCCTTGAACGTATCGTAGGTGCCGGACTGATCATCACGCGCGTGTATCTCGACCGCGAGATCGTCGCCGCCCAGCTCTCGCCAATTTGTAATCTCGCCGGCAAACAGGCCGGCAACCTGCTCGACGCTGAGCGAAGTGATCCGGTTGCCGGGGTGAACAATGATCGCCAACCCATCGATGGCGATGATTTGCTCAGCCGTTGCGCTACGAAGATCGCCCAGTCCGGCAAGGCCATCCAACTCGCTGCTCTTGATTGGGCGCGAGGCAGCCGCTAGATCGGCAGAACCGTCTTGCAGTCCGGAGAAGCCAGTACCGGTGCCGTGAGCCGCGATCAGGGCACGCAGCGTGTGTCCGGACGTGTCGATGGCGCTGACGACTTGCTCGTTCGCGCGACCAGCCGGCGCAATGCGTACCGACCGCAGCCCCTGTGCTTCAAAGAGTCCGGCAACCAGCATCGGGGCCAACTTTGCGCCTACGGTGTTCGAACCCTGTATGCGCAGCACCGGGCCGTCATCCGCAGGCAGTGCCGGCATGGCGCTGAATGCCGGAGCCGCACCGATCCAGAACAGGCCAAGCAATGCCGAGCGCAGCACCCGTTTCCCTAAGGTGTCTGCAGACGCAGAAAATGCCATGCGGTGAATCTCCCTTTCAAAGAAGCGGGGAGATTAAGACGCTTTGTTTACGGTTATGTGACGACGGGCCGGTGCCACGCGGATATCGGCGTGAATTCTCGAATTGGCAGGCGGCCCGAGCCATGGTCTCAACTCAGCGCGATCCAGACCGGGCAATGGTCCGACGGTTTCTCCATGCCCCGGATGTCATAGTCGACCCCGCAATCCACGACGCGCTGATGCAAGCCGGGCGTGGTCAGGATCAGATCGATACGCAGGCCTCGACGCGGCTCATCCTCGAAGCCGCGGCTGCGATAGTCAAACCAGCTGAAGCGATCAGCGACCTCCGGGTTGAGCGTACGGAAGCTGTCCTGCAGGCCCCAGTTCTTCAGCCGCGCCAGCCACTCTCGTTCTTCGGGTAGAAAGCTGCACTTGCCGGTGCGTAACCAGCGCTTGGCGTTCACCTCGCCGATACCGATGTCGCAATCTTCAGGCGAGATATTGAAGTCCCCCATTACCGCAACCGACTGATCGGGCGTGAAGCGTTCTTCGAGCAAGGCCTGCAGATCGGCATAGAACTTGGTCTTGGCGGGAAACTTGGTGGGGTGAATGCGGCTTTCGCCCTGCGGGAAATAGCCATTCATGACAGTCACCGGGTGGCCGTTGCCATCGGCGAAGCGGCCCCAGATGAAGCGTTTCTGCGACTCTTCACCATCGCCTGGGAAGCCTTTGTGGATTTCCAGAGGGGCCTGCTTCGAGAGCAGTGCGACGCCGTAGTGACCTTTTTGACCATGAAAGTGGACGTGGTAGCCGAGGGCTTCGATCTCGGCCTGAGGAAACTGCTCGTCGGCGACTTTGGTTTCCTGCAGCCCGATAACGTCCGGTTGGTGCTTTTCAATAATCGCAGATAATTGATGAGGTCTCGCTCGCAACCCATTGATATTGAATGAAACAAGCTTCATGGATTCAGGCTCCGGCAAAAGCGCAATTCTAAGCGCTCCCTGGGGGTGGGCGCGAGCCGTGTACCCCCGCCGCGGCTAACGCTGTGTTCATGCGGCGCGACCGCGATACGGGTGCTAACGTGAAACCAGCCTTGCTTGAGAAAACAAACAATAAAAGAGAACCACCATGCCGATGCCTGCCGAAGTACGAATGCTGGACAATGGTTACGCCCGGGAAGCGCGATCACTGCTGTATAACGCCTACCGGCACGAACCCACCTTTGCCTATCTGTTCGAAGCCGACCGGCCCGGGTACGACCAACGGGTGCGCGCCACCGTTCGCGAGCTGGTCAATCAGCACTTGTTCCAGGATCAGCCCGCGCTGGGGTTGCTGGTCGAGGATCGACTTATCGCGGTCGCTCTGATCGCACCACCCCAGCGCCGGCTTGATGTGACAGAGAGTTGGGCCTGGCGGATGCGCATGTTGCTGACCGCGGGCTTTCGCTGCACGCGGCGCTACCTTGATTATCACGCTGCGGTTCTTGGATGCCTTCCACCCGGGGCTTTTCATGTACTTCCGCTGATGGCTGTCCACCCGAAATTTCAAGGGCAGCACTATGGTGAGCAGCTGCTTGAAGCACTGCATAACTGGTGCGCTGCGGACACCACTTCGCAGGGTCTGGTAATCGATACGGGCAACGCTCGTTACCTGCAGTTCTATGCGCGGCAGGGCTATGAGGAAGTCGGTCAGGTGGCTATCGGGCCGGTGGTCGAGCATGTGTTCTTCCATCCCTCGCCGCAGCACGTCGAAGCCAATAGCGGTTAACGGGCGAATTTTGCCTGCCACCGACAGTCCAATCGGTGGATGTCTGAAGAAGTGCTCCAATGCCCTGCCTGATGCTGTATGTACCGCGCAACGCGCCCCGATGCCAACCCGAGCGTCGGTGGCTGCCGTGCTAGCATCGCTCGCCATGCGCCTATCATTTTCAGGTCGGATTGTTCCGGCCGGCCTTGCCGTGTTTGCCTCAATGCACGTTTGCTCAGCGGAACTCGATGTCACTGTCGAGCCGTCCAACCGGGCATTGCGTGAGAACGTCGAAAACTACATCGGCGACTTGGGTGATCGTAACGAGCAGGAGTTGCTGCGCTATAGCCGTATCGCCCAGGAACAGGCGGAAAAGGCGCTGCAGGCGCTGGGTTATTACAACGGTGAAATCGAATCGCAAGTCAGCGGGGGTGAAGACCCGCGGCTGACGCTGCGTATCGAACCTGGAGAACCGGTTCGGCTGGCTGACATCACGGTGCGGGTGGACGGTCCGGCCGCTGAGTTGAGCGCGTTTCGTGTGCCGCGTAACAGGCTGAAAACCGGTGACGTGCTCAACCATGGCCAGTACGAAGACGTGAAGCAGCAGATCCTTAATCAGGCTTCGCGCTACGGCTTTTTCGATGGCCGATTCACGCGGCAGCGGCTGGCTATCGATCCCGCCGCCAATACCGCGGATGTCGAACTGGTATTCGAAAGTGGCCCGCGGTACAGGTTAGGCGATGTGGGATTCGACGGTGATTCACCCTTCGATCCGGATCTGCTGGATCGCATGGTGCCGTTCGACGCCGGCACGCCGTATGACTCAGAGCTGGTGGCTGACCTTAACCAGGCGATGCAATCCAGCGGCTATTTTGAGGGTGTCCGGGTCGACGCCAACCCGGCTAACGCCGAGCAGCTGAGCATCCCGGTCACGGTGCAGCTGACCACACGCGACCCAAGAACGCTGGGGCTAGGCCTCGGTTATTCCACTGATGTCGGGCCGCGCGTGCGCCTTGATTTTCTTCGGCATTGGGTGAACCCGCAGGGGCACAGCTACGGTATCGAGTCAGAGCTTTCGGCGCCGCGGCAGAACATCGGGCTATGGTACGACGTGCCGTTGGATCCACCGCTCACCGAAAAACTTCGGTATGCCGCCGGCTATCAATACGAAGAGTTGGGCGACAAGGACAGCCTGAGCCGATTGCTCACGGTCGGCCCCGAATGGCATCGCAAGTTACCCAGTGGCTGGAATCGGGTATGGGCGCTGAAGTGGCGGCATGAGCAGTACGAGCTCGGCGATGATACGGGTGTTAGCACGCTGCTGATGCCGGGGGTCGCCTATAGCTATCTGCGCAGCGACAACCGCATTGATCCCAGCCGCGGGTATCGCCTGGAGTTCGAGTTGGCAGGCGCGAAGGAGGGCCTGTTGTCTGATGCGAACCTGATCCATGCGAACACCACGGTCAAGGGTTTGATCACCCTCGCTGGGCGCCACCGTTTCCTGGGGCGCGTTGAGGTGGGGGGCAACTGGACTAACGAATACACCAACGTCCCGCCGTCGCTTCGCTATTTCGCAGGTGGCGACCAGAGCGTGCGTGGCTACGACTACCAAAGCCTGTCGCCGACTAACTCTGACGGCGACAAGATCGGTGGCCGCTATCAGTTGGCGGTCAGTGCGGAGTACCAGTATTCGCTCACCGACAAATGGCGCGTGGCGACCTTCGTCGATCAGGGCAACGCCTTCAACTCGCTTGAGCTGCCTTCTCTGAAAAGCAGCGTCGGGTTGGGGGTGCGCTGGGTTTCGCCGGTGGGGCCGATACGTGTGGACTTGGCTCACCCCCTGGACAGTGAAGGTGGTGTACGGCTCCATTTCTCCATGGGGCCGGAGCTTTGAAGCGAACGGTGAAGATCTTGGGTTGGCTGCTGTTGGGCCTGCTGACTCTGACGCTTCTGGCTATCCTGGCCGTTGCGGCGGTACTGGGCACAACCTCGGGCAGTCGCTGGGTTCTTGGGATGGTTCCTGGTGTGCAGGTCGATCAGTTCGAGGGAAACCTCGGTAGCACGTGGCAGGCGCAGCGATTGACCTGGGCGCAGGAGGATCGTCGAGTCGAGGTCAGTTCGCCGCGAATGACATGGTCGCCGTTCTGCCTGCTGCGCATGACGCTTTGTATAGAAGAGCTCGCTGCTGAACGCATTGATCTGCAGTTCCCGCCGACACCTGACGATGCCAAACCAAGCGAGCCGTTCAGCCTGCCCGACGTCAACCTGCCGCTCGAACTGCAAGTCGAGCGAGTCGAGATCGGCCAACTCCGGCTAAACGATGTAGAGCAGCTACAGCACCTGGCCTTACGCGCGGATTGGCGCAAGGAGGGGCTCGACATCAAGACTTTCGAACTGCGCCGTGATGACGTCTCGCTGGAGATGACCGGACGCTTGCAGCCGAGCGGCGACTGGCCGCTGAAGCTGGCCGGCAACGCAGCGCTACGATCTCCTGATGAACAGCCCTGGGCGCTTAGGATCGCGGTCGACGGAGAACTGCGCGAGCACCTGATGCTGAACGTCGAGAGCCAGGGCTATCTCGATGCCACCCTTGGCGGCCGGATACGCCCGCTGGAGCCGGAGCTGCCAGCCAACCTCGTGCTGGTCGTGGAGCGTTTCAAGGCAGCTGCAGCGCTGCCGGATGCACTGCGCCTCGATACGCTTGAATTGAAAGCAGAGGGTGACCTCGAGCGCGGCTACGCGCTGAGGGGTAACGGCAGCCTGCAAGGCGAGGGCGGGGCAGTCGGCATTGTCTTGGAGGGGGCGGTCGATGCCGAGCAAGCACAGGTTGACTTACTGCAGCTAGATGCAGGCGAGGGGCAACGCATCAGTGTTAACGGACAGGTCGGCTGGCAGGACGGTTTGCGGGGCGAGGCAGACCTGGCCTGGCGAGAATTCCCCTGGCGGCGGCTGTATCCAGAGGTAGACGAACCGCCTGTAGCGCTGCGGACGCTGGATGCCCAGGTGCAATACGACGACGGCAACTATCTCGGTAATTTCGACGCAGCGCTGACCGGGCCCTCTGGCTATTTCACACTGCAGAGCCCGGTCAGCGGCGATCTGGAGGTGGTGCATCTGCCGCAGTTGGAGCTGCGTGCGGGACAAGGCAGCGCAGCGGGCAACCTGAGTGTCGGTTTTGCCGATGGCATCGATTGGAACACCACGCTGAATCTGAGCGATTTTGATCCATCGTATTGGGTCGCGGAATTGCCTGGCCAACTCGGCGGCACGCTCAGCAGCCGCGGTGACATGCGCAATGAGCAACTGCGCGCCGAGACGCGCCTGGCGCTTAACGGCACATTACGCAAGCAACCGCTGAATCTGGAGCTGGAGGCGAGCGGGCAGGACACTACCTGGGATGTACCGCGAATTGACCTGCGGCTAGGCGACAATCGCGTCCAGGGCAACGGGCGCTGGGCCGAATCGCTGCGGGCCAGCCTGCAGCTCGACCTGCCTCGTCTGGCGCAACTCTGGCCTAACCTGCGCGGCCGACTGGCCGGCGACCTCAGCCTGGCGGGCACACCGCAAGCGCCTCAGGGCGAGCTGTCGCTTGAAGGCAGTGGACTCGAATTGCAGGACAACCGCTTGGCGAATGTACAACTCGCGGCGAGCCTGGAAGACGGCGAGCGTGGCCAGCTGCAGCTCACAGCTGACGGCCTGCAGGCAGGTGAAACCGAGCTGGGCCAATTGCAAGTACGTGCCAACGGGACTCAACAGACGCATCAGGCCACTATGAGCGTGCAAGGCCCTTTGCTGGACTTATCCCTGGCGCTGAACGGTGGGTTGGATAACGGAGATTGGCGGGGACGCTTGCTAAGCGCAGCGTTCGAAGCCAAGGAACAACAGTGGTCGCTTCAACAACCCGCAACGCTTGAGCGGCTGGACAGCGGCCGGATCAACGTGGGTGCGCATTGCTGGGGATCAGGACCTGCCACGCTTTGTGCAGAGGACCAGCGGCTTCTCCCGGACCCGCGGCTGCGCTATCGACTGCGAGATTTTCCTCTGGAATCACTGGCTGCTTATCTACCCGACAATCTTGTGTGGCAAGGCGAGGTCGATGCTGATCTGTCGCTCGATTTGCCCAGCGCCGGCCCCAGCGGGCGCATACGGGTCGATGCAGGGCCTGGCACATTGCGTATGCGTGACGGTGAACAGTGGCTGGACTTCCCTTACGCAACACTGGCGTTGAATAGTGAGCTGACACCGCAACAGGTTGACAGCCATTTGCGCTTCGAGGGTGGTGAGCTGGGCGAGCTGGACGTGCGCCTTCAGGTCGATCCCAGCACTGAGGCAAAGGCCATCACGGGTGCGTTCCGCTTGACCGATTTCGATCTATCCGTCGTCAGGCCCTTCGTTCCTCAGATCGAGCGGCTGGACGGGCAGCTGAGTGGACGGGGCGAACTGTCGGGCAGCTTGCAGCAGCCACTTATCAATGGCGAGCTGGTGCTGAGCGATGCCGAGATCGCGGGGAGCGAGCTGCCCGTGAGCTTCGAGCAGCTTCAGGTTCGCGCCGTTATCGAAGGCGAGCGCATGCAGATCGAGGGTGACTGGCGCAGTGGTGAGTACGGGCGAGGCGAGATTGACGGCACGCTCGCTTGGCGTGATGCGCTGGACCTGAACCTGCGTGTGAAGGGCAGTCGGCTGCCGGTCATCGTCGAGCCTTACGCTGAGCTGGAAGTCGAGCCGGATCTGAGACTGGCGCTGGCGGACGACCAGTTGGCGGTGAGCGGCAAGGTGCGGGTACCGCGCGGCGACATCACCGTTCGCGAGCTGCCACCGTCGACCGTCAGGGTGTCCGACGATGCTGTGATCGTTGGTGAAGAGGCCGACGAAGCACAGACACCATTGGTCATTCGCATGGATATAGATGTCGAGGTGGGGCAGGACCGGCTTCGGTTCTCTGGCTTTGGCCTCACCGCGGACCTGGCGGGCTATCTTCATATCGGTGATGACCTAGACACCCGAGGTGAGCTCAATCTGAACAATGGCCGATACCGGGCGTACGGCCAGCGCCTGACTATTCGGCGTGCCCAGCTGTTGTTCACCGGTGTGCTGTCGCAGCCATTTCTGAATATTGAAGCCATACGGCGGATCGAAGCCGACAACGTAATTGCAGGCCTGCGCATCACCGGCAGTGCTGAACAACCGAGGGTCGACGTGTTCGCCGAACCGGCGATGAGCCAAGAGCAGGCGCTGTCGTATCTGGTGTTGGGTCGGCCGCTCGGCGCCGATACCGGTGACAACAACATGTTGGCGCAGGCTGCCCTGGGGCTCGGGCTCGCCAGCAGTTCGTCGGTTACCGGCAACGTTGCGCAGCGCCTGGGTATTCAGGATTTTCAGCTCGACACCGAGGGCCGTGGTACCGAAACCAGCGTCGTCGCCAGCGGACGGCTGACTGACCGCCTGACGCTTCGCTACGGCGTTGGGGTGTTCGAGTCGGCTAACACCGTCGCGCTGCGTTATCAGCTTACCAAACGAATTTTCCTCGAAGCGGCGAGCGGGCTCGCCAGTTCGCTGGACATTTTCTACCGACGAAATTTCTAAGCTGACCGCTCTGCTGAGTTCTCCTTAAACAATTTCTTCAAAGCGCTGGCGCAGATACAACGCTGGGCTACGCTGATGGCCTTACGTAACCGGCAATCGAGGCACAACCAACAGTGGCTGGCGAGTCATTTTCGGGGCGCACAGACGTCATGCAAACCGGGTCGCGCCAACGGCTTTCGGTGGTGGTAGGATCGCCCGGTCGCTCCTTGCGCGGCGGCTGACGCAAGGCTCTAGCATGAGTTTTGCAAGTGGTCGGTGGTGCCCAGCACATTGAAGTCGGGGGTCACGAACCGAGTCGTTCCGGTGTGGTGAAACAGGCGGTGCTGACACGCTGCGTTTACACCACCCGGCACGGGCTGCTAGGGCAAGGATGTCTAACATAATTAATAAGGGTGCCTTGAATGGAATTCCTGCAAAACCTAGTCAATAGCGTCAACGGTCTCGTTTGGGGACCGCCCATGCTGGTGCTGATTCTCGGCACTGGCCTGTTCCTGATGGTGATGCTCAAGTTCATGCCGCTTTTGCGCATAGGCACCGGTTTCGCACTGATTTGGCGCGGACGTGCAAAAGGCGACGAAGCAACGGGCGAAATTAGCCCGTTCCAAGCGCTGATGACCTGTCTGGCTGCGACGGTCGGTACGGGCAACATCGCGGGTGTGGCCACAGCGATCTTTCTCGGTGGTCCGGGTGCGCTGTTCTGGATGTGGTGTACGGCTCTGGTGGGGATGGCCACGAAGTACTGTGAAGTCGTCCTGGCAGTGCACTACCGCGAAAAGGATGACCGTGGCGAACACGTCGGCGGGCCGATGTACGCGATCAAGAACGGTCTGAGCAAACGCTGGATATGGCTCGGCGGCGCGTTTGCCATTTTCGGCGGTCTGGCTGGATTCGGCATCGGTAACATGGTCCAAGTGAACAGCATGGCGCTTGCGCTTGAGACCACCTTTTCCGTACCGCTATGGCTGACCGGCCTGGTCACCATGTTCTTCGTTGGCTTGGTGGTGCTTGGCGGTATCAAGCGAATCGGCGCAGTGGCCGCGGCACTCGTGCCCTTTATGTGCGTGGCCTACATCATTGCTGGCGTCACGGTATTGGTGGTGCATGCCGAGCAGATTCCTGCCGCGTTTGATCTGATCTTCACCCACGCCTTTACGCCCATTGCTGCCACCGGCGGCTTTGCTGGTGCGGCGGTGATGGCTGCGATTCGCTTCGGCGTTGCGCGCGGGATCTTCTCCAACGAGGCGGGTTTGGGCACGGCTGGTATCGCTCAGGCAGCCGGCACCACCCAGAGCTCGGTTCGCTCGGGCATGATCGGCATGATGGGTACCTTCATCGATACCATCATCATCTGTTCCATCACTGGCCTGGCAATCATCTGCTCTGGCGTCTGGACGGGCGGCGAAAGTGGTGCCGCGTTGTCTGCTGCGGCTTTTGAATCAGCGATGCCCGGTTTCGGTGGCGCACTGCTGACGATTGCTCTGGTGGTATTCGCATTCACCACCATTCTGGGCTGGAGCTATTTCGGCGAGAAATGCTGGGAATTCATGGTTGGCACCCGGGCAATATGGCCGTTCCGTGTCATCTGGGTTCTGGCGGTTCCCTTCGGCGCGATCGCTCAACTGGATTTCGCCTGGCTGCTGGCCGATACCCTGAACGGCTTGATGGCTATTCCTAACCTGATTTCGCTGATTCTGCTAAGCCCAGTGGTCGTGAAATTGACCAAGGAATATTTCGCCCGCACCCAGACCGCATAATCCATCAGGGCCGCGATTCTCGCGGCCCATGACCCTTAAAGGAGTCCGCATGACTGAGGTAACCCTCAAAGGCAACCCGATCCAGGTCGCTGGTGATTTCCCGCAATCCGGTCAGAAGGCCAAGCCCTTTAGTCTGGTTGGCGGTGATCTGGCCGATGTCACGCTGAGCAGCTTCGCTGGCAAGCGCAAGGTGCTGAACATCTTCCCGAGCATCGATACACCCACGTGCGCGACGTCGGTGCGCAAGTTCAACGCACAGGCCAACGAGCTGGCCAACACAGTGGTGTTGTGTATCTCCGCTGATCTTCCTTTCGCACAAAAGCGTTTCTGCGGCGCCGAGGGGCTGGAGAACGTGATCAACCTGTCAACCATGCGTGGCCGTGAGTTTCTTGACGACTACGGGGTACTGATCGCTACGGGCCCGCTCGCCGGCGTATCGGCTCGCGCGGTGGTGGTGCTGGACGAACAGGACCAGGTTCTACATAGCGAACTGGTTGCCGAAATCGGCACCGAGCCAAACTACGACGCGGCTATCGCCGCGCTCAAGTAGGTCAAGCTCTGTAATAGGGAAGCGGTGCAATGCCGCTTCCTTTGGCACCATAAACCGGCGACAGAAATCCTTCCCGTCTCCCGGTCCGTTTGTATTTATTCAATTGGCTCAATGGCTCCAGTACGGCTTAGCTACGGGATATCTCGCGTACTGTGACCGCCGTTGGATAAAGGTGGCGTTAGGCCAGATTTATTGGTTTGGCTACAAAATCTTTTCCTGTCGCTGCGGTCAGAGCACTTGTTACCCATTGAATGGATTCGCTTATGTCTACCTCACATACCAAGAAGAAGATCGGTGTATCCGGCACAGGGATGATTGCTCGTTGCTTCATCAGGCTGATCCGCCAGCACTATCAGGACATGGAAATCTCACGTGTCCTGACCCGTCGCCCTCTGAGTTCACTTAATGACTTTCCATTAAGCGACCGGCTCACCAACTCCATCGACCAGCTTATCGACGATGCGGACTTGATCGTCGAGTGCAGTGGTGATGTTTTTCATGGTACCGAGGTCATTGAGCGTGCGTTCGAGGCCGGGCTTCCTGTCGTGACCGTCAATGCCGAGCTGCAAGTCACGACGGGTTCCTATCTGGCTGGCAAAGGATTCATCACTGAAGCGGAAGGCGATCAGCCAGGCTCACTGGCCGCGCTGCATGAAGAAGCCATGATGATGGGCTTCAAGCCGTTGGTATACGGCAATATGAAGGGCTATCTGAACCACGACCCCTCGCTGGAAGACATGACGTACTGGGCAAAACGCCAAGGCATCAGCGTGGATCAGACCACCTCGTTTACAGACGGCACCAAAGTGCAGATCGAGCAGGTGATCGTCGGCAACGGCCTGGGTGCAAGCATTACCAAGCAGGGGCTGGAGGGCCTGGCCTCGACCAATCTCACCGAAACCGGGAATCTGTTGGGACTGATGGCGGATCGCCTCGGCCACCCCTTCGTCGATTATGTAATTCCGTCCGGCTACCCCGCCGGCGGGGTGTTCCTGGTCTGCCGACATGACGACAATCAGCGAGAGGCCATCGAATATTTCAAGCTTGGTCCAGGGCCTTATTACACCCTGGTACGGCCGTTCCATCTGTGCTCACTCGAGGTGGGTAAGACCGTGCGCCGCGTACTCAATGGCGGCGGCGTGTTGCTGAACAATTCGACTGCGCCGACCCTGGGGGTCGCTGCGATCGCCAAGCGGGCCATGCGGCCGGGTGAGCTGATCGAGCGCGGCATTGGCGGCTTCCAATTCCGCGGTGAGGCGGTAAAACTCAGCGACAACCCCGATCATGTGCCTATCGGACTGTTGCGCAAGACCGCCCTTAAGCGCGCCGTCGAACCGGGACAGATGATCACGTTTGATGATGTGGACCTTTTGCCGAGCCGGGCACTGGATATCGTCATGCAACAGCGTGCCGAGCGTAAGGCAACGGTGGTGCATACGCCGCCCGTCAGCATGGTGCCTGTCGGGATGGCCGCTGTCGGCGGCTGATCTCCATAGAGGATGACGACTGCTTGTTTGACCAGCCCGTCTGAAAAGAAGCCCCGCCGCAAAGCGGGGCTTTTTTGTGACCCGTATAGTTTGACCGTGTCGTGTCGGCCATACCGCCGGCTATCAGGCCTTCTTCATTGACCAGTAGGCCGGCTTGAACAGGTCGCGTTCACCCAACAGCACGACCCCGGCAACGAACGCGCATAACACCAGCGCGATATACAGACACAACTGAAGCAGCCCATGAGGGGCGGGCACCCAATGAAGCGCAATGGCGATCGCTGCTCCGGTGCCAACCCAGCGTACAAGCACGCGTGGCGCCAGACCTTCGGGTGATGAGCGATAGACGTACAAACCCATGAACAAGGCCTGCAAGGTCGCGCCACTGGAAAACGCAAACGCCAAACCCTCGGCACCGTACGGACCGTAGAGTAGCGCGTCGAGGCTGATCGTAAGCCCAGAGCTGACCAAGGTAATCACCAGAAACAACCGCGATTGATGTTGTGCGAGGAGGGCGCGACCCCAGAGCAGCGCCAATCCCATCGCCGGCAGGCCAAGTGCGTAGAGAATAACCAGCGAGGCCGTTGCATCGGTTTGCGGTGCGCCAAACTGGCCTCGCTCCAAAAGCACCGAGACCACGGTTTGTGGGAACGAACAGAGCACCACCGCGGCGGGCACGAGAAACAACAGGGTCGCCAGCAATCCCTTACGTATCACCGCGGCGTGGCTGTCGAAGTCATTGTCGTTCCAGCTCGAGACGAAGCGCGGAAAGAGCACCGAAAGCACCGACAACGCGTAAAGCGTGAGCGGGATCGTCACGATACGGAACGCAAACGAGAGCATCGTGATGCTGCCTTCATCCAGAAAGGAGGCGAACATGCGCTCGGCGAGGATACAGCCTTGCTGTGCGCCAGCGGCGACCAGGACCGGTGCGAAGGCCAGGCCGAAGCCGCCGCCGTGACCGGTCGTTTCGACCTTGGTGCCGCCGCGCAAGAAGCCGATGCGTCGGTGTTGCACCACAATCAACGCGAGCTGAGGCAGCAACATGCCGATGAATATCACCATGCCGGTAGGCTGAAATAGAAGGATGCCAATAATTGCGCCAGCGTTGAGTAGCACTGTCCGCGTGATCGGCAGAATGAACACATCGTTCATGTTGAGCAGCGCGCCTTGGCAATACAGCACCGCTTGAACGGCGATCAGTACCGCACCCACACAAAATACGAGCTGACCGGAAGCAACTTGTGCGTCGGTCCAGCCGGGCGCCAAGAGATTGAGGATCCAGTAGCTCGCCAGTATCGCGACGACGCTTACAGCTGCGCCCATGGCCATCACGCGCCAATAGAGCCAACGGCTGACGCTTTCGAACAGGGCTTCGGATTGGCTGCGTAACTTTTGCAAGTACGGGATCATGGCGTCGCGAAGCGCGAGGCCGAGAAAGTTCTCGAAAAACATCGGCAAGATCAGCGCGACAAAGATCAGATCTGCTTCCCAGCTCAGACCAAACGCCTTGGCGATGAACAGGTCGCGCAAAAAACCGAGAAGAAAGCTGGCGACAGTGAGCGCCAGGATGACCAGCGATGCATTCATTCCTTGATCCTGTGCAGGCCATTATCGGGCGGCCTGGTGAAAAGCGGCGTACCTGCCGGTTGCGAAGAGTCGTCAGCGGTCGTTCAGACTCGAATCGTCAGCGGGCCGGAGAACGATACATAGACTGGAACCCTCCGCCATGGTTCCAGCTCGGCGGATTGAGCGATTTGCAGGCCACGTTGGGTACGGACAAGCTCGGATACGTAAAAATGCCGTAAATCCCCTTTGCGAGCGGGTCGCGACTGCTTATGGTTCACCCTCATTTCTAGGCGAACCCAGTTCATGTCCGAGGCAAACTCTCTTTCTACCGGCTCCGTGCGGCGCTGGCTGGTTATTGGCGGCGTGATTGCTGCGATTGTGTTGCTGATCTGGTGGCTCTGGCCAACCGCGGCCGAGAAGCCACAACAGCCAGGCGGGCGCCCGGCTTTTGGCGCATTTGGTGGTCCGACACCGGTGCGGGTCGCCTCCGTTGAGCAGGGAAATTTCGAGGTCTATGCCAAAGCGCTCGGTACTGTTACGCCGTTGAATACGGTAAACGTCCGTAGCCGTGTGGCAGGTGAACTTGTTGACGTACGCTTCGAAGAAGGCCAGCGGGTCAAGGCTGGCGATCTGCTCGCGGTCATCGACCCGCGCCCTTATGAAGTAGCCCTTCAACAAGCCGAAGGTACGCTGCAGCAGAACCGGGCGCTGCTGCAGAATGCGCAAGTCGATTTGAAGCGATATCGGGGATTGTTCGCCGATGACAGCATTGCCAAGCAAACCCTCGATACCCAGCAGGCACTGGTGAACCAATACCAGGGGACCCTGGCAGCCAATCAGGCCGCGGTGAACGAAGCCAAGCTCAACCTCGAATTTACGCAGATCCGTGCGCCCATCGATGGCCGCGTCGGTCTCCGTCAGCTTGACCAGGGAAACCTTGTCGCTGCCAACGACACCACCCCGTTGGTCGTTATCACCCAGACCCAACCCATGGCGATCAGTTTTACATTGCCTGAAAGCGAATTGCCGCCAGTCATTGCGCGTTTCCGTCGCGGTGAGGAACTGTCCGCACAGGCCTGGGACCGTGGCGAGCGCATCCTCTTTGGCGAAGGCGTACTCGAAAGCGTCGATAACCTGATCGATACCACTACCGGTACGTTGAAGATGAAGGCTCGCTTCGACAACGAGGCGGAGCTGTTGATACCTAACCAGTTCGTCAATGTCCGGCTACGCGTCGAGACGCTCCAAGGCGCCATTCTGATTCCGTCTGCTGCGCTTCAATTCGGCTCACGCGGCAACTATGCCTACGTCGTGGGTGACGATTCGAAAGTCGAGCTACGGGTACTGGAAGTGGGGCCGAGCAACGGTGAGAAAACCGTCATCACCAAGGGCTTGAGCGTGGGCGAACGTATCGTGATGGAAGGCACTGATCGTTTGCGTGATGGAAGCGAAGTCGAGGTGGTCGATCGCCAGGCGCTCGCCGAAGAAGCGGCAGAGAATCCGAAAGTCGCTCCGCAGGCCGGCCGGGAGCGCCCCGCGCAATGAACATGTCGCGGCTGTTCATTCTTCGGCCAGTGGCAACCACCCTGACGATGATTGCGATATTGCTGGCAGGTCTCATCGCCTACCGCATGCTGCCGGTTTCCGCGCTGCCCCAGGTCGACTACCCGACCATTCGCGTGATGACGTTGTATCCGGGTGCTAGCCCCGAAGTGATGACCAGCGCGGTGACTGCGCCGCTGGAGCGACAGTTCGGCCAAATGCCGGGGCTGACCCAGATGTCTTCGACCAGCTCGGGCGGCGCTTCGGTCATCACCTTGCGTTTCTCGCTTGACGTCGAGCTGGACGTGGCGGAGCAGGAAGTTCAGGCCGCCATTAACGCGGGCAGTAACCTGCTGCCGAATGATCTGCCAGCACCGCCCGTCTACAACAAGGTCAACCCAGCCGACACGCCGGTGATGACGCTGGCGGTCACCTCGGAGAGCCTCGCGCTGCCGGAACTTCATGATCTGGTTGATACACGCATGGCGCAGAAGCTGGCGCAGATCAGTGGTGTTGGTATGGTCAGCATTGCCGGAGGACAACGCCCGGCCGTGCGTATTCGCGTCAACCCGGAAGCGCTGGCGTCGTACGGGCTCTCACTCGCTGACGTTCGCACGCTGGTGACCAGCTCGAACGTCAATCAACCGAAAGGCAATTTTGACGGCCCGACACGCGTGTCGATGCTCGATGCCAACGATCAGCTGAAAACCCCGGAAGAATATGCCGAGCTGATCCTTGCCTATGAAGACGGCGCGACGCTGCGTTTAAAAGATGTCGCCGACATCATCGATGGCGCCGAAAATGAACGGCTCGCCGCGTGGGCCAATGAAAGTCAGGCGGTGCTGCTGAACATTCAGCGTCAGCCCGGCGCCAATGTCATCGAGGTGGTCGAGCGCATTCAAGCGCTGCTCCCTGAAGTTACGGCCAGCATGCCGACCGGTCTCGATGTGGTGGTGCTGACCGACCGCACCCAGACCATCCGCGCGGCGATTACCGATGTTCAGCACGAATTGCTCATGGCCACCTTTCTGGTCGTGATGGTCACGTTCGTGTTTCTCAAGCGGTTGTCGGCGACGATCATCCCGTCCATCGCCGTGCCGTTGTCACTTATCGGCACCTTCGCCGTGATGCATCTCGCCGGCTTCTCGCTGAACAACCTGACCCTGATGGCATTGACCATTGCCACCGGGTTCGTGGTTGACGATGCCATCGTCATGCTCGAGAACATCGCCCGTCATGTGGAAGAGGGCGAGACGCCATTGCAGGCGGCGCTGAAAGGGGCCAAGCAGATCGGCTTCACGTTGATCTCGCTGACGTTGTCGCTGATCGCTGTGTTGATTCCACTGCTGTTCATGCAAGACGTAGTAGGGCGCCTGTTCCGTGAGTTCGCCATCACTCTAGCTGTCGCTATCCTCATTTCACTCGTGGTTTCGCTGACACTGACACCCATGATGTGCGCCAAGCTACTCAAGCCTGCCAGCGACGAGAAATCCAAGCCGGATTGGGTCGAGCGGCTGATTGGCGGCTATGCGCGCTGGCTGACCTGGGTGCTCGGACACCAGACCCTCACGCTGCTGGTTGCGGTGGCCACATTGGGATTGACGGTCGTGTTGTACCTCGCCGTGCCGAAGGGCTTCTTTCCGGTGCAGGACACTGGCGTAATCCAAGGCATCAGCGAAGCGCCTCAATCGATTTCGTTCCGCGCGATGAGTGAGCGACAGCAGTCATTGGCCCGCGTGATTCTTTCCGATCCTGCGGTCGCCAGCCTGTCGTCCTATATAGGCGTGGATGGCGACAACGTGACGCTGAACAGTGGTCGCATCCTGATCAACCTCAAGCCGCACGTCGAGCGCGACGTCACCGCAAGCCAGGTTATTGACCGCCTGCGGCCGGAGCTGGCGAAACTGCCGGGGATTGAGCTGTACATGCAGCCGGTGCAGGACCTGTCGATCGAGGATCGGGTCAGCCGTACGCAGTTCCAGTTCAGTCTCGAGTCACCGGATGGCGAGCTGCTCGATGAATGGACACCGCGCCTGGTTGCGGCCTTGCGCGAGCGTCCGGAACTGACCGACGTGGCCAGCGATCTGCAAAGCGACGGCCTGCAAATATTCCTGGATATCGACCGTGATGCCGCCGCTCGGCTAGGTATCGAGTTATCCGCGATCACCGACGCGTTGTATGACGCCTTCGGCCAGCGCCAGATTTCGACCATCTTTACCCAGGCCAGCCAGTACCGCGTTGTGATCGAGGCAGAGGCTGGCAACCGTCTCGGCCCGCAGGCCCTTGAGCAGCTGTTTGTTCAGAGCGAGGGCGGAACACCCGTACGGTTGTCGAGCCTGGCAACGCTCGAGCAGCGTAACGCTCCGCTATTGATCAACCATATCGGCCAGTTTCCGGCCGTCACGCTGTCATTCAACCTGGCCGATGGGGTGTCGCTGGGCGAAGCGGTTGAAATCATAGAAAGCATCGAAGCCGAAATCGGCTTGCCTGCTGGAATTCAAAGCCGATTCCAGGGCGCAGCCGAGGCATTCCGCGCATCGCTGTCCAGCACACTGCTGCTGATTCTGGCCGCGGTGGTGACCATGTACATCGTGCTGGGGGTGCTTTACGAGAGCTACATTCATCCGATCACGATTCTCTCGACACTGCCGTCAGCCGCGGTGGGGGCGCTGCTGGCACTATTGCTGACCGGAAATGACCTGGGGTTGATCGCCATCATTGGCATCATTTTGCTGATCGGCATCGTGAAGAAGAACGCGATCATGATGATCGACTTCGCGCTTGAAGCCGAACGTCATCAGGGCATGAGCCCGCGCGATGCAATCTACCGGGCGGCACTGCTGCGCTTCCGTCCGATTCTGATGACGACCTTGGCAGCGCTGTTCGGTGCCGTGCCGCTGATGCTTGCGTCCGGGTCCGGCGCCGAACTGCGTCAGCCGCTAGGGCTGGTGTTGGTCGGCGGACTGCTGCTGAGCCAGCTGCTAACACTTTTCACGACGCCCGTGATCTACCTGTTCTTCGACCGGCTGGGCAACCGTTTCGCGAGAAATCAAATGCCCGTACAGGACGCACGCACATGACGGCGGCAGGCGCGTCGGTGCAGCCAAGCGTCTTCATGACCGGCAATCCCTCATGAATCTGTCCGCACCCTTTATTGCGCGCCCTGTCGCGACCATGCTGCTGAGCCTGGCGATCCTGCTTTTGGGCGGGGTCAGCTTCGGGTTGCTGCCAGTGTCGCCGCTGCCGAACATGGATTTCCCGGTGATCACGGTGCAGGCCAGCCTGCCCGGGGCCAGCCCCGAAATCATGGCGTCGAGCGTTGCAACCCCTTTAGAACGCTCACTGGGCAGCATTGCTGGTGTCAGCCAGATGAGCAGTCGCAGCAGTCAGGGCCAGACGCGCATCATCATTCAGTTCGATCTGGATCGGGACATCAACGGCGCCGCCCGAGACGTACAGGCGGCAATCAATGCCTCGCGCAACCTGCTACCCAGCGGAATGCGCAGTATGCCGACCTACCGCAAGATCAACCCAGCGCAAGCACCGATCATGGTGCTGTCATTGACCTCGGACGTATTGGACAAGGGGCAGCTCTACGATATCGGCTCCACGATTCTGGCGCAGAAGCTGTCGCAGGTTCCTGGCGTCGGCGAAGTGCAGGTTGGCGGGAGCTCTTTACCCGCGGTGCGGGTCGAGTTGCAGCCACAACAGCTGGAGCAATACGGCGTGTCGCTCGACGAGGTTCGTCAGACGATCGCCTCGGCCAACGTGCGCCGCCCCAAGGGCATGGTTGAAGATGATGACCGTCACTGGCAGGTTCAGGCCAACGATCAACTGCATGAAGCAGCAGATTATCTGCCGCTGATCATTCGCTATCAGGACGGTGCAGCACTGCGCTTGAGCGATGTGGCCAACGTTCGCGATGCCGTCGAGGACCGGTACAACGACGGTTTCTTCAACAATGACCGTGCCGTGCTGCTGATCATCAACCGCCAGGCCGGCGCCAATATCATTGAAACCATCGAAGGCATTCGCAACGAGCTACCCGCGCTGCAAGCGATCGTGCCTGGCAGCGTCGAGATGGCCGTGGCGATGGATCGCTCACCCGTGATTCGCGCCACGCTGCATGAGGCTGAGCGAACCCTGCTGATTGCTGTAGTGCTCGTGATCATCCTGGTGTTTCTGTTCCTCGGCAAACTGCGGACCGCGCTGATCCCGGCGCTCGCCGTACCGGTGTCCCTGGTCGGCACCTTCGCCGTGATGTATCTGTTCGGCTTCTCGCTCAATGTGTTGTCGCTGATGGCGCTGATCCTGGCTGCAGGCCTGGTGGTCGACGACGCCATTGTGGTGCTGGAAAACATTGCGCGGCATATCGACGATGGCGTTCCCCCGATGAAGGCGGCCTATATCGGCACGCGCGAGGTGGGTTTCACGCTGCTGTCGATGAATCTCTCGCTCGTCGTGGTGTTCGTCTCGATTCTGTTCATGGGCGGTTTGGTCGAGCGGCTGTTCCGCGAGTTTTCCATCACCCTGGCGGCCGCCATTCTGGTTTCGCTGCTGGTCTCGCTGACGCTGACGCCCATGCTTTGCGCGCGTTGGCTGAAGCCCCATCAGCCCGAACACGACGGTCGCCTGCATGCGTGGAGTCACAAGGCACACCAATGGCTGTTGCGCCATTACGACCGCTCGTTGGGATGGGCGCTGCGTCATCATCGCATCACGCTATTCACCTTGTTGGCGACGGTCGGGCTTAACGTTTTCCTCTATATCCAGGTGCCGAAAACCTTTCTGCCCCAACAGGACACTGGACAGCTGACCGGCTTCATTCGGGGTGACGACGGACTGTCCTTCCAAGTCATGCAGCCGAAGATGGAGGCGTACCGCCGAGCCGTTCTGTCGGACCCTGCGGTCGAGAGCGTTGCGGGGTTCATCGGTGGGCAAGGCGGCATCAACAACGCCTTCATGATCGTCCGTCTCAAGCCCCTGGACGAGCGAAAGATCTCCGCGCAGAAGGTCATCGAGCGTATTCGTCAGAACCAACCAAAGGTGCCGGGCGGACGCATGTTCCTGATGGCGGATCAGGACCTGCAGTTTGGCGGCGGACGCCAGAGCAGCTCGGCTTACTCCTACAATCTGCTGGCCGGCGACCTGGCCGACTTGCGTACCTGGGTACCGCAAGTGACCCGGGCCCTGATGGCCTTGCCTGAACTCACCAGTATCGATGCCAACGAAGGCGAGGGCGCCCAGCAGATCAGTCTGAAGATTGATCGCGATGCGGCCAAGCGACTAGGCATCGACATGAGCACCGTCACCACGCTGCTCAATAACGCCTTCAGCCAGCGGCAGATCTCCACGATTTATGAGTCACTCAATCAGTATCAGGTCGTGATGGAGATCGACCCAAGCTATGCGCAGCATCCCGAAGTGCTGGACCAGATTCAGGTGATCACGAGCGACGGCCGTCGCGTCCCGCTGGCGGCATTTGCGCGCTACGAACGGAGCCTCGAAGAGGACAGGGTCAGTCATGAAGGTCAGTTCGCTGCTGAGAACATCGATTTCGACCTGGCGCCGGGCGTCAGTCTCGATCAGGCGACGCGGGCTATCGAGCGAGCTGTCGCGGCCATCGGCCTGCCTAGCGAAGTTCAGGGACGCCTGGGTGGCACGGGCGACGTGTTCAAGTCGACCCAAGAAAGCCAGCCCCTGATGATTCTGGGTGCCTTGCTGCTGGTGTACATCGTGCTCGGCATCCTCTACGAGAGCTACATTCATCCGCTAACGATTCTGTCGACACTGCCCTCCGCCGGCGTGGGGGCGTTGCTCGCGATCATCCTGACACGCGAGCAGTTCAGTCTGATTTCCTTGCTCGGTCTGTTCCTGCTGATCGGGGTGGTAAAGAAAAACGCCATCCTGATGATCGACCTGGCGCTGCAATTCGAGCGCAGCGATGGGCTGTCCCCGGCCGAGTCGATTCGCCGCGCCTGCCTGCTGCGTTTTCGACCGATTCTGATGACCACCATGGCCGCCATTCTCGGCGCGCTGCCTTTACTTATGGGCGGTGCGGAAGGCGCCGAGATGCGTCAGCCACTCGGCCTGGCCATTATTGGCGGGCTGATGCTCAGCCAGATCCTGACGCTCTACACCACGCCGGTGGTCTATCTCTACCTGGACCGCGCGCGGCATCGTTTCAACAGATGGCGCGGTGTGCGCACCGACGCCGCCCTGGAAAATCCGCTATGAGTACCTCACCGAAACACCCGTTGCGCCCCCTTGCCGTTGTTGTCATCGCGTTGGCATTAGGCGGCTGCACCCTCGGCCCCGACTACGAACGCCCGACACTCCCGGACGTTTCGGAATTCAAGCAGGCCGAAGGATGGAAAACCGCGGCACCGGCTGACGTTCTGCAACGCGGCGCATGGTGGGCGCTCTACGGTGACGCCGAACTGAATGCGCTGGTGGGCCGGTTGAACCTATCCAACCAGAACCTGGCGGCCGCCGAAGCACAGTATCGGCAGGCGCGCGCGTTGGTCCGTGGGGCACGCTCGCAACGCTTTCCTACCGTGGGTGCCAGCGCCGGTGCCACACGAGGCGGGCAAGGCGGTTCAACCAGCTCGGCGGGGTCAGTGGTGCAAGGCGGTTCGGGTGGCAACGGCATCAGTGAGAGCTACAGCCTAGGGCTCGATGCGTCCTGGGAGCTTGATATTTGGGGTCGGCTGCGGCGTAACCTCGAAGCCAGTCAGGCCAACATGCAGGCCAGCGCGGCGGATCTTGCAGCCGTACGCCTGAGTCTTCAATCCGAGCTGGTGCAGACCTATCTGCAGCTGCGGGTGATGGACGAACAGCAGCGGCTGTTTGACCAGACGGTGGAGGCGTTTGCACGTTCGTTGCGCTTGACCGAAAACCAGTACCGCGCGGGCATCGTTCCGAAGTCCGACGTGACCCAAGCCTTGACTCAGCTGAGAAGCACACAGGCGCAGGCCATTGATCTTCGGTGGCAGCGCGCCCAGATGGAGCATGCTATTGCGGTGCTGATTGGCGTCCCGCCTTCGGAGTTGAACATCGTTGCGCGTGAGGGCATTCCTGCGCTTCCTGTGGTTCCGCTGGCCTTGCCTACCGAGTTGCTTGAGCGGCGCCCGGATATCGCATCGGCCGAACGTCAGGTTATCGCTGCCAACGCGCAGATCGGCGTGACCGAAGCGGCGTGGTACCCCGACCTGACACTCAGCGCCAGCGGGGGCTATCGTGATAGCAGCTTCGGTGATTTGATCAGCGTTCCGAACCGTTTTTGGTCGCTGGGGCCGCAGCTGGCCATGACCCTGCTGGACTTTGGTGGCCGGCGCGCGGATCTGGAGCAAGCCGAAGCGAGCTATGACCAAACTGTCGCGAACTACCGGCAGACGGTGCTCGACAGTTTCAGAGAGGTCGAGGACAACCTGGTGCAGCTTCGTGTTCTGGCGGAGGAAGCGGTCGTTCAGCAGCAAGCGCTGGAAGCAGCTCAGGAGTCGCTGCGTCTGATCGAAAACCAATACCGGGCTGGAACCGTGGACTTTCTCAGTGTCGCCACCGTACAGACCACTGCGCTCAACAACGAGCGCACCAATCTCAGCCTGTTAGGGGATCGGCTTAGCGCGAGCGTACGGCTGATTGCGGCGTTGGGTGGTGGATGGGAAGAAGGTCAGTTGCAGACTGAGCCGGTGATGTCGAGTGAACGCGAATCGGCCAACTAGTCATCTAGCGTTCGGTGTGGCGCTGCTACCAGCGGCGTGCACGCATCTGTTTGCGCAGCGTGTTCAGTAGCAGAAAAGCGGAGAGGGGCATCGCAAGGAAGATCGCAGGAATCATCAGGAACAGGCCGTACTCGACCAGTGTGGTGACATCCGTGCCGCTGACGGTGCAGGCGTGCAGGTTCTTTATCCCTCCCAGACAGCCGAGTCGCGTGACCGCGATGGCACCCAGCTGCCAGCCAACACCGGTGTAGATCGCCGGCAGGGCGGCGAGACCGTAGCGGATCGGCCACGCCATCGCCACGCGAGTAGCGAACAAAAGCACCGGTGGCAGGACCATGGTTGTCGCAAGCAACAGCATCAATACCGGCCACATACGATCCACGTCCAAATGCTAAAAAAAACCGCGGTACATGCTGCGCATGAACCGCGGTCTGGTGAGGTCGTTTGTTCCGCGTGGTTACTGACGCTGTTTGCGATTGACCGTTTGCGCTGCCTTGATAATGTCCGCGCCGATCACTGGCTCGAACTCCTGCCACACCGGCCGCATAGCCGCGCGCCAGGCTTCGCGCTGTTCAGGCGTCAGCTCAATGATTTCTGATGTTCCTGCCTTGCGGATGCGCTCCAGGTCAGCCTGGTTCGCGGCCTCGGCGGCGCGGTTAACTTCGAACGTGACCTCTTCGACGATGCCTTCGAGTTCGGTGCGAATGCTGTGCGGAATGCCGAACCAGAAGCGCGTGTTACTCACCAGCATGTAATCGAGTACGCCGTGATTGCTGACGGTGATGTAGGGCTGAACGGTGTGCATTTTCTTGCTGTAAATGTTCGACCACGGGTTCTCCGCACCCTGAACCGTACCGTTTTGCAACGAGGCGAAGACGTCGGCGAATGCGATCTTCTTGGTAGGCGCGCCGACCTGGGCAAACTGCGATTCCAGCACCGCCGATGGCTGAATGCGGAACGCCAGCCCGGACGCGTCGGTTGGTAAACGCAGCGCCTTGGTAGCCGACAGCTGTTTCATGCCGTTGTGCCAATACGCCAGCCCGGTGATGTTTTCCTGCTCCATCGATCGCAGCAGTTGGCGGCCCTTGGTGCGTTTCTGGAAGCGGTTGACCGCTTCCAGGTCATCGAACAGGAAGGGAAGGTCGAACACTTGCACCTGCTTGGTGTATTTCTCGAACTTGGCCAACGAAGGCGCCAGCAGCTGGACCTCGTTATTGTTCAATGCTTCAAGCTCGTTGGCGTCTCCGTACAAGGTTGAGTTCGGGTAGACCTCTACGGTCACCTTGCCGGGTAACCGCTCCTCAACCAACCGCTTGAACAGCAGCGCGCCCATGCCCTTGGGGGTATCTTCGGCGACAACATGTGAGAATTTGATGACGATCGGTTCGGCTTCGACGGCCGTAGCGGCCAGTGCCAGCATGAGACCGGCAAGGGTGATGATCGGCTTGATCATTGATGGGCTCTTTGTTTTGGTTGGTTGGCATGGCATCCGGTGGCGGGATGCGATTGAGCTTCAGCGCGAAGTTATGCCAAATAAGCCAGACGACAAAAAGCGGTATCACACAAAATTCATCATAAAAAAGGCAAGACCGGGCATGAGTCACAATTTGCCCGTTGGCCGCCGCAGTGTGCCTGCAAAACGGCGGCCTAGAGCGATCCCGCCTCAACCGGTGCGAGTTGCCAGCCGCCGCCCAGCGCCTTGTAAAGGGCAACGATTCCCCGATACAGGTCCACTTCGGCTTGAGCCTGCGCATCTTCCGCCGCGAGACGCTCACGCTCGGCATCCAATAACACCAGAAAGTCCACCGTCCCTTCACGGTAGCGGATCTCGGCCTGGCGGGCGGCCGCGCGACTCGCACTGGATTGGCGCAACAGCGAAAGCAGCCGTTCCTGCGCGCGCGCATAGTCGCTGAATGCGTTTTCGGACTCCTCTAATGCCAGCAAAACCTGCTGCTCATAACTGGCTAGCGCACCGTCGGCGTCGGCTTTTGCCCCGCGCAGTCTCGCCCGCACGCTGCCCATGTCGAAGGCTGCCCAGCTGATGCTGGGTGATGCACCCCAGGCTCGTGCAGCGCTCGAGCCGATCTGCGATCCGCGCCCGGCGATGAAGCCCAGGAAGCCAGTCACGCTCACCCGCGGGAACAGGTCGGCCGTCGCCACGCCCACGTTAGCCGTCGCTGCGGCCAACTGCCGTTCGGCTGCCAGAATGTCAGGACGGCGACGCAACAGTTCACCGGGATCGCCGATGGGCAATGCCTTGGCAATGGCGGGCAGCTCACGTGGCGACAGGTCAACGCTGAGTCGATCAGCGCGCTGACCGAGAAGGGTGGCGATACGATTGGCTGCCCGGGTTTGTTGCGCTTGCAGCAGCGGAAGGCTCGCTTCGGTGGCAGCCAGCCGCGCATCGGCGCGCAGCACGTCAAGCTCACTGCCCATGCCCGCTTCACGCAATTGCTCGGTCAGCTGATGCGAGTTGCGTTGATTCTGCAGGTTGTCCCTCGCGATGCGCTCACGCAATTGAGCCCCCCGTAGCTGTCCATACGCGTCCACCAGCTCGGCGACCAGGCTCACCTGCAGTTGATACAGCTCGGCCTCGGCAGCTTCGCTTTGCGCCTCACTGGCTTCGATGCGTCGCTGAATTCGGCCGAACAGGTCGAGCTCCCAGGCCATATCCAGCCCAACGTCATAGCGCTCGATGTTACTGCGCTCCTCGCTGAAGCCGGGTTGCTGCGCTTCGCCGTACTCGGCAGTGGCGCCCGCTGTCACCGTAGGGAAACGGTCATTGGCGTCGTCGTCGCGAATGGCACGTGCGGCGCGTAACCGGGCAAACGCAATGCGTAGCTCGCGGTTCTCGGCGAGTGCTTCGCTGACCAGCGCATCCAGGGTCGGATCCTCGAATTGCCGCCACCAGGCCGCTTCGAAACGCGAACGATCGAAGCCTGGAACTGAAGCGCGGTCGATCTCAGCCGGCGCGGTTTCCGGTGTGCGGTAGTCAGGGCCGACCGCGCAGGCACTCAGTGCCAGAACCGCGACAAGCAGCAGCGGGGTGGTGAGAACTGCCTTCATGCATGAGCCTCCTTTAATACAGCCTTCTTCTCCTCGCGCTTCTCGACGAAGGCGCGAATCACCAGATAGAACACGGGCGTCAGGAGCAGTCCGAAGAAGGTCACGCCGAGCATCCCGCTGAAAACCGCCACACCCATCGCATGGCGCATCTCGGCCCCGGCTCCGCTGGAAAGCACCAGCGGCACCACGCCCATGATGAATGCGAAACTGGTCATCAGAATCGGGCGCAGACGCAGGCGGCAGGCTTCGAGTGTTGCCGACAGCCGATCCATGCCTTCTTCCTGTTTGTCCTTGGCGAACTCGACAATCAGAATCGCGTTCTTGCACGCCAGGCCGACGAGCACAATGAGCCCGATCTGGGTAAACACGTTGTTATCACCGCCGGACAGAATCACCCCGGTGATGGCCGACAACAGCGTCATCGGCACGATCAGGATCACCGCCAATGGCAGGCTCCAGCTCTCGTATTGCGCGGCGAGCACCAGGAACGCCAACAGCACGCAGAGCGGGAAGACGAACATGGCGGTATTGCCGGCAAGGATTTGCTGATAGGTCAGTTCCGTCCACTCGAAACTCATGCCGTTCGGGAGCTCGGCCTTGAGCAACCGCTCCATCGCAGCCTCGGCTTGACCGGAGCTGTAGCCGGGCGCTGCTGCGCCATTGATCTCGGCGGTAAGGAAGCCGTTGTAGTGCATGACGCGGTCCGGTCCAGCGCTGTCGCTGACCTTCACGAAGGTCGAGAGGGGCACCATCTCGCCACGGTTGTTGCGCACCTTTAGCTGGCCGATCTGCTCGGGCGTCAGCCGGAACTTCTGCTCCGCCTGTACGTTGACCTGATAGGTGCGGCCGAAGCGGTTGAAGTCGTTGGCGTACAGCGAGCCGAGGTAGACCTGCATGGTGTCGAAGATCTGGTCGATCGCGACCCCGTGGGTCTTGGCCTTTTCACGGTCGATATCAGCGTCTACTTGCGGCACGTTGACCTGATAGCTGGTGAACAGCCCTGCCAGTTCCGGATAGTCAGCGCTTTTGGCGATGACGTTCTGGACCTGCTTGTACAGCTCTTCATAGCCGAGATTGCCGCGGTCCTGCACCTGCACGCGGAATCCGCCGATGGTGCCAAGCCCTTGCACGGGCGGCGGCGGGAAGATGGCGATGAAGGCGTCCTGGATTTGCATGAACTTGCCGTTCAGATCAGCGGCGATGGCGTTGGCGGACAACGAGGGATCACTGCGCTCATCGAAGGGCTTGAGCGGAGTGAAGACGATCCCGCTGTTCGGGCTGTTGGTGAAGCCGTTGATCGACAGGCCCGGGAAGGCCACGGTGTTTTCGACACCGGGATGCTCGGCTGCGATCTGCGACATGCGCTTGATGACATCCTCGGTACGATCCAGCGTGGCCGCATCCGGCAATTGCGCGAAGGCCACCAGGTACTGCTTGTCCTGCGGCGGTACGAAACCGGTCGGCGTACTGGCGAATCCCAGGTATCCGAGTCCGACCAGACCGACATACACCACCAGGGCGATGCCGCTGCCGCGCAGGATGCGTTTAACCGCACCGACGTAGCCATGACTGGCGCGCTCGAACACGCGGTTGAACGGCACGAACAACCAGCCGCCGAACAGCTTGTCGAGCAAGCGCGAGAATCCATCTTTCGGCGCATCGTGAGCGCGCAGCAACACGGCTGCCAGGGCCGGTGACAGCGTCAGCGAATTGAATGCCGAAATTACCGTTGAGATGGCGATCGTCAGCGCGAACTGCTGGTAAAACTGCCCGGTAAGGCCTGAGATGAACGCGGTCGGGATGAACACTGCGCATAGCACCAGTGCCGTGGCGATGATGGGCCCGGTGACCTCTTTCATTGCTTGTTTGGTGGCTTCTACCGGTGATTTACCGAGGCCGATGTTCCGCTCGACGTTCTCCACCACAACGATGGCGTCATCCACCACGATCCCGATCGCGAGTACCAATCCAAACAGCGACAGCGCGTTGAGTGAAAAGCCGAGCATGTGCATCACGGCAAAGGTGCCGATCAACGACACGGGGACGGCCGCCAGCGGGATGATCGAGGCGCGCCACGTCTGCAGGAAGAGAATAACCACCAGCACGACCAGCACGATGGCTTCCAGCAGGGTATGTACCACCGCCTCGATGGAGCCGCGCACGAAGATTGTCGGATCGTAGACGATCTCGTAATCAACACCTTCCGGGAAGTCACGCTTCAGTTCGGCCATGCGCGCGCGCACCGAATCAGAGATTTCGATGGCATTCGAGCCGGGCCGCTGGAACACGGGGATGGCCACCGCCGGCTGATTGTTGAGCAGCGAGCGCAGCGCGTATTGGCTGGAGCCCAGCTCGACCCGGGCAATGTCCCGCAGGCGGGTAATCGAGCCGTCTTCCGCGGCGCGAATGACGATGTTTTCGAACTCCTCTTCGGTAACCAGCCGGCCCTGCGTATTGATCGATAGTTGGAAGTCCGTGGCGCCCGGCGCGGGGGGTGCACCGAGCGAACCGGCGGCGACTTGACGGTTCTGTTCTCGGATTGCGCTGACGACATCGGTGGCGGTGAGGTTACGTGAAGCGACCTTGTTTGGATCGAGCCAGACACGCAGCGAGTAATCGCCCATGCCGAACAGCTGTACATCGCCAATGCCGTCCAGCCGCGCCAGCTCGTCCTTGACGTTGAGCGCTGCATAGTTGGATAGGTACAGCATGTCGTAGCGCTCATCCGGCGACGTCAGGTGCACCACCATGGTCAGGTCCGGCGACGCCTTGTCTACCGTTACGCCAAGGCGCTGCACTTCGGTGGGGAGGGTCGGCATGGTGCGGGTCACGCGGTTCTGCACCTGCACCTGCGCGTTATCCAGGTCGGTGCCGAGCGCGAAGGTGATGGTCAGGGTCAGCTTGCCGTCGGCTGTCGCTTGGGAAGACATATAGAGCATGCCTTCGACGCCGGTAATGGCCTGTTCCAGGGGCGAGGCGACGGTTTCGCCGATGACCTTGGGGTTGGCGCCGGGGAAGTTGGCTCTGACGACCACGGTGGGCGGGACCACCTCGGGGTACTCGCTGATGGGCAGCTGGAACAGCGAGATGGCACCACCGATGAGGATCACCAGAGACAGCACGGCCGCGAAGATTGGCCGCTGAATGAAGAACTGAGAAAAATTCATGACGCACTCCGGGGGAGAGGGTGCGCATGACGCACCCTGACGGAATCGGTTTTTTTTAGTGTGCGGTTAGACGCACAGTCGACGGCTGCCTGCGTTTGGCTCAGCTGCTCGGACGACGCGCCACGGTGCGATCAACCACCTGCCGGTCGAAGGCCGCGTTGATCTCACGCTGCTGTTCTTTCAGCGACGCGAGCGTATCGGCGTCCGCCATCGGTACGTTTTGCGGCTCGACCGTGGCGCCTGGGCGCACACGTTGCAGACCGTTGACGACGATGGTTTCACCCTGCTCGAGACCGCTGCGCACGATGCGCAACCCTTCGAGCTTCGGGCCCAGCTCCACTGAGCGGTAACTGACCTTGCCGTCATCGCCCAGAACCAGAACGAACTTCTTGCCGAGATCCGTCCCCACCGCAACGTCCTTGATCAGGACCGCCTCGTAGGTGGCGCTGCCCACCAGCCTCAGGCGAGCATAGAGGCCCGGCGTGTAAAGCCCGTCGCGGTTGTCGAATACCGCGCGGCCGCGAATGGTGCCGGTGCGGGGATCGACCTGATTGTCGATGAAGTCCATGTAGCCCAAATGCGGATGGCCATCCTCATCGGAGAGGCCGAGATAGACGGGCGTCGCTTCACCGCGTTCACCATCACGGGCCAGCTCGCGGTATTTCAGATAGGTACGCTCGTCAGCCTCGAAGTAGGCGTAAACCTTTTCCGTTGAGACGAGGGTGGTGAGCAGAGCCTCGCCTGCATTGACCAGGTTGCCCGCGGTGATCAGTGCACGGCCGGCGCGCCCATCAATGGGGGCAGTGACGCGCGTGAAACTGAGATCAAGCTTGGCGGCATCCAGTTGCGCCTGGATGGCCGCGACGGCGGACTTCGCTTCGCTGGCGGCGCTGACACGCGCGTCAGCGAGCTCGGCAGAGATGGCATTGTTGGCGCGCAGCCGTTCGCCTCGTTGGGCCTCGCTGGCAGTACGCTGCTCAGTCGCACGGGCCTGTTGCAGTTCGGCTTGGAGGCGCTTGACCTGAGCTTCGAATGGACGCGGGTCTATCTGGAACAGCAGATCGCCTTTCTTGACCAGAGCGCCTTCCTCGAACGCCACCTTGTCGATGAAGCCGGACACTCTCGGGCGTATCTCGACCGACTCTGGCGCCTCCAGGCGTCCGGTGAGCTCATCCCATTCGGTGACCTGCTGCTCAATGACTTCAGCGACACTTACCGCCGGTGCCGGCATTGCTGCTTCAGTGGCCTCCGGCGCTTGTCCGCAGGCGCCAAGAAGCGCGGCGGCAACCGCAACCAGTGGATAACGCAAGGCTTTGAGTGAACGATCCATGCTTGACTCCGCGACTCAGGTTTTTATCGATGGCGGGAGTGTGCGCGGCGGCCTCGCAATGCAGAAATCGAACGGCGCGAATATGAATATCACCCGCGGTGATGTTGCGGGACATTTCATCAAGGACGAGCGGGGTGACCGAACGCCGCTCCGCGGCTGAGTGTGGGTATCCGTTTTGGTGGGCTAAAGCCCACCCTACAGAGACAAAGCAGGCAGTTTGTAGGGTGGGCTTCAGCCCACCGCGAAATGGTTCGGCTTTTGTTGAGTGGGATTCAGCCCACCGCGAAATGGTTCGGCTTTTGTAGAGTGGGATTCAGCGCACCACGGGCGGCGTCGCAGCTAGGCGCTATCAGAGGCTATCGGGATCACCCACAAACATCTGGATGCGCGAGCGCAGCCAGCGCTCGGCGGGATCGTTGTCCTGAGCGCCGCGCCAAGCCATGGACAGCTCGAAATCATGGCTGGTTTCGAAAGGCAGCGGCTCGGCGCGTACGCCGCCGTTCGCCGCCAGTGCTGCCGCCGCATAATCGGGGACCGTCGCGACGAGATCAGTACCGGCCAGCAAGCTCGCCAGCCCATTGAACTGCGGTACCGCCAACACCACCTTCCGCTTGCAGCCGTGTAGCGCCAATTCCTCGTCGATATAGCCGTTGAGGTCACCGGCGAACGAAACCATTGCGTGGGGCCGAGAGCAATAGTCGTCCATGCTCATCCGGCCCGGGATGGTGTCGGCGCGCAGCAGCATGGGCTTGGGCCGACGCAGCACCTTGCGCTTGGCGTTCGCCGGAAGCTCCTCCGTGTAACAAACACCCACCGATATCTCGCCAGACCCCAGCAGGCCCGGCATCAGCAGGTAGTTGGCCCGCCGGACCACCAAAACGACACCCGGCGCTTCGGCGCGTATCCGTCTGAGCAAGGGCGGCAGCAAGGCGAACTCAACCTCATCGGTCAAGCCGATGCGGAACACCAGTTCACTCGTGGCGGGGTCGAAGGTCGAGGCCCGGCTGACCGCCGTGGATATCGAGTCCAGCGCAGGGGAGAGCAGCCCGGCGATCTCCTGAGCTCGGGCCGTTGGCTCCATGCTGCGGCCTGTGCGTACGAACAGCGGGTCGTCGAACAGCGTGCGCAGGCGCGCCAGTGCAGCACTGATCGCCGGCTGGCCAAGAAACAGCTTTTCAGCCGCCCGTGTCACGCTGCGCTCGTGCATCAGCGTCTCGAACACGATCAGCAGGTTGAGGTCCACGCGGCGAAGGTCGTTGCGATTCATGCCGTTCACTTCAAGCTGTGGTCAGACTAAGGTGTGGCCTGACCTTCAGGGTTGCGTCTGCATTCTAGACAGATCGGCGTGACGTCGGCATGTCCATTTCCGCTTTGAAGTCACACAAACCTGCAGCGCGTGGTACGTCTTTACATACAGCTCATCATCATTCTTGCGCATGGCGACTATCGAACGGAATGCAGGCATCGCGGCTGGAGTTGTACCGGCGGTACAGATAGAGTCACTAACACAGTAGTAATCGAGGGGTCTTTCAATGTCCCGCATCATCCGGTTCCATCAGTTCGGCCCCGCCGACGTTCTGCGCTATGAAGAGCAGGACGTGCCGCAGCCAGGCCCCGGCGAAGTGCTGATTGACATCCACGCGATCGGCGTTAGCTGGAATGACGTGCTATGGCGGCAGGATCTTGCCCCGCGGCATGCGCGACTTCCGTCTGGGCTCGGCTGCGAAGCCGCCGGCGAAGTGCTGGCGGTGGGTGAAGACGTAGACGGTTTCGCCGTCGGTGACCGAGTGGCCAGCTTTCCGGCTCATGACCTCAATCAGTATCCGCTCTACGGCGAGCACGCACTCGTACCCCATACCTCGCTCGTTCATTACCCCGAGCTATTGACGCCAGTCGAGGCATCGGTTCTTTACACGCCGGCGTTGGTCGCGTATTTCGCGCTCGTCGAGTTGGCCCAGCTGGAGCCGGGCCAGTACGTGTTGGTGACTCAGGCGCGCCACTGCACGGGCCCGACTGCGGTACAGCTGGCGAAGGCCTTGGGCGCGCGCGTGGTGGCGACTTGCGACACCGCCGAAGACCGGGATTTTTTGCGCGAGCTGGGCGCTGAAACGGTCATTGTTACCGAAGAAGAGGATTTGGTCGGGCGCCTGCAGAAGATCACCGGCGGCGCCGGCGTCGAGGTGGTTCTGGACGGTTGCGGCGGTTCGCAGATGAAGTTGCTCGGTGATGTGATCGCACCGCGCGGCAAGCTGATTCTTTACGGGCTTAACGGTGGCAACGAGACGGCCTTTCCAGCCTGCGCGGCGTTCAAGAAGAACTTCAAGTTCTTCCTGCATTGCTTGTGTGACTTCACCGGCCAGCCGGAACTGGGCATCAAGCAGAACCGCGAGGCGGTTGAGCGCGCATTGCTGCATATCAACCAGCTCACCGCAGACCGGTTGATCACGCCTCAGGTCGACAAGGTGTTCGGTTTCGAGGAAGTCGTGGCTGCACACGAGTACGTAGAAAGTGGCATACCACGTGGGCGCGTTGTGCTACGCGTCCGGTGAGCAGGGCTGGCTGAACGGGCCCTCTCATCGCTTCACAGAAACTTTTCCCTGACGCCCCAAGTCCTCCGAAGACAGGTTATTCACCTTAACGGAGGATTTTTCATGGCCGACGAAAACCAAACCCTGCCGCCACAACATCAACCCGAGCCCGGCAAAGAGGGGTTGATGAACCCCAAGCCTGAATTCAAGGGTGAGGATTACAAGGCCGCCGGTAAATTGCAGGGCAAGGTGGCCATTATCACGGGTGGCGACAGCGGCATTGGCCGTTCGGTGGCGGTGCTCTATGCGCGCGAAGGAGCCGATGTCGCGATCCTGTATCTCGATCAGCATCAGGATGCCGAAGAAACCCGTCGGGTGGTCGAGGGCCATGGTCGTCAATGCTTGACCTTTGCAGGCGACGTTGCTGATCGCGATGTCTGCCGCCGGGTGATAGACGAGACATTGGCGAAGTTCGGCAAGCTCGACATTCTGGTCAACAACGCCGCGGAACAGCATCCGCAGAAAGGGCTTGAGGACATCAGCGAAGAGCAGTGGGAAAAGACTTTCCGCACCAATATCTTCGGCATGTTTCAGATGACCAAGGCCGCGCTGCCGCATCTCAAGGCAGGCGCATCCATCATCAACACCACCTCGGTGACCGCCTACAAGGGCAGCCCGCAATTGCTGGATTACTCTGCCACCAAGGGCGCGATTACAGCGTTTACCCGTTCGTTGTCGATGAACCTGGCCGAACGTGGAATACGTGTGAATGGTGTGGCGCCTGGTCCGATCTGGACGCCGTTGATCCCCTCGACCTTCGATGAAGACAAAGTCGCGAAATTTGGCGCGAATGTACCCATGGAGCGCCCAGGACAACCCGACGAAGTTGCGCCGGCCTACGTGTATCTCGCAAGCAGCGATGCGTCTTACGTCAGCGGGCAGGTGATTCATGTGAATGGCGGAACCGTGGTCAACGGCTAGTGTGACCCAATAGGAGAAAGCTATGCCTCGCACGATCTGGAAGGGTGCCGTCAGCTTCGGCCTGGTTCACATCCCAGTTGCCCTGGTCCCCGCCACCTCCCGCTCGGGGATTGACTTCGACTGGCTGGACAAGCGCAGCATGGACCGGGTGGGCTACAAGCGGATCAATAAGACCACCGGCGAAGACATCGAGAGCGAGAACATCGTCAAAGGCGTGGAGTACGAGAAGGGCAACTACGTCGTGATCAGCGACGACGAGATCAAGGCTGCCCATCCCAAAGCGACGCAGACGGTGGACATCGTCGCCTTTGTCGATGCGAAGGACATATCGTTCCTCTATATCAACACGCCTTACTACCTGACGCCTGACCGCCGTGGCGAGAAGGTCTATGCATTGCTTCGCGAGGCGCTGATTCAGTCTGGCAAGGTGGGGATCGCCAACGTCGTGCTGCGCAATAAGCAGCACTTGGCGGTCGTGATGCCGCTGGGCAAAGCGCTGGTGATGAATACCTTGCGCTGGGCCGATGAGGTGCGTGGGGTCGAGTATCTCGAGATGAAGGACGAGGCGCTCAACGCCGATCTCAATCCGCGCGAGCTGGACATGGCCAAGCGACTGATTGAAGACATGAGCGAGGAATGGAATCCCGACCAGTACAAAGACACGTTCCAGGATCAGATCATGGATCTGGTGGAAACCAAAGCCCGCGAAGGCAAGATCGAAGCCGTCGGCGGGCCGGAAGAAGCCGTGGATCGCCGCAGCGCGGATGTGATCGACCTGACCGAACTGCTCAAGCGCAGCCTGGCGGGCAAGACGGCAAAGAAAGCCGCGCCGGCTGAAGCGGCCGATGACGACGAGGAAGCCAGCGACGAAGAGGCGGCGCCTCGCAAGCGCACTGCAAGCAAAGCCACGACGAGCAAGAAGGCGCCGGCCAAGTCCACGGCGAGCAAATCATCAGGAAGCAAGACGTCCAGCACGCGCAAGCCCGCAGCCAGTAAACCGAGCAGCAAGAAGGCCGGCTGAGCCGACGAGGTCAACGCATGCCCGCAAAGTCTGGCAAGAGCAGCCGCCCCAATGTGGGCGGCATCGGCATCAGTAATCCGCAACGGGTAATCGATGAGAAAAGCGGCGCGACCAAGTTGCAACTCGCTGAGTATTACCTGGCGGTGGGTGAGCGGCTTGTTCCGCACCTGCGCAATCGCCCTCTGTCGATTGTCCGGGCGCCGGAAGGCGTGAATGGAGAGCGGTTCTTCCAACGCCATTGCGGCCGGCTGAAAATGCCGCACATGCGCGTTCTGGATAAGTCCCTTGACCCGGAACATGCACGTTTGATCCAGGCGGACACCGTCACCGCTGTTGTCGAAGCCGCACAGATGGGAACGATCGAGTTCCACACCTGGAACGCTCGCAGCGACCGTATAGATCGGCCGGACCGCATCATCTTCGATCTCGACCCGGACCCGGCACTGCCCTGGTCCCGCATGGTCGAAGCGACTGACATGACGCTGGAATTGCTGGATGAGCTGGGCCTCAAGGCGTTTCTAAAGTCCAGTGGAGGCCGCGGCATGCATGTGGTTGTACCGATCGACCGTCGACATAGCTGGGAATGCGCCAACGCCTTTGCCCGTGGCGTGACGACGCGCCTGGCTGCCGAAGCGCCGGAGCGGATTGTGGCAAAGATGGGTCCGAAGAATCGGGTCGGCAAGATCTTCGTCGATTATCTGCGCAACCAGCGCGGCGCCAGCACCGTGGCGGCATATTCGGTTCGCGCGCGGCCGGGTCTGTCCGTCTCAGTGCCCATCGGTCGCGAAGAGCTGGAGCAGATTGGCGGCGCGGATCGCTGGAACATACTCAATCTGCACGAGCGGTTGCAGCAATTGGCTACCGATCCCTGGGCGGATTACGCATCGACGCGCCAGTCGATTTCGGCACGCCTTCTCACGTCGTTGGGTGCCAGCGCCTGATTCGACCAGCGGCCTGTTCATTGGAAAATCTCCAGCTAGCCTTGAACTAGCGTAGCGAGAGTGCGCCGAACTCATCCGCCAGCCCGCAGGAACCATTCCAGAGCGGTTGCAGTCGATGTTTAGGATGAGCAGAAGATAATTAGAAACAGGAGATACCGATGACCGTGCGAGTATCCCGGCGACAGTTCCTGAAGTTTGGTGCGGCTGGTGTGGGCGCATCGAGCATGGCCATGATGGGATTTGCGCCTGATGAAGCCGTAGCGTCGATACGTCATTTCAAACTGACCGGCGCCAAAATCTCACGCAACATTTGCACCTACTGCTCAGTAGGCTGCGGCATGTTGCTCTATTCGCGCGGTGACAGTTCCGCCAACGTGATCGATGACATCTACCACGTTGAAGGCGACCCGGATCACCCGGTGAGTCGCGGCTCGCTCTGCCCACGGGGCGCTGGCGTGCTGGACTTCATCAAGAGCGAATCACGAGTCAAATACCCCGAAGTGCGCGAGCCGTTCACCAACGAATGGAAGCGCATCAGCTGGGATGAAGCCTTCACGCGCATCGCGCGTCACATGAAGGATGACCGAGACAAGAATTTCGAGACGCATGACGAGCAGGGGCGACTGGTCAACCGCTGGTTGACGACGTCGATGGTAGCGGCTTCGGCCTGCACCAACGAGACGGCGTACATCACGCAGAAGATCACCCGAGCACTCGGCATTCTCCAGCTCGACAACCAGGCGCGCGTTTGACACGGACCAACGGTGGCAGGTCTTGCCCCAACATTTGGTCGCGGTGCCATGACGAACCATTGGGTCGACATCGCAAACGCTAACGTCATCCTGTCGATGGGTGGCAACTCTGCTGAAGCGCATCCGGTGGGCTTCCGCTGGGTCATGCATGCCAAAGAGCGCAGCAATGCGATCCTTATTTCGATTGATCCTCGCTTCAACCGCACGACGGCGGTGGCGGATTACCACGCCTCGATCCGTACCGGCACGGATATCGTGTTCCTCGGTGGGTTCATCAGCTATCTGATCGAGTCGGACCGTTACGCTCACGAATATGTCCGGGAATACACCGACGCCAGCCTGATCGTGGCTGAAGGCTTTGGTTTCGATGAAGGGCTCTTCACCGGTTACAACGCTGAGGATAAAACCTACGATCGCGAAACCTGGAACTTCGAGTTGGATGAGCGTGGCTTCGCACGCACCGACCCGACGCTGCAGGATCCTCGCTGCGTCTTTCAGCTGATGCGTGAGCATTACAGTCGCTACACCATCGACCAGGTCGAGAATATCTGCGGCATGCCGCGGGATAAGGTGCAGCAGTTGTGGGACCTGATGGCGCAAACGTCCGCGCCAGACAAGACCATGACGATTCTCTACGCCCTCGGCTGGACGCAGCACACCATCGGTTCGCAGATCATCCGTTGCGGGGCAATGGTGCAGCTTCTTCTCGGCAACATGGGCATGCCAGGTGGCGGTGTAAACGCCTTGCGCGGGCACTCCAACATTCAGGGTCTGACGGACATCGGCTTACTGTCCAACCTTCTGCCGGGCTACCTGAATCTGCCGTCCGTGGATCTTCAGTCGTACGAAGACTACATGAAGACGCGCATCAAACCGCCGCTGCGGGAAGGCGAGGTCTCGTACTGGAAATTCTACGAGCGCTTCTTCGTCAGCTTGATGAAGGAGTGGTATGGCGACGTCGCGACGGCTGAGAACAACTGGTGCTACGACTGGTTGCCGAAGCTGTCTGTGCCGATATACGACGTGCTCTATGCCATCAACGACATGACGCTTGGCAAGATGACCGGCGCCTTCTGCCAGGGCTTCAATATCCTGGCGGCCTTCCCGAACAAGGCGAAGGTCATGGACGGTCTGTCGAAGCTCAAGTACTTCGTGATCATGGATCCGCTGACCGTGGAGACGGGCGAGTTCTGGAAGAACTTCGGTGAGTATCACGACGTCGATCCTTCGCAGATCGGTACTGAAGTCTTCCGCTTGCCAACGACCTGCTTCGCCGAAGATGACGGCTCCATTACCAACAGCTCGCGCTGGCTACAGTGGCACGACAAAGCAGCACCGGGACCGGGCGAATCGATGACCGATACCGAGATCCTCGGTGAGGTGATGCTGCGCTTGAAGGTGATGTATCAGGAGGAGGGCGGCGCGTTCCCCGATCCGATTCTGAACCTGGCCTGGAACTACAAGGATCCGAAATTCCCGCGGGCGGAGGAGTTGGCCAAGGAATATAACGGACGGGCGCTGGTGGACCTGACCGATGAAAGCGGGCAGATCATTCGTCGCAAGGGCGAGCTGCTGAAGGATTTCAGCGAGCTGCGCGACGATGGCTCCACGGCCTGCGGTTGCTGGATCTATTCCGGCGCTTGGACCGAAGACGGCAACATGATGGCCCGGCGCGACAATTCAGACCCCTACAACACGGGCAACACGCTGGGCTGGGCCTGGGCTTGGCCGATGAACCGTCGGCTGCTCTACAACCGTGCGTCCGCTCGCCCGGATGGCACGCCCTGGGCACCGAATAAGGCGTTCGTCTGGTGGAACGGTGAGCGCTGGACCGGGGCGGATGTGCCGGACTTCCCACTGACGTCGCCGCCGTCGCAGGGGGTGGGGCCGTTCATCATCACGCAGTCCGGGGGTGGGCATTTCTTCGCCTGTGAGTGGTTGAACGAAGGGCCCTTCCCGGAACACTACGAGCCGATGGAAACGCCCATCGACCGCAATCCGATGAGCCCGGAAAACCCGCTGGCGCTGAACAATCCGATCGCGAGGGTGTTCGAGCAGGATCGCGATTCGTTCGGTTCCAACAAGGAGTTTCCGTATGCGGCGACAACCTATCGACTGACCGAGCACTTCCACTACTGGACGACCCATGCGCGACTCAATGCGATCGCCCAGCCGGAGAAGTTCATCGAGATAGGCGAGGTTCTGGCCGCGGAACTGGGAATTTCAGCCGGCGAGCGCGTGCGGGTGTCGTCGAAGCGGGGCTTTATCACTGCGGTCGCTGTGGTGACCAAGCGGATGGTGCCCCTGCAAATCGATGGCCGAACAGTGCATCAGATCGGTATACCCATTCATTGGGGCTTCAAAGGTGTGGCGAAGAAGGCACACCTGACCAACACCCTCACTCCGTTCGTGGGTGACGGCAATACACAGACGCCGGAATTCAAGTCGTTTCTGGTGAACGTGGAGAAGATTGGAGGAGCCGTCTGATGCGTGGCGACCAGATCAACCTGCAAAACATCATCGCCCGTTCGGCGACGACCACGCCATCGCCGCAGGTGCGGCATGGCGGGGTCGAAAAGGTCACGAAACTCATCGACGTGTCGGTCTGTATCGGCTGCAAGGCCTGTCAGGTGGCGTGTTCGGAATGGAATGACCTACGCGACGACGTCGGCGAATGTGACGGCACCTACAACAACCCGCAGGACCTTTCGCCCGAATCGTTCGAGGTCATGCGCTTCAGCGAGTACGAGGACGAGCAGGGCAACCTCGAATGGCTGATCCGCAAGGACAACTGCATGCACTGTGCCGAGCCCGGCTGCCTCAAGGCCTGTCCGTCGCCCGGTGCCATCGTGCAGTACGCCAACGGGATCGTTGATTTCAACTCAGAGCACTGTATCGGCTGCGGCTATTGCGTGGCCGGCTGTCCGTTCGATATTCCGCGAATCTCGAAAAAGGACAACAAGGCTTATAAATGCACGTTGTGCTCAGACCGAGTCTTCAACGGCTTGGAGCCCGCCTGTGTAAAAAGTTGCCCGACCTCGGCCATCATGTTCGGCACCAAAGAAGACATGCTCGACTACGGTGCTCATCGGGTCGCTCATCTTCAAGGACGAGGGTATGAGAACGCGGGTATCTACGATCCAGCGGGCGTGGGCGGCACGCATGTGGTTTATGTGCTGCAACATGCCGACAAGCCGGAAATCTACAGCGGCCTGCCGAAAGATCCCCACATCGCCCCGACGGTGGAGCTGTGGAAGGGCGTGACCAAGCCGATCATGTCCGTGGCACTCGGCATGTCGGTCCTGGCGGGCTTTTTCCATTACGTGATGAAGGGGCCTAAGGAAGAACCTGAGGACGATCCGGATCCCGAACGGGCTGCGGCGGATCGAGCGCTTGATCGTCGCGGGGAGGACCGGTTATGAGCCATTCCAACGTAAAGCACGGCATCCTGCGTTACGGCTGGTGGACCCGGGTCAATCATTGGCTCATCGCCATCGCCTTCGTGTTGCTGACGCTAAGCGGCCTTGCGCTGTTCTACCCGGCATTTTTCGGCCTTACCGCGTTGTTCGGTGGGCCGGAGCCGACGCGGATCGTGCATCCCTATATCGGTGTGTTCATGTCGTTGTTTTTCGTTATCCAGGCGGTCCGCTTCTTTGGCGACAACCTGATCCGAAGACATGACGTGCAGTGGATGAAACAAATCCGCGACGTGCTCAGCAACCGTGACGAGCGCCTGCCGCCGGTAGGCAAAAACAACGCCGGGCAGAAGGTGGTGTACTGGATTTTTCTCGCCACCGTGCCGGTATTGTTGATCACCGGCATCGTGCTGTGGCGCCCGTGGATTGCCGATGGCATGCCCATCTGGGCCTTGCGATGGGCGGTGGTGATTCATGCTATTACCGCTTTCATCGCGATCATCACACTGGTGATTCACATTTACTCGGCGATCTGGGTCAAGGGTTCGGTACGTGCCATGACGCAGGGTCGGGTAAGTCACGCTTGGGCGCGACACCATCACGGGCTGTGGTACGAAGACGTCATGCGTAACAAGAAATCTGACCCCGAAAGCGCGTCGCCCACCAGCGAAATAACGGATCGCCGTCGATGACAGGAGCTGCAGTGAACCACTCTTATGGAAGTGCGCCATCAGGGATCATGGAGGCGCCCCATGTGGTGCTGCCAGACGCCAAGGTGTTCAGCAAGCGAGCAACCAGGTTGCGTGAATTGGTCATGCAGGTGCCGGCTCTGGATGAGTTTCTCGCGTTCATGGCTCGCGTGGTACAGGCCCAGCATCAGGCACTGACCGAGCAGGAGCCCGCCTGGCGCCCGGCAGCGGATGCCTTCGATCAAGCGTTGAAACACGGCATGCCGCCGTTGGGCTTTCAGGCGTTACGGCGCGACGTACGGTGGCAACAGGACCTGGTTGCCATCCTCGATGCCGTTGAATTGCACGTAGGCGAGCGCCAGCGCCCACTGCTGGCCGCGCTCAGAGAGATGCCCGCCGACGCCCTCGATGCGTTAGCGGATGACGTGTTCGAGATGCGACCTGGCGCTGAGGCGACGCGCGCATTGCTGCCGTTGGTGGGTGCAGCGCTTCAAGTGGCCTGGGCGCGGCTGGCGATCGGCTTGCCCACACCGCCGGCGCGCCCTGTCGGTGAGGCGAAAGCGCTTTGCCCCTGCTGCGGAGCCGTGCCTGTCGCCAGCGTCGTCCACAACGAACGCCATCGCAGCGGTGTGCGTTACCTGCATTGCTCCCTGTGCGCGACCGAATGGCATCTGGAACGTGTCAAATGCAGCGTCTGCGACACCGGCGGCAAGCTGCTGTATATGACGCTGGATGACGAACAGGGCAAACCATTCCTTCCGGTTCAGGCGGAGGCTTGCACCGAATGCCACAGCTATCTCAAGGTCATGCAGCGCGAGCTTCACGGCCGCGCCGATCCGATCGCTGATGACTTGGCCAGTCTTGCGCTGGACATGCTGCTCGCCGAACAGGACGATTACGCACGCAGCGGCTACAACCCGCTGCTGATCGCGGGAAACTAGCGCCTCAGGTGGGCTCAGGAGCCTCGTCGGCCACCGCCTGCCCGCCATAGGGTGTGCCGGGCTTGTAATCGTCCAGGTCGTCGGGGCAGGGCACCTGCGGCAGATCCCCTGGCTTGTCATGCAGCACGGGGTCCGGTTGGGGTACATCGGGGCGGGCATGGGGCGTCATGGCAGTCTCCATCAGTCGGAATACTCACTGACAGGCATAGCTCATCCCGGGCATCTATCAAGCGCACCGACGACGTTTCCCGCGCTCGGCGGAACGCTGGCTGGCAGACACAACCCCTGGTTTCGCCACGGTTACCCGCATCCGTCGTGTCGCTGGTCGGTCCTGCACCGTAGCGGCCAGTCTTGCTGAACTTTTAGAGCCTCCGCTGGTTCGGAAGAACAGAGCCCGTAAAAGCCTGCAGAGCGGGCGTTTACCTGGCAACTCCTGCCTGATCGGTTTCCGCTTTCGTAGCGGCTGGGTTGCCGCACTGCAACGACTTTGGCCCAGGAGCCCGTTCGATGAACGATGCACAGCCCCACGCAACGATTCACCCCCGACTGGAACAAGCATTGAAGATGCCTCGCATTGCCATCGAGTCGACCGAGCCGGTGCTCGACGGTGGACGATTCGCTGCCAAGGCCATCATCGGCCATCCGGTTACCGTCACGAGCAAGATCTTCGCCGACGGCCATGATCAGCTCGCCGCCACGATCTGCTGGCGCACCAAAGACGAAACCAGCTGGCGCCGTGCACGGCTCAAGCTGCTTGGCAATGACAGTTGGGAAGGCCATTTCACCCCGACCCAGGTCGCGAGCCACGAGTTCATGATCGAAGCCTGGTGGGACATCTACGAGACGTACCGCTACGAGCTCTCGAAGAAGCACGCCGCCGGTGTGCCGGTTCATCTGGAACTGGAAGAGGGTCGTCTGTTGCTGGAGCGCGCCAGTGGCCGTGCCCAAGGCGAAACCAAAGCCATCATCGATGACCTGCTGCACCGCTTGCAAACGGCACATCTGGACGACGAGCGCGTATCGGTGATGCTCGCGGACGAGACTGCCGCTGCCATGGCTGATGCGGACCCGCGCGAGCATTGCAGCCAGAGCCCAGTCTTTCCCCTCGAAGTTGAGCGTCCCCTGGCCCAGTTCGCCAGCTGGTACGAACTGTTTCCACGCTCCGAAACCGACGACAAAAGCCGCCACGGCACTTTTCGCGACGTACACAAGCGGCTGCCGTCGATCCGTGACATGGGCTTCGACGTGCTCTATTTCACCCCCATTCACCCGATCGGACGACAACACCGCAAAGGCCCTAACAACACGCTGGAGGCCGGGCCCAGCGATCCGGGAAGCCCCTACGCCATTGGCAGCGAGGATGGGGGCCATGAAGCTGTCCACCCGCAGCTGGGCACCCTGGAAGACTTCCGCGAACTGGTGGCGGCGGCGCGAGAGCACGGCCTGGAAATCGCGCTCGACTTCGCCATTCAGTGCTCGCAGGACCATCCATGGCTGAAGGAGCATCCCGGCTGGTTCTCCTGGCGCCCAGACGGGACGATCCGCTACGCAGAGAACCCGCCGAAAAAGTATCAGGACATCGTCAACGTCGACTTCTACGCCGAAGACGCCATGCCCGACCTCTGGATCGCGCTGCGCGATGTCATCTGGCACTGGGTGCAGCAGGGCGTGAAGATCTTCCGCGTGGACAACCCCCACACCAAGCCTCTGCCGTTCTGGGAGTGGATGATTGCCGATATCCGTGAACGCGACCCGGACGTGATGTTCCTGTCCGAAGCCTTCACCAAGCCGGCGATGATGGCGCGCCTGGGCAAGGTTGGTTTCAACCAGAGCTACACCTACTTCACCTGGCGCAACAACAAGGCGGAGCTGAGCGAGTATTTCACCGAGCTCAACGAACCGCCGCTGCGTGATTGCTACCGGCCTAACTTCTTCGTCAATACGCCAGACATCAATCCTTTCTTCCTGCACGACTCCGGCCGCCCGGGGTTTCTCATCCGTGCGGCGCTCGCGACCATGGGCTCCGGGTTGTGGGGCATGTATTCCGGTTTCGAGCTGTGCGAATCCGCTGCCATACCCGGCAAGGAGGAATACCTCGATTCAGAGAAGTACGAAATCCGCCCACGCGACTATCACGCGCCGGGCAACATCATCGCGGAGATCGCTCAGCTCAACCGCATCCGGCGTCAGAACCCGGCCCTGCAGACCCACCTCGGTTTCAAGGCCTACACGGCCTACAACGACAACATCCTCTATTTCGGCAAACGCACGCCGGACCGCTCCAACTTCATTCTGGTTGCAATCAGCCTCGATCCGAACAACGCGCAGGAGGCTCACTTCGAGTTGCCGCTCTGGGAGCTTGGGCTTCCCAACGACGCGGTGACACGCGGCGAGGACCTCATGAACGGGCACCGCTGGACGTGGTACGGCAAGACGCAGTGGATGCGGATTGAGCCCTGGTATCAGCCCTTCGGTATCTGGCGATTGAGTGCAGACGCGCCTGATCCAGACTTAAAGTGATTTCTAGGAAAAATAATAGTCTTTGGTATCAATGGTTTGTGCAGTTAATCGAATCCTGTACCTAAGGCTTACGCACTTTTTCAGTCTCCACCCGGTTGCTTCCAGCGCCGGGTTCTGGAGTTCATGAAAGGAACGAGAACATGGCCAAAGCGCGCAAACCAGCCGCCTTCATCAAAGATCCCCTCTGGTACAAGGATGCGGTGGTCTATCAGGTCCACCTCAAATCGTTCTACGACTCAAATAACGACGGCGTTGGTGACTTTCAGGGCTTGATCGAGAAGCTGGACTACGTCGCTGACCTCGGTGTGAATACCATCTGGCTGTTGCCGTTCTACCCCTCGCCACGGCGGGATGATGGCTACGACATCGCGGAGTACCGCGGTGTGCATCCTGAATACGGAACCATGGCCGATGTCAGGCGTTTTATCGCCGCCGCGCACAAACGGGGACTGCGGGTGATCACCGAGCTGGTCATCAACCACACCTCTGACCAGCACCCCTGGTTTCAGCGGGCGCGTAAGGCGAAGAAGGGCTCCGCCGCGCGGGATTTCTACGTCTGGTCAGACACTGACGACAAGTACGACGGTACGCGGATCATTTTTCTCGACACCGAGACCTCGAACTGGACCTGGGACCCGGTTGCTCAACAGTACTTTTGGCACCGCTTCTACTCCCACCAGCCGGACCTCAACTTCGACAATCCGCAGGTCATGAAAGCGGTGCTCAGTGTGATGCGCTACTGGCTTGACCTCGGGATCGATGGGTTGCGTCTGGACGCCATTCCTTATCTGGTCGAGCGCGATGGCACGAACAACGAAAACCTTCCCGAAACCCACGTGGTGCTCAAGCAGATCCGCGCGGAAATCGATGCCAACTACCCGGATCGCATGCTTCTGGCCGAAGCGAACCAGTGGCCGGAAGACACCCAGCTGTACTTCGGTGGCGAAGACGGCGGGTTAGGGGACGAGTGCCACATGGCGTTCCACTTCCCGCTGATGCCGCGCATGTACATGGCGCTGGCCCAGGAAGACCGCTTTCCAATCACCGACATTCTGCGCCAGACACCGGACATCCCCGAGAACTGTCAGTGGGCGATCTTCCTGCGTAATCACGACGAGCTGACGCTCGAAATGGTGACCGACAAGGAACGCGACTATCTCTGGAACTACTACGCCTCGGATAAGCGTGCGCGGATCAACCTCGGCATTCGTCGACGCCTGGCGCCGTTGCTCGAGCGTGACCGTCGCCGCATCGAGCTGCTCAACAGCCTGCTGCTGTCGATGCCTGGTACGCCGGTGATTTACTACGGCGACGAGATCGGCATGGGTGACAACATCTTCCTCGGTGACCGCGACGGTGTACGCACACCGATGCAATGGTCGGTGGACCGCAACGGCGGTTTCTCCCGGGCCGATCCGCCGAGCCTGGTGCTACCGCCAATCATGGACCCGCTGTACGGCTATCAGGCGATCAACGTAGAGGCACAGCAGCGTGATCCGCACTCGCTGCTCAACTGGACGCGCCGGCTGCTGAGTATCCGCAAGCAGTTCAAGGCGTTCGGTCGCGGCACCCTGAAAATGCTCGCGCCGAGCAACCGTCGCATCCTCGCTTACATTCGGGAATTCACGACGGCCACCGGGGAAACCGAAGTGATTTTCTGCGTCGCCAACGTGTCGCGTTCTGCTCAGGCGGCTGAACTGGAGCTGTCGCTTTACGCCGGCATGGTGCCGGTGGAAATGGTCGGTGGCAGCGCCTTCCCGCCGATCGGCCAATTGCCGTATCTGCTGACCCTGCCACCGTACGGCTTCTACTGGTTCCAGCTGGCAACCAGTCATCAGATGCCCAGCTGGCACCAGGAACCGGTGGAAACCATGCCTGACTTTCAAACCCTCGTTCTCAAGCGCCTGGATACGCTTACTTCCGCCAACAGGCGAATTCTCGAGACAGAATCCCTGCCGTCGTACTTGCCAAAACGGCGGTGGTTTGCCAGCAAGGACGCGACCATCGATTCGATCAAGATCTGCTACACCGTTCCGTTTGGGGATTCGCAGCGCCCCGTGCTGCTGAGTGAAGTTGCAGTCGAGGCGGCGGGTCGTACCGATCTGTATCAGTTGCCGCTGGGCTTTCTGGATGAGAGTGATTTTGACATTGCCCTGCCGCAACAGCTGGCGATGGCTCGTGTTCGCCGCGGACCGCAGGTCGGCTTGCTGACCGATGCGTTTGCGCTGAAGCAATTCGTGTTGGGCGTCATCCAGGGGCTGCGCGAGGAACAGACCTTGCCATGCGGTGACGGCGAGATACGGTTCCAACCCATGGCACAACTGGCGGAGGTGGATCTCACCGACGATGCCGAGGTGCGCTATCTCACGGCCGAACAATCCAACAGCTCCGCAATTATTGGCAGCAGCATGATGATCAAGGTGCTGCGGCGTGTGTCGGCAGGGGTCCACCCGGAATTGGAGATGGGACGCTTCCTGACCGAACAGGGGTTCACCCATATTTCGGCCATGCTTGGCCAGGTGACACGCGTCGACAAACAGGGCGAACAGTACGCCTTGATGGTCGTGCAGCGCTTCCTCGACAACCAGGGCGACGCATGGGAATGGACGCTCAACACCCTCGACCGGGCTGTGCGCGACCAGATTGCCGGTGGCGTGTCGCTGCATGAAAACCAGTTCAGCGCACTTGAAGAACTCGAAGCCTTTAACCGGTTGCTGGGACAGCGACTGGGTGAAATGCACATGACGTTGGCGAAGCAAACCGACGACGCCGCGTTTGCCAGTGAGCCCACGCGTTCGGCCGATACCAAGGAATGGACAGCCTCGATTTCCGGCCAGGTCAGCCGCGCGCTGGAGCTGTTGCAGAACCGCCGCGGCGAACTGGACCGCAAGGCCACAGTGATGGTCGACCAGCTACTGGGGCAACGTGACCAGCTATTGGCAGAGGTCAAACGGCTCGCCGATCGTACCCTGGGTGGCGTGCGCACCCGGGTGCATGGCGACTTGCACCTGGGACAGATCTTGGTGGCGCAGGGTGATGCGTACTTCATCGACTTCGAAGGCGAGCCGGCGCGTTCGCTGGAAGAGCGTAGAAGCAAGCTGAGCCCGTTCAAGGATGTGGCCGGTGTGCTGCGTTCGTTCGAATACGCAACGGCAATGACCCTGCGCAACGCGCAGACCAGCGACAGTTCCGAAGCGGCTGTTCTGGCGCGACGCAACATTTCCGACACGTATCAGCACAGCGCACGCACCGTGTTCCTCGAGGCCTATCGCGAGGCTACGGCGCAGATGCCGCACGCCTGGAAGGATGCCGCCGGTGCTGACGCTGCGCTTGCGCTGTTCAGCTTAGAGAAGACTGCATACGAAGTGGCCTACGAGGCAGAGAACCGCCCGGCCTGGCTCTCCGTTCCCCTTCAGGGACTGGCGACGCTGGCTCAACAGATTTCCGATGGAGGTTCCCAATGATTGATCGTCCGGCTGTGACCATGCCCGGTGAAACCCTGTTACCCAAAGATTCCGATGTGGACGCGCTGGTACGCGCGGAGCATGGTGATCCGTTCTCCATACTCGGGCCGCACCCTGATGGGGATGGCCTGGTGGTACGCGCCTATCTGCCGAATGCGCTCGGCGTAGAGGTGCTGGAGCGCTCCGGTGGTCGCGTTCTCGCTGCCATGGAGCAGGGACAGGTCCCCGGATTCTTTTTCACCCGTCTGACCAACCCGCAGCCCTACCTGCTGAAAATACGCTGGGCCGGCGGAGAGCAGATCACCGAAGACCCGTTCAGCTTCGGCCCGCAGCTGGGCGAAGTGGACATGCACCTGTTCAGCGAAGGCAATCACCGCCAGATCGGACGTGTGTTCGGCGCTCAGCCTATGGAAGTTGACGGTGTGCAGGGCGTGCGGTTCGCCGTGTGGGCACCCAATGCACGCCGGGTATCGGTGGTGGGTAGCTTCAATGACTGGGATGGCCGCCGCCATCCGATGCGCCTGCGGTTCCCATCGGGCGTCTGGGAGATTTTCATTCCTCGACTGCAGCCGGGTGATCGCTATAAATTCGAGATTCTCGGCCAGCACGGCATCTTGCCTTTGAAGGCGGACCCAGTGGCGCTGGCGACCGAGTTGCCTCCGGGCACGGCGTCCGTGATCTCTCATCCGCTTGAATACGAGTGGAAAGACGAGGCCTGGTTGCAACAGCGTGTGGCACGCCAGTCCATCAAGGCGCCCATGACGATTTACGAACTGCATGCAGGCTCATGGCGCCGTGATGGCGGTGACGATGGCCGCCTCTACGACTGGCATGAACTGGCCGAGCGTCTGATCCCGTACGTGGTGGATATGGGCTTCACCCATATCGAGCTGATGCCGATCATGGAGCACCCCTTCGGTGGATCGTGGGGCTATCAGCTGCTGTCGCAGTTCGCACCCAGTGCACGTTACGGCAACGCGCATGATTTCGCGGCGTTCGTCGATGCCTGCCATGCCGCCGGGGTGGGGGTGATTCTTGACTGGGTGCCAGCCCACTTTCCAACCGATGCCCACGGACTGGGCGAGTTCGACGGTACGGCGCTGTACGAATATGCGCACCCGTTCGAAGGCTTTCATCAGGATTGGGATACCTACATCTACAACCTGGGCCGCACCGAGGTGCATGGGTTCATGCTGGCCTCGGCGCTTCACTGGCTGCGTGAGTTCCACATCGATGCACTGCGCGTCGATGCGGTCGCCTCGATGCTCTATCGGGACTATTCACGCAAGGAAGGTGAGTGGATTCCGAACCGCCACGGTGGCCGCGAAAATCTGGAAGCCATCGAGTTCCTGCGTCATCTGAATGATGTGGTCGCGACTGAGACGCCCGGTGCGTTGGTCATTGCCGAAGAGTCGACGGCGTTCCCAGGCGTCAGCAAGCCCACATCCGAGAACGGATTGGGGTTTGCCTACAAGTGGAACATGGGTTGGATGCACGACACCCTGCAGTACATCCAGGAAGACCCGATCAACCGTCAGTACCATCACGACAAATTCACATTCGGCATGGTCTACGCCTATTCCGAGCATTTTGTGTTGCCGATTTCTCACGACGAAGTGGTGCACGGCAAGGGCTCGCTGATCGACAAGATGCCGGGCGACCGTTGGCAGAAATTCGCCAATTTGCGGGCCTACCTGTCGTTCATGTGGACGCATCCAGGCAAGAAGCTGCTGTTCATGGGCTGTGAGTTCGGCCAGTGGCGCGAGTGGAGTCACGACCGTGAACTGGATTGGCATCTGCTGGAGGAAGCCGATCACCGCGGCGCACAGAACCTGGTCCGTGACCTCAACCGGTTGTACAGCCAGGAACCTGCGCTGCATGAACTCGATGCCGACCCGGCCGGCTTCCAATGGCTGATCGGCGATGACCGCGCCAACAGTGTGTTTGCCTGGCTGCGCAAGAGTTCTACAGGGCATCCGCTACTGGTTGTCGGCAACTTCACGCCGGTCGTACGTGAGGGCTATCGGGTTGGCGTGCCGGTAGACAGCCGTTGGCTGGAGGTTTTCAACAGCGATGCCGAGTGTTACGGCGGCTCTAACGTGGGCAACGGCGGCGGGCTGCAGGCTGAGCAGGTGCCGGCGCATGGGCAGGAGGTATCACTAACGCTGACACTGCCACCTCTGGGCGTGATCATCCTGCGACCACAGGTGTAGCGATACCGGCGCCTCGAAAGGGGCGCCACCAACTTAAAAAAAGCCGGGGCGGTGGATAGCCATCCCGGCGTTTTACTGTCTGGTACTGACCAAACGGCACACCCGCGCGTAATTAGGCCGCCGTGGGTGGGTGCTCTTCAGTCTGCTCATCGCCGGGCTGAGGCTGGGCCTCGTTGCCTGAACGCAGCTTCTTCGCGCGCGCCTCAAGGACGACATACAGGATGGTGGCGAAGAACAGCGGCACCAAGAAGTATACCACCCGATAGCCGATCAGGCCGGCCACGATGGCCCCGTTGCTGAGTTCGCCAGCAAGCATCGCCACGAATACCGCTTCGATCACGCCGAGCCCGGCCGGAATGTGCGCGATGACACCCGCAATGCTGCTGATCATGAGAATCCCCAATACCTCGGGGTAAGGCGCCTTTTGCGACAACATGAAATAGACGACCAGCGCCATCAGCGCCCAGTTGGACGCGCCCAGTAGCATCTGCACAGCAGCCAGCCGCAGGGAAGGCAGATGGATTTCATGTTTGCGAATCGTCCAGTGCCGACGCTTGGAGAATCCGCATGCCCACAGATAAACCAACGCGAGGACCAGCAGACCACCACCGAGCACGCGCAGCGCCATGTGGCCGATCTCCCACGAATCGGGCGGCGTGATCCAGCCCATCACGAACATCAGCCCAGCCAGCCAGATATAGCCCAGCCAGTTTGTCAGCACGCTCATGGTGAACACGCGGGTGATCTGCGAAGCACGCAAACCGAGGCGAGAATACAGGCGATAGCGCAAGGCGATGCCGCCCACCCAGGCACTGAGATTGAGGTTGAAGGCGTAACAGACGAAGGTCACCGGCAGGATCTGCCGAACGGGCAGGTTGTGTTGCGCATAGCGTTTGCCAAGCACATCGAAGAAGCAATACACCGTGTAGCTGGCAAAGGCGGCGGCACCGGCCATCCACAGGGTTTTCGCATCGTAATTGCGCAACGTGGTCAGCACTTCGTTCCAGTCGACGTTACGTGCGAGGCCTATCAGTAAGCCGGCAACCAGAATGAAGAAGACATAGGTCAGGATTTTTTTGATCAGCGGCCAGCGACGTTTCCAGCCGCTGGCCGGCTTGTTGGTGTCGGACTCATTCATTGTTGATCCCTTTGCAAGGGCGCCGGGGAAGGCTCCAACGGTTCGGGATCGAGCAACTGCAACTTGGGCCGATGGGCAGGGAAGAAGCCGACAAGCTGCGGGAAATGCCGCAGGAAGTGAAAGATCAGAAAGGCCAGCGGGGCGCGCCACCAGTAGCCGCGAATGATGCGCTCGAGCGGAATGCGTCGGCAGTGTTCCTGCAACAGCTGATCCAGTTTCTCGTGCAGCTGACGGTTGAATACGTGATCACGGATGATCAGGTTCGCTTCAAGGTTGAGCGACAGGCTGAGCGGATCGAGGTTGCTGGAACCTACCGTTGACCATTCGTAGTCAGCCAGCGCCACCTTGCCATGCAGCGGCCGACGGCAGTATTCATGAATCTCGACGCCATCGCTCATCAGGTAGTTGTAAAGCATCCGGGCGCCGAACTTGGCGATCGGCATGTCCGGCTCGCCCTGCAGGATCAACCTGACCCGGACGCCGCGCCGCGCGGCATTGCGGATTTCCCGCAACACCCGATAGCCAGGGAAGAAATACGCGTTGGCGATGAGCAGCCGCGAGCGGGCGTCACGGATCGCCTGCAGGTAGTGCTGCTCGATGTCGTTACGGTGATCGTTGTTGTCACGAGTGACGAACAGCGCCCGCGCTTCACCACGGCTGACGCCCACAAAGCCATTGCTTTGCGTACGCACACGGCGGTGCCACCAACGTCGGTTCGGTTGCACCGGAGCGATAGTGCTGATGGCAAAGCGGTGAATGTCATGCACCACGGGTCCTTCGACCTGCATCGCGTAGTCCTGCTTGGCGGCAGGGCCGAAGTCGCCGAGGTGGTCCGCAGAAAAGTTGATGCCGCCAATGAATGCCAGAGCGCCGTCGACCACGACGATCTTGCGGTGCATGCGACGGAACACGTTGACCCGCTTACCCAGCAGACGCTTGCCGGGGTCGAACATGTGGATGCGCACACCCGCACGGGTCATCGCTGCCGCAAACTCGCCGTCGAGGTCCGCTGAGCCATAGCCGTCGACGGTGACATCGACGCTCACGCCGCGCTCCGCTGCCGCGATCAGCACCTGTTGTAGTTCCGTACCAACTTTGTCCTTGAAGAAAATGAAAGTCTCTAACAAGACTTCCTTTTCGGCGGCCGCAATGGCCTCGAACACGGCAGGGAAAAACTCCTCTCCGTTTTCCAGCAACTGAAGACGATTCCCGTCTCTCCAGTGAAAATTCATAGGTGTATCTCCACCGCCAAGGGCAGATGATCGGACAAGTGCGTCCATGGTTTGTTACCCAGAATTCGCGCTTTATGGCTCGTCGCGTTTCGCACGTAGATGCGATCCAGGCGCAGCATGGGCCAGCGCGCGGGAAAGGTCTTTGCGACCTTGCCTTGGGAAACGGCGAACACTTCATGCATGCCCGCGCAGCGATCAAGCACCTTGGCACCCTTCAACTGCCAGTCATTGAAGTCGCCGGCGACCACCACCGGTGCGTCCTTCGGTAACGAGTCGAGCAGCTCGCAGAGCAGGGTCAGCTGCTGCTGGCGATGACTTTCGCGCAGCCCCAGATGCACGCAGATCGCATGAAACTCGTCATGTCCGGGGACCTGCAGCACGCTGTGCAGCAAGCCCCGACGTTCGGGGCCGGCGATGGAAATGTCGAGGTTCTCGTAGCGCGTGATAGGAAACTTCGACAGCAGCGCATTCCCATGATCACCATCCGGATAGACCGCATTACGGCCGTAGGCGAAATCGGTCCAGATGCTGTCGGCGAGAAATTCGTACTGGGACATCTTGGGCCAGTCATGAAATTTCATCGCATGCTTTTCATGGGTGCCCAGCACTTCCTGCAGGAACACGACATCGGCGGAAACCGACCGGACCGCTTCACGCAGTTCCGGCAGGATGAATCGACGGTTGAGTGCGGTGAAGCCTTTGTGCGTATTGACGGTCAGCAGGCGTACGGCATTGACCGCCGTGGACATGTGGGCGTCCAGGTCGCTGCTGTCGAGCGGGTGATTCTTATCCAGATTCAAGCCAATGCTCCTTCCAGGTGGCCCGGAGTGGTCTCCAGGTTTTCCTCCAGCCCGAGCCGGCGCAACAGTTGTCGCGCGTCGTAAGGCGCTCGGACCTTCACGTCGTTATCGAAATAGCAATACACCGCTCGCGCCTTGCGTGACGGCGGTTTAGCGGTGGAGATGAGATGGGCATCGTCCGGCTGCTGACCCTGGTGCCAACGGCGGATGCGTTCGCACCAATTATCCAGCGCCTCCTCGCTGTAGCCGCTGGTGTAGAGCTCTTCGGCGCCGTGTAGCCGGATGTAGACGAAGTCACTGGTGAGGTCCTCGCGATACGGCCATTTGCCCGCGGTATCGGCGACCACCAGCGCGACGTTGTACTTGCGCAGCAGCGCAACAAAGGCCGGATCGACAAAGCTCTCGTTACGGATTTCCACGGCGTGCCGCAGCTTGCGCTTGCGATCGATCTGCAAGTAACTGCGACCCTCCATGCGCGCCTCGCAGCCTTTCGCCATGGCCAGCGCGGCCTCGGTATCGTGAGGCAACAAGGCAAGGAAAGCCTCGAAGGTTTCGGGATCGAACTTGAACGACGGCGGGAACTGCCAGAGCATCGGCCCCAGCTTTTCCTTCAGTGCAAGCACGCCGGAGGCGAGGAAATTCGCGATGGGTTTCTCCACATCCCGCAGCCGCAGGATATGCGTGATGTAGCGGGGCGCCTTGACGCTGAAGACAAAGCCCTTCGGCGTTTCGTCATACCAGCCCGCGTACAGCTCTGGCCGTTGTAGCGAGTAAAAGGACCCGTTGATCTCGATACTGCTCACGGCACGCGAGGCGAACTTCAACTCGTTCTTCTGGGTAAGCCCCTTGGGATAGAAGTCGCCTCGCCAAGGTGCATAGCGCCAGCCTGAAATTCCAATATGGATGGCTGCCATCGCCTGCTCCAGTCCTACCGCGGGTTTTGCATGCTGGTCGGGTCGCTAGCAGGAAAGGTGTCGGCGATTGCTTCGTCGACCACGTTCTCCTCCGAACCGACCCCACTCGGGTTGCTGCGTTGCGGTTGCAGCTCAACCTTGATCCAGCCGCGTTCCCGCCAATCAAACGCCTCGAAGGCCGCGATGGCGTCGGTCATCGGTTTCACCTGCGTCAGGATCTTCGCCGGATCGATGCGCCGTGCCTGGATCATCTCGATCAGCCGCGGGATGTATTTGCGGTGATGGCAGTTGCCCATGTTCATGGTGATGTTCTTATTCATCGCCAGGCCGATGGGGAAGGTCATCGCATCCGGTGGATAGACTCCGATGATGGACAGCGTGCCGGCTTTGGCAAGGCTCTGCACTGCCCATTCCAGCGCCTGCGACGGCCCGTCGCCCGGCTGCCATTGCGCATTCCCCGTCGCCTCGACGTCAGCCGGCTTACCGCCGCAGCACCCGTGCTCGGCGTCGATGCCGACCGCGTCGATCACGCGATCGACACCGATGCCTCCCGTAAGCCGCTTGAGCGTCTCGACCGGGTCTTCACGGTTGAAATCGACGATCTCCGCGCCTTGCTGCTGCGCCATGCGAAGCCGATCGTCGTATTGGTCCACAGCAAACACGCGCCCGGCACCGAGTAGCTTTGCGCTGGCAATGGCGAACTGGCCGACCGGACCGCAGCCAAAAACCGCCACGGTATCGCCCGAGCGGATTTCGGCCATCTCAGCACCGAAATACCCGGTCGGGAAAATATCGGAAAGCAGGATGGCCTGATCATCGCTGACATCGGCGGGCAACTTGACCAGGCCGATGTTGGCGAAGGGAATGCGCGCTTTTTCGGCCTGCAGCCCGTGGAAGGACCCGGTCGCCGACGGACCGCCATAGAACGAGGTGCCGGCTTCCTTGCCGTTCGGGTTGGCCACATCGCACTGGGCGAAATAGCCGGAACGGCAGTAGGAACAGTTGCCGCAGGCGATCGTTGACGGGATGACAACGCGGTCGCCTATTTGCAGATTGCGCACGTCCTCGCCGAGCTCTTCCACAATGCCCACGGCTTCGTGACCGAGGATAGTGCCCGGCTTCATGCCGCTCACCGTACCGCGGACGAAGTGAAGGTCCGTCCCGCAGATGGCCGAAGCGGTGATGCGTACGATGGCGTCGGTCGGCGCCTCGATGCGTGGTTCGTCTACGTCTTCAAGGCGGATATCGCCGATACCGTGATAAACGACTGCTTTCATGGCTACTCCGTAACGCACCGTTCGAGCCAGCGTGGCTCAAAGGGCATGAATGATGGGTGTCCTGCGAGTCGGGCGGCGCATCACCGCCGACCGGTGCGCCTTCGGCGCCGCTGCCGAACTAGGGTCGGCGGGTCATCCGCGGCACGTAGTGCCGAGCAGGGGCACATTCATTCGGACTGATCGCGGCTTTCCCGGTTCATCTTTTTTTCAGACAAGCAGAGAGCGGGCCGCGCAGGGAGCGCGTTTGGGTGTCGGTTGAAGTGTCAGCCATGCGTTTTGCCAGCGACGCTCTGGGGCAGGGCCGAGCAGAGCCTCAGGCGTTGGGGATCACCCATGGCAGTTCGCCGGAGAAGGCCTCGACGAGGTAGTCAATCATCGCCCGCACCTTGGCGGGCGGGCGGCGATCCGGCGGGTAGACCACATGAATGCCGCCGAGGCCCAGCGGCGGCTGGTCGAGCTCGATCTCAACCAGCTCACCACGGCTCAGCGCCGCCGCGACGATGAACTGCGGTTGGTAGATCACACCCTGATCACCAACCGCCGCGGCGACCAGAGCCGCCCCGTTGTTGGCCACGAGATTACCGGCGATCGGCACCCGGAATTCACCGGACGGGCCGAACGCCCACTCTCGGTCGCCCAACAGGTTCGACAGGCTGTAGCCCAGGCAATTGTGCCGGGACAAATCGCTCACACGCCGTGGCACGCCATGCTGATCGAGGTAACCCGGCGAGGCGCAGACCAGCATTGGGCAATCCGCGAGACGGCGGGCCTGTAGTGGGCTGTCTGCCAGACGGCCAATGCGTACCGCCATGTCCCAGCGTCCGTCGATAAGGTCGACCTGACTATCGGTAAGGCCAAGTTCGACATTGACTGCAGGATGACGGCGGCTGAACGCGGGCATCAGCGGCGCAATGAAGCGTGTGCCGAACGACAGCGGCACATTCATGCGCAACAGCCCTGAGGCCTCGACCCGTTGCGAAGCGGCGCTGGCCTCGGCTTCGTCAATCTCCGGCAATATCCGCAGGCACGCTTCGAGGTAACTGCTCCCGGCGGCGGTCAGACTCAAACGCCGGGTGCTGCGATGAAACAGTTTGACCCCGAGTCGAGCCTCCAATGCATCGACATGCTTGGTTGCCATGGCGGGTGAAAGGCCGAGGTGCCGTGCGGCGGCGGACAGGCTTCCGGCGCTGGCCGCACGGGTGAACACACGCATGCCGGTGATTCGGTCGAGCATTTCATTTCCTACTCACAGTTGGAACTGAACTGGCGTTATGGCCTGTTCATGTCAATCGGAGTGTAATCCATACTCTCGGATCACTCGCCAAGAGGACGATGACATGAGCCAGCCTGCCAACACGCCAGCGCCGACACAGATGCCTACGCTGTTTGTACCTCACGGTGCCGGTCCCTGCTTTTTCATGGAGTGGAATCCCGTCGACGCGTGGGACCGGATGGCGACGTTTCTCAAGGAAGTCGCGGCAACACTGCCGCAGCGACCGCGCGCCATCGTGCTGGTATCCGGTCACTGGCTGGAACAGCAGCCGACGGTCACCGCCAACGCCGCGCCTGACTTGATCTATGACTACAGCGGTTTCCCTGCGCATACCTACCAGCTGCACTACCCGGCGCCCGGCGATCCGCCACTCGCCGCTCGGTTGCTCGCGCTGCTCGATCAAGCAGGGATCGCGGCCGCCGCGGATCAGGCGCGAGGGTTCGATCACGGCACCTTTATTCCGCTGAAGCTGATGTTTCCAGACGCCGACGTTCCGGTGGTGCAGCTGTCATTGCGGCATGACCTGGATCCTAAAGCGCACCTCGACATTGGCCATGCGATTGCTCCGTTACGTGATGAAGGGGTGTTGATCGTTGGCAGCGGGATGAGCTTTCACAACATGCGCGGCTACGGTGATCCGCGTTTCGGTCCGGTGTCCGAGGCGTTTGATGCGTGGCTGACTGAGGCCGTTGAGTCCGCGCCTGAACAGCGGGACACTGCGCTGGTCCATTGGGAGCAGGCACCCTCGGCGAGGCTCTGCCATCCGCCACAAAGCGAGGAGCATCTGTTGCCGCTTCTGGTGGCCGCCGGAGCTGGCGACCAATCTTCGGGGCGCAAGATTTTCAGCGATCGCGTGATGGAAACCCAGCTGTCGGCGTATCGTTTCGGCTGACGTGCTAATTGACCAACTGGAGTGACTTGAATGTACCAATCCCGCGCAAGCGTCAGCACACCGAATGCCGAGCGGCTAATCAAACGGCTGAGCAACCACTGGCGCCATAAATTCCCTGTGCAACTCAGCCCGGAGGGTGCGGACATCGAACTCCCGATCGGCACCTGCTCCCTGCACAACACGCAGGGTGGCCTTCAGGTCACGCTCAAGGCGTCCGAAGAAGAGCAGTTACAGCGCATGCAGACCGTGGTTGCCGACCACTTGCAGCGCATGGGGAACGACGAGGCGCTGGCATTCGACTGGCAGGCTTGAACCCCATCCACAACGGCGGGCGTCGCCGTTACAGCTGAAGGAGTGTCTGATGATCAACGACTCGAGAGACAAATACGGAAGCGTGTCGCGCCTCTTTCACTGGCTGATGACGTTATTGATCCTGTGGCAGTTCCTCAAACTCGGCGACCGTATTTCCGAGGGCGAACACTGGATCGGACAGACACTGGTGCCGTGGCACGTATCCCTGGGCGTGCTGTTATTCGTGCTCGTGGTGCTTCGGATTGTCTGGTTCGTACGCCAGTACAAGCAACGCCCGCTGCACGACCCGGCTACCGCGTCATTGGTCAAGAGCGGGCACTTCGCCTTGTATGCCTGCATGGTGCTGATGCCGATAACAGGTCTGCTCTACATGTTGGGCAACGGTTATGGATTGAAAGTGTTTGGCGCGCAATTGGTTGCCAAGGGACCTGAAATTGACTGGGCGGCGTCGATTGGCAGCCTGCATTCGCCGCTGGCGTGGCTCACCGTCATCCTCGTGCTTGGCCATACCGCCGCCGCGCTCTATCACCACTACGTCAAACGTGACGACATCATGCGACGGATGCTGTGACCAATTGCAGAGGCGCGATCGCTCCCAAACGCCCTCTCAATTGAGGGCGAAGTTGGGGAGGGCGTCCACAGGCCGGGAAAAGCGGAAGGGAATCGACACCAGTGACTCGCCATAAGGTTTCTGCACGACAAAATGCAGGTGGGGGCCAGTGCTCCGCCCAGTGTTACCGGAATGACCGAGCAATGTACCGGCCTTGACCTGCTGCCCCGCCTTGACTTGCACGGAGCCGCGCTTGAGGTGCAAATACGCGCTGTGCGTGCCGTCATCATGAACAATCCGCACGTAGTTGCCAGCCGGATCAGGCAGCCGACCGTTCTGACTGTTACGCACCTTCACGACCGTGCCTGCACGGGCGGCGATTATCGGCGTGCCAACAGGCATGGCCACGTCCACGGCATAACGGCCTTTTGGCGAGTTATGGCTGTAGTCACCGCCGGCGCCCTGGGAAATACGGAACGGGCCGCCTTTCCAGGGAAGTGCATAGGCGTAGCCGCCGACCGTGCCTTTTTTGCCAGGCTCTGGTGAGTAGATCAGCGAATAGCTGAATGACTGCTGAAACATCAAGGGGTAACCGGGTTGGCGTTTACGCAACGTGGCGATTCGCACGCGGGTGCGCGCGGGGACCGTCTTGCGAATAACGCCCTTGCCGACGCCGGCGACATTGACCATGCGCGTCAGGCGCAACACCACCTCAACGGGCACATCCGTGTCGTTGCTAACATCCATCGCCTTACCAGAGCCGACCCGGTTGACGAACAGCCGAACGTTGCCGGGTTTGCCCGCCGAAAGCGTCGCGTTGGTGATCGCGCCACCGGCCAGAACGGGCAGGGCGGGAGCGGAAAAGCTGAGGAGCAAAGCAAGTGAAACAATGAACCGAGTCGAAGCCATAAGCGTGTGATCCGTCACGGATGGGACAACCTGCATGCGGCGTGCAGGAACAAATCCGTCGATTTCATGTATGCCGCGCTGGGGTTGGGACTGAAGGTCCGTGTGGGGGTTCACTACCGCACGTCGATATCCAACGAACGATTGAGTACGGCGGGCGCTGCTGCTGCCGAAGGCAGGGCGACGCCGGGTTCGAATACAGCAGGGCCCCGAAATTCGGGGCCCTCAGAGCGGAAGACGAAGAGTCGCCTGCTGCCGCTAGTCCTCTTCTTTGATCAACTCGAACAACAACAACGACCGACCCGTGACGCCGTATTCATTACTGAAATCAAAGCGCTCGGCTCGGGCATTGGGATTGTTTGTGTCGATCAGGCGATTCCAGTAAATGCCCTGAGGTACCTCGGGCAGCGTGAAATTCACCACGTCATGGTGGGAGTTGACGATGATCAGCAGCGTCGCATCCGAGCCAGTCCGGCGGATACCGGTCGGCTGAGCGCGGCCATCGAGCAGCATGCCCATGCAGCGGTTGTTGCCGTCTTCCCAGTGCTCGACGGTCATTTCTTCGGCATGCGGCGCCAGCCAGGTCACGTCCTTCACGCCCAACTCTTCGTGATAGGCGCCGACCAGGAAGCGACCCCGTCGCAGCATCGGGTAGCGCTGACGCAGGCGAATCAATTTGCGAACAAACGCCTGGAGCGCACTGCTTTCTTCGGGGATATCCCAGTCGACCCAACCAATTTCGCTGTCCTGACAATAGGCGTTGTTGTTACCGCGCTGGGTTCGTGCGAACTCGTCACCCGCGACGATCATCGGTGTGCCTTGTGAAAACAGCAGGGTGGCGAAGAAGTTACGCATCTGGCGGAAGCGCAGCTCCCGAATTTCCGGGTCGTCGGTGGGCCCTTCAACGCCGTGGTTCCAGGAGATGTTGTTATCGCTGCCGTCGCGGTTGTCTTCGTCGTTGGCTTCGTTGTGCTTGTGGTTATAGGAAACCAGGTCGTTCAACGTAAAGCCGTCGTGCGCGGTGACGAAGTTGACCGAGCTGAACGGCCTGCGCCCACGTTGATTGAACAGGTCGCCGGAACCGGTCAGGCGGCTGGCGAAATCGGGGAGCTGGTCGGAATCGCCCTTCCAGAATGCCCGCACGGTGTCGCGGTACTGGTCGTTCCACTCCGCCCAGCCGGGCGGGAACCGACCGACCTGATAACCCCCAGGGCCACAGTCCCAGGGTTCGGCGATCAGTTTGGTCTTGGCGAGAACCGGGTCCTGACGGCAGGCGACGAGGAATCCGTGGCGCTCGTCATAGCCACCGTGCTCCCGACCGAGGATGGTCGCCAGGTCGAAACGGAAGCCATCGACGTGCATTTCCTCAGCCCAGTAACGCAGCGAGTCCGTGACCATCTGGACGACGCAGGGGTGGCTCATGTCCAGCGTGTTGCCGGTACCTGAATCGTTGATGTAGTAGCGCTTGTCGTCCGGCATCAGTCGGTAGTACGAAGAGTTGTCGATGCCGCGCATGGACAGGGTCGGGCCGAGTTCGTTGCCCTCGGCGGTGTGGTTGTAGACCACATCGAGAATGACTTCGAGATCGGCGTTATGCAGGTGCGCGACCATCTCCTTGAATTCGCTGATCTTGCCGCTGGCAAGGTACTGGGGTTGCGGCGCGAAGAACGCGATGCTGTTGTAACCCCAGTAGTTGCTCATCCCTTTTTCCAGCAGGTGCTGGTCCTGAACGAAGGCATGAATTGGCAGGAACTCGATTGACGAGACGCCGAGCTTGCGCACGTAATCAATAACTTCCGCCGTCTTGAAACCGCCAAAGGTCCCGCGCATGTCCTCGGGTACCGAAGGGTGCTGCATGGTGAAGCCGCGCACATGGGTCTCGTAAATGATGGTCCGATCCCAAGGCACCTGCACTGGACGGTCATGCCCCCAGGTGAAAGCAGGGTCGATAATCTTGGACTTTGGCACAAAGGGCGCACTGTCGCGCTCGTCGTAGCTGAGGTCCGCATCGGCGTGGCCGATGGTGTATCCGAACAGAGCCTCCGACCATTTGAGGCCACCCACCAGCTGTTTGGCGTAGGGATCGATCAGCAGCTTGTTCGGGTTGAAACGATGCCCCGCGTCGGGTGCGTACGGCCCGTGAACGCGGTAACCGTAGATCTGCCCCGGGTGGGCGTCAGGCAGGTAGCCATGCCAGATCTCGTCGGTGTACTCGGGCAGCTCGATACGCTCGAGCTCGGTCTCGCCATCGGAATCGAACAGACACAGCTCAACCTTGGTGGCATTCGCAGAAAAGATCGCGAAATTGACTCCCAACCCATCCCAGGTGGCGCCAAGCGGGAAGGGCAGCCCTTCGCGAATACGCGAGGGGGTCAGAATCTGAGGCGCCGCAGGTTTTTTTCTACTCATGAAATCTCCGATGGCAGCTCGTGATCGATGCTGTGCAAGGCAATAGAACGCCGTGTCCGCCCGACGCTCTGAATGGGTCGGGTCGAACCGTGCGGTCGTTCAGGATTCTTTCTTGGTGCGCGGAGCGCGGGTTTTCTTCACACCGGCCGGTATCCCCTCGGCGGCCTCAGTCCCCGCTTTGGCCTTGGGTTCCGCAGAGCCCTTGGCGGCGGCGGCAGCCTTGGCGGGCTTGACGTCCTTCGGGTCCTTGGCGTCTTTCGCGGTTTTCGCCGACTTGGCAGGTTTAACTGCAGGTGTCGCGTCGGTCGGTTTAGTCGCCGTTTTGCGCGCACGACTTACAGGTTTCTCGGTTGGCTTGCCGCTTTCCGCCTCGGCAAGCTTGCGGGCCATCTCCCAGTGGCGGGCATCTTCACCATGAGGGCGACCCTCGGATACCCAGATGTCGTACGCGAGCTCACGAATCCGCGCTTCGTTTTTAGTCATCGTTCTGATTCTCCTGTTGAACTGATCTAAGGTGTAAAACCGCTACTGGCAGATGTTGCAAAACTTCAGCTGCAGCCAAACCCTCTTGTTTGGGTGTGACTGTCATTCCGTCAAAAAGTCGCTCCAACGCATGACCGCTCAGCGCATCGGGCAATCGGACATGGGTGTCGCTCCATCGCTCCGCTGGAATCTGCGGACTGCTGCTGTCGCCGAGCAGCCCGCTGGCGAGCCTCGCGGCAATCACGACGAGCCAGCTGCCATCCCGTTCTCGGGCAAAGGCGACAAGCTGGTCAGCGTGCTCACCTTCGATCTTCAGTGGCACATAACGCCCTTCGGTAAACAGACGTGGCTGAGCCCGCCGCAACCGCAAGGTCCGTGCGATGAGCCACTGCTTGATACGACCGTCCTGCCAGTTCGCCAGCAGTTCGGCAGGTTTTGCCTGTAGGTCGAACGTCGCGCGGCGCTGGTCAAAGTCCACCGGCCGGCGATTGTCTGGATCGACCAAGCTGAAGTCCCAGTAGTCGGCGCCTTGGTAGAGGTCCGGCACGCCAGGTGTGGTCATGCGCAACAGCGTCTGGGTCAGGCTATTCAACGCCCCAGCCGGGGCCAGTTCGACCGCGGCGCCGGCGATGTCGGTACGCAGCGTTCTGCATTCGTCGCCCAGTAGCAGGGCACGCAAGTACTGTTGGCAGGCGCCCTCGTATTCGCTGTTGGGATCGGTCCAGGTACTGCGCAGTTTGGCTTCGCGCACGGCCTTTTCCTGCCACTTGATGATTCGTTCGCAGAAGGCTTCCAGCCCCGGCTGATCATCCACGGCGAGGTCCAGCGGCCAGCTGCTGACGAGAATCTGGAACAAGAGCATCTCATCGCCCGCCGAGGGAGCCGGTCCGTCAGCCAGCTCCTGGCGCTGCCCATAGGCAAGCTGTCGCCAATGACGCACCTTGGCCGCGAACCATTCGGCCCGTTCGCTGATCACGGTCATCCGCGCGCGCGTGTCTTCGCCTCGCTTGTGGTCGTGGGTCGCGGTGGTAAGCAGGTTGCGCGGGAAGTGTTCGGCGCGCGCCAGGCATTCGGCGTGAAACGCGTCCACCGGCGCGCTGAACGTCTGTGGGTCGAAGCCCACGTCATTGCGCGACAGCAGAGCCCCGGAGCGATAGCAGGCAGTGTCTTCCACGGCTTTCGCGGCGGCAGGCGAGGTGAGCTGCTGAAAACGTGTGCAGGCATAGCGACGGATGCGCCGCGCCGGTCCAGGCGGCAGCGAGCGCAAGCTTTCACCGCCGAGCCAGCGGTCAAGCAAGTCCAACAACGGCCAGTCCGCTTCGCCGAGTGTGGTGCGCGCGCCGGCCAACGCCTGCTGGAAGAACGGCTCGTCGGCCTCGCGCCGACCGCGGGCACCGATGTAGGTGCGGTACACCGGGAAGTGCACGATCAGCTCCAACAGCGCACGGCGGATGGCGCCAAGCGTAATGTCGCGCGTCATCACGTCGTAGCGAGCGACCTGCAGAAGGGCCTGAGCGACTGTTTCGAAGTCGCCGGCGAGCGGTCCGGTCAAGACCAACTGGCGCGCCTGACGCACTTCTTCCATGAAATCGTCCGGACGCTCCGCGGTTTCACTCCACAGTGTGCACAGGACGCCTTTGCCCGCTGGGTCGTGCTGTAGCAGCGACACCTGATTCATGAATTCGTAGCCCGTGGTGCCGTCCACGCCCCAGTCGTCATGCAGGCGTTCGCCCTCGGCGAGGATCTTTTCAACATAGATCGGCACGTGGTCTTGCGCCGCTTCAGCGGGGCGGGCGGCGTTGAGCCGGTCGACGCGTCGCCGTAGCCGCCGGCAATAGCCACGAGGGTTGGCCAGACCGTCGATGTGATCGATTCGCAAACCATCGACCAGGCCTTCGCTGATCAGCTCGAAAATCTTTGCATGGGTTTCTTCGAACACTACCGGCCGCTCGACACGCAGCCCGCCGAGCTCGTTGATGTCGAAGAATCGCCGCCAGTTGATGTCGTCACCCGCCGTCCGCCAGCTGGCGAGGCGGTAGTTCTGACGCTCCAACAGCCCGTGCAACCGCCTGAAGCCTTCTTCGGTTGTCGAGTCGTAGTGGGTGAGCGCGTCCTCCAGCGTCTGCCGGGTTGCATCGTCTTCAAGCTGGCGAGCCAGATCTGCGCGCAGTTGTCGGGCGGTCTGGTAGGGCGCGGGTTCGGTGCGCAGCGCATCGAAGTGCTGGGCGAGGGCGCGCAGCTCCGGGTTGTCCGTCAGCCGCAGAATTTCACCGTAGCTGGGCGGCGTGATCGGAAAGCGGTGCTCGTAATGTTCGGCGTAGAACGCGCCGTTCTCGACATCCAGCCGCAGGGGGATTTTGCCGTCTTGCAACGCCTCGCCGTAGTCGCTGCCCAGAAACGGCACCAGCAGCTGGCCTTCAAGCAACGGATCGGGCGAATTCCATTGGATATCGAAGAACTGCGCGTACGGGCTCCGGCGCCCCCATTCGAGGACGTCCAGCCACCAGGCATTGCCCGAGCCACCGACGGCCATGTGGTTCGAGACGATATCGAGGATCAGGCCCATGCCTTTGGCCCGTAACGCATCGACCAGACGACGCAAGGCGGCTTCACCGCCCAGCTCAGGGTTGATGCGAGTGGGGTCGATGACGTCGTAGCCATGCATCGAACCGGGTCGGGCAGTCAGCAGCGGCGATGCGTAGAGGTGACTGATGCCCAGGTTGGCGAAGTAGTCGACCAGCGCCGTCGCGTCGTCGAGCGTGAAGTCACGATGGAACTGCAATCGCAGCGTGGCACTAAGTTCTCTCATCGTGGGTTGCTTCCAGTGGGCTGCTTTCGGGCATTAGCTAGGGTTTCCAGGCGGCGCGTGCAGGCTGGGTTGTCGAGTAGCGTGGCGCTCTCGCCGGGGTAACGGCGTCGCCAATTGGGGTGGGTATCAGTGGTCCCAGGCATGTTGGGCTGTTCGAGCAGACAGAGCGCGTCCTCGATCGGAAACAGCACCAATGGTGCGGGCGTGTGGCCGATGAACGCGCTGCACGCATCCGCCAGCACCTCCGGGTCAGTGAGCTCGCCGTCAACCTCTGACGCGAACTCCCGCAAGACGCGAAGCAGCCCAGCGCGTTCTCGTTCGCGCTCTTCCAGCTGCGCCGGTCGTTCGTGCTCCTGGTGTTGGCCGACACGGATGCGCCAATCGATGTCATGGCCTTGCCACCAGCCGTTGATCGTAGGCAGGTCATGGGTGGTGGAGGTGGTAATAGCGCTTCGTGGATAGTGCGCGGGCGGCTTGAAGGTGCCGTGATTGTCGCGTTCGAAGAACAACACGCGCATGCCCAACAGCCCGCGATCGGCCAGTTTTTCACGCAGCCCCTCGGGAACGGTTCCAAGGTCTTCGCCCAGAATCACCGCGTTGCGACGCCAGGCCTCGAGCGAGAGCAGTCGTAGCAGGTCATCGAACGGGTAATTGAGGTAAGCACCCTCGGTAGGGCCGGCGCCTTCCGGCATCACCCACAACCGCATCAGGCCCATCACATGGTCGATCCGCATACCGCCGGCGTGGGCCAGATTGGCGCGAACCATCTCGATGAATGCCCGATAGCCGTGAGCCTTGAGACCCCACGGCGAGAACGCGGAAATGCCCCAACTCTGCCCCTGACGATTGATGATGTCCGGCGGTGCACCGACACTCAGCGCGGCTAATACTTCGTCCTGGCGGCTCCAGGCCTGGCTTCCGCCACCGTCAGCGCCTACCGCGAGATCACTGATCAGGCCGATCTTCATCCCGGCACTGTGTGCGGCGATCTGCGCGCGCTCGAGGCCGCGCGCAATCAACCACTGGCAGAACGCGTAGTAGCTGACGTCCTCCGCATGCGCCTGGGCGAAGCGCTCGACCGCAGGGTTGTCCGGCTTACGGTATTCCTCCGGCCAGTCGCGCCAGTGCTGCGGATACCCTTCGGGACCGAGCAGCGAGGCATGCAGCGCCTCGAAGCGGCAATGGTTCTCCAACGCCTCGCCACCGGCTTCGCGAAAGCTGTCGAAGTCGGCTTGCTGGGCATTTCCACCTTTGGCGAAGTCGTCATACAGCGCACGGAGCAGGCACTGGCGCGTCCTGGATACGGAGTCCCAGTCGACCAGCTCAAGCTGTTCCAGGCGCTCCAATTCGTCGTGCAGACCGCAGGATTCAATGGCGCGTCGCACAGGGGTTTCACCCAATATCGCTTCGGGCGCGCTGTGGAGAATATTGAAGAACAGGCGACTGGACGGCGAATAAGGGCTGTACTGGCTGCTGTTCCCGGTGAACATCGCATGGATGGGGCTGATCCCGAGCGCGTCGGCGCCATGGGCAGCGGCATTGCGCGCAAGCTGTTCCAGCGCGAGCGTATCGCCCAAGCCACCGTCGCCCGGGCGCCGCAGACTGTATAGCTGAGCGGTAAGCCCCCACGCGTTAGCACCAGCGACGCTCTCGACACTCGGGCACGCACGGGGGGCGACCGCAACGGTCAAGCGCTTCCCGGCGACCTCCAATTGGTGATAGCCGGGTGTTTCGATCGGCGCCAAACGAGCCTGGTCGTTCAGCGTGCCTTCGCGACGACTGCCGTCTTCGAGCACAAGGCGATAGCCCGTCGATGCCTCGAAATAGGGGCTTAGGTCCAAGACGGAACCTTGGTCCAACGTCAGCAGCGGCGGCAGGCTGGCGTCGCCATTGGTGGCGTGCAATTTCTCGAGACTGCGCGCGATGTCCTCATCGCTGTCGGCCGCGAGGCCCAGCCCGTTCAGCACGGCCCTCAATACCTCGGGTGTTACCCGTTGGTCACGCCCATCGGCGTCGACCCAGTCGATGGACAGGCCGGCCGCCTCGGCTAGGCGGTTGAGTCGTTCATCGCTCATCGTGCGGTCTCCAGATACATCTTGGCGGAGCGAGCATGCAGGGTGCTGGCGTCGGATTCCGCGCCGGTGCTGCGGCTGCAGTGCAGCAGTCGCGCGTTGGCCGACACAGGGTTGATCGGTACGTCCACGTCGCTGAGGTTCAGTTCCAGACGCAGTTCACTGCCGTCTCCCAGACGCCAGCGGGCGAGGGCGGCAGCCTCACCCAGTGCTTGCGCACCGAGGAACTGCGAGCCCTCGAGGCGGGGCACGATCTCGCGGTGGCGGATACCGAGCAGCTGGCGATACAACGCCAGCCACTCCGCCTGTTCCGGCTGCTGCCGTTTGCTGAAGTCAGGCTTGGAGGCCTCATATGTTTCCACGGCGTTCGGGTCCGGGATCCGCTCACGGGTGTGCTCATCGGCGAACTCTGCAAATTCGGCGAACTCGCCGCGGCGGCCTTCGCGCACCGCATCAGCCAACTCGCCGTGGTGGCTGGTGAAAAACAGGAACGGCTCGCGAGCGCCCCATTCTTCGCCCATGAACAACAGCGGAATCATCGGCGATAGCAGCAATACCGTCGTGGCCGCTTTCAGGGCGTCCGGATCGGTCAGGCCAATCAGTCGGTCGCCAAAGGCGCGGTTGCCAGTCTGGTCATGGTTCTGCAGGAAGAGCACGAACGAGGTAGGGGACAGGTGACCGCTCGGTTCGCCTCTGGATTCACCGCGACGATTCTCATGGCCCTGATAGATAAAGCCTTCGCCGAGAAATCGGACCAGCTTGTCGGTGGCGTCGCGATGATAGTCGGCGTAGTAGCCCTGGCTTTCATCGGTCAGCAAGGTGTGCAGAACATTGTGGCCGTCATCATTCCACTGCGCGGTGAAGCCTTGCGTCAGCAGACTGGAACGGTTGTCTTCGTTCTCCAGCACGAGATGCACATGACGACCGGGCTCGACCTCGGCACGAACGCGTTCGGCCAGCTCGGGCAGAAAGGTCCGGTCCGGAATCGCATGCACCGCGTCCATGCGTAGCCCGTCGAAGCGGTATTCCATCAGCCACATCAACGCGTTATCGATGAAGAAATCGCGTACTTCGCTGCGACGGAAATCAATGCCATCGCCCCACGGCGTTTGCTGGTCGTGGCGGAAGAAATGCTTGGCGTAGCGGTGCAGGTAATTGCCGTCCGGGCCGAAGTGGTTGTACACCACGTCGATAAAGACCATCAGACCGAGGCCATGCGCCGTGTCGATCAGGTGCTTGAGCTGATCGGGCGTGCCGTAAGAGGCTTCCGGCGCATACAGCAGCACGCCGTCGTAGCCCCAGTTGCGATCGCCGGGAAATTCAGCGAGGGGCATCAGTTCGATTGCAGTGACGCCCAGGTCAGCCAGGTCTTGCAGGCGTTTTTCGATTTCGGCGTAGCCGCCGTAACTGCCGACGTGAAGCTCATACAGAACGGTTTCATGCCAAGGGCGCCCTTGCCACTCCCCGTTGCGCCATTGATAAGCAGCTGGATCAACCACGATGCTCGGGTCATGAATGTCGGCCGATTGCGCGCGTGAGGCCGGATCAGGGACCTGTAGTTCATCGTCGATGAGAAAAGCGTAATGGGTACCGGCACCGGCGTCCGCCTCGACGGTGTACCAGCCGTCGTCATTGACCTGCATCGGCAGCGTTTCGCCGCCGACTATTACCAGGCTGACGCTTTGCGCGTCTGGCGCCCAGAGCCTGAACCGAGTACGCGAGTCATCGAGTAGCACCGGTCCGTGTTGCCCGTTGCGGGCAGGCCTGTTTTGCATTGATTGACCTCGTTAGGAAACAGCATTGGCTTGGCGCCGCATGCCCAGCAATTGCTGGTACAACCGGTCATAGGGTTCGATTGCGTGGCTCCAGAAAAACCCACCGCTCATGGCGCGGCAGCGCATCGCATTAAGTAATTTTGGATTCTGATGAACGTACAAGGCTCGCTCCACGGCGCCGCGATAGCTCTCGACCGTGGCCTCGTTGAAGAGGAAGCCGGTAACGCCATCGTCGATGCTGTCGGCGAGCCCGCCAGTGCGGTGAGCGATGGGCAATGAGGCGAAGCGTTGGGCGTACATCTGGCTCAGGCCGCACGGCTCGTAGCGCGACGGCATGAGCAGAAAGTCGCTGCCGGCAAAAAGTCGGCGTGCATCGGTTTCGTTGAAGCCGATGTGCGCGCCAACACGGCCCGGGAATCGCTCGGCGAGGCGCCGCACTTCATCTTCGATGTGAGGTTCGCCACGGCCGAGAATGGCCAGTTGTCCGCCACGCGCGACGATGGTCTCGGCGATTGCGATGGTCAGGTCGATCCCTTTTTGATGCACGAGGCGCGAGACGACCGAAAACAACGGACCGTTGCCAGCCTCCAGACCGAATAGCTCACGGACATGTTCAGCATTGGCTTGTTTGCCCGACCAGTCATTAGGGCTGAACGGGCTGACGAGGTGTGAGCAGCTCTGCGGCTCCCAACTCTCGTCAATGCCGTTGAGCAAGCCGCTGAGCATGCCCTGACGGGCCTTCATGCTCAGGAAGCCCTCCATGCCGCAGCCAAACTCCGGCGTGGTGATCTCGCGCGCATAGGTCGCACTGACCGTGGTCACATGCTGCGCGTAGGCAATGCCGGCCTTGAGCAGCGACAGCGCGCCGTAGAATTCCATACGCTCGGGCCCGCAGCCTTCCAGCGGAATCCCCAGCGAGCGCCGCAGGCTCATGTCTATGTTGCCCTGGTACGCCAGGTTATGAATGGTGAACACACACGGCGTGTTGAGGCCACGCCAGTGCATATAGGCAGGCGTCAGGCCGGTCGGCCAGTCATGGGCGTGGACCAGGTCAGGAACCCAGCGAATCCCCGCGGTACCCGCGGCGATATCCGCTGCAGCCATGCACAGGCGAGCAAAGCGAACCGGATTGTCCGGCCAATCCACGCCGTGTTCATCGCCGTAAGGCAGACCATCGCGGTCATAGAGCTCGGGGCAGATCAACACGTAAATGATCAGGCCATCCGGCATATCGAGGCGACCTACTCGACAAGACGGCAGATCGCCGTGCGAAAGCACGCTGCCGACAATACGAATGGACTCGGCATGCTGCATGACCTGGGCATAGCCAGGGATCAGCACCCGCACGTCGTGCAGCTCGCTCAACGCCCTGGGCAGCGCGGCAGAGACGTCGGCCAACCCTCCGGTCTTGACCAAATCGGTCAGTTCCGACGTCACAAAGAGAATCTTCTTCTTGTCGTCCTGCGTAGTGCGAAGTTGCAGCACTGGCCGTTCGACGGATTTGTCTGGACGAAGCGGTGCGTTCAGACGGGCAGGCCGGGTGTTCACTGCGGCGATACTCATAAGCTTTTCCCCAAGTGGCCGGCGTTTTCGCGTCGAGCCAGCCACAAGCACGTTGTTTCCACGCAGCGCCTCTCTAGGGCTGCGAACCATGAGCACGACAAGAATGATTTTAGATTGGAGCCGCTTGCTATGCGGCGTAGAGCTGCGTTGGCCCTACCTTGGAAATGACCGGACCGCTGTGAATTAGTTCTCAGTTTCTGATGGAATCCACGAGCGGGAACTTTGCTCGTACAGGCCGGTTCCGAAAATTGACTGAATCGAGGTGTTTCCCCGCCGGTAGTCGGAGTCCAGACCATGCAAGACCTTGCTGAAATCGTGCAGTTTTTAAGCGACAAAAAGATGAAATTAACCACGGCCGAATCCTGCACCTGCGGACTGATGGCCTCGCTACTGGGCGACATCCCGGGCTGCGGCCGCGTGCTCGACAGCGGCTTCGTCGTGTACTCGCCAAAAGCTAAGAATCGGCTGCTCCATGTCAGTTTCGAAACCATCGAGACTTTCGGCCTCACCAGCGAGGAGGTCGCCACCGAGATGGCGGTCGGTGCGCTCAATGCCAGCGTCGCGGATATCGCCATCGCCAACACGGGGGTTGCGGACGACAGTGAAGAGGACCCCGGCGGCACGCAGTGTTATGCCTTCGCACTGATGCAAGGCGAACGCCAGGTCAGCATCAGCGAGACGGTGCAGTTCGAAGGGGACCGGGTGCAGATCCGCAAGCAGGCCGCTCGCTACGGGCTTGAGCAACTGCCTTCCAAGTACGAGCAGCTGTTACGCAAACTGGCCGAGCACGATTGATAAGGAGGTGGGTGCGCAGCCGGCCTTGGCGCGCACCGAGAGGTGAACATGTCGCTGCCCTGCGCCCTGTTTTGCGGCGGTGCGGGGCACACCAAACGCGATCGCGTTTATACCGGTGGCTGACGCTCGGGCTCCACGCGGTCCGGCACCGATGTGTCGATGGGCGTCTTCTGCCCGACGCTGAGGTCCGCTCGCAGCATGGGCAGGCAGTGCGGGAACTGCCGCTGTATGAAGCCAATCAGGTTTTCCCGCAGGTGGCAGCGTAGGTCCCAGTTGCGTGAGGAATCGGGCGAGCTGACCAGTACCCGCAGCTGAATGGACTTCTCGCTGGTATCGGTCACCTGCAGGACAATGACGCGCCCGTCCCACAGGTCCGGGACCTCCACACACAGTCGCCGTAGCTCCTCGCGCAGCGGCTCCAGCGGCAACGAGTAGTCCACCCAGAAGAAAACCGAGCCGATGATGCTGGAGTTTCGGCGGGTCCAGTTCTGGAACGGTTTTTCAATGAAGTATTGCAACGGCACTACCAGCCGACGGTCGTCCCATATCCGCACGATGACGTACGTGCCGGTGATTTCCTCAATCCGGCCCCATTCATTCTCGACAATCACCACGTCGTCCAGGCGGATGGGTTGGGTGATCGCGATCTGAATCCCGGCGATGAGATTAGCCAGGACGGGGCGGGCAGCGAAACCGACCGCGAGACCGGCGAGGCCGGCGGAGGCGAGCAGGCTGGCACCGAACTGGCGAGCTGCCGGAAATGTCATCAGCATCGCGGCCGCACCGATCAGCAAGACAAAGAAGCTCAGCGTCCGCAGCAACACCCGCGATTGGGTCTGGATCTGCCGCGCACGCAGGTTGTCGGTGATGTCTACCGGATTCTTCAGCCGCACGAACTGCTCGACGCTCCGCAGCAGGCGCATCGCCAACCAGGTGAAACACCCGATGATCAGTAGCGTCGTGATGCGACGCGTCGCGCCTATCAACACGAGATCGTCGCTCGCAGCCGTCAGAACGGTCTGCAGGCCGAGCAAGGGCAACAAGATGCGGATCGGTTTTTCCAGTTGCTCGGATACGGCCTTGGTGAAGAGAAATCCGCGGCCCAATCGCAACATCACCGCCGTCAACACGCGACCGAACACACTTAGCAAGACCACGACGAAGGACGCCGCCATCAGGGTGCGCAGGGCCGGCTCAGTTATGTGGTTTTCCCATTGCAGGAGAAAGTCGAGGGGTCCGATAACGTATCTCCGCTCAGATGATTGCAACCAAATGACTGACAAGGGGCAGGCAAGTTCAGGCTCAACGTGCTGTCAGTCGGATCTGCGGAACTCCCATCGGTGGCCCTTTTCACATTTAACAAGGGGCATGACCCCATTCGCTATCTGACACGATGGGAGACACGAGATGCAAAGCGCACAAACTGGAAATGATGTCCGCATTGAACGTTTGATCGAATGGCTGCGTGATGCCCATGCGATGGAGGCCCAGGCCGAAACCATGCTCAACAAGCAGGCGAGTCGTATCGAGCATTATCCGGAGCTCAAAGCACGGATCGAGCAGCACATCACCGAGACTCAAAACCAGGCCAAGCTAATCGAAGGGTGCCTGCAGCGGTACGACAAATCGTATTCGGGCTTCAAGGACCTGGGCGGCAAGATGATGGCGATGGGGCAGGCCATGGGCGGGATGATGGTCAATGACGAGATTGTCAAAGGCGCGCAGATGGGTTACGTCTTTGAAAACCTCGAAATCGCTTCGTACGAGATTCTGATTGCGGCAGCCAAGGCCGTCGGCGATACCCAGACCGAGGAAGTTTGCACCCGTATTCTGGCTGAGGAAGTTGCCATGGCCGATTGGATGTGCAGCCATCTCGCCGAACTGACGCAGGCTTACCTAACCCGGGCACAGGCGCCGAACACTGAGGCCAAGCGCTGATCGAGATGCCCTATGCCGAACGGTCGTTACCGTTCGGCGACTTCGGCAGGATTGGGCGAGGCCATCAGGCCGCCACGCGTGGCATATAGCTCGAACCGCAGCTCCTGGGCGAGCCGGACCAGATTCGCCGCGTCGCGGCACTGTTCGTCGGTGATACCGAGCACCGTAAGTTCCTCACCGTCGAGATGCTCTTCGTAGAGTCGAACGGTGACGCGGCTATCTTCCTGGGCGCGGCAGTCGCAACGGAACGGATGAAGGTAATCGCGAAGGATGTTTTCTATCGTCAGCAGAGGTAGACGTGAAGCCATGATCCTTCCTCCCATCGTCAATCCACAATTCGCGAGGCCGCTCGCGGTCAGGTGCCGCGGCGTTGCACGTGCGACACCTTTCAACGCTAGCAGGACCTGCCTCGTTGTAAATACCGCTTTGTCGCTGTCTGTTGGCGGCAAAGGCACGTCAGAACAGTCCGCCGTCACGCTTCCAATCAAAGGTTCAACTTCATGGCGAGCCGCAATCAGCCGCAGGCTGGGCGATTGCCGTTTCGGTCGTCACGGCCGTTTATTAGGAGAAGGGGTCCAGCGATGAAATCAGTCCTTACCTTTGCATTCGCGAGCGTTATGGCAACTTCGGCGTTTGCTCAATGGCCGGCCGGCACACCCGAGGATGAGCGCGGTGCGCGCCCCAGTCCAATGGGCAACCCGACGCCGCAGGAAACCCTCGAAACGCACAAGGATAGCCAGGGCCGTACGGTCACTGAAGACGGTGATCTGGTTGCCACGCCGCCCAATACCGAGGGTGAATCCGATCCGGACGTGGAGGACCCATCGGTTCGTCCGGGGCGGCACTCCAGCCATGGTGGGCCGACAGATTCTGCATCGGACCCGGGTTCGCTCGAATAAAAGCTCGCCCGGCCCGCTTGAACGTCGCGTAATAGGAGCTCGCAGCATGGCCCTCGACGAATACAACAGAAAGCGCGACTTCGCGGCGACGCCCGAACCTGGCGGCGACGCCAAGCCGAGGGCCAAGCGCGATAAGAGCCAGGCGCTGCAGTACTGTATCCAGAAGCACGATGCGTCGAGGCTGCATTACGATTTTCGCCTCGAGCTCGACGGCACGCTCAAGAGCTGGGCAGTGCCGAAAGGCCCGTCGCTCGACCCAAAATCGCGTCGGCTGGCGGTACACGTCGAAGATCATCCGCTGGACTATGCGACCTTTGAAGGCACCATCCCGGCGGGGCACTACGGGGCGGGGGATGTAATCGTCTGGGATCGCGGTATCTGGATCCCTCAGGGTGACCCGCACGAAGGCTATCGCAAAGGCAAACTCAAGTTCGCCTTGGAGGGCGAAAAGCTCAGTGGAACCTGGAACCTCGTCCGCACCCGTATGGACGGCGGCAAGGAACAGTGGTTTCTGATCAAGTCGAACGATGAAGCAGCACGGCCGGAGCAGGAATACGAGATCGTCAAGGAACAACCGGACAGCGTGCTCAGTGACCGTACGCTGATCCCACGTAAGCGCGGCAAGGCAAAGCTCGAAGTCGACGCCAAGCCGGTCAAAGCTCCGGCGGCTCGCAGCCGTAAAAAAGCTGAGAAAGCGACGCTATCCGGGGCCAAGCCCGCGCCGTTGCCCGACAGCATCAAGCCGCAGCTGGCGACCCTTGTCGAGTCGGTCCCCGACGGCGACTGGCGCTACGAGGTTAAGTTCGACGGTTACCGGATCATGGCGCGGATCGAATCCGGCAAGGTGCAATTGTTCACACGTAACGGCCACGACTGGACGGCAAAAATGCCGCAGCAGGCCGAGGCGCTTGCGGCTCTTGGGCTGGAGTCGGCCTGGCTCGACGGAGAAGTCGTGGTGCCTAACGAGGAGGGCACGCCGGATTTTCAGGCCCTGCAAAACGCCTTCGAAGTCGGGCGTAGCGGTTCCATCGTCTACTACCTGTTCGACCTTCCTTATCTCAATGGCATGGACCTGAGAGAGGTGCCGCTGGAAGAGCGTCGGGCGGCGCTGAGCCAAGTGTTGGAAACCAACGACAATGACCTGCTGCGTTTTTCCGCCGACTTCAGCGAGGAACCGGAAAGCATGCTGGAAAGCGCCTGCCAGATGAAGCTGGAAGGCCTTATTGGCAAGCGCGCCGGCAGCACTTACGTCTCCAAGCGAAGCAGCAGCTGGGTGAAGATCAAGTGCAAGAACCGTCAGGAGTTCATCATCGTCGGCTACACCGATCCCAAGGGTGCGCGCAGCGGCTTTGGTGCATTGTTGCTGGGTCTGCATGATGAAAAAGGTGAACTGCGGTATGCCGGCAAGGTGGGTACCGGTTTCAATCAAGCGACGCTAAAAAGCCTGCACGCCAAGCTCAAGCCATTAGAAGTCGACAAGCACCCGCTGGCCAAGGCACCACCCGCCGCAGATGTGCGGGGCGCGCACTGGCTCAAGCCGGACCTGATGTGTGAAGTGGCGTTCGCGGAAATGACCCGTCAGGGCGTGATTCGCCACTCCGTGTTTCACGGATTGCGTGCTGACAAGCCTGCCAAGGCGATTACCCATGAGCGTCCGGCAAAAGCGGCAAAACCAGCCGCCGGCTCCGGAAAGTCTGCTGGCAAGAACGCGGTCAGCGCCGGTGGCAAGATCAAGATTTCCAATCCAGACCGGATCATCGACAAATCCATCGGCGCCACAAAAATGGAGCTGGCACGGTTCTACGCAGACGTTGCACCTTGGGCGCTACCGTACCTGCGCAAAAGGCCGTTGGCATTGGTGCGCGCACCCGAAGGCATCGATGGTGAATTGTTCTTTCAGAAACATATCGAGAAGTTGAGCATCCCGCACATCACGCAGCTCGACACCGCGCTGTTCCCCAAGCATGCGGCGCTTATGACGATCGACACCGTCGAAGCGCTGGTCAGCGCAGCGCAGATGGGCACCATCGAACTTCACACCTGGAACGCCGTAGCGCCGGTGCTCGATCACCCAGATCGCTTTGTTCTGGATCTCGACCCCGATCCCGCGTTGCCCTGGAAACGGATGATTGAAGCCACTCAATTGACCCAGACCTTGCTGGATGAGATCGGGTTGGAGTCGTTCCTCAAGACCAGCGGTGGCAAGGGCTTGCACATCATGGTGCCGCTTGAACCGGTGCACGGTTGGGCCGAGGTCAAGGCGTTCAGCCAGGCCATCGCGCAATACTTGGCAAAGCTGCTGCCCAAACATTTCTCGGCGGTCAGCGGCCCGAAGAACCGCGTCGGACGAATATTCATTGACTACCTACGCAACAGTCAGGGTGCCAGCACAGTGGCGGCGTATTCGGTGCGAGCTCGGGAGGGCTTGGGTGTGTCCGTCCCCATTCATCGTGACGAGCTAGCCGATCTGAAGGGCGCCAATCTCTGGACCATTCGTAATCTGATTCCACGTTTGGAAGAACAGGGCCAGGACGATCCATGGGCTGGCATCGACGAGACACGGCAGACCATTACCGCAGAGATGCGCGAACGGCTGGGGATGAAATGAAGTACAGCGGATAGGTAGCGCAGCCGCTGTGCATCAGCGTAATGACAGCGAACCGACGGCCTGCTGCACTTGCACTGCGTTGGTGCGTTTGCTGAGTACCGATACGCAAAAGGCCGCCTTGCAAGGCGGCCTTGAGTTGCGCTTAGTAGGTGATCACAGCCCCGTCTTCGGGGATGTCGACACGGTCTTGAATGCCTTTCTCGGTCACGTAGGCGTTGAGCTCCTGGCGGGTCTGGCCCATATGGTTGATCGAGTCCATATGCGTTGCGAGGATCCGGGCGTCAGGCACCGCCTGGGCTACACGTGCCACGTCTTCCTTGCCCATGATGATGGCACCTTCGTAGCCGGTCAGCAGTGCGTAGCCCGCGTTCACCACGATGATTTCTGGACTGTACTGAGTCAGTGCCTGATCAACTTCGTCGCGCCAGATGGTGTCGCCGATCAGGTACGTTGTTTTCTGGCCCGGGGCCTCGAAAACTACACCCATTGCTTCACCGAGAGATTCAGCAATTTGAGCATTGGCGTACATCGTGTCGGTGCCATGCTGGCCACCGGTCTTGCTCAGCGTAACCCCGCCGAATTCTGTTCCGTCTTCGAGAATACGGACATCCTTGAAGCCTTGATCACGGATGATCTTCGCATCCGATTCGTTCTGCACGAACAGCGGCATATCTTTCGGCAGCAACTGCTGGGCCGCGTCGTCCCAATGGTCTAGGTGGGTATGCGTCACGATGACGGCGTCTACTCCACTGAGGATGTTCTGCGTCGACATTGGTAGCTCGACCAGCGGGTTTCGCAGCTCGCTGCGATAAGTACCTTCGAAACCGGGGTAGGTGCCTTTCTTCGCCAACATCGGATCGACGAGGAATGTCGTATCGGCGTAGCTGATCTTCACCGTGGCGTTGCGGATCTGCTGCATCTGTACCTCAGCAGCGGCCGATGCAGACGAATGGTTGGTTGTGTCATTGGCCAAACTGGCGCCGGCTGTGAGGCTGAGCGCTAAAAAGAGAGTGCCTGCGAAGGTGCGTTGAAACAGCATGGGTGTCTCCGGGATGTGCTGTTGAAGGAGCACGCATTGTGGGGATCAGGAGAGAATGACGAAATCGGCCTAAAAGACAATCAACAATAAATTCGGGCCAACGGTCCCGCGTCGTCCGCCGGTCAGTGCGTTGTGCCTGACTCCATACCAAAGCGACGCCGATAGGCACCGGGTGTAAGCCCAACCACTCGGGTAAACACCTTTCTGAACGCGCCCGGGTCGGCGTAACCGACCTCCCAGGCCACCCGCTCGATGGGCAAACGACCGGTCTGCAGCAACTCGCGGGCTCGAGCAACGCGTAGTCGCTGCCAGTAGTCGGTCGTGGTCATGCCGGTTGCTTTGCGGAAGCGTCGCAGAAATGTCCGTTCCTCAAGGCCGGCGCGTTGTGCGAGCTCGGCCAGTGCAACCTCTTCGGCAGCGGTCTCTTGCAGCCATTGCTGGACGGCAAGGATGGCGCTGTCGCCGTGGTTCAGTCGCGGCGAGAAGGCGCTGTAGTAGCGTTGCTGCCGGCCCGGTGGATCGATGACCAGCATCTGCGCGGTATCGATCATGGCTTTCGCACCCAGGTAACGGTCGACCAGCCGCAGCCCCAGATCGGTCCAGGCCATGAGCCCGCCGGCGGTGATGATGTCGTCGGAGTCAATGATGAGCTGGTCGGCATCCAGGCGTACGTCCGGAAAGCGGTCCGAAAAGCGCTCGACATATAGCCAGTGGGTGGTTGCCGTACGCCCAGCCAGCAGGCCGGTTTCGCCAAGCAGAAATGCCCCGGCGCAGATCGATGCCAACCGCACGCCGGCGTGGTGCTGTTGGCAGAGCCAATCGCGATAGGGCAGCGCGGCCTTGGCAGTGATCGGCTCCTCCAGGCTGGGCGGCAGGATCAGTACGCTGGGCTTGCAGCAGGCGTCGGCGTGCGAGTCATGAACGCGCTTGGCTGTCTGATCGGTTTCGCCCAGTTGCCAATGGCTGATACGTAGCGGGGGTCGGTCAGGGTCGTCCGCCGACCCATTGAACCGCCCGGCGATGCCGAAGAGATCAGTCAGGCCGAATACCGTCGCCATCTGAACGCCGGGGTAGAGGACGATGCCTAATTCGGTTTGCGGTTGGTTCGGCATGTGTCGATAGCACCCTCGAAGTTGTCGGTCACACCCCTTCGCAGCGCTGCGCGGATGGCCAATGATGTTCTCGTCATTTCATACAGCATCTTCGCAGGAGCTAGCCATGAGCAAGCGAGCACTGGTCGTAATCGACCTTCAGAATGAATACCTACCCACGGGCAAGCTGCCACTCAGCGGCATCGAAGGCGCCGTCGCAAACGCGGCAAAGGTAATCGCCGATGCCCGCGCCAAGGACATTCCAGTCATCCATGTTCGTCATGAGTTCGCTCATGGGGAAATGTCGGTGTTCGAACCTGGCAGCGAGGGCGTGCAGATCCAGCCCGCCGTTGCGCCACAGGCGGGTGAGCCTGTGGTGGTGAAGAACTACCCGAACTCCTTCCGCGACACGAACCTCAAGCAGTTGCTGGACGAGAAAGGCGTGAACGAACTGGTCGTGGTCGGCGCCATGAGCCACATGTGTGTCGACGCCGGTGTACGTGCGGCGGCCGACATGGGCTACCCGGTCACCGTCATTCACGATGCCTGCGCCACCATGGATCTGGAGTTCGGCGGCGTGCAAGTGCCAGCGGCGCAGGTGCACGCCGTGATGATGGCTGCCCTGGGCTTCGCCTATGCCAGCCTGCAATCGACCGCAGACTACCTCGCGGACTGATTCGCTGTACTGCAGAACAACCCAGCCTGTGCAATCACACAGGCTGGATTGTCGATGCATCAACGAACGATTGGCCCGAACGTAATGATCGAAATATTTAGGCCAATCCGTCCCAATGCTGTGTGATACTCGCCGGCAATCTACACCGCTGCGGTATTTCCATGACCTCGCTGAATGTCTGTGTTGTCGCGTTCGAAGGCGTGAGCCTGTTCCATCTCTCTGTCCCTGCGATGGTCCTGGGTGGAGGGGACGAAGCGTCGGACGGCCCTCGCTATGAGGTGTCTTATTGCGCGGCGAAGCCGGGCAAGGTGCTCTGCGATCAGGGACTTACGATCGACGTGCCAGACGGGATGGCAGCCATGGCGGGTGCCGACATCGTCATCGTCCCTGCGTGGAATGATCCTGAAAAACCGGCGCCCGATGCGCTTGTCGAGGGTTTACGGCAGGCTCACGCGCGCGGCGCCTTGATCGTCGGCCTGTGCCTTGGCGCCTTCGTACTGGGCGACGCCGGGCTGCTCGATGGACGCGAAGCGACCACACACTGGGTGGCCCGTGAGGTGTTCGCCCGGCGCTTTCCGCGCAGTCATTTCCGGCCCGACGTGCTTTACGTGGCGGACGATAATGTCATCACCTCGGCCGGCACGGTGGCGGCGATCGATTGCTGCCTGCATCTCCTGCGTCAACGCCACGGGGCGGACGTGGCCAACCGGATTGCGCGACTGCTGGTGACACCTCCACATCGTCAAGGCGGACAGGCGCAGTACATCGAACAGCCGGTCCCCCAGCTGCCGAGCGAAAGCCGGCTACCCGAGGTGCTGACCTGGGCGCGACAGCATATTCATGAGGCCTTATCGCTGGATGCGCTGGCCGAGGTCGCCCATATGAGCCGTCGAACCTTCACTCGGCGATTCCGTGAGGCGACCGGTACCACCTTTATCAAATGGCTAAACGCCGAGCGAGTGGCAAGGGCCCAGCAATTGCTGGAAACGACCGAGATGCCTATCGAATGCGTCGCCTCGCAGGCTGGTTTCGGCACTACGTTGTCACTGCGCCAACAGTTTGCCGCCCAGCTGGGCACAACGCCCACCGAGTATCGACGTACGTTTCATGCTGTTGTTGCCTGAAAAAAGGCTAACGAACCAGCGAGGGCGCGGTTAAACGGTAGTTAAGATCCAATTGAGACCGGTGAGCTTAAACGGTATCGGTCGTTGAGTTATCTGCCGCTTTGCAGTGGCTTAGTGGCGCAACTGGGAATGGGCTTCACGCGTCTGCGGCCGCTTTCGGCCAAAAGCGGTCGATCACATCCGAGCAGGGAAAAGCGGCTATTAAGAATACTCAGCCGCCCATCTCAACGAAATGCCCAAGTGATTTTGAACAGACTGAAGCGATTAATTGCCCACCTCAACAACCTTAGCGTCGGGTGCGTGGTTTTTCACCGACTCGATACCCTTGTCGCGTGAGGCTTCGGAGGCATATGACTGGCTCGTCCCGACTACTTGGTGATTACCCGCCTTAAGGTTGAACATAAACTTGTCAGCCCCGCTGGCCTTACGCTCGTAGCGTGCATCATCAGGCGCATTTTTTTTGACTGACTCGACTCCATTTAGACATCCAGACTTATCCTTGTAGCCCTCGCTGGCCAGAATTGCTTGGCCATTGTTGGCTTTGAGCCGAAAACGAAATTCACCCGCTTTGTCGTTGTATATTTCAAACGTCCCAGACATATAGCTATTCCTTATTTTTGGCTTTCATGAGATCCATCGATATCGCTGCGGTCCAAAAAATGACTGTTTGCCCATTAGAAATATGGTTTCTGTGTGATGCTAGCCAGGCAAAATCGATGCTCCAGCTTCAGTAGAACTGCATGACAAATGCACCATACCCCAAGAGCTAAACCAGATTTTTGAACAGTCAAAGTATAGACACAGATCTCAACACGGCTCAATTTCTTCGTCGAGTGAAGAGCCCAGCTTTTGCAGAGATATCCGAGCGGCTGCTTTTGGCCGACAGCTGACTGTCACGGCTATCGGAAAAAGGGGCGGATGGCGGAGGCGTCCTTCCCGCATCTAGCGACAAATGGAGCTATTTTTGGCGACGCGGTCTGCTGGTTTCTAGCCGATCCTTGCCAGGCAATATGCCAAACATGCGTAGGTAGTCTCTTGCAAAGTGTGAAGCACCTTCATAACCAACCTCGAACGCTGCGCTACTGGATGACCTGCCTTCAGACACGATCAAGCGCCGCGCCTCGATCAGTCGTAATTGCTTCTGGAACTGCAACGGTGTGAGTGAAGTGATCGCCCTGAAATGTTGGTGAAACGAAGAGCGGCTCATACCCGCTACGGCAGCCAGCCGTTCGGCCGGCAGCGCGTTGGCGTACTCGGCTCGCAATACCGCAACGGAGCGGGCTATGCGATGAACATGACTGTCAGGCGTGCCGAGTTGGCGTATCGCTGCGCCGTGTATACCCGTGAGTAGCCAATAGTGGACTTCGCGCAGCAATTGCTGATGTAGCAGGGCCAATGCGGCCGGACGGTCAAGCAGCTGCATCAAACGCAACGCGGTGTCGGCGACTTGCTCGTATGTTGAAGTATGTTCATGAGGTGTGACGCTTAACGCCTGCGCCTGCATTTCCAGCACCAGATCGGCGATTATGCAAAGGTCCAGATCAAGTGCGAGCGACAGATAAGGCGTGCTCGCACTCGCCTGCATGATCTGGCTGACCATGGGCTGGTTGGCAGTGATCAGCATGGAGTCGCCAGCAGCGTAATCCAGCTGTTGGTTACCAATGGAAACGCGCTTGCTGCCCTGCAGCACCAGGCACAACAGCGGCCTTGGCAGCGTATGCTCCAACGAAGTAGTCGCGGTTTTGCGAATAGCAATAAGCCCGCAAGCGGTAGATGCAACACCGTCACGTGCACACGCGCCTTCGGTATGGCGGCGAACAATTTCAAGTAGCGTCTCGGCCATACCCTGATCCTGCCATACGGACTGAGCGACGTAAGTTGATTCTGGATGATCAGGCTAGAAAACGGATGAATCCAGCGCTCCACCCAGCCATGCCGATTCTATATTTGAAGCCTCTCGATAGGAGGTGATCATGACTGACAACACAACCCAACCAGGCCCTGTTCCATTCCCGGCTCCGTCCGCACCCGTATTGCCCCACCACGGCGTCCAGGTTAGTGGCGAGCAGGGCGATGACGGTCGCAAAGCCTTCTACATTCACATTGAGGCCATCCCTGGCAGCGAGGCTCAGGTCGTGCAGATGCTAAGGGACATTCTCGCCTGTGTTGAGCAGGAGCCGGCAACCGGACCTTGGTATGGCGTGCGGTACTCGCAGACGACTTTCGGCGTATTCGAGGCGTTCCCGAATCTGGCAGGAAGGCAGGCCCACGTGGAAGGTGGCGGTGGAAAAATATTCAGAGACATAACGCGGATGAATTCGATACTCGCCTATCCGGCTCATGTCTATCGATTAGACATACTTATGAGCAAAGAGGTATTCGCGCGCTGAGACTGCTCTGCGATTGCGGGAACGCCCGTAAAGCACTCACATCGCGCCACGACACCTAGCATGCTGGAAATCGCACTCCATCTAGATGGCTTGAGTAGAGTAAGCCAACCTTCAATAAGTCTGCACGCTCCTGGCCGATAGCAGCCTTGCTACAGGCGGCTTGGGACTGAGTCATAGCTTCATCCGTTCCAGTAAGGCGAGCGGGCGGCGGATCGATATTTGTCAGGCTTCAACTACCTCCGGCAGAACCTTCGCGGTAGTTCGGCGTTCCCGCAGAGACAACCGCGCAACGGCCCGGCGCGCGATGGTCTGATAGGTCTGCGTCAGGGCGCCCGTCGGTTCCGCGATGACGATCGGTACGCCGTCATCCGCGCCTACGCGAATTCGCATATCCAGTGGTAATCCCCCGAGCAGCTCGCTGCCGTATTGATCGGCCATGCGCTGTGCGCCGCCGCTTCCGAAGATGTGTTCTTCATGACCGCACTGGCTGCAAACGTGCAGGCTCATGTTCTCGATGATGCCAAGCACCGGCACGTTGACCTTCTCGAACATGCGCAGACCCTTGCGCGCGTCCAGCAGGGCCAAGTCCTGTGGGGTAGTGACAATCAGCGCAGCGGATACCGGCATCCGTTGTGCCAGCGTCAGATGGATGTCGCCGGTACCGGGCGGTAGGTCCACGATCAGGTAGTCGAGGTCCTGCCAGTTGGTTTCCTGCAGCAGGCGAGTCAGGGCCTGGGTGATCATTGGGCCTCGCCAGATGACAGGCGATTCGTCATCCACGAGAAAGCCGATCGACATGCATTGCAGGCCGTGGCCGATCATCGGCTGCATCTTTCCATCATGGGTGTCCGGCAGGCCGCTGAGGCCGAGCAGGCGAGGCTGGCTTGGGCCGTAGAGATCGGCGTCGAGCATGCCGACGCGAGCGCCGTCCGCGGCTAGCGCCAGCGCCAGGTTGACTGCCGTGGTGGATTTACCGACGCCGCCCTTGCCCGAGGCGACCGCGATCATGTGTTTGACGCCCGGCAGGGTCTGGCGAGTAATGGAGCCCGAGCTGACGGACCAGTCAATTTCTACCGCCACGGAAGTCGCCTGGGTATGGGCAAGAAGCAAGGCCTTCAGAGCCCGGCCCAGCGAATCACGGTAGCCGTCTGCCGGAAATCCCAGCTCGAGATGCAAGTGCAGGTGTGTGCCGTCGCTGCGTAGCTCGCGTATGGCTCCTGCGCTGATCAGGTCGCAACCGAGGCAGGGTTCGATCCATTGGGACAAGGCGTGTTCGGCCTGCTGAGTCAGACCGATGCCGGGTGTCGCAAAGCGGTGAAGTGTCATGGTGAGCTCCCGTGCGGATCGGAGTATTTCTAAAAATGGCTGCTTTGTAGGAGCGAGGGGGACGCCAAGTCTTTGCTCGCGAACAACGTAGCGGCAGCGCTTCGCGAGCAAGCTCGCTCCTACGAGGCGTTTTATTTCTCCACAAAGGCGCGTTCGATGACGTAGTCGCCTGGTTCACCCTGCTGTGGTGAGGCTTCGAAGCCCAGCCCGTCAAGCATGCCGGTCAGTGCGTCGAGCATCGCTGGGCTGCCACAAAGCATGACTCGGTCGCTTTCCCTGTTCAGCGGCGGCAGGTCGATATCGGCCGCCAACTTGCCGGTCTGGACCAGCGTGGTAATACGCCCCTGGTTGCGGAACGGCTCGCGGGTCACGGTGGGGTAATAGATCAGCTTGTCGCGCACTTCTTCGCCGAGGAACTCATGCTGCGGGAGTTCGTGGGTCAGGTAGTCGTGATAAGCCAGTTCGCTCACCTCCCGCACGCAATGCACCAGGACGATCTTCTCGAATCGCTCATAGGCCTCGGGGTCGCGAACGATGCTCATGAAGGGCGCAAGACCAGTGCCGGTGCCGAACAGATAAAGATGCTTGCCCGGCCGCAAGTCGTGCATGACCAGCGTGCCGACCGGCTTGCGGCTGACGATGATGGGGTCGCCGACTTTCAGGTGCTGCAGGCGTGACGTCAGCGGGCCGTCCGGCACCTTGATACTGAGGAATTCAAGATGCTCATCGTGGTTGGCGCTTACGATGCTGTAGGCACGCATGAGTGGTTTGCTCTCGACCTCGAGCCCGATCATCACGAAGTGACCATTCTCGAAGCGTAGCGCCGGGTCGCGGGTGGTGGTGAAACTGAACAGCGTGTCGTTCCAGTGACGGACGCTGAGAACGCTTTCGGTACCGAGTGCAGCCATGACAAATCCTCCAACACGAGTAAGGGAAACAAGGCAGAACAAATCGTCAGGGCGAGGCCATCGTCAGCATCGCCATCGCAGTCAGCAACAGCCCAATGCTGAGCACCGCCAGAAGCACCATCGGCCGCCAGCCCTGGGCCAGGAGATCGCCCAGGGTGGTGCGCATGCCGAGTGCCGCCATGGTCACCAACAAGCAGGCATTGGAGGTGGCGATCAGGCCGTCACGCAGGCCAGCCGGGAGCCAGCCGAAACTGTTCAGGCCGAACAGCGCCAGAAAGCCGAGCAGAAACAGGGGGAATTCGGTGCGGCCGGAATCTCCGCGACGCAGCAGCCAGCCGAGCAGCACGACCAGAGGCGCGAGCAGCGCGACTCGCAACAACTTGGTCAGGGTGGCGACGTCACCTGCTGACTCCGAAACCAGATAACCGGCCCCGGCGGCCTGTGCGACATCGTGAATGCTGGCGCCAAGCAGCAGGCCGCTTTCCACGTCGCCATAACCCAGCGTGGCGAGCAGCGGCGGATAGACGAGCATCGACAGGGTGCCCAGCGCCGTTACGCCGACAACGACCCCGAGCAGTCGGCGATCTTCCAGTCGTCCGCTGGGGATGACGGCGGCGACGGCGATGGCCGCGGAGACACCGCAGATGGCCACTGCCACACCCGCGACCAGGCTGTGCAGCATCGGCAGCCCCAGCCATCGGCCGAGCAACAGTGCGGCACCGATCACTACCGGTACGCAGGTCAATACCATCAGCAGCGGCAGGTTACCGACCACCAGCAGCTGCTCGACGCCGATCCTCGCGCCCAGCAAGGCCACGCCGATGCGCAGAATGTGCCGACTGCAAAAGGCGACCCCAGGCTCCATGCGCACATCCGCGCCCTGGTTGGCGAAGCCGAACCCCAGCAGCAGGACCAGCATCAGCGCCGGCGCGCCGTAATGCTCGGCAAGAAAGCTGCCGGCCAGCGCCAGCACTGCGCACAACGCGGTGCCGGGATAGAGCCGGCAAAGCGTGGCGAAGGGCGGGGCCAGCAATTGCTGGGCGCGGGTATTCATTGCAGGCGCTCGCCCAGTTCACGCAGGTAGGCCCAGGGATAAAGCCCGCGGTAATGACCGTCGCTGAAGTAGAGCTGGACGCCGGCGACACCGGAGACTTCCAGCCTGTCGACGCCCACATCGGCATCGATCAGCGTCAGCATGCCGCGCTGCTGCGCCTGGGCGCATACGGAGCAGGCACAGGACTTACGCAGGGCGAGGCAGCTCAATTGGCTGCGAATGCCGTCGGGCCAGAGCACTTCGAGCATTTTCTGCGCTTTTCGCAGGCGGATTTCCTGGGGTGGGGCGGTCAGGATCTGGGTAGTCATGGGCAACTCCTTAACCAATCAGAAAAAGGGGGAGGGCAGGTGCGGCGGGTGGCCGTCCGGCACCATCAGGGCCGGCGTTTCTGGCGTCCTGACGGAGCGGCTCTGATCCTCCACCGGCCGAGCGCTGCCGGTCAGGGCTGCGCTGCCGATCACCAGCGCCAGCAGGGCGCGGCCGAGCCAACTCGTCATGACAAGTTCAGGCATGGGTCAACGCTCCAGGAACTGCAGCTTGTCGCTCTGATCGACCCAGGTGTCGGCTTCGGCCAGCGGGCTGTTGGTCTGGGTGATTACCGGCCAGACCTCGGCCAGTTCGGCGTTGAGTTCGATGAAGTGGCTCTGGTCGGCCGGCAGCGCGTTGTCAGCGAAGATCGCGTCGGCCGGGCATTCCGGTGCACAGAGGCTGCAGTCGATGCAGGTCTCCGGGTTAATCACCAGGAAGTTCGGCCCCTCGTGAAAGCAGTCCGCCGGGCAGATTTCCACGCAATCGGTGTATTTGCAGCGGATGCAGTTCTCTGTAACGACGTAGGTCATCTGGTCCTCCTCGAAACTACTGCGCTTGCGGATGCTGCGTTGAAGATGGCGCGCGGAATGCTCATTTACGGCCTGTAAACTCCGCTTCCGCGCGCCACCTTCGCCTTGCCTGCGCTGCGCTCGTGACGTTTCGGCGTCAAGTTTGTGCAATAAAACAAGGCGTAAAACTCAGAACCGTAGGGCGGGTGAAACCCGTCGAACCTGCTCGGCGGCGACCCCAATTGGCGGGTTGCACCCGCCCTACGTTATTTGTCACGCCGCTGCTTCTAGCTTGGACATGGCCCATCGCGCCAGCTTGCGGACATCCGGGTCCGGGTCGTCCATGGCGGCTTCGATGAAGGGGCGGCCGTCGTTATGGGCAATCGCACCGAGTGCACCGATGGCGGCCTTGCGCAGGTTGCTCATCGGATCACGCGCACAGACGCCGAGCGCCGGAATGGCCCCGACGGAGCCGAGCTTGCCGAGCGAATCCACGGCCTTTTCCCGGACCTGCCAGAAGCTGTCATGAGTGGCCTCGACCAGCGGCTGCAGGGCGGCCTGGTAGTTGAGCTTGCCGATGCTGACGGTAGCCTCGACACGGACCTGCCAGTGCTCGTCACGCAGCAGGCCAACGAGCGTCGGGCCGACCTGTTCGGGCGTTGCGTAGACCAGCGCACCGGTAGCCGCGCGGCGCACTTCGGCATCGCTGTCGTGCTGGGCGCGTTCCATCAGCGCGGGGAGGTTTTCGGTCTGTTTTAGCCAGCCGATTACGGCGACCGCCTCGCGTCGCACGCCGGGGTCCTCGGCGTGCATGCGCTGCAGGGCCGGGGCCTGGGCCGCCGGGTTACGCAGCGGCTTGACCGCCCGCAGGATGCCGGCGACGACGAAGGGGTCATCCGTGCCTTCCAGCGCTTCCAGCAGGGGGAGGGCGGCGGCCGGGTCCTTCAGGTCAGCCAGTGCATGAGCGGCAGCGTTGCGCACCACTTCGTTGCTGTCTTGCAGCGCAGCAATTAGCGCGTCAGCGATATCGACCGCATCGAATTCATCAACCACCTTGGCCGCCTCCTGGCGCACGGCGGGGTCTGGATCGTTGAGCGCGAGGATCAGCAGCTCGGCGGCTTCCGGCTCGCCGCAATCGACCAGTTCGAGCACCGCCACACGGCGAATGCCCGGGTCCTCGGAGGCAAGGTTTTCGGCTATCTGCTGCAGCATCGGATCGTCATACGTTTTCATCAGCCAGTCCTCAGCGCAGCAGGTACGGAATGTTCACCTTGACCGCATCGGTCGGGCAGTCGGTCTCGCAAGGCATGCAGTACCAACATTCGTCATATTTCATGTGGGCCTTGCCGGTGTCCGGGTTGATCCACAGGACGTCCAGCGGGCAGACGTCGATGCAGACGCGGCAGCCTTTCTCGGCAATGCATTTCTCTTCGTCGACGATGACCGGGACGGCAGAGCGGTGGTTGGCTACGGGCATGGTTTATCTCCTCGGTTCCAGTCGAGCGGGCACGGTGAGCCCGCTTTTCTGTAGGGGCGAATTCATTCGCCCATCGGCATCAGGTGTTGGGCGATTAAATTCGCCCCTGCAAGGTGAAACGGCGGCCAAAAGATCAGGCATTGGCGGCCTTTTTCACCCGCAACTTGCTGTAGGCGTCCTTCTCTTCACCGAGCGGGACGATGTAGTCGGCGACCGGGCGCTTGCCGTGGGCCATCTGGCCGTTCGCGTCCTTGAACAGGCGGCTGTGGTAGAACCATTCAGCGTTGTCCTGCTCGGGGAAATCGACTCGGTAGTGGTACAGCCCCCAGCGTGATTCGGTGCGGTACAGCGAGGCGCGCGCGGCCATCTCGGCGCAGTCGATGATCGACTGCACTTCCAGGGCACGAAGCAGTTCGTGTGGGTCGGCAGCGCTGAGCATGTGCAGGTCCTTGCGCACGGCCATGATTCGCTCCAGGCCGATCTCCATCTTCTTGGTTACCTTCGGCGGCTGCAGGTAGTCGTTCACCAGGCGGCGCACCTTGTATTCCATCTGCTCCGGCGGGATGCCGTCCTTGACCAGGAGCGGTGCCTGGATGCGCGCCAGCTCGGCGGTGATGAAGGCCTCATCGAGCACCGGCTCGCTGCGATCCTTGACGAAGGCGGCGGCGCTTTCCCCGCAGATCTGCCCGTAAACGAAGGCGCCGAGCATGTAGTTGTGCGCGACCGAGGCCATGTCGCCAGCACCGTAGAGGCCGGGCACGGTGGTGGCACCGGTCTCGTCGGTCCACACACCGGACGCGGAATGGCCGGAGCAGAAGCCGATCTCGGAGATATGCATTTCCACCATGCGCTGGCGGTAGTCGACCTGCCGACCCTCATGGAAGCGACCACGGGTAGGGCGCTCATTGGTATGCAGGACAGTCTCGATTTCCTGGATGGTTTCCTCGGCCAGGTGATCGAGCTTGAGGAACACCGGACCGGTGCCGGATTCCAGCTCCTTGAAGAACTCCAGCATCATCTGGCCGGACCAGTAGTCGCACTCGATGAAGCGCTCGCCGTAGGCATTAGCGGTAAAGCCGCCCAGCGGGCCGGTGACGTAAGCGCAAGCAGGGCCGTTGTAGTCCTTGAGCAGCGGATTGACCTGGAAGCACTCCAGGTTCACCAGATCAGCGCCGACGTGGTAGGCCATGGCATGGCCGTCGCCGCAGTTGGCCGGATTCTCGTAGGTGCCGAACAGGTAACCGGAGTTGGGTAGGCCGATACGGCCAGCAGCGCCGGTGGCCATGATCACGGCCTTGGCGCGGATGATGATGGGCTCGGCGGTGCGGGTGTTTACCCCGATCATGCCGGCGATGTTGCCGTCCGGGTCCTTGAGCAGGCGGGTGGCCTGGAAGCGGTTTTCGATCTCCACCCGCACGCGGCGCAGGCGGCGGTAGAGGATCTTCTTAACGTTGTGACCCTCAGGCATCGGCAGCACGTAGGTGCCCAGGTGATGCACCTTCTTCATGTCGTAGTCGCCGGTCTCGTCCTTCTGGAAATGCACGCCCCAGGAGTCGAGCTTTTCGATCATCGGAAAGGAGCGAGTGGCATAGGCCATCAGCGCTGGCTGGTGAACGATGCCGTCGTTGGCGATGGTGATTTCCTTGACATACTGCTCGGGCGTGGCGTGGCCAGGGACCACGGCGTTGTTGAGGCCGTCCATGCCCATGGAAATGGCGCCTGAGCGTTTGACGTTGGCTTTCTCCAGCAGGATGACCTTGAGGTTCGGGTCCTGCTCTTTGACGGTGACGGCGGCCATGGGGCCGGCCGTGCCACCGCCGATGACCAGCACGTCGGTGTCGATGACTGGGATGCCGTTGATAGTGGTCATGTAGCCTCCTATTTCCGATCCACTCGGAATTGGTATTTGAATGCGTCGCCGCGGTAGCAGAGATATTCGAAGTCGATGGGACGGCCGGCGCGGTCGTGGGTCAGCCGCTCGACACGCAGGATGGGTTCGCCCGGCTTGAGCGCCAGGTAGTGCTGGTGTTCCTCGTCTGCCAGGGTGGCGTCGAGGCTGATGTCGGCGCGCCCGAGGGCGATACCGAAGGCGTTCTCGAGCATCGGGAAGATGTCGCCTGACAGGTCCATGCCGAACATCCGGTGGCCGATGTCGAGGGGGAAGTAGCTGTTCTCGACACACACCGCCTCACGGTTGAGGTAGCGCACGCGCTTGACCTCGACCACCTCCTCACCGGAAAGCAAATGCAGCGCGGCGACGACCGCCTTGGGTGGCTTGCGCTCCTGAATCGATAGCAGCCGTGCGGTCGCCTCGTAGCCTTGCGCGGCCATGGCTTCGCCGAAGCCTTGCAGGCGCTGGACGTTCTGCACCGCTTTGGGCTTGCTGACATAGGTGCCCTTGCCCTGGGCGCTGAACACCAGCCCTTCGTTATGCAGGTCACGGAGGGCCTGGCGAATGGTGATGCGGCTGACACCAAAGGCATTCATCAGCTCATTTTCCGAGGGCAGGCGCTCATGAATCACGTAGCTGCCTTCGAGAATCTTGCGCCGCAGGTCATCGCGGATCTGCACGTAAAGCGGCAGTGGAGAATGGCCCGGGGCGAGTGGCTGGGTTCCTTTCATTGCTTGTGCTCCAGCCTGTCATGACAGGTCATGTCGAGCGCAGGCGAACAACGGAACGTGTTGTGCATGTTCAGCCTCCGTTCTGCTGCTGAAAGGCGCGCAGGGTTTCCTGACGGATCAGGTCCAGACACTGGCGCTTGTAGTCCATGAACGCCGTGCTGGTGAGCAGGCTTTGCTCGCGCGGCCGGGGCAGGGTGACCTTGATGTCGGCGATGATCCGGCCGGGGCTGGCGCTCATCACCACGATGCGGTCGGAGAGGAACACCGCTTCGTCGATGTCGTGGGTGACGAACACCACGGTGTTGCGGAACTCGCGCCAGATCTCCAGCAGGTTCTCCTGCATCATGATTCGCGTCTGTGCATCCAGCGCGCCGAAGGGCTCGTCCATCAGCAGCACGCTGGGGTAGTTGGCCAGCGCGCGGGCAATGCCGACACGCTGCTGCATGCCGCCGGACAGCGTGCCGGGGTAGGCGTCCTCGAAAGCGGCCAGGCCAACCAGCGAGAGAAAGGTGCGGGCCACGCTGCACGCTTCATTGCGCGATGCGCCGGCCATCAGCGGTCCGAAGGCGACGTTGTCGCGCACGGTTTTCCAGGGGAACAGCGAGTGCTGCTGGAACACCATGCCACGGTCCGGGCTTGGCGCATCGACACCTTTTCCGTCGATGGTCAGCTCGCCGCGAGTCGGATTGACGAAGCCGGCCATGGCGTTGAGCAGAGTCGACTTACCGCAGCCGGATGGGCCGAGCAGGCAGACGAACTCGCCAGGACGGATCTCCAGTTGAGCGTCTTGTACCGCGGCACGCTTGCCGCCCTGGTAATCAAATTCGATGTGCAGGTTTCGCACGCTGATTTGGCCGCGTCCCTCACCCTTGCTGTTGGCTTTGGCGCGCAGACGGCTGTGGTCGAGCACGGCGAGGCGGTTGTCCTGAACGGCAGTGCTCATGGCCGACCTCCTTTGGCCTGCCAGTGCAGCAGCGGCGCGCAGGCCTTGCGCACGAGCAACGTGCACAGCGTGCCGAGGCCGCCGATGGTGAGCATGCCGATGATGATTTCCGGGTACTTGACCAGGGTGTATGACGTCCAGGTGAAGTAGCCGATGCCGTACTGGCCGCTGATGATTTCGCCGGCGAGCAGCGAGAACCAGGCCACACCCATGCCAATCGCCAGTCCCGCGACGATGCTCGGCATCGCACCGGGGATCACCACATGCCAGAGGATGGCTCTCTTGCTGGCGCCCAAGCTGCGGGCGGCGCGGACCAGCACATCAGGCGTCTGCTCTACGCCGTGCACGGTGTTGAGCACGATGGGGAAGAAGGCGCCTAGAAAGGTGATGAAGACGATGCTCGACTGCTCGGTGGGCAACATCAGGATCGCCAGAGGAATCCAGGCCACCGCGGGAATCGGCCGGAACAGCTCAATGTACGGCAGGATGATGTCTTCGGCCCAACGCGAGCGACCCATCATTACCCCGGCCAGCACACCCAGCACCACGGCGTAGGCATAGGCGATGGCGATCCGCTCCATGCTGTGGACGATGTGCAGGTAGAACTCGGAGCTGGAGAGCTGAGACACCAGTGCCTCTCCTACCAGCAGCGGCGTCGGCACGTTCTCGAAATTGATGAAGAAGTTGAAGCCGCTACTGGCTGCGAAATGCCAGATCACCAAGGCCATCAGCAGCGCGGCGACACGCACCAGATAGCGGCCGGTCATGGCCGGCATACGCCGCCAGGGCCGGTTGGCTGCGGGCGAATCTGGCTCAGCTGACGGGCTTGGCGCGGCGGCGACTTCCAGCGCGGGCGCCACGGTTATGGCTGGCGGTGGCGTGGCTGGATCGAACACGGGGTTCGGTTTGACACTCATGGTTATGCTCCTCGGCTCAGGTTTGCACTGCGCTCTGCGGCGCATGTGAGGGGTCAGGGCAACATCGCGACCGGCTGCGTGGCGGCCAGTGGTACGCCACCGCTCTCGGCGACATGCCGCTCGGAGTCACCCTTTTTCATGAAGGCGAGGACTTCGCCGCTCGGGTCCTTGACCAGGTAGGCGGCCTTGCCGAACAGCTTCAGCCCGGTGAGGTTGTCGTAGACGTAGGTGGCGTAGAGGGTAGAGCCGTCGGCCTTGGCCTTCGCTTCGGCGGCGAGCATGTCCGCGGTGCTGTCGTAGGCGACAACGCCTTTATCAGCGAACCAGATCTCCGCCGGCTTGCGGCCCGGAGTGCGTGGTGCTGGGCTGACCACGTTTTGCATCATGGCCTCGTAGTCCATGTTGGACGCGGCGTAGGCGCGCTTGAGGTAGGAGTCGTCTATCCAGGCGGCGAAATCCAGGTCGGGAATGTCCATTTCCTTCTGGAGCAGCGCGTGGTCATATTTCATCGCCTCGACCCACTGCGGCTTGATGCTCGCTTCCATGGTCGAAATGCCGCCGTTGCTGAAGTAGAGGTAGAGCACCTCCTTGTCGACACCGGTCCATTCGGCCACCTGGGTGGCGGCACGCATCGGGTCCTCACTGATCCACTTCTGCGCAGCGAGGGTGGCCTTGAGCACGCCCTCGACGACTTCGGGATATTTCTCGGCGAAGGCCTCGCGCACTACGATGCCGTGGAAGGTTGGAACTCCGGCTTCGCTGCCGTCATAGATTTTCCGGCCTGTGCCACGAAACTCCATGATCTCCGACCAGGGACAGAAGTCGGCGTGTGCGTCGATCTTGCCGGCTGCGATGTTGGCAGCGCCAACAGGCGGGCTCTGGTTGACCAGCGTGACCTTGTCCGACAGACCGGCATCACGCAGGACTTTCAATGTCATGCCCCAGGCCGCACTGCCGACCGGCGTAGACAGGCTCTTGCCGGCCAGATCCTGCAGGCTTTGCACGGAGGAGGCCGCCGGCACCACGATGCCGTTGCCGGTACCTTTCAGGTTGTAGCCGGTTACCGCGATGAAGCGAGTTTCTTGCTTTCCAGTGGCCTGGAATTTGGCACCGTTGACGATCAGTGGGTAATCGCCCATGACGCCGAAGTCGAGCTTGCCAGCCAGCATCTGGTTGGTGATCGGCGGGCCGGAATCGTAATCGCGAAATTCGATCTGGTAGTCGGCGTCGCTGTACTTGCCGGTCTTGGGTAACAACTGGTCAAGCAGGCCGAGCTTTTCAAGCACGACGCCACCGGAAACGGTGTTGGTGACCATGCTCTGATGGCCGATACCGACGCGGATGGTTTCCGCCGCAGCAGGTCCGCTCAAGACCATGAGCGATCCGATCAATGAGGTTGCAAGCAGGCTATTCCGGTTGTCCATTTGTCTTCACCTTGGCGGTTGAGCAACTTGTACTAACAGGGCATGACGCCTGTGTTTGAAGGTGCATCGGGTATGCCAACGTGCAGTGAGTTCGGCTTATCTCCTTGTTTTCATGATGGATTTACGCGAGTTACTGACTATGGGGTCAGAGGCGGGCGAGGGCCCGCTGCGCTCGCGTATGGTGCGAGTTTGTTGAGGCTGGCCCAGTACGGCGCAGTATGAATTTCGGCGTATAGAACAAGTGAAACAAGCATGGCGATAGCGGGCGCCGCAGGGAGAAACGAGGTTCCTGGTTAGTTAACGCCTAGGTACGTACCGAGCGTTTCAGGGCAAAAGCACCGTTATCCAGCCGGCCCAAGGCCAGCGCGGTGAAGGCTAGAAACACCGGGTATTTCCAGCCGCCATCTTCATTACTAAAGCTTCAGCGGTTGCAGAAATCTAAGCTCGCTGCGACCAGCAGGTGCAGCGTGGCTCAGCCGATATTCAGCGTGCTGACACGGCAAGAATTGGAAACAGGCCGCCGACCACTCAGAGCGCTAACTTACGAAAACCGTTAGCTAGGTGACCGTGAGCTGGTCCTGTCATACGTCTGACTTGGCTTGAGGCCAATCGGCGAGCGCCTTATGACAATTATCGCTCCCGAGCAGTGGCGAACTTCTTTGACTGTCAATGTGGAGACAGGCCGTTATAAGTCCGCCGTATGGACGCAAAGCGGAACCAGCAGAGCCAATGGCGGATATTCGTCGTTTAGCGATCGGTAATTGCCTACAACAGCGTGACGGAACGCGCCTTAGCCTGCGTTCGAAGGATTAAATGAAAGGCTGTCGCTGCGGCAGTCAGCGTTTTCCTATCTATCGACCGAGCTTGGGGTTAGGTGACTGACCACAGTGATCGATCAGCCTAGGGCGAGCCCCAACGTGGCCACCTTTGGTTCGCATAATCTATATTATGTTAAATAGCGTTTATGGCAGATCTATTCGAAGCACCCAGCCAATACATCTGTCGGTCTATCTCCCCACACTGCATCCGCAAAACTGCACAGCTCGCCGCCTTGCGAAGCCCGAGTCTGTCAGCCTGCGCAGCTGCCCAAGTTTTTGCCTGCTGCGATTGTTCAGGCCATTCGTGCAGCGCTTTGATTCATTGCGTTTGCGCATGACACTTGAGAGTCACTGCATCACCACCTTCGCGCCGTGCTGGTATTCCCGAGGCGTACATCCGTACTCGCGCCGGAAAACGGTATGAAGGTACTGCGCAGATTTGAAGCCGCAATGCTGAGCAATGTCTGCAATGGTTGATTCAGCGCTTTCTAACCTGCGCGTGGCGGCGGCCAGTTTGAAGCGCAGGATCTCGTCATGCACGCTGCAACCCCGGGCCTTTCGAAAATGCGACTCCAGGGATGATCGCGACACGCCGACGTATGCCGCCACCTGCTCGGTCTTGATGCCCTGGCAGGCGTATTGGCGGATGAACAGCAGCGCCCGCATGACGTGCGGGTTACCCAAGGGTTGATGCAGGCTCGACAGCTGCACGTTGACCGAGTCCGGGGGTACCAAAATGTGAGTCCCGGCAGACTGCATGCCGTGCAGCATCTGATGGAGCAAGTGCGCTGCGGTTCGGCCCATGGTTTCGGTGCCCTGGACGACCGAACTCAGTGGAACGCGGGTCAGGCTGCGTGTCAGCGGGTCGTTGTCGATGCCGATCAGCGCTACCTGCTCCGGCACTGCTATTCCGGCGGTGAGGCAGGCTTGCAGCAATTGCCGGGCACGGGCATCCGTCACGGCGATAATGCCGATGGGTTTGGGCAGGCTTTGCAGCCAGGCGATCTGCTGCTCGACGGCGCTGTCCCAGAGCGGCGCGCTGGTTCCCATTCCGCGATAGATCTCGACCTGCAATCCATCGCGCTGCATCAGACGGCGAAAAACCTTTTCCCGTTCCTGGGCCCAACGATTGGCCTGAGCCTCGGGCAGGCTGAAGCAGGCAAAACGCGTCAGTCCGGCCTCGATCAGGTGTTCGTATGCCAGCGTTATCAACGCCTCATTATCGGTAGCCACGTAAGGGATGCCTTTCGGATAGGCCCTTTCGTCTCGATAGGAACCGCCCACCGCCACCACCGGCAACCTGATGCCGGCCAATGCCTCGCCGATCAGTGGATCGTCGAAGTCAGCGATGATGCCGTCCCCCTGCCAGCGCTCGATTCCTTTCAAGCGGCAGTGAAAATCCTCCTCAAGAAACAGATCCCAGGATGCGCGGGTACTGCTCAGGTAGTTGCCGATGCCGCTGATGATGCCGCGGTCATAGATCTTGCTGCCGTTGAACAACAGCGCAATACGGTGAACGATCGGTACGGTTTTCATTGTTGTTGCCCTGTCCGGTCAAGGGCTAATCGTCGACAGAGGTTAGGTCAAAATCGAACCCTGGTTTGGTGACTTTCATACTAATTGCCTATAGGGCCGTTGCTAGTATCGGGACACAGCCAAGAACAACAAGGCCATACCAATGCCCTACTTCCCCGATATCGACAAGATCCGCTTTCAAGGTACCGCAAGCGACTCTCCCCTTGCCTTTCGCCACTACGACGCCGACAAGATCATTCTCGGTAAGCCCATGCGCGAGCATCTGCGAATGGCGGTCTGTTATTGGCACAGCTTCGTCTGGCCGGGGTCCGACGTGTTCGGCGCCGGCACTTTCAGGCGCCCGTGGCAGCAGTCTGGCGAGCCGATGGAAATGGCCATAGGCAAGGCAGAGGCAGCGTTCGAGTTCTTCACCAAGCTCGGCATCGACTACTACTGCTTTCACGATACGGATGTTGCACCGGAAGGCAGTTCGCTCAAGGAATACCGCAACAACTTCGCGCAGATGGTCGACCATCTGGAGCGCCATCAGGAACAAAGCGGCATCAAGCTGCTCTGGGGAACCGCCAATTGCTTCAGCAACCCGCGCTTCGCTGCAGGTGCGGCCAGCAATCCCAACCCGGAAGTGTTCGCCTGCGCCGCCGCCCAGGTGTTCAGCGCCATGAGTGCAACTCATCGGCTAAATGGCTCGAACTACGTACTGTGGGGTGGCCGCGAAGGCTACGAAACCCTGCTCAACACCGACCTGAAACGGGAACGGGAACAGCTGGGCCGCTTCATGCTCATGGTGGTCGAGCACAGGCACAAGATCGGATTCGAAGGCGACCTGCTCATCGAGCCCAAGCCGCAGGAGCCAACCAAGCACCAGTACGATTACGACAGCGCCACGGTCCACGGCTTTTTGCAGCAGTTCGGTCTGGAAAACGAAATCAAGGTCAACATCGAGGCCAACCACGCGACCCTCGCCGGCCACAGTTTCCACCACGAGATCGCCACGGCGGTTTCGTTGGGAATCTTCGGCAGCATCGACGCCAATCGCGGTGATCCGCAGAACGGCTGGGATACCGATCAGTTTCCCAACAGCGTCGAAGAAATGACCCTGGCGCTCTACGAAATCCTCAAGGCCGGCGGCTTCAGGAATGGCGGGTTCAACTTCGATTCCAAGGTTCGCCGGCAGAGCCTGGATGAAGTCGATCTGTTCTACGGCCACGTCGCGGCGATGGACGTCCTCGCACTGTCACTGGAGTGCGCGGCTGCCATGGTTCAGGACGACCGCCTCCAGCAGTTCAAGGATCAACGTTACGCCGGCTGGCAGCAGTCGTTGGGGCGGGCCGTACTGGCGGGCGAATTCAGCCTCGAATCACTGGCCCAACACGCCTTCGCCAGCAGTCTGAATCCGCAGGCGGTTAGCGGTCGCCAGGAAATGCTCGAAGGCCTGGTCAATCAGTACATCTATCCCTGACGCGACGGGAAAGGTCGGCCGGCGCCGCGCAGTTACATTCTCGCGACAATTCGTTACTCACGGCGCCGTACGACTTCCTACAGTTCCATCTGCATCACCCTTATCGTCAGGCAGTGTCTCCAACAACAATAAAAGGACGCACCACCATGAAAACAGTAACGCGCATGCTGCTCGCCGGGGCAATCGCCCTCTTCTCCCTCCCGCTGATGGCCGATCCCGCCAACCCGAAAATCGGCTTTTCCATCGATGACCTGCGTTTGGAGCGCTGGGCCCGGGACCGTGACTACTTCGTCGCGGCAGCCGAGGAGATGGGCGCCAAAGTCTATGTTCAGTCGGCCGACGCCAACGAGCAGAAGCAGATTTCGCAGATCGAGAACCTCATTTCCCGGGGCGTCGACGTGATCGTCATCGTGCCCTTCAACGCAACCGTGCTGACCAATGTCGTGGCCGAGGCCAAACGGGCCGGGATCAAGGTGGTGTCCTACGACCGGCTGATCCTTAACGCCGATATCGACGCCTACATTTCGTTCGACAATGAGAAGGTCGGTGAACTGCAGGCCCAGGGCGTGCTGCAGGCGGCGCCCAAGGGCAACTACTTCCTTCTCGGTGGCGCGCCCACGGACAACAACGCCAAGGTCCTGCGCGAAGGCCAGATGAAGGTGTTGCAGCCTGCAATCGACCGCGGCGACATCAAGATCGTCGGGCAGCAATGGGTCAGGGAATGGAACCCGACCGAAGCGCTGAGCATCGTCGAGAACGCCCTGACCCGGAACGACAACAAGATCGATGGCATTGTTGCCTCGAACGACGCCACGGCCGGCGGCGCCATCCAGGCGCTGGCGGCGCAGAAGCTGGCCGGCGAGGTCCCGATTTCCGGTCAGGACGCCGACCTGGCGGCGGTCAAGCGGGTGATCGATGGCACCCAGACGATGACCGTCTACAAGCCGCTGAAGCTGATTGCCTCGGAAGCGGCCAAGCTCTCGGTACAGCTGGCGCGCGACGAGAAGCCTACGTTCAGCTCCCAGCTCGATAACGGTGCCAAGCAGGTCGACACCATTCTGCTCACCCCTACCCTGTTGACCCGCGACAACATTGACCTGCTGGAACAGGACGGCTTCTACACCAAGGCACAGATCGCCGGGCAATGATCATCGAGCCGCGCAGGCTCGATTGACCACCCGAGCGCGACCCCGTGGATCGGCAGGCAACCCCTGCCGACACCCCGCCTGTTGCTTATCTGTGAGTACCTCCTCGTGTCCGAATACCTGTTGCAAATGAACGGCATCGTCAAAACCTTCGACGGTGTCAAAGCCCTGGACGCCATCGATATCAAGGTCAGGCCTGGCGAATGTGTGGGCCTGTGCGGCGAGAACGGCGCTGGCAAGTCGACGCTGATGAAAGTGCTCTCCGGGGTTTATCCCTACGGCACCTGGGAGGGTGAAATTGTCTGGGACGGCCAGCCGCTACGGGCCAAATCGATCAACGAAACCGAAGCCGCCGGGATCGTCATCATCCACCAGGAGCTGACCCTGGTTCCCGACCTGTCGGTGGTCGAGAACATCTTCATGGGTCACGAGCTGACCCTGCCCGGCGGGCGCATGAACTATCCGGCGATGATCCACCGCGCCGAAGCCCTGATGCGCGAACTCAAGGTGCCGGACATGAACGTCTCGCTGCCGGTCTCGCAGTACGGCGGCGGCCACCAGCAATTGGTGGAAATCGCCAAGGCGTTGAACAAGCAGGCACGCCTGCTGATCCTCGACGAGCCCTCCTCGGCCCTGACCCGTTCGGAAATCGACGTGTTGCTGGACATCATCCGCGACCTCAAGGCCAAGGGCGTAGCCTGCGTCTATATCTCGCACAAACTCGATGAAGTGGCGGCCGTTTGCGACACCATTTCGGTGATTCGCGACGGCCAGCACATCGCCACGACCGCCATGGCAGACATGGACATTTCCAGGATCATCGCGCAGATGGTGGGGCGCGAGATGAACAACCTGTACCCCACTGAGCCCCACGAGATTGGCGAGGTGATCTTCGAGGCCCGGAACGTCACCTGCTATGACGTCGACAACCCCAGGCGCAAACGGGTCGACGACATTTCTTTCGTGCTCAAGCGTGGCGAGATCCTCGGTATTGCCGGGCTGGTAGGCGCGGGGCGCACGGAGCTGGTGTCCGCGTTGTTCGGCGCCTATCCCGGCCGCTACGAAGCGGAGGTGTTGCTGGAAGGCCAGCCGATCGACACCCGCACGCCGCTCAAGTCCATCCGCGCCGGACTGTGCATGGTGCCTGAAGACCGCAAGCGCCAGGGCATCATCCCGGATCTGTGCGTCGGCCAGAACATCACCCTGGCGGTGCTGGAGAACTACGCAAAGATGACCCGCATCGATGCCGAAGCCGAACTGAGCAGCATCGACACGGAAATCTCGCGCATGCACCTCAAGACCGCGAGCCCCTTTCTGCCGATCACCAGCCTGTCCGGCGGCAACCAGCAGAAGGCCGTGTTGGCCAAGATGCTCCTGACCCGGCCCCGGGTGCTGATTCTCGACGAGCCCACGCGAGGGGTCGACGTCGGCGCCAAATACGAGATCTACAAGCTCATGGGCGCGCTGGCGGCCGAAGGCGTGTCGATCATCATGGTTTCTTCGGAGCTGGCCGAAGTACTTGGGGTCTCCGACCGCGTCCTGGTGATCGGTGATGGTCAGTTGCGGGGCGACTTTATCAACCAAGAGCTCACCCAGGCGCAGGTGCTCGCCGCCGCGCTCAGCCAACCCGATGGCCATAACAATAATGATCGGAAGTCCGCGTAGATGAATCAGGTCAAACAACTCTTCACCCGCTACAAGATGCTCGCGCTGGTGATCGCTGTAGCCATTATCTGGCTGTTCTTCAGTTGGCAGACCGAGGGCGGGTTCCTGACCCCGCGCAACCTGTCTAACCTGCTGCGACAGATGTCCATCACCGGGATTCTCGCCTGCGGCATGGTACTGGTGATCATCAGCGGCGAGATCGACCTCTCGGTGGGCTCGATGCTGGGCCTGCTGGGCGGTGTGGCAGCCATCCTGGACGTGATCTACAACGTGCCGCTCATGGCGAACCTGAGCCTGGTGGCGCTGTTGGGGCTGATGATCGGCCTGGCGAACGGCTATATGACCGCGTACATGCGCATTCCGTCGTTCATTGTCGGGCTGGGCGGCATGCTGGCATTTCGCGGGATCCTGCTGGGGATTACCGACGGCACCACCATCGCTCCGGTGTCGCCTTCCCTGGTCTACATCGGCCAGGGTTATCTACCGCGTACAGCGGGTGTGGTGCTCGGCGTCCTGCTGTTCGCCCTGACGCTGTTCCTGACCTGGAAACAGCGACGCAATCGCGCTCTCCATGGCCTGGCTCCGCACTCGCTTGTACGTGACCTGTTGCGCGTGGCGTTGATCGGTGCGGTATTGGCCGGGTTTGTCCAGACGCTCAACAGCTATGACGGTATCCCGGTTCCGGTGCTGCTCCTGCTCGTGCTGCTGGGCGTGTTCAGTTACGTCACCAGCCAGACCGTATTTGGCCGACGCATCTACTCAGTTGGCAGCAACATGGAGGCGACACGCCTGTCGGGCATCAACGTCCAGGCGGTGAAGCTGTGGATATTCGGCATCATGGGCGTGATGTGCGCCTTCGCCGGGATGGTCAATACCGCACGTCTGGCCGCCGGCTCACCCTCGGCGGGCAGCATGGGCGAACTCGACGCCATTGCCGCCTGCTTTATCGGCGGCACCTCCATGCGGGGTGGTTCCGGCACCGTCTATGGCGCCCTCCTCGGCGCCTTGGTCATCACCAGCCTGGACAATGGCATGTCCATGCTGGACGTAGACAGCTACTGGCAGATGATCGTCAAGGGCAGCATCCTGGTGCTGGCAGTGTGGGTAGATGTAAGCACCCGGGCCGGACGGCGCTAATCCGCCCGGCCTGGAGGCGTTTTCGCAGGCTTACGCTCCGAGATGCAGGCCTGCGGCTCCATTGCCTTCACCCCGGCGTGCAAGGCTATGAGAAAGGAACTGAACCGAGTTTTGGTTTGAGTAGACGAATGGACGCCCGGTTACGTTCCGAATCTCAATAGGGAAATGGGTGCGGCAGTTGTTTTATCGAAACACCAAAATCGATGGGCCTGATAATTAATATCACGCTCATCTTTTTTGAATCCGAAGATCGCTCCATCATATTTGCTTAGAAACTTATAAAACACTTCGGAGTAAATATCATGAGCATAAACAGTAGAGGCGCGCTTAGTACGACTGCGTTTGGCATGTTCTTTCTAAGTTTGACTGCACTAGCTGATAGTGCGCCCCAATCGTATGAGTACGGGACGCAGCTGGATGTAGTAAAAGTCTTGTCCATCACTACTCAAGATAGCGCTGCCTGCGAACCGGTTGAACAGACCATGACGTACACCGACTCGTCCGGAGAAACGCGAGCACTGCAATATGTCGTGTTGTCCAGCGCATGCAGCCAGAACTGATGAGCCACCGGGGCACTAGGGAAAGTGCCTCGGTACCACCAACCCGTCCCTGGGAATTAACCGGTGCTAAATAACCGCTGGTATAAATCCAACCCTATTGCGTTATAAGTGTGGTGCCACCCCTTATGGCCACGACAACCTTACGACCGACCTTACTCATAGAGCCAAGACATTTTTGTTAGTTTTACAAACATGAAATGCATCACGATACCGAACGTCTTCCGACGAGGTCATTGCAATATCCTTGGTTGAGTCTTAGTGCATTTCCCTCAGCTCTCGCGCGGTGTACATTTTGTACGCGTAACGGCGTATTGCCATTACCTACAAATCCTGCCATAACGCCGAGCTTGCCATTGCGTTTACAAGGATGTATCGATGCGATTGTTGCGACGTGCCCTGCTCGGGCTCCTGTCTCTGGCTGGTCTTATGGCCGCCGTCATGTTGTATTTCGTGGCTTACCCGAATCTGCCGGAATACGAGGCGCCCGCTGGGCTTCGTTACCTCGATCAATGGAGCGAGGCCGATAGGCAGACTTACTACTACACGCCGCAAGGCACGCAGATCAAGGGCTTGGAATATGACTGGTTCACGTCGCTGGAGCAGCCGTTCAGCCAGGACAGATTCGCGTCGCCCAGCCACCTGGCGCGCTTCGGTTTCCTGGTTGATCCCAGCCAGACAGCAACCGCTATCAACCCCGGCAATCTGCCCGTCGGCTTTGCCCGTCATGACGATACCGATACTGGCCGCACCTATTTAGACGTCACCTGTGCGGCTTGCCATACGGGCGAGTTGCGCTTCAAGGGTCAGGCGCTCCGTATCGATGGCGGCGCGGCGATGCATTCATTGGCGTCGACCGTACCGACGCTGCGCGGCGGCTCCTTTGGGCAGGCGCTCGGGATGAGCATGGCGTTTACGTACTACAACCCACTCAAGTTCCGACGTTTCGCCCGCGAAGTTCTTGGCGAGCATTATTCGCGCGACCGCGATCAGCTGCGCCGCGACTTTAAACAGGTCCTTGATCGGCTGCTTGGGACTGCCTTCAACGACTGGCACCGAGGCCTCTACCCGACCGAGGAAGGCTTCGGTCGTACCGATGCGTTTGGCCGCATTGCCAACACAGCGTTCGGCGATGCGATTGATCCGTCTAACTACCGCATTGCAAACGCGCCCGTGAGCTACCCGCAGCTCTGGGACATTTGGAAGTTCGACTGGGTGCAGTGGAACGGCTCAGCCATGCAACCGATGGCACGTAACATTGGCGAGGCGCTGGGGGTGGGTGCTCGGTTGGCGTTGCTGGACGAGCGCGGGCATCCCGTACCTGAGGCGGACCGTTACGACTCGGGCGTACGCGTGCGTGATCTCTACCGGCTGGAAACAACCCTAACCCGCCTCGCCCCGCCGCTTTGGCCTGAAGACGTGCTGGGCGAGATCGATATCGGGCAGGCCAGCCTTGGTCGCGCGTTGTACCGTGAGAATTGCGCCTATTGCCACGAGGCCAAACCCAAGCCCGTTGAAAAGCGCTTCGCACCGGGCCGCGACCCGGAATGGCGCATGCGGGTGATTCCTCTGAAGATAGTCGGAACAGACCCGACCACCGCTGACAACATCGCCGACCACCGTTTCGACCTGACCCGGCTCGGTTGGGCACAGGACGAGTTGGACCGCCTCGATGTGCGCGTGTACGGCGAGCGCGATGCTCCGCTGGATCTTGGCAGCATTTCGAGTGCCAAGGGGCTGGCCTACATCACCGCGTATGTAGAGCAGCGCGCGTACCGCGACGCAGGCATCACGCCACCGGAGCGCGCCACATTCAACGGGTATGGCCTTCCGATCGGCGTACAGGAGCTGCGCGGCTATAAAGCCCGCCCGCTCGAGGGTGTCTGGGCGACACCACCCTTCCTGCACAACGGCTCGGTGCCGACGCTCTTCCAATTGCTATCTCCCGTGGCTGAGCGGCAAGAAACCTTTTGGGTCGGTGGCCGTGAGTACGACCCGAAGCAGGTCGGAATCCGCACCGAACCTTTCAAGGGCGGCTTCCTGCTCGACACAGCGATCACCGGCAATAGCAATCAGGGCCATGAGTTCCGCGCGGGTTGTCGCGGCAACGGCGTCGTCGGCCGGGCATTGGCGCCGCATGAGCGCTGGGCGTTGGTTGAATACCTCAAGGTGCTGGGCGATCCGGTGATTGAACCGAAGCTGCAAGCGCTCCCGTCGCATCCCTATAACCCCGGCCCATCGTGCTACTGACACGCCGCAGAAGGATTTGCATATGTTTTCGAGACTCTGGCTTTGGCTCGGCCGCCTGATCAGTCGAATAGTGATCGTCCTAGTTGCGTTAGCCCTGGCTGGATGGGCGATCGGCGCCCTCTTCTTCCACTTCGAGCATCAGGGGCCAGTCTCGGCGGACGAGGTAATCGCGCCGACCGAAGCTGCCGACACGCGAGCCATCATCACGGATGCCATTGCGGTAATTGAACAGCACCGCGATAACACTCGAGTCCTGCGCGATGCGCATGCCAAGGCTCACGGGTGCGTTCGCGCCCAGGTTAGGATCCGCGACGATATTCCGAGCAGCCTTCGGCATGGCGTGTTTAGCGAGCCCGGCAGAGAGTGGAACGCGTGGATGCGGTTATCTAACGGGAATGCGTACCCGCAGTTCGACCGCATCAATGATGCCCGTGGCATGGCGATAAAGCTGCTCGACGTGCCGGGCGACAAACTCACTCGCGACCCGCGTCACGCGAGCGAACAGGATTTCGTGATGTTCAACCATCCGGTGTTCTTTGTCCGAGACGTTGCTGAGTACCGCAGCAACTTTGCCGCGCAGGCGGAGGGCAAAAAGGTGCTGGCTTTTTTGCCGAGCCTCGATCCGCGGAGCTGGGAACTGCGCCACCTGTTCATTGCACTCAAGACGCTATCGCCTGCGCCGCAGAGCCCGGTTGCGACTGTTTACAGTTCGGTAGCCCCCTTCAAACTGGGGCCCCACAACATTAAATATCGGGTCGCTCCGGCACCAGAGCAATGTCCCGCGTACCAATTGCCGGAGCAGAACCGCGATCTGCCGAACTTCTTGCGCAGCGCGCTTTATCAGCAATTGTCGCTCGACCGGGTGCCGGCCTGCTTCGTCCTGCAGGTTCAACTGCAGAATACCGAGCACTACATGCCTATCGAAGACACCAGCATTGAATGGAGCGAGACGGTTTCGGCCTTCGAGACGATAGCGGACGTCCGGGTGATGGCGCAAGATTTTGACAGCCCTGGGCAAAACCTCGACTGCGATAATCTCTCCTTCAACCCGTGGCATGCGCTTCCTGAGCATCGCCCGATTGGCGGAATCAACCGGTTGCGCAAAGCGGTCTACGAATCCATCAGCGCCTATCGGCTGGAGCGTAACGGTGTCCGCTAACGGGCCATGCGCGCTTCAGGATGGCGTAAGCGAAGCGTCGAGCGTGTTAGTTCGCCAACACGACATCGCGTATATCTTCCGCCAACTGCCGTACGCGATTCTCACTGGTATCCCAGGAGCACATGAACCGCGCGCCTCCCACGCCGATGAAGGTGTAAAACATCCAACCGCGGCTTCGCAGTGCTTCGAGTGCCAATGGTGGGATGCTGACGAAGACGCCGTTCGCCTCGACGGGAAACATCAACTGCACGCCCGGCACATCGCTGATCAGCCTGGCTAACAATTGCGCACATTGGTTGGCGTGCTTTGCATAGTTCATCCAGGCGCCGTTTTCGAGCAATCCCACCCACGGCGCAGAGAGAAATCGCATCTTCGATGCCAACTGGCCGGCCTGCTTGCAGCGGTACTCGAAATCCTCCGCCAGTTCTCGATTGAAGAACAGGATCGCTTCCCCCACGGCCATGCCGTTCTTCGTGCCGCCGAAACACAGCACATCAACGCCAGCTTTCCAGCTCAGCTCCGCAGGCGACAGCCCGAGAAATGCGCAGGCATTGGCGAACCGCGCCCCATCCATATGCAGATGCAGCCCCAATTCCTTGCAGGTGTCGCTGATGGCACGAAGCTCGTCGGGGCGATACACCGTACCAATTTCCGTGGCTTGGGTGATGCTCACGACGCGCGGCTTGGGGTAGTGAATATCCTTGCGCTTAAGCGCAACGTCACGGATCGCCGTAGGCGTGAGCTTGCCCTGGTCCGTTGGGGCGACCAGTAGCTTGGAGCCGTTGGAAAAGAACTCGGGTGCCCCGCACTCATCTGTCTCGATATGCGCGATGTCACCGCAGATCACGCTGTGGTAGCTCTGGCATAAGGCTGATAACGCCAGTGAATTGGCCGCGGTACCGTTGAAGGCGAAGAAAACCTCGCAATCGGTTTCGAACAGTTGACGAAAATGGTCGGCAGCGCGCGTCGTCCATTCATCGTCGCCGTAGGCCCGGTCATGTCCCTGATTGGCACGTGCCATGGCGTCCCAGGCTTCTGGGCAAATACCGGAATAGTTGTCGCTGGCGAACTGCTGGTTAGCGGTGGTCATCTCAGCCTCTTCAATCTGCGGCCCTAGTAGGTGATGGGCAAGTAAATAACGGTATAAAGCCCCAGCGCAGCGAGTACGGCTACCGACGCACCGAGCCAGAATACGGAAACTACGTCTGCTTGCATCCGGCCACTCTTCAGGCCGCTTGCGTTGCGCATATAGCGTCGCTGCTGGGTCGTCCAGATGCCCAGCGCGGTCATCAACGACAGCGCCACGAGCGCGCCAACAAAAGCGCCGTGATACGGCATCCACCGCAGGAACAGGGCGCTGACTGTCAGCAATGTCAGCAACGTTCGGCTCCAGGCTAACGAAGTGCGTTCAGGCTGAAGGCCTGGGTCTTCATGCAGCGGCGGTGGCGGCGGTTTGGGCTCCAGGCGTCGGCGAAAGGAGATGTGCATCTCAGGTTCTCAGGGCGATGTAGCTGATAAGCACCAAGGTCACCAATGTACCGCCGATCGAGAGGATCGGTATCAGCAACGGGAACGGCAATGGCCCACTGTGGCGAATCGCACGTTCGATGCTAAGCCAGCGCAGGCAGGCTGTGGAGCTGATAAACATTGCCAGCAGCAGCAGCGAGACCGAGAGAACCTTGCGAATCTCCAGTGTAAAGATGGCTCCGGCAAAGGCTTCGACTGCCACACCGCCGGCCAATAACGCCAGAGAAGTGCGAATCCAGGCGAGGAAGGTCCGTTCGTTGGCCAGGGTGAACCGCGGATCGGGCTCCTTTCCGCCGGACAGCAACCGGTGACTCCAGCGACTTCGTTCCATTGGGTGATTCGTCTCTGATCGGATGGGTGCACTCATTCAAACAGAAACGTAACGGGTCTGCAGGTTCCATCGTGTCCGCCTGCGTCGCTGACCGAGCGCTCCCCGCTTACGCCTGACGTAACCGCCTCATGCTAATGTGCGGCCTCAAAACCACCCCGGAGATAGGTTCATGCTGCTTCGCCTGGTTACCGCACTCGCCCTCGGTACAGCCACCCTGACAGCACTCGCTGACGACCATGCGCATGGTCATCATGCAGTGGAAGGAGCGCCAATCATTACGCAGGTGTGGTCTCGCGCCATGCCGCCAACTGCGCCGACAGGCGCGGTTTACTTCAACGTGCGCAACCCGGGGGATAAGCCGGATCGACTGGTTGACGTGCAGACCTCTCGTGCAGAAAAAGCCGAGCTGCACACCCACGTTCACACTGGCGAGATGATGCGTATGGAGCGAATCGACTCGGTCGAGGTTCCGGCCGGCGGGGACGTAGCCTTCAAGCCGGGCGGCAATCACGTCATGCTGTTCAAACCCAACACGCCATTAGCGGCCGGCGAAACATTTCCCCTCACGCTGATCTTCGAGCGCTCGGGAGAAATGACTGTTGACGTCCCGATCCAGGATGGGCCACCGGAGGCCAGCGATAACACCCATCAGCATCACTGACCACTGGGAACCTTCTAGCAGCTTGCTTATCGAGTAGGCTGCTCTGTAGCAGATTCGCCCTGCTTACCGAGCGGAGATGCGGCGGGTCGCAGCGCCAAGCCTAAAAGCGCGGGTGGCGCCGCGGGCCGATCAGATGCCAGTCGGGGTGCGCATCGTGACGAACTCTTCCGCCGCAGTTGGATGAATTCCGACGGTATCGTCAAAAATCCGCTTAGTAGCGCCTGCCTTCAGCGCGACAGCCATGCCTTGCATGATTTCTCCGGCGTCCGGACCGGCCATGTGGCAACCCAGCACCTTATCGGTTTCGGCATCCACCACTAGCTTCATCAGGCTTCGCTCGAGGCTGCCCGTCATGGTCAGTTTCATGGGGCGGAAGCGACTTTCGAACAGCACCACCTTGTGCCCTTGCGCCCGTGCTTCTTCCTCAGTGAGCCCGACAGTCGCCATGTTCGGTAGGCTGAACACAGCCGTGGCTATGGTGTTGTAGTCAACGGGCCGGTACTCCTCGGGCTTGAACAGCTGCCGCGCCACAGCCATACCCTCAGCAAGCGCAACGGGCGTCAGTTGGATTCGCCCGATCACGTCACCGATGGCCAGAATCGAAGGCGTAGAGGTTCTGAATTGATCGTCGACAGCTATGAATCCGCGCTCATCCAGTGCGACATCGAGATGCTCAAGACCCAACCCATCGAGCATCGGCCGCCGGCCCGTTGCGTAGAGGATGCAATCGGCTTCCAGAACGCGCCCGTCTTGAAGCGTCGCGAGCAGCGTTCCGTCCGTTTGTTTGTCGATGCGAGCAATATCGGCATTGAACTGCAGGTCGATATCCTTCTTGATCAGCTCATCCTTGAGATGGTCGCGCAGGGCACCATCGAAACCGCGAAGAAACAGCTCACCCCGATAGAGCAGCTTGGTGTCGGCGCCACAGCCATGAAAGATAGAAGCGAACTCGACGGCAATGTAGCCACCCCCAACCACCAGCACTCGGCGTGGCAACGCCTCGAGATAAAACGCTTCGTTGGACGTGATGGCATGCTCACGACCCGGCACGTCAGGCACGAACGGCCAGCCGCCGGTGGCGATCAGGATGTGCTCAGCGGTGTATTGCTGACCTTCGACCTCAACGGTATGCGCGTCAACCAACCGTGCATGTGCTTCCAACAAGGTAACGCCGCTATCGACCAGCAAGTTTTTATAGATGCCGTTGAGCCGCTGGATCTCGCGATCCTTGTTGGCGATCAGCGTTTTCCAGTCAAAGGTCGCGCCATCGATTGTCCAGCCATAACCTTGGGCCTGGCCGATGTCTTCGGCGTAGTGAGCACCATAGACCAGCAACTTCTTCGGTACACAGCCGACATTGACGCACGTGCCACCCAGGTAACGGCTTTCGGCTACCGCCACGCGGGCGCCATAGCCTGCAGCAAAACGAGCGGCACGGACGCCACCGGAACCCGCACCGATGACGAAAAGATCGAAGTCGTAAGCCATGAACTGTTGTCTCCCTTGTAGAACGCACAGCATAACCCAGGCGTTTCCCCTGATCACCGAAGGAGTGCCGCATGCGCCCTACCCTGACCCACCTGGCTCTGCATGTTCCCGATCTCGACGCATGCATCGCGTTCTACGCACAGTTTTGCGGTATGCATGTATTTCATGAGCGCGCCGGAAAAGGTTCGCGCATCGTCTGGATGGCCGAACCCGGCAAGGAACGTGAATTTATCTTTGTGATCATGCCCGGCGGTCAGGCGCGTGATCTGGCTGACAATGACTACAGCCATTTCGGCTTTGCGCTTGAGAATCGGGAGGACGTTGATGCGATCGCGGCACGCGCTCGTCAGGCGGGATGCCTGGTCTGGGAGCCGCGCGACGAACCCTATCCGGTCGGCTATTACTGCGGCGTCCGGGATCCCGCTGGCAACTACGTCGAGTTCAGCTATGGCCAGCCACTGGGGCCAGGCTCGGAGGAAATGCCGGCGCCCTGAAACGAACAAGGCCACCCGAAGGTGGCCTTGTGCTCGGCACGCCCTGCTTCAGAACGCCTTGCCGGTGAGATAGAAGTTCTCGTAGCAGAAGTTCGTTGCTGCGATATAGCCTTCGGCGCTACCGCAATCGAAACGTTGGCCTTTGAATTTGTATGCCAGAACACAGCCGTCCTGGGCCTGGCGCATCAAAGCGTCAGTGATCTGGATCTCGCCACCCTTGCCTGGCTCGGTCTGCTCGATCAGGTTGAAAATATCGGGTGTCAGGATGTAGCGGCCGATGATGGCGAGGTTTGAAGGAGCATCTTCCGGTTTGGGTTTTTCGACCATGTGGCTGACGCGGAAAATGTCGTCACGGATCATCTCGCCAGCGATCACGCCGTACTTGCTGGTCTCTTCTGGCGGCACTTCCTGAATCGCGACGATCGAGCAGCGGAACTGGTTGTACAGCTTGACCATCTGGGCCAGGACCGGATCGCCATCAAGGTTGATGCAAAGGTCATCAGCCAGGACCACAGCGAAGGGCTCGTCACCAATCAATGGTCGACCGCTGAGAATGGCGTGGCCCAAGCCTTTCATTTCTACCTGGCGGGTGTACGAGAAGCTGCACTGGTCAATCAGTTTGCGAATGCCAACCAGGTACTTTTCTTTGTCCGTGTTGCGGATCTGATGTTCAAGCTCGTAACTGATATCGAAGTGATCTTCCAGGGAACGCTTGCCACGGCCGGTAACGATCGCGATCTGACTGAGCCCTGCGGCGAGTGCCTCTTCAACCCCGTACTGAATGAGGGGCTTATTCACTACCGGCAACATCTCCTTGGGCATTGCTTTGGTCGCCGGGAGGAAGCGCGTGCCATATCCGGCCGCAGGAAAAAGGCATTTCTTGATCATGTGAGTCCTTGAAGAGGAAGGTTCCAGTTGATGCACTGCGCGCCAAATCGGTCAGCAGCCATACCCTGCTTGTGCCGCCGACAGCGGCTGACTAGAGGCTACGACCACCGAAACGACGAGGGGTTCGACCACGGCCATCCCGAATCTGTTCGACCGAATCGAACCGACCGATGGCTGTTGACATGCCGTTGATACATAGCCTGATACGAGCCGAGAGGCTTGCCAAGTAGCTCCGCTAAATAAATTCAGACGCATCGGAGCATTCAGGCTGAGTCTGAGGCTTCCTATGTCATATGAAGCAAATTCGATCCATGTGAGCTCGGCCCTCAGCCGTGTCCCGACAGGTTCTGATTTCCTGACGCAGATCAGCGAAACCGCAGATATTTTTCTTTTAATACCCCCGACTGGCGTTCGCCCGTGAGACACGCACTAGGATGTCCCCGGCCTAAATGATGGCGCTTTGCCTGCCACAATGAAGCCACCAAAAACCCTGTAAAGAGTCCGGACAACCAGCCGATACCTCGGACAGATGAAGACACGAGTGTTTCGTTGCCCCTACGGCGGCAGGCCGCGGCCGACGGGCTAACTCGCTCGTATGTATTAGCAGTACCTAAGGAACAGGATGAACAGCACCTCTCCCGCTCGGCAAATGTCCGTTCAGTCGAAAATCAATCTGGCCCTGCTTGTGGTGTTCGCCCTGGTACTGGCTGCGTCTCTGCTCTATTCAGCCGGTTCCGAAAAGCAGCTGATACTGCAGGTCGTCGAGCAGCAGACCAAGGACACCGCAGACTCCTATTTCGACAGCATCAACACCATGATGCTGACCGGCACAATGGGGCAGCGTGAGGTGTTGCGTAACAAGATCCTTGCGCGCCCGGGCGTCATCGATGCGCGGATCGTTCGCGGCGAGCCGGTGACCAACGTGTTCGGCCCCGGTTTGGCACACCAAGCACCCGTCGATACGCTGGACCAGCGCGCGCTCGCGGGTGAGGCCACCGTTGAAGTGAGCGAGGGGCAAAACGGGCGGGTGCTGACGGTGATCAACCCGATCCATGCGCAGCAGGATTACCGCGGTACGAATTGCCTGACCTGCCATCAGGTCCCGCAGGACACGGTCATGGGCGCGGTCCGTATCAGCTATGACCTGTCTGCCCTGGATAGCGAGGTGCACGGCAACATCCTGACGTCCGCGGCAATCCAGGCGCTGCTGCTGGTGATCGGGCTGGTCATCATGAGCTACATCATTCGCCGGGTGGTTATCAGCCGCATCAATGACATGCGCCACACCATGGAGGCGATGACCGCAGATGAGGACCTTAGCCGCACGGTTGCCGTGCACGCTCAGGACGAGGTCGGCGCCATGGGCCACGCGTTCAACCGAATGATCTTCAAGTTCCGCAATAGTCTGGAAGCAGTGGCAGCCGTGACCCAGCAGCTCGGTGAGGTGTCCGAACGAGTCTCCCGCGTGGCGGAGAAAACGCACTCGGCTGTGATGGAGCAGCGCAGCGAAACCGACATGGTCGCCTCAGCGATGAACGAAATGAGCGCGACCGTTCAAGAGGTGGCGCGCCATGCGAATGAGACCGCTACGGCTTCGAGTGGGGCTGACAACGAGTCGCGTGCCGGCGTCGCGCTTGCCAACGAGGCCTTGCAGAGCATCGAAGTGTTGATCGGTGATATCGAGAACGCCGCCCAGGTGATCAAACTGGTCGAAACCGACAGCGTCAGCATCGGCATGGTGCTGAACGTGATCAATGGCATCGCGGAGCAAACCAACCTGCTTGCGTTGAATGCCGCGATCGAAGCCGCTCGTGCGGGCGAACAAGGCCGCGGCTTCGCGGTGGTCGCGGACGAGGTCCGCACCCTTGCCTCTCGCACGCAGAAATCCACGGAAGAAATTCAGCACACTATCGAACAGTTGCAAAATGGCGTGCGCAAAGCGGTACAGGCGATGGAGGGTGCTCAAGTTCGCGCACATTCAGGGTCGGACCGCGTAGGAAAGACCGCACAGAGCCTTACGGTCATTGCCGGCGAAGTGAACACCATCAACGGCATGAACACGCAAATAGCGACAGCTGCAGAGCAACAGGGCGCGGTCGCTGACGAAATTAACCGGAACATCACAACCATCAGCGCCATTGCCGATACAACGCTGACCGACGCCTCGCAAACCGCGCAGATCAGTGATGAACTGGTACAACTCGCCGCGGAGCTGAATCGTCTGGTTAAGCAGTTCCGGCTCTGATTCATCGCCCCGATGAATCCTGCGTGGCGGCTGCTACCCGACCGGCTGCGATACGACATCGCCGTCGGCTGTCTCGATCTTGATCTGAGACAGCCGACTCCTCGGCTAGAATCAGGGATAATCGCGCCACGATGTCGCAGGCCGCAGTTACACCTCTGGCGGCTACCCACCCTATTAACCGCAAGGTGAAAATCACACATGGACCAAACGCCGAGCTTTAACCGCGCCCTGGTCGAGAAGTATGACCGTCCGGGTCCTCGCTACACCTCCTACCCCACCGCGCCACAGTTTCATCAGGCGTTCGCCATCGATGACTATCGCAACGCCGCGAAGGAAACCAACGAGGCCGCAACGCCCAAGCCGCTGTCGGTGTACATCCATATCCCGTTCTGCAAAAGCCTTTGCTACTACTGCGCGTGCAACAAAATCATCACCCACAAGACCGACCGTGCCGTTGAATACCTGGAATACCTAAAGCGAGAAATCCAGATGCAGGCGGCGTTGTTTGATCGTTCCCGCAAGCTGACCCAGTTGCACCTGGGCGGCGGCACGCCGACCTATCTCACCAGTGAGCAACTGGCAGACTTAATGGCCACGCTGCATCAGGCCTTCAACATGGACGACAGCGACAACCATGAGTTTTCGCTCGAAGTCGATCCACGTACCGTTACCCCTGAACAGATCCACGGCCTGCGCAAGCTCGGCTTCAACCGTTTGAGCTTTGGTGTGCAGGACTTCGACGAGCAAGTCCAGATCGCGGTCAACCGCATCCAGACCGAGGAGCAAACCCGCGAGTTGGTGCAGGCCGCACGCGATGCCCACTTCAAGTCGATCAGCGTCGACCTGATTTACGGCCTGCCGTTACAGACCGTTGAAAGCTTCAACACCACCCTTAATAAGATCATCGATATCCGTCCGGACCGTATCGCCGCTTACAGTTACGCGCATCTACCGGAGCTGGTACGCGCGCAAAAGTTGATTCGGCCGGAAGACATGCCGCCGCCAGAGCGGAAGCTGGAGTTGCTTGAGCTCACCATCAAGCGCCTGACCGACGCCGGCTACGTCTATATCGGCATGGATCACTTTTCGCTCCCCGATGACGAACTGACCCTCGCCCGTGCCAACGGCACGCTACAGCGCAATTTCCAAGGCTACTCGACGCACGCCGACTGCGACCTGATTGGCCTCGGGATTTCCTCGATAGGCAAGGTCGGTGATAGCTACAGCCAGAACGTGAAAGAGCTGTCGCAGTACTACGCACGACTGAACGAAGGGATGCTGCCTGTGCAGCGCGGTTACAAGCTCAGCGAAGACGATCGTCTACGTCGCGATGTGATCATTTCGCTGATGTGCCATGGCCGCATTGATTTCGCCGAAATGGAGCAGCGCTACGGCATTGTCTTCCGCGACTACTTCGCCGACTCGCTGGCCAAGCTCGACGAGCACATTGCTGACGGACTGGTGGAGATCCGCGAGGACGCCGTCGTGCTCATGCCACAAGGTCACCTGATGATGCGAAACGTGGCCATGGCCTTCGATGCCTATCTCGGCGGCGAACAGCGCGGTCGGTTCTCGCGCACCGTCTGATTCAACATCCGATAGGAAAGGCCAGTCACCGGCTGGTCCATCGATCTGTCGTACCCATCACCGCTCTGCTGCTCTTCAACCCGGCGTGTTTATCGCAGACCGGCTGAGGAGCAGCCCATCCCCGCCATTGATCGTCCAACCGTTGCCAAACCTCTTGGCAACTGTATAAATACCCAGCCTCTTCGGGCCGACCAGCCCTGTATGACCGAACCGGACGTTCGATGCGCCAAGCTCTGGAAAACCGCTTTTACTACCTTGATAACTTCCGCCAGGTGCTCGCATGGGTAGGTGAGCGTCACGGCGACCTGTTGGATGACGCGGAACGTTCGTTCATAGACCGCTTCCAGCAAACCCCTCAAACATCACAGGCGCTTCTGGTTCGCATGGTGATGCGCAAGGGGACGCTGTTTCGCGCCAGTAAGCTTCGCTATGCCGAGATCGGCTGTCCCCTTCAGGCCGCGGCGGCCTTGGTCGAGCAAGGCTGGATCGAGCCTGACCCGGCGCTCGATCTGATTCAGCTGTTCGGCCTGTTGAAAAAGGATGAACTGCTTCGTGTGTTTGGAGCGGCGCTCGGTGGCCAGCGCAAGAGCGACTTGCTGCAAGCCCTGTTGGCCGAACACGCTCAACCGAAACGCTTCGCCAGTTGGTGCGAAGCGCTTGGCGACACGGCATTCGCACTGACCATCAACGATCTGTGCGACCGGTTGCGATTGATGTTCTTCGGCAACATTCATCAGGATTGGTCGGAGTTCGTGCTCGCCGATCTCGGCATCTTTCGTTATGAGCAGGTCACCTTCTCCCTCGAGTCGCGCGCCTTCCATCTCCGAGCGGAGGTTGATGCCTACCTGCATCTACACCGCTGTCGTGAGCGCTTCGAAGCCGGCGAATCAGTTGAAGACGTGCTGGCGGAAGTGCCCACGACGCCATACGCCAACGATTGGCTGGAGAATCGTCGCGGCAAGTTGCTGCTGGGGCTTGCACGCCAATGCGAGCGCGTCGGTGATTTGTCGTTGGCACTGCGGCTTCACGCCGCCAACCACTATCCGGGTGCACGAGAACGTGCAATCCGGGTGCTTGAGCGCTGCGAACAACCGGAGGCTGCATTGCAGCTGGGACTGGCCGCCGAGGCTGCGCCTGAAAGCGAGCATGAAGCCCAACAGTTGCAGCGAATCCTGCCTCGGCTACGACGCACGCTCGGCGGCCCTGCTTCGCGCCGTGCGAGCATCGCCCAGCCGCACCGCATGGATCTCGTTCTGCCGCGGCCGGCCGCAATGAGTGTCGAACATGCTGTGCGCGAACACCTGACATCCCGTGCTGCGCCGGTTTACTACGTGGAAAACGCGCTGATCAACTCGTTGCTTGGACTGCTCTGCTGGGACGCGATCTTTGCGCCCTTGCCCGGCGCCTTCTTCCATCCGTTCCACGCCGCGCCGGCAGATCTCGCACGGCCCGACTTTTATGCGCGGCGCGCCGGCCTCTTCGATGCTTGCCTGAGCAAGCTCGGCACGGACGAATACCGTGACTGTATACGCCGCGTCTTTCGGGACAAGGCCGGCCTCCAGTCGCAGTTCGTCAGCTGGGGGCTGTTGGATGAAACGCTATTGGGACTGGCGCTCGATTGCATTCCAGCCGAGCACTTGAAAGCCTTCTTCACGCGCATTCTTCAGGACGTGACCAACCATCGCAGCGGGTTGCCCGATCTCATTCAATTCTGGCCTGACGAGCAGCGCTATCAGCTGATCGAGGTGAAAGGCCCCGGCGATCGCCTACAGGACAACCAGAAGCGCTGGATAGCGTTCGCCCAAAACCACCAGATGCCGATCGCAGTCTGCTACGTCCAATGGGCGGACAGTTCACGTGACCTATAAGGTTGCGGTGCGGGCGCTCTGCGAATTCACCGCCAAAGAAGGCGATCTGGATCTACGCTTCACGCCCTCGCCCACAGCGCTTGAAGGCATCGCCGGACATACGACCGTTGCTGCGCGCCGCGCGGACGGCTACGAACGCGAGGTCGGGCTGGAGGGGCACTACGGGCCACTTGTAGTCCGTGGCCGCGCGGATGGCTACGACCCCGCACGGAACCAGCTGGAAGAGATCAAGACGCACCGCGGCGACCTGACCCGGCAACCCGCCAACCACCGCCAACTGCACTGGGCTCAGGCGAAGATCTATAGCTGGTTACTGTGCGCATCACGCGGCCTGCCGTCCGTGAATGTCGCCCTGGTCTACTTCGATGTGGTCAGCCAGAAGGAGACCGTGCTGGTTGAGGCGATGAGCCGTGAAGCGCTGCAAGTCTTCTATGAAACACGCTGCCAGCGGTTTATCGCTTGGGCCGAACAGGAAGTGGAACATCGGCGTGAACGTGATCAGGCCCTCACAACACTGCAATTCCCGCATCGCGAGTTTCGCCAGGGTCAACGACAGCTGGCCGAAGCGGTGTACAAGGCGGCATGTACCGGAACGCACCTGATGGCGCAGGCACCGACCGGCATCGGCAAGACGCTCGCCACGCTGTTTCCCCAGTTGAAGGCATTCCCCGGCCAGGGGTTGGACAAGCTGTTCTTTCTGGCCGCCAAGACTTCGGGCCGGCGACTGGCCTTGGATGCGCTAACCAGCCTGACAACAGCTAAAACGCCGCTGCGCATACTGGAGCTCATAGCGCGCGAGAAGGCGTGCGAACACCCGGACAAGGCCTGTCACGGGGAGTCCTGCCCATTGGCGCGAGGCTTCTATGATCGGCTTCCAGCGGCGCGCGCAGCGGCTGTCGCCATCCCGATGCTCGACCAGCAAGCGCTTCGTGAGGTGGCGCTTGTCCATCAGGTCTGCCCTTATTACCTCAGCCAGGAAATGGCCCGCTGGGCTGATGTAGTCGTTTGCGATTACAACTATTACTTCGACCTGAATGCCCTTCTGTACAGCCTGACGCTGGCTAACCAGTGGGGAGTTACCGTTTTGGTCGATGAGGCCCACAACCTGCTGGAACGCGGGCGAAGCATGTACACCGCTGAGCTAGACATTAGGGTTTTCAAGGAGTTACGCACAGTAGCTCCTAACATACTTAAAAAGCCGATTGAACGTGTTTTACGCTGCTGGAACGACGTGCATGGGGCGCAGGTCGATGTATACGCGGTGCATCCAGATTTTCCCCATAAGCTCATCGGCGCGTTGCAACAGGCCGTGAGTGTCATCACTGAATACCTGACGGAACAACTGACGGGCCTGGATCCCGCCGTGCAGCGAGCGTATTTCGATGCAATGCACTTTTGTCGCCTGGCGGAACTGTTTGGAACGCACTCGCTGCTCGACTGCACACTGCTGCTCCAGGGTGCTCGCACTCGCGGCAAGCGTTCCGTCATTACTATCCGCAACGTCTTGCCTGCGCCATTTCTTGCGCCGCGCTTCATTCAGGCTCGGTCCTGCGTGCTGTTCTCTGCGACGCTCAATCCAAGGCAATTTTATGCCGATACCTTGGGCCTGCCGCCGAACCACGTATGGATCGATGTTGAGTCGCCGTTTACGGCCGAGCAACTCGATGTACGCCTGGCGCGGCATATCTCCACGCGCTATCAGCACCGCGCTGGCTCGATGGCGGCTATCGTCGAGCTGCTAGCACAGCAGTATCACGAGCGCCCCGGCAATTACCTCGCCTTCTTCAGCAGTTTCGATTACCTCCAGCAGGTGACCACCCTGCTTGCAACCAAGCACCCGGGCCTGCCTTTCTGGGAACAGACGCGAGGTATGGACGAGACGGCTCGCAGTGCCTTCCTCGGCCGTTTCACAAACGAAGGAAGAGGCATCGGGTTTGCCGTGTTAGGCGGCGTCTTCTCAGAGGGCATTGACCTGCCCGGCGACCGTCTTATCGGTGCTTTTGTCGCGACGCTCGGCCTTCCACAACTCAACCCCGTAAACGAGCAGATGAGGACACGGATGGATGAGTTGTTTGGAACAGGTTACGACTACACCTACCTCTACCCCGGTTTGCAAAAGGTGGTGCAGGCTGCGGGGCGAGTGATTCGCACCACGAGCGATAAAGGCGTGATTCACCTGATGGATGATCGGTTTGCGCAACAACACGTCAGACGACTTCTACCCCGCTGGTGGTCTGAGGCAAGATCTTAGCGAGTCGTCGGATATCATTGCTTTACCTGCTCGCCTCTTCCCTTCGGGATCAAAGCCCCGACATCTGCGAACTCCCCCTGTATATCGCGCTTAGATAAACGTCGAAGGCCGAACAAAACTTTACAAATTGAATTGACAAGCTCTTGCTCATCGCCATAATCCGGTACGTCGTATGACAACTGATAACAGGTGTCACGATTCGCGTCGCCTGCAGGCGGCTGCGCTAGACCCCACTTCGTCTTTGCCGATGGCGTCGAAGCGGACTAATCAAAAAAGGGAGCACAACAACAATGACCCCACGCAACCCCCTATCTGCCGCCGTACTCGCGGGCACGCTGTCGATGGTTATGGGCATTCCTACCGTCGTTCACGCCGCGGACGGCTTTGTTGATGGCGCCAAAGTGTCCGTCAACGCCCGTAACTTTTATATCAACCGCAACTTTGTCGATCCGGTGGGCCCCAGCGCCACTGCACCGCAGGGCAAAGCCGAGGAATGGACACAGAGTTTTATTCTGAATATTCAGTCCGGCTACACCCCTGGGCCGATTGGCTTTGGCGTTGATACCCTGGCCATGCTTGCGGTCAAGCTCGACGGCGGTGGCGGTACCTACGGAACAGGTTTGCTTCCCCGCCACAGCGACGGCAAACCCGCCGATAATTTTGGCCGCCTGGCTGTCGCCGCCAAAGCCAAAATGTCGGAAACAGAGCTGCGCGTCGGTGAGTGGCAAGTAGTGGTACCAGTGTTGCGTGCCGATGACGGCCGCTCGTTGCCGCAAACCTTCCAGGGCGGCATGGTCACGTCAAAGGAAGTCAGCAACCTGGCCCTGTACGGTGGCCAGATGCGACAGAACAGCACGCGCGATGATGCCAGCATGGAGGACATGTCCTACCGTGACGGGCTGAACGGCATTACCGCCACCTCAGATCGCTTCAACTTTATAGGCGGCGAATACGCGTTCACCGACTCGACCAAAGTTGGCCTTTGGCATGCACGACTGGAAGATATCTATCAGCAGAGTTACGTCCAGCTGCTGCATACCCAGCCGCTAAGCGACGATCTCGCCTTTACCGCTAACGTGGGCTATTTCACCGGCAAGGACGAAGGCAGCGCGCTCGCGGGCGATCTGGACAACAAGACCTACTCGGGTCTGTTTGGTCTGCAAGCTGGCGCCAACACCTTCTACGTCGGCCTGCAGAAAGTCAGCGGCAATCAGTGGATGCGCGTCAACGGTACCGGTGGTGCTTCGGTCGCCAACGACAGCTTCAACTCGGCCTATGACGCAGCCGACGAGCGCTCCTGGCAGCTGCGCCACGACTACAACTTCGCCGGCGTGGGCATCCCCGGCCTGGTCCTGATGAATCGCTATATCAGCGGCGATAACATCACCACTGCAAGCGGCGATGAAGGCAAGGAATGGGGCCGTGAGTCCGAACTGGCTTATACCGTGCAGAGCGGTGCCTTGAAGAACCTGAACATCAAGTGGCGTAACTCCAGCATGCGTCGAGACAGCTCATTCAGCCGTAACGAGTTCGACGAGAACCGCTTGATCTTCAACTACCCGATCTCGATTTTGTAAGCGTCACCACCACGCTGGACGCAACACTCCTCGCTCCTGTTGCGGAAACTTTCGCCCGTCCTGGTGACGGGCTTTTTTTGTCCGGTAATCGAGCCACGCCGCCACGCTACGCAGACGTGAAGGGAGCGATTGGCAGTCGCTCGTTAAAGCCGCCACCACAGGCTTTTAGCTGTGCTGGTTGGGGCGTCTTGTGCCCGAGAGGTCACAGCCATTAGCACCGCGGCCTCCTGCGCACCCCCATGCCCTACATCTTCATGTGGACTGCGCTAAAGACGCTGATCAGACGTAAACCTCACCCCAGGGCGTCGGTCTTAGGGCTACGCTTGAGATTGATCTGACAGCTAGCCTGCAACGTCTCGCCCGGGGCAAGGATGTGCACGCCGCTTTCCGAAGGGTCGCTCATCCCAAGTGCGTTGTTGGCGTGCGAGACGGGTTCTACTGCGAAGAAGCCTTGCTCCCTCGACGGCGTGTAGACCACCAGATAATTGAGTGCGTCGGTTGCGGTCATGGATAGCTCAATCCCCTGCCCTGGCCAACTGATTCGCGCCTGCCGCTCCCAGCCGACGAAACAGTGATCGAGGGAAGGTTCCTCTAATAGACGCGGCTGAGTGAAATCCCATCGAGACGGAACCTGAACCCGATCAGCCGGTAGATTACGCTCGTCGCTCGTCCACACTGACTGTGCTGCGAACTGCAGCGTGCAGGCGTCGTGTCGGGCGAAGTACGGGTGCCAACCGAGGCCGGCAGGCATGGAACGCATATCCGTGTTGCGTAGACTGAGCTGCAGCTCGACCCCTTGCTCCGCTAGGCGAATTCGATGCATCAGCTCAAACGAAAACGGCCAGCTCCTGTCGTGCACGCCGTCGGGATGGTGGACCAACGTCAGCACCAGTTCGGCATCACTTTGCTCGGTCAACCGCCATTCACGTTGCCAGGCGACACCATGGATCGGCAGCGGATGATCGGGTGACAGGCTTTCCAAACCGTACTGAACGCCCTCGTGCTCGAAACCACCCGCACCGATGCGATTCGAAAACGGTACGAGGACGAAACAACCGGTACGCCGTACGTTGTCTGAACCGTCCCACGCTCGCAGCACATCGACGCCGTGGAAGCGTAAGCGCGTAATGGCTCCACCCAGGGTCGGGCAGACGGACAGTTGCACAGGCCCACGTTGCAGATGGACCTCAGGCCGATCGGGCGGCAGGTGCATAACGGAAAGCTCCTCGCGAACGTGCGTTCCAAAAGGTAGGGACCGCTCGAGCGTGCTTGTGACACGCAAGGCGGCGATGACGCTCAGGGTAATAAACGAACCAAAGCTTGTGGCTTGAGCTCGGTGGCGACCAGAGCCGCCGTCCAGGCGCGCCGATGAGCGCGCTTAGACAGCCGTCAGCAGCTCCCCGCGCTCGATAAACGCGCGGAGGTTTGCCAGCAGCAATTCCTCCATAGCCAGCCGAGTTTCCTCGGTAGCGCTGCCAATATGTGGAAGCAGGACTACATTCGGCAGTTCGAGCAACGCCTGCGGCACACTGGGCTCCTGCGCATAGACGTCCAGCCCGGCGCCGCCGAGACGTCCTTCAATCAGCGCCTCAACCAACGCCGGCTCATGCACCACGGTCCCGCGGGAGACGTTGATCAGAATCCCCTCGGGACCAAGCGCATCGAGCACCTCGCGATTGATCAAGTGGCGGGTGGCTTCACCGCCCGGGCAGGTCAGCACCAGAAAATCGCTCCAGCGAGCGAGCTCAACCAAGCAGCTCTGGTAGCCGTATACGCTCGATTCAACTGGCCGACGATTGTGGTACTGCACCTGCATATCGAAACCGCTCGAACGTCTCGCAACCGCTTCGCCGATGCGGCCGAGCCCGACGATACCGAGCCGTTTGCCGCTGACCCGAGTCGCTAATGGCAATCCCCCTGACGGCCACTTGCCGGCACGAACGAACCGATCGGCACGCGACAGTTGGCGGGCACAATCGATAACCAAGCCGAACGCGAGGTCGGCCACGCAATCGTTGAGCACCTCGGGCGTGTTGCTCACGGGGATGCCGCGGGCCCGGGCTGCTGCCACGTCAATAGCGTCGTAGCCGACGCCAAAACTCACTATCGCACGCAAATTTGGCAGGCGCTCGATCAATGACGCGCGGCATCCAAAGCGAGCCGACGTTACGATGATCTCGATGCCTTGAGCGTGAGCGTCTAGCAGCGCATCTGCATCCGTTTCCCAGGCGTGTAGTACGTCATATTCCGCGGCCAAGCCGCGGTTGAAGCGATCGCTCAGCGGGCCGAGCTGAAGAATGCGGGTCATTTCATTGCCTCGTAATCGTCGCGTCGAGCGAGGGGTGCTGCGGCGGTCGTGGCTAAACCGCACTGCCGTGACGACCGGACCATTAGGTGATCGGCGCTGGATTGAACAGGGTTATATCGTTGTGCAGTTTGTGCTGCTCGGCCCATGTCTGCTTGCGACCGCTCGCGACGTCCAGGTAGTAGTGGAACAACTCCCAGCCCAATTCCTCAATGCTGGACCGACCTGTGGCGATGCGGCCGGCGTCGACATCAATCAAATCCGGCCAGCGCTCGGCCAGTTCCGTGCGGGTAGAAACTTTTACAACAGGCGCCATGCCCAGCCCATAGGGCGTCCCCCGTCCGGTGGTGAACACGTGCAGGTTCATTCCCGCCGCCAGCTGCAACGTGCCGCAGACAAAATCACTGGCTGGCGTCGCGCAATAGATCAGGCCCCTACGACTGAATCGTTCGCCTGGGCCGAGCACGCCATTGATAGCGCTGCTGCCAGACTTGACGATGGAGCCGAGCGACTTTTCGACGATATTCGACAGCCCGCCTTTCTTGTTGCCCGGCGTGGTGTTGGCGCTGCGGTCCGCGGCGCCGCGCTCGAGATACTGGTCGTACCAGTCCATCTCGCGGACAAGCGCTTCGGCGACTTCCTGCGTTTCCGCACGTGCAGTGAGCATGTAGATCGCGTCGCGCACTTCGGTGACTTCCGAAAACATCACTGTGGCGCCGGCACGGATTAGCAGATCCGAGGCGTAGCCCAGCGCGGGGTTGGCCGTGATGCCGGAGAACGCGTCGCTTCCACCGCATTGCATACCCAGGATCAGCTCGGATGCGGGCACGGTCTCGCGCCGGCGGCGATCGAGCTTCTGCAAACGGGCTTCGGCCAGCGCCATGATCTGTTCGATCATTTCACCGAAGCCCGTATTGGATTCTTGCAGGCGATACAGCCAGGGTTCACTGAGGTCGACCGAAGCATCACCCTCGTGCATGACCTGCTCGGCTTGCAGCTTTTCGCAGCCAAGGCTGATCACCAGCGCTTCACCGCCGAGATTCGGATTGCGCGCCAGGTTGCGCACGGTGCGAATGGGGATGTACGCATCCTTAGCATTGATCGCCACGCCGCAGCCATAGCTGTGCGTCAGCGCGACCACATCATCGACATTCGGATACTTGGGCAGCAGCTCTTTGCGGATGCGTGCCACAGCATGATCGAGCACGCCGGTGACGCATTGCACCGTGGTGGTGATGCCAAGGATGTTACGCGTACCCACCGTGCCGTCGGCGTTGCGGTAACCCTCGAACGTAAAGCCGTCGAGCGGTTCGAGCCGGGCAGGTACGGCGTCAGCCATGGGTAGGCTTTCGAGCGGCGGCGCGGATGGCATGCGCAGCTGGGTCTCCTTGACCCATGATCCCCGCACGATGGGCTCCAGCGCATAGCCGATGATCTGCCCGTAGCGGCGCACAGGTTGGTCGATGGCGATGTCGACCAATGCGACCTTGTGGCTCTGCGGTACCGATTCAACCGTGACCAATCCGTCCTGGAACCGAGCGCCTGTCGGCACACCGCCATCGTTGACTACAACTGCCACGTTGTCCGCTTCGTTCAAGCGAATGTAACGAGGCGAATCTTGATGCTGAATCAGTTCCACGGTTTCGTTCATATCGTCTCCGGTCAGGCCCGGTTATTGTTGTAGAGCGGTCGGCGCAAAATTCCAAACGGACTCAGACACGCTGGTGGGCTAAAGCCCACCAAATCGCTCCCTATCAGCCACCCTGGCGGGCTGAAGCCCACCCTACGACTGTGTCCAGACAAATCAGCGCACCATGCACGGCCGCTTATTGTTGAAGGCCCATTCCGGAATCAGATACTGCATGGCAATGGCATCGTCGCGAGCGCCCAGCCCTTTGGCCAGGTACAGCTCATGGGCCTTTTGCAGCGCATCTTCATCCAGCTCCACACCCAGCCCGGCCTTGGCCGGAACGGCGACCTTTCCGCCCACGATCTGTAGCGGCTCACGGGTCAGGTATTGACCGTCTTGCCAAATCCAGTGGGTGTCGATCGCCGTGATCTTGCCCGGCGCGGCGGCGGCCACATGGGTGAACATTGCCAGCGAGATGTCGAAATGGTTGTTCGAATGCGAGCCCCACGTTAGGCCCCAGTCCTGACACATTTGCGCGACGCGCACCGAACCGCTCATGGTCCAGAAATGCGGATCTGCCAGCGGAATGTCTACCGATTGCAGCTGAATGGTGTGGCCCATTTGCCGCCAGTCGGTCGCGATCATGTTGGTGGCGGTCGGCAGCCCCGTGGCGCGGCGGAACTCGGCCATCACTTCGCGACCGGAGTAACCGTTTTCGGCTCCACATGGGTCTTCGGCGTAAGCGAGCACGCCGTGCAGGTCCCTGCACAGGTCAATGGCTTCGGCCAGCGACCAGGCCCCGTTGGGGTCGAGTGTGATTCGAGCGTCAGGGAACCGCTCGGCCAGCGCACGAATGGCTTTGACCTCTTCGCTTCCCGGCAGCACGCCGCCCTTGAGCTTGAAATCCTTGAAGCCATAGCGTTCATAGGCTGCTTCGGCTTGGCGAACCACGGTTTCCGGCGTGAGCGCTTCTTCGTTGCGCACGCGGTACCAGGCGTCACTGGCGTTGGTTTCATCGCGGTAGCCGAGGTCAGTCTTGTTGCGATCGGCGATGTAGAACAGGTAACCGAGCATCTCGACTTCATCGCGCTGCTGACCATCGCCCAATAGCGCGGCGACCGGCACGCCCAGATGTTGGCCGAGCAGATCAAGCAGGGCGGATTCCAGTGCCGTAATGGCGTGAATGGCGATGCGCAGATCGAAGGTCTGCAGCCCACGACCACCCACGTCACGGTCAGCGAACGCCTTGCGCGCCTGATTCAACAGGCCGTTGAAGTTGCCGACCGATTGCCCGACCAGCATGCCACGAGCGTCTTCCAGGGTCTGGCGGATCGCCTCGCCACCGGGGACTTCGCCGATACCCGTGTTGCCAGCGCTGTCCTTGAGAATGAGGATGTTGCGGGTGAAGTACGGACCATGAGCACCGCTGAGGTTGAGCAGCATGCTGTCCTGTCCGGCAACTGGCACTACCTGAAGTTCGGTAACGACCGGGGCGCCTTGATGCACGGGGTTGTTCATACGCATCTCACTATTGTTGTTATGGTCAAACGTTGCTGGAAAACGTCTTTCACTGCTCAGCGGTGCGATCCGACGGGGTTAACCGGATCGCACCCCCGAGCACATCGGCTATCAGCCGATGTAGGTGGTTTTCACCGTGGTGTAGAACTCCTGGGCGTAGCGACCTTGTTCACGCGGGCCGTAGGACGAGCCTTTGCGGCCACCGAACGGCACGTGGTAGTCCACACCGGCAGTCGGCAGGTTGACCATCACCATTCCTGCCTGGGAATGGCGCTTGAAGTGGTTGGCGTACTTCAGCGAGGTGGTGCAGATACCCGCGGACAGACCGAACTCCGTGTCGTTGGCCATCGCCAGCGCTTCATCGTAGTCCTTGACCTTCACCACGTTGGCCACCGGCCCGAAGATCTCTTCACGGCTGATGCGCATGTCCGCAGTGCTGTCAACGAACAGGGTCGGCGCCAGGAAGTAACCTTCTGTGCCGCAATTCACACGTTCGCCACCGCAGACCAGGCGTGCGCCCTCTTCCTTGCCGATCTCGATGTAACGCAGGTCCTGGTCAAGCTGAGCTTGGGATACCACCGGGCCGACATCGACACCTTTTTCCAGCGCCGAGCCGACCTTGATCTTCTTGATGCGCTCAACCATCGCTTCGACGAAACGGTCATAAATACCTTCGGTCACGATGATGCGGCTGGAAGCGGTGCAGCGCTGTCCAGTCGAGTAAAACGCGCTCTGAGTAGCCAGTTCGACAGCGGTGTTGAGATCCGCATCGTCAAGAATGATCTGCGGGTTCTTACCGCCCATTTCCAGCTGAACCTTGGCCTGGCGGCCCACGCAGGTCGCTGCGATGCCACGGCCCACTCCAACGGAACCGGTGAAGCTCACGCCATCGACACGTTTGTCGTTGACGATGGCTTCGCCCACTTCGCGGCCTTTACCCATCACCAAATTGAACACGCCCGCCGGAAAACCTGAACGCGAGATGATCTCGGCGATGGCCCAGGCGCAGCCAGGCACGAGGTCGGCAGGCTTGATGACCACGCAGTTACCGTAGGCAAGCGCCGGGGCAATCTTCCAGGCCGGAATGGCAATCGGAAAATTCCAGGGGGTGATCAGGCCGATCACACCCAGCGGTTCGCGGGTCACTTCGACGCTGACACCCGGACGAACGGACTGCAGGGTCTCTCCAGCCTGGCGCAGGCATTCGCCCGCGAAGTACTTGAAGATATTGCCGGCCCGGGTCACTTCACCGATCGCCTCCGGCAGGGTCTTGCCCTCTTCGCGGGCCAACAACGCACCGAGCTCTTCGCGACGAGCGAGGATTTCAAGGCCTACCTTCTCCAGCGCATCGGCGCGCGCCTGAATGCCGGAGGCGGCCCATGCCGGGAACGCTTTACGGGCTGCCGCCACGGCGGCTTCGACCTGTGCGCTGTCAGCCTGGGCATATTCGCCAATCACGTCCGACAAGTCGGAGGGATTGATATTGGCCTGGTAGTTCTTGCCGGCTACCCACTGGCCATCGATGTAATTGTCATAGCGTTGTACGTCTGCCACGGGACTTTCTCCTTCGTGAGTTCCGCCTGCCACTATTCGTTCTAAAGGCCGAACAGCCGCAGGCGGTTGGGGCGAATGATGGGTCGGGCTGGACCGTTATTGCGCGCCTTGCTTTTTGATCAGCGCAGCGAGCGCTTCGTACTCGTCTGGCAGCAAGTCGGTCAGCGGAGCGCGCACAGGCCCGGCGTCATAACCGGAGATCTTGGCGCCGGCCTTGACGATGCTGACAGCGTATCCCTTGCAGCGATTACGGATATCGAGGTACGGCAGAAAGAAGTCATCGATCAGTCGGCCAACCGTTTCGTGATCTTCACGCGCGATAGCGCGATAGAAATCCATCGCCATCTTGGGAACGAAGTTGAATACGGCTGATGAATAAACGGGAACGCCCAGCGCCTTGTAGGCTGCGGCGTAAACCTCTGCGGTGGGTAGGCCACCCAGGTAGGTCAGGCGTTCACCCAGGCGACGACGGATGGAGACCATCAGCTCGATGTCACCGAGGCCGTCCTTGTATCCGATCAGGTTAGGGCAGCGCTCGGCCAGTTGCTCGAGCAGCGGCGCCGTCAAACGGCAGACATTGCGGTTATAAACCACCACACCGATATTGACCGACTTGCACACTTCTTCAACATGCTTGGCCACGCCTTCCTGACTGGCTTCGGTCAGGTAATGAGGCAGCAGCAACAGCCCCTTCGCGCCCAGGCGCTCGGCTTCCTGAGCGTAGGCGATAGCCTGACGGGTCGGGCCGCCGACCCCGGCAAGAATAGGAACTTGGCCAGCACAGGTATCAACGGCCGTCTTGATGACGTCCGGGTATTCCTGGGGCGTCAGCGAGAAAAACTCGCCAGTACCGCCCGCGGCGAACAGCGCCGTTGCGCCATAAGGCGCCAACCATTCCAGTCGCTTGATGTACCCGGCACGGTTGAAGTCGCCTTGCTGGTCGAAATCAGTGACCGGGAAAGACAGCAGACCAGAAGAGAGGATGGCCTTCAGTTCTTGTGGATTCATTGTTCGAGCATCCTGTGAAGCAATCAGTAAGGAGTTAGGGCCGCAGCCTTGGAGATACGTTATCGTACAACATTATATTTCGCTACCTGTTTTGTAATAGATTTCCCGCTGGGTTCACGTAGCGCCGCGGCCGTTGTAGCAGTAGTTACGTTCTCTCCCTGCCGAATCGCGACCGCAACCGGAGCGTTGAACAGTTGGGTACATACGGCACGTATCGTGTCGCTTCGATCGTTTGACATGGACTCATAGCACTGTTAAAAAACCAAATGTCATATGACAACGTATAACAATACATGATGAGTTTGAAACAGCCATGAACCTGCCTGCTGTAGTCAGAACGTCGGATCACCTGCCCTCTTCCGAGGCGAATCGAGAACCGGTGATTCATTGCGGCTGGTCAGGATCACTCCGAGTAACCCCTTCGTCGACCGCTGCAAACCTGGCCACCTCTGATGCCGATGCTCTCGGGATCTGCGGCTCATCATCCCAGCGTCTCAGGCTAGCGCCTCCCCCTCCTTATTACCGATTATCCAGCTCGCGAATCAGAACGAAGGCCCTTGATGGCCTTTCAAACCAGCCGTTTACGCCGATCAACATTCATACAAAAAGATAGGAGCTACACAGCAGATGCTAGACACAAAGATGGCGACTCCGTCAGTTACGGACATGCAGGTCATTCCTGTGGCTGGTTACGACAGCATGCTGCTCAATCTGTGTGGCGCCCATGCTCCGTACTTCACGCGGAACCTGGTCATTCTCAAAGACAGCGCCGGCCATACGGGCATGGGTGAGGTTCCGGGCGGAGAAGGCATCCGCCAGGCGCTCGAGCGCACCAAAGCGCTGGTCGTTGGCCAACCGATTGGTCGCTATAACCGAGTTTTGAACGCACTGCGCCATGCCATTGCCGGCGGTGGGGATCGCGGCCCCCAGACCACTCAGCACCAGGTCACATCCGCGGCTGAGGCTGCGGTTCTCAAGCAGCCCCACGAGATCAACCTGCGACTGGACAACGTCATCACTGCCGTTGAAGCCGCCCTCCTCGACCTGCTGGGCCAGCATCTTGAGGTGCCAGTGGCAGAGCTGCTCGGTAGCGGTCAACAACGCGACCGCGTGCCCATGCTCGCTTACCTCTTTTATATAGGTGATCGCGCCCGTACCGATCTGCCGTACCTGGCCGGTACCGGCTCGGCTGATGACTGGTATCAAATCCGCCATCAGGAGGCGGTCACCCCCGAATCCATCGTCCGCCTGGCGGAAGCCGCTTCGGCCCGCTACGGCTTCAAGGATTTCAAGCTCAAAGGCGGCGTGATGAGTGGCAGAGATGAGATGCAGGCCATCGCTGGCATCAAGGCGCGCTTCCCTGATTCCCGCGTCACCCTTGACCCCAACGGCGCGTGGTCGCTCGCCGAAGCCATCGATTTGTGCAAGGGCCAAGGCCATATCCTTTCTTATGCCGAAGATCCCTGCGGCCCGGAGAACGGTTATTCGGGCCGCGAAATCATGGCTGAATTCAAGCGCGCGACTGGCATTCCCACCGCCACCAATATGGTCGCGACTGATTGGCGGCAGATGGGCCACTCGTTGCGCCTCGAGGCGGTGGACATCCCGTTGGCCGATCCGCATTTCTGGACCATGCAGGGGTCGGTCAGGCTGGCACAGATGTGCGAGCAGTTCGGCCTGACCTGGGGCTCGCATTCAAACAATCACTTTGACGTGTCGCTTGCCATGTTCACTCATGCCGCAGCGGCGGCGCCTGGAAAGATCACGGCAATCGATACCCACTGGATCTGGCAGGAAGGCCAAGAGCGGCTGACCCGCGAACCGCTGCAAATTGTTGGCGGTGAGGTGCAGGTTCCCGACAAGCCCGGGCTCGGAATCGAACCAGACATGGACCGAATCCTGTCCGCCAATGAGCTCTACAAGAAAGTCGCCACCGGCGCCCGTGACGATGCCATGGCCATGCAGTATCTGGTGCCTGGCTGGAAGTACGACCCCAAGCAACCGAGCCTGGGGCAATAACAAAAGCCAGCAAGCGGCGCGGCGAGCGTGTATCCACGTACCCGCCGCGGCCTTGCAGCCTTCTTCAGAAAGCAGGCGCTAGCACGTACAGGCGCGTCTCTTGAGGCTGCCGTCTCGGCGGCGCTGCTGCTGGGATCGCCAGGCTGATTCCCTTCTCTCGCATTTAGTTGCAAAACTGCCCACCGTCGTCATACAACCTATCGAGAAACCTGCTCTCCTTCATGAGGTATTTCCTGAGCTCGCAGCCCTCGACTTTAGTGGTATGGGAAAGCAGTAACCAGGCAGCTAGCGTTGTGCCAGGCATCGTTCGCACTTGTTCGCAGAGCCGCTAAAGGCGGCTGTTGCGGATCGTACCGCTAGTAATAACGAGGGTTCCATTGGTCGCGGCTACATCCGGCGGAAGATTTACACGGCAGGTTGACAAAATCGCAGGGCGGCGCAAATAATCGAACCAAGTCATCTGACAACCGATGACATCAAAAAACAAAAAGCTACGGGCAGACTGATCATGACAAGCACGACGACCACGCCGACACCCTTCAACCGCCTCCTGCTGACAGGCGCGGCAGGAGGATTAGGCAAGGTGTTACGCGAAACGCTTCGCCCATACGCCAGCATCATCCGCCTTTCTGACATCGCCTCGATGGATCCCGCCGGCCCGAACGAAGAAGTGATGCCCTGCGACCTCTCTGACAAAGCCGCCGTGCATGCCTTGTGCGAAGGCGTCGATGCGATCGCGCATTTTGGTGGCGTTTCAGTGGAGCGCCCGTTCGAGGAAATCCTCGAAGCCAACATCAAGGGCGTGTTTCACATCTATGAAGCCGCTCGGAAACACGGCATCAAGCGCATCATCTTCGCCAGCTCCAATCATGTTATCGGCTTCTACAAGCAGACCGAAACAATTGATGCGGGCGTCGCTCGTCGTCCTGACAGCTATTACGGGCTGTCCAAGTCATACGGCGAAGACATGGCCAGCTTCTATTTCGATCGTTACGGCATCGAGACCGTGAGCATCCGTATCGGCTCGTCCTTCCCCGAACCGCTCAACCGCCGAATGATGGCGACCTATCTCAGCTATCGCGATCTGACCACGCTCATCGAGCGCTCGCTCTTCACTCCGAATGTCGGGCATACCGTCGTATACGGCGCATCCGCTAATCGTGACGCCTGGTGGGATAACCACATGGCCGCGCACCTTGGGTTCGAGCCGCAGGACAGTTCCGAAGTGTTCCGCGAGAAGATTGAACAGCAACCACCCTACGAGCCAAACGATCCCGCGCTGATCTATCAGGGCGGTGCCTTCTGCGAAGCCGGTCCGTTCGACGATTGACCACGCCCGCCACGCCGCGAACAAAAAGAAGAGAATCGCCATGGCAAACAAAGCAGAACTGATAGTCGACGCGCGGAACGCAACCGGTGAAAGCCCGGTCTGGGTAGCCTCTGAGCAGGCGCTCTACTGGGTCGATATCCCTAACCGCCAGCTGCTTCGCTGGAAGGCCGCGGATGCCTCGGTCACTCGCTGGACGGGCGACCAGATGATCGCCTGCATCGCACGCCGCGAGGGCTCTCCCAATCGCTGGGTGGCAGGCATGGAAGACGGCGTCTTCGATGTTGTGCCACAGGATGACGGCACGCTTCAAACAACCCGACTCACTGGCGTCAAGCATGGCAACCCCAACATGCGTTTCAACGATGGTCGCTGCGATCGTCAAGGGCGTTTCTGGGCAGGCACCATGGCCCTGGACATGGCCGCCGGGATTCCGTCAGGAGCGCTGTATCGCTACGACGCCTCCTCCAGTAACGAAGCACTGGCGCCGCAATTGAACGACTTCATAGTGCCCAACGGCCTGGGTTTCAGCCCTGACGGACGCACCATGTACCTCTCGGACTCGCACCCCAGCGTGCAGCTGATCTGGGCATTCGATTACGACGTAGACAGCGGCACACCAAGCAATCGCCGCCTGTTCGTCGACATGAACCAGCATCCCGGCCGTCCCGATGGCGCCGCGGTTGACGTCGACGGCTGCTACTGGATCTGCGGCAACGACGCCGGGCTGATTCATCGATTCACGCCGGACGGCCGCCTGGACCGCTCGTTGGAAGTGCCTGTGAAGAAACCGGCCATGTGCGCCTTCGGTGGCGCCGGTCTAGACACCTTGTTCGTAACGTCCATCCGCCCAGGCGGCGACCTCTCCGACCAGCCGCTCGCTGGTGGCGTGTTCGCCCTGCAACCCGGCGTCGCCGGGCTGGAGGAAACGCGCTTCCGCTAACGCTTCACCAACAAGGACAGGCTCGCAGTTGCCCGGCCTTGACGTTCGCAACGCTGCAATCCAACAAAAACAAGATGGAGATCCACATGAACTTCAAACGCAAGTTGCTCATCGCTGCACTTCCCCTTGCCTTCTGCCTGCCGGGCCTCGCGCAAGCCGCTACAACGCTGAAAATGGCCGAGGTTCATCCTGCCGGGTATCCCACGGTCGTCGCCATGGAAAATCTCGGCAATAAACTCGATAAAGCAACCGATGGTGAACTGAAGTACCGGATGTTTTCCGGGGGCGTGCTGGGCTCGGAAAAAGAGGTCGTCGAACAGCTACAAATCGGTGCGGTACAAATGACACGTGTCAGCCTTGGCACGCTCGGCCCGGTGGTTTCGGACGTCAACGTCTTCAACATGCCGTTCGTGTTCCGTGACCATGAACACATGCGCAAGGTCATCGATGGTGAAATTGGCCAGGAGCTTCTCGATAAGATCACTGACTCCGAATTCGACATGGTCGGACTGGCGTGGATGGACGGCGGTGTGCGCAACCTCTATACCAAGGAGCCGGTACGCAGCATCGAAGACCTTAAGGGCATGAAGATCCGAGTGATCGGAAACCCGCTGTTTATCGATACGCTGAACGCCATGGGCGCTCAGGGTGTGGCAATGGACACCGGCGAAATCTTCAGCGCCCTGCAGACCGGCGTGATCGACGGTGCCGAGAACAACCCGCCGACCATGCTCGAGCACAACCATTTCCGCAATGCCAAGCACTACACCCTGACCGGTCACCTGATCCTTCCCGAGCCTATCGTCATGTCCAAGACGGCATGGAACAAGCTCACCCCGGAGCAACAGGAAATGGTGAAGACCTTCGCCAAAGAGGCGCAGCAGGAAGAGCGCAAGCTTTGGGATGAGAAATCAGCCAGCAGCGAAGAAAAGCTCAAAGCCGCCGGCGTGGAGTTCATCGAGGTCGACAAGAAGCCGTTCTACGATGCCACCGCCCCGGTGCGCGAGAAGTATGGCGCCGCTTACGCCGACCTGATCAAGCGTATCGAAGCCGTCCAGTAACAGGTCGTTCAAGAACTTCACGACGCTGGCGCGCAGCCGGCGTCGTGCTCGCGGTGAAGTCTCATGAAAAATTCCTTACTACGCCTCAATGACCTGATTTACCTGAGTTGCATCTGGGTTGCCGGTCTGTCGATCACGGCGATGGCCCTGATCATTCCATGGGGCATCTTCGCCCGCTATGTGTTGCGAAGTGGTGCCGGCTGGCCGGAACCGGTGGCAATACTGCTAATGGCCATTTTTACCTTTGTCGGCGCGGCAGCCAGCTATCGGGCGGGCGCGCATATGGCGGTCACGACCCTGACGGATCGCATGCCCGCTTCATGGCAGCGTTACGTTGACCTCCTAGTCCAGTTCCTGATGGCTCTGATCTGCCTGTTCATGCTGATTTGGGGGATCAAGCTTTGCATTGCTACTTGGAATCAATACATGAGCACCCTGCCAACGCTACGCGTGGGCATCGCTTACTCACCTATTGCCATCGGCGGCTTCCTGAGCCTGATCTTCATTGTTGAAAAGCTCTTGTTCGGCGATCAACGCCATCGCCGCTCGGTCAATTTCGAGCTCTTTGAAGACAGCAAGGAAACTCTCTAAATGGATTCGTTCATACTGATAGGCAGCTTCCTCGTTCTGATTTTGCTGCGCGTCCCCGTCGCTTATTCGCTGGGCCTGGCAGCGCTGGCAGGCGCTTGGTACATCGACATCCCCCTTCACGCGGTGATGATCCAGATTGCAGGCGGCATCAACAAATTCTCCTTGCTGGCCATTCCCTTCTTCGTGCTGGCGGGCGCCATCATGGCCGAAGGCGGTATGTCTCGCCGGCTGGTAGCGTTCGCCAGCGTGCTGGTCGGCTTCGTGCGAGGTGGACTGTCGCTAGTCAATATCATGGCCTCGACGTTCTTCGGTGCGATTTCCGGCTCGTCGCTGGCCGATACCGCCTCGGTCGGCTCCGTGCTGATTCCAGAAATGGAACGCAAGGGCTACCCGCGCGAGTTTTCCACCGCCGTGACCGTGAGCGGTTCGGTGCAGGCGTTGTTGACACCACCCAGCCACAACTCAGTGCTTTACTCGCTGGCGGCAGGTGGCACCGTTTCCATTGCATCATTGTTCATTGCCGGCATTGGACCTGGGCTGCTACTGAGCGCGGTGATGATGAGCATGTGCCTGTTGTTCGCCCGCAAGCGCAACTATCCGAAGGGTGAGGTTATCCCGCTGCGCCAGGCACTGAAGATTTGCGTCGACGCACTCTGGGGCCTGTTCACCATGGTGATCATCCTGGGCGGTATTCTCAGCGGCATCTTCACGGCAACCGAATCGGCTTCGATCGCCGTGGTCTGGGCGTTCTTCGTGACCATGTTTATTTACCGCGACTATAAATGGCGCGATCTGCCCAAGTTGCTGCACCGCACCGTGCGGACACTGTCGATCGTGATGATCCTGATCGCGTTCGCCGGCGCCTTCGGTTACATCATGACGCTGATGCAGATCCCATCGAAGATCACTGGGCTATTCCTGACCCTGTCGGACAATCGCTACGTGATTCTGATGTGCATCAACATCATGTTGTTGGCACTCGGCACGCTGATGGACATGGCGCCATTGATCCTTATCCTCACGCCGATTTTGCTGCCGGTGATTACGGATATCGGCGTCGACCCGGTGCATTTCGGCATGATCATGCTGGTTAACCTGGGAATCGGCCTGATTACACCACCGGTTGGCGCGGTGCTGTTCGTCGGTGCCGCCATTGGCAAGGTCACGATTGAAAACACGGTAAAGGCCTTGCTGCCCTTTTACTGCGCGCTGCTCGCGGTGCTGATGGCCGTGACCTACATCCCTGCCATTTCCCTATGGTTGCCGAGCATGGTGCTGTAACGCACTATCACCCAGCCCTTTCTGGGTCGGGTCTTTTTTCATTTTCTCATTGCGCCAGCCCGCAGGCTGGCGTTGATTTTTTTCGGAACAGAACTAACGCCATGTCCACTACCAGCTCCGACTCACCTGCCCTGTTCCCGCGTCATATCGCGGTGCTGATACTTGTCTGCCTCGGCTGTGCCTTTGCCGGCAACCATGTGGCTGCTCGCGTCGCCTTCGATGACGGCGCGGGCGTGCTCCTGGCTATCCTGTTGCGCTCTGGCGGCACGCTGATCGTGCTGGCGGGGCTGGTGTTCTGGCAAAGACAGAGTATTCGTTTGGCGCCTGGCGCCTGGCGCTGGCAGCTGTTGTTGGGCCTGTTGATCGCGGCGCAAAGTATTTGTTTGTATTCCGCCGTGGCCCGGATCCCGGTCGCGCTCGCGCTGCTGGTCGCAAACGTCTTCCCTATCCTTCTGGCGCTGCTGACCTGGGCGCTGGGTGGCGCACGACCCACTGCCCGCACCGCAATGCTGATGGGCCTGATACTGGTTGGGCTGTTCTTTGTATTGGAAGTCCCGGAACGTCTTTCGTCCAGTGAGGACGTCGGGCCGGAATGGGTGATCGGCGTAGCGCTTGCGTTCTGCGCCGCCAGCGTTTTCGCAACGGCATTGTGGATTACCGACCATAAGCTCTCACAGGTGCGCGGGTCGGTGCGCAGCATGCTGACCATGCTGGTGGTGTTCAGCAGTGCCAACCTTGCGGGCGTTAGCGGGCTCCTGCCCGGCGGGCTCTCATTGCCGCAGAGCGACACGGGATGGATCGCACTGGCCGTTTTGGTGGCGCTTTACGGCATCGGATTTATCACACTGTTTGTTTCAGTGCCGCGCCTGAACATGCCTCGCAATGCGCCGGTGATGAATATCGAACCTTTGGCCACCTTGATAATGGGCTGGTTGGTGCTCGACCAGATGCTTGCAGCCGGTCAGATAATGGGCGGGGTGATCGTCATCTTCGGCATCGTCATGCTGACGTACCGTAAAACTGAAGAACCAGCAGTCTCGACAGGCGGTGCAAAAAAAGCCGCGCGTTAGTGGGGTTCAGTTGATCGCAAGCCGCGTCGGGTGACGCGGTTTCATGTCGCGGCGCTGGTCTGGAAGGGGCGAACCATCGGAGCTCGAAGCAGGTTGACGAAAGAACCCGCTCCGCCTGGGGAAATCTTCCTATTGAGCGTCTGCGCCGCCGGGCGCTCTAGCTGTAGCGCCAGTTAGCTGGTCTTATCCGTCTCAGCTTCCTCATGCGCCTGGCGCAACCGCTCGCGGCTGTTAGTCAGGTGCAAACGCATCGCCGCCCGCGCCGATTCTGCATCCTGCCGGGCAATGGCATCGTAGATCTGCTCGTGTTCGCGACCCAGGCGTTGCTGATAATGAGGCTGATCATCATGAGCCAGACGTGCCGAATTGAGCCGGCTACGCGGGATGATTGCCGTGCCCAGGTGATTCATGATGTCGGTGAAATATCGATTGCCCGTTGCCTCAGCAATCTGCAGGTGAAACTGAAAATCGGACACGGCCGCTTCGCTGGACAGCGCAGCACTCTGCTGCAGCGAATCCAGAAACGCACGCATGGCCGCTAACTGCTCCGGTGTCCGGCGGATCGATGCCAAACCAGCCGATTCGACCTCAAGACTGATGCGCAACTCGAGAATGGACAACACGTCACGCAGCGTGCCAATGGTCGCCGGATCGATGCGCAAACCGGTTGTGCTCGGCGTATCGAGCACGAAGGTGCCGATGCCATGGCGCGTCTCTACCAGGCCAGATGCCTGCAGCCTCGAAATCGCCTCTCTGACGACCGTACGGCTCACACCCTGGGCCTGCATGATCGCCGACTCGGTTGGCAGCTTGTCGCCACGCTTGATGTGGCCATCACGTATTTGCTGCGACAGCTCCGTTACCAGCTCCTGCGCGAGACTCCGGTGCTTTCTGCGGACGCGTGGCTGGGCGCTCTGGTTTTCCATAGATACATCGATCTCATTGAAGCGAAGTAACCCGTATCATAGCCGAGTAGTTGTACGATAACTATCCGACCACCGTATATTGACTAGCCGACCTTATGTCCGAAAACGCTGCTGAATTTCGGTGGGTTCTATACTGCATTGGACCTAGCCATTCATCAGGAGACTGACATCATGCGCCGCACAATGCTATTTCTCGCTGCAGCTGTTGTAAGCACCCCCCTCTGGGCCATGCACTGCCCAATGGACATGGCCAAGATCGATGAGCAGCTGGAGTCTAATCCGCCAGCCGATCCGGCGATTCTGACCCGGGTCAAATCACTACGTGAGGAAGGCGAGAAGCTACACAACGCGGGCGATCATGAAGGCTCGCTCAAGGTTCTCGGCGAAGCTCAGGAGTTGTTGGATAGCTGAGCCAGCGTCTCCCCCGGCAGCGTCTTGATCAACGAGCGCTGTCGGCGACTTCTGAACACCTGATCCGCAGTTCCTTTCGCTCGAAATTTTCCTCACTGCTCAATGTCTCGAACCCGTCCGGACAGACAGACGCTGCCCGTGCTTCGCATTCCGATTGTCCTGCGGCCTTGGCGCAGGCAAAGACGTACTCATCTTCACCCTCCGGTGGCGGAACGGATTCGAAGCTTGAGCAACCGCCAATGAGTCCGGTAGCGATGACCAGCAGAACCGGCTTGAAATCAATCTGCATATAAACGCCTCGGAGTTTGTAGGCTATGGCTGACGCTTTCTGGTGGGTTTCGTCCATTCCTACGGACCCGCGATCTGAATATGATTCTCTCCAGTAGCGCAGGACGCGCAACGAGACAGGATGCTCGAATGGACCAGCCGGCAGACGTCGGCATCAGGGACTACGGAACGACAGACACAACGCCTATAGCCCCGCCTCGTGCGGGGCTTTTTAATGGCCGGCTGTCAGCGTGGATTGGGCGCGTCATCGAGCTCGGCATTGTCGACATCGATATCGGGCACATCTTCATCAAGCGCTGCATCATCATCGGAATCCAGCGGCACCTCACCATCGTTGCGAGGCAATTCGTCGACGCCCGCCTCATCGCCAGGATTCACGTCGGTGCGCTCCGTACCCAGCGGCGGCGGCGATCCAGGGACGAGGATTCCATCATCGTTCGCATCAGCGCCGCTACTCAGATTTTGCTGATCGCTCGACAGTCCATCATTTCGGTGCAGGGTAGTCATAACCGCCTCCGCTCGTTGGTCTTGTATATGAGAGGCTGAGTCCGCTTCGACGTTCAGAGCAAAAGCAGCCACTAGTCCTGAACCGAATCACGATGGAGTGTCAGCAAATAAATCGCGCCGGTACGCCAAAGCAACCACGCTCAGAGTTGCACCCTGCCCAGCCGCTCGTTATAGTCCTGCGCCGCGACTACACGTCGCGCGATCATCCAGGCCCGGATGGCGAAATTGGTAGACGCAAGGGACTTAAAATCCCTCATCCGAAAGGGTATGCGGGTTCGATTCCCGCTCCGGGCACCAGTATCCAGCAAGCGCTGTCGCCATCCGTGCGGGCTAGACGCTTGCTTCATCTGATTGATCCTGACGATCATTTCTGCAGTGATCGCGCAACGGCAATCAGATCTCCGCGCATCGCACGAGCGCGAGCTGTTTGAACGACCCGCCTCGCTCATTGCAATCCTGTCTGCACTCCGAACGCCTGCTTACGCAACCTTCGCCGATGCCGGAAGCTTGACTGGGCGCTGCTCCCGAAAGGCGACCAGGAACGTCAGCAGCACGCCGAGCGCAAACACAGCTGGGAAGAGCCAGATGCTTTGCCAGTCATGTGCGTCGGCCGTTGCAAAGTGGTCGGTGACTTTACCGGCCACCCAGAACCCGATCAGCATGCCCACGCCATAGGTTGCCAAGGTGATGAGCCCCTGCGCGGAGCCTTTAAAGGTCTCGCCCGCCTTGGCGTCGGTATATATCTGCCCGGAGACGAAGAAGAAGTCATAGCAGATGCCATGCAGTGCGATACCCGCCACCAGCATGAACAGCAGATCACCATTATTGCCATAGGCGAACATGGCGTATCGAAGTGACCAGGCAAGCATGCCTATCAACAGCGTTTTCTTGATGCCGAAGCGCTGGATGAACAACGGCAGTAGCAGCATGAACAGCACTTCCGAGATCTGTCCTAGGGTCATTTTTCCAGTCGGGTTATCGACGCCGATTTCGGCGAGGAAGGGATTCGCGTTCTGATAGTAGAAGGCCAACGGAATACAGATCAGCACGGAGGCTAGAAAGAAGATCGCGAAGCTGCGGTCTTTCAACAGCTTGAGTGCATCGAGCCCGAGCATCTCTTTGATTCCGCCCTGGCCGCGCCTGGCCAGCGGCGGCGTGCTCGGCAGGCTGAAACTGTAGAAGCCAAGTAGCGCAGAGGCGATAGCGCACATCAGAAAGGTGTTTTTCAGTGCTCCAGCGGCGATGGCCTGCTGAGCATCCCAGCCGAACAGAAAGCTGATGACCAGCCCGGCAACAATCCAACCTACCGTGCCCCACACCCGAATCCTGGCGAACTCCTGTCCTGGGTCACGCATCTGCCGAAACGCTACAGCGTTCACCAGCGCCAGAGTCGGCATGTAGATGATCATGTAGCCCAGCACATAAGGATAAAAAGCGGCGAAATCACTCGCCCGGTAAAGCTGGAACAGCAGGACTGCCCCGACCAGATGGAGGATCGCCAGCAAGCGTTCAGCATTGAAGTAGCGGTCAGCCACCAGCCCAATCACAAACGGGGCCAGGATCGCGCCCCAGGACTGAGTGGAGAACGCCATCCCTATCTGACTGCCGTTTGCGCCCAGGTTATTGGCCAGAAAAGTGCCGAGGGTGACGAACCATCCGCCCCAGATGAAGAACTGCAAAAACATCATCAGGCTCAGCCGTACGTTGAGTGTGCTCATGATCTTGTCCTTATTTTATGCACGCGTTTTTGCCGGCAGGTGCTTATTCGAGCCCTAGCAGCCGGCGGTTTCTCGAGGCACTGCTACCAACCCCGGCGAAGTCGTCGAACGCTCGCGTCGCGCGAGTGATCAGATGCTGCTCGATGAAGCGAGCGCCCTCCTCTGCTCCTTGTGCGCCATCCTTCAGGCAGCACTCCCACTCCAGCACGGCCCAGCCGTCGTAGCCGTACTGGGTCAGCTTGCTGAAGATCTGTTTGAAATCGACTTGGCCGTCTCCCAGCGAACGAAAGCGGCCAGGACGCTCGATCCAGTCCTGGTAACCGCCATAAACGCCGGAGCGCGCATCTGCTCGGAACTCCGCATCCTTGACGTGAAACATCCCGATGCGCTCGTGATAACGGTCGATAAAGCCGAGGTAGTCGAGTTGCTGCAGCAAGAGATGACTGGGGTCGTAAAGGATCTTCGCTCTGGAATGCTGGCCTACAGCCTCGAGAAAGCGCTCGAACGAAGCCCCGTCATGAAGATCCTCACCTGGGTGAATCTCGAAGCAGAGGTCAACGCCTGCATCGTCGAACGCATCCAGAATCGGCCGCCACCGACGCGCAAGCTCCGCAAAGCCTTCTCCGATCAACCCTTTGGGTCGCTGGGGCCAGGGGTAGAGATACGGCCACAGCAGCGCGCCGGAAAAGGTTGCATGTGCAGTGAGCCCCAGCCGCTGGCTAGCCTTCGCTGCAAGACGTAATTGATCCATGGCCCATTCCGTCCGGGCCGCAGGCCTGCCACGCAGCTCTGCTGGCGCAAAATCATCGAACAAATCGTCGAAAGCCGGATGCACAGCCACCAGTTGGCCTTGCAGGTGCGTGGAGAGCTCGCTGATCTGCACGCCGGCGTCTGCGCAGATGCCGGCGAGCTCATCACAGTAGGTCTGGCTTTCGGCGGCTTGTTTCAAGTCCAGGCACTGCCCACCGAGCGTTGGAAGTTGCACGCCCCGATACCCGAGCGACGCGGCCCATCGGGCAAGGTTGGGCAACGTGTCGAAGGGAGGCTCGCCGCCGAGGAATTGCGCGAGAAATATGGCTGGGCCGCGCATGCCGCTAGATTGTGAGGATTGGCGCATATGAGCCCTACCGTTCGGGTGCGATGAAAGAGATCCACTTGCTGTCGCTGCGGTGGCTCGCAAGGACCGTTTCGATGAAAGACATGCCCCGAAGCCCGGCATCAATACCGGGAATAGTCGATGGATGCCCATCACGGATACTTGAAGCCAGATCGGTGTAGAGATTGGCCATTGCTTCGATGTAACCCTCTGGATGCCCTGCGGGCAGACGGATGCGCTTCAAGGCTGCTTTGCATAGCCAGGATTGATCAGTGCCAGCTCGCAGCGTCTGAATTGGCCCATCGACCCTGCGGTAATGCAGTGAGCCCGGATCCTGCTGCCGCCATTCGAGGCCGCCACGCTCGCCGTACAGGCGCAAGGTCAACGCGTTTTCTTCTCCACTGCAGATCTGGCTGGCAATCAACACGCCGCTTGCACCGGCATCGGTGCGAAACAGCACGGCGCCGTCGTCATCGAGCTGACGGCCCTCGACATGCACACCGAGGTCCGCGCACAGCTGGCTGATCCGTTGCCCACTGACGAACTCTGCAAGGTTGAACGCGTGCACGCCGATGTCACCCATGCAACCACTCGGCCCGGCCACTGATGGATCGCCACGCCAGGCAGCCTGCTTGTTGCCCTGCCCGGCCTGATCTTCGCTTAGCCAGCCTTGCGGATACTCGACGTAGATTTTCCGTAGTCGTCCGAGCGCACCCGTTGCCACCATGTGCTGCGCCTGCCAGACCATCGGATAACCCTGGTAGGTATGCGCCAGCCCGTACTGGCAAGCACTCCTGGCTAGGGACACAGCAAGGTCGTGGGTGTCGGCGAGCGACAGTGCGGCCGGCTTTTCCGAGAACACATGAAAGCCGGACTCAAGCGCAGCCTTGGCGATGGGCGCGTGGAGGTGATTCGGCGTAACGATGACGAGCAACTCCAGACGTTCATCGCAGGGCCGCGCAGCCTCGCCGGCCAGCAGTTGTTCCCAGGAGTCATAGCAGCGTTCCAGGTCGAGGTGCAGTGCAGAAGCTGTTCGCCTGTTGTTTTCCGGGTTGCGGCTGAATGCGCCACAAACGAGTTCGAAGCGTCCATCCAGGCGCATGGCCTGAAAATGCACCTGCCCGATGAACGCTCCTTCGCCGCCACCGACAAGGCCTGCCCGTACCCTCGCTTTTGTTGCCGCTCGCAAATCCATAACTACTCCTGAAAATCTATGTAACCGGTTACATCGATTCAACCTAGCAGTGCTTTCTGAGGTGTCAAGCCACGGGCAAGGCGTTAATAGACATCGACTACGCCAATGGTGAAGAAACCACATCAGTGAGCATGTGCCGTGGGATTGCTACCGCGCCCGCTTCGCTGGGTTAGGCTAGGCGGAATGAGCTGCGTGAATGATTTGAACCGAGGATCTATGTCAAACATACGCAAAGTGGCCGAGCTGGCAGGCGTGTCGGTGGCCACGGTATCGCGAACGTTGAAAATGCCGGAGCGCGTGTCCCCGCTGACACGGGATCGCGTGCTTGCCGCAGTCGAGCAGGCGGGCTACCGCCCCAACCTTATGGCGGTGCAGTTCCGCTCTCGCAAGACCCGGAATTTGGTGGTCTTGGTCCCGGTGATAGCCAATGTGTTCTTCGCTCGGGTAATCAGCGGTATCCAGGAAGCCGCGCAGGCATTCGACTATCGCGTGCTGTTATGCGACACGCTCGGGCGCGAAGAGGTGGAGATCGCCTACGCCGAGCTAGTGCGCGCCCATCAGGCTGACGGAGTGATTCAGCTACGCGCATTCAACCCGTTCAGCGATGCGGGACCTGATAGCTCTTGCATGCCGCCAATGGTCAACGCCTGCGAAGTTCTGGATGTCCCACCCTGCCCTACGGTGAGCCTCGATAATCGCGCAGCGGCTCGCGAGATGACCGAGCATCTGATTGCCTTGGAGCATCGTCGGATCGGGCTGATCAAAGGCCCCCAAGGCAGCCCGCTGACCCGGGAGCGCATCGCCGGTTACGAAGATGCGTTGAGAGCGGCTGGAATAGCCTCAGACCCGACGCTTCTCTGCCGGGGTAACTTCACCCTGCAGGCTGGTTACGATGCGGCCGGCCAGCTGCTTGATAGGCCTGATCGACCCACTGCAATTTTCTGTGAAAATGATGAAATGGCTATCGGCGCGATCAAGCGTATCCGCGAGACCGGCCTGCGTGTACCGCAGGACATATCCGTTGCCGGCTTCGACGACATCCCCTTTGCGGCATTTTGCGATCCACCGCTGACGACAATCGCCCAGCCGGCCGAAGCATTCGGGCGCCACGCAGTCGAGATGCTGGTAGCCCAGTTCGAGCGCCAGCCACTGGAGGCGACGCACCTGGTCCTGCCTCATCGGCTGGTCGTGCGAGGCAGCACGGCTGCCGTTGCGAAGTGAACCAGAGGCCGAACAGCGCTTAGGCAGGACCGCTCGACACTTAGACTTAGCGCCTACCCCGCAAGCCGACGATAAGCCAGAACACAAGACCCAGGATGGGAAACAAGGCAATACCCAAAGCCCACAGCGCTTTCGATCCGACGGTTCTATCGCTTTTGAACACGCTGATGATCGCCAGCAGATCCAGCGCAATAACTGCCACAGCGACCGCAATCGCCAGATAACTCATGACGTCCGACATTCAGTGCTCCTAAATGGAATCGACCCTATTGAGGCTGCGCGGCTCGTGAGTCAGTTCACTCTGGCGGGCGAACGGCGATTTCAACCGCAAGACACCGAACACATAGTTGATTGCTAAATTGCAGGCATAAAAAAACCGCAAGCTTGCGTTTGCGGTTTTCTTATTTAATGGAGGCCGATGTCGGAATCGAACCGGCGTACACGGATTTGCAATCCGCTGCATAACCACTCTGCCAACCGGCCTCAAACGAAGACGCCGCTTACCGCGGCGTCATCGTCAACAAACTGGAGCGGGAAACGAGACTCGAACTCGCGACCCCGACCTTGGCAAGGTCGTGCTCTACCAACTGAGCTATTCCCGCATCGTCTTGGTGACGGGCGCCATTTTATAGTTTCAGTACGCCCCGTCAAGCCCTTGATTAAAAAAGTTTTTATTTCTTTTCCGTAGGACTGAGGTGGGGCCAGGCGGCCATCAGGTAATTGACCATGGACCACAGCGTCAGCCCTGCTGCGACGATCAACAGGGCATAGCCAAGCCCGACCCAGACAGTCGCCAGCGGCGGATTGGCCAGCAATATGATAAGCGCCACCATCTGCGCCGCGGTTTTCCACTTACCCAGATTGGACACTGCCACCTGCGCGCGCGCGCCCAATTCCGCCATCCACTCGCGCAATGCGGACACCACGATTTCCCTGCCGATGATGATCGCAGCCGGTAACGTGAGCCACAGGTTTGAATGCTCTTCCACCAGTAGCACTAACGCCACCGCCACCATCAGCTTGTCCGCTACCGGATCGAGGAAAGCCCCGAAGGGCGTGCTTTGCTGCAGTTTGCGGGCAAGGTAGCCATCCAGCCAGTCGGTAAGCGCAGCGATGGCAAACACCGCGCTAGCGGCCAGATAGCTCCATTGGAAAGGAAGGTAGAACAACAGGATGATGATCGGTATCAGCAGTACACGCAGCACGGTGAGAATGTTTGGAATGTTCATCGATACCACTGATCCGCGAATTTAGAAGGTGATTCTACTCACTGTGCAGAGTGGCATAAATCGACTCGGCAAGCTTTTTACTGATGCCCGGCGCTTTAGCAATCTCATCGAGGCTGGCGCGGCACAGTTCTTGAAGACCACCAAAATGCTTGAGCAGTTCGCGGCGGCGCTTCGGTCCGATGCCGGGCACGCCTTCCAGCGACGAGGTCATTCGAGCTTTACCACGCCGCGCTCGGTGGCCTGTGATGGCGAAACGGTGAGCTTCGTCGCGGACCTGCTGTATCAGGTGGAGCGCAGGAGAATCACCCGGCAGCGTGAACTCATGGGCAGCATCATTGAGATAGAGCGTCTCCAGGCCCGGCTTGCGGGTAACGCCCTTGGCCACGCCCAGCAGTATCAAGTCCGGTACGGCAAGCTCTTGCAGTACCTCACGAGCCATATTCAGCTGCCCTTTGCCGCCATCCACCAGCAGGATGTCCGGCAGCTTGCCCTCCCCTTCGGCAGCTTTCTTGAAGCGACGCGAGAGTGCCTGGTGCATAGCGGCATAGTCATCACCCGCAGTGACACCTTCGATGTTGTAGCGCCGGTAATCGGACTTGAGCGGGCCTTCAGGGCCAAACACGACACAGGAGGCGACCGTAGCCTCGCCGCTGGAGTGGCTGATGTCGAAGCATTCGAGCCGTGTCGGTGACTCGTCGAGATCCAGTGCCTCGGCCAAGGCCTGGAAACGTGCCGCCAAATGCTGACGGCTCGCCAGACGCGCACCGAGTGCCTGTTCCGCATTGGTCAGCGCCAGTTGCTGCCAGCGCGCGCGGGTCCCGCGAACACGATGCGTGATGATCAGCTCGACGTCACGTAATTCGGCAACGGCGCTGATCAGTGTTTCGAAATCTTCGTGAACCGCATTGACGATGAGTTCAGCGGGAAGATCCCGCTCCATTGAGCTGAGGTAATACTGTTCGAGAAACGCCTGCAAGACATCGCTTACGCTCTCCTCAATGGCCACTTGCGGGAAGAAATTCTTACTGCCCAACACTCGCCCGGCGCGCACGCTGATCAGATGCACACAGGCGCCACCCGGGCTCACGACAGCCGCGACAATATCGATATTGCCGCTGCCGCCTTCCATGCTCTGCTGATCTTGCACTCGACGCAGTATGCCGATTTGATCGCGTATCTCCGCGGCGCGCTCGAAATCAAGCGCCATCGCAGCCTTCTCCATGTTCTTCGAGAGCTCTTCGGACAGCGCATTGCTGCGCCCCTCAAGAAACATCACCGAGTGGCGGACGTCTTCGGCGTATTCCTCGGGATCAACTAGGTTCACACATGGCGCCTTGCAGCGCTTGATCTGATATTGCAGGCACGGCCGGGTGCGGTTGCGGTAATAACTGTCTTCACACTGGCGGACAAAGAATGCCTTCTGTAGCAGGCTCAGGCTCTCGCGGATCGCCCCCGCGCTAGGGTACGGACCGAAATAGCGACCCGGTTCTTTCTTCGCGCCTCGGTGAATGCTGAGCCGGGGGAACTCCCCGCTCGAGAGGAATACGTAGGGGTACGACTTATCGTCGCGTAGCAGAATGTTATACGGCGGGCGCCACTGTTTGATCAGTGTCTGTTCAAGCAGCAGCGCCTCGGTTTCATTTGCCGTGATCGTGGTTTCGACCTGGGCGATCTTGGCCACAAGCGCGGCCGTCTTCGGTGCTTGCCCAGTCTTGCGAAAGTAACTTGCGAGCCGTTTTTTGAGGTTCTTGGCCTTGCCGACGTAGAGCAGTTTGGCCTCGGCATCGAACATCCGGTAGACGCCAGGGCGCCCGCTGCACGAAGCCAGGAATGCAGACGAATCGAAGCCACTCATCAGTTGATGGTATCAACCATGCCGTGACGGACGGCAAGCAATGCCAGCTCGACGTCACTGCTGACTGAGAGCTTCTCGTATATGCGGTAGCGATAGGTGTTTACCGTCTTCGGCGACAGGCAAAGCTTGTCAGAGATGGTCTGGACCTTCTGACAGTTCGCGATCATCAAGGCGATCTGTATTTCGCGCTCGGACAGCAGATCAAACGGAGACCCATTGAGCTTCGGCTGGAACGATTTGAGCGCCAGTTGCTGAGCGATCTGAGGGCTGATGTAACGCTGACCCGCAAAGACCATGCGAATCGCTTGAATCATTTCTTCGAGGGCCGCGCCCTTGGTCAGGTATCCCGCTGCCCCAGCCTGCAAGAGGCGGGTCGGGAACGGGTCTTCCTCACAGATTGTGACGGCAATGACCTTGATATCCGGGTGGCTGCGCAAGAGCTTCCGGGTGGCTTCAAGGCCACCGATCCCCGGCATTTTGACGTCCATTAGCACAACGTCAGGCTTCAGCTCGCGCGACTTCTTGATCGCGGCTTCGCCGGATTCCGCCTGGCCGATCACCTGGAGGCCATCGATGTCGGCGAGCATTCGGGAAATGCCTGTGCGAACTAGATCGTGGTCATCAACTACCAGCACCCTAATCAAGCAGACACCTCTTTCGTACAATTCAAAGCTGGCTGGCTGCTCGCTTCATAAGCGGCGAACTCTACCAAAATTCTTGCCGGCATACCCAGACCATACATCGCACGATGGCCAGATGACAGCATACGACAACCCCATATTCCGCCTCTGCGGGAACGCAAAGGCAGCCATATCAGTCCGACTCTTTACTAACCATAGCCCCTAGCCGCCGGTATCGCTTTTGTTTGCAAGCCTCGTCGCAGCCCTTACGTTAGCTGCAGTCCACCTCTTCGCAGGGCGGCTGCGCAAACTGAATCGCCTGCCTCGCAGTCGCTGGCTTTCGATGGCTGGCGGCGTCTCAGTGGCCTACGTATTCGTCCATTTGCTGCCGGAACTGGCCCGTGGGCAGGAGGTGATGGACGGCAGTGAAATTCCTGTCCTCAGCTATCTGGAACACCACGCGTATCTGCTCGCGCTGCTGGGCCTTGCTGCGTTTTATGGGCTGGAACGGCTGATCAAAAAACACCGACGCGAACTCCCGGAGCACGCCGAGTCCCATGCGGGTGTGTTCTGGCTACACATTGCCGCGTTCGCGATCTATAACGGCCTGATCGGCTATCTGCTGATGCACGGTGAGAACGACAATCTCACTTCATTGATCCTTTATTGCGTGGCGATGGCGCTGCATTTTCTGGTCAATGACTTTGCTCTTCAAAGCGATCATAAGGATCTGTTTCGACATCGCGGTCGTTGGCTGCTCGCCCTGATGCCCTTGGCGGGCTGGGGCTTAGGTGCCATTACTGAAGTGTCCGAGCTCGCCGTGTCGGCATTAACAGCATTCGTTGGCGGCTCGATCATCCTGAACGTGCTCAAAGAGGAGCTTCCGGAGGAACGTAAAAGCCGGTTCGGTGCGTTCCTGCTCGGCGCGATTGGCTATTCGATTCTGCTGCTCAGTTTTCAGGGCGGTTAGGCCAGAGTCACACCCGTGGCAGAGCTCCGTCGTACCACCCACGGCTACGGTTGATCGTGCGAACCAGCCAGAGCATGACCGGCACCTCGATCAAGACTCCGACGACCGTCGCAAGCGCCGCGCCGGAGTTGAAACCGTACAGCACTATCGCGACCGCCACTGCTAGCTCAAAGAAATTCGAAGCACCGATCATGGCCGACGGGCCGGCGACGTCATGGCGCACGTGCCACTTGCGATTCAACCAGTAACCAAGGCCGGCGATGAACAACGTCTGCAGCAGTATCGGTACCGCCAGCATGGCAATGATCAGCGGCTGCTGGACGATGGCCTCGCCCTGAAACGAAAACAGTAGAACCAGCGTTGCCAGCAGCGCCACGATGGAAAACGGAGCGCTTCGGCTGAGTGCTGCCTGGAAAGCCGCCGCGCCATCGCGCATAAGCCTGGCGCGGATGAATTGAGCGATGGCGAGCGGTATGACGATGTACATCAGCACCGACAGCAGCAGCGTGTCCCACGGCACCGGGATGGACGAGACGCCGAGCAACAACGCGACGATCGGAGCGAAGGCGAACACCATGACGACGTCATTCAGCGCTACCTGCGTGAGGGTAAAGTTCGCGTTGCCGTTGCAGAGGTTGCTCCACACAAAGACCATTGCGGTGCATGGCGCTGCACCGAGAAGAATCAGTCCCGCCATGTAGCTGTCCAGCTCCGTTGCGGGTAGCCACGGGGCGAACACATGCTTGATGAAGAACCAGCCAAGCAGCGCCATGGTGAAGGGTTTCACCGCCCAGTTAACGAACAGCGTGATGCCCATACTCGCTCTCTGGGCATACACCTCTCGCAGCGAAGAAAAGTCGATCTTCATCAGCATCGGGATAATCATTACCCAGATCAGCAATCCGACCGGGATGTTCACGTGTGCGACTTCCAGCGCGCCCACGGCGTGAGCGGCCGCGGGTGCATAGAGCCCAATCAGCGTTCCGGCGGCGATGCATAGAAACACCCAAAGCGTCAGATAGCGCTCGAAGAAACCGAGGGGTGCGCCTGCGGCTTTCTTGCCGGCGACTTCACATTGACTAGACATTCCAGAACCCTATCCTGAGCGAGGCACGACGTGCACATACGCTAATTCATATGCGCTGAAGCGTAAAGCAGCGTTCAAGTGGGGCGCGGTCATTCATCAGAATGAAATGAATTTCCAGAATGATGCTTTACCGGATATGCGCCAAACAATATATTCGGGAAAGCATATCTACCGATGGACCAAACTCGATGATCACGCACCTGACGCCTACCACCGTCTTCAAATGCCTGGCAGACGAGACCCGTGCACGCGTGACGCTCCTCATTGCTCGCGAAGGTGAACTCTGTGTCTGCGAGCTGACCTGCGCTCTGGATGAGATCCAGCCCAAAGTGTCCCGGCATCTGGCGCAACTTCGCAGTTGCGGGCTGTTGGCGGACCGGCGCCAGGGACAGTGGGTCTACTACCGCCTCCACCCGCACCTACCCGATTGGGTGCATCAAATTTTGCAAACCATTCTCGACGCCAACAAACACTGGCTGGCGTGCAACAGCCAGCGGCTGGATGCCATGCGCAACCGGCCAGAACGCAGCGCTGTATGCGGCTGAATGACTAAGGATCTTTCATGACCAATCGTGATTTACCTCTGACCGACGTGCCAAACGTCGAAGACGATTTGTTCGCCCTGCCCGACCTGGAGCGACTTGGCAATCCAGTTGAGTTGTCTCACCCCCCGCGGATTCTGCTGCTCTTCGGCTCAAACCGAGAGCAATCGTTCAGCCGCCTGATGGTCGAGGAAGCGTCACGCCTGCTACAGCGACTAGGCGCCGAGACGCGTATTTTCTATCCGTCCGGCCTGCCGCTGCCGGATGACGCGCCGGATACTCATCCGAAGGTCAAAGAGCTGCGTGAGCTGATGACCTGGTCCGAGGGGCAGGTCTGGTGCTCTCCGGAGCGGCACGGCTCCATGAGTGCGGTGTTCAAGGCGCAGATCGACTGGGTCCCCCTCGCGCTCGGGGCCGTTCGTCCGACACAAGGCAAGACGCTGGCCGTGATGCAGGTTTGTGGCGGCTCGCAGTCGTTCAACGTGGTTAACCAGCTGCGCGTGCTGGGACGCTGGATGCGCATGTTCACCATCCCCAACCAGTCCTCGGTGCCCAAGGCTTTCCTCGAGTTCGACGGCGACGGCAGGATGAAACCCTCCGCGTTCTACGACCGACTGGTTGATGTCATGGAAGAGCTGATGAAATTCACGCTGCTGTTGCGTGGCCGTCAGGACTACCTCGTCGACCGCTACTCAGAGCGAAAGGAAAGCGCCGAGGCATTGTCGCGACGGGTCAACCAGCGCTCCATCTAATCAACCTGGCAACCACGACCTCACTCGACCGGCGAACCCGCCTACAGGAAGCACTGTGATCAAGACGTTCGCCCTTTTCGCTCTGACCGCCGTCGCGGAAATCGTCGGTTGCTATCTACCTTACCTGTGGCTTCGCCAGGGCAAGAGCATCTGGCTGCTGGTGCCGGCCGCACTGTCACTGGGGTTGTTTGCCTGGCTACTGTCGCTTCACCCGACCGCTGCCGGGCGCGTTTACGCCGCCTATGGCGGCGTTTACATCGGCACCGCAATTCTTTGGTTGTGGCTGGTGGACAAGATTCGGCCAACCGGCTGGGACCTACTAGGTTCGGCGGTCGCACTGCTCGGCATGGCCATCATCATGTTCGCGCCGCGTCACGGCTGACACATCTCTTTCAAGGAGCGCTTCATGACTATCAAAGTAGGCATCAACGGTTTCGGACGCATCGGGCGTCTGGCGCTTCGCGCCGCCTGGAGCTGGCCCGAGCTGGAATTCGTTCGGATCAACGATCCGGCCGGCGACGCGGCCACCCATGCGCACCTGCTGAACTTCGATTCAGTCCACGGCCGCTGGCAGCACGAAGCGGGCAGCGACGGCGATTGCGTCGTGATCGATGGCAAGCGGGTCCAGGTCACCGCGAACAAGGCCATTGCGGATACCAACTGGTCCGACTGCGATCTGGTGATCGAAGCCAGCGGCAAGATGAAGACGGTTGCGGTGCTGCAAGGCTATCTGGACCAAGGCGTAAAACGGATCGTGGTCAGCGCGCCGGTCAAGGAAGCGGGAGCGCTCAACATTGTCATGGGCGTTAATGATCAGCTATTCGATCCGGCGCAGCATCGCATCGTCACTGCAGCCTCGTGCACGACAAACTGCCTTGCACCGGTGGTCAAGGTTATTCACGAACACTTAGGCATCCGCCATGGTTCGATCACCACCATCCACGACCTGACCAACACCCAAAGCATCCTCGATCAACCCCACAAGGACCTGCGGCGGGCTCGCGCCTCGGGGATGAGCCTGATCCCGACCACGACGGGTTCGGCAACTGCCATCGCGGAGATCTTTCCCGAACTGCGCGGCAAGCTCAATGGCCATGCCGTGCGCGTGCCGCTGGCAAACGCGTCGCTCACTGACTGCGTGTTCGAGGTGGAACGGGAGACGAGCGTCGAGGAGGTCAATCGGCTCTTGCAGGCTGCTGCAAACGAAGGCCCGCTCAAGGGGATCCTGGGTTACGAGGAGCGTCCGCTGGTTTCCATCGACTACCGCACCGACCCGCGCTCTTCGATCATCGATGCGCTATCAACGATGGTCGTCAACGGTACTCAAGTGAAGCTCTATGCCTGGTACGACAATGAGTGGGGCTATGCCAATCGCACCGTGGAGCTGGCACGCATGGTCGGCCTGGCCGAGTAATTTCGGCTATCCGCTCCCCCACGCAACAGGATCGCGCTATGCACGCCCTCTCCCGCCTCGCGCCAGAGGTTCGCCAGTATCTCTTGGTGACCGGTAATTATTGGGCCTTCACCCTGACCGACGGCGCGTTGCGGATGCTGGTCGTGCTGCACTTCCATGCGCTGGGCTATACACCGTTGCAGATCGCCGCCCTGTTTCTCTTCTACGAGATATTCGGCGTTATCACCAACCTGGTCGGTGGTTACCTGGGGGCGCGGCTCGGTCTCAACCGCACCATGAACATCGGTCTGGCGATGCAGGTGGTGGCGCTGCTCATGCTCACGGTCCCCGCCGCATGGCTGACGATTCCTTGGGTGATGGCTGCCCAAGCGCTGTCGGGCATCGCCAAGGACCTGAACAAGATGAGCGCCAAGAGCTCGATCAAGCTGCTGGTGCCGGATGGTCAACAGGGCACGCTATACAAGTGGGTGGCGATTCTCACTGGGTCGAAGAATGCACTTAAAGGCGTCGGGTTCTTTCTGGGCGGAGCCTTGCTTGCCGGTGTCGGGTTTCGCGGTTCCCTGGTGACCATGGCAGGGGCACTGGCGTTGATCTGGATCGCCAGCCTGTTCCTCTTGAAGAAAGACCTGGGCAAGGCCAAGGCAAAACCCAAGTTCCGCGAGTTGCTGTCGAAGAGCCGCGCCATCAACTTCCTGTCAGCTGCGCGGCTGTTTCTGTTTGGCGCGCGTGACGTCTGGTTCGTGGTCGCGCTGCCGGTTTACCTGTCTTCCGTATTCGGCTGGGATTTCTGGCAGGTCGGAGGCTTCCTCGCCCTCTGGGTGATCGGCTACGGCGTTATTCAGTCGCTCGCACCGGCCATTACTGGCAAGCGCCGCGGCCAGGTCCCCGATGGGCGCGCAGCCTTCATTTGGGCGCTGCTGCTGGCCGGTCTGCCAGCGGGTATTGCGCTGGGGCTGGGCGCCGGCTTCTCGCCGCAGGTCGTGTTAATCGGCGGGCTTCTGCTGTTTGGCGCGCTGTTCGCGGTCAATTCGTCGTTGCACAGTTACCTCATCGTGTCCTATGCCAAGGCCGACGGCGTATCGCTGGATGTCGGCTTTTACTACATGTCCAACGCGATGGGCCGGCTGCTGGGCACAGTGCTGTCGGGCTGGGTTTATCAGCGCTACGGCCTGGAAGCCTGCCTCTGGATTTCCAGCGCCTTCGTGCTGCTTGCGGCGCTGATTTCGATGGGTCTGCCGCGACACCTTCAGGAAGACCCATTCACTCGCTGAGTGCGCGATATCGCTCAGGATTCGGGCTGAATGTGCAGAATCCGACTCATATCCTCCACGCTGAACGCGAACTGCACCCTGTCACCCACCTTGAGCTCCTGCAGTTGCTCAGGCGGTGCCTTGAAGTCCATGGTCATGGCCGGCCATTTGAGCGCCGGGACGGGGCCGTGCGCGATAGTCAGCTCGCCAGTCTCGCGATCGACTGCCTGAAGCGTTCCGCTGGCATGCGCTGTGGCAGACACTACCGAGCTTGCCTGCGAAGGGTTGCTGTCCACCTCGCGCGGCATCGTGCTGTCAGCGACCGCAGGCTGACTGAGCGCCGCGAAGGTGGCGAGGATCAATCGGATTTTCATTGGGCAGTTCCTTGTTTGGCTTGGGGATGTTGTAGAGCGCGGCGGCGCATCAGCCGATACGCCGCAGGAATCACGAACAGCGATAACAAGGGCGCGCTGAGCATGCCGCCCACCATAGGCGCGGCGATGCGGCTCATCACTTCGCTGCCGGTGCCGCTGCCCCAGAAGATGGGCAGCAGGCCGGCGACGATCACGGCGACGGTCATTGCCTTGGGCCGCACCCGTTGCACCGCGCCTTCACGTATAGCCGAGCACAATCCAGCCTCGTCGGCCCGTCCGGCCTGCTGCTCATCGAGCCATGCATTCTTCAGATAGAGCAGCATGATCACGCCGAACTCCGCGGCCACGCCCGCCAGCGCAATGAAGCCGACGCCGGTCGCGACCGAAAGGTTGAAGCCCATCAGGTAGAGGAACCACACGCCACCCGTGAGGGCGAACGGCAGCGTCAGCATGATCAGCAGCGCTTCGTCGAAACGGTTGAACGTCAGGTACAGCAGCACGAAGATGATCAACAGCGTCGCCGGCACCACCAGTTTGAGTCGGGCGTTGGCGCGCTCCAGGTACTCGAACTGACCGGAGTAGCTGAGGCTCATCCCCGGCAGCAAAGGAACGTTCGCGTTAACCGCGTCGCGCAGGTCAGCCACCACCGAAGCAATGTCTCGGCCGCGCACGTCGATGTATACCCAGCCGGTGAGCCGTGCGTTTTCGCTGCGCAACATCGGCGGGCCGTCACTGACCGCTACCCGCGCCACGCTACCTAATGTGATCTGGCTACCCAGAGGCGTGAGGATCGGCAAGTGCTCAAGCGCCTGCGGTGAATCTCGCCACTCACGGGGATAACGCACGCTGATGGGATAGCGCGCGAGCCCTTCTACCGTCTCGCCAACGGTCTCCCCGCCGATGGCACTGGCCACGATGGATTGAACATCCGCGATATTCAGCCCATAGCGAGCAGCATCCTGACGGTCGATGTCGATGTCGATGTAGCGTCCGCCGACCAGCCGCTCGGCCAGTGCCGAACTGACGCCCGGCACCGTCTTGGCGACCGCTTCGACCTGCTGGCTGACGCGGTCGATTTCCTCCAGATTGGCCCCGGCAATCTTTACTCCGATCGGGCTCTTGATGCCGGTCGCGAGCATGTCGATACGGTTGCGGATCGGCGGGATCCAGATATTGGTCAAGCCTGGCACTTGCACCGCACGGTCCAGCTCGTCCACCAGCTTTTCGGGTGTCATTCCAGCGCGCCACTGATCTCGCGGCTTGAACTGGATGGTGGTTTCAAACATTTCCAGCGGCGCCGGATCGGTGGCGGACTCGGCGCGACCAGCCTTGCCGAACACCCGGGCGACCTCCGGCACGCTGCGGATCATTCGATCCGTCTGCTGCAACAGCTGCGAGGCCTTTTGCGCCGACAGCCCCGGCAGCGCTGACGGCATGTAGAGCAGGTCACCCTCGTCCATCGGCGGCAGGAACTCCCCGCCGAGGCGCGACATCGGCCACAAGGTCGTGGCAAGTACCAGCAGCGCGACGGCGATGGTGGCCTTTGGATGATCGAGCACCGCATCAAGAGCCGGACGATAGATACGGATCAGTCCACGGTTGAGGGGGTTACGCGATTCGTCTGGCAGTTTTCCACGAATCCAGTAACCCATGAGTACTGGGACCAGCGTGACGGAGAGCCCTGCCGCAGCAGCCATGGCATAGGTCTTGGTGAATGCCAGCGGGCCGAACAGCCTCCCCTCCTGCGCTTCGAGGGTAAACACCGGAATGAACGACAGCGTGATGATCAACAGGCAGAAGAACAGCGCAGGGCCGACCTCCTGCGCGGCTGTGGTCATCACTCGCCAATGTTCGTCGCCGTCGAGGACCTTGCCCGGATTCGCATGGCGCCAGGCTTCAGCCTTCTTGTGGGCGTTCTCGATCATTACCACGGCGGCGTCGACCATTGCGCCAATCGCAATTGCAATGCCACCCAGGGACATGATGTTGGCGTTGATGCCTTGGTAGCGCATCACGGCGAACGCGATCAGTACCCCGATCGGCAGGGAAACGATCGCCACCAACGACGACCGCAAATGCCAGAGGAACAGCCCGCACACCAGTGCAACGACGATGAATTCCTCCAGAAGCTTGAAGCTGAGGTTCTCCACGGCGCGATCAATGAGCTGGCTGCGATCGTAGGTGGTGATTATTTCGACCCCGGCAGGCAAGCTCCTGCGCAGCGATTCGAGCTTGGTGTGGATAGCCGCCAGGGTTTCGCGTGCATTCTTTCCGCTGCGCAGGATTACTACACCGCCGACGGTTTCACCCTCCCCGTCGAGTTCGGCGATGCCCCGTCGCATTTCCGGACCGAGCTGGATATGCGCCACCTCCCCCAGCGTCACCGGAACGCCGGCAGCACTGAGCTGCAGGGGAATGTTGCGAAAGTCATCCAGCGTCTTCAGATAGCCAGAGGCACGCACCATGTATTCGGTTTCCGCCAGTTCCAACACCGCGCCGCCGGTTTCCTGATTGGCTCGGCCGATGGCTTCGTTGACCTGCGCCTGAGTGATACCAAGGCTGGCCATTTTCAGCGGATCGAGCACCACCTGATATTGCTTGACCATTCCGCCGATGGTCGCAACCTCGGCCACGTTGGGCAGCGTGATTAGTTCGTACTTGAGGAACCAGTCCTGCAGGCTACGCAGCTGCGCCAGGTCGTGATTGCCGCTGCGATCGACCAGCGCGTACTGGTAGATCCAGCCGACCCCGGTGGCATCCGGGCCGAGCGATGGCTTGGCACTCGCCGGCAGGCGGCTCTGCACCTGGCTGAGGTACTCCAGCACGCGAGAACGCGCCCAGTACAGGTCCGTGCCGTCTTCGAACAGCACATAGACATAGCTGTCACCGAAGAATGAATAACCGCGAACCGTCTTCGCACCCGGTACCGACAGCATGGTGGTGGTTAGCGGATAGGTGACCTGATTTTCAACAATCTGCGGCGCCTGGCCTGGATAAGGCGTGCGAATGATCACCTGCACATCGGACAGGTCCGGCAGCGCATCGATCGGCGTGGTGCTCACTGACCAGATGCCAACGGCGGTGATCAGTACCGTGGCCAGCAGCACCAGAAAGCGATTGACTACGGACCAGCGAATCAGCGCGGCGATCATGGCTGGTCCTCCTGCTTGCTGAGCTGCTCGACGACCAGACCGCTGTCCGATTCACGCACGGCGAAGGTCACTCGGTCGCCTTCAGCAATACCGTGCAATAGGTGTGGATTGGCCACCTCGAAGCGCATCGTCATGCCTGGCATCCCCAGGGTGTGAAAGGGACCGTGGGCGATTTTTACCTGCAGCTCATCGAGCCCAACGACGCGACCTTCCGATTCATGTAGCGCCGGTGCCCTGCTGGCGTGATCGTGGGTCTGGGGTTCTTCCGTCACGGCGGCGGTGATGCCGCGCAAGCTGGCTTCTGAATCGATCAGGAACTGCCCGGACGCGACTACCTGTTGACCTTCTTCCAAGCCTTGAAGGATGGCTGTCTGACGGCCACTGTCAGTGCCAAGCCGGACTTCGACCGGCCGGTAATGACCACCTGGGTCGGCAACCATCACCAAGGCACGTTTGCCCGTTCGGATTACGGCTTCGCTAGGAACCAGTAACACCGGCTCGGCAGCCGCATCCGCTACGGCTACCCGCGCCGTCAGCCCGGGACGAAGCTGGCCGTCCGGATTGGGCAATTCAACCCGAACACGCAGGGTGCGACTGGCGGCGGTGGCTTCAGGAAGTATCGCCGTCACGCGGCCGCTAACCGTTTCGCCTGGCAGTGCCGGGAGCTGTGCGGTGGCCTCCTGACCGACGTGTATCGCGCCGCCCTGTGCTTCAGGGACCGCGATTTCGAGCCAGACGCTGTCCAGCCCATTGATCGACGCCAACGACGCGCCAGGTGCGACGCTCATGCCCTCGCGAATATCCAGCGCCTGCAGAACGCCGCCGATGGGCGCTCGGATTGTCAGCTGTGTATGTACCCGTGCAGTGCGCTCCAGCTGGCGCACGATATCCGCCGGCATCCCGGCGAGGTGCAAACGTTGGCGTGCGCCTTCTAGTAAATGCGGATCGCCAATCCGGCGTAACGCCAGATATTCTTCCTGCGCTGCTGCCCACTCGGGTATCAACAAATCCACCAGCGGCGCGCCTTGCTCCACAATATCGCCCGGGGCCAGTTGATAGACACGCTCGACGAACCCTGCCGCTCTGGCCTGCACCCGAGCCACATTGCGCTCGTTGTAGCCGAGCACGCCAACCGCCTCGACATGCCTCGCAAGCGAACCTCGGCTCACCGTTGCCAGCCGCACGCCGAGGTTCTGCGTGACGGCCGGGTCGATGCTGATGCTTGCTGAACTTCCGCCCTCATCGGCGTAGCGCGGAACCAGCTGCATATCCATAAAGGGCGACTTGCCGGGCTTGTCGAACTTGTGCTGCGGCACCATTGGGTCATACCAATAGAGGACGGTTCGCTCTGTCTGCGTTGGGCCCGGTTCTGTAGTCGAGTCAGCTGGCAGCGCCGGGGAGTTTGTCTGCGCCAGCCAATAGCCACCGGCCAAACCCAGGATGGCAGCCACGCCAGCCGCCGTGATTGTCTTCACTGATGCTCGGCTCATGGGGCGTCTCCGTAGGCGAAATGCAACCGTGCAGCCGCGATGGCGTGCAGGCCTTCCAGGTCAATCTGTTTCAGGCGGGTTTCGATCAGTTCTCGACGCGCGTCGAGTACGGTATCCAACTCACTGGTCCCAGCTCTGTAGCCGGCCAATGCAAGGTCCGCTCGCTCCTGAGCCAGCGGTAAAAAGGTCTCGACCGTGCGTGTTAAGGCACGCTGAATCCTCTGCAGCTCAGCCAGTTCGACGGACAGCTGTTCGGCAAAGGCTCGCTGACTGGCGTCGCGCTCGGCTTCCAGCTGGTTGAGCTGCGCATGCCTGGCGGCGATGCGCGGGCTTTGCCGCGAGCGCTGAAAGATCGGCAGATCAAAACTGAAGGTGAGGTTGACCATGTCGCCGTATTCGCGGCCACGCTTGAGATAGTCGACCTCCCAACTCCAGTCCGGCTTCGTCTCGGCAGTCGCTTCGCCGATACGCGCCTGCGCCTCGCGCAGCTTCGGTGCGTAGGCAGCAATCTCGGGGTGTGCCTGCACACGGGAGAGCATGGCCTGCCCGTCCACCGACCAACCGGGCAGGTTGCCGCTCAGCGGCTGCTGCCCGGCTTCGCCAATCCATCGTGTCAGTGATGCCCGCGCCTGGCTGCGCAATTGGATCAGCTCGTCCTCACGCTCAGCCAGCAACGCCGCCTCTTGACGGGGAATGACAGCGTCAGCGACTTCACCGCGACCACCCGCGATCTTCGCCTGCACCGTTTCGGCCAGCAGGCGGTTTTCGTCGTACAGCGTGCTGAATAGATGCTGCTTGCGCTCGACGGTGTGGGTCGCAATCCAGGCCTGCGCGGTTGCCTGCCGCACCTTCAGCGCTTCGATGTGGCGTTCGGCCTCCGCACGACTGATTCCCGCCTGAGCCAGCGCGACACGCGCTTCACGCTTGTCGCGGTTTGGAACCTCTTGCATCAGGCCGATCATCTGCATGGTCATGCCGTCCTCCCCAGGACGCCAGGCGGCATCTCCGTCGATGGGAAGGTTCTGCAGACCCAACAGCAATTTCGGGTCCGGCAGCTCGCCGGCAGGCGTCGCGCTCTGCTTCGCAGCGATCAGTTTTGATGCTTCGGCCTGAAGCGAAGGTGATTGACGCTCAGCGAGCTGCAATGCGTTTTCGAAGGTCAGCGCAGCAGCCGATATGGGCACCAGCATGACGCAGCAGCACGCCGCCGCGCCGAGCAAGCGGGTGCGAGAGTATCGGGATTTCATGATTACGATTCCTTTGGAGCGTACGTGCCATAAGCACGTGTCTTGAGCCCATCACTTCACGAGGGTGAAAGGCTGCTCAGGTCAGCAAGGAATCAGAAGCGTGGGGGGCGCCAGTGGCTGTCGCCCGCGGGCGTTGGCGTATGGGTGGGCACGTAGGCGGCGAGATTGAGTTCAGGGCCGGAAACAGGCGGCTTGCTGAACTGGGGCAGTAGCAGGCTAGCGGTCTGGCATTGCTGCCCATCGGCGCAGCGCGCGCCGTTATCGTCACGTTCGTGCTGGGCCGGATCAGCGGTCACCGTGCGCATGTCCACGTGCACTTCATGGCCCGTGAGCGCTCCATGCGACGCACCCGACTCGCCCATCGAGCATCGCGCCGAAGCCAGCTGTAACGCTGCCATCCCGTTTATGGGAAGCACCAAGCTCATCAGCAGAACGAAAACCAGACGGAGACGACGTTTCATGACGCGAGTTTAATCGCTCCGTTGGAACTGAATAATTGATCTGGATCGTTTTTTTGAGAAAACGGAACGCTCGCGACTGTCAGCCAGCGGGTGACACAGGACCGATCGCATCTTTGCGGCTTAGGACCGGTTTGTTCAGCGCCAAGGCGGTTCAGCGAAGCAGGCCCTGATAGAAGCGGCACTCCTGCTCCAGTGCGTCTGCCAGATTAGCCGCTTGTCGAAAACCGTGGCGTTCCTCTGGATAGAGGCGGTATTCCACCGGAATGTTTCGCTGGCGCAGGGCCGCCACCATCGATTCGGTTTGCTCGGGCAGTACAACGGCGTCTTGTCCTCCCTGGAAGAAGATCACCGGCACGCTGATTTGCGCTGCGTTGTGCAGAGGCGCCCGCTCCCGGTAGCGCTCGGCGTGATGCTCGGGATTACCAATCAGCCAGTCCAGGTAATCGCCTTCGAACTTGTGGGTCACGCGCCGTAGCGCAAGCGGGTCGCTGACGCCGTAAAGACTGGCACCACCCCGGAAACCTGCATCAGACGCGAGTGCGCACAGTGCCGTGTACCCACCGGCACTTGAGCCCCGAATGAAGGTGCGCGCCGGATCGATGTGTCCGCTGTTCGCCAGTGCCCTGACCACAGCCTGTGCATCCTCCACATCGATAACGCCCCACTGTTCGTGCAAGCGTTGGCGATAAGCGCGGCCGAATCCACTGCTGCCGCGGTAGTTGAGGTCGGCTACGGCGAAGCCACGCTGAGTCCAATACTGGATACGGGGATCGAAAACGGGATAGCAGGCCGACGTCGGGCCTCCATGCAGGAACACCACTACTGGGGGGCGCTCGCCATCAGGGCTTCGGCAAGCGGCATTCCGTGGCGGATAAAAAAACGCATGAGCCGTTTCATCCTGACCTGTGGCAAAGCTGAGCGTCTCTGGCGTTGACAACTCGTCAGCCGCAAGCGGCTGCGCGCCGCCGGCCAGGATGCGGGTCATACCGCTGTGCCGCTCTATCGCTAGCACTGCTGTCGCGCGATCAGTAGCGCCGCCAATGCAATAGTAGTGCTGTTCATCCGCAGCCAACTGCCGACACCGGCTGAACGCTGCCGCCAACTGGCGCTCGCGTCCCTCACCGTCTTGCTCGAGCAGCAAGCCGTGGCCGTCAACCATGCGCGTCAGCAGCAGGCCTCCATCAACCAGTGGCAAATAACTGACCGTCCCCAGTTGCCATGGCGCAGGCGCATGATCATTGGCGAGCAGAGCATCGGCAGAGGATCCTGCGTCAGCCTCATGAGTTGAAGCAATCAGCCGATCATCCTGCTCGCGCCAAGGTTGCCACCAACCCGCCCGGTCGCTCAGACAATACAGCGTGCCATCGGCGCCAAAGCGCGGCTGCTGCAGAGATTCACCGCCTTCCGCTCCGGCAACACACCTTGCCTTCTGCCAGGTGTGATCGTGGCCGCGCTCGGCCATCCACAACGTAGTCGCGGTCCAGGGCTGCTCGGGTCGCTGCCACTGGATCCATGCCATCCGCCTTGACTCGGCATCGACTGTCGGTGAGGAGTAGAAGTCCGCCCCTTCGGCGAGGACGCTGCGATTACCCTCGTTCAGCGAGAAACTGACCAGCCGGTGCGCCACCTCCGCGCCCTCGATAGCCTCCTCCTCCACCGCCAGGATCTGCAACTGCACCGGATCGAACTGCAAATCGCCGTAGCGACAATGCGCTCGGTGCGTGAGCGTCACGGGCTTGCCGGCGGCGCCGCCAACGGATTGCAGATAGATCTGCTGATCCTTCTCGTTGACGTAAGCCACCCCTTGATCGGTCAGACAGAAGGCCCCTCCGCCGTATTCGTAGACTCGGCTGCGCAACGACACGTCAGCCGGAGTCAGGCAAGTAGCGCGGCCGGCTCGCCAGAACCACAGGGTGCAGCGCGCATCGGCCGGATCGTATTCGATCCAGAATAATCCACCATGACCGGCCCGAAGTTCGGCGTAGTCGCGGCTCGCCGACGCCGCATTCGCGGCGCTCCAGTGACTGGGCCAGAACCCATACGGAACAGTCTTGGTCATTTCTGTATGGTTCGACAGACATAAGCGCGCATCGGAAGACCTTACACCTTGAGGATCAGTTTCGATGCCTTCTCGTTGCGGAAGGTCAGCTCATCCAGCCCACGCGGTGCCTGCTCGGCCTCGATGCGTGCAGCGAGAATCTTGTCGTGGTAGGCGGATTTGCTGCAAACAGGATCCGCATTGGTCGCATCGCCCGTGAGCATGAACGCCTGACAGCGGCAGCCACCAAAGTCCTTTTCCTTCTCATCGCAGGACTGGCACGGCTCCGGCATCCAGTCGAAACCGCGGAATTTGTTGAAGCCCATCGAGTGCTTCCAGATCTGTTCGATGCTCTGCTCACGGACATTGGGGAAGCTGATCGGCAATTGCCGCGCGCTATGGCAAGGCAGCGCCGTGCCGTCAGGCGTGATGTCGAGAAATAGATTGCCCCAACCATTCATGCAACCTTTGGGGCGCTCTTCGTAATAGTCGGGCGTGACAAAGATCAGCTTGCACGGATGGTTCTCGGCGGCGAGTTTGTCGCGCCACTCGTTGGTGATGCGCTCGGCCCGCACCAGCTGCGCCTTGCTGGGCAGCAGTCCGGCGCGATTGAGCTCGGCCCAGCCGTAAAACTGACAGGTGGCCAGTTCAACGAAATCGGCTTCCAGCTCCAGGCAGAGTTGGATAATTCGGTCGATATTGTCGATGTTGTGCCGGTGGGTAACGAAGTTCAGCACCATCGGGTAACCGTGGGCTTTCACCGCACGGGCCATGGCTAGTTTCTGCGCAAAGGCTTTCTTGGAGCCGGCGAGCAGGTTGTTCACCTCCTCATCGGCGGCCTGGAAACTGATCTGGATATGGTCGAGCCCCGCGTCTGCAAACGAGGCGATCTTCTCTTCGGTCAGCCCGATCCCGGAGGTGATCAAGTTCGTGTAATAACCGAGGTCGCGCGCCGCCTTGATCAGCTCGGCCAGATCCTGGCGGACCAACGGTTCGCCACCAGAAAAACCCAACTGCGCCGCGCCCATTTCCCGCGCCTGGCGGAACACCTCGATCCACTCGGCCGTTTCCAACTCGTCATGGCTACGAGCGAAATCCACCGGATTCGAGCAATAAGGGCACTGCAGCGGGCACCGATAGGTCAGCTCGGCGAGCAGCCATAACGGCGGCCCCGGCTCGAAGCCCGGCTTAGCGAAGCTCGATCCAAAACCGTTCAACGGCTACCTCCAGAAACGCGACGATGTCCTCTTCAATGCCTTCGGCCTCAGGGAATCGGCTTTGCAAATCAGCGACGATGGTGCCAACCGTTCGGGCGCCATCCACTTCGCCCAACACGGCCGAAGCGCTTTCGTTGAGCTTGATCATGCCTTCCGGGTAAAGCAGTACATGGCAGTTCTGCGCCGGTTCCCACTGAAAGCGAAAACCGCGGCGGAAGACCGGGATCTGGGTCAGTTGGATAGTGCTCATGGTCCTCCGTCTCGCCAGTGAAAACATCATCGGTTGGGTCGGTGGGCTGAAGCCCACCCTACAGCTTGATATTCGCGGGCTGCCGCCGCTCGGTCATAGGTCGCTCAGGCAACTTGTCAGAACGTGATGCCCTTGTGCCAGACGCGCTCGCGCGTGACGGTGTGATACGGCGGACGATCCAACTCGTAAGCCATGCTCATGGCGTCGAGCATGCTCCACAGGACGTCGAGTTTGAACTGAAGAATATTCAGCATGCGCTCCTGGGCGACGCGCGTCTTGTAATGGTCGAGTGTGATCCGCAGGCCATGTTCGACGTCCCGGCGGGCTTCTTTCAAGCGTTTGCGGAAGTAGTCGTAACCGGATGCATCGATCCAGCTGTAGTGCTGCGGCCACGCATCCAACCGTGACTGGTGAATGGTCGGTGCGAACAGCTCGGTCAGCGAGCTACTGGCCGCCTCCTGCCAGACTGCCCGGCGGGCAAAGTTGACGTAAGCATCGACGGCGAAGCGCACGCCCGGCAGCACGAGTTCCTGTGACAGGATCTGCTCGCGATCCAGACCTACGGATTCGGCCAGCCGCAGCCAGGCCTCTATGCCGCCTTCCTCACCTGGGCCGCCATCGTGATCGATGATGCGCTGGACCCATTCCCGGCGCGTTTCGCGGTCCGGACAGTTGGCCATGATTGCCGCGTCCTTCACCGGGATACAGACCTGGTAATAGAAGCGATTCGCCACCCAGCCCTGGATCTGCTCACGCGTCGAGCGACCTTCGTACATGGCCCGATGGAAGGGGTGATGGATGTGGTAGTAGTCGCCCTTGGCGCGTAGCGCCGCCTCGAATTCGGCGGGCGTCATGGCTGACAGGGTCATAAAGGTGTCCTTACGGTTTGTGTCGGGCTGGCTCCAGGTAGCGTCGCGTCTGCTAACGACCCGGGTAACCGCGCTGCTGCGTTATAGCTCGATACTCATGCCATCGAACGCCACTTCAATCCCGTGCTCGCGCAGCACCGCGCGCTCGGCTGAATCCTCATCGAGGATCGGATTGGTGTTATTGATGTGGATAAGGATCTTGCGATCGGCCGGCATGCCATCGAGCACCTCGATCATGCCGCCTGGGCCGCTCTGCTGCAGATGGCCCATTTCGCTACCGAGCTTCGTACCCACCTCACGCACACGCATTTCGTCGTCGCGCCAGAGCGTACCGTCAACCAGCAGGCAATCGGCGCTGCGCATGATGTCGAGCAGCTCAGGGCTGACCTTGCCCAGGCCTGGCGCATAAAACAGCGTGCCCCCGGTTTTTTCGTCTTTGATCAACAAGCCAATGTTGTCGCCCGGATGTGAATCGTTGCGATGAGGCGAATACGGCGGTGCAGAGCTGCGCAGCGGAATCGGTGTAATCGTCAGAGTCGGACAGGTCGGAATGACAAAGCTGCCCGTCAACGCTATGGGGTTCCAGCGCAACCCGCCATTCCAGTGCTCCAGCATCTTGAACAAGGGAAAGCCGGTAGAGAGGTCCTGATGAACCATCTCGGTACACCACACCTCGTGCGGGCAGCCCTCGCGCAACGTCAGCAAGCCGGTGGTGTGATCGATCTGGCTGTCCAGCAGGATAATTGCGCCAATGGCCGTGTCACGTGGCCCACGTGCCGGTTGCAGCTTCGGAAAGGATTCGAGCTGCGCGCGGATATCGGGCGAGGCGTTACACAGGATCCAATCGTCGCCGTTGTCGCTAATGGCGATGGACGACTGGGTTCGTGCGCTGGCGTTCAGCGTACCGCTGCGTAGGCCCGCGCAATTCGCGCAGTTGCAGTTCCACTGAGGGAAGCCGCCGCCAGCAGCAGAACCGAGAATCTGGATGAACATGGGCAGCTCCCAAAAAACGGAGCCCCGACCGGAGCCGGGGCAAATCTGTCAGCGATTGGCGAAGTACATGGTGACTTCGAAACCAATACGCAGGTCGGTAAAAGCAGGTTTAGTCCACATGGATGAGTCCTCTTTTCATGGCGACGGAATTATTCCGACGATTCATTAAGCACCCTGGTCCGCCAAAAGCAGAATGGTACTTTGGAAGAAGACAGCGCCCGGCCCTGGTAGTGCCTTATCGCCGGGCCAGCAACGGCGAGGGCGTCGGCGCGATGGCGCCGCTCGTCGGGTTCAGCCAGGCTGGCGGGTCGCCTGGCGGTCATTCGTGCCACGCCATGCCAGCTCATTGGTGATGGTAGCCATGGGTGAAAGCATCCCGAAATCGAATTCGGTCATCGCATCCCCATCACGGGCGCGTAAGGGCCAGTCATGATTAGCCAGTGCCGCCTTGCCGATCGCGACCAAGTCCAGCTCAGCCTTATCAAGCAGCTGCTGCGCCTGTTCGCCCGTTTTCACGCCGCCGTTGCCGATAACGGGTATCGAAACGCTCGCCTTGGCAATTGCACACAGCGACGGCCCCTCAGCAAACGCAGGCGCGGCAAGGTCGTTTTCGGAGATATGCACATAATCCAAGCCCGCAGCGGCCAGCATGGCAATTCGGGTTTTTGCTTCTTCGACGCCGCCCTCCCATTTCAGATGGCTATTGGTCACCATGATCTGCGAAAGACGCATGCCAACGACGAACGCTTCGCCAACAGCCTCGCGCACGGCGTTGATCACAGCCAGCGGCAAGGCGAGCCGCGCTTGATAGTCGCCGCCCCAATGGTCCGTACGTTGATTGAATTCCGCACTCATGAACTCGTGCAGCAGGTAGCCATTGGCACCATGCAGCTCAACGCCGTCGAAGCCTGCGTCGCGGGCATGCCGTGCCGCTTGAGCGAAGCCGGCGATGACTTCCTGAATTTCCTCTTCGCTTATCTCGGCAGGCGTCGCATAGGGGCCTTCGCCGCCGTAGAACTTCAATTGCGACCCTTCCGGTTGCACGGCTGAGGGTGCGACGTGACGGGCATGGTGGATGTTGCCCTGGGTCTGCGCACCGCCATGCATGAGCTGCGCGATGAACGCGGCGCCGCCCTGATGCACAGCCTCGACCAGTGGAACCCAACTGTCGCGCTGAACGTCAGTCGCCAGGCCCGGCTGATTCAAATAGCCCTGGCTGTACGCGGTGTCGGTATAGATACCCTCGGAAATCAACAGGCCGAATCCACCCTCGGCGAATGCCTGGTAGTAGTCGCGCATCAGCTCGTTTGCGGTGCCTTCTGGCTCGGCGCTGACGCGCGTCATCGGTGCCAGCACGGTGCGGTTGCGCAGGCGTAACTGTTTTATCTGGGTGGGTTCAAACAACTGGGGCATGGACAAGTCCTCATGAACACGGGTCGTGCTGAATCTGAGGCGCCTGAGGTTGTGGAGTTCGCCGGGTGCGATGGCTGGTTCTTTCGAACGCACTAAAACGCGGCAAAGCGGCCGCGCATGAATGCCCCGGAGGATCGCACCCGACAGGCGTCCTGGGCTCCTGCACCTGAGTGCGAGCAGGTAAGGATGTGGCGGCAGTGCCGATTTCCCCTTCCCGTGACAGCACGGCGTTGTCGAGCGACAGCGCGATGATCTCGCGGCCGCGACACGCTTGACTGATCGACATCAACGAGTCGTCCACGCAATGTTTTCTCACCAGGCATGTCCTTCATGAATCGGTAATCACAGATCGAATCACCGACCACGCCAGCCGTCTGAGCCGATACAGTAGCCACCTGAAAATAATGGCTTCCGCTGGTCTTTCACGGCCATGGCTTGGCTGAGCCCTACCCAATCAATGCAGGCGTTTACATGAAAGAAACATGGTCCCCGTTTCCCTGGGTGTGCTTTGCCATGTGTGTGGGTGTCATGGGCACGGCGCTCATTTCACCGCTGTATCCGGTCTATCAGGCGGCATGGGATCTCCGGACCAGCGATATTTCACTGATTTACGTGGTTTACATGGTGGGAGCGCTGTTCGGGTTGCTGTTCATGGGGCGCCTGTCCGACACCCTCGGATTTCGAGCCGTGATGCTGACCGGCCTCGTTTTGGGTTGGGCCGGCACGCTGCTGACAATGCTCGCCTGGAGCCTTCCAAGTCTTAACATCGGTCGCTTCGCTGTGGGGCTGTCCTCCAGCCTGATCGTCACCAGCGCCTCAGTGGGGCTGGTTCAAATCTCCCGGGACGGCGCCTCTCAGCGCATCTCCATGATCACCAGTTTTCTCCTAGCCTTCGGCTTTGGCCTGGGGCCGATCACTGGCGGCGTCATTGGCCAATGGCTGCCGAATCCGCTACGGGTCACCTACGTACCGTCGCTGTTTCTCGGCGTGCTGGCAATTTACGCGTTGATGCGCGTGCAACTGAAATGCCACGCGCCTGAACGGGCGGCATCGCCCCTCAGCTGGCGGACATTCATGCCGCGGCTGACCTGGGCAGGGCGCGAGAGCTCAATCGCCTTCATGCTGACGTGCGCGTGTCCGTTTTTCGCGTTTGGTGTTTTTGGCATCTACGCCTCGATGGCCCCGCTGTTTCTGGAGAAAATGTTGCCGTGGCACGGCCCCGTTGTGAGCGGAACCTCCATCGGCGTCATCCTCCTTGCCTCAGCCCTGACGCAACTGTTGTGCGCCAGGATGAGCCTGCGTTGGTGCGGACTGCTCGGGTTGCTGGCCGTCGTGCTGAGCAATGCCATGTTGGTGCTCAACTTCACGCTGGGCTCGCCCGTGGTGTTCGTTATCGGCGTGTGCTCCGCTGCGGCCGGGCACGGTATGTGCCTGTTGGCGGGCATCAGCATGGTCAACCGCATCGCCACCCCGACCGAGCGATCTGGGCTGATCTCAACCTATCTGGTTTGCGGCTATGTCGGCAGTATCGTGCCCTTGATAGGCGCCGGCTGGATCGCCGACCACTACGGCCTGCCTGTGGCGATCAGTCTGCTCGGATGGGTTGTGATCGGGCTAGCTACGCCCCTGGCCATCTGGTTTTTCATCCATCCCCGTATGCGAGCGGCATGAGCCGAGATGGCCACGGGCGCAGCTAGCCGTTACTCAAGTTTGAAACAGCCGGGCCGGCCGTTGCGGCCGAGGCCCGGCGGGCTGGTTAACGGAAGCGTTTGCCTGGTTTGCCGAGCGTCATTACCGGGCCAGCGCGACGCTTGAGCAGCCCCGGAATCGCTTGCGCCGGATGGATCCGAGTGCGCAGCGTCGGCTGCCAGGACGTGTCAGTGACCAGCTGCAGGTCAGCCGGCGCCTGAGCGTTGTAAGCCGCCAGCAGGTCGACCTTACGACGGTTGATGACGTTGTCTTTGGTTGTGATCGCCTGTCCCTTCCAGTGCTTGATGATTCGTTCCTGCTTCACCGACGGACTGAAGGTAAACGCGTTGGCTTCCGCCCAGATATGCGAATCGTACCCAACCCCAAAGACGTAGCCGAAGGACACGCGCGCGTCGTCATTGCGGACGAAGTGGTTGTTATAGACGTCTGCCTGGCCCCAGCGCAACCGCGGGGCGCGTTGGCCGACGTTGATGAACTCGTTGTGGTGGATGGTCACCCGTAGCTTGCCGGGATCACCCGCAGCAGGAGAATCGGTGGAACCGATGAGCATCAACTTGTCGCGGTTCTCGAAACGGTTATAGGAAACCGTGACAAGGTCCGACCCGTAGGTGATGTCCACCGATCCGTCGTGCTGCTGGAAAGGCCGGCCGAAATAGGACGGTGACAGATCGTCAAAGTCCGGCTCATCAGAGTAATAGTTGTGATCGATCCAAATATTGGACGAGCCATTGATAATCTGGACCATGTCGTATTCGCTGTTCCAATTACCCGCTGAACCATCGGTAGGGTCCCACTGTGGAAAGCAATCACTGACGGCCAGATGGTTCAGGTTCCGTATGATCACGTTACGTTCGCCGTCGATCCTCAACGACAGGCCGACAAGGCTCGCATCAGGCGTCGCGCCAATGATTGTCGTGTTGCTCGGTACCTGGATCAGCATGGTCCGCCGCTGATTTTCAGCCGCCTGGACGCGCGCGCTTTCCGGCCCGCCTGTCGGTTCGGTATCCCAACCCCATACCGCGGGGTCGTATGTCGCCAGATAGCGCTCAAGGGTGTAGCCCGTGCCCTGCGCATAATCCTCACAGCTCAGCGGTTTTCCCGAGTCATTGGCATTACCCAAGAGCGTGCCATGGACGCGGATGATCTTGGGCTCGTCTCCGGCTGCATCAAACGCGGCTTTTAGTTCGGCGCGGGTACTGACGTCATAGACTCGGCTGGGACTGGCATAGGCGCCCCCGGTGGTGCCTGCGCCCATCGACGCGAAACCGTCTCGGGCAGGTAGCGTTTGCCGTTCCAGTGGGGCCTTGCCGGGGTGAGTAACAGCATCTGCTGCGAACACAGACGGCGAGAGCGCGATGCCAACTGACATCGCCATAAGTGTTACAACGTTTCGCATGTTCTTATCCTTATTGTATTGTCGTCATACGTCATGGGAAGCCCACGGGCTCAACAAGCCGCGCTGTATGGGTGTTTCTCAGGCTAGCCGGTATTGAATAAGGGTCAACAAGTGATACGACGTCTTATCTCTGTTTGTTCAATTTTCCGACGAAATGCGTTTGCGGCGGCAGTGCGTTAGTCTCGGCTAGCCATAACGCGGGAATGCCGCGCCCTGGCATTCAGCGTTACCGCCCTGACCTCGATCAGTGACGGATCACTCCTCGCCGGAAACCATGCATGCCCATCATTCGCATACCGCAGATCGTTGACCTGGACGCTCTGCCCCGCTTCGACGGCCTTCAGCTCGATGAAATCATCGTGCCTGACACACCTGAAGCATTTAACGACGCCATGAATGCGCTACTCGGTTGCGCGCAGGTGGGCTTCGATACCGAGTCCAAACCGACATTCAAGGTAGGCGAGCTGTCTACCGGGCCGCATCTGATCCAGTTTGCCAGTCAGAATAAGGCCTATCTGTTCAGGGTTGGCCTCGACGGCTGCATCGGCGCTGCACGGGCCATTCTCGAAGACGATCGGATACTGAAAATTGGCTTCGGTCTAAGCGCTGACCGAAGCCGGTTGCGCAGCCGCCTCGGAATCGAGCTACGGCATTTCATCGATCTGGGCACGACGCTGCGCTACCAAGGTAAGAAAGGTCAGGTGGGGCTGCGAGGCGCGGTCGCAGCCGTTCTGAACGCCCGTGTGAACAAATCTCGCAGCGTATCGACCTCCAACTGGGCCAACCGAACGCTGACGGATGCTCAGCGGGTTTATGCAGCGAATGATGCATACGCGGCGCTGCGGGTATTCCTCGCGCTTGGCGACGATGCCGAGCAGGTGCTGGCAGACCGGGTCATGCCGGCGGCGAGCGGAAAACCCCATCCCATCGCTGAGTCCTGAACTGCGAGCGACATCGCAACCCATCGCAAACAACGTGCAACGCATCTATTGCCGTGGCGTCTACCACAGAGACGTTCCCCAAGGAGATCGATGTGGAAGGCATGTTTTTCAGCGGCTGGTCGACACTCGTCCGCACGCTTGTGATCGGTGTACTGGCCTACATCAACCTGATTGTTCTGTTGCGAATTTCCGGTCGGCGGACACTCTCGAAGATGAATGCCTTCGACCTCATCGTCACTGTGGCGCTGGGCTCGACCTTCGCCACCATCCTCTTGAACCGCAACGTCTCGCTCGCAGAAGGCACCCTCGCGCTCGCCTTACTCATTGGTTTGCAGTATCTGGTCACTTGGACCAGCGTTCGGGCTGGCTGGGTTCGCAAGCTGGTCACCGGGGAGCCGGCGCTGCTGTTGTATCAAGGGCAGATGCTAGAGGGCGCCATGCAAGCCGCACGCGTCACCGAGGACGAAGTGCGCTCTGCCGTTCGCTCCAGCGGAATAGCTGCCCTGGATGAGGTGGAAGCCGTGGTGCTGGAGACCGATGGCAACTTCAGTGTGGTGAAGAAAGGCTCGGGTACCAGCCGGTCCAGCTTGTCTGATGTCATGACGCCCGGCCCGCGCGATGTCGAGATTTGAGCCGCTACCTGACTGCGAGAGGTGACCGACGTGAACCTCCTCCTGAACATCGACGTACCCAACGTAGGCCGTGCGATCACCTTCTACCGGGACGCACTGGGGTGGCGGCATATGCGGTCCTTGTCGTCCTTGAGAGGAATGCCGGCGGCCGATAACGATGTCAGATCCGCGATGGCAGGCTGATGCTCAGGACGCATCCGAGTCAGGTAATTCGCCTGTTGCATTTCAAGATGATGATCCAATGCATCCAGAAGCATTTTGCGTTTCAACCGATCCTGCGGCACTTCATCTTTTACACAACTGAGCAAACGCAGCACTTCATCCAGCGTTGCGATGGCAGGAATGACGTTCTTTTCTGCCTGGCTGTCGTGAAAGCACCGGATGACCGGGTAAGCATGGTGGTTCAGGGTGTGCGCCACCAGCATCTGCCGAATGTCGCTGGCATTGTCGTAAAACGATGAAAAATCCGAACCGTTCCAGCTGTTAACGACGATTTCTTGCGGTGTCCGACCCATGCTTGTGATTAACAGGCTGAGTTGGTACTGCAAATTGGCGGCCGATACGACGGGCACGATGTAGGTGATCGCCGCGGTGATGAGCGTAAGCCCACAGAACGCTGCGGCGCTTGAGAGCACACGCCACCCATCGCCAGACGCAGTGAAGTTTCCGATGCCCAGCGTCGAAAGCGTGTACCCCGCGTAATAGAGCGTTTCCCAGAGATCTGCGGCGACGTTGGTGGTGCTGTTTACTACCGCGCCCGGGACGGATGCGAGCATCAAAAACAGACTGAACCAAAGGCAGCCAATCCAGAGCAGCAAGACCGACACCAACACACAGGGCCCGGCGTACTCGAGCAGCTTCGACTCCCCTCGCCGCCCGCTTGCCCAGAAGAAACCGCGCCATACCAGGCGCGTGAGCCCATTTGTGAGCATCCCTCCGCCACGGGTCGACAAGGTGGTTTTAATGATATCCGTGGCAGTAGCCAGAAAAAGCAGAACCCCCAATACAAGAAAAGCCATAAAGTCTCGTTTCACACCTTCCTAAGCATTCACTTGTTATGAAGCGGATCGGATGTGCGAAGTTCAGGGTTTCTTGCTGCCCAAGCGCGCCTCATTGCAATCGCGTCGTCAGTGTTTGCCACGAGACGTTGTTGCCCGCTTAGCGTTTGCGGGCCTCGGTTGGCATAACGGGCGAGGCGCTGCGCTCAGCGCCATGACTGATCTGGCGCAGCGGCGTTGCTGACCACTACCCAGCCGCTGGCAGCCACCCGCATGGATTCCAGCGCAGCGGAAAGGTCCCTGCGCTGCAGGTTGCGCATAGCCTCGGCAACAGCGGACGGACGCGTCACGTCATGTCCAGCCAGGCAACTTGCCCAGGCCTGATCCGCGCGGGCGCTAAGGTTGTCGAAGCCGACCACGTGCCTTTCGCTCAATTCAACGGCAACCCGTCCGATCTCCTCGGGCGGTAGGTCTGCGAGCGACACTGCAAAGTCGTCCATAAAGGCTTGGACGTGGCCCAATATTTCTCTGGCGGAAGCCGTGGGCGACTGCACCCCAAACAGCACGCCCGGCTGACCGCCAGGTTGGTGGAAGCGACTGAAGACGGCATAGCCCAGCTGTAACTCGCTGCGCAGACGGCGAAAAAAGTCGCCTTCAACCAAATGTGCTAACAGCCGCCACGATGCCTCGCATCCGGGCGTACGCGACGGCAGTGGACAGAACAAGAGTAAGGCCGTTTCGGTTGAGCAGGCGCCGCCGCTAACATCGTGCCAACGTTGGCCCAGGTCAGCAGAGTCTGCAATGAGTGCTGCGACCAGGCTCCCATCGGCCTCACCGGGCAGTGCGTTGACCGCTTCGCCAAGCGCGCCTCTCAGATCGTCCGCGAACCCGACTGCTAACCCCTGCCACCGCGCGGCCTGCAAATAGTCCGACAGCGCACGCTGTGCCGGTGCGACGCTGGGTGTGTCCATCACTTTCGCACCTGCCATCAACTGCGGTAGGCGCCGCAACAGCTGGCGAATAAGCATCTCGTCGCCTCCAAGCCCGGCCTCGCGCTCGGCCAGCCGGTTGCCCTGCGCGAGGGCCGTCGCGGGCAGTTCGACTATCAATCGCAACGTGTCGATGGCGATGGCCGGTAACGCCTCCGCGAAGCCTTGCAAACCGAGGCTCCAGACGTCGCCCATGTCCTCGAAGCGCACTACAACACCCGCCTGTTGCGCAGCCCAGCGACTTGGCTGTAGCGCGTGCGACACCGCATGCCAGAGTGCCGGCGGTGGCGTGCCGGCTCTGAAGTGCCAGCGCACGTGCAAAGCCGCTTGCCCGTTCGAGTCTTCCGGCCCAAGCCAGCGCAGTGCGGGGGGTAAAGCCTGAGCCTGTCGTCGTTCCACACGCGGCTGCAACCAGCGGTTGGGTTCAGGCTGCTGCCAGTGCCAGGTTGTCGGCACGGCGTGTTGTGGGCGTTCGCGCGTCATGCGAAGCGGAAAGCCGAGGGTGTGGATCGGCTCGCAAGCCGCGTTATCCGCGGTGAGCACCAACGGGCTGGCCGCGCTCATCTCGGCCAGCAACACAGCCAGCGCTTGGTGGCTCGCCACCTCGTCGCTGTCACGCCCCCAGGCCAATGGCTCCACCCAATGCCTCAGTAGCTCCAACGGCTCGGCACCCTGCAGACGGCGCATTTCAACACGCTGGTACTCATCGCGGCACGGTTGCCATCGTGCGTCATCCGCGAAGAACCTCAGCCAGTCCTTTACTGCCGCTACGATTCGCCCGCGCTCCGCGAGCCCCTGCTCTGTCAGTAGCGCTTCAACGACTGCAACGCCCTGCCCTGCATACCAATACGGCACACGCAGTGTCATGGCCTGGCACAGCCCTTCACTGCGCAGCCGTTGCACCAGGCCACCGGGCGCCTCGGATGCAATCCAGGTTGAGAGATAGTCCAGCGCCGGGGCGCAATGATCAGGCATATCGGCAAGCGCGAATGCAAGATGCAGGCGCGGCTGTGCCTGTTCGATCTGCACCCGCAGCCAGGTATCACGACGGCAGTGCGGCGGCGGCGCTACACGGTCGGCCCCCCGGCCGGGTGCGAGTGTGTTATCCGCCAGGCAAGCGAGGCGCTGCAGCTCAACGGATGTCTGGGGCCCTGCAAGAAGCAGCTCGATCTGACCGCTGTGATAGAAGCGCTGGTGATACCCGAGCAACGCCTGCTGAAACGCTGAATCCTCGACGGGCAAGGTGGCGCGATGGCCGGCGTGAAAACCTGCAAACGGGTGCGCCGAATCGAATGCCGTGCCCAACGCCGCGTCGCACAACGTCTCGACATCCTGCGCGCGCGCATGAAATTCCGCCTGTAACACCTCGCGCTCCCGCACCTGATCAGCGGGGTCCAGCAGCGGATGCGTCAGCATGTCCAGAAGCCGACGCAGGCCTTCTTCGAGCTGACGGGCCGGTACCTGGAAGAAGTAATCGGTATGGCGTTCTCGGGTGGATGCGTTCAACTGGCCACCGCACCGCTGAACGAAGGGCATCAGGCTCTGATCAGCCGCATAACCGTGACTGCCGAGAAACAACAGGTGTTCAAGGAAATGCGCCAACCCTGGATACGCGTCTGGCGCATCGTGGGCGCCACCATGTACCCGGACCAGCACGGCGGCCTTCGCGCTGTACGGTGTCTGCAGCAGACGTACCCGCAATCCCCTGGACAGGGTGACGAGTGGCGGTCGCTGGGCTGGATCGGTTGGCTGAGACATGTGCGGCATGACCTTCACTGCAGATTCGATGAGCATCGCGCCAAGTCAGGAGCGACACAATGATCCTGACGCTTTACGCCCACCGCATGTTCACCGCGCGTATCGCAGAGGCTTCAGGTATCGAGACGACCGTCGAGAAACTGCAACAGACGTCGGTTCATCAGTTTGCCGGAATTGCCGAGGCAGGCGATGGGCGATCCACGCAAGCTGGTTTCGGTAGGGTCTGCCGCCTCCCCTACCAGCGCCAGTGGGCAGTCGAGGCCAAGCGCAAGTTTGCCAAGCTGGCTATGCAATGCGGCACCGAGCGGCAGATCGGTGTACAGCACCAGCGCGCGTGGGCGAACCTGTTCGCAGATTAGCGGTAGCTCGCTCAGCGGCTGCCCAACGGCCAGCACGGTCACCGCCAAACGCTCGCTGGATAGAAACAACCCGCTGACCAGCAACTCGAGTTCGCGGCACTGACCCGTCGCCGCAGCCAGCAGAATCCTGTCCCCGCCAATGCCTCGGCCAAGCTGCAAGCGCTGTAGTACACGGGCACGAAGGAAGGCGTCCAGGAATAGCCACTCACTGGTCTGGCCATACTCGTTCTGGCGAAGGAGTAGGTTCTTCCATACGGGCAGCAGTACCTCCTCGAAGACAACCGGCAGCGGATAGGTCGAGAAGATCTGCCCGTAGACCTGCTCCAGGCGGGATTCATCGAAGCGGCTCACGGCACGCTGCACCTGAGCTATCCATTCGGCCCATTCGCCTGTGACCACATCGCTCTGTTCATTCGCCTCGTCAGGGGCGCGTGAAAGAATGGCGCCGACCTTGCTCACCGCAACACCGCGCTCGGTCCAGGACAGAATGTTGCGGACTGCCTCCACATCCGCCATCGAATAGAGACGATGACCGCTATCGGTTCGGGTCGGCTGAATAAGGCCGTACCGGCGCTCCCACGCACGCAGCGTCACCGGGTTTACCCCGGTCAGGCGCGCGACTTCTCGAATGGGCACAAGCTCCCGCCGCTGAAGCGAATCAGAGGGAAGCAACGTGGATGCACGGGCGGGTTCGGTCATGACGCGAGCAGCTCTACACAGTCGGATGCGCGCATTGTAGCGCAGGGCTACCGGCGCAGACCGTAGCGAACGCTGCCGGTTCTGACTGGCTGGCCGCCAGGCGCTAACGCCTCGTGTCGGCCAGCGGCTGCCGAGCACGCCCTCCGGGTCATTGCAGGCTGACCCATGACGAGGCGTTATGCCGCAGCGCCGGAACTTGTTCTAGAATGCCGCGACCACGCACAAGAGACCGATAGATGATCAATGCCAAATTGCTGCAGCTGGTAATCGAAGCCTCCAACGACGGGATCGTGGTTGCCGAACAGGAAGGCGAAGACAATATCCTGATCTATGCCAATCCTGCCTTCCAGCGCCTGACTGGCTACGAAGCGGACGACATCCTTTACCAGGATTGCCGTTTCCTGCAGGCGGGAGACCGCGACCAGCCGGGTATCGCAGCGATCCGAGAGGCTGTGAAGAACAACCAGCCATGCCGCCAGATCATCCGCAATTACCGTAAGGACGGCAGCGCGTTCTGGAACGAGCTCTCAATCACTCCCGTGTTCAACGAGGGCGATCAGCTCACCTACTTCATCGGCATCCAGAAGGATGTCAGCGCTGAAGTCGAAGCCAAACAGCGGGTCTCGGAACTCGAAGCCGAAATTCAGCAACTCAAGGACCAGCTTGCCGCACAGGCAAACTGATACCGCCTCACCAGTCCCCCCAGTGCCGCGGCCCTTCAGTCTTAAAGGATGCCGCCGATACGCTTGGTGAAGCACGATGATGACGCCCGACTGAGCGCGTCCCGGGCGCTGCACGTGGAAGAGGCATGCAGAACCCGTCGAAAACACCAATACTAGCTAAACGCCACTCATTCTCTGCCAACTGGACGGCGGCTGATCCGGATTTGTCTTTTTGACTTCTTTCGCCTTCGTTGAAAACGCAACCGTGCTGCTCGCGCTTTGCTGGCTGCTCTCGTTTACTGCCCGTCGCTGGGGCCAGAGCCATCAGCTCTGGGCGAAAGGCCTGGCAGGGGTCTGGTTCGGCGGTGCCTGCATTGTCGGCATGCTGATGCCAATTTCCGTACAGTTCGGAATCATATTTGATGCGCGTACCGTCGTGCTCAGCATGGCTGCGCTGTTCGGCGGCCCGTTGGTTGCCGGCATCGCCGGGCTGCTGGCGGGAAGTTACCGCGCATGGCTCGGCGGGCTGGGCGTTTGGGTCGGTCTGCTCAACATTGTGTTGCCTATCGCGTTAGGCCTTGGCTATTGGTATTTACATCGGCGCGGCCGGCTCGGAATCGGGTTTAGGCAACTGCTGATCTTTGGCCTGCTGCTTCATGCGTGTGTGGTTGCCTCACTGATGCTGTTGCCAGAGCCTTTCGTGGCGCCGACCCTCAACGAGGTTGCGCTACCGATGTTGCTGGTTCTCCCCACCACGGTCGTACTGCTCGGCCTGTTGCTGGCCGACATGCTTAATCGCGCCCAGATACAGCGGGCGATGCACCTCAGCGAAGCGCGCCTGCGGGCCATTACTCAGGCCATTCCCGACCTGCTGCTGGTACTCGATGAAGACGGCCGTTATCTGGAGGTCATAGCTAATGACGCCGCCCTGCTGCACGGGACGGATAAAGCGCTGTTAGGCAAATCCATCGACGACGTGCTCCCAGCGCCACAAGCGCGTCGCTTTCACGAGCTGATTCAGAGCACCTTGGCCAGCGAAATACCCGGCGTCCTGGAATATTCCGTACAGACCGCGACCGGGCTCAAGGTGTTCGAAGTGCGGGCCCAACGCCTTGCGTTGGCGCAGCCGTACAAACCCGCGGTGCTGTGCTTGTGCCGTGACATCAGTGACCGCGCCAATGCCGAGCAAGAGCTCCGGATCGCGTCAATCGCATTCGAGTCACAGCAGGGCATGATCATCACCAGCGCCGACAACCGCATATTGCGTGTGAACCAGGCATTCAGCGACATCAGCGGCTACAGCGCCGAGGAAGCCATCGGCCAGGACACGCGCTTGCTCGCCTCTGGCCGTCATTCATCCGACTTTTATGCCGCCATGTGGCGCAGCATCGAGCAGACAGGTGCCTGGCAAGGGGAAATCTGGAACCGCCGCAAGAGTGGCGAGGTGTACCCCGAGTGGCTGTCGATCAGCACGGTGCTTGATGCCAAGGGCAAGGTTTCGAACTTCGTAGCGGCTTTCACCGACATCACCGAGCGCAAAGCGGCGGAAGAGCGAATCCACCATCTGGCGTTTTACGATCCGTTGAGCGGCCTGCCCAACCGCCGATTGCTGCTTGACCGTCTCAAGCAGGCCTTGACGGCGACAGAACGCAGTCAACGCTATGGCGCGTTGATGTTCATCGACCTCGACAACTTCAAGAACGTCAACGACCTGCATGGGCACCAAGCGGGGGATCAGCTGCTCTGCAGGGTGGCTGAGCGATTGAATCGAGAGGTACGCGGTGTCGACACGGTGGCCCGCCTTGGCGGCGACGAGTTCGTCGTGATGCTTGAGGACTTGGATTTCAAACCCGAATACGCGGCTGCGCAGGCCAAGCGAATCGGCGAGAAGATCCTTTCGGCGCTCAGTGAACCGTATCGACTGGGCGCCCTGACTTTGCACAGTAGCGCCAGCATTGGCGTCGTCTTGCTCAACGCCTGCGACGCGGATGCCGAAGAACTGATGAAGCGCGCCGACATGTCGATGTACGAAGCCAAGCAAGCCGGCCGCAACGCACTGCGCTTTTTCGACCCTCGCATGCAACAGGCCGTACAGGATCGCCTGTGCCTGGAAGACGAGATTCGACAGGGCCTGAAGTCAGGTGAGTTCGTGCTCCATTTCCAACCTCAGATGCATCAGCACCGAGGCCTTGTGGGTGCTGAAGTATTGGTGCGCTGGCAGCATCCGCAGCGCGGCCTGCTAACACCCTTTCATTTCATCGGGCCGGCTGAGCGGGCGGGTCTGATCGAGACCCTGGATTTCGTCGTGCTCACGGAGGCTTGTGAACAGCTCGCCACCTGGTCACGGCAGCCACGCTGGGCCAGTCTGACGCTGGCGGTCAACCTCAGCGCAAATCTGCTGTATCAAGCTGACTTCGTACCGCGTCTGCTGGCGTTGCTGGAACACACCGGCGCGGACCCGCACTTGCTCAAGCTGGAAATCACCGAATCACTGTTGCTCGACGATATGGAAGAGGCCGTCATTCGCATGACAACGCTCAAGCAGCACGGCATTCGGTTTTCCATCGACGATTTCGGTACCGGCTATTCATCCATGGCATACCTGCAGCAGCTGCCGCTCGATCAGCTGAAGATCGACCAGTCGTTTGTCCGTCAGTTGGCCGAGGACAGCAGCAGCCAGACCATCGTGCGGGCCACTTGCGCGCTGGCAGCGGGTCTCAATCTGGAGGTCATCGCCGAGGGCGTGGAAACGGAGGCCCAACGTGCCTTGTTGATCGCCAACGGCTGCGAGATGTTCCAGGGTTATCTCTTCAGCCAACCCGTTCCGTTGGTCGCCTTCGAAGCGCTGAAATCGCACGTAGAGGCCTGAGCACAGCGGGCCAGCGCACCGGCCGCGACGCGCAGATGCTCTGAATTACAACGCCTGCGGTGCCCGGCGGCACAGGGTTACCAGCGCCTGAACCCAGCTATCGTGTGTATTCATGCAGGGAATCAGCTGCAATTCCTCGCCACCTGCAGCGACAAATTGCTCGCGCCCTCGGTCGCCGATCTCCTCCAGCGTTTCGATGCAATCCGCCACGAACGCCGGGCACATCACCAACAATTTTTTCACGCCCTGTGCGGCCAGTTCTTCCAGATGCGCTTCGGTATAGGGTTCGATCCATTTAGCTCGTCCCAACCGCGACTGAAAGGACACTGACCACTGCCCGGCAGCCAATCCGGCACGCTCGGCAAACGCAGCGGCGCTCTGCAAGCACTGAGCGCGATAGCAGCTGGCGAGTACCGCGCCCTCGGCTCGCTGGCAGCAATCTGTTGTCTTCAGGCAATGCGAACCTGTGGGATCGGTTTTATGCAAATGACGTTCAGGTAGGCCGTGAAAGCTCAGTAGCAAATGGTCGAACGCTTGCGCCAGATGCGGCCTCACGCTGTCGACCAAGGCGTCGAGATATTCCGGCTGGTCGTAGAACGGCTGCAGGATCGACAGAGTTAGATCGAGGCGTTTTTCACGGATGACGCGACGCGCTTCCGTTATTGCGGTGGTGGTGGTGCTGTCGGCGAACTGGGGGTACAACGGGGCAAAAGTCACCTGCTTGATGCCCTGCGTGGCCAATTTGACCAGCGATCGCTCGATAGACGGTTCGCCATAGCGCATCGCCAGCTCGACCGGACCCTCCGTCCAGTAAGGTCGCACCGCATCGGTAAGGCGCTGGCTGAGCACAACCAGTGGCGAGCCTTCTGGCCACCAGATAGACGCATACGCGTGGGCTGACTGCTCGGGACGTTTGATCAGAATCATCGAGACCAGTAGTCGCCGAAGCGGCCAAGGCAGGTCGACCACGTAAGGATCCATCAGAAACTGGTTGAGATAGCGGCGAACATCGGCCACCTCGGTAGAAGCGGGTGACCCCAGGTTAACCAACAACAACGCCTGCTCAGTCATGCGAATTCCTGACTACTGATTGAAGAATCACGTCCACCGCGCATCGGGTGGCGCGCTATTTTTGCATACGCGCTATGTCTGGCGCAGATCTGCCAGTGCCGCATCCAACTCGACGAAACGGAAGCGAAAGCCCTCCTCCTCCAGCCGTGACGGAACCGCCTTTTGTCCACCGAGAATCAAGCCGGACAGCTCCCCAAGGCCCGCCTTCAGAACAAGTCCGGGAACCGGTAATACCGCCGGCTTGCCCACACTGCGACCCAGCGCCTTGGCAAAATCCGCGTTACGCTCCGGTTGCGGTGCGCAGGCATTGTAGGGGCCCTGCGAGTCTGGCTGCCGCAACAGAAAATCTATCAAGCCGATTTCGTCATCTAGGTGAATCCAGGGCATCCATTGCCGGCCATTGCCTTGCCGCCCACCCAAGCCCAAACGAAACAGCGGAAGCAGGCGCTGCAGAAATCCACCGTGCCGTGCCAGCACCAGTCCGGTGCGTACCAGCACAACCCGGATCCCGAGACGCTCTGCACGCAAGGCGCTTTCCTCCCAGGCATTGCAGAGCTGCGCGGCAAAATCGTTGGTGACCGGGGCATCGCCTTCGCGAAGTTCGCGCTCGCCGCCATCGCCGTACCAGCCCACCGCCGACCCCGAAATCAGCACTGACGGTTTCTGCTCGCGCTTCGACAGCCACTCGACCAGGGCCTCGGTTAGCTTTATTCGGCTGTTCCAGAGGAGCAGTCGCCGTGAACGGGTCCAGGGGCGATCAGCAATCGGTGCACCGGCCAGGTTGATGACTGCATCGAGCGGCACCTGATCAAGCTCTTGCAACTGACTAATGCCCGTAACCTGCTCGCCACAGTGCTCAGGCACATGCTCAGCGGAGCGGCTCCAGACCCAGAGGCGATGCCCCTCAGCCACCCAACGGCTGCACAGGGCCTTTCCGATCAGGCCAGTCCCTCCGGTTAGCAAAATATTCATGGACGACCCTCGTGTGTTCGACGGGTGAACCGGTCCGTACGGAAAAACCAGATCGGGTAAGTCGCTGAGAATAGCCCTATACGTCGCAGCAACGTTTGTACAGCTTTCATCAGCAACACCATCGCGCTCACACGAATCACCAGGTACGTGTAGGGGCTAGTCGCCGCTGACCCGCACGTCGTCAATGCCTAGCCTTTGATCTGCCTATAGGGCCGCCGGGAAATAATTGTACAAGACTAATTGACTTGTACAAGAAGAAACCTAAGATAGCCATAAAGTTGTACAGCACATCACTTTTGTACAACGGCACTGAGGCCACGCTAATGACTGACTCTTTACGCCCTACCATCAAGATCGGCATCAGCTCGTGTCTGCTCGGCAATCCGGTGCGCTTTAACGGCGGACACAAAGCGTCGCGGTTATGCAGCGAAACGCTGGCGCATCATTTCGAGTTCGTGCCGGTATGCCCGGAGGTTGCAATCGGCCTGGGCACGCCACGCGAGCCGATACGGTTGGTTGGTGACCCCGATAGCCCTCGTGCCGTTGGGACGAAGCATCCCGAGCTCGACGTTACCGAAGCCCTAACCGCCTACGGCAAGCGAATTGCCGCCGGGCTCACCGACGTGAGCGGCTACATCCTCATGCAGAAATCCCCGTCGTGCGGCATGGAGCGGGTAAAGGTCTACCAGGCCAACGGTCATCCCGTTGAAGGCGGCGGTTCGGGTCTCTTCGCCCACGCCCTGATGCAGGCGCGGCCGGACCTGCCAATCGAGGAGGACGGCAGGCTCAACGACCCGGTACTGCGTGAGAACTTTCTGACGCGAATCTTCGCCTATGCCGAGTGGCAGCGCCTGCTGGAGGCAGGCCTGACGCGCAAGCGCCTGGTGGAGTTTCATTCGCGCTACAAGTACCAGCTGATGGCGACCGACCCGCTGCAATACAAGGCGCTGGGACAACGCGTGGCGACGGTGGGCAACACGCCGCTCGAGGCGTTTGCGCCCGCCTATTTCAGCCAGCTGATGTCTGCCCTGAAAACAACCGCGTCGCGTGGCACCCACAGCAACGTGCTGCAGCACCTGAGCGGCTACCTCAAGCGCGATCTCGAACGTGAAGACAAGCAGGAGCTGCAACGGCTGATCGCCCAATACCGTGAAGGAATCGTGCCCCTTGTGGTGCCGCTGACGCTGCTAAAGCACCACTTCCGGCGGCATCCGGATCGCTACATCGCCAACCAGGCCTATATGCAGCCGCACCCCGAAAACCTCAGCTTGCGTAATGGAATCTGATCATGCCCCGTTTCTCTGATGCCAGCCTCGATGAAGATCTCGCAGACGGCTGGGTTCCAATCCGCGAAGTGGCCCGTCTGACGGGCGTCAACCCGGTCACGCTGCGAGCGTGGGAGCGCCGCTATGGTTTGATCGTGCCCAGGCGCACGCCGAAAGGTCATCGGCTGTATGACCAAGGTCATGTGCAACGCATCCAGGGCATCGTCAACTGGCTCAACCGAGGCGTTGCGGTAAGCCAAGTCAAACCGCTGCTGGACGGCAGACAGGCCGTAATCCTGGGTGAACACAATCAATGGAGCGGGCTGCAGGAGGAGATGATGCTTGCGGTCGCTCAGCTGTCTGAACGCCGCCTCGATGAAAGCTTCAACCGAGCCTTGGCGATCTATCCGCCTCGCACGCTTTGCGAGCATTTGCTTATGCCGCTCATGCTGGGTCTCGAACAGCGCTGGGTCGACGGGTTTGGTGCCGAACTCGAGCGCGGCCTCTTCAATTCCTGGCTACGCACCAAGGTCGGTATGCGCCTCTACCACAACAACCGTCAGCAAAACGGTGCGCCGCTGTTGCTGATCAGCCTGAGCGAACAGCACTTCGAGCCTGGTCTCTGGCTCTGTGCCTGGCTCGTCTCAAACACGGGCTGCCCCGTGGAAATAATCGAGTGGCCCGTTGCCCTGACAGAACTGCCCCTGAGCCTTGAACTACTGGCACCGCGCGGACTATTGCTATACGCGAGCCAATCGCTGGATGCCGGCTACCTCAGGCGCCAGTTGCCTCGACTGGTTCCCCACGCCGCATTACCCGTGCTGCTGGCTGGCCCAGCCGCCAGCATTCATCAGCTCGAGCTTCAGGATCTCCCTGATCTGACGCTGGCGAACGACCCTCTTAGCGCGGTTGAAGCTTTGCAAGCCAACCAGCTGATCGGCTGAAAGGAATCCGAGATGAACCAACTTTTCTGGCTACGCAGCGACCTGCGTGTGGCCGACAACACGGCGCTCGCCGCTGCGATGAACGCCGGACCGACGATTGCCCTGTACCTCATCACCCCGACGCAATGGCTGGCCCATGACGATGCCGCATGCAAAATCGATTTTCGCCTGCGCAACCTGCGGGCGCTTTCGGCTCGCCTCGCCGCGCTGAACGTACCCATGCTGATCCGCTGTGTGGCCGATTGGCAGGCGGTGCCTGCGCAGATCCTAGGGATCTGTCACGAGCATCACGTTGACGGTGTGCATATCAACGACGAATACGGGGTAAACGAACAGCGCCGGGATGACGCAACCGCAGAAGCGCTGCAGCGGAACGGGAAGACACTGCATCGCCATTTGGACCAACTGCTTTTTGCACCCGGCAGCGTGAAGACACTGGCAGGCGAATGCTTCAAGGTTTTCAGCCAGTTCCGCAAGGTCTGCTACGCGCGGCTGAGCTATTCATTGCCGCATTGTTTGCCCGTCCCGGCAGCGCAAGCGCCTATGTGTATTGCAAGCGATCCGGTTCCGAATACGGTGGATGGCTTCGCCCTGCCTGACGATGCGTTGCAGGCGTACTGGCCGGCCGGCGAGGATGCTGCGCTAACCCGCTTGGGAGCGTTTGCGCAGCAAGCATTGGCTGATTACCAGCTGAGTCGCGATTTTCCCGCCGAGCCAGGGACCAGCCAGATATCGCCCTACCTCGCTGCAGGCGTCGTCTCGCCGCGTCAGTGCCTGCACGCGGCGCTGGCTGAAAATCAGGGGGAGCTCGACAGCGGCAATCCGGGGGCGGTTACCTGGATCAACGAACTGCTATGGCGCGAATTCTACAAACACATCCTGGTCAGCTATCCGCGCGTGTCGATGGGCCGTGCCTTTCGAACCGAGACGGACGCCTTGCCCTGGCGCCACGCGCCCGACGAGCTGATCGCCTGGCAGCAAGGCCGTACCGGCTTTCCCATCATTGACGCTGCCATGCGCCAGCTTCTATCGACCGGCTGGATGCACAACCGCCTGCGCATGGTGACTGCCATGTTTCTGAGCAAGAACCTGCTGATCGACTGGCGCGAAGGTGAGCGCTGGTTCATGCAGCATCTGATTGACGGCGATCTTGCGGCAAACAATGGCGGATGGCAGTGGAGCGCTTCAACCGGAACCGATTCGGTGCCCTATTTCCGGTTGTTCAACCCACTTAGCCAGTCGACACGGTTCGACCCGGACGGGCGCTTTCTACGCCATTGGCTGCCGGAACTGGGCCATCTGAACGGACGGGAAATCCATAACCCCGCAAAGCAAAACGGACTGTTTGCCTCCATTGACTACCCGCCACCCGTTGTTGATCTGCCTATGAGCCGCGCGCGGGCGCTCACAGCCTTTCGGCAGCTGGGAGAGACGCTGTGAGCGGGCTGTGATCCGGGTATTTCACTGCGAGGGTGATTTGAGAACTGGGAACGCCAGCCGCGGCGTGGTCAGCGAATCGACCATAGCTCCTCCGCTCCTGTGCCGATCAACGGTATGCGTCACGCTTCTGAATCTGCCGATAACACGATGCGCATCCTGGCGCCAAAATGAGATGGGTCATGACTAACAAAACCGTCACGTTGCACGATCACTACCGCAAAGCCGATCGGATCATGCTCGGCGTCTTGTGGCTTCTGGCCCTGTATGCGTTCGGTTTGGCCGGACTCACGGGCAACTGGGCGCAGGCCCTGATTATCGGCGGCGGCACGGCGCTCGCCATGACGGCACTGCACGCGCTGCTCGCGGGCGAACGCCTGATGCGCTGTCTGATTGGCGCTGCCTTCATGGTCATGTCTGCGCTGCACATCAACTTGCAACACGGGATGCTGGAGATGCACTTCGGCATCTTCACCCTGCTCGCCTTTCTGGTGTTCTATCGCGACTGGCTTCCGATCGTCGTCGCGGCAGCCACCATCGCGGTCCACCACCTGGGGTTCTTTGCGCTGCAACAGCAAGACGCCGGGGTGTACCTCATGCCAGACGGTGACTGGGGCCAGGTTCTGCTGCATGCGTTATACGTCGTGGTTGAAAGTGCAATCCTCGTCTACCTCGCGGTGCGCGCCGCAACCGAAGCCCGCGAAGGCGAAGCCCTGTTGAGCGCAGCGGCCGACATCACCCGCGATCCTGAGAGGATTGACCTGCGTCAGCGCAGCTTGTCCGGTGGCGCCATCGCGCAGCGCTTCAACCACTTCCTCGAACAGCTCGCCGAACTCGTCGGTGCGGTAATCCAGGACACACGCGGCCTGGAGAGTACCGCCGGTAACCTTCACACAGCGACCCGGCATATGCGCGACGGCGCTGACCGACAGCTCGAAGAGACGGCATACATGGTCAATGCGATGCAGCAGATGTCGACCGCCATCGAAGAAGTCGCCAGCCACGCTGACCAAGCCGCACAGGCTGCGCAGTCGGCCAACATCAAAGCCGAACAGGGACGTGTTGCGGTATCGACCAGCCTCGAGGAAATCAGCCGACTCGCCCATCGCATTGACGGTACTGACGAGGTGATGCAGGACCTGGCGATGCAATCCGAACAAATCGGCCGGGTAATGGAGGTGATCCGAAGCATCGCCGACCAGACCAACCTGCTCGCCCTCAATGCTGCAATCGAAGCGGCCCGAGCCGGCGACCAAGGTCGAGGCTTCGCCGTCGTCGCCGATGAAGTGCGCAACCTGGCGCGCAAGACAGCCGCCTCCACCAGTGAAATCCAGGAGATCATCAGCCGGCTGCAACAAGGCAGCCGCAAGGCCGCCGAATCCATGCAGGAAAGCCGGGACAGCGTCACCAGCTGCGTTGCGGACAGCCAGCAGACCGCAGCGCTGCTCGCGTCCGTCGCTGGAGAGATCAACGCAATCAGCCAGATGAACGAGCTGATTGCCGCGGCGACACATCAACAGACTGCCGTGTCGGCTGATGTCGCGCGTCACCTGCAAAGTGTTCAGACCATCGCCGACCAGAACGCAGCGGACGCAAATCGCCTCGATCAAGACAGCAGCAGCCTCAGCGCGTTGGCCTCACGACTGGGGGCACTCAGTGGTCGCTTTGCGCTGAGCTAAGCCAACACGGGACGAAGCATCAAAGGGAATGGTCAAGCCGCACCCTCGTCGCTCGAGACGGTGCGGGGCTCGCTGCGCTAGCCCGACTCAATAAGCTGCTCGGTTGTTTTGCCGACTTGGAATCGGCGCGGTCCGGTGCTTTCATTCTGCGTTCAGGTGATAGCCCAAGGAGCCGCGACAATGATTCCAGATGCGTTGATCAATGCCGTGCGCGACGCGCGCCATATTGTGATCTTCACCGGCGCGGGCGTGTCGGCCGAAAGCGGGATACCGACTTTTCGCGACCCGCTGACCGGCCTCTGGGAGCGCTTCGACGCAGCCTCATTGGCGACGCCGGAAGCCTTCCGCGCCGACCCAGCGCTGGTATGGGGCTGGTATGAATGGCGAAGAATGAAAGTCCTGCAAGCCGAGCCCAATCCGGCGCACCGTGCCATCGTCGAATTGGCCCGCCACGTACCGCATCTCACGCTCGTGACACAGAACGTTGACGACTTGCATGAGCGCGCCGGCAGCACCGATGTTCTCCATCTTCACGGCAGCTTGCATCAACCGCGCTGTTTCACGTGCGGTAAACCACCTGAAGAGCCGTTAGGCACACCCGACGAGCCTGAGGGCGGTCGCCGGCTTCAACCGCCGCAATGTGAGCGCTGCGGTGGGCACTTACGTCCCGGCGTGGTCTGGTTTGGCGAGAGTCTTCCTGCCTATCAGCTGGACGCTGCGTTTGCAGCGGCGAAAGACTGTGACGTGCTGATATCGATAGGCACTTCAGGCTTTGTCTACCCGGCGGCGGAAGTACCGAACCTCGCCTGGCAAGCCGGCGCGGTCGTTGCGCACGTCAACCCCCTCGCGAATATCAGCCGTGGCGAACGGGAGTATGCGCTGGCCGGCGCGGCGGGTGAAACCCTGCCAATGCTCATCGAGCGGGCATTCGGACGCACCGGAAGTTGACGCTGCAAGCATTGACCGAGCGTTGTCAGGTCAGCGGTGTAACCACCGCCGTCTGATACCCCGGCCGGCGTTGCAGCTGTTCATACCAGCGCCGCAGGTGAGGCAAGTCCGGCCGTTCGATTGGCATTTCAAACCAGGCATAGGCATAGCAGCCCAGCGGAATGTCGCCCATGCCCAAGGATTCGCCGGAGAGATACGGTTGTGTCGCCAGCGCCTGGTCAGGAATAGCGAGCAGCTTCCCGCACGCATCCAATGACGCCTGCACAGAGGCCATGTCACGCTGTTCCGGCGCGGTGCGGACGATATTCCAGAAGACCGGTCGGAAGGGTGCGGCGAGTGTCGCCGTAACCCAATCCATCCACTTGTCCGCCTGCGCACGCTGGGCAGGATGGGATTCCCATAGCGAGCCCTGACCATATTGTGCCGCCAGGTACCGCACGATGGCGTTGGACTCCCACAGAACCAGCTCGCCATCCTCAAGACACGGCACCAACTTGTTGGGGTTCTTGGCGATGTAGTGCGTCTCGTCGACTACGCCGAACGCCCCACCCGCATCGACCCGTGTGTAGGGGATCTGCAGTTCTTCCAGACACCAGAGCGCTTTCTTAACGTTGGTCGAGTTCGTGCGTCCCCAGAGTTTCAGCATGGCGATTGCGCTCCTGTCCGGTCGTGTTGAGGGTATGGCCTCAACCCTAGCTGGAAAGTGTGACGGGCCGCCAGCCGCTACTCGCCTATCGAGCCTTCCCTTTATCCGCCAGCACCCGCGTCGCACCCTGGGCTTTCTGCGTGTACCAGAATACACGGCTGACACCACGCGTGATCGCGACATAAGCGAGCCTCAGACTTTCGTCAGCCATGGCCTGGTCATAACTGTTACGAAAGAAACCGCAATAGGCGTACAGCGCATTGCGCAACGGGTGGCGTTCCGGGGGCAGGCAGTCATCGACGATGAATACCACCTCAGCCTGCAGCCCTTTCGCACGGTGGATGGTGTAGGTCTTGACCGGTAATTTGCGGTCCAACTGCGCCTCGATCGCGCGCAGGGGTTCGTTACGCCGGCTCAGCACCAGCACGGCGTTTCGATCGGCGTTCGGGCGATTGGAGACGTGTTCGCACTGAGCGTGAATCTCCTTGATTAGTTGAGGCAGGCGCGCGCTCACATCGAAGCGGGTTACCAGCTTCGCCCCATGATCTCCCGGCTGTGCCGCCTTTGCGGCTTTGCTGGTTTTGGCTTGCTTGAACGTCACCCCAGCCAACACCGACTCTCCGTCCCGGATGATGGGCTCGATCGACCGGTAATTGGTTTCCAGCATCAACACCCTGCTTTTCTTCGAGGCCCCGCGGCCAGGGAAATACTTGTCGAAATCCATGAACAGCTCCGGAGAACTGCCGCGCCAACCATAGATCGACTGCCAATCATCACCGATGGCCATCAGACTGACCGCCTCACCCTGGCGTACCAATGCGCTGTGCACGGCCTGAAGCCATTGAACAATTTGCGGTGAAATGTCCTGGAATTCGTCGATCAGCAGATGACTGAAAGGTGCCAACGCGTTGGACGACGCGTCGCGACCGGAGGCAGTCAATCGCTGCGTCAGCGTTTGAAACGCGCCATTGAAGGTAATCAGACCTTGACTCTCAAGCAGCGCCTGGAAGCGTCTCCAGAACAATATCAACGCCTCGACGAAGGAGCGCTCCCGCGCCGAGCACTCCATCCGTGCAGGCTCAATCTGCTCGATCCGGATGCCGATGCTCTCGATGAAGCCCGCTTGCGCATAGAACGCTTCGTACAGCGGCATCGGCGTGAATTCGCCGGCCAGCTTGAAACCGTCCAATGGTGCTTTGGCGGTGCGTTTACCGCCCGACTCGTCTGGTTGTGGCAACTGCAACAAGGTATGCACCTGCGCGCGAAACGCCTCGTTTTCGCCATAGCAGCTCTGGTACGCCTGCTTAAGCAGGCGTTGCTGCGCAGGTCGCAAGCGCGAGGACGTGAGCGGATTATCCAGTTCGGTAGGCGATGCGCCCTTCTCATCCAACTGCTCGAACCACACCGGCTTGCCCAGTACCTCCTTGGCCAGCGACGCCATTGCCGAATGGAAGGTCCGCACGCAGTGTCGCGCAGTGGCGGGATCGAAATCGACATTCCAGAACCCCAGCACACGAACCAACTGCTCGCGTAGTTGCGCGCAGGACGCGTTTGTAAATGAGATCACCGTCAGTCGTTCTGGCGCGATGCTCATGTGGCACAGCATGAATACGACGCGGAGCACCAGCGTGGTGGATTTGCCCGAGCCCGCACCAGCAAAGATCCTCGTCACTGGACTGTCGCTCAGGATCATCGCCCACTGTTCGTCTGACGGCGCGCAGATCACACCAGCCTCGACAGCCCGGCCAACACGCAGGCGCATCGCCTGAGTCTGCGAGTCATCGACCGTCAGCTTTCCTGGGCCGTAGAGACCTTCGCTGGAGTCTTTTCGGGTTTTAGCGCGAGACTTGGGCGGCGTGTTAACGGCATGCGATGGCGTGGGTGTTCGACTCGCTTTGGCTGGTACCCGGCCGGGCTGCTTCTTCGAACGTGTGGCGATCTGCTTGACGCTTTGCTTGGCTTTGGCGCTCGGCCATCGCCGCAGGACCAGGTCCTCTTCGGACTTCACGTAGGCGGACGTACGTGGAAAGCAACGCGCCAGCGCTCCGGACAGCAGGCGTTTGTAGCGTTTGACGGCGGACAACATCGGAAACCAACCAGAGCATCAACAGGTGCTTGATATGGTAAGGGTTTTTCCCGGCCGGCTGGTGGTTAACGCGAGGAATGGTGCCAGCCGCACATACCAACTGGTTCGTCTATCCGCACTCTATTGGCAGTGCCAGCATGTGAATTTTGTGTGTCATTCGCACCGCAGCAACCCGCTACGTTCGTCAGCTGCACGGCACCTCAACGTTTCAACATGCACTAAACAGAACAGTCAATTAATGCAGCGTCTGGGTCTGAAGCAGCGCGCTGCCCAGACAGGTCGCTATGTACAGAATCGGTTTCGCCTGCATGTACCGTCACCCCGGCCACAGCGAATCGCTGAAGGAACTGGAAGCGATCGAGCGCGCGTTCAATCCGCGATCGACCACGCTGCGCTGGTTGAACAGCGTGTCCCAGGACGTGGCAAGGGAGAAACTGAACGGCATCATCGAGCACAATCTGGCCGCTCAGCTGCGCTTGCTTGAATACGTTGGAACCCTGCCGAAGCCGTTGCGTATGCTGCGGTTGAGCAGCGATCTGCTGCCGTTCTACAGCCACCCGGAAGCGCTCGACTTCTACAGCCAGGCGGACGTCCGCCACGCAATGGAAACGGGCTTCTCGAGGATTGGCGATTGCGCCAGGTCGCTCGACATTCGTCTCTCGTTGCATCCGGGACAGTACTGCGTGCTGGGTTCGGACAAGCCCAATGTGGTGGAGAACAGCCTGGCGGAGTTCGAATACCACGCCGATATGATCCGCATGATGGGCTTCGGCCAGCGGTTTCAGGACTTCAAATGCAACGTCCACATCGCCGGGCGGCTTGGCGTCGAAGGCATCCGCACGGTCTGGCCGCGGCTATCCAGCGAAGCGTGCAACTGCATTACGTTCGAGAACGACGAAAAGACGTATGGCGTCGATGATTGTCTGCAGCTGGCGGACCTGGCGCCTGTGGTCCTCGATATCCACCACTGTTGGATCAATGAGAACGACTACATAGATCCACAGGATGCTCGTGTGGAGAAAATCATCGGCAGCTGGCGCGGCGTGCGGCCAGCCATGCACTACTCGCAGCCCCCGGAGAGCCTGATGCAGCTGGGATTTGCCGCCGATACCAAGCTCGAAATGCCCGCCTTGCTCGAAAAGGTCAGCAAGCGCGACCTGTACAGCCACAGCAAGCGGATGTGGAATCACTGGACCAATCTCTACGCACGCGAATTTCTCGACCGCTTCGACATCATGTTCGAGGCCAAAGACAAGAACCTCGCAGCCCTGGACTACTACCGGGATTACCTCGAGAGCGAGGGCACAGGACTGGCACCCAGTGACCGGAGTGGGCAGCCGCTTCGAAAATGCAATCAAGCAGAGCTGACGCGCGAGAACACTAACCCGTTGAAATGACCAATGCAGTCAAAACTGGCATGGCGGGGCGGCGGAGAAAGTGATTTGGCTTCTGGCTTTTGACGCAGCGGGTGTACCGCCCACCTACGCGAGTCCTTAGCTGATCGCGTTGGGGGAGGCAGACGAAAAACTGGATGGACGCGCGGTCGGGTTACCCCGTCTCACCGGGCAGTCGATGAACAAGGTGGATGAACAGGCGTCTCCAATACTAGGCGGCCCGCTGGACTGAATCTCCTGAACCCTGCGCAAGCCCCGTGACGGTTTGCGCAGGCGAACAACGGTTAAGAATTCCTTACCTGAATTGCCTGTTCATGCCGCTTGGCCAGCACGTCCGCTGCCACAAGTGCCAGCAGCGGTAGCACGCCGACCTTAAGCGCAAGGTCCCAGGACCCAAAGAACCCGATAAGCACCGCGCCCACAACCACGATTATCGCTATGCAGTGCGCACAGAAGCGCCACAATTCGAGTGCAACGACCTGAGCATTCTGGTTGTTGATCATACTGAGCCCCTCTTTGTTGTTGTAGTAAGCCTTTGTATAACTTGAGCGTAGCTACCCTGCGCTCTTCTGCAAACACATTTTTGTTTCAACAATATGTCTAGCACGCGGGTTACAGCGATATTTCACAATAGTTCTGTTCAACTGAAACAGATCATGAGTGGAGCTCAGCGAGTGGTATCACGCCGTAGCGCTTACAACCCGCTTGAAGATCGAGCATCTCGCCAGTCCAAATTAACCGGCCAGAATGTCGTCCAGCGCACGCTCCAGGATATCCACGGTGCGCTGGACGTTTTGGAGCTTCTCCAGGCCGAACAGGCCGATTCGAAAGGTTTGGAAGTCGGCCGGCTCATCGCACTGCAAGGGTACGCCCGCCGCGATTTGCAAACCTTGGGCAGCGAATTTGCTGCCGTTCTTGATTCCGCCATCGGTGGTGTAACACACCACCACACCGGGCGCTTCGAAGCCTTCAGCCGCAACACTTTTGAAGCCTTTATCGGCGAGCAGCGCCCGCACACGCCGACCCAACGCCAATTGCTGCGTACGCAAGGTTTCAAAACCATATGCTTGGGTTTCCATCATGACGTCCCGAAAAAGCGACAGTGCGTCGCTCGGCATCGTCGCGTGATAGGCGTGCCCGCCCTGCTCATAGGCCTGCATGACCTGAAGCCATTTCTTCAGATCACACGCGAAGCTGCTGCTCTGCGTCGCTTCGACGCGTTTCAGCGCCGCCTCGCTGAGCATCACCAGTGCGCAGCACGGCGATGCACTCCAACCTTTTTGCGGTGCACTAATCAGAACGTCGACGCCGCTTGCTTGCATATCGACCCAAAGCGCACCAGAGGCGATGCAGTCCAGGACAAATAAGCCACCAACGGCATGCACGGCCTCCGCGACGCCACGCAGGTAGTCATCTGGCAGGACCATGCCGGACGAGGTTTCTACATGGGCCGCGAACACCAGGCCCGGCTTTTGCGCAGCAATGGTTGCGATGACTTCGTCGAGGGGCGGCGGTACGAATCCCGCCTGTGAGTCGTGGCTATGCGGTCGCGCCTTCAGCACGGTGGAGTGCGCCGGGATCCTGCCCATTTCAAAAATCTGGCTCCAGCGATAGCTGAACCAGCCGTTACGGATCACCAGGCAATTCTGATCCTGCGCCAACTGGCGTGCCACCGCTTCCATACCGTACGTGCCGCTGCCCGGCACCACGACGACCGCATCGGCGTTGTAGACAGATCTGAGGGTAGTGGATATCTCGTTCATCACCGTCTGAAACGACCGGGACATGTGGTTCAACGACCGATCGGTATACACAACCGAATACTCGATCAGCCCGTCGGGATCGACGCGGGGATAAAGGTCCGACATGGAATGGCTCCGCAACTGAAGACCTGTCTCGACCCTGCCCGAAGCGAGAGGGCTTTACAAGCACGCCACTGCGATCCCGTTTTGCCAGACTTCGTATTCAGTGCCCAACCGCGACGAGAGATATCAAACGGCACGCCCGCACGCCGCGAAATAAAGCGCCGAATACCTTTTTTTTAATTAGTTCAATTCGCCGACTACCGTTTGTCGGAATAATTGCACGCGCAACTTAGTGACCGACTTAACGGCTAATTCAAAAAAATGACGCCATCATTGCCGCAAACCCCGTGGCACCTAGGTTTCACGCCGTTACGTTGGAACCACCCATTGGCTATTTAATATCAAAATAGTAGCAGCATCACGCAGTGACAATTTACTGGCGACAATAACCAGCCGACTATAGTTCACTACATTGAAGAAACAAATTATAAATATATAACCGAAACGGTAGAGCGCCTGGCTATTGCCGTTTTGCCTAGTGGTTTGTTCTGTTGGTGGGATCCGTCTGCTTTGCAGCTCCGCTTATTGATCAACCTCCCCATGCCGCTTCATCGACACGCGCTGAATCGCGACTCGATGTCCCTACACGGTGAGCCAAATGTCCGTCACAGCCTTTCCCAGCGCCGTTAAGTCTCTTCTGTCTGCAATCGTCTTAAGTGCATTACTGGCCCCTCTTCCGGCCGTTGGCGATGCGCATGCAGCAACCACAAGCAGTTCAAGCGTCGCGGGGATTTCCTACTCGGCGTTGATCAACAAATTCACCAACAGCTCTTGGCTGAATGGTTCTTGGCGCGCATCCGCAGGCGTCTCGGTCGCCGCCACTCCACAGAACCTTGCGGCGTTCCGCCCAGGAACATCCGTGCGAACTGTCGATGGCCAGATCCGTTTTGTCACCTCAGTCAAACCCGCGAGTGGCGCGCTCACCGTATTCATGAGCGGGCCGGTACTGGACGGCGGTGTCATCGGCTACCCGAATCGCCTCTCCGTAAGCAGTATCCCCAGCACGACGCCGGTGGTTACCGTGCCGGACACCCAGCCCGTCGCAGCGCCTACTTACGCTGCCCTGATTAATAAGTTCACCAACAGCTACTGGCAGAACGGTTCTTGGCGGGCGTCCGCAGGGGTCTCCGTCGCGGCTACCGCGCAGAACCTAGCTACCTTCGTTGCGGGCGCATCGGTACGTACAGCCGATGGCCAGGTACGCACCATCACCTCGGTGAAGCCCGCCAGCGGAGCTCTGACGGTTTTCATGAATGGCCCGGTGCTTGATGGCAACGATATCGGCTACCCAAACAAACTCCGCCTGGTTGCGGCGCCAGCTAGTTTGCCGGTAGCCCCATCGAGCCCGATTGCTGACGTAACGCTGCCCACGCAGCCGGTGCAGCTGGTCGGAGTTGCGCTCTCGGGCGCTGCATTCGGTCCGTCGGTTCTGCCAGGCAAGCACGGCACCAACTACATTTTTCCTGCCGAGTCGTACTACCAAAAATACGCTGAGATGGGCATGAAGCTGGTTCGCCTGCCCTTTCTCTGGGAACGCATCCAACCGCAGCTGGATACAGAACTGGACGCAGCGTATCTGGCGTTGCTCAAGCAGTCGCTCGATTTTGCGCAGAAGCATGGCGTAAAGGTCGTGCTCGACATGCACAACTACTACCGCTACTACAAACAACCGATCGGCTCGGAGACCGTACCCATTCAATCGTTTGCCAACACCTGGAAACGCATCGCACAAAAAATTGGCAACCACCCGGCGCTCAGTGGCTACGGCCTGATGAACGAGCCAAACACCAAAGGGCTCTGGCCGGAGGCGGCACTGGCTGCAGCTAAAGAGATCCGCAAAGTGGATCGAGCCAACTGGATTTACGTTGCCGGGGATCGATTCTCCAGCGCTTGGCATTGGCCGCAGTCGAACACACAGCTCATCGCGGATCCCTGGATGCGTGATCCGAAAAACAACCTGATCTTCGAGGCGCACATGTACCTCGATCGCGATACGTCGGGGCTATATAAAGACAAGACTGAAACCTTCGCACCTGACCTGGGCATCAACCGCGCCAAACCCTTCGTGGAATGGCTGAGAGCGAACGAGCTGCGTGGCTTCATTGGCGAAATGGGCGTTCCGGCCTACGCGCCGGATGCGATCGTTGCGATGGACAATCTGCTCGGTTACCTACGCGAGAACTGTGTACCGCTTACCTATTGGGCTGCCGGTCCATGGTGGGGCAACTATATTCTTGCCCTGGACGTATCGGGAGGCGCACCACAGCCCCAGCTACCGGTTCTGAAGAAGCACGCCGCTACCCCGAACACCTGCACCGCTATTGGCGAACCGCTGTAGCGTCATCTCCATCCCGCTCGACTGAAAGGCCTGCCACCTCGCACGTGACAGGCCTTTTTTCATCTACGCGCTAACCAGCCCGTCGCCTTGTCCATTCTGTGCTGTTGGATTCAAGCGGAACCAATCAGCCATCGGCGGGACGAAATCCTTGTGCCTGAATTCAGGTTCCGAACGGGCGACATGACGTCGTGCCGAAAACGTTCGAGGAACGGGAATGACGGAAGGAATCTTGTTAGCGGCTACCGGCCTGCTGTTTGTGCTGACGTTTTTACCACTTTGGAAAAATCCCGCCTGGTGGGTGCGGGGGTGGGATTTCCCGCGGTTACAGCTCTGTGTATTGGCCTTCGCGCTGCTGCTGGCCCAAGCCTTGCTGCTGTCTTATTCCGAACCGCTGCAGATCCTTATATCCGGCGTCGCGCTCGTCTGCCTCGCCTATCAGGCCTGGTGGATCATCCCGTACACATGGCTATGGCGTCCCGAAGTGAAATCCGCCGACACGAGCCGCGACCGGCCTCGCATTCGCGTCATGGCCGCCAACGTCCTGACACCGAACCGCGGTGCAAACAAGCTGATCGCATTGGTGCGCGAGCACCGACCCGACGTCCTCGTCACGCTCGAATCCGATGATTGGTGGGAAACCCAGCTCAACGCGCTGAGCGAGGACTATCCTCACAGCATCCGCTGCCCACTGGATAACCTCTATGGAATGCATGTCTGGTCGAGGCTCCCGCTGGAGAATTCGGAAACCTGTTTTCTCGTGGAAGACGACGTACCCTCGATGCATGCACGGGTCCGGCTGAACACACAGGTCGCGATCCGCATGCACTTTCTTCATCCGGCCCCACCAAGCCCCACGGAGAATGATGAATCCACCGAGCGCGATGTCGAGTTGCTGCTCGTGGCGAAAAGCGTAAAGGACGACGAGCCTGACACGCCTATCATCGTCACGGGTGACCTCAATGATGTCGCGTGGTCCGCCAACACGCGACTGTTTCGCAAGATCAGCGGGCTGCTTGATCCTCGGGTTGGACGCTGCATGGTCAACAGTTTCCATGCGCAGCATTGGTTTCTACGATGGCCACTGGACCATCTGTTTCACAGCCACCATTTTCAGTTGGTTAGCATTCAACGATTGCCGTCGTTTGGCTCCGACCATTTTCCCGTGCTGGTTGAGCTGCAATATGACCCCGCGTCCGAGCAACAGAGCCTGCAAGGTGACGCCGAAGACGAGCGGGAGGCCGACGAGAAAATCAGCGAGAAGGACGTCAGCGAAACCGACGTGCCTGAGCCAGAGAAGCGTTGATGTGGGGCTTCTAGCGACCCTAGACCGCGAGAGGATGTGTAATCACACGCAGCCCCGGTGATGCATCGCAAATGCCACCATAGCCCTTTGTTCGCTACGTTAGACGCGCTGCGCCCGTGAGCAAAATCCACATAGCGTAACGATCCACAGCGCCGCGCGCCCTCTTAGAGACCGCCGCCGCTTGATGGCAGATAAAGCCACCTCCTCACCGTGAAATTTAGGAGTCTCAAATAAACCCTGCTATCGCTGGGACTTCTTGAGCCCCGTGGCGCTTTAGGCGCAGTCAGCGCAGGCTGATCTCATCGCGCCTATTAATACGAACGATTTGTATTTGATGTTGGTTCTCGATTGGCTTAGCATGCTGCCGCCTGTCAACCGAGCCCACCACCATGAATGCTGCCGTACCGACGAGGATCGCCGTACACCTTGCGATGCTGATCAACATGCTGTCGCTGGGCAGCTTGATGATGGTCATGCCGCTTGGGCCCGATCTGGTTCACGACCTTGGCATGGAGCCAAGCCATGTCGGTTACATCAGCGGCGGCGCGACTCTAGCAGCAGCATTGAGCGCCGTTGTGAGTGCACCCTGGCTTGATCGTTTTGCCCGTAAGCCCGCACTCGTCGTGCTGCTTGTCCTGCGTTTCGCGCTTTTGCTCAGTTGCGCGTTGGCGACCGAACCACAACAGCTGATTGCATTTTTCGTCCTCTCCGGGCTCGTCGCCGGTCCGATGGGTGCGATCCTGATGGCAACCATGCTCGACCTGATTCCACCCGCCGAGCGCGGTCGACAGCTTGCCTACGTTGGCATGGGCTTTTCACTTGCCGCCATTCTGATCATTCCACTGGCTCTTGAATGTTCGATGCGCTGGGACTGGACCAGCCCGTTTCTCCTGCTTGGCGGGGCCGGCCTGGCGCTCGCGCTGCTATGTCAGCTTTATCTTCCGGCGCCAGAGCCAGTTGCCCGTCCAAAGGCTTCGCTCAAGGCGTTGCTTGCATCGCGGCTTTGTCTTGTCGCGCTAGCCATCACGTCACTGCAGATGTTCGGGCACTTCCTGCTGGTGCCGCACTTCGCGACGTACTTCCAGTTCAACCTTGATTTCCCCCGTGAACAGCTCGGAATGCTGTACCTGGCCGGCGGCCTTGCAAGCCTTGCGGCCATGCGCATGGGCGGTGCGTGGATCGATCGTGGCGGCGCCATGACCGTCGTACTGGCCAGCAGTGGTGGTCTCACTCTGGTCACCCTCCTCGGGTTTGCCGCGCCTGTCGGGATATCGCTCTACATCATCTTCACCTTGTTCATGGCGCTGAGCGCAGTGCGCAGCAACAGCACCATGACCATTGCGGCTGGCGTGCCGCCTGCTCATCAACGCGCCGCATTCATGGCCTTCCAGGGCACGGTTTCAAACGTCGCCGCGGGGCTTGGCAGCCTCGTTTCAGCGCAATACCTGATGGGTGGCGCGCAGAACGAGCTGCTTGGTTTCGAGCGCTTGGCTGCCTTCTATGCAGCCGCCGGCATCGTAGCGGGCGCCGGTGTGCTGTATCTGATCCGTGCCATCAGGCAGCGCGATGTCAGCCAGACGCTTGCAGCAGAACAACAGGCGGGATGAACCCGCCGGGAAAACGTGATGAGTCGATTCCAAATAACGAGCAGCAACGGAGCATGCTATGAAAATCGCAACCAGTCGGGGCATCAGCCGCCCTCGTCACCTTTCCTTGACCGTCCTGGCCAGCCTTTTACCTTTCGCCGCACTGGCGGACGAGCCTGTAGCACTTGAACAACAAGTCATCACGGCCACCCAGACAGCCCATAGCGAACTCAGCGCACCGGCCAGCGTGTCCGTGGTGACCCGTGAAGAACTTGAGAAACGTCCGGTCTATAACCTCGCCGATGCTGTGAAGTATCTCCCCGGCGTCCATCTGAACCCGTCTTCGGCCTACGGCCGTCAGGAGATCAAGCTCCGCGGCATGGATTCGGATTACACCCTTTTGCTGGTTAACGGACGGCGCATTAATTCACGCGATGTCCTGACATCCGAATACGCCAACGATTTCGATCTGTCATCCATTCCAATAGCGGCAATCGAGCGTATCGAGGTAATACGCGGGCCGATGTCGTCGCTGTATGGCGCTGATGCTATCGGCGGCGTGGTCAACGTTATCCTTCGCCAACCAAGCAACCAGACTAGAGCTGGGGTGGCCTACGTCTACGAGACGCCGACCGAGGGCGAAGCGGGCGATAGCCACAAGGCCAGCGGCTATATCAGCGGTGCACTGATAGAGGACAAGTTGTTGGGCAATTTAATCCTCGAAGGTACAGATCAGGCCGCTTGGCGCTCCGACCAGACCGTCTCGCCTGATGCAGACGCCTCAGAACACAGCCAGGCGGGCAGCGCCTACGGCTCGCTGAGTTGGCTGCTTAACGAGCGTCAGACGCTCGACCTAGACGTAACCCATCGCCAGGATGATCGCGTGGCGAATTGGTACCCCGGCCTGCGATACGGCGTGGTGCAGAACGATCAAGAGATGGAACGCACTAGCCTTGGCCTAGCTCACACCGGTCGGTGGGATGGCTTCGATAGTCGTGTGCGTTATTACTACGAAGACGTCGAGCTGGCCGATGGATCAGCGCTCATGACTCGTTTCAATGGTGGCGTTGTCGGGCAGGCCGAACAGCAGAATCACACCTTTGACGGTCAACTCAGTGGTTCCGTTGCTGGACAGCTGCTCACCTTTGGGGCCGAGCGTCGGCGCACCGACTTCAAACACAACCAGAACCTTGGAACCGAGACCAACATCGACCAGTACGCGCTCTACCTGCAGGATGAATTTTCTGTGGGCGAGCTGGACGTAACCTTGGGAGCTCGCTGGGACCACCACGAAGCCTTCGGCAGCGAATTAAGCCCGCGTGCCTACGGCGTCTACAACCTCACCGACAACTGGGTAATCAAGGGAGGTGTCGGTCAGTCATTCAAGGCACCGGCGATCTACCAGTCCGACGAAACCTATAGCGTCGCGGCCTGCCAGGGGGGCTGCCGTGTCCGGGGCAACGCTCAACTCAAACCAGAGACGGCACTTAGTTATGAACTGGGTACGCTGTACCAGAACGGTCAGGTCGAGGCTGGCGTTACGCTGTTCCAGACCGAGATCGATGACATGATCGTCAGCGACCGGTGGGCCCCTGGCTATTTCCCAGCGGTGATGACCTATAACAACATTAGCAAGGCACGGATCAGCGGTTATGAATTACAGGGCCGCTATGCCTTGGATGATGCACTCGGTATCCGTGTTAATTACACGTATTCGGACGCCGAGGATCGCGAGGCCGAGACTCAGCTGAATAATGTTCCTCAGCATGTCGCCAATATCGGCGTCGACTGGCGAGCATTGCCTGCAGTGGCGTTGAACCTCGACTACCAGTACGTCGGTAGCCAGTGGCTGCCCACACCTGCGAGCGGAGCACAGGAAAGCGGAGCCTTTCATGTCGTCAATCTCAGCGGCCGCTACCAAGCCTCGCCCCAGCTAGCGCTGAATGCCGGCCTCAATAACCTGACCAACGAAAAACGCGACGATGTCGCTCAATCGGTCGACAACATTCTCATGGGTCGCACATTGTTCGTCGGCTTCAGCTACGACATCTGATTCACCACGACACCCCGGCAGCCGCGCTGCCGGGCCTTTGGAGTTCTCTGCTTTCGATGATCCGAACCGAATCCTTCCCTGCCTTCCAGCAAGCGGTACTGCTGGGAGGCGGCGGTCTTTTACTGGGCTTTTTGGTGCTGTCGATGAGTACCGGCGCCGGCGTATACGGTGCAGCCGAGGTGTTTCGCTATCTGACCGGTGATCCTGCGGCGGTGGCGGATGAAAAACTCGCCATGGTGGTCGATACGCTGCGTCTGCCGCGAACCCTGGCCGCATTGGTGGTGGGTGCAAGCCTCGCAGTTGCCGCATCGCTATTGCAAAGCGCCACCCGTAATCCGCTGGCAGAGCCCGGCTTGCTGGGGGTCAACGCTGGCGCCGTGCTCGGTCTGGTAATCGGATTGATCTTCTACAACGTGGAGTCGACCCGAGGCTATCTGCTGTGGTCCGGTAGCGGTGCCCTGCTGGGCAATGTGATCGTTCTGGGCATCGGGCTGATGCTGGGTCAGGCCAGTCCGCTCAAATTGATACTCGCCGGGGTCGCGCTTGCCGCAATCTTCGGCGGGCTCGCCAACTTCATGCTGCTGCGCACCCGCGTTGCGCTCGACCAGTTCCGTTACTGGAATCTCGGTTCACTGTCGGCTTCGAGGCTCGATGCCCTGGGGACCATCCTTCCGGTCGCACTGCTTGGCATCGTGCTGGCCGCCCTGCTCTGCCGGCAGCTGACGTTGATGCAGATGGGCGACAGCCAGGCCAGAGCGCTGGGCATTCACACCACCTGGGTGCGGGTTGGCGTATTGGTCGCTTCAACACTGCTCACCGCCTGCGCCATATCAATCGCTGGGCCGATAGGCTTTGTTGGCTTTCTAGCTGCTTATTGCGCGCGACTGATCGAACCCGTCGGGCTGCTCCGGCAACTGCTGTTTTCGACTCTGTTCGGCATGCTTTTCCTGCTTGCCGCGGATGTTCTCGCGCGATGGCTGCTGCAGCCCTATGAGTTACCCGTGGGTACGCTGCTGGCTGCAATCGGCGCTCCCGCCTTGATCACCATCGTGCTGTGCGGTGGTTTTCGTTCACTGCTGACCGTGAGGTAGACATGGCCTCCATCACCCCTAGCGGTTTCTGGACCGTCCGGCTGGGCAGCCTGAGCGTGTTGCTGCACCGGAGAAACTGGCTGATGTTCGGCCTGCTGACCACGCTGCTCGCCGGTTTCGCCGTTGTCGCCATCAGCCTTGGCTCCGGCAACATGGGCGTGCGCGATGTCATGGCAACGCTGGGCGGCAACGGCAGCAAACTGCACGAGATCACGGTGTTCAAAATCCGCATGCCGCGCATCGCTGCGGCTGTTGTGGCGGGTTTGGCCATGGGCATGGCGGGCTGCCTGATCCAGACGCTGGTACGAAACCGACTGGCTACGCCGGACATGATCGGGGTGAATGAAGGCGCTTCCCTCGCAGTGGTCGGCTTCGCCATGTACCTGACATTGGGCAGCTGGCCCTGGTGGGCGTCGCCGCTGGGCGCGCTCTTCGCCGCCGCAGCGCTGTTCACGCTCTGCCGACGCCCTGGCGAGCAAGGTTATCTGTTCATCGTCATCGGTATCGCACTCTCCGAGTTGCTCGGCGCTATCGGCGACTTCGGCATGTCCACCCAACCGCTGTCGCATCTGGGCAGCATTTACCTCTGGACGATGGGCCACTTCGCCGGGGTCAGTTATCAAACGGTCAAGCCCATCACCCTGGTGCTGCTGGTGCTATGCCCGCTGATGGCGCTGGTCAATCGCCCACTGGCATTGCTTCGCTTCGGCGATGCCACCGCGCAGAGCCTCGGCGTTCGTGTGCCGCTTATCCAACTCGGCGTACTGGCCTTGGCGATTCTGGTGGCGTCCCTGGGCACGGCTATCGCCGGCCCGGTGATCTTCATCGCCATGGCCGCGCCTATCCTGGCGAGCTGGCTGGCACGGGACAACCTTGCGCCGATCTGGCTCGCCGCGATGTGTGGTGCCGTGTTGATGCTGGGCAGTGACACGCTGGTCCGCGTGCTGGCTCAACCAGAAGAGATTCCGACGGGAATCATGACTCGCCTGCTCGGTGGCATTCTGCTGTTGGGCTTGCTCATCAAGGACAGACGAGGAGCTGACTGATGACCGTTCTCCAGGTGCGGAACCTGCACTTCGCCTATCAGGACAAGGTCGTGCTCGAAGACCTGTCCTTTTCGCTGCCCAAGGGGCGGCTGATCGGAATCGTCGGCCCGAATGGCAGCGGCAAATCCACCCTGCTGAAGCTCCTGGCGCGACAGCTACCCCAGCAACGTGGCGACATTGAAGTTCAGGGTGAATCACTGACTCGCTTCACGCTGAAGCGTCTCGCCAGGCAGCTGGCATTTCTGCCGCAACGCCCGGTCATGGCTGAAGGCATTCGCGTGGAACAGCTAGTGCAATACGGACGCCACCCCCATCAAGGCTGGTTCAATCAGTGGAGCGAAGAAGACGCCGCTCAAGTTGAAAAAGCCAGAGTGGCGATGCAGCTCGACGCCATCTGGCAGCAGCAGGCGTCCTCGCTTTCCGGCGGCCAGGCGCAACGCGCGTGGCTGGGCATGATCCTGGCGCAGAACACCGATCTGATCCTGCTGGATGAGCCCACCAGCGCGCTGGATATCGGCCATCAGGCCGAGGTCATGGAAGCCGTGCATCGAATCGCGACCGAGGGCCGCACGGTGCTGATCGTCATCCACGACCTGGGCATCGCAGCGCGCTATTGCGACGAACTGATCGCCCTCGCCGATGGCCGCATTCAGGCCATGGGGCCGGCGCGGCAAGTGATCACCAAGGAGCTGGTGGATCACCTTTACCAGACCGAAGTTGACATCCTCCCGGCACCTGGGGATGGCGCGCCGGTAATCGTGCCGCGCCGACGACCACTGACCCCATCCCTAGCGCCTGCATTCAAGGCAAGCGCCCATTACGAACTTGCACCACAGGATGAAACCCTATGAGCCTGAGATTCCCCCTGACCCTGACTGCCGCATTGCTGACCGGCCTGCTGACACTCAATACCCAGGCACAAACCCGTCAAGTCGAAGATGCGTTTGGCAACAGCGTAATCATCCCGACAGCGCCTGAACGCATCATCACCCTCAGCGAGATCGACCTCGACACCGCTTTGACCCTGGGCGTTACGCCGATCGGCACCGTCAACGGTCGCGGCCAGGCCGCGCCGCCTCGTTACCTTGAAGGCAAAGTGCCAAAGGGCATCAAAGTCGTCGGAGATCTCGACAACCCCAATCTGGAAGTGCTGCTTGAGCTCGAGCCAGACCTGATCCTCACCGGCCCGGTAAAGCCGGAGCAGCTCGCCATCCTCAACGAGATTGCGCCAACCGTCATCACCTTCAACTGGGCGCGCCCATGGCAGGAGAGCATGTTGCGAACCGCTCACGTGCTGAACAAGGATGCCGAAGCCCAGGCCTTTCTTGAGCGATACAAGGCCCGGGCTGCGGAAGCACGCCAAAGGCTGCAGGATCATCAGGGCGAAACGTTCAGCATCGTGCGCTGGAACCCAAAAGGCCCGTCCTACATGTTCAAGGACGCGTTCTCCAGCACCGTCCTCGAAGACGTCGGCTTGGTGCGCCCGGCCCATCAGCAGGACCCAGGGCACACCCATTCGATGGCCCTCAGCCTCGAATCGCTCGAACTGCTCGACGGCGACTGGCTGGTAATCGGCACCCTCGCCACCAGCGGCGAAGCGGTCGAGGCGCTGAACCAGGCCGAGGAGACGGCCGCCTTCCGTCAGTTATCGGCGATCCAGGCCAAGCGCTTCGCCGCCGTGGATGGTTCGCTGTGGACCTCGCTCGGTGGCCCGATGGCTGCCCTGCAAGTAATCGAGGACATCGAATCCATCATCGGCAAAGCGGACGCCGAGCCAGCAGCCAGGGACTGACCGATGCGGCGAGCCCGTTGCTGTGCTCAGCACGGGCTCGCCTCCTCATTGCTCAGACCGGCTCGGGCAGGCGCTTGCGATCGATCTTTCCACTGGGGGTTTTGGGTAACGCGTCGAGCATCACAATGCGGCTCGGAATCATGTAGTGCGGCAGGGTCAGATGAAGCGCTCGCCGAATCTGAACCCGACTGGGGGCGCCCTGGCATCCTGCCTCCACATAGCCCACCAGACAGGCATCATCGCCTGCGCCGAGCAAGCGCACCGCCGCATCCTGGACCCCGTCTATCTGCCTTAGGTTCGCTTCGATCTCCCCCAGCTCGATTCGGAAGCCACGCAGCTTGATCTGGTCGTCCAGGCGTCCGAGGTACAGGAACTCGTCGTCACCGGTTCGGCGTACCCGGTCACCGGTGCGATACAGACGCCGCCCCCGCCAGCTAATGAAAGCCTGATCGCTCAACTCGCTGCGTTGCCAGTAGCCTTGGGCCAGTGAAATACCTTCGATACACAATTCACCCTTGCCGCCGGATCCGACATCATCACCGTCCTCATCCACCACCCAGTGCCGATACCCATCAAGTGAGTGCCTGAGGCGTACGCCTTGCTCAGCCGACAAGTCGACCGGCGCCATCATTGACCAGATGGTCGCCTCCGTGGGTCCGTAGCAGTTCCAGAGTTGGCCAACCGATGCGCCGAGCCGGGTCGCGAGTGTCGTGTCCAGGGCTTCTCCACCGCACAACGCGATCAGGCCGGCGCGGCCCTGCCATCCTGCTTTGAGCAGCATCCGCCAGAACGCAGGGGTTGCTTGCAGCGTATTGAGATCCGGTCGGCTGTCGAGTAACTGCAGCAGTGCCACCGGGTCCTTGTGAGCAGGAGCACAGACCACCTCGACATAGCCGCCCGCCCAGAGCGGCCCCAGCATTTCCAGCAGGGAAATATCGAAAGCCGGGGTCGTGGTGAACAGCCAACGCGTATGCGGCCCGACTCCGATTCTTCGCGTCGCCGCATCGAGAAAATTGGCAAGGGCGGCGCGGCCGACGACCACGCCCTTGGGTCTGCCTGTGGAGCCGGAGGTGAACATCATGTAAGCCGGCAATTCATCACTCAGCACTGGCGAAGCGGGCATGTCCGCGATACCCGGTTTCAAGAGCAGCGACGGCGAAAGCGACCGCAAAGCCTGCTCATCCTGAATCACCCAATGCACCTGCGCGTCGTCAGCGATGCCTTGCAGCCGGTCGAGCGGAAAGTCCGGTTCGAGTGGCACGAAGCACAGACCTTCATGCACGCAAGCCAGCAACGCGGCGATCAGATCGGGCCCCCGACTCAGATGCAAACCGACGCGATCACCCGCAATCAGCCCTTTGCCACGCAGCTGCAGCACGATGGCCGCCACCCGCGCCTGCAGTTCGGCATAGCTGAAACTGACACCCATACATCCCAATGCCGGCTGGTCGGGGTGACGGGCAAAAACACCGGCGAATCGAGAATTGAGTGAGGTCATGGTGCGTCCTCATTCAAGGCCGCCAAGCGTTGAAGATTCATCTTCAGCGACGTCAGCAGCTGCGCACTCATATCCGCACGCAGTCTGCCGATCTGGCGCAGGGTCAGCAGCCCGTCGAACACACCGCCGTGCAGACTGATCAGCTCCGCGGACAGGTTGCCCTTACCGCTCGGGTTGCCTGCAGGCATTGGCAAGGGCTGCCAATGCCCTGCTCCACTGCCGTAGACGCCGAGGTAGTTCAGCGCCACAGGTGGTAATGGCAGCGAATCGCGATGGACCGGGTTGTTGCGCAGTGGGAGATAACCCACGCCCTTGTCGGGGACCTGGCACAGCTGGTCAGCGGCGTGCCGTAGCAGCGCCGTCCAGTCGGCCTGGTTGCACACCCTGACCGGAAACATGCTGGTGAACCAACCCACCGTACGGCCGACGTCCAGTCCAGCTTCGATGTGCTCGCGACCATGACCTTCGAGCATGATCCACTGCTGTTCGCCGAGGCCCAGGTCGCTCAGGGACCGCGTCAGCGCCGCCAGCAGGATTTCACGTACATCGCTTTGCAGTCGCACGATAGCAACCTGTGTCAGTTGCCGAGTGGTGGCCTCGTCAAGCTCCAGCAATTGCGGTTCGGCTCGCTCGTTCGAGGACCAGTCGGCAGGGCACCGGATATCCATCTCACCCACCTGCTCACGCCAATATGGCAGCTGCGCTTCAGCGCGTTTGGCATAAGCGGCAAGACCCTCACCCCACTGTCTGTAGCTGCTGCTCTTGTCCGGCAAGGTTTCGCCCCGGGCAAGACGCTGCATGTCCTCAACCAGGATGCGCCAGGACACCGCATCGACCACCAGATGATGGAGCGCCAGGAACAGGCCTCGCTCGCCGCTCGGCAAGTTCTCGATTACTGCCCACGCCAGCGTTCGCGCACTGGCCGGGTCCATGTGCGCCTGCAGCTCGGTCAACGCTTGCTGCACGCCCGAAGGCCCGAGTTCGGCTGCGTCCAGCCGCGCAGGCTCGGCCAGTGGCAGGAAGGCTTGGTAACACTGGCCGGACGGGATGACGATCAGGCGCAACGCGTCGTGATGTGCCAGGAGCTGCCGCATGTAATCCATCAGCTGCGGCGTCGTTGTGGCCTCTGGCAAATGCAGCACCACACCCTGATTCCAGTGCTGAGGCTGAGCGAATGGCTGTTCGTAAAACCACTGCTGGATCGGTTGCAACGGGAACTCGCCTGTCAGCAGGCCGTGCTCGGCGCGGATCGTCTCGGCGGCTCGCGGCATTTCGAGTACCCGACACAATCGCCGAACCGTTTTCGCCTCGAAGACTTCCTTTACGCTGCAGGGGTAGCCGGCGTCCCGAAGCCGCGTCGCCAGCTGAATGCTCAGGATGGAATCGCCTCCCAAACGGAAAAAATCACTTTCAACACCAAGCGGCTGCTGCAGGACGTCCTGCCAGATGCGCAGCACCTCGCTTTCCAGCGCTCCGGTCGGAGGCACAAGCGACTCATCCGAAGCCAGTCGAACCGCAGGCAGCAGCCTCACATCGAGCTTGCCGTTGGCGGTCAGCGGCATCTTGTCGAGTAGGACCAACCGTTGCGGCACCATGTATTCAGGCAGTCGCCGCGATACCTGCTGCAATATGTCGTCCGGCTGAGGGGCCGTTGTACCCAGGGTCACGGTCGCATAGGCCACCAGCGCCGGGCGCGTTTCCTGGCTCGCAACGATGACCTTTATCTCCTGCAGGCCTGGGTAGCTGGCGTGCAGTTGGGCTTCGATTTCGCCCGGCTCGATGCGATAGCCGCGCAGTTTGATCTGCGCATCCAGGCGTCCCAGATACTCGTATTCACCATTGGCGAGCTGCCGAGCACGATCACCGGTGTGATAAAGACGGACTGTGACACCGGCGATACGATGCTCACGAAACACGTCCGAGGTGCGCTCCGGCTGGTTGAGATAGCCTCGGGCAAGCCCCAACCCGGCCAGACAGAGTTCGCCGGGAACACCGGCTGGACACAGCGCGCCATGGCGATCGAGAACCACCGCTTGCAGACCGTCGATGGGTTCACCGATTGTCAGGCGTGCACCCACCACGAGCGTCTTGGTCAGCGCCGTCACGGTGACTTCGGTGGGCCCGTACATATCGATCAGGCGGAACTGCCGCGCCCAGCGGTGTGCAAGGGCCGGTGGACAGGCCTCACCGCCGAAGCCCACGGCTTTCATGGCTGGCAATCGCCGCTCGGGCAAGGTCGCCAGCAGCGCCGTGGCGAAGATCATATGGGTGGTCTGAGTTCGTTCGATTTCGTCCAGCAGCCCCTCACCCGGGTCTGCCCAGATCAGGCAGGCGCCATGGACCAGCGGCACCAGGGCGCACATGTTGCCGGCATCGAATGACAGGGACATGCAATCGAGCATGCGGTCGCCAGGCTCAACCATAAGTCGTCGGCCATGATCGCGCAGCAGATTGACCAGCGACCCGTGCTCCACCATGACGCCCTTCGGCGTGCCGGTCGAACCGGAGGTGTAAATCACCTGGGCGAGTCGCTGGGGCTCTTGCCGCAACGGCGGCGTGATGAGGGATTGGACGTCCAGCTGTGTCTGTACTTCATGGCTGCCGAGATCGACCCAACGTTGGCCCGAATCCAACGCAAAGGGTGCCTCACCTTGGCCGATGATCAGCCGCAGCTCGGCGTCGCGCATGATGTGCACAATACGCTGCTGCGGATAATCCGGGTCCAGCGGAACGTACGCGGCGCCGACTTTCCAGCACGCCAGCAAGGCGGTAACGAATGCATTCTCACGCCGGGCAAGCACGCCGACGAGGTCACCATCGGCGCAGCCCTGCACTTGCAGCCAGTTGGCCAGCCGGTTCGCCCGGGCGTCCAATTCTCCGTAACTGATCCAGCCGCTGCCCTGGCGCAGCGCGGGTCTGTTCGCATGGGACCGGACTATGTCATTAAACAGCGAAAGCGCAGTGAGCCCATCAGGATAGGCAACGGGCAGCGCGCTCAGCTTCTCGGCGGTCTGCTTCACCAGCGCCTGATCGTGCATCGGAAGCTGCCAGATATCCTGCCCCGGCGTCTCCACCACCGCCTGCAGCAGATTCAGCAGACGACTCGCATAGCCTTCGACGCTGCTGCGGTCGAACAGGGCCGTAGCGTAAAGCCAATCAACCCGCACCGAGTCGACCAGCTCGGTGACCTTGACCGAGATATCCGTCTTGGCTGGCAGCACGGGGGACGTCTCTTCCACCGCATTGCAACCGGGGATCAGGTCGTTGAAGTCCACGCGCGCCTGGTAGACCAGCATGATCTGGAAGATCGGGTTGATCGCGGTGTGGCGATCCATGCCAAGGGCCTCGCTCAAAGCTTCGAAGCGATACAGCTGATGATCGAATGCCTGAAGGTCTTCAGTTCGGCACTGAATCAGGTAGTCGACGAAGCGCTGTCGCTCGGGCAGTTGCGTGCGCAACACCAGCGTGTTGACGAAAAACCCTACCAGCGGCTCGACTTCAGGACGCTCCCGATACGCCAGCGGCGTGCCAATCACGATGTCGCGTTCCCCGGAGTGGCGCGCCAATAGCAACGCGAACACCGCGTGCAGGCCTATGAAGGGTGACGTGCTGTGTTGCTGGCATAGCGCTTTGAAGCGTGCCCAGAGGTTGTCGTCGATGGTCGAGAACACGACCTCACCGCCACTCGCCGGCTGTGCCGGGCGCGGCTTATCGAGTGGCAGGCTGTGTACATCGGGAATTCCCGCCAGCCGCTCAACCCAGAACGCCTTGAACTGTTCGTGGTAGTCGCGAAACAGCGGTGAATTGAACCAGTGCGCGTAGTCGATATAGCTCAGTCGCGGTTCTTCCCAGCTTGGCTGCTGACGATTCTGATAGGCGAGATACGCGACCTTCAGGTCGGCGAACATGTTCTTAACCGACCAGCCATCCGAGATGATGTGGTGCTGGTTGATCATCAGCACGTGCTCGCGTTCGCCCAGCTCCAGCAGCGTGACCCGGGTCAGCACCCCGCTGGTGATATCGAACGGCTGCAGAATTTCCTCGCGCACCCGCTGCGCTACTCGCTCTTCGCGCGCCTGAGGCTCCAGGTAACTCAGGTTCTCGCGCGCAAGATGGAACTCGGTGTGGGCCAGGATCTCCTGTTCCCCCCGGCCCTCAGCGCTACGCTGGAACCGCGTGCGCAGGCTGGCATGACGGGCGACCAGCGCATCGAATGCGAACGTCAGCGCATCCACGTCCAGTTCGCCAGTCAGGCGGAAGAACACCGGCATGTTGTACAGGTGTGAGCCTTGCTCGTACTGCTCGATGAACCAGAGCCCGCTCTGCGACGAGGACAGCGGTCCGGCGCTGCCGTGCTGCGCGGTGATGGGTGCATCGAACGCCTGCTGCGACCGCAGGCACTCAATGATGGCGTCGCGGTTATCGCGAATCTGCTGTCCGAGCGCCGGGGTGATGGCGTCCTTGCGGGCCTGCGAGACCAGCTGTTGCTGATCGTTGAGCGCAAGCTGCACCCCCTGCTGAGCGAAATGCTTCAGCAGGCCGATTATGTTGTTGTGCATTTGCTACCTCTCGGAAAGCTCAAGCCGCCAGGGTGGCGCCACCATCGACGACGATGTCCTGCAGGGTGATATGGCTTGCCAGGTCCGATGCCAGAAACAGCACCGCACGGGCGACCTCTTCCGGTGTGGCGATCTTGCGCAGCGGGATGCCTAGCTTGTACTGCTCAGGAAAGCCGGCGATGGTCCGTTCACGAGCGTCCTCGGTTTGCCACATGTCTCGCTGCATCGCGGTATCGGTGGAACCCGGCGAGACCAGATTGCAGCGCACGCCGTGCTCGGCCAGTTCGAGGCCGGCGGTGCGGATCAGGCTCGAAAGTGCAGCTTTCGAAGCGCTGTAGGCGGCCATCTGCATGCGCGGGACGTGGGTCGCGTTGCTGCTGACGGCGACCACCGCCCCGCTGCTCTGCGCCTTGAAATGTGGAATAAGCTCGCGCAGGAAATAAAACGGGCCGGATGCGTTGACCCGCAAGGAGTCGTCCCAATCGGCCGCACTCAGCGCCTCGATCGTCCCCAGTCGCAGGATGCCAGCGACACTGGCGAACACATCGACGCGCTGTTGCACTTCGAGTAGCTCGCCGCAGGTGTGTTTGACCGCCTCGGCATCACCGACATCGAGCACATAGGCGGTGAATCCGTAATTCTGCTCCGGGAAGGCGCGGTCGAAGCCGGTGACCTGCGCACCCAGCCGCGCAAACCCCTCAGCAACTGCACGGCCAATCCCCTGCCCGGCGCCGGTAACCCAAACGCACTGCCCGGTGAAACTCATCTGATCGTTCATCTGCCCGCCCTCACCAAACCAGTTCAACCTGCTCTTCTCGCTGCCCCATGCGGGCGTCGAGAAAACTGCAGAAGTCCGCGAGCCGCGGGTGATCGAATACGTCCGAGACTTTCACAGCGGTACCGAATTCAGCGCCCAGCCGGTTCACGATCTGGATGGTCTGCAACGACTGCCCGCCGAGTTCGAAGAAGTTATCGTCCGGCGCGATGGCACCGACGCCAAGAATCTGCTGCCAGATAGCGCTCACTCGCCGCTGTGTTTCGTCGTTCAGCACATGTTCGGTAGCGCCTTGCAGGTAGCTCTGCTGTAACCGCTTGCGGTCGATCTTGTTGCTTGCGGTACGGGGCAATGCGGAGAAATGACGGTAATCGGTGGGCACCATCGCGGCGGGCAACACGTCGGCCAACTCACGTTTGATCGCCCGAATGTCTTCACGAGGCCCGGCAATGAACGCAACCAGTCGCCGCACGCCGGCTTCAAGCTCAAGGCCGAGCACGCATGCCTCATCAATACCGGGCAGCGCAAGCAGTCCCGACTCCACCTCGCCAGGCTGTATGCGGTAGCCGCTGATCTTGAACTCGTGATCCACGCGACCGAGATAAACCAGCTGGCCATCGACCAGCCGAACCCGGTCACCAGTCCGGTAAACACGCTCCGTCTCGTCGCCAATACGCAGATGGGCGAACGCCGGCGAATCACTGTTCAGATAACCGTTCGCAAGCTGGGCGCCCAAGAGCACCAACTCACCTTCGCGCGCCGGACGATTACCGCGTTCGAGCACCAGTGCCTCGACACCTGCCAGAGGGCGGCCGATTGGCAATTGCCCGTCGTGCGGATCGAAGTCTTGCAGCTCGCTGGTGCAGGCCACGACGGTGGTTTCTGTCGGACCGTAGGTATTGATCAGTCGGATGCCCCTAGGCGCGACGCGCTGCCAGGCGAGCAGTTGCTCGGGGTAAACGGCCTCACCACCAATGATCACCGTTGCAAGGATTGCGGGGATCCGCACCTGGCCGCCGCGTAGCGCCACGACCCACTCGTTCCAGAACGCCGTAGGCAGATCGACCACCGTGACGGCCAGTTGCTCAAGCCCATCGACGAAAGCCGTCATCGATTGCAGCAGCGCGTCGGTCCGCAGTACCAGTGTCGCGCCGGCGGACAAGCTGACGAAGACTTCCTCGATGCTGGCGTCGAAGTTGAACGGGGCGAATTGCAGCACCCGGTCGGTAGCGTCAATGCCGTAACGCTGCCGGGCGGCCTGGCTGAAATGCGAGAGCGCGCGGTGGCTCACTTCGACACCTTTGGGTGTGCCCGTCGAGCCCGAGGTAAACATCAGATAGCAGGCATCGTCCGTCCCGCACGGGCTGTAAAGGCGATTGGCTGAAGTCAGCAGGCCGATCAACTGGATCGGGCCAGCATGAATTTCAGCCAATCGGTGACGATAAGCCGCCTCGGTGATGACGAGCGCCAGCTCTGCGGTCTCGCAGATAAGCCGCTGCCGATCGGCAGGCTGCTCCGGATCGAGCGGCACATACACCGCCCCGGCAAGCAACACGCCCAGCTGCGCAAGAATGGCCTGTGGCGCTCGACTCAACATCACACCGATCCGCTGCCCCGGTTGGACGCCCTGTTCAGCCAGCGCGGCGGCCACCATTTCGGCACGCGCCTGCAGCTCGGCGTAGGTCAGTGCCTGCTCATGCTGAACCAGCGCGATGCGCTCCGGCTGGGCCTGTGCCTGCTGACGAATCGCCTCCAGCACGCTAGCCGCCTGCGGCTGGGCTGTGACGCCCGGCGCCTTGATCACCTGCCACGCACGTCGAACCGCGTAGAGCTCATCGAGCAATACATCTCGCGGTTGCTGGGGATCGGCCAGCCAGCATTCGAGCAGATCGAACAGCTCTTCCTGCAGGCTGCGGACCTGATCAAGGCTGTAGCAGGATGGATTGGCGTCATAGTCCAGCACCGGCACGCCGTCGGTACCGATCTGCACTTCGAGGGTCAGGTCTTCCACTGGTCCGGCGCTGAGGTTCAGCGTGCGCGCCGGGCAATTGCCGTACGCCAGCGGCCGGTCGAACGGCATGATGTTGATCAGCGGGCCGAACAGTCGTTGCTCACCGCCGACACGGCCAAGATCACGACGCAGCGACTCGTAACGGTAATGCTGATGCTTGCGGCTGCTACGCCGTAATTTGCCGATGGTTTTGGCGCAGGCTATGAGGTCCGCGTCATCCGGGAGATCCAGGCACAGCGGAGCAATGTTCATCTGCATGCAGGGCACGTTGAACGATGCTGAACCGATGCGGTTCATCACCATCAGCCCCAGTACCTGTGTCCGGGCGCCACTGACCTGACGCAACTGAGCCGAAACACCGGCGAGCAGCAGATCGGGCCAACCGATCCCGTGGGCCTCGGCGGTGTTCTGCAGCGCATGCCAGAGGGGTGCCGGGAATGCTGCGCCGTGACGAATGAAGGTGGCTGAAATCGGCGCGCTACGGTCGCTGAAGCTGACCGGCTCGGGCATGCGTGACAGGGCTTCCAGCCAGTAACCGCGCGCCGCTGCTGTACGGCCATCTGCATGCCGCGCGGCGTCTTCGGTCAGGACGTCCTCATAGCAGCCGAAACCGTTTGGCGGTGTCGATTCGCCAAAAAGCGCAGCCCCATAAAGCTCGGCGATGCGCTGATACAGCAGGTTGGTGCCATAACCGTCCAGGGCGATGTGGTGGATGCAGCTGTACAGGAAGTCACCCGCCTCACCTTGCAGCAACACGAAACGGCACGGCAGGTCATTTTCCAGGTCCATCGGCTCCCGAATGTCGCGCATGGCCCAGTCGCGCACCCAGCTTTCAGCCTCGACACCCTGCGGAATCTCCAGCTGGCGCACCTCCAGCGGCAGCTTACATGGGTTGAAATACACCGCGTCTTCGTCAGCTACGAACAGCCCGGACAGTGCGTCGCACTCGCGGACCGCCCGCTGAACCGCGTCGATCAGCGTCGCTGCCTGAACTTTGCCGTCGAAGGCGATGCATTCGGCCGTGTTGAACATGGCACGGTCCTCGTTCAGCAAGTAGCCGAACCAGAGCCCTTGCTGGGCGATGCCAAGCGGCCTCATCGTGTACCTCCCTGTTCGGCGATGAGCGCCCACCACCCGTTAAGCGTCGGAGTTTTGGCCAGATCAGTGAAATTGAGCTCAAGGCCTTGTTCCCGCCACTCACTGAGCAGCGTCATCATCTGAATGGAGTCGAGGCCGTAGTCGAGCAGGTTCTCATCCGGATCGAAGGGCTCGTCCATCTCGTCGAGCAGCGTCAGCAATCGCGCCTTGAGGCCGTCGCGGGTGGGCAGTGATTGCGCAGCGGAGCCGAGCGAGACGACTTCACGACAGGTCACCACTCGCCCACACCGAGTCGCCACGTAATCGAGGGCCATTTGATGCTCGGCCTGACTGAAGTCAGCGATGCCATCGGCAAGCATGAAGGGCTGGATATCGCGCATGAAGGCGTCGCATGCGGTCATCAGGCAGCCAATGTGTCCGTAAATGCCGCCGATGATCAGCTGATCACGCCCGAGCTCGCCCATCATGGGCTCAAGCGGTGAACGCTGAAACGCGCTATAGCGCCACTTCACCAGTACGGTGTCGTCGTCAGCCGGCTCGAGTCCGGCAGTGATGGCTTGCCGATCGGGATGCTGGGTGATGCCTGGCCCCCACATGTCGGTAAGCAACGCACGATCCGCGTCGGTTTGTTGCCCCGGCTGCGCGGTGTAGATGACGGGAATCCCCAATGTCTTGCAGCGTTGGCGAACCTGCGCCAGACGCGAGACCAGCTCGGCAACGAAGGGGCTCTCCGCGCCCCAGAAATCGCAGAAGTACGCTTGCATGTCGTGAATGAGCAGCACAGCGCGACCGGGATCCAGCGTCCACTGAACCTTGTTTTCGCGCCATTCGCGAGGCAACGGGTACGGCGTGAGAGTGGGAATAGCCATTGAAACGGATCCTTATTCGGTCACTGTCAGTTTTTCAGCGGCACGGCGGCGCAGGCGGTTCTTGTCCACCTTGCCCACGGCGGTCATCGGGAGGGAGTCGAGTTTCTCGAAGCGATCGGGCAGCTTGTAGTCAGCAAGTCCGAGCCCGCGAAGGAACCTGCGCAGAGCGATGCCCTTGAGACTGAGATCGGGACTGACGATATAGGCGCAACTCTTCTCGCCCATCGCCTCGTCGGGGATCGAAACCAGCGCAGCCTGTGTCACGGCCGGGTGCGCCATGAGGAGGTTTTCCACCTCTTCGGCGGCGATCTTTTCCCCGCCACGGTTGATCTGGTCCTTGATACGACCGACGACGACGAGGTAGCCGTCCTCACGCAGCCGCACCAGGTCACCGGAGCGATAGAAGCCCTCGGCGTCGAAGGCGCTGGCGTTGTGTTCGGGGCTCTGGAAATAACCACGGATGGTGTAGGGCCCACGGGTCGTCAGCGCACCAACCTCCCCGTCTTGAACCGGATTGCCGGCTCGGTCGACGACCTTGAGCTCATCATCCGGGCTCATCGGCCGGCCCTGGGTGAGGTAAACCCGCGCGTCGTCATCCTCCAGGCGGGTGTAATTGACCAGACCTTCGGCCATGCCAAACACCTGCTGCAGCCGGCAGCCCAGCAAAGAAGGCACGCGCCTGGCCTGCGTTTCCGGCAGTTTGGCGCCGCCGACCTGTATCAACTCAAGCGTAGTGATTTCGTCCCGATGGGCCGGTGCCGCCTGCAGCCACAACGACAGCGCGGAAGGGACAAGCGCTGTCACGTTGACCTGCTGCTGCGCAATCAGCGGGAAGCAGCTGGCGGGACCTGGATCAGGGCTGAGCACCACCCGGCCACCGGCAAGGAACACGCCCAGCGCACCGGGCGAACTCAGCGGGAAGTTGTGCGCAGCGGGAAGCGCGCAGAGGTAACGAGTGTGGCGATCGAACTGGCAGATCTCGACGCTACGCCGAACGCTGTAGAGGTAATCATCATGGGTCCGCGGAATCAGCTTGGGCGTGCCGGTGCTGCCGCCGGAAAGCTGGAAGAATGCCACCTCACCGGCCGGCGTCGGGCTGAATGGACGCCCTGCTTCGACCGGCTCTAACCAGCTCTGCAGCCGCAACTCCGGCTGGGGATCCTCATGCAGCACGACGGTATCGAGCTCCGGAATGAGGTCGGCCAACTCTTCGACGAATGCATCGTCAGCAAATAACGCGTGACTACGGCTGGCGATCAACAGACGCGGGCGAATCTGAGCGGCATAGGCCACCAGCTCGAGGCGGTTGTGACTGAACAGTGCATTGACCGGCGCGATACCAGCCTTCATCAACGCGAAGAACACGATATAGAGTTCGGCCTGATTGCCCAGCTGCACCAACGCGCGATCACCCTGCCCCAGCCCCCGGTTAGCCAGCCGTCGAGCCAAGTGTGTAGAGGCCATGTCCAGCTCGACATAACTGATCGCCTGGGCGCCACTCACCACGGCTATGGCGTCCGGTTGGCTGCTTGCCTGGTCGACAAGCATCTGGCTCAGAGGCTCGCCGCGCCAATATCCAGCGCGCCGATAATGTTCGGCGAATGCTTCCGGCCAGGGTGTGAACGGAACCCGACTCATATCGCCTCCCGATCCAGACCGAACGCTGCAAGCATGGTCCCGAGCTTGGTACCGGTCTCGCGCCATTCCGATTCCGGACAAGAGGCCGATACCAACCCGGCCCCGGCAAACAGCCGAACCTTGTGCTGGTCGATCACTCCGCAGCGGATCACTACCGCCCATTCGCCGTTTCCAGCGGCATCGCACCATCCGACGATGCCGCCGAATACACCACGATCAAAGGGCTCCAGCTCGGCAATCAGTTGTTTGGCGGCCGCAGTGGGAAAGCCGCACAGGGCTGGAGTCGGGTGCAGCTGGCAGGCCAGATTCAAGGCGGAGACAGGCTCTGCCAGTTCGCCTTCAATCCGCGTCGACAAGTGCCACAGCTTGGCCGTATTCACCAATGACGGTGAGTCAGGTATGAACAGCTCGCGACACAGCGGCCGCAGTTGCCGCTCAATGTCACGAATCACTAAGCGGTGTTCGTGCTGGTCTTTACCAGAGGCCAGCAGAGATTGTGCCGCCTGTTTGTCAGCGTCTGGCTCGGCGTAGCGCCTGGCCGAGCCGGCCAACGGGTTGGTTTCGATTCGCGTCCCGCTCTTGCGCAGTAGCAACTCAGGGCTGGCACCAATCAACACGCCGCCGTCCGGCAGGTCTGCAAAGAAGTGATACGCCTGCGGATTCTGCTGCCGCAGCCCCTGAAAAATCGTTGACGCACATGGCTGCTCGTCAAACTCAAGCTGCAACAGCCGGGACAGCACCGCCTTATCCAAACGACCGCTACGCAGCTCGGCAAGTGCGCAGTTGACCGCCTGCTGGAAACCCGCCTGGTCGGGGTGCTCTTTGCACACACGCGCACTGCCGCAGCCGAACCCGCAGATGGCTATGGGTGGCGGCACGGGCGGAAGATGGCTGACGTGTCGTGGAATGAAAAGACTGGAGGGTTGACGCTTGTCAAACGGGATGACGCCGACCAGCACCGGGTTGCGTAGCCCGGCTGACTGGGCCTCGGCAAAGGACCGCTGCACATTGCTATCCAGGCCCGGTCCAGCGCCCTCCGCAGGCGTATCAATCGCCTTGAAACACCCACTGGCTTCGATGCCGCCTGCTCGTGAATAGAATCGATACGACGGTGGGAATTTGTATCCCAGCGCCGTTCCGTTGCAGGCAACGCGAGTCAATGCGTTCACCACCACCTCCGTAAATGCAAATGAGATTGCTTGTCATTTGCTGCGGAACGATAGATAGCGCGATCGAATGCGTCAAATTGTTTCTGTATGAAATGCCGAACGGCGTTTCATTGGCGCAATGCATCCCAAGCTAGCGCCGTCGGGGAGATCAAGAACAGTAAGAATTCTGGTGGTCGGCTGGGACTAATGGCTCGATAAGATATCGATGTTAATCATGCAATATTTCAATACGTTAGCTCACGTTACTAACGTTACTTATAAGAATTACGGCTCTACAGCATCAAGCCGAAGAAACACCTAAATATTTTATTAGGTTGGTTGGCTAACTCTATGACGCTGAACAGATTTTTTATCTAAGAGTGCCAGTAGGACGAGCCTGACGGAGCCACCACTAGCAGACCGTGATCAACTCGTAGTGCTGAGGACGGCCTTCAACGAGCACCTCGACCTCATCACCTTCGCAGCGACCGAGCAGTGCCTGCCCCAACGGGGCGTTTGGCGAAATAACCAGCACATTCGTGTCATCGACAACGACCCGTAACCCTGCTGCGTCCGGCCCCAGGAAAACCCAGCGTTGCTTCCCTGCAAGCTTCAATGCCACCAGTGCACCCATCGTGATTGCCTGGTCGACGTGCGAGAGCACTGGCAGGTTGCGGTAGCTGCTCAGGGCCACTTCAATTTCATGTACCCGTCGCCGCTGGCCGTCAGCCAGGTAGGCGGCCTCCAAGCCGCGCGTGTCGTATTTGTTCTCGGCTTTACTCTCGGCGTGCGTCGCGGCCTCGTGAGACGCCTGTAGCGCGTCCTTGGCAACAACCAGATCTGCCTGCAATTTGTCGATGATCGTTTGTTGAAGGCGATGCTTGTTCATGCGGGCTCAACGAGGTGGCGGGACGCCTAGCATGGCATCGGTACGTTCCGAGCACCAAAAAGTTCGGCTCTGGCTTATCGACCCAACGCAAGCAAACGCGGAGACACAAGCGGGGTGGACCTGATTTTTATAGTTCTACTGGCCGGCCTTCCCGGCGCACGGCACTATCGCAAGACTTGACTCGGTGTACCGACACCGGTCAGAACATGCCGCGCCTCAACCCAACGAAGATTAAGGAGCGATTCGATGACACTGCGCCTAGCGCTAACCCTAGCGGCAATGGCGGTCAGTCAGGCCGCCATTGCTGATGGCCTGCCGATGACTGTCCGGCTTAACGGTGTGGAACACGATAATGGGACCGTTCGAGTCGCGCTTTTTTCCGAGCCCAAGTCATTTCGCAAGGCCGATATGGCGTTTGCAACGGCTGAGGCGAATGCCAAGACAGGAACAATGACGATAGTTTTCAACGAGGTCCCGGCCGGCCAGTACGCAATCATGGCCTACCACGACGAGAACGGTAACGGTGAGTTGGACCGCCGCTTCGGGATGTTCCCAACCGAGGGTTACGGGCTGTCGAACAACCCCAAGATCATGGGGCCACCTACGTTTGAAGACAGCCAGTTCGAGGTGTCAACGGATCAGCCAAGCAACGTCGACATCGACATCCGCTACTAAAGTTGTAGGCGAGCCAGCCTTGATAGCGCGAACGGTCATCATGTTCTTCATTGTGCTGCCGGCGAAAGCGGCATCGAATGACTAAGCGCTGGTAATTCAAATGGCTAGCGAGGGCTGGTGCCATCCAGACGACATGCCCGGCGTCCGCTACCCAGCACCGTGTGGAGCCTATGCGGGTCCCGCGACAACGCTACCGCAGCCACGACCAATGAACCGATTCCGAAATCGTGCTGTCCAGACAGAAGCGTCTGGATCAGCTAAACACGCGATTTGTCTGTCCGAGCGGAAATTTTTCAGAAACAGGAGATTTGCCGCACGCGACGGAGCGAGACGCTGCTTATACTGACCACCCATTCCAATCTGGAGCCACACCCGTGAATAAAGCCGAGTTGATTGAAGCGATCGCAGCCTCTGCCGACGTACCGAAGAGCACAGCTATCCGTGTATTGGATGCGTTCACTGAAAGCGTAACCAACACCCTGCAGAAGGGCGACAGCGTAACGCTGGTCGGCTTCGGCACCTTTGCAGTCAAAGAGCGTGCCGCGCGTGACGGCCGCAACCCGCAGACGGGTGCGACGATCAAAATCTCCGCGGCTAAGCTGCCAGGCTTCAAGCCAGGCAAGTCGCTGAAAGATGCGGTGAACTAAACACCTGCATCCGATACCGGCCGCTGACGTCCCTCGCGGACGCAGCGCCTGTTCAGTTTCCCTCTCCTTTCGCTCTCGCCCTCGCTCCACGGTTGTCGCTCGATATCGCACTTAGCGACCGTGGACAGTCCCGCCTGCCGCACTAGCCAGAATGGTCACCGCTGGCAACAGGACCATGCGACCGGGTCGCGCCATCCGCACACTGCTTGTTTTGCCAATACATGGAATGGCGGGCTGACCCTAGCCCAACGGGGCCAGACGCAGTCACGCCGACTCGATTAGCCCTGCGGGCTCACTTGTCCCGGTCAACCGCAAAACCGGCCCACGCCTGACGCGACGGCATAATCTCCAGCCGGTTGATGTTGATATGCGCCGGCAACGTCGCGACGTAGAAAATCTGTTCAGCGATATCTTCAGCCGTTAGCGGCGTGGTGGTGCTATAGAGCGCGTCGGAAGCCGCTTGATTGCCCTTGGTCCGAACCAGCGTGAACTCCGTCTCGGCCATACCCGGGGCAATATCGGTGACGCGCACACCCGTCGCAATCAGATCGCAGCGCAGGTTGTAGCTGAATTGCTGAACGAACGCCTTGCTGGCGCCATACACGTGGCTGCCCGGATACGGCCATTGACCAGCGACCGAACCGATATTAACGATGCTGGCGCCCTTACCCGTTTCAATCAGCGTGGGTAGCAACGCATGCGTCACGTTGACCAAGCCGGTGATGTTCGTATCGATCATCGTGTGCCAGTCGTTCAGGTCGGTCTTCTGAGCGGGCTCGGGGGCCAGGGCCAGACCAGCGTTATTGACCAGGCAGGTGATGGAGCGGAAGCCCTCCGGCAGGGTGGCGACCACGTCTTTTACGGCTTCGTTCTTGCGTACATCAAGCGTCGCGACATGAACCGGCACTTTCACGCTCAGCTCTGCTTTGAGCTCATCCAGACGCTCCGAGCGGCGACCGGTCAGTACAAGTGACCAGCCAGCGTGGGCAAATCGACGCGCGGTGGCACGCCCGAACCCGGACGTAGCGCCGGTAATGAATACGACATTACTGTTCATGCTTTCCTCTTCTGGTGAGCAGCGCCGCTAAGCGCTTCGTTAGCGTTACCCGCTATGGTCCGACCCTGGTCGAAAAAATTCGAGCGGTTTATTTCGTACGCAACGTCGACCATTGCCCGGACCTAGGGGTATTCCTGCCTACATGTTTCTGTCGCCTAGGTTATCGCCAAAAGATTTATGGCAAAAAGCGCCATTTAGAACGCCAAAGCCCCGAGTTTCATTACCGACGGACTGCCGCGACGAGAGTTAATCCCCCGTTCGCTCCGGTTCGCCCATCAGGTGGATACCACGGACCAAACGCGACGGATAGAACTCAGTCTCCTTCACCCAAGGGACTCTGAAATGCGCACAACAAAAACAATACTGGCGGCGACTATTTCACTGCTAATTGCCACACCGTCATTCGCGGCCAGTGAATCCATCCAAGATCAGACAGGCTCCGATAATTACGCCGATGCGAAACAGCAAGGCGATGGCGGTACGATCAGCCAGGTTCAGGACGGCACCGGTAACGTCGTCTATACCGATCAAAACGGGTCTGGCCTCACGGCTACCAGTGACCAAGTCGGCATTGGCAACATCTCCACCGCTGATTAGACCGGTGCGAACGGAGACATTGCTATCAGCCAGGACGGGGAATACAACGTCGCGACCATCGGACAGTCCTCCGCAGAGGTAGGTCACTCGGCAAACATTTCCCAGGTCGGTGTCCGCAACATGGTCTATCTGGAGCAGCTGGACGGCGATGCCAGCGTTGCGTCGATCAGCCAGGACGGGCAGGACAACGTCACCGAGTTGTTTCAGGAAGGCGTAGGTAATCAGTACACAGGCATCCAGAGCGGTGATGGCAACACGGCGTATGTCGAGCAGTCAGGCGGCGCATTCGCCGAGACCGATCAAACCGGTTCCGGCAATCGCCTGACGCTCACACAGGATGGCTTCCCGTACGGTGCCAGCGCGTCGATTAGCCAGACCGGCACCAATAACCAGGCCACGGTCGAGCAGCCATCTGCCGTCCGCTACAGCTCAGGCTCGGTTGAGCTCGAGCAGATCGGCCCCGACAACGTTGCAAATGTGACGGCGTTCGTGGGGGACGGTTACTTTGCCTTTACCCAAGACGGCGTGGGCAACGAGCTAACCGCTGAGCAAGGGGGACGCGATTCGTCCGTCGAGGGCCGCTCCACTGGCGATTACAACCGCGTCGACATCCGCCAGGACTTTGATGGCAATAGCGTTGCCATCGATCAGAACGGCACGTCCAACGAGATCGATGTGGTTCAAGAGGGCTATTACAGCAACGGCGTCATCGAGCAGACCAGCACCGAGAACTACGCTTCGCTGGTCCAAACCGGTGGCTTGGATAGCGTGTCGCAATACGACGCGGTGATCATGCAGAACGGCACCGGTAACTCTGCCTTCGTGACCCAAGGCCCATAAAGGCAATCGCCTCATACTGCAGGCTCGACGGGGCTTGCTGTATGTCTGGCGACATGCGGCTAGCTGGCCGTCAGCGCTTGTTGCACCACCCGTTCGAGATCAGCGAAAAAGAAAGGCTTCTGCAAGGTCGGGATATTGGCGTAACGCGAATCCAAACCGCTCTTGCCGTACCCCGTCGCGAAAATCAGCGGGATACCGAGTTCTATTAGGCGATCCGCGATCGGCAGGCTGCTGACCCCGTCAAGATTAACGTCCAGAACTGCCAGCCCGAATTCGTCCTGTTCGGCCGCACGCATGGCCTCGTCGAAACGTGACGCCAACTGGACGGACTCGCAGCCAATGTCCTGCAGCATATCGTCAAGCAACATACCGACCAGCGCCTCGTCTTCGACGACCAGTACCCGCATGTTCTCGAGACGCCTTCCCGCTGCGACGTTTGAGTTGCTGGTGATCATCTCAACGTCACCTCCTTAATAAGTTACGTCACCGTTGGCAATGAACCGCCGAAATGCAGGGCTGCTCTCGACACGCTCCGCATTCCCCCAGTGAAGCGAGCCGGCGCGCCGTCGATGCACCGCACGCACGCGCTGACGCATTGAGCGAAACCTTTTTCAATGTGCATTTATGCAGATGTGCTATGCAACGAGCCGCATTGATGTAGAGAAATTTGCACTCTAGGATCAGGACAGCTCCAACGATTTGTTAATTCAATAACAACAATGCTAGGACCCGCCATGACCCAGTCAAGTGCCATTCCAACAGTCAAACTCCTGATCGGCGGTGAGCTGGTCGAGTCGTCCACCAGCGAATGGCGCGACATCGTCAACCCAGCCACGCAGGAGGTGCTGGCGCGAGTGCCCTTCGCCACCGAGGCAGAAATGAATGCCGCTGTGGCCAGCGCCAAGGAAGCCTTCAAGACCTGGCGCAAGACGCCTATTGGCGCGCGCTCGCGGATCTTCCTCAAGTACCAGCAGCTGATCCGCGAAAACATGAAGGAGCTCGCCGCCATTCTTACCGCCGAGCAGGGCAAGACCCTGCCGGACGCCGAGGGCGATGTGTTCCGCGGGCTCGAAGTGGTTGAGCACGCCGCCGGTATCGGCAACCTGCAACTGGGCGAGCTGGCCAACAATGTCGCCACCGGCGTCGACACCTACACCCTGCTGCAGCCGCTGGGTGTCTGCGCAGGCATCACCCCGTTCAACTTCCCGGCGATGATCCCGCTGTGGATGTTTCCCATGGCCATCGCCACAGGTAATACCTTCGTACTGAAGCCATCCGAGCAGGACCCGATGGTAACCATGCGCCTGGCGGAATTGGCCATGGAAGCCGGCGTTCCACCAGGCGTCCTCAACGTCATTCATGGCGGCGCCGACGCGGTGAACCTGATCTGCGACCACCCGGACATCAAGGCTGTCTCCTTCGTCGGCTCGACCAAGGTCGGTACGCACGTCTACAACCGCGCCAGCCAGGCCGGCAAGCGTGTGCAGTGCATGATGGGCGCGAAGAACCACGGCATCATCCTGCCCGACGCCCACAAGGAGCAGACCCTCAACAACCTCACGGGCGCTGCGTTCGGCGCGGCCGGTCAGCGCTGCATGGCGTTGTCGGTGCTGATCCTCGTGGGCGAAGCAAACAACTGGCTGCCGGATCTGATCGCCAAAGCCAAGACACTGAAAGTCAACGCCGGCGCTGAAAACGGCACCGATGTCGGCCCGGTGGTGTCCTGCGCCGCTCTGGATCGCATCAGCTCGCTCATCGAGCGCGGCGTGTCGGAGGGCGCCGAGTTGGTCCTCGATGGCCGCAATCCGCAGGTCGCCGGCTACGACAAGGGCAACTTCGTCGGGCCGACGATTTTCGCCGGGGTGAAAACTGAAATGAGCATCTACCGCGAAGAGATCTTCGGGCCGGTGCTCTGCGTGATGCACGCCGACACGCTCGATGAAGCCATCGAACTGATCAACGCCAACCCCAACGGCAACGGCACCGCCCTCTTCACCCGTTCCGGCGCGGCAGCCCGCCATTTCCAGGAAGAAATCGACATCGGCCAGGTAGGCATCAACGTACCCATTCCGGTACCGGTGCCGATGTTCTCCTTTACGGGTTCGCGCGCCTCGAAACTCGGTGACCTCGGCCCGTATGGCAAGCAGGTTGTGCAGTTCTACACTCAGACCAAGACCGTCACCCAGCGCTGGTTCGACGAGAACGAAGTCGGCGGCCCGGTGAACACCACCATCAACCTCAAGTGACCGCTCCGGCGCCCTGCCTGCGGCAGGGCGTCGAATCAGCCGCCAATAACAAGAAGGAAACGGCCATGCATATTGGATTTCTAGGTCTCGGCAACATGGGTGGGCCCATGGCGCGCAACCTGCTCAAAGCCGGCCATCAAGTCACTGTCTTCGACCTCTCCGCTGCGGCACTGTCAGGTCTTGTCGAAACCGGCGCCAAAGAGGCCACATCGCCGGCGGCCGTCGCCCAGTCGGGCGTCGAAGCAATCATCACCATGCTGCCTGCAGCAGCCCACGTGAAGCAGGTCTACCTCGGTGAGGACGGGCTGCTCGCGCACGTCCCGTCCGGCGTACTGCTTATAGACTCCTCCACCATCGACCCGATGTCGGCACGGGAAGTCGCAGCGGCCGCTGCGAAGAATGGCAACCCGATGCTCGACGCGCCGGTGTCCGGCGGCACTGTTGGCGCGGCCGCTGGTACCCTGACCTTCATGGTCGGCGGCAGCGAGGCGGACTTCCAGAAGGCGCAGCCAATCCTGGCGACGATGGGCAAAAACATCGTTCACTGCGGCGACACCGGCAATGGTCAGGTGGCCAAGGTCGCCAACAACATGCTGCTGGGCATCTCGATGATTGGCGTCGCCGAAGCCATGTCCCTCGGCGTCGCGCTGGGAATGGACGCCAAGGTGCTGGCCGGCATCATCAACTCATCCAGTGGTAGATGCTGGGCATCGGAGATCAACAACCCCTTCCCTGGCGTACTGGAGAACGGCCCGGCCTCGCGCGGCTACAGCGGCGGGTTTGGCACCGACCTGATGCTCAAGGATCTCGGACTGGCCAGCGAAGCGGCCAAACAGGTGCGTCAGCCGGTTATCCTCGGCGGTCTCGCGCAGCAGCTGTACCAGGCCTTCAGCATGCAGGGCCACGGTGGGCTGGACTTCTCCGCGATCATCAAACTCTACCGCCAAGAGGACTAAACATGACCCAGGCAGAAGCGCCGGTACTGATCGAGGTACGCAATCGCGTCGGCTATCTCACGCTCAACCGCCCCGCCGGGCTGAATGCCGTCACCCTGGAGATGGTGAGGATGCTGCACCGCCAGTTGCAGCAGTGGGCTGACGACCAAGACGTGCTGGCCGTGGTGTTGCGCGGCGCAGGCGAGAAAGCCTTCTGCGCCGGTGGTGATATTCGCTCGCTGTACGACAGTTACAAGAGCGGCGACAGTCTGCACCGGGAATTCTTCGAGGAGGAGTACGCGCTGGACCAGTACATCCATGCATACAGCAAACCGCTGATGGCGTTGATGAATGGCTTCGTACTCGGTGGCGGCATGGGCCTGGTTCAGGGCGCGTCGCTGCGAGTGATTTCCGAGCGCACGCGCATGGGCATGCCGGAAGTCGGTATCGGCTATTTCCCGGATGTGGGCGGCAGCTACTTTCTGTCGCGCCTGCCGGACAACCTCGGCATCTACATGGGCCTGACCGGCAACCATGTGAGCTCTGCTGATGCGCTGTATGCCGGGCTAGCCGATTACAGCGTGCCCTATGAACGTTTCGCTGAACTTGAAAGCTGCCTCGACCAGCAGGATTGGTCCATGCCAGCGCTGCAGGCACTGACCACTCTGCTGGTATCCGTGGGCTGCACCGAACTGCCGGACCCGCCCTTCGCCGCGCTCGCGCCGGCTATCGAACACCACTTCGCCCACGACAGCATCGCGGCTATCCGACAGTCATTGGCCGACGAGACTCGGCCTGCGTACCGCGACTGGGCGGCAGAAACCCTGAAGGTCATCGACAGTCGTTCGCCACTGTCGCTCTGCGTCACGCTTGAAATGCTCAGGCGCGGTCGCACGCTCTCGCTCGCGGAGTGCTTCGCCATGGAGCTGAAGCTGGATCGGCAGTGGTTCGATCAGGGCGACATCATCGAAGGCGTCCGTGCGCTGATCGTCGACAAGGACAGGAACCCTCGCTGGAACCCGCCTACGCTGGAGGAGGTGACGCCGGAGCGCGTGGCAGCCTTCTTCGCCTCCGCCTGATCAGGACCCGCCTATGCAAGACATCGAACTGAGCGAAGAACAACGGATGATCCGCGACATGGCGCGCGACTTCGCCCGCGCCGAAATCGCCCCCAAGGCCCAGGCCTGGGAGAAAGCCGGCTGGATTGGCGACGACACTGTGACCCAGCTCGGCGAACTCGGTCTGCTCGGCATGATCGTGCCTGAGCAATGGGGCGGCACCTATATCGACTACGTCGCCTACGCCCTGGCGGTCGAGGAAATCTCGGCCGGTGACGGCGCCATCGGCGCGCTCATGAGCATTCACAGCTCGGTCGGCTGCGGCCCAATCCTCAAATACGGCACTCCGGAACAGCAGGACGAATGGCTGCCGGATCTGGCTGCGGGGCGCGCCATCGGCTGCTTCGCCCTGACCGAGCCCCAGGCCGGCTCCGAAGCACACAACCTGCGCACTCGCGCCGTGCTGGAAAATGGCGAATGGGTCATCAACGGCGCCAAGCAGTTCGTCAGCAACGGCAAGCGCGCCAAGATCGCCATCGTCTTCGCCGTCACCGATCCGGATCTCGGTAAAAAAGGTCTGTCCGCGTTTCTGGTGCCCACCGACAACCCCGGTTTCGTCGTCGATCGCATGGAAAGCAAGATGGGCATCCGCGCCTCGGATACCTGCGGCGTCACCTTGCGCGACTGTCGCATTCCCGAGGCCAACCTGCTCGGCCCGCGCGGCAAGGGCTTGGCGATCGCTCTCTCCAACCTCGAAGGTGGCCGTATCGGCATCGGCGCCCAAGCGCTGGGTATCGCGCGTGCAGCATTCGAAGCGGCACTGGGGTACGCCCGCGAACGCATCCAGTTCGACAAGCCGATCATCGAGCACCAGAGCGTGGCGAACATGCTGGCTGACATGCATACCCGCCTCAACGCCGCGCGGCTGTTGATCCTGCATGCGGCACGCCTGCGCAGCGCCAACCTGCCCTGCCTGTCCGAAGCCTCCCAGGCCAAGCTGTTCGCCTCGGAAGTCGCCGAATATGTCTGCTCGAAAGCCATGCAGATCCACGGCGGCTACGGCTACCTAGAGGATTACCCGGTCGAGCGTTATTACCGCGATGCGCGCATTACCCAGATCTATGAAGGCTCGAGCGAAATTCAGCGGCTGTTGATTGCGCGGGAGTTGAATAACTACGGACTTTAAAGATCGCGGGTGGGAAACCTGAGCAACCGAGCGGGCTTCGTCATTCGCGAACAAGCTCGCTCTAAAGGTTTTGAGCGCGCGCAATGGCTGTTGAGAATGTGTAGGAGCGAGCTTGCTCGCGAAAGATGTTGAAGAGCCCGTGAAACGCTAGCCTCATCCAGCCGGTAAAGCCCGTACAAAAGACAAGCAGTAAGTGATCCGAACGACAGATGACGGCAAGCGCGACCGCCATCCAGACAACAATAAGAAGGATACGACGATGCTCAAAGGTACGATGCAGCAGACCCCGCTGATGATCAGCGGCATCCTGACCCACGCCGCCCTGGCCCATGGCGACCGGGAAATCGTGTCGCGGCTGGTGGATGAACCTATCTGGCGTTACGACTACGCAGGCCTGGCAAAACGCGCCGGCCAGGCCGCCGCCATGCTGCGCAGCCTGGGGGTCAAACCCGGCGACCTGGTGTCGTCGATGGCCTGGAACACGCATCGTCACTTCGAGCTGTTCTTCGCCGTCCCCGGCATTGGCGCGGCGCTGCACACCGCCAACCCTCGGCTGTCGGACGAACAGATCATTTACACGCTCAACCACGCCGGAAGCGCTGTGCTGCTATTCGATCGCAGCTTTCTGGCGGTGGTCGAGCGTGTGCGACCCCGGTTGGAACACGTTCGCACCTTCATCATGCTTTCTGATGCCGAACGCACTGAGCCGGGCGAAGTGGGTGCGTTGAGTTATGAAACACTGATCGCCAAGGAGCAGCCGGTCACCGACTGGCCTCAGTTCGATGAAAACGCCGGCGCCATGCTCTGCTACACGTCCGGCACCACCGGCAATCCGAAAGGCGTGGTCTACAGCCACCGCTCGGTGGTCCTGCACGCCATGGCAGCCGGCCTCACCGGCGCCTTCGGTTTCTCGGCGTTCGACTGCATCATGCCCTGCTCTTCGCTCTACCACGCGACCGCCTGGGGTGTTCCGTTCACCGCGGCCATCAATGGCTGCAAGTTCGTCCTGCCTTGCGACAAGATGGACGGAGCCAGCCTGCAGGAGCTGATCCAGAACGAGGGGGTCACCTTCTCCGGCGGCGTGCCGACGATCTGGACGATGTACCTCAATCACCTGGAACGCACCGGTGAAGACACCGGCAAGCTCAAGTGTCTGGTCATCGCCGGCTCGGCCGTGCCGCGCGCGCTGGCCGAGAAATTCGAGACGAAATATGGCGTCAGCGTTCGTCAACTCTGGGGCATGACTGAAACCAGCCCGCTCGGTGTCGTCGCCACGCCCACGCCCAAACTTGCCGCCATGGGCGAAGCCGCCACCAACGAAGCGATCTGGACCCGCCAGGGCCGGCTGCAATTCGGTATCGAATTGAAGATTGTCGATGAGGCAGGCAACGCACTGCCGCATGACGGCGCCACTTCTGGCGCCCTGCTGGTGCGCGGCCCCTGGACGGTCGAGCGCTACTTCCGTAGCGAAACCACGGCGCTGGACGCGGACGGCTGGTTCGACACCGGCGACATTGCCACCCTCGACCCCAACGGCTACATGCGCATCACTGATCGCAGCAAGGACGTGATCAAGTCCGGCGGCGAGTGGATCAGCTCCATCGACATCGAAAACATCGCCGTGGCCTGCCCCGGCGTGCGTATCGCCGCAGTGGTCGGCGTGACGCACGAAAAATGGGAAGAGCGTCCGATCCTGATCATCGAGCCGCACGATGACACCGAAATCTGCATCGAAACCGTGCTCGCCTTTCTCGAGCCTCAGATCGTCAAATGGTGGATGCCCGACGCCGTCATCATCGACAGCGTCCCGCTGACCGCGACTGGCAAGATCGACAAGAAAACCCTGCGCGACCGCTACCGCGACCATCTGATCGAGCAGGAGGAAAGCGCAGCCGACACGGCGAGCCTATAGCGCGGCAGAACCAGGGGACGCCGCTCCGTAGGGTGGGCTTCAGCCCACCGATTCCCCAGCCGAGCAAACTTAACAGGTCGTTTCGCGGATTCGTCCTGTCGTATTTAGCGATCTGCCTGGCGAGCCGCAGGGTGGGCTTCAACCCACCCTTTTCGTCTGCACAAAAGGATCTAACCAACCGCGTCGTTTCACTGACTCACCACGTCATATCCGTACGCATCCGGGAACCGGCCATCAACGTCACCTGACACGCCAGAGCGATCACAACCGTCCGCGCCGTTAACACACGGATGTTGGCACGTACTGGCGCGATGGGACCATCATCGAAAGGAACGCGCCTTATGTCGACCGCCACCGCCACACCCCGCCAAGGCCCGCTGCTCGGTCTGCGCGTGCTGGAGTTCGCCAGTATCGGGCCCGGGCCACACTGCACGATGCTGCTGGCTGACCTTGGCGCCGAGGTGATCCGCATCGAGCGCGAGGGCGGCAATGGCTGGCCCAATCCGGTGGTCGATCGCGGCCGCAAACGGCTGACGCTGGACATCCGCACCGAGGCCGGGCGGGACCAATGCCTGACGCTCGCTGAAGGCGCCGATGTGCTGATCGAAGGCCTTCGTCCTGGCGTAATGGAACGGCTGGGCCTCGGCCCGGAACAGGTTCATACGCGTAACCCACGGCTGGTGTACGGTCGCATGACCGGCTGGGGCCAGACCGGACCCTTGGCCCAGAGCGCCGGCCATGACATCAACTACCTGGCGATCACCGGCGCACTGGCGGCCATCGGCGCACGCGAAGGCCCGGCGATCCCGCCACTCAATCTGGTCGGCGATTTTGGCGGCGGGTCGTTGTACCTCGCCTTCGGAATCATGGCCGCGCTCTGGGAGCGAGAACGATCCGGCCAGGGCCAAGTGGTGGACGCCGCCATCGTCGATGGGGTGTCCTCGATGATGAGCTTCTTCGCAGGGCTGCTGCCCAGCGGCAGCATCTCGCTTGAACGCGACCGCAACCTGCTGTCGGGCGCCGCACCGCATTATCGCTGCTACACCTGTGCCGACGGCCGCGACATCGCCGTCGGGCCGCTGGAACCGCAGTTCCTGGCGGAACTCGTGCAGCGCATCGATGCGCCCGAATCATTACGTGAAGGCTGCAACGACCCGGCGCAATGGCCGGAGCTAAGCGAGCAGCTCGCCGCGCTGTTCGCCAGCCGAACCCAGGCCCAATGGTGCACCCTGCTCGAAGGCACCGATGCCTGCTTCGCCCCAGTCCTCACACTGGAGGAAGCCGCACAGCATCCGCATATGCGGGAACGTGGCGTTTACCGCGACATCGACGGCGCCCTGCACGCCGCACCCGCGCCACGATTTTCGCGGACGCCGGGGTCGGTACGAAATTCAACCAACGCAAGCGGCTGGGACGGGCGTTCGTAGGGTGGGCTTCAGCCCACCGGGGCTTCCGCATCATCTCGATGCGGTGGGCTAATGCCCACCCTACATTGGTTAGCCGCACCCAGAGGCGCGCTTTTCGCGAAACCTGGGGACCGTACGACATTTCATGAATGCTAGCGGCTGGAACTGACGCCGTAGGGTGGGCTTCAGCCCACCGGGGTTTCCGCATCACCTCGATGCGGTGGGCTAAAGCCCACCCTACATTGGTTAGCCGCACCCAGAGGCGCGCTTTTCGCGAAACCTGGGAGCGGTGCGACATTTCATGAATGCTAGCGGCTGGAACTGACGCCGTAGGGTGGGCTTCAGCCCACCGGGGTTTCCGCATCACCTCGATGCGGTGGGCTAAAGCCCACCCTACATTGGTTAGCCGCACCCAGAGGCGCGCTTTTCGCGAAACCTGGGGACCGTACGACATTTCATGAATGCTAGCGGCTGGAACTGACGCCGTAGGGTGGGCTTCAGCCCACCGGGGTTTCCGCATCACCTCGATGCGGTGGGCTAAAGCCCACCCTACATAGGTTAGCCGCACCCAAGGTGCGCTTTTCGCGAAACCTGGGGACCGTACGACATTCCATGAATGCTAGCGGCTGGGACTGACGCCGTAGGGTGGGCTTCAGCCCACCGGGGTTTCCGCATCATCTCGATGCGGTGGGCTAAAGCCCACCCTACATAGGTTAGCCGCACCCAAGGCGCGCTTTTCGCGAAACCTGGGGGCGGTGCGACATTCCATGAATGCTAGCGGCTGGGACTGACGCCGTAGGGTGGGCTTCAGCCCACCGGGGTTTCCGCATCATTCCGTTGCGGAGTGCTAAAGCTCACCCAACATTAGCTACGAGGGCAGCGTGACAGAAACGATCGGCGGGTCATTCCCCAAGATTGCGCGCAATCACCAATCGCTGGATATCACTGGTGCCTTCGTAGATCTGGCAGACCCGCACGTCGCGGTAGATGCGCTCCACAGGGAAATCCTTGAGATAGCCGTAGCCGCCGAGCGTCTGGATTGCCGCCGAGCAGACCTTCTCCGCCATTTCCGAGGCGAACAGTTTGGCCATGGACGCTTCAACCAGTGCCGGCTGGCCGGACTCTCGCAGCGCGGCGGCGTGCAGCACCATCTGCCGTGCAACCGCGATTTGAGTGGCCATATCGGCTAACCGAAAGGCGACCGCTTGATGCTCGCTAATGGCCTTGCCGAACGCCTCACGCTCGCGGGCGTAATCACGGGCTGCCTCGAACGCTGCGCGGGCCATGCCGACCGCTTGGGCCGCAATGCCGATGCGCCCGCCTTCCAGGTTCGCCAGGGCGATGCGGTAGCCCTCGCCCTCCTCGCCCAGGCGCTGAGATTCGTGCACACGCATGTCTTCGAAAGCCAGTTGGCAAGTATCGGAGGCGTGCTGGCCGAGTTTGTCCTCGACGCGCACCACCTGGTAGCCGGGCGTGTCGGTGGGCACGATAAAGGCGCTGATGCCGCGCTTGCCGGCTTCCGGATCGGTCACGGCGAACACGATCACCGTGCCGGCATGCTGACCCGAGGTGATAAATTGCTTGGCGCCGTTGAGCACGTAACTGTCGCCGTCACGCCGGGCGCGGGTGCGCAGGCTGCTGGCGTCGGAACCAGCGTGGGGTTCGGTCAGGGCAAAGGCGCCGATCTGCTCGCCGCTGGCCAGCGGTGTCAGGTAGCGCTGCTTCTGCTCATCGGTGCCGAACCGCAAAATCGGTACGCAGCCGACCGAGTTATGCACGCTCATGATGGTTGAGCAGGCGCCGTCACCGGCAGCAATCTCCTCCAGCGCCAGCGCGTAGGCGATATAGCCGGTGTCGCTGCCGCCCCATTGTTCTGGACAGAGCATGCCGAAAAAGCCGAGTTCGGCCATTTCGGCAATCGCTTCGGCGGGATAGCGATGCTCGCGGTCCCATTCCGCAGCGAAGGGTTTCAGCCGCTCCTGGGCGAACTGCCGGGCCATGTCGCGAATACTGGTCTGGTCATCATTGAGCAGCATGGAAAATCCTCAGTCGAGCAGCTCGACGGCCATGGCGGTCGCTTCGCCACCGCCAATGCAGATGGCCGCGATGCCCTTGCGCAGGCCGCGGTCGCGCAGTGCCGCGATCAGCGTCACCAGGATACGAGCACCGGACGCACCGATCGGGTGGCCGAGGGCGCAGGCGCCGCCGTTGACGTTGACCTTGGCGTGGTCCAGCCCAAGCTCGCGCATGGTGACCATGCTGACCACGGCGAAGGCTTCGTTGATCTCGAAGAGATCCACCTCGTCGAGGCTCCAGCCGGTGCGCTCAAGCAGCTTGTGGATGGCACCGATGGGCGCGGTCGGGAACAGATTCGGGGCATCGGCAAACACGGCGTGCCCATGAATCACGGCCTGCGGTTTGAGGCCATGCTGGTCGGCGTATGAGCGGCGAGTCAGCACCAGTGCCGCTGCACCATCAGAGATCGAACTGGAGTTGGCTGCCGTCACGGTGCCGCCCTCACGGAACGCCGGCTTGAGGGACGGAATCTTCTCCGGCATCGCCTTGGGAGGCTGCTCGTCGTCGCGGATGGTGCGCTGCTCGCGTCCCTGCGTGACGTCGAGCGGCACGATTTCAGTGGCGAACCGGCCGCTGGTGATTGCATCGCGGGCACGCTGTAGTGAAGTCAGCGCGTAGGCGTCCTGCTCTTCGCGGCTAAAGCCGTGATTCTGCGCGCAATCTTCGGCGAAGGTGCCCATCAGCCGGCCTTTGTCGTAGGCGTCTTCGAGGCCGTCGAGAAACATGTGGTCAAGCACCTTCCCGTGGCCCATGCGGTAGCCGCTGCGCGCCTTTTCCAGCAGATAGGGGGCGTTGGACATGCTCTCCATGCCGCCCGCGACGATCAGGTCGACACTTCCCGCACGCAATGCGTCATGCGCAAGGATGGCCGCCTGCATGCCGGAGCCGCACATCTTGTTCAGCGTGGTCGAGGCCGTCGCCTTGCCCAGACCGGCGCCAAGCGCGGCCTGACGCGCTGGCGCCTGACCGAGGCCCGCCGGCAGCACGCAGCCCATCAGAACCTCTTGTACCTGTTCGGATGCAACACCGCTGCGCTCGACTGCCGCACGAATTGCGGCCGCGCCAAGCTCCGGCGCGCTGACAGATTTCAGATCTCCCTGAAAGCCACCCATAGGTGTACGGGCGCTGCCCAGAATTACGATTGGATCGTTGTTCATGACTGTCTCCGAATTATTTCGCGGCCATACGCAGTGCGCCGTCGAGGCGGATCACTTCGCCGTTGAGCATGTCGTTCTCGATGATGTGGCGTACCAACGCGGCGTATTCACGGGCGCGGCCCAAGCGCGGCGGAAACGGCACGCCTGCGGCCAGCGAGTCGCGGACCTCCTGAGTCATGCCGGCCATCATCGGCGTTTCGAACACGCCGGGCGCGATGGTCATCACGCGGATGCCGTGTCGCGCCAATTCACGAGCGGCCGGCAGTGTCATAGCCACTACGCCACCCTTGGATGCCGCATAGGCGGCCTGGCCGATCTGGCCGTCATAAGCGGCAATGGACGCCGTATTGATGATGACGCCGCGATTGCCCTGCTCGTCCGGCTCGCCCTTGGCGATGACTTCAGCCGCCAGACGCAGCATGTTGAAGCTGCCGATCAGGTTAAGGCCGATCACCTTGCTGAAACTGTCCAGCCCATGCGCGCCTTGGCGACCCAGAATCTTTTCGCCGCTGGCGACGCCGGCGCAGTTGACCAGCCCGTGCAGCGCGCCGAAATGTTCGACCGCTGCGTTCACCGCCGCCTGAGCGGCAGTCTCGTCACAGACATTGGTCACCACACCGAGCGCGTTCACGCCCAACGCTTCACTACGCTCGTTCAACAACTCGGCGTTGATGTCCGCCAGTACCACCTTGGCACCGCCCGCGACCAGCGCTTCGGCTGCCGCGGCGCCCAGGCCGGACGCACCGCCCGTGATCAGGAAAACCTTGTCTTGAATATCCACAGCACGACCTCACGAATACGTTGCTGGGATCTTGGCCAGGCATGGACGGCCCGGCCTCTGAACGATCCCCATGCCGCATCTTCATCAGTGCGATCTGAGCGAACAATGGTCGATTTTCTCAATCAGGCTGACCATTTTTGCCAATCCACGCTCGAAAGAGTCTAGACCGCTCCGAGGATCAGCCCGCGGTACTGGCCCGGATTGGTCCCGGTCCACTTGCGAAACGCCTTGTAGAACGAACTGACATCGGCGAAGCCCAGTCGCTCAGCGAGTTCCACGTAGCTGATGCTGGCGTCCGCCAGCCAGAGGGTCGCCATTTCCTGGCGCACCAGATCCTTGATGGCTTGATACGGCAGCCCGACGTCGGCAAGTCGGCGACGCAACGTGGATGGCGACATGCACAGTTGGTGCGCGAGCTGTTCGCTCGTCGGCCATTGATCGGCAGGTAACTCGCGGAGCTGCGCCTTGATGCGGCTGGCGAGGCTGGTGTGATCCCGGTATTTGACCAAGATGTTAGCGGGCGCTTCCGCCAGAAAGCCGTGCAACTCCTGATCGCTGCGGCGCACAGGCAGATCCAGTACCTCAGCAGCGAAGATGATTCGCGTACTGGGCCGAGAAAACCGCAGGTTGTCGGAAAACATCACTTGATAGTCGTCGGTGTATACCGGCTCCTTGCAGCGCAACTCCACAGCGAGCAAGGGAATGCGTCGACCAATCAGCCAACACGCCAGGCCATGCACCAGCATCCAGAAGGTGAAATAGCTGAACGCGCGCAACGGCTCCGGCTGTAGCTCCGACAACCTGACCTCTGCCAGGCTTTGCGTGCGCTGCAGCTCCCCACGAAAACCTTCGAATGTCAGTGCAAAGAAATCCAGTGCCACCCGCAGCGCACGGTCGAGCGTCGGCTGCGCCATCGCTGCCCGGCAGACGAAGGCAAAGCTGCCGGTACGCATGCGCCTTGCGTTCATGCCGAAAAACTCGTCATCGAAATGCCGCGCAAGACGCCGCCAAAGCTTGCTGTATTCGATGACGTCTACGCGTCCACTGTCCTTTTCCAGTGTGATCGACGTGAGCCCGAGATTGTGCAGGAGCTGTTCTGAACTGAGCTGCGGTGTGGTGAAGGCATGCAGCGCCTCCGCTACCAGTCGTACGGAGATCGTGCCCTTGACCTCGTGCTTCATGCGCGCCCCATCATCTGGTCATGGCTGTTGGCGGCTACTTCACGGAGAAAGTCCCAACAGACCCGCATCCGCGCGAGGTCCTTGTTTTCCACCGGCATCAACATCCAAAACGTGCGGGTGAACTCGATCTCGTCCACCAGGACCTCCTTGAGCAACGGCTCCTTGCGTGCCGAGAACGCCGGCAGGATTGCCAGCCCTGCCCCGGCGGCGACTGCTTCCTGCTGGGCAAGGATGCTGGTGCTGCGCAGCGAGTGCTGGCGAGGGCGCACGATTTCATCGAGGTAGAACAGCTCTTTGCTGTACAGCAGGTCCTCGATGTAGCTGACGAATACGTGGCCGCTGAGGTCTTCACGGCTGCGGATAGGCGGATGGGACGCCAGGTAGGCTTCCGACGCGTAGAGCCTCAACACGTAGTCAGTGAGTTTGGTGATCACATAGGGGCCACGCTCAGGGCGTTCCAGTGTGATGACGATGTCCGCTTCATGCCGCGCCAGCCGCACCGAGCGCGGCACCGCCAGCAGATCCACGCCCAAGTGCGGGTAGTCGCGAGTGAGGTTGGCGAGTTGGCCTGCGAGCATCACGGTGCCGTACCCCTCGGTGGCGCCAATGCGTACTTGGCCGGAGAGCTTGTCAGCGGTCAGGCTCGGTTGCTCGATGGAGGCGATGGCGCTTTCCATCGCCTCGGCTTGGGCCAGCAGTTCGCGGCCCGCCTCGGATAATCGATAACCCGCCTTGGCACGGATGAAGAGCTGACGATCCAGGCTTTTTTCCAGCGCCTGGACGCGCCGGGCTACCGTGGTGTGGTCAACCGCCAGGCGCCGCGCGGCGATCGTCAGCTTGCCCGCACGCGAGAGTTCGAGAAAAAAACGCAGGTTGTCCCAATCCACTGCAAACTCCAGATCCATCGTGTTAGCGCGTGCCGTCCACGGCTCGCTGTGCAAAAACACAGAATACCTCTGCATTTCGCATCATGGGTTTACTATTTTTACGCTGTTAGGCTCGTCCATTGAGTCCGTTTTGCCGTACGGCATCCGCATCATTCCAAGAAGAAGGAACCGACATGAGCCAGAAGATCCAGCTCGAAATGCGCGACCACACGGCGCTGCTGACCATCGCCAATCCGCCTGCCAATACCTGGGATCGCGAGTCGTTGGCGGCGCTTGAACAGATGATTGGCCAGCTGAACGATGACCCCAACGTGTATGCATTGGTCATCACCGGCCAAGGCGAAAAATTCTTCTCCGCTGGCGCCGACCTCAAGCAATTTGCCGATGGCGACAAGCAACGCGCGCAGGAGGTTGCCGCCTTGTTCGGACGTGCCTTCGAAGCGCTGAGCCATTTCCGCGGTGTGTCGATTGCCGCCATCAATGGGTATGCCATGGGCGGCGGGCTGGAATGCGCGCTGGCGTGCGATATCCGCATCGCCGAAGAGCAGGCACAAATGGCCCTGCCGGAAGCCAAGGTGGGATTACTGCCCTGCGCGGGCGGCACCCAGAATTTGCCGTGGTTGGTAGGCGAAGGTTGGGCCAAGCGGATGATCCTCTGTGGCGAGCGCATCAGCGCGCAGAAAGCCGAGAAAATTGGGCTGGTCGAAGAAGTGGTTGGTCGTGGCGAGTCGCTTGAAGCGGCGCTCAAACTGGCAGCACTAGTGGACCAGCAAAGCCCCTCCTCCGTCAGCCGCTGCAAACGCTTGGTCATGAATGCGCGAACGGCGCCGCAAGACGCTGGCTGGGCAGCCGAGCGCGAACTGTTTGCCGAGCTGTTCGATACGCAGGACCAGAAGGAAGGCGTCAATGCGTTCCTGGAAAAGCGCAACCCGACGTGGCGCAACGCCTGAGCCGGACCCAGCCCCGCCCTGGCGGGGCTACGTCATGAGTTAATGAAGAACCAACCCTGATCACCTTGGGCGCGCCGTCGCGAGAATGGTTTTGCCGCGAGCGCCACGTTCGCCCTGGACGGTCGCAGGTTATGCGCACATCGACGCGAAAGACTTAGCCAATACCAGCGCAGCGCATAGGCTGCCTTCATTTCGTACGGCCGAACCATTCGACCTAACGAATCCGCCACGGGAGCAACAGTCACGGCTCCGTTTCTCGAAGCCAGATCTGTTCGCTCCCGCGCGCCATCGCGCACTGCGCTACTTGAAGTTGCGCTTCACCAGCCGCTCCAGCCAGCCCACGATGCCCGAGCGGAACAGCAGTACGCAGAGCACGAAAATAACCCCAAGAATCACGTGCACCCACTCGCCCAGTGGACCGTTGGACAGCGAGCCCTGCAGCGTCACCACGACCGTCGCGCCCACGATGGGCCCAAGAATGGTGCCGACGCCACCCAGCAGCGTCATCAGAATCACCTCACCGGACATGTGCCAGTGCGCATCTGTCAGCGACGCCAGCTGGAACACGACTGTCTTGGTCGACCCGGCGAGCCCGGTCAGGGCGGCCGAGATGACGAAGGCCAGCAGCTTGTGTGCGTCGACGTTGTACCCGAGCGAAATCGCGCGCGGCTCATTTTCGCGGATTGCCTTGAGCACCTGCCCATAAGGCGAATGAATGGTGCGTTGAATGATCGCGAAACCCAACACGAACACAGCCAGGACGAAGTAGTACAGGGACATGTTGTTCTGCATGTCGAAGAGGCCCAGCAAGTACCCTCTTGGCACCCCCTGCATCCCGTTCTCACCGCCGGTAAATGGCGCCTGCACAAACACGAAGAAGACCATCTGTGCCAGCGCCAAGGTGATCATCGCGAAGTAGATGCCCTGTCTGCGGATCGCCAGCAGCCCGAAGATCGCACCCAGCACTGTTGATGCCAAGGTTCCGGCGACGATGCCCAGTTCGGTGCTCAGGCCGCTGTAGGTGCTGAGCGTGTATCCAGTGATGTACCCGCCGCAGGCAAAGAACGCCGCGTGCCCGAATGACAACAATCCCGCGTAGCCGAGCAAAAGGTTGAACGCACAGGCGAACAGTGCAAAGCACAGCAGCTTCATCAAAAACACGGGATAGACCATCATCGGCGCAACCAGCGCCACACCCAGCAGCACGGTGTAGAAGAGGTACTGACGCCGCCGAGCAGATCGGCGGCGTTCGCGCTCGGCATTGGCGCGGACGGTTCCCGGAGACGCTTGAACGTTTTCTTGAGTCGACATGTTCATGCCTCCTTGCCAAACAGGCCTGCGGGGCGCACAAGCAGTACCAGAACCATGATCACGAAGATCACTGTGTTTGCTGCCTCGGGGTAGAACACTTTGGTCAACCCTTCGATCAGGCCCATGGCCAGGCCGGTAAGAATCGCGCCCATGATCGAACCCATCCCGCCGATCACCACAACCGCAAACACCACGATGAGCAAGTTTGAACCCATTCCCGGCGTGACCGCGTAGATGGGTGCAGCAAGCACACCGGCAAAGGCAGCCAGCGCAACGCCGTAGCCGTACGTCAAGGTGACGAGCAGCGGCACGTTGATGCCAAACGCCTGCATCAGCTTCGGGTTTTCGGTACCCGCGCGCAGATAGGAACCCAGGCGAGTCCGTTCAATCATGTACCAGGTCACGATGCACACCGAGAGCGCGGCGACGATGACCCATCCGCGATAGGTCGGCATGAACATGAAGCCCAGGTTGTGGCCGCCTTTAAGCATTTCCGGCATCGGGTAGGAAGAGCCCGACACACCGAACAGCTTGACGAAGCTGCCCTCGACGATCAGCGCGAGGCCGAAGGTCAACAGCAAGCCGTACAGATGATCTTCACCCGCGATGCGACGCAGCAGGCCACGCTCGATGCCCATACCCAATAGCCCGACTACCAGAGGCGCAAGCAACAACGCTGCCCAGTAGTTGATGCCCAGGTAGTTCAAGCCGAGGTACGCGGCGAAGGCGCCGAGCATGTATTGCGCGCCGTGGGCGAAGTTGATGATCTTCAGCAGGCCGAAAATGATCGCCAGACCAAGGCTCAACAGCGCATAGAACGACCCGTTGATCAGGCCGAGCAGCAACTGGCCGAACAGAACGCTCAGGGGGACGCCGAAAACGAGAGTCATGATTCACTTCCCAAAGGGATTCCGGGACACCCGGCCGATACCGGCCGGGCTGAGACGGGGTAGCGGGTCAGCTCTTGGGCGCCATTTTTTTGCACTGGCTCTCCGCCATCGGCCGGAACGCCTCGTCGCCAGGGATGGTGCTGACAACCTTGTACAGATCCCATTCACCCTTGGACTCGGCCGGCGTCTTGACCTGTACCAGGTACATGTCATGCACCATGCGGCCGTCTTCACGGATGCTGCCGTTCTTGGCGAACATATCGTTTACCGGTGTCTTGGCCATCTGTGCGCGGACGGTCTCGGTGTCATCGCTGCCGGTCGTTTTGACCGCGTTCAGGTAATGAGTGGCGGCCGAATAAATGCCTGCTTGAACCATGGTCGGCATGCTGCCCACGCGCTCTTCATAGCGTTTTGCCCAGGCGCGGGCCTCCTCGTTCATGTCCCAGTACCAACCGGTGGTGAGCATCAGCCCCTGGGTCACTTCCAAGCCCATGGCGTGAATGTCGTTGAGGAACACCACCATGCCGGCAAGGCGTTGCCCCGATTGGGTCACCCCAAACTCACTGGCAGTCTTGAGCGAGTTGACGGTGTCGGCGCCCGCATTGGCAAGCGCGACCACATCGGCACCGGAGCCTTGAGCCTGCAGGATGTAGGAAGAGAAGTCGCTGCTTGGGAACGGATGGCGAACAGCGCCAACCACGCTCCCGCCCTCGGCTTCGACGACTTTCTTGATGTCGTTTTCCATCGCGTGGCCGAAGGCATAGTCGGCGGTCAGGATGAACCAGCTTTTGCCGCCATCCTTGAGGACCGCGTTGGCGGTGCCGTTTGCCAGGGCGAAGGTGTCGTAGGTCCAGTGAATATGATTGGGCGAGCAGAACTCGTTGGTGATGCTCGAAGCGGCGGCCCCGGAAATCAGCGCCAGCTTGTCACCCTGCTCAATCACCTTGGCTGCCGCCAGGACCACAGAACTGGCAACCATCCCAGTCACCATGTCGACGTTGCGCTCGTCGATCCACTGCCGAACTGTGTTGGCGCCGACATCGGGCTTGTTGAGGTCGTCGGCGTTGAAGGCCACGATCTTTTTGCCATCGACCGTACCGCCGAAATCTTCGATGGCCATATTCAAGGCTTCAAGGCCACCGGGGCCGGATAGATCACGGTAGGTGCCCGACATGTCGGCGAGATAACCGATACGGATCTCATCGTTGCTGATTTCGGCTTGAGCGGCACCAGCGATGACGCTGGAAACGAGGATTGCGGCTGCGGTTTTCTTGAGACTTTTCATATTCACCCACTGTGATTGTTTTTGTTGTAGTGCCCTGTGTTGTTGCAATCGCCGGTCTACAGGTCGTACCGACTGGCTTCCGTGGCGAGGGTGGCTAGACCCCCAGACAGCTATTCAAAAACTCCTTTTTTGAATCCAGGTCTGCGGCAGTGATTTCTTCGATGATCTGCCCGTGCTCCATCACGTAATGACGGTCGGCCAGTGGCGCGGCGAAGCGGAAGTTCTGCTCCACCAGCACGATGGTCAGGCCGCGTTTTTTCAGTTTGATCAAGACCTCAGCAAGCTTCTGCACGATGACCGGGGCCAGGCCCTCGGTGATCTCGTCCAGCAGCAACAGGTTGGCGCCGGTTCGCAGAATGCGCGCCATTGCGAGCATCTGCTGCTCGCCGCCGGACAGCCGAGTGCCCTGGCTGAAGCGGCGCTCATACAGGTTGGGGAACATCTCGTAGAGTTCGTCCAGACCCATGCCGCCGCTGCGCACGGTTGGCGGTAGGAGAAGGTTCTCCTCGACATTGAGGCTGGAGAAAACGCCGCGCTCCTCCGGGCAATATCCGACGCCGAGCCGAGGAATCTGGTGGGCCGGCATACCCATGGTCTCATTGCCGTTGACGACAATCGAGCCGGTACGCCGGCCTACCATGTTCATGATCGCGCGCAGGGTGGTGCTACGACCGGAGCCGTTGCGACCGAGCAGCGTGACCAGTTCGCCGCGCCCGACCACCAGATCGACGCCATGCAGGATGTGGGATTCACCATAGAAGGCGTGCAGGTCATCAACCCGCAACTGATCGCGATCAGCCATGGGCGTCATGCGTGGGCCTCCTCTGCGTCGGCTTCACTGCCCATGTAGGCCTCGCGCACGTCGGGGTTGGCCGAGACGGTCTCGTAGTCGCCTTCTGCCAGAACCGAGCCGCGGGCCAGGACGGTGATGCGATCGCAGAGCCGGCTGACCACGCTCAGGTTGTGCTCGACCATCAGCACGGTGCGATTGACGGCCGCGCGGCGTACCAGTGCTACAACCATATCGACGTCTTCGCCGCCCATTCCCTGGGTGGGCTCATCAAGCAGAAGCACCACCGGGTCCAGCGCCAGGGTGGTGGCTAGCTCAAGCGCGCGCTTGCGGCCGTAAGGCAGTTCGATGGCCAGCGTTTGAGCGAAGGTCTCGAGGTCAACGTCTGCCAATAGCTGGATTGCACGTTCATCCAGCTCACGCAGCGTTCGTTCCGATTTCCAGAAGTGGTAGGAGTTGCCCAGTTTCTGCTGCAGCGCGACGCGGACGTTCTCCAAGACGGTCATGTGGCCGAACACGGCCGAAATCTGGAATGACCGCACAAGACCGAGGCGTGCAATTTCGTTGGCTTTCATCGAGGTAATGGACTTACCGCGATAGATGATCTCGCCACGGGTGGGCGTCAGGAATTTGGTGAGGAGATTGAAGACGGTTGTCTTGCCGGCACCGTTGGGGCCGATCAGTGCATGGATGTGTCCCTTCTCGACGCGCAGATCAACGGAATCCACAGCGGTAAAGCCACGAAACTCCTTCGTTAAACCACGCGTTTCCAGCACGAACTCTGGTGCCATGGGATGCCCTCTAACCCTGATTATTGTTGTTGGTTATGGCGCAGGTCGCTGGGTGACCTTTACGTAAACGATAACAATCGTTTCCAGCCCGAGGCAAGCTTCAAATTCAAACGACCGATTGAGCGGAAACCGGTGTATTCGCCATCGCCTATGGCACGGTCTCCATTGAAGGTAGCCTAAAAAAACCGGGCCACAATGGGCCCGGTAAAAAGATCAACGAGGAGGTATTGCGGTGTTACGTGTTGCTGTTACCAGAGTGCCAGCGTGTAGCTGAGGATCAGTCGGGTTTCGTCCAAATCGTTGCCGAAGTTGCTGCGCACCGTGGCGTTACGCACCTTCAACCCTAGATTCTTCAGCGGGCCGTTCTGAATCACGTAAGCGATATCCGTGTCACGCTCCCACTCCTTGCCTTCGTCAGCCATGTTGGGGACGTTGACGTTGTCACCTGACACATAACGCGTCATCAGGCTTAGCCCCGGAATGCCCATGGCGGCAAAGTCATAGTCATAGCGAACCTGCCAGGATTTCTCGTCTTCGTTGCCGAAATCGTTGATTTGCAGAAGGTTGATCAACGTGTTATCGCCGCCGGCAATGTACGCATAACCGGTGTCGCCACTCATTTTCTGATAGCCGCCCGTAAAGCCGTGCCCGCCGATCTTGTAGGTGAAGATGGCGCCGAACGCATTGTTGTCCACGTTGCTGCCACCATCATCGGTGGAGCGCACATAGCGCAGGTCGGTCTTGAAGCTCTGATTGTCACCGATAGGCAATACATGCACGACGTTGAAGTTGTGCTGGTCGTAAATACCGTCCAGCCCGCCGTAGTAGTAGCTGCCGGTCAGTTCAGGAGCGAACTGGTAACGGCCACCGGCGAACAAAAACTCATCGCTGGTTTTGGCGTCGCCCAAAACGATGCCCCTCGCACCGCCGGTGAGCGCAGTCATTTCTTCGTAATCGGAAGAGTCCCGATAGCTGGTGCGGTCGAGCATGCCCAGATCAAGGGTGAGCCCCTCGACCTCCTTGCTCTGCAACCAGGCGCCGCGGTACACGTTGGGCAGCAGACGGCTGTCGTTTCGCATCACTACTGGAATGATCGGCTGCAAAGTGCCAACGTGCAGCGTTGTGTTGGACATCTTGGCCTTGGCAGTCAGACCCGCAGTGCCGTAATCATCCTGCGCACGTTTGGGCGCTTCCTTGTCGCGCTGCAATATATTGGTGCCAGCGCGGTCCGGGCTCGAATCAAGCTTGACGCCAAGCAGGCCAATGGCATCTATACCGAAGCCAACCGGCCCTTCGGTATAGCCCGATTCCATTTTCAGAATAAAGCCCTGGGCCCACTCCTCGGCCTTGGACTGGTCCGCTCCGCTCTGGCGGAAGTCACGATTCATATAAAAGTTACGTGCCTCGACGCTCGCTTTGCTGTCGTCGAGAAACGCGGCTGAAGCCATCGTTGAGGTACCCAGGGCGGTGGCCGCCAGGCTGCTGAGGATGAAGTAACGGCTCAGGGGTTTCAGTTGCATAGTTATCTCTCTTGTTATTGTCTTGGTTGATGCAGCTGAGGACCCGACCTCGCTCCTGCCGGGTCTCACGTTTACCGCGCGAGCGGTAAATCCATTGGCTGCCGCTCAGCTCGCGGCAGCCCGGGGCACTCGGCCCAGTAAATAGAACTCGTCGTTGGGCGGCGTGCGCGCCATCGACACCAAGCGATTGGAAAGCCCGAACAGCGCCGCAATCGCACCGATATCCCAGATGTCGCTCAGAGTGAAGCCTAGATTTTCCAGTTGCGCCTGCCACTCGTCATCCAGAACCCCACGCTGCGCAGCCAGATGCAACGCGAAATCAAGCATGACCCGCTGGCGCTTGCTGATTGGCGCGGTGTGATAATTCACGGCGATCTGGTCAGCAATCAGGGTGTCCTTAGCCAAGATCCGCAAGATAGCCCCATGCGCTACAACGCAGTACAGGCAGCCGTGATCGGCGCTCACCGCCACCACGATCATCTCTTTTTCAGCCTTGGTCAGGCTGTCGGACTCACGCTCCATCAAAGCATCGTGATAAGAAAAAAACGCCCGAAATTCATCCGGCCTATGAGCCAACATCAGAAAAACGTTAGGCACGAAGCCGGCCTTCTCCTGCACCGCCAGGATTCGTTCGCGGACATCGTCCGGTAGCGAATCGAGGTCGTTGACGAGCGGAAAGCGACTGATGGATTGGGTCATGCAGTGTTCCTCAGATGGACGCGATCGCGGCTGAAGCGGTCGTCATTGATCGGCAAGCCCCAATTCGGCCACGCTCACTTCACGCATCTTGAACTTCTGGACCTTTCCGCTGATGGTCATAGGAAAGTCATCCACGAACTTGATGTGCCTGGGTGTTTTGAAGTGCGCAATCCGGCCTTTGCAGAACTCGCGAAGATCGTCAGCTGTAGCCTCGTGCCCCGGATGCAACTTCACCCACGCGACAATCTCTTCACCGTACGTCTTGTCCGGAACGCCGATGACCTGCACATCAGCGACCGCAGGGTGCGTGAAGAGAAACTCCTCCACTTCTCGCGGATACACGTTTTCGCCGCCGCGAATGATCATGTCCTTGTTGCGACCGACGATTTTCAGATAACCGTCGTCATCCATGATCGCCAGGTCGCCGGTGTGCATCCAGCGCGCGCCGTCGATTGCCCCGGCAGTGGCTTCCGAGTTGTTCCAATAGCCCAACATCACGCTGTACCCGCGGGTACAGAGTTCGCCGATCTGCCCGCGCGGCACGATCCGGTTGTGTTCGTCGACCACCTTGCTCTCGAGATGCGGCTGGGTGCGCCCGACCGTAGTGACTCGACGATCCAGGTCGTCATCCGGCCCGGTCTGAGTCGAAACAGGGCTGGTTTCGGTCATGCCATAGGCGATCTGCACCTCATTCATGTGCATGTCATCGATAACGCGCTTCATGACTTCGATCGGGCAAGTCGAGCCGGCCATGATCCCGGTGCGCAAATTGCTGAGATCAAGCGACTTGCGCTCCGGATGGTCGAGCATCGCAATGAACATGGTCGGCACGCCGTACATGCCGGTGGCCTTCTCTTCCGCAGCCGCCTGCAAAGCAGCCAGCGGTTCGAAGGCCGCGCTCGGGTAGATCATGGTGGTGCCGTGGGTGACGCACCCCAGATTGCCCATCACCATGCCAAAGCAGTGATACAGCGGCACCGGGATCACCAGCCGGTCGTGCTCGGTGAGCTTGAGGCTTTCACCGACCATGTAACCGTTGTTGAGAATGTTGTAGTGACTGAGGGTCGCGCCCTTGGGGAAACCGGTGGTCCCCGAGGTGTACTGAATATTGATCGGGTCATCGAACTGCAGCTGCTCACCGCATTGACGGAGCTGTTCGGGCCCTACACGTTCGGCCATGTCCATTAGGCCTTTCCACAGCAGCATGCCGTCCGCCGGCTTGTCACACAGGCTGATCACGCCGCGCAGCTCCGGCAGCATGTGGCTTTGCAAGGCGCCCACGGCGGAACGCTCCAGCTCAGGAAGCAGCTCATGAAGCATCGCGTGGTAGTCGGACGTTTTGAACGCATCGGCACAGATCATCCAGCGACAGCCGGATTGCTTCAGCGCGTACTCAAGTTCGTTGAGCCGATAGGCGGGGTTGATGTTCACCAACACCACGCCAATCTTCGCGGTCGCGAATTGGGTAATGCACCACTGTGCATTGTTCGGGGACCAGATGCCTACGCGCTCGCCCGCCTGCAGACCCAGCGCCAGCAAACCCCGCGCGCAACGATCCACTTCTTCAGCCAGCTGCGCCCAGGTGTAGCGCAGGTTCTGATGGCGCACGACCAAGGCCTCACGGTCGGAGAACCGCTCGACAGCCCGGTCGAACGCCGCGCCGATAGTCATCGGCAACAGGGGGTTGGTCTGCGGTCCGCAGGTGTAACTCGGAAGACTCATGTCGAAATTCCTCAGTCTTATGTTTGTTATGAGGCCTTGCTGCCCAAGCGTGCGGCTGTTGACAGCCATTCGGGACGTGGTTACGTTAACGTAAAGGTAACAGCGTGACAACCCACCGCACCCCTCTCCTGAAATCGGTGCTGGACCGCGACAGATAACGGACTGGACCGCAGGCGAAAACGCAGCTTTTCTCCTACCGATGCAGTCGAACCAGAACAACTACAAGATAGACAGGTGGCACATGAACTATTCCGGCCTCAACTTCGCTCTCGGCGAAACCGTCGACATGCTCCGCGACCAGGTGCGCGGTTTCGTTGCCAGCGAGCTGGCGCCTCGCGCCGAAGCCATCGATCGCGAAAACGTGTTCCCCAGCGACATGTGGCGCAAGTTCGGTGACATGGGCCTGCTCGGTATCACGATAGACGAGGAATACGGCGGCGCCGGGATGGGTTATCTGGCGCATGTCATCGCGCTCGAGGAAATCAGTCGCGGCTCGGCCTCGGTCGGCCTCTCTTACGGTGCGCATTCCAACCTTTGCGTCAACCAGATCAACCGCAACGGCACACCAGAGCAGAAGGCCAAGTACCTGCCCAAGCTGGTCTCCGGCGAGCACGTAGGCGCGCTGGCGATGAGCGAGCCGAACGCCGGCTCCGACGTGGTTTCGATGAAGCTGCGCGCCGATCGCAAGGGCGATCGCTTCGTCCTCAACGGCAGCAAGACCTGGATCACCAACGGCCCGGACGCCAACACCTACGTGATCTATGCCAAGACCGACCTGGACAAGGGACCGCATGGGATCACCGCGTTCATCGTCGAGCGCGACTGGAAGGGTTTCTCGCGGGGCAACAAGTTCGACAAGCTCGGCATGCGCGGCTCCAACACCTGCGAGCTGTTCTTCGATGATGTCGAAGTCCCGGAAGAGAACGTGCTGGGCGTTGAAAACGGCGGCGTGAGAGTGTTGATGAGCGGCCTGGATTACGAGCGCGTTGTCCTCTCCGGCGGTCCGGTTGGCATCATGCAGGCCTGCCTGGACGTCGTTGTGCCCTACATCCACGACCGCAAGCAGTTCGGCCAGAGCATCGGCGAGTTCCAGTTCATTCAGGGCAAGGTCGCCGACATGTACACCCAGCTCAATGCCAGCCGCGCTTACCTCTATACGGTGGCGCAGGCGTGCGACCGGGCCGAAACCACCCGCAAGGATGCCGCCGGGGTGATTCTCTACACCGCTGAAGCGGCGACCCAGATGGCATTGCAGGCGATCCAGATTCTGGGCGGCAATGGCTACATCAACGAATTTCCAACGGGCCGTCTGCTGCGCGACGCCAAGCTCTACGAGATCGGCGCGGGCACCAGCGAGATCCGCCGCATGCTGATCGGCCGCGAGCTTTTCAACGAAACCAAATAAGACAAAGCAGCAGAGACGGAACGCAGAAACCGTAGGGTGGGCTTCAGCCCACCATTCCCGGAGGTGGTGGGCTGAAGCGGAACGCCGCCCGGCCCGCCCTACCCGGGAGGAAGCGCCACTCCGGCCTTCGTCCAGCTTCAGTCTTCACCGCTCTTTTCGAGGGTTCTATGGCCATCCTGAATACCCAGATCAACACCCGCTCGCCCGAGTTCGCAGCCAATCGCGACGCGATGCTCGGGCAGGTGGAAAGCCTCCGCACGCTGCTCGGCAAAATCAGCGAGGGCGGCGGTGAGAAAGCCCAGCAGCGCCATGTATCCCGCGGCAAATTGCTCGTGCGTGACCGCATCAACGCCCTCCTCGACCCCGGCTCGGCGTTTCTCGAAGTCGCCCCGTTGGCGGCCTATGAAGTCTATGGCGAAGACGTCGCCGCCGCGGGCGTGGTGGCCGGCATAGGCCGGGTCGAAGGCGTCGAATGCATGATCATCGCCAACGACGCCACGGTGAAAGGCGGCAGCTACTACCCGCTTACGGTGAAGAAGCACCTGCGTGCGCAATCCATCGCCCAGCAGAATCGCTTGCCGTGTATCTATCTGGTGGATTCGGGCGGCGCCAACCTGCCGCGTCAGGACGAGGTCTTTCCGGACCGCGAACACTTCGGTCGCATCTTCTTCAACCAGGCCAACATGAGTGCGATGGGCATCCCGCAGCTGGCCGTGGTGATGGGCTCCTGCACCGCGGGCGGTGCCTACGTTCCGGCGATGGCTGACGAAACCATCATGGTGCGTAACCAGGCGACGATCTTTCTTGCCGGCCCGCCGTTGGTCAAGGCCGCTACCGGTGAGGTGGTGACCGCCGAAGACCTGGGCGGTGCCGACGTGCATTGCAAAATCTCCGGCGTAGCCGACCACTACGCTGAGAGCGACGAGCACGCGCTGGCGATCGCCAGGCGCTGCGTGGCCAACCTCAACTGGCAAAAGCTTGGCCAAGTACAGAGCCGCCAGCCGCGGGCGCCGCTGTATGCCGCGGACGAACTGTACGGCGTGATCCCGGCTCAGTCGAAGCAGCCCTACGATGTTCGCGAAGTGATCGCGCGGTTGGTCGACGGCAGCGAATTCGATGAGTTCAAGGCACTGTTCGGCAACACGCTGGTTTGCGGCTTCGCCACGCTGCACGGCTACCCGATCGCGATCCTGGCGAACAACGGCATCCTGTTCGCTGAAGCCGCGCAGAAAGGTGCGCACTTTATCGAGCTGGCCTGCCAGCGTGGCATCCCGCTGGTGTTCCTGCAGAACATCACCGGCTTCATGGTTGGGCAGAAATACGAAACCGGTGGCATCGCTAAGCACGGCGCCAAGCTGGTTACCGCCGTCGCTTGCGCGCAGGTGCCGAAGTTTACGGTGGTCATCGGCGGCAGCTTTGGCGCCGGTAACTACGGCATGTGCGGTCGTGCCTACGATCCTCGATTTTTGTGGATGTGGCCGAACGCACGCATTGGCGTCATGGGTGGTGAACAGGCCGCGGGCGTGCTGGTGCAAGTCAAGCGCGAGCAGGCCGAGCGTAGCGGGCAGACGTTCTCGGATGACGATGAAGCGCAGCTCAAACAACCGATCCTCGAACAGTACGAGCGCCAGGGGCACCCCTACTACTCCAGTGCGCGTCTGTGGGATGACGGCGTGATTGATCCGGCGCAGACGCGCGACGTTCTGGGCCTGGCAATTTCAGCCAGCCTCAACGCGCCAATCGAGCCCACCCGGTTCGGTGTGTTCCGGATGTGAGCCGCGCTCACGCCCCCTGTGCCCAAGGATTTATGTCATGACCGATTTCACCACGCTGCAACTTGAGCTGGACCCCCGCGGCTTCGCCACCCTCTGGCTGAATCGCCCGGAAAAGAACAACGCCTTCAACGCCGAAATGATTCGCGAGCTGGTGCTCGCCCTGGACCAGGTCCAGTCGAACAAGACGCTGCGATTCCTGTTGCTGCGCGGGCGCGGCAAACACTTCTCGGCAGGCGCTGATCTCGCCTGGATGCAGCAGTCAGCCAAACTGGATTTTGAGGCCAACCTCAACGATGCCCGCGAACTGGGTGAAATGATGTACAGCCTCTATCACCTGAAGCTACCAACCCTGGCGGTGGTCCAAGGCGCTGCGTTCGGTGGCGCGGTGGGGCTGATCGCTTGCTGCGACATGGCCATCGGCGCTGCCGACGCACAGTTTTCGTTGTCTGAAGTCCGCATCGGTCTCGCGCCGGCAGTAATCAGCCCCTTCGTGGTCAAAGCGATCGGTGAACGCGCCACGCGTCGCTACGCCATGACCGGCGAGCGATTCAGTGGCGAGCGGGCCCGCGAGCTTGGCCTGCTGTCGGAAACCTATCCAGCCGAAGCGCTGGACGACAGCCTTTGTGGCTGGATTGACACCCTTCTGCTGAACAGCCCGCAGGCGATGCGTGCCAGTAAGGACTTGATGCGTGAAGCCAGCAGCGGCTCGTTGAGCCCTGCGCTTCGTCGTTACACCGAGAACAGCATTGCGCGCATCCGCGTCAGCCCTGAAGGTCAGGAAGGGTTGAACGCCTTCCTTGAAAAGCGCAAACCGAACTGGACGCAGGAGCCACAACAATGATCACCACTCTCCTGGTCGCCAACCGCGGCGAGATTGCCTGTCGCGTGATGCGCACGGCCAAGGCCATGGGCCTGACCACCGTTGCGGTACACAGCGCCATTGACCGCAACGCCCGTCACGCGCGCGAGGCCGACATCCGTATCGACCTCGGTGGCGCCAAACCCGCTGAAAGCTATCTGCTGGTCGAGAAATTGATCGCCGCCGCCAAATCCAGTGGCGCCCAGGCGATTCACCCCGGTTATGGCTTCCTCTCTGAGAACGCGGGGTTCGCGCGCGCCATCGAGGACGCCGGGCTGATTTTCCTCGGCCCGCCCGCCTCGGCCATCGATGCCATGGGCAGCAAATCCGCCGCCAAGGCGCTGATGGAAAAAGCCGGTGTGCCGTTGGTGCCGGGCTATCACGGCGAAGCGCAGGACGTGGAAACCTTCCGAGTCGCGGCAGAGAAAATTGGCTACCCAGTGCTGCTCAAGGCCACCGCCGGCGGCGGCGGTAAAGGCATGAAAGTCGTCGAGCGCGAAGCCGACCTGGCTGAAGCGCTGCAGTCAGCTCAACGCGAGGCACAGTCCTCGTTCGGCGATTCGCGCATGCTGGTCGAGAAATATGTACTCAAGCCGCGCCATGTGGAGATTCAGGTATTCGCCGATCAGCACGGGAGCTGCCTGTATCTCAACGAGCGCGACTGTTCGATCCAGCGCCGACATCAGAAGGTCGTGGAAGAAGCCCCCGCGCCGGGCCTCTCCCCTGAGCTGCGCCGCGCCATGGGTGAAGCGGCAGTAAAAGCTGCGCAAGCCATTGGCTACGTCGGCGCCGGCACCGTGGAGTTTCTGCTCGACGCGCGCGGCGAATTCTTCTTCATGGAAATGAACACCCGTCTGCAAGTCGAGCATCCAGTCACCGAGGCCATCACGGGACTCGATCTGGTGGCCTGGCAGATCCGCGTGGCGCGTGGTGAGCCGCTGCCGATCAGCCAGGATCAGGTTCCGCTGACTGGCCACGCCATTGAAGTGCGCCTGTATGCCGAAGACCCAGACAATGACTTCCTGCCCGCTACCGGGACGCTCGATCTTTATCGCGAATCCGCCGCCGGCCCAGGTCGTCGAGTCGACAGCGGCGTCGCCGAGGGCGATACGGTGTCGCCTTTCTACGACCCCATGCTCGGCAAGCTGATCGCCTGGGGCGAGAACCGCGAGGAGGCGCGCCTTCGTTTGCTGGCCATGCTCGACGAAACCTGTGTCGGCGGCGTGCGGACCAATCTGGCGTTTCTGCGGCGCGTAATAGGTCATCCCGCCTTTGCGGCGGCCGAGCTGGACACCGGTTTCATTCCGCGCCACGAAGCCGAGCTGATGCGCACGCCCGGCGAATTGGCGGATGCGTTCTGGCAACTGGCGGGCGAGCTTTTCGTACAGACCGAGCCGGCCAAACAACGAGACGACGACGCCCATTCCCCCTGGGCCAGGCGTGACGGCCTACGCTTTGGCATGCCCGCGCGGGTGGGCGTGCACCTGGTGTGCAACGGTGAAAGCCGCCTCGTGCGTATCGATACCGCGCCTCAGCCTCGTGAACGTCAGCCCAAAGCCATTCGCCAGGGCAACACGCTGTATCTGGAATGGAACGGTGAGCTGCAAGCCGTTACCGCTTTCGATCCGATTGCCGAGGTGGAGGCCAGCCACCAGCATCACGGCGGCCTCACCGCACCCATGAACGGCAGCATCGTGCGAGTGCTGGTCGAGGTCGGGCAGCAGGTCGAAGCCGGTGCCACACTGGTCGTACTGGAAGCGATGAAAATGGAACACAGCATCCGCGCTCAGCAGGCAGGCGTGGTCAAAGGTCTGTTCTGCGCTGAAGGCGACATGGTCAATGAAGGCGCGGTATTACTCGAAATGGAAGAGGCGTGAAGCCGAACGAGCCGGCGCTAGCACCGGCGAATTGGTGGGCTGAAGCCCACCCTACGGTGGCAGACCTGCAGCTTGTGTAGGGTGGGCTTCAGCCCACCGGATTTGTCAAACCGCGCGGGCCTGCTCGGCGCAACCTTGGCGGGCCGAAGCCCACTCGGTCGACGACCGACCGCGACAACTTAACGACACGGGTGAACGACATGATGAGCTTTCACCCCCTGGAGGACATATGAGCCTGCCCAAACAGGTCCGCCTGGTCGAAGTCGGCCCGCGAGACGGCTTGCAGAATGAAAAGCAACCGATCAGCGTCGCCGACAAGGTGCGGCTGGTCGATGACCTCACTGCCGCCGGCGTGCGCTACATCGAGGTGGGTAGTTTCGTGTCGCCCAAGTGGGTGCCGCAGATGGCAGGCTCAGCCGATGTCTTTGCGCAAATCAGGCAGAAACCTGGCGTAACCTACGCGGCACTTACGCCCAACCTCATAGGCCTCGAAGCCGCGATCGAAGCGGGTGTCAGCGAAGTTGCGGTATTCGGCGCGGCGTCCGAAGCCTTCTCACAGAAAAACATCAACTGTTCCATCGACGAGAGCCTGGCACGCTTTGCGCCGCTGATGGAGGCCGCCCGTGAGAGCGGTATCCAGGTGCGCGGCTACGTGTCATGCGTGCTGGGCTGCCCTTATGAAGGTGAAATCGACCCGAAGCGCGTCGCCCATGTTGCGCTCGAGCTGTTCGCCATGGGCTGCTACGAGGTATCGCTGGGCGACACCATTGGTACCGGCACGCCGGGCAAGACGCGCCAGCTGTTCGAGACCGTTAGCCGCGACGTTCCCCGCGACAAACTCGCCGGGCACTTTCACGACACCTACGGCCAGGCGCTGGCGAACATCTATGCCAGCCTGCAGGAAGGCATTTCCACTTTCGACAGTTCAGTCGCGGGGCTCGGCGGCTGCCCCTACGCGAAAGGCGCCAGTGGCAACGTAGCCAGCGAGGATGTGCTCTACATGCTGGAAGGCCTCGGCATTGAGACCGGAATCGACCTGACGTCGCTAATCGCTGCCGGGCAGCGCATCAGTGACGTGCTGGGACGGCCGAACGGCTCGCGGGTAGCTCGGGCGCGTCTCAGCACGCAGTGACCCGTTCGGATGAACAGCCATAGATGAAAAACAAGAGGCTTACATGAACAAGATCTACCCTAACGCCCAGCAGGCTCTGGACGGCCTGGTCGAGGACGGCATGACGCTGGCCGTCGGCGGCTTTGGCCTGTGCGGCATCCCTGAAGCGTTGATCGAGGCGCTCCGTGATTCAGCGAAGAAAAACCTCACCGTGATCAGCAACAACGCGGGCGTGGACGGCTTCGGTCTCGGCCTGCTGCTGGAAACGCGGCAGGTGCGCAAGATGATTTCCTCCTACGTGGGTGAGAACAAGGAGTTCGAGCGGCAGTACCTCGCCGGTGAGCTGGAGCTGGAATTCACACCCCAGGGCACGCTGGCCGAGAAGCTACGCGCTGGCGGCTCGGGTATCCCGGCGTTCTACACAAAGACCGGCTACGGCACGCTGATCGCCGAGGGCAAGGAGACCCGCCAGTTCAAGGGCGAGTGGTATGTCATGGAAGAATCGCTGACCGCCGACATCGCCTTGGTCAAGGCCTACAAAGCGGACAAAGCCGGCAACCTGGTCTTCAACAAGACCGCACGCAACTTCAACCCGCTCGCCGCCATGGCCGGCAAGGTCTGCGTGGTAGAGGTCGATCATTTGGTGGAAACCGGGGAGTTGGACCCCGATCAGATCCACCTTCCCGGCGTTTACGTGCAGCGCATCATTCATAACCCGAACGCCGAGAAGCGCATCGAAAAACGTACGGTGAGGAGCTGATCATGGCCTGGACACGTGAACAGATGGCGCAGCGCGCCGCGCAGGAATTGCAGGATGGCTTCTATGTGAATCTCGGTATTGGATTGCCGACCCTTGTCGCCAACTACATCCCCGAGGGCATGGATGTCTGGCTGCAAAGCGAGAACGGCCTGCTTGGCATCGGCCCCTTTCCCACCGAAGACGAGATCGACCCGGATCTGATCAATGCCGGCAAACAGACCGTCACCGCCCTGCCCGGTAGCGCCTTTTTCGATAACGCCATGAGCTTCGGCATGATCCGCGGCGGCCATATCAACCTGGCCATTCTGGGCGCCATGCAGGTCTCCGAGAAAGGCGACCTGGCGAACTGGATGATCCCCGGCAAGATGGTCAAGGGGATGGGCGGCGCGATGGATCTGGTGGCCGGCGTCAAGCGTGTCGTCGTCCTGATGGAGCACACGGCGAAGGGCGCGCACAAGATCATCAAAGCGTGCGACCTGCCGCTGACCGGTGTGGGCGTGGTTGACCGGATCATTACGGACCTCGGCGTGCTGGATGTCACCGAGCAAGGCTTGAAGCTGGTTGAACTGGCGGATGGCGTGAGCGTCGAGCAAATCCAGGAAGCCACCGGCTGCGCTATTCAGCAGTAACCAGGCATGGCCCGATGCCACTGTGCATTGGGCCAATGCAGCATGTAGTCTTGGCACGCAATAAACCCGTACAAAACGCGCCCGGCTCGTTGAGAGCCGCGGGTGGATAAGCAGGACTGGAATCCTTCATGGCAAAGCAGACGTACAGCATTTCCGATTTAGCCAACGAGCTCGACATTACCACCCGCGCCATCCGCTTCTATGAAGAACAGGGCATGCTTTCACCGAAACGGCGTGGACAGGAGCGTATCTACACGCCGAAGGATCGCGTCGCGCTCAAGTTGATCCTGCGCGGCAAGCGCATCGGATTTTCGCTGGCCGAATGCAAGACACTGATCGAGCTTTACGATCCCAAGGCCGGCAACCAGAAACAGTTGAACATCATGCTCGGGATGATTGCTGAACGACGTGAGCAGCTAGAGCAGCAGCTTCTCGATATTCAGCAGATGCAGCTTGAACTCGATACCGCCGAGGAGCGTTGCCTGACCGCGCTGAAGACGACGCTAGGTCAAGAAGCAAGCTGATTCCGAGCCCCATCTCGCCTCAGCCAAGTGGCCGAGCGAAGGTGCGCATTTACACCTTTCCCGCGCGATTGATTGCACCTACCCCGCCGCTGTATGCAGCGGCGATGCCATGCCCGCCACCCTCACGGTCCAGCGAAATAGACATCAGTCCGGACTTATGGACATTCGCATGACCCATCAGTCCGGAGGTCCGTCACGCTGGACACTCGTAACGCCTCTCCAAGTATCCGGACCCTCTGGAACAGGCATTTCAGCGCATCTCGGCAGTCAGGCACAGAACCTGCTAAGTGATAAGCGCTAAAGCCAGAACACCTGGCGGAAGGGCAGCCGGATGATGCGCTTTCGCTTTCGGCTGCGTTGCGCGCCGCGCTGCAGCCTTCTGGTTATCAGAACAACAAAAACAAGGAAAACCCGAAATGTCCGTTAAGAAGAAGCTTTCCCGTCTCGCCTGCGCCATCGGCGCCACCACTGTTGTCAGCGCCGCTCTGCTCAGCAGTAACGCGATGGCCACCGAGAAGATTCGCTGGCAGGTGCCGCTGGCCTTCCCCTCTCACCTTGTTGGCCTGACGACACCGGTCAAGCGTCTTTCCGAGTCGCTCAAGGCCATCTCCGGTGGCGACATTCAGCTGCGCTACTACGAGCCCGGCGAGCTGGTGCCGCCGTTTGAGATCATGGATGCGGTGAGCAACGGCAAATATCCGGCCGGCTATACCTGGATTGGCTATGACCAGGGCACTATCCCGGCGCTCCCCCTGTATTCCGGTGCGCCTTTCAATATGGAGCCTCCCGCTTACCTCGCGTGGTACTACGAGGGCGACGGCAAGAAGCTGCTGGAAGAGATCTATGCCGAACGCAACATCCACCCGATGCTGTGCAGCATCATCGGGCCGGAAGGCGCCGGCTGGTTCGCCAAGCCCATCGAGAAACTGGACGACATCGACGGGCTGCGGATTCGCTTTGCCGGCATCGGCGGCAAGGTGCTGGAAAAGCTAGGCGCCTCAGTCACCATGATTCCAGGCGGAGAGATCTATCAGGCGCTGGAACGCAAAACCATTGACGCCACTGAGTTCTCCCAGCCGGCCATCGATAAGATGCTGGGCCTCGACCAGATCATCAAAAACTACATCATGCCGGGCTGGCACCAGACGCTGACCACCTCGCACCTGCTGGTAAACAAGGGCGTTTGGGACAAGCTGGAGCCGCAGAGCCGCGCACTGATCGAGATGGGCTGTGAATCCGCCACGCTCAAAGGTTTCGCCGAAAGCGAGTGGGCTCAGCCGACCGCGCTGCGTGACTATGAAAAGCAGGGTGTAAAGGCCCAGGTGCTGCCCGAAGAGGTGCTACGCGAGCTGGAGCGAGTGACCACCGAAGTGCTCGACGAGATCGCCGCCGAAGACGAGATGTTCAAGCGCGTGCTGACCAGCCAGCGTGAGTTCATGCAGCACCACTCCGTGTGGCACGGCAAGGGCTACCTGCCGCGTGATTACTACCAGTACGAGTAACCGTCAGAGCCGAGGGACGTCCGTCCCTCGCTTGGATGCGGGTCGTTGCAAGCCCAAGTTGTTGGCCTGCAACGGCTCACCCGTACCGAATCACCGAGGTGGTCATGGCTGTTCATCCCGTTTCTCCCAATAACGCAGTGCCCGCCTCTCAGGCGGACGCGCTGCCTCACAACAAGTTGTCGTTTTGGCTGGACAAGGGATTGGTCGCCATAGGCGAAGCCAGCGCCTGGATCTGGCTGTTAGTGCTGGCGGTTGTGCTGACCAACGTCTTTAGCCGCTTCGTTCTGTCGCGCGGCTCCATTGCGCTGGAAGAGCTGTCATGGCACCTGTTCGGCGCGGCCCTGATGCTCGCCCTCGCCTACGCCGTGGTGCGAGATGACCATGTCCGTGTCGACGTGCTGCGTGAGAAGTTCACGCTGCGCAGCCAGGCCATCATCGAGCTGCTGGCCATCCTGATTCTGGCGCTGCCTATCGTGTTGCTGATGGTCGATGCGCTGGTGCCCTTTGCCTACCAGGCGTTCATCTATGAAGAGCGGTCGCAGGCGCCGAGCGGTCTGCCGCATCGCTTCATCTTCAAGAGTGTGCTGCCGCTCGGTCTGTCGCTCGTCGCCCTGGCCTTGCTCTCTCGCGCCTCACGGTGCAGCACGCTGCTGCTCAATTTCCCGCGGGCTATGAGGCCCGCTACCGGTGACCGCGACCGCGGCCACTCGCAGCCCTGATGGAGCCGTCGTAATCATGGGTCTGGAACAAATACTCGTCATCAGCATGTTCGCCATCTTCATGGTGCTACTGCTGCTTGGTTTCCCCGTAGCCTGGTCGCTGGCCGGCATCGGGCTGTTGTTCGCTGTGCTCGGTCATGTGATGGTCGAGCACTTCGATGCCGATCTCTGGTTCACCTGGGACGGCACCATCGGCGTGCTCGATGCGCGCATCTACGGCATCGTCGCTAACGAACTGATGGTCGCCCTGCCACTGTTCATCTTCATGGGCATCATGCTCGACCGCTCCGGCATCGCCGAACGCCTGATGCACAGCCTCGTCCGGGTACTCGGCCCATTGCGTGGCGGTTATGCCGTGACGGTGGTGCTGGTGGGCATCTTGCTGGCCGCCTCCACCGGCATCGTCGGCGCCTCAGTGGCACTGCTCGGCATGCTCTCCATCGGGCCGATGCTGCAGGCCAAATACAACAAGAGCCTCGCCGTCGGCACCGCCTGTTCAGTCGGCACGCTTGGCATCCTGATTCCACCCAGCATCATGCTGGTGCTGATGGCCGACCGCCTCGGCACGTCCGAGGCCTCGGTCGGCAAGTTGTTCATGGGTGCGCTGATCCCCGGCATGATGCTGGCGCTGATGTACATCCTCTACATCGTCATCGTGTCGTGGGTGAAGAAGGACTTCGCACCCGCGCCGGCCAACCGCCCTAAGCTCGACGCCCGCGCCTTGCTCGATGTGTTCTGGGCCGTGGTGCCACCCTTCGTACTGATCCTGGCGGTGCTCGGGTCGATCTTCTTTGGCATCGCCACTACCACCGAAGCCTCTGCCGTCGGCGCATTCGGTGCGGTACTGATGGCCGCCTGCAGCCGCAAGCTGAACATGACCGTGCTGAAGGAGGCGCTTTACCAAACCAGCCGCACCTCGGCCTTCATATTCGGCATTTTCATCGGCGCCACGGTGTTCGCGGCCGTGTTGCGCGGCCTGGGCGGTGACGATGTTATCCGCGATGCGCTGACGGGGCTCCCCTTCGGCCAAACCGGGGTTTTGCTCACCGTACTGTTCATCACCTTCCTGCTGGGTTTCTTCCTGGACTGGGTCGAAATCACGCTGATCATCCTGCCGCTGGTGGCCCCGGTTCTGTTCTCCATGGGGGTGGATCCGCTGTGGTTCGCGATTCTCTTCGCGCTGTGCCTGCAGACATCCTTCCTCACACCGCCGGTAGGCTTCGCGCTGTTCTATATCAAAGGTGTGTGCCCGCCGGAAGTCACTACGCGTGACGTCTATCTGGGCGTATTGCCTTACATCCTGATCCAGCTCCTCGGCCTCGCGCTGGTGTTCTTCTTCGCGCCCCTGGCGACCTGGTTGCCCAACGAGGTGTATGGGCTCTGAACCATGCCCCGGCTGTCTTGCCCTTCTCAGCCGGGGCCTCCCATAATCGGTCGAACCCCAACGGACTCCTCTGCCCATGGCGATTGCGCGTAACGACCTCGACAGCGACGGCCTGATCATCGGCGTCTCACCGGAGCGGTTTCGCGCCGTGGCGATGCCGCTGCTGTTCGATCACCTGAATGCGCAATGTGAGGGCACCATTGCCGTCAATCGCCAGGCACGGATCGTCTGGATTAACGACAAGTACGCCGAAAAGATCGGCATCAGCGATCCGCGCAACGTCCTCGGCAAGGAAATCGAAGACGTGCTGCCCGCGAGCCGCTTGCGCGAGGTCGTGGAAAGCGGCCTGCCGAGCATGCTCGACCTGATGGCGTTCGGTGACGAGCATTTCGTGGTGACCCGTATTCCGCTGCGTGATGAGGACGGCACCCTCGTTGGGGCCCTGGGTTTCGTGCTGTTCGATCGGGCCCAGCATCTCAAGCCATTGATGTCCAAATTCAACATCCTTCAGACACAACTGGTCGCCACACAACACGAGCTGGCCAAGGCCCGCCGCGCGCGTTACACCATTGCCGGCTTCATCGGCACCAGTCCAGCGGCCAGCGAAGTCAAGCGCCAGGCCCGTCGGGCGGCGCAGCTGGACGCCACTGTGCTGATTCGCGGCGAGACCGGCACCGGTAAAGAACTACTGGCCCAAGGCATTCACAACCTGTCGCCGCGCGCCAATGGTCCCTTTGTTGCGGTGAACGTCGCAGCCATTCCGGAAACTTTGGTCGAAGCCGAACTCTTCGGTACCGCCCCTGGCGCCTTCACCGGCGCCGATCGCAAGGCGCGAATCGGCAAGTTCGAAGTCGCCAACGGCGGCACGCTGTTTCTCGACGAAATTGGCGATCTGCCACTCGCCTTGCAAGCCAAGCTGTTGCGGGTGCTGCAGGAGCAGGAAATCGAGCCGCTTGGTTCCAACCAGGTCAAACCGCTCAACGTGCGGGTGATTGCGGCCACCCATATCGACCTCGAAGCCAAGGTCGCCGACGGGCAGTTCCGTGATGACCTCTATTACCGCCTCAACGTGCTCGCGCTCAACGTACCCTCGTTACGCGACCGCGTTAGCGACATCCCCGCGCTGGTCGAGCACCTGCTCGATGACATCGCCAACCGGTCCGGCCAGGCACCGATGGAACTTACCGCCGAGGCCGTGGCGTTGCTCTGCGGCCAACCCTGGCGCGGCAACGTACGTGAGCTGAGCAACCTGCTGGAGCGCGCTCAGCTAAACGCCGATGGCCTGCCGATCGAAGCGGTGCATCTGCTGCCGCTGCTTGGCGATCAGACCCACCGGGCCGCACCGTCTGCACCACCTATAACTCCGGTTGCCGAGCCATCCGAGCTGGACGACGCGCCGTTGCAGTTGCTAGCTGAAAGCGTTGCCCAGGCCGAACGCCGTGCGCTGCAACACGCGCTGCAAGTCTGCAAAGGCAACCGCCGCCGCGCCGCTGTGGAGTTGGGCATATCCCGAGCGAGTCTATATTCCAAGCTTCAATTGCACGGGCTGAGCGAGCGGTAGCGCGCAAAGCCTGCAGCGGAAGGCTTTGTGCTTCGCGCAAAGGACAGCGTGCGAGCCTCTCATCATCCCAATGATCCAACCTCGGCGTTGCAGCTCGTAGGTGGGCTTTAGCCCACCGCGTGACACCCGTGCATATGCAAACAGCTGAGCCGTCATCGCCAACCGTTAGAAAAGCGAGTGGGCTGAAGCGGAGCGCCGCGCGGCCCACCCTACAACCCTTCGCTACTGCGCCAGCCAGCCACCATCGACGTTCCATGCCGCGCCGCGAACCTGACGGCCGGCATCGCTGCAGAGGACAACCATGACAAACGCTGGTGGGCTGAAGCCCACCCTACGAGCCTACAACCCTTCGCTACTGCGCCAGCCAGCCGCCATCGACGTTCCATGCCGCGCCGCGACTTTGCCGGCCGGCATCGCTGCACAGGAAGACCGCCAGCTCACCCCATCCCGTAGGGTGGGCTTTAGCCCACCACGTGACACCCGTGCATATGCAAACAGCTGAGCCGTCATCGCCAACCGTTAATAACGCGAGTGGGCTGAAGCGGAGCGCCGCGCGGCCCACCCTACAACCCTTCGCTACTGCGCCAGCCAGCCACCATCGACGTTCCATGCCGCGCCGCGAACCTGACGGCCGGCATCGCTGCACAGGAAGACCGCCAGCTCACCCAGCTCTTCAGGCGTGACGAAGTCCAGCGAAGGCTGCTTTTCCATCAGCAGTTCGCGCGTTGCTCGCATCGGGTCACCGTGGGCTTTGGCCTTGCTATCGATCTGCTGTTGGACGAGCGGCGTCAGGACCCAGCCTGGGCAGAGTGCGTTACACGTGATGCCGGTGGTGGCGGTTTCCAGGGCAACGGTCTTGGTCAGACCGATTACGCCGTGTTTCGCGGCGACGTAAGCCGCCTTCTGTGTCGACGCCACCAGGCCATGCACCGAGGATATGTTGATGATTCGGCCCCAGTTGCGCTCGCGCATGCCAGGTAGCGCGAGGCGCATCGTATGGAACACTGAGGACAGGTTGATCGCGATGATGCTGTTCCAGCGTTCGACGGGGAAACGCTCCACCGGAGCAACATGCTGGATTCCAGCGTTATTGACGAGGACATCAAGGGAGCCGAAGTCGCGCTCGGTCTGGCCGATCAATTCGCCGATCTGCTCGGCGTCGGCCATATCGGCCGGGTGGTGCAGGACGCGCGTGCCAAACGCCGACACGCGGGCCATGGCAGCGTCCACATCGCCGAACCCGTTGAGCATCACGTTGGCGCCCGCCTCCGCCAGCTTGCAAGCGATACCCAGACCGATGCCACTGGTTGACCCGGTCACGAGCGCGGTTTTGCCTTTCAAGATCATGCTTGTCTCCCGTAGCCAGGCGTGGCCGTCATGGCGGCACCGGGCACAGCGCGCCGATGGGAACAAGGATAGCGGGTGGCTGGGCGGTCGACGGAGTTGAGGGCGGCTAGGCAGCGCGATGACAGGCAGCGTGTCGCCCTTGCGTAGTGTTTGAGGACATTCATGAGCATTCCTTATTGTTCTAGTGCCTTCCCACTCCAGCCCGCAAGAAGCTGTGATTGGAAAGGAAAACCCGGCGAAACGAACCAACCAGAGCGAAACCCGTGCCAGCCTCTGTCGGATGTGATGATTTGGACCATCGCCAGCCAGAAAGCCAGTCAGACGCTCGTGCTGTAAGCAGAACGAGGGAAAAGAAGACCTTGAAATCTGGACATGCACAGCAGGCGGGACATAGGCGCGTGATCCATGTCCCGCGCGCTGGACACGGGCGAACCAATGGGGCGCTCTGGGTTTACGACACCATGGAGCTAACGTCATGGATGGGGTCGGTCACTGAGCGCAGCGATCGCGCCAAGCGACACATCACGCTGGTCATCCATCAGGTCTACGCTTACTCCAGCTTTTACCTTCACCCGACCCGTCACAGCCCAACACGAGCGCCGACCCATGCAATTGATCTATGCAGCAGCATCGCCCTTCGGCCGAAAAACCAGAGTGGTGGCCAGCGAAACGGGGCTTACGTCCCGGCTGGAGCTGATTGAAACAACCGTGCTACCCGTCGACGTGAACGAGCGAGTCAACGCGGTCAATCCGCTGGGCAAGATTCCGGTGTTACTGACGGATGACGGCGAAGCCCTGTACGACAGCCGTGTAATCTGTGAGTACCTCGACAGTCTGCACGACAAGCCTCGGTTGTTTCCGGCAGACCCCGCCCGACGCTGGCGGACCTTGCGGCTGGCCGCGCTCGCAGACGGCGTAATGGAAGCCGCGGTGTTGACGCGCTATGAGCGCGCGGCGCGCCCTGCGGAGCGGCAATGGGATGAATGGGTTGACGGTCAATTGGCCAAGGTACGCCGAGGATTGGCGTCGCTGGAGGTCAGCACCGACTTGCTGAATGAGCCGTTGGACATCGCCCAGATCGGGGTGGCCTGCGCGTTGGGCTATTTGGATTTTCGTTTTGCCGAACTGAACTGGCGACACGAGTCACCGAAGCTCGCCGCTTTTAACGAGCAGTTTGCCGACCGGGACTCGATGCGCAGCACCGCACCGGTTTGATCACCGCGCGGTCGTCCAGCCGCCACCCGCGAGGCGGCGGCTAATCAACTGTCAGCTGTTCAACACACCATCAACCAACGCCTTCGCTTCATCCTGAATGCGTTTGAGGTGCGCCTCGCCCTCGAAGCTCTCGGCGTAGATCTTGTAGACGTCTTCGGTGCCGGATGGCCGCGCCGCGAACCAGCCGTTATCGGTGACGACTTTCAGCCCACCGATAGCGGCGCCATTGCCTGGCGCTTCGGTAAGAATCTGGGTGATGGGCTGGCCTGCCAACTCACTGGCCGTGACCTGCGAGGCGGAAAGCTTGCCCAACTTCGCTTTCTGCTCGCGATCAGCCGGGGCGTCAATCCGCTGGTACACAGGCGCGCCGAAGCGTTCTATCAGCGCCTGGTAGCGCTCGCCCGGGTCCTTACCGGTGACCGCCGTAATTTCTGCGGCCAGCAATCCGAGGATTATGCCGTCCTTGTCCGTGGACCAGGCGCCACCGGCCCTACGCAAAAACGACGCGCCCGCTGACTCTTCGCCGCCAAACCCGAGGCTGCCATCCATCAAGCCGTCCACGAACCACTTGAAGCCCACCGGCACTTCGACCACTTGACGCCCTATTCCCTTGGCGACCCGATCGATCATCGAAGAGGACACCAGCGTCTTGCCGATGCCTGCCTGTGGGCTCCATTCAGGACGATGGGTGAAGAGATATTCAATAGCCACCGCCAGGTAGTGATTCGGGTTTAGTAGCCCTACCGAGCGCGCCACGATGCCGTGCCGATCGTGATCCGTATCGCAAGCGAAGGAGACATCAAAGCGGTCCTTGTTCTCGATCAGACCCGCCATGGCATGCGGCGAACTGCAATCCATGCGGATCTTGCCGTCCCAGTCCAAGCGCATGAAGCGGAAGGTCGGATCGACGCGGGTCGAGAGCACCTCGAGTGGCAGGCCGTAGCGCTCCGCAATGCGCGTCCAGTAATGCACGCCCGCACCACCCAGCGGATCGACGCCAAACTTCAGACCCGAGCCGCGAATTGCTTCGAGGTCGATCACCTGGCCCAGCCCACCCACATAGTGGTCGATGAAATCAAAGCGCTGCGTCGTCGGTGCATCCAGGGCCTGCGAATAATCTATCCGCTGGACGCCCTTGAGGCCCGCGGTCAGTAAGGCGTTAGCGCGCTCCTGAATCCACTTGGTCACGCTGGTGTCAGCCGGGCCACCGTTGGTGGGGTTGTATTTGAAGCCGCCGTCGGCCGGCGGGTTGTGCGATGGGGTGATTACGATGCCGTCGGCCAGCCCGCTGCGGCGCCCGGCGTTGTATTCGAGGATCGCGTTGGAGATGGCTGGGGTCGGCGTGTAACCGGGCTCCCCATTGGTTTCGCTGCACCCTGCGTCAATACGCGTCTCGACACCGTTGCCCGCTAGCACTTCCAGGGCGGACACAAAGGCCGGTTCGGACAGCGCGTGGGTGTCCATGCCTACGAAGATCGGTCCGTCGATGCCCTGCTCACGGCGATAGTCACAGATCGCTTGGGTAGTGGCGAGAATGTGCCACTCGTTGAAGCTGTTCTTAAGCGACGAACCCCGATGACCGGACGTACCAAAGGAAACTTGCTGTGCCGGGTCCGAAGGGTCGGGACGCTCGCTGTAATAGCGCGAAATCAGACGCGGGATATTGGTCAGGGTACGTTCGTCCGGCAGGCGTCCTGCGTTGAGGTCGAGACTCATCTGTCGTTCCTTTGGAAGGGAGGGAAATATCACCGGTGGCAGAGCCAATCGCGTCGCACGGAAGGTGATCAGACGCAAAAAGGCCGCGGCAACGCCGTTAATCTTGGCGCTAAGACCATCACTCCTTGGGTTTTGGTTCCCCATCAAGCGAGGTGAATATCCAAGCTGAACCGCCCCACATGATATTGCGCCCACCCAGCGCCGCCAAACGGGGTGGCTGCGCGCGTCTGTAGCGGCAACTATCGAACGCTTCGGGGGCATACAGAGGCCGGTTCAAAGGCCCCCATAAATGATTCTGACGGATCGGCAGTCGGCCAGCGAAGGCCTTGGTAGAACTGGAACATGCGACTGCAGACGACGATCCCATGGTTCAGGGCATGGCTTCGACGAACTGCCTGACGGCCGTGAGAACGACCTCCGGCTGCTCGCGATGCGGGACGTGGAAGCAGCCGTCGAGCATCAAGGTCTGTGCCGCTCCGGTCGCAAGCTCGGCGATTCGACGCGGGTGCACAGCCGAGCCGTATTCGTCCTCGGCACCGTGGAGCGCAAGCAGTGGACAGGCGATGCTGGGCGCGCTGTCCTCTAGCGTCCACCCGGCATAGGCGTCGGACAACCAGGTATCGAACCATGCTGAAAGCACCCATTCGGCTTTCTCGCCGTGGTATTTGCGCAACCGGTCCAGCTGATCAGGCGCAGCGAATGCCGCTTGCGCCTGGCGGATACCGTGCAACGTGCGGTCTTCGACAAAGGCCTGCGCCGATTCGGTGATCACGCCAAGGCAATGCCGCGAATGATGCGCCGCCAGGCTGGCCGCCATTGCGCCGCCTACGCTGTGGCCGAAGGCAATGAAACGCTCGGCGTCCAAGACGCCCCAGACCGGCAGGAAGAAGCGCTCGGCCTCATCACGGATAAAGCGAGTCGACCAGCCGCCCGGATGCGGCGCCGAACGACCGAAGCCCAAGCGATCATAGGCGATGACGTCGCGTGCGGTCGCCGCCGCGAGGCGTTCTGGAAAATCACGCCACAACTCGACGCAGCCGAGCGAATCATGCAGCAGGACAATGGGGACCTTGGTTGTGTTGGTGCGCCAGCGCCGGATAAACACGTCGCCATCTTCGGTTGGAAGATGGCGGTCCTCACGTTCGATGATCATCCTGGAAACCTCTTCGCGCGCACCATCGGCCTAGCCGCATGTGGTAGCGCGGGCGAGCGTGACGGAGCGGATTGCGTTATGGACATACGCGCCGAGAACGCAGCGCCTGGGAAGACGATGACTGCGGCCCTTGCGTAACGAGCCAGCCATTCGATAACCACGAGACGCGCGGAACGTGCGCGTCAGGCAGAGCGAAACCTCTGACCGACTTCAGCTGGCCAATGACGCCGAATGCTGTGCAGCTTTTTCCCGATCACGCAGCAGGAATCGTTGGATCTTCCCGCTTGGTGTTTTGGGAAGCTCGTCGACGAACTCGATTTCGCGCGGGTATGCATGCGCAGACAAGCGCTGACGTACATGCTGCTGCAGCTGTTCCGCCAGCATCGCGTCGCCGTTATGCCCGGCATGCAGCACAACGTACGCCTTGACCAGCTCAGTACGCTCGGGATCCGGCTTGCCGATCACCGCCGCTTCGATCACCGCCGGATGTTCGACCAAGGCACTTTCCACATCGAACGGGCCGACACGGTAACCGGACGTGGTGATGACATCGTCGGCGCGCCCTACAAAACTGATGCTTCCGTCGTCGTTCATCTCGACGGTATCGCCGCTCAGGTAGTAGTGACCGACGAAGGCCTTGGTTTTCGTACCGGTGTAGCCCGGGAACCAGAGCAGCGGCGATCGGCTGCGGTCCAGTGCAAGCATTCCGGGTGTGCCGGGCTCCAGCTCACGCTGCTGATCATCCAATACCACGACGCGGTGTCCCGGCATGGCATAGCCCGCGGTTCCGATACGGACGTTGTGGCTCAAGGCGTGATGGTTGCACAGCACCATACCGAGTTCGGTCTGGCCATAGTGATCGTGGATGGTGCAACCGAGACCGTCGCGGAACCAGCGGATGACCTCCGGTGTTAATGGCTCGCCCGCGCTGCTCACGGCGCGCAAGCGGCCCTTGATTCTGCCTTCCACGTCCTTGCGGGACGCCAGCAGCAAGCGGAACGCGGTCGGTGATCCCGCCATGTTGGTAATACCGTATTCGTCGACGACCCGACAGGTGCTCTCGACCGTGAAGCCGCCTTCATAGAACAGCGTGGTGTGCCCCATCGCCAGAGGGCCGGTGACGGCGTAGTACAGCCCATACGCCCAACCGGGATCCGCAATGTTCCAGAACTTGTCGTCGGGCTGCAGATCCACCGCGTCCCGCATGTACGTGACGAAGGCGACGATGGCTTTGAGCGGCACATGCAGTTGCTTCGCAGGCCCGGTTGTGCCCGACGTGAACATCGCCATGAAAGGCGACTCGCCGTCCATGAGCACCGACTCGAACTCGGCCGATTGGCGATTCACCTGGGTCCAGAAATCATCATCGCCATTGCCCACCACCAGCCGGCGCGGCGCGGCGTCGATGCTGTCCAGCTTTTCACTGTTGGTGGTGTCGGTAACGACCATCTTCGCGCCGGACTCCTTGATCCGATGCTCCACCGCTTTGGGGCCGAAAGCCGTAAACAGGGGCTGATAGATCGCGCCGATGCGCCAGGTGCCAAGGATGGTGACGAGCAGTTCGGGCGTGCGCGGCAAAAGACCGGCCACGGTATCGCCCGGTTGAATGCCCTGACTGACCAACAGATTGGCGAAACGTGAAGACGCTTCCTTTAATTGAGCAAAGGTCCAGATAGCGCGCTGCCCATCGCGGCCTTCCCAGCGAAGCGCAACCTTGTCCGAATCCGCATGCCGGTCGCAACATTCAACGCACGCGTTCATGGCAGACAGGTCCCCTGAAAGGATCGCTGATACCGTCTGGTCGTAGTCAAATTCACTGGCCGCAGTGACGTAGTCGCGCATGGCTGGCTCCCGGGTTCTTGTTATTGGGCCCTTGGATATTGGCTCTGCGTACCGCCCGCAACAATGGCAAAAGCCTTCAAGCTGGATGAATGTTTTGGACAAACTATCCGGGCGTTGCGTTGGCGGCACGCAGCGTTTTTACGTCGAGTGCGTGGCAGACACTGCGAGATGGCTCCCGCTGCACTCGCGCCAATCCAACTATAGGTTGCTAGCGGTGCAGCTGCCGGCCTGCTCGTCAGCTTTACTCCCGCAGCCAGCCGTCTCCAACCCGAACAATCAACCTTCCGGTGGGAGCTTCGCGATCACCTTGATTTCGAACTGGAAGCCATAGAGCCAGGTGACGCCAACAGCAGTCAGTGTCGGGTGCGGCGCGCTCCCCCAGAATTCGGGGACGACCTTCCAGATGGTTTCGAACGTTGATTGGGGATCGACAATAAACACGGTCACGTCAATCACGTCATCGAAGGTGCAGCCCGCAGCCTTCAGAATCGCGTTCAGGTTTTCGAAGGCGAGCCGGACCTGGGCCTCAAGGTTCGGTTCAGGCGAACCGTCCTCGCGGCTGCCCACCTGCCCCGACACGAATAGAAAGCCATCGGAGCGGATGGCCGGCGAGTACCGATTACGCTCGTAGAGCGCTTGACGTCCGGGTGGAAAAACAACGTTGCGTTGGGTCATGGGATACCTCCATCAGCAGGCCGAAGCTGGCCTGTTACTTACGACGAGATGAATCTAGGCGGCCTGGCCTGCTGGATAAACTGGCGTTTCCACCCATCACTGTTTGTAAAATGCAAACAATCCCAGGATCCGGAGCAGAGATGGACCGTTTTGATGCAATGAAGGCGTTCGCTCGCGTGGTGGAAACCGGCAGCTTCACCAAGGCCGCCGACACCCTGCACGTCAGCAAGACCAGCGTGACGCAACTGGTCCAGCAGCTGGAGGCCCGGCTGCGTGTTCGGCTGCTCAATCGAACCACGCGCAAGGTCAACGTCACCGCTGATGGCGCTGCCTATTACGAACGCGTCATCCGTCTACTGGCAGACCTGGACGACGCCGAGACCAGCCTGTCCAGTGCGTCGGCACTGCCAAGAGGCCGGTTACGGGTCGATGTGCCCAGCCCGTTTGCACGGTTGATCCTCATGCCAGCGTTGCCGGCCTTTCATGCGCGCTACCCGGACATCCAGCTGGATATGGGCGTCAGTGATCGCACGGTCGACCTGATCGGCGAGAACGTGGATTGCGTCGTGCGCGGCGGCGAGCTGACCGATCAGTCGTTGATGGCCCGGCATGTAGGCGATCTGCAGCTCGGCGTCTACGCCGCGCCGAGTTATCTGGAGCGCGCCGGAACGCCTTCTCACCCGCGCGACCTCCAGGACACGCATCACCGCATCGTCGGTTTTCTCTGGGCGCGAACCGGCAAGGTGTTCCCCTATGCCATGCACTGCGACGGCGAGCGCATCAACGTGCTCGGCCGGTACGTGCTCTCGGTCGACGACGGCAACGCCTACCTCGCGGCCGGCCTGGCCGGTATGGGCGTGCTCTGGTTGCCGAACTACATGGCAAAGGATCACGCAGCACGCGGCGAATTGATTCCCCTGTTCGAAAACTGGCAGCTCGATCCGATGCCGATGTACATCGCATTCCCACCGAATCGACACGTGAGTACCAAACTGCGCGTGTTCATTGAATGGATCGCCGAGCTGATGGCGGATCAGGCGCCTGTCCTCGGGCGACGCGGCACATAACCGGTTACCGGGGCAAGATGTCAGCGGACGCAGCCGCGAAACACAGGCCAGTCACGGGAGCAGCGTCGCTAGCGTCGAGAGCACCAACAGCACCGCCAGGATCCGGTTGAACAGCACCCGCCTGGCCTTCGAGCCCAGCAGCGCCGCGGCGCCTCGCCCGAGCAGCGCCCAAGCCGCCAGACACGGCAGGGAAATACAGAAGAACACCACTGATAGCTGCATCACATCATGCCAGCGCTCGACGCCGGGACGCGCAAATACACTGATGACCGCAATCGCCATCATCCAGGCCTTCGGATTGACCAGTTGCAGGCCCGCCGTCGCGAGAAAACCGATGCGGGGCCCCGTCGGCTGCCCGTCCACTCGCTCGGGCTCCGGGCTGGAATAGATTTGCCAGGCGAGATAGCTCAACCACAGGATGCCAAGCCCTTTCATCACGGTTTGCAGCACGGTATGCGTCGCTACCGCGTCGCCAATACCCAAGCCGACCGTCAATACCACGAGCGCAGCGCCTGCGCAGCCTCCCAGTACGATCGGCATGGCACCGACAAAGCCGAAGCGGACGCTGTGGCTGAGCACCAGCACGTTGGTTGGCCCCGGTGTAATCGATGCGACAAAGGCGAACAGCGCAAAAGGCAGGAGTTCGATCATTGCTGACGCCACCCCAACGTCTGATCACGCAGGGCAAATCGAAAGTCATCGTTCATCGTCATTCGGCTCCTGAATCGCTACAGGTGCCAGTCTGGGTGCAGACAGATCAGCCGTCTGGAAGATTCGAGCAGCGCGTGCGGTAGTGCGCCGGTGTCAGGCCATACGCGCGGCGAAACCAACGCCCAAGGTGACTCTGATCGGCGAATCCGAGCATCGAGGCCACCTCGGCGGGTGCGTGCCCTTGCGCCAGCAAGTGTCTGCCCCTGGCGAGGCGTAACTGGATGAGGTACGCATGCGGCGCCAGCCCGTACGCCGCCTTGAACGCTCGGGACAAGCGAAAGCGACTGGCGCCCGTAATCGCGGCAAGCGCTTCCAGGCCGATATCCTCGTCGAAATGCGCATGCAGATACTCACGCGCTCGAATGGCGACGCGAGGCAGCCATGGATCGTCCTGCCGGGCCTGGCGCCAACGCAGATGCTGGCTCAGGTTAAGCAGTAGCGTATCCAATGCGGTCTCGCGAACGATGCGCAAGTCGTGCTGTTCCAGTGCGTGGAAAGCACCGGCAATAGCCGCGAGTAACGCCGGCCGCTCGGTGAGTGTGAGGGCGAACCCGGGTTCGCCATGGACCAGCGGCGCGTCATCCAGCGTGCGCAACTGCCGCTCCAGCCAGGCCGGCCGCAGATACAGCATCGAGTAGGTGAACCCACCCGCGGCGGGTGCATCGCCGTCATGAATTTCACCCGGTTCGAGGAGAAAAATCTGACCCGGGGTGCTCTGGTGCACCGCTCCCCTGCAACTGAACTGCTGGACGCCCTGCTCGGTAAAACCGATCAGGTAGCTGTCATGCCAATGAGGGTCGTACGCATGCCCCTCGAAGTGCGCACGAATGGTCTCGATGCCGGTATCGGCATCTTGGCGAAGGGATATCCAGCTGCGATCGTCAGTGTGCATCCGGCGCTCGGGAATCGTTGTTAGCGTGCGATCGCTGATCCTAGTACGGAGCTAACCCTGAAAGCTGGAACATTCGTGCAGGCGCTCACACAGCCTTATTGCCTTCGCCGCCCACCTCGCTGTGCAGGCAGCGCCGGAACAACTGATGCAACGGCTGCTGCTGCACGCTGTGGCGACTGATCAGAACGAGCTCTCGATAGAACGTGGCGTCCCCGAGCGACAGAATACGGACCGTCGGCTCGCGCTCCAGCCACAGCCCGGCTTTGGGTACCAATGCCACGCCCAGTCCGCCTTCGACCATTTTGACGATGGCGTCGAGTTCGTCGAGTTCGAGTCCGGATTGCACGTCCAGGCGGTGTTTACGAAGAAAGTGACTGACCTGGCGTCCGCCGAACGAACTCCGGTCGTAACGCACGAGGGGATGATGCGTGAGCAACAGGAAGGGGTCGTCACCTTTAACATCCAGGGGTGCGATCAAAACGAACGGCTCCCGCTGAATCAGCTCGGCATGCAATTCCTTTGGCAGCGCGAAGGGCGGGCGGATCATGACCGCCACGTCGATATCGCCAGCATCGACCTGCGACAACAGGTTAAGCGAAACGCCGGGGACGAGCTTTGGCGCAACGCCCGGCGCGTCATGCCGCAAGCGCAGCAGAACCGGCGGCAGCAAACCGGTCTGCACCGTCGCGATCGCACCAATGCGCAGCTCGCCACGGAATTCGGCTAGCGATTCTGGCTGGGCCATCAATGCGAAGGTTTCAAGAATCTGCTCAGCCAAGGGTAAGGCGCGCAACCCGGCGGCGTTGAGGTGCGCCGAGCGTCCTGTTCGATCGAACAAACGCAGGCCTAGCGCTTCTTCGAGATTCTTGATCTGCGCACTTACGGCCGATTGCGTCAGCCCGATCTGGTTACCAGCCGCGGCGAAACTGCCGCAGCGGGCAATGGTTAGAAAGGTCCTTATCTCGCGAATCATAGGCACCGGATTGATCGAAATTTTTGAGGCTCGAATCAAAACATATCCATTGTCGGAGGGTGCGGCAAATCGACCAGAATAAGCGTCACTGTCCCACTGAAAAGAAGGTAGCCCAGATGAGCCTCTCCCCTTTCCACCTTGCGATCCCCGTTTACGACTTGCCCGCCGCCCGCCATTTCTACGGAGAAGTGTTCGGCCTTGCGGAAGGACGTTCGTCCGAGCATTGGGTCGACTTCGACTTCTACGGCCATCAGTTGGTGATCCACGAGCATCCGAAGACCCAGTCGCAAGATGCGGCACACACCAACGCGGTAGACGGCCACGACGTCCCGGTGCCGCACTTCGGCATCGTCCTGAGCTGGCCGGAGTGGGAAGCCTTGGCTGAGCGCCTGCGTTCACTGGGTACTCAGTTCGTCATCGAGCCCTATGTGCGCTTCAAGGGCCAGGTGGGCGAACAGGCCACGATGTTCCTCTTCGATCCCTGCGGTAATGCGCTGGAATTCAAGGCGTTCAAAGACATGAGCCAGCTGTTTGCAAAATAACCGCGGCCATTAACTCGCCAATATCAGAGCATCGGTGTTGTAAACAACGCCGCAACCAGCCGGGACGAACCCAAAATAGTTGCTCGTGCAGACGCACAGCCAGAGCTGAACCGGCGCGATCAGACGGTTCCGGCGACGCCCCGGCGCACGACGTATGCGTTACTTTCTCAGCGCGTAAACATAAGCCTCGACGGTTTGTCCGGTGCCGAGCCGCACGGCGGCGGGCGTTCGTATATAGGCATCGCCTTCGAACGCGTCGAGCGCTGCCCACTGTGCCGGAAGCTGATGGGAACTGAACACGAAGCCTTCGATCCGCTCGCCTTGCTCATTCAGGTCGAGCCCGGGGAAACCCATTGCCGCGCCCCACCCTTCCTCACGTAACGTGCCCGTCACACTCGCCGCTTCCCATGAGCCAGCTACGCCGGCCAGGATGTGTTCATTGGGGCGACCAGGCGCCAGCGAACCGTAAACGAAAAGCCGCTCCATCTAGTTTCCTCATTGATCCCGCGCGAGCACTTACGGCCGCAAGCAGAGCCTGTTTGTACCCTGGTTCGGCATTCCGGTGGCAACCGTGACTGCTACCACCAAATTTTCGCGCCTGGGGCGGGCTAAGGTGTTATCTCTGCGTGTCGTTCGATGGCCGGAGTTCAGCTAGGCGCTCGCTGCGGCCTGCCATTCCCGTGGACTGGCGCCGGTCTTGCGACGAAACGCGCGGGCCAGCGCTGACGGGCTCTCGTAGCCGACTTCGTCGGCAATCAGCGCAATCGGTCGGCCCTCGCGCAAGCGCTTCTGCGCCAGGCTGATGCGCCAACTGGTGAGGTAATCCGCAGGCGTTTGCCCTACCACCTCGCGGAAGCTGGCGGCAAAGCTGGCACGGGACATGTTCGACTCAGCAGCAAGTTCGGCTACCGACCATGCACGCTCCGGCTCGGCATGCATGAGCGTGATCGCTCGTGCCAGGCGCAAGTCCGCAAGGCCGGCCATCATCCCGGACGTCATCGTCTGGCTGGACATGAGATGACGCAACATCTGCACGATCAGCAGCTCGAACAGGCGGCCCATCACCGCTTCGCGTCCGCAGTAACTGGCGAATGCCTCCTCGAACAGCCAGACCAATGCGCCGTCCAGAATCGGCGCTTGTGCGACCGGTAGCAGCAACACATCGGGTAGCGCCGCAGCAAGCGGATTGTTCGCGCCGCCATCGAAACGCAACGTGGCGCAAACCAGCCGCGCGCCCTCTGACTCCTTCGCAATCATGCGGTGACGATACGGACGAGGAAAAACCATCACGGTCGGCTCGGTCAGATGCACGTCGGAATTATCAGCCAGGCGCAACGTCATGGTGCCTTCTTGCAGGACATGGATGTAGCCCACCCTGTCAGCCGTTTCGAAGGCGGCCACGCCGCAGAGATCTCCGCTGTGATAGAGCCCCGCATGCATGCCGAAGTGGGTCAGCAGGCTTGATAAACGATCCATGGGTGTCAGCCTCGATTAGACGATCAGTTGCTTATTACAGACGATTCGATCCCTACGCGACGTCCCGCCTGCCCATTATGTGCCTGCACCTGACGCATGGCGCTCTCGAAGTTCTGAGCCGCTTCAAATGCTGGTGCCCCGGTCCGCTGAGCAAAGCCAGCGACTGATACCCGAACCGAGCAACCTCATCGAAAGGTAGAACAACGTCATGACCACTGCAGCCAAAACCCGCAAAACCCTCGCCGCCGCCCTACTCGCCACGTCGGCTCTGGGCAGTGTCACCAGCTTCGCCGCTAACAAGCCTACTGTCATTCTCGTGCACGGAGCTTTTGCCGAATCGTCGAGCTGGAGCGGTGTGGCCTCTCGCTTGATGGACCAGGGCTATCCGGTCATCGCTGCCGCAAATCCACTGCGGGGCGTGGCACACGATGCGAAGTATGTCTCGACGCTCATCGAGCGGACCTCCGGCCCTATCGTCCTGGTTGGTCACTCCTACGGTGGCAGCGTCATAACCAACGCCGTAAACGGCAGCGATAAAGTGAAGGCGTTGGTCTACGTTGCCGCCTTCGCACCGGCAGCCGGTGAAAGCGCCGCGGCACTGGCGGGCAAGTTTCCGGGCGGGACATTGGGCCCAACGCTGGCCGAACCGCTGCAGCTGAGCGACGGCAATCAGGACCTCTACATCCAGCAAGACAAATTCGCCGAGCAGTTCGCCTCTGATGTCGCTCCAGCCGAAGCAGCACTCATGGCCGCCACCCAACGCCCGATCACCGCAGCAGCCTTGAACGAGGAAAGCCGGAACACCGCCTGGGACCATGTACCGTCCTGGTTCGTCTATGGCTCGGGTGACAAGAATATTCCGGAAGCCGCGCTGAAGTTCATGGCTGACCGCGCCGGCTCGAAGAAAACCTTAACTATTCCCGGCGCCTCCCACGTCGTCATGACCTCCTACCCCGACGAGGTCGCCGCCCTGATAACCGAAGCGGCTGAGGCCACGGCCAGATAACAATCAACCACCAAACGCCGGCCGATGAGCAATGACTCATCGGCCGGCGCTTTGCGTTGTCGTTTGGCCTCTACCGAGCGTACAGCGATACCTTAACCCGCCGTGACCGTCATGCCGCCGTCGGCCATGACGACGGAGCCAACGATAAAGCTCGCACGACCAGAGGCAAGAAAGGCGACGATCTCGGCAATTTCCTCTGGCTGCGCGGCGCGGCCGATAGGTGCAGCCTGGCCGTGTTGGGCCAGAAAGCCGGGGCCATCATCGACGACATCATTGAGGATGTTGGTAACCACGTCACCGACACCAATGGCATTCACGCGGATGCCATGCTCAATGGCTTCGAGTGCCAGCGTGCGGGTCAACTGCGCCAGCGCACCTTTTGACGCGGCATAGGCAGCGATGGTCGGAAATGCAAAGTACGACGCGTATGAAGCGATGTTGACGATGGCGCCTGACTTGTTGGGCGTCATTGCTTTGATCGCTTCGCGGCAATGCAGAAACGCCGCCGTGACATTCACCGCCTGGATGCGCTCCCAGTCTTCGCGGGTCATCTCGACCACGGGCTTGTTGATGATAATCCCAGCGTTATTGACGAGTATGTCCAGCCGGCCGAAGGCTTCTACAGCCATGCCGACCGCGCGCTCGGCGGCGCCATCGTCTGTAATGTCTGCGACCAGCGGCACCAATCCAGGCCGACCCAGCGTCTCGACGGATGGATCCAGATCTTCGGCAACCACCTTGGCGCCACTGGCGTGCAGCAACAGGGCAATGGCCTTGCCGATGCCACTGGCCGCGCCGGTCACCAATGCGACCTTGCCTTCGACTTCTTGCGGAATTTGATAAGTGAAATCAGTCATGGTGCTCTCCTCCTCTGCGAGCTAGCGAGGTGTTCGCCGCTCGGCGCGCATCAGGCGCTGTCACTATCGACACCTTCACTTTCGCGCAGGATCAGGTGTGACGCCTTGGTGCTTTTGCCGAGGCTGTCGGAGTTTTGCGCCAACCTGAGCGCGGCGCTGCTCCGGCAGTCAGCCTGAACGCCGGACAATCGTGTTCTGCGGGTGCGCTACGCTAGCGACCGCAGCCCAAGCAAGACTTTCGCAATGGAGTCCCCCTTGACCGTCCCCACCACTCAACGCCAGCCCACAATCGACGTCCAGCGCATCACCGCTGACTCAATGTTGCGTTACCTTCCGAGCGAATCACGGGTCATGCCGGCGCGCCCGGAATGGCAGGACGTAGTGATACAGCTGTACACCCATCATTCCGTCATCGAGCCGATACTCGTGCCCGCTGTTGTGGAACCGCTGCTGGTGTTGGTCCTGTCGGGCGCCGCGCGGGTCGAGGAACGCACGCCTGGTGGAGAGTGGGAAGTCGCCAGCGTTCAGTCCGGCGACTTTTTTCTCACCCATACGGACACGCCTTACGAGATGCGTTGGCAGACGCAAGGCTGCGATACCTTCGAAGTGATGCACCTGTACCTCGGCTTGCCGTTGATCGATCAGGCCGTGCGCGAACTGTTTGGCGAACGCGCCGCCCCGGTGTCACTCCTCGATGTGTCCGGCGCTCGGGATGAACGCGTGAGCTTCCTGCTCGATCAGCTACGCATCGAACTGATCGACAAGCATCAGCCCAGCCAGTTGTTCATACATGGTCTGGCGCAGGCGCTGGCGGTGCACCTGGTGCGTCGGTACCGCGACCCGCACAGCCGCGTCCGACGCAGTAACGCGCTGCAAGCCTATAAGTTGCGTCGGGTCGTCGGTGCGATGAATGATCAGCTGACAGATGATTTCAATCTGCACCACCTGGCCCAGATTGCAGGCCTTAGCACTTACCACTTCAGCCGGATGTTCAAGCGCGCCACTGGGCTTTCACCGTCTCAGTACTTCATTCGCCTGCGCATGCGCCGCGCTCGGGATCTATTGCTCGAGACGGATCGCAGCGTCATCGACATTGGGCTGGACGTTGGGTACTCGAGCCCGAGCCATTTTTCCCAGGTGTTTCGTCGCGAAATGGGTATCACACCCAGTGCATATCGCCAGGCCTGAGCGCTGGTCAGCAGGCGTCGCGCGTTCACGCAAAACGCGAGCACTACCGGATCGGAAGTGACCACGATGGCAAACTGGCCTAAAAACGCCTCCCACCCAATTTCTCTCGGTCTTTCCCCTGTTCTACCTGTTCAACACGATCCACGCTCATCAAGCCGAATACCTCAACTCGGCGCTCAGGCGCCATGGTGTGGATTCTGTCGTGCTGACCAACGGCCTGAGCCCCGAGGGTCAGCCTGTCTATTCCATAGTCTGTCCGCACGCTGCGGAGGCTGAACAGGCCAGGCACTTGTTGCTCACCGACAGAGCATTCATCAATGACCTGCATCCTGAATGCGCAGGCGAGGTCCGAATCCTGCGCCGCGAAAATACTGCCGTCCTGACGCGGCTGTTGTCGTCGAGACGCCTGTTGATTCTGTCCGGATGCGCGCTTGTGATTGCTTTATGCGGGTACGTGTTCGAGCTGTGATGCACTGCCACGTGCATCCCGCGTTATGACACCGGATGCCGACCCCAAAGCAGCAGTAGGACGAGCCCACTGCAGCGCGGGCTCGCCAACCTTTCAAGGAACGTCTTCACGCGTCTGCTCAGTCAAGGCTCGGCGCAGCGCTTGAGCCACCGGCCCAAGGGGCTCATCCAAGCGGTGCGCCAGATAGGCTTCGTAATTCACCAAGCCGCCTCGGCCTAGGTCCGCTACGCCAAGACGAACCACACGGCCTGCGTGAAGATCGTCCTGCACCAGCCATGCGGGCAGACGTCCCCATCCGAGGCCTGCCCGAATGAGGGCAAACTTCGCCTCCTGCGTGTTGACTCGACAGGTATGCGGCGAGAGGACGCCAAACGTTCGGCCTTCGGACAGCCGACTGGGATCGGTCAGTACGATCTGCAGATGGTCAGCAAGCTCCGGCAGCCCGAGCGAGGCACTACCGGCCGACTTGGCAAGGGGATGGTCGGCCTGCACCACGGCGATTTGCTGAACCGCGCCAATCGCTTCGAGTGCAATTCTAGGGTTTCGGAAATCCTCACCCACAATCACAGCCAAGGTGCAGCGCTTTTCTTCAAGCGCCGCCAGAGGTCCTCCCAGCGGCTGGGACTCCAGGCGAAACGTGGTCGAAGGAAACTCAGCCCTCACCTTCGCCAAGGCCTCCCCCACCTCGGCGATCGGGTAAAGCGTATCCACGACAAGCGCCAATTCCAGCTCAACGCCCCCGCCGAGTGCTCGGGCGCGTGCCCGCATGGCATCTGCTCTCAGCAGAAGATCACGGGCATTGGCCAGCAATGCCTGCCCCTCCGGCGTCAAGACCGGGCGGTACCCGGTACGGTCGAACAGCGCCAGGCCAAGCTCAGACTCCAGGTTAGCGATGGCGTGGCTAACCGCCGATTGAACCCGAAGCAACCGACTTGCACCCGAACGGAAACTTCCGCTGTCCGCCACTGCGACGAAGGTCCTGATCTGATCAAGCGTCATTCCATCCAACATGATCTGTTCCTTCGATCGAGTTCTTCGATTTTTTATCACTCCTGCTGAACATTTGGAATGGATAGGCTTGACCCGTCCCAAGCTTAGCGAGGTGAACCATGACTAAAGTACTGGTGCTTTATTACTCCTCTTACGGCCACATCGAAACGCTGGCACAGGCAGTGGCCGACGGCGTACGTCGGGCAGGGGCCTTGGCCGTCGTGAAGCGCGTACCCGAACTCGTTCCGGAGTCGGTCGCAGAGAAGGCTGGCTACAAGCTGAATCAACCCGCACACATCGCGACCGTGGCGGAGTTGCCTGAATACGACGCTATCGTCATCGGCACGCCCACACGCTTCGGCAATATGGCCTCACAGGTAAAGAACTTCCTCGACCAGTGCGGCGGGTTGTGGTTCGAGGACAAACTCGTCGGCAAAGTCGGTAGTGTCTTTACGTCGACCGGAAGTCAACATGGTGGACAAGAGAGCACGATCCTGGCGACTCATACCGTGCTGCTTCATCTCGGGATGGTCATCGTAGGGCTGCCGTATAGCTTCAAAGGGCAACTACGGATGGATGCAATCACCGGTGGCTCCCCGTACGGCGCCTCGACCCTGGCGGACGACGGCAGCGGTGGCGATCGTCAGCCGAGCGACAATGAGCTGGAGGGTGCCCGCTTCCAGGGCTGGCACGTTGCGCACGTCGCCGCAGCGCTTGCCGCGTCGCCGGTGGGCGTGCCGCAGTGAACACCGCGGTTCACCAGGCGCGGCCCACTTCGCTGGTCTGGATGGTCCTGGGTTGTGGCGTCGTTGCGGCCCTGCATGTCGGTAAAGCGGCTATCGCGACCCCATTGCTCCAGGCAGATCTGGCCCTGAGCCTTGGCCAAGCCGGATGGCTTACTGGCATATTCGCCGTACTGGGGGTGGTAGGCGGTGCGCCGGCCGGTGCCTTGGTGGCCGCTGTCGGGGACCGGCGATCGCTGCTCGTGGGACTCTTGACCATGGCGATCGCCGGCGCGGTTGGTGCACTAACCGACGCCTATTCTGTCTTGCTGGCATCACGGCTGGTGGAGGGGCTCGGCTTTCTACTGACTATCGTGGCAGGACCCGCACTGCTGCAGCGGCTAACCACAGGCGCTCAACGAGACATGGCGTTCTCGCTATGGAGCTGCTTCATGCCGTGTGGGATGGCCATTGCGATGCTGGTTGGGCCTTTTTTCCAGACGTGGGCGTCGTTCTGGTGGGCAAGCTCGGCGCTTGCCGCGATGGCAGCCGTAACGACACTCTACTGTGTTCCCGAAGGCGGCTCGCACGCTGGCCTTGCGCTGAGAAGCATGATTGGCGGCATTCGCCAGCTGCTCTCCTCGAAAGGCACCGTTCTCTTGGCATGTTGCTTCGCGCTTTACAGCCTGATGTTTTTTGCGCTTTTCAGTTTTCTCCCCGTCTTGTTGATGGAGCGCATGAACGTCACTTATCAGACCGCTGGTCTCTTGGCTGCCCTGGCCAGCGTCATTAACGTCAGCGGCAACCTCGCAGCGGGCCACTTGATGGCGCACGGTGCGGGTCGCACCTTACTCATTGCGGTCGCAAGTTGCTTGATGGGGTTGTCGGGGATCGGCATCTTTCTCGGCTTGTTTCCAGCGATGCCTACATTCCTGCTATGCCTTCTGTTCTCGGCCATCGGTGGGCTTATCCCAGCCACGTTACTGGCATCCGCCCCGCTGCTAGCGCCTCACGCCTCGCTCGTACCGATTGCTGTCGGTTTGATCATGCAGGGCAGTAATCTCGGCCAACTGGTTGGCCCGGTAGCCGTTGGTAGCGCCACCGCAGCGTATGGCTGGAGTGCCGCCGGCGCGGTGGTACTCATCTCCGCCACCGCGACCTGCTTCATCGCCGCGCGTCTACGTCCGTCCTTTCGGCAATAAGTCACTGGTCCCGGATGATGAGACGATGATGTCGGAACAAAGAGCGATCGACGGCGGACGTTGTCGACGCGCCATCGGTAGCGGTGACGCGTGCGGTTTGTGATGCGGTTCACGCCGTTACGCGGCGGCTATGCCATCCACTGCCCTATCATAGGAAGCGATCGGTCTTCTCTCTCCAAACCGGCCGATCACTTCCCCGCGCTGCTTGGCGCGGTTTTTTTTGAAAATTTTCGCGGGAGAACACACCCGCCTACAGTCGACCCTCAGGAAAGACTGTGCAAAGGCAAGCACCGATCCCGGCGAGGCTGGTTTGAGCTGACGCGTAGCGATTCTTACCAGGCATTACCAGATGATCGCCTCGTCAGCGACGACACTCCATTGCGGTTCGCTGAGCTCGAGCTTTCTGCTATCGCTCCGGCTCCTACCGCCCCCCTCTTCGAATGTCATCGCGCATCCATCGGACCAGCAGTAGCGAAAATCGCATTGAGTTCAGCGCCGGTTGGCGAGTCTGGAAAGGCATCGAACCTGCCATCAGCCAAGGCATGAGCTGCGCGATGGAAGCCATTCCACGCGGCCCTCGCCAGGGCCCCGCCAACGCTGACGCGCCTCACGCCCATCTCCGAAAGTTCTTCTACCGTTAGGTCACTGTTCCAGCCGATCAGTACATTGACCGGTTTTGGTGCGACGGATGAAACGACTGTCGCGATCTCGTCACGCGTTCGGATCCCTGGCGCATACAGACAGTCGGCGCCTGCTTCGGCATAGGCTTGCAGACGCTTGACCGTATCTGGCAGATCCGGGCGACCAACAAAGAAGTTTTCGGCACGAGCGACCAAAAGTGTGTTGGAGCCATTCGCATCGATTGCGGCACGTGCTGCACGGATACGCTCAGCCGCTTCTTCGATACCCCGAACGGGCGCTTGCGCATTGCCCGTAGAGTCCTCGACAGACAACCCGGCAACCCCGGTTGCAACGGCAAGCTGCACGCTTTCAAAAACGTCGCCTGGTGTTTCCCCAAATCCGCTTTCAAAGTCCGCATTGATTGGCAAAAGTGTGGCCTGGACTATGCTCCGTATATGTTCCAGAACCGCATCGCGCTTCATAGCGCCGTCAGGCTTTGCGCAGGACCAAGCATGGCCAGAGCTCGTCGTTGCCAATGCCCGGAACCCCATGCTCGCAAGCAGCTGTGCACTGCCAGCATCCCAGGGATTGGGTAGCACGAAGCATCCGGAGTCATGCAGCTTTCTAAACATGTCGCGCTTTTGCGAAACAGTCGAACCGATCATAGATCCACCTTTCTTGCCATGCAGTTTCGGTCAGGGAACACGGGCTCATGATGGCATCCACGGGATGCGGGACGTCGTCAAAACTCCATCCCAGTGCCATACACAGTGATTAATCGAGATACCTGCTGAGCGCTGAAGGGCACCGGGAAAGGCATCTACTACCCTCCTTTCCTAGGGGCAGCACCTGCAGGATACGCCGGGCAAGGTTCTTTCCACTCCCATTGACGGTGCGCCTTACGGCCTTACGAAACTGCCATCCGAGGCGAGAACCGTTTATTCGCCCAGCAAGGTTCCTGCTGTGGGGTGTCGAGTGAAGACGATGGGCTGACTGAAATTCAACCAGTCGACTCTAGCCCCCGCGCGCCGTGAGGCCAAGATGCCATCACGCCTGTTATCCAACTGCTTATCCACAGATTCTGTGGATAACGACGATGTGTCAGCGGCCAAAATGCGGACCACGGCGGAACTGGCTGTGCTTGGTTGAGCCTCTCGCGCGAACGCACGAGGCGATGCCGAACGCCGATGAAGATCCAACGCGTGGCGGCCGGGAACACCCTCAGCGAAACAAGGCTACGGCTGCGTGATTCCCTTAACTGGGGCTAATGTTTCAAGTCGGCCAATGCTCGTATTCGGGCAGTCACGCATGTGTCGCTGAGCCGCCGTGAATCCTGGCGGGCTCGGGTGAAGGTCTGCATGAGTACGGCGTAGCCGACTGGATACAGGGCATTACTTCGGCAATACCTGGTCATTTAGATCGCGTTGCGCATCAGATAAAACAACTGAAGTCATTTCAATCGAATGGCCGATACCGCTCGGTAGAACGCGGTTCACTATGACGCGACATCGTTTGGGCAAGAACGAGATGCGCGCGAAAGTGCCGTTAGCATGGACACAGCGCTGGGGTTAGCGAGCCTGTCGAAGGCGGCTCCTATTGCTTATTCAGCGCAAGCGATAACCGTGCCTCGTCAGCAGCCCACGCCCCTGCTCTAAACGTCAAGAGCAGTACGGTCGTGATTCGTCAGGAGCGATCAAAAGCCGGAACTTCCTCGTAGGAGATCCACCATGCGTACCCTGAAGCCCTTGGCACTAGTCGTTGCCGCTGCGATATCGCCCCAAGCCTACGCCGAAGAGAACCTTGTGCTCATCGAACAAAGCGGAACCCGCCTTACAGCGGCAGCTACGCAAATGGGCGGTGTGGGTAATGAGGTCAGGCAGTTTCAGAACGGCACTGCTAACGAGGCTGAAGCGATTCAGGACAATGGATCGAACAACGCCATCACCCAATCGCAAAGTGCAGCATCAAATCTGGCTGTTGCCAGACAGTCCGAGGGCGCGGATAACCTGATCCTCCAGTATCAAGCCGTTGGCTCTGATAATCAGACTGGCGCTTTTCAGAGAGACGGGACGTCCGGAAGCACTATCTCTTTTGGCCAGCACGGTGACGCCAACTATGCCGCTGGAACGCAGTCGGACGTTCTCGATTCGGCCACATACGGCCTACAAGTCGGGTCGGATAATGATGTCTACAGCGTCCAGCTAATCAGCAGTGATGCACAGGGGGCTATACAACAACATGGCGACTCCAACTATGCATCCATAGGTCAGACCTTGAGCGCCAATGTAGAGGTCTATATATGGCAAGACGGCGAAGCCAACCAAACAACCATTTGGCAATTTAACGGGTATCAATCCAGTGCCACTAGCGAAGCTTTTGGTAATGGCAACGTTGTATCGATCACCCAGAACGGTAGCGAGTTAAACGCAAACACAGAGGCATTTGGCGAGCGCAATACGGTCATGCTCACGCAATCCGGCTCGAATATGCAGGCGACGGGTGAGCAGCGCGGAGCCCACAATTCCATGTTGGTCACCCAATCAGGCAGCCGGCTCACCAGCGCCTCTCTGCAATCGGGCAATGACAACACGATCAGTGGAGCCCAAGCAGGCGACGATGTGGCAGCGGACATCGATCAACAAGGCGAAGGCAACGTCACTACGTACCTGCAAACGGGCTCCAGCATGGTAGTGACAGCAGACGTAATGGGGCACGGCAACGACATCCTCGCCCATCAAATGGGCTCAGGCCACGTGTTGGAGCTGGCTCAGGATGGAGAAAGCAATCTGATCAACGCTACCCAGCTTGGTTCAATCAACAGGGGTGTGATCACACAGGTAGGTGCAGGCAACTCTGCTGAAACCGGTCAGTTTGGCTCAAACGATGCCGCCACCATTGCTCAAAGCGGTACAGGCAACTGGGCTGGGTTAACCCAGCGTTAACGAGTCCGGCGCTACGGCCCGCGACCACTGAGGGCCAGCCCTTACAGACGTGGTTTCTGTCTTCGCCGGCGCCCAATTAGCCGATGTCGTTTCGGCACGGCCGAACATGCCGACCAACGATGTTGGCGTAACGAACACAGCGGGTAATAGCGAACCGGCGATGAGCGAAACTCCTTCGTTCATCTACCGCTATTGTCATGCGAGCGCTTAACTTCTATTAGCCAATGCACCGACATGAAAACAAAAGAGCGAGACGAGCTGCTCCGGATTTTGAAAGAGCGCTTTGACAACTACACACACCGCCACCCGCATCTATCGTGGGCTGAGATCGAATCACGGATCGAAGGCAGGGCTGACGTACTGCGCTCGCTCCATTTGATGGAGACGACCGGCGGAGAGCCGGACGTTGTCGTCCTCGGCTCGGAGGACGGCCTGATCACATTTTGCGATTGCTCGAAAGAAAGCCCAATCGGCCGAAGAAGCCTGTGTTACGACCGAGCGGCGCTGGATGAGCGCAAGGCGAACAAGCCTAAGGGCAGCGCCGTCGAGGCGGCAGCGGATATGGGCATCGAGTTGATGGGCGAACAGCACTATCGCGCCCTGCAGTCATCCGGCGAGTTCGACGTCAAGACGTCGAGTTGGGTGCTGACCCCTGCGGACATCCGCACCCTCGGCGGCGCGCTGTTCTGTGATCGCCGCTATGGTGCCGTGTTCATCTACCACAACGGCGCACAGTCGTACTACGCAGCCAGGGGGTTTCGCGGACTGCTGCGGGTTTGATGGTGGCAGGCCCGCGCAAGACCGCCCAGGTTCAATGGGAACCTGCTAACGCGGCGGTGGATGCTACGGCTGCTAATTCAACTCGCCCGTCGCTCGCGTTGAAGCCGCAAACCGTTGGTCCTAGCCGTTAGGGCACACCTCAAATCGACCGCGTTCGCCTCCCATGTCACGACTGTCTATGCGCTGCCTCGAATGACCCATGTTCAAGCAAAACCAATCCAGCGACCCGCGATGAGGATCGAAAGCCAAAGAACGGCAGATGCGGCGGCCAGGATGCGAACTCGTGAAGTGGGCTGGCCGGCTTCGATAGCGGTATCAAAACGTTCGCCGCGATGCTGGAGTGCGATGTTGCCGATTGCCAGCACTAGCAGTGCGGTTTTGCAGAGAAAGGCTGGATTCGCTGCATACTCCACCGGCTTGACTGAGAACAACCAAAGCCCCGTGACCACTGCGAGTGTGGCGCCCGCTGCCGCTGTGCGTACGAGAAAGGGGCCAAGGACTGGCAGGTCCCGCCGATGTAATGAGCGCATAAGAAGCAGATCGAGCGGCAGGATCGAGCCAAGCAATAGCCCTACGCCAAGGATGTGAGTTGCGTTGACGACGAGATAGGCTATCCAGTGTTCCTGCAGGAAGACGGCACCTGGCCAGCCGGCAATCGACTGCAGGAAATGAGTCTTCACCCTCTCGTCATTCCTCGATGCGCTCCGGATACATGTCGTACTGCTTGCCGCCGACCGTAATGCGCACGGCTTTCATATGCGCTTCGTTCGGCTCTTTGGTGCGGTTGCCGAGTACGGTGATGTCATCCCCGACCTTGGCGGTATCACCGGCGAAACCTGAACGCTTCGTCTGGTTTGGGTTTCCCAGATCTACTTGCCATATACGGCCGTCCTCGGCCTTTACACGCAAGGCCGGATGAGGGGGTGCCATCGAGATTTCGTCAATTGTGCCCTTTAGCTCTGATTGCTCTTCCTCCGCCCAGGCCCAGCCGTGGTGAGCGAAGGTCTGCGCTGCAAACAGCGCGATAGCGGTGACGCAAAGTGTTAAGACCATACGACGCGCAGCATCGCGCTCCGTGATAACGATCGCTCGGGCGGCTGTTCGGCTTTCGCGTGAAATCGACATAATCATGCTCCTCAGCGAGTAATGATTGAGGGTTCGACACATCGAATGCAGCTCTCCGTTTTTAATCACAACAGACGCAGTGCCTACCGCCCCTAATAATGTGTAGCAGCTACTTCGACCTTCCGCCTCAGCCAAAGCAGCCAGCCGCCGGGCCAGCGATAAGCCACGAGCAGACGCTAGCCGTACTCGGTTCGGCGAGTGCGGTAGGTCGTTGCTGTTGCGAACGGCTCAATGAAGTAGCAGCGCCCTTCCGCTTACAGGCAAACGCTATCCGCGACTGGGATCCCAGCGCCTGAACAGCACGCTGGCATTGACGCCGCCGAATCCGAACCCATTCGACAGGGCGTACTCGATCGGCATCTTCCGCGCGCTCAGGGCCACCAGATCGAGTCCTTCCGCTGCCTCGTCGGGGTTATCCAGGTTCAGCGTCGGCGGCACGATCTGGTCGCGTAACGCCAGAACAGTAAAGATGGCTTCGAGACCGCCGGCAGCGCCCAACAGGTGGCCGGTACTGGACTTGGTCGAGGTGATGGCGACACCTGAACCCGCCCCGAACAACGAGCGGATGGCTGCCAGTTCGCCGCGGTCGCCAACCTGAGTGGAGGTCGCATGGGCGTTGATGTGTTGGATCTCATGGGAGGAAACGCCACCCTGCTTGAGCGCCTGCTCCATCGCCCGTCGCGCACCGTTTCCATCGGCAGGGCCGGCTGTCAGGTGATAGGCATCGGCACTCGTACCGTAGCCGACCAGCTCGGCCAAAGGTTGCGCGCCGCGAGCTAGCGCGTGCTCGAGCGATTCGATAACCAGCAGGCCCGCGCCCTCGGCCATGACGAAGCCCTCCCGGTCACGGTCGAACGGACGAGACGCCTGCTGCGGCCAGTCATTAAATCCTGTTGAAAGTGCACGTGCCGCCGCAAAACTCCCCAAGGTGACACGGTGAATCGCTGCCTCGGTCCCGCCGCAGATGGCGATGTCCGCTTCACCACTCCGAATCAGTCGGGCCGCATCACCAATCGCTTGCACGCCCGCGGCGCAGGCCGTTACAGGCGCGCCGAGCGGACCCTTGAAACCATGCTGTATGGAGATGTGCCCGGCTGCCATGTTGGCTAGAAACGACGGCGCCGTGAACGGCGAAAGCCGGCGTGGTCCCCGATTGTCGGTGGTGCGCACGGCCTCGGCGATGGCATCGAACCCACCGACGCCCGAGGCGATGATGGTCGCGGTTCGCTGCTGCCCCGCCTCATCGGCCGGATGCCAGCCTGCTTGCCCAAGCGCCTCCTGCGCCGCGACCAGGGCGAACTCGATGAAACGATCCATCTTCTTGCGGTCCTTTGCAGCGATGTAGCGGTCCGGGTCATAGCCCGCCTCGCTATCCTCCGCCACGCTTGGCACGCGCCCTGCGATGCTGCACCCGGTTCCCTCTGACAGATCCTCAGGCAGTGCCCGAATACCCGATTGGCCAGCCAACAGACGAGACCACGCGGCTTGCGTCCCACAGCCCAGCGGGCCTACAAGCCCAGTTCCCGTGACGACGACACGGACAGCATTCCTAACACTCATATCAAACCTCGTCTCTTTGATGACCGAGACACGGTCAGAGGCCCCGTCTCGCGGCCTTGAGGGTGCTTACGTGTTCGTAAGCACTAACGTTCCATCAGCGCCGCGAGCGGTTAACCTCACGCGCCGGCCCCAAGAATCAAGCAGCTAGTCGAGCCGATGGCATAGAGTCGATCGTCCACGTCGTACAGCCGACCCTCGGCCACCGCAGTCGAGCGTCCGACATGCACGACCCGCCCCTCTGCACGCACCGGTCCGACGCCGGCACGCAGCGCGCGGATGTAGGTAGTGCGCAGATCTGTCGTCGTGTAGCCCTGCCCCGCTTCCAATCGGGTATGCACGGCACATCCCATGCAGGAGTCGAGCAACGTCGCGGCATACCCGCCGTGTACGCTTCCCAGCGGGTTGTAGTGGCGGTCATCAGGTGTGCCCTGAAAGACGAAGTAGCCTGGCGCCCACTCCACCGGTACAAAATCCAGCAGGTCGCCCATGGGCGGGCGCGGCAGTTCACCCCGGCCGATCGCATCGAAGAAATCCAGCGGGGCCATCCCCAGCGCCTTGCTCCGCGGCACGGTGCCGACAGGTCCCATTCGGGCACGCATGGCTTCTTCGGTATCGAGCCAGGCGGCTAACCGAGCTTCACGGTCTGCGTAGTTCATAACGATCCTCTACTGTCGGCAGTTATAAGCGCATTAGATTATGGCCAGCATATAAAACATATGATGCCTATCATGTAAAGGACTGAGCCGCGTACGGATCGGCTGCGCCACCGCAACGACGACGGCAACGAAGGGTTATGGGCTCAGCCTGTCAAAAGTCGTGCAGTGAGAACTGGCGCCTGGTGGTGCGGGTGCACGCCGTGCCGCCTGGCATCACGCGCATCAACTATTGAAGCGCAGCAGGGCCGGCAGAGCAGTTGCCAGCGCAATGGGGTGATTGAGGTCTGGAGATTGAAGTGGTGGAGGACGCAGCGTTGCACGGTTGCACGGTTGCGCGAGTCCGTTACCTTCCCCTCATTACCGGATGCCAAGAAGTGGAACCGAATGGTGGCAGCACGCGCAGCGCTCGGACCGATCCTGTCGCATGCTCAGGTGGCACTCCCGCTATCGAAGCGAGTTTAGTTTTCGGGCAGATCGGCGTCGATGAGCCTAAGCAGGCTGGCGCGGGTTTCATCGAGCAGGCGATCCGACAAGCCCGGGTCAACCACGCTGCGCGACAGCAATAACGCGCCAACCAGGGCACTGAGGATAAGTGCCGCATCCTGGTTGCCATCGATGTGATCGCTGATCTGATCGAGCCGTTGGTTCACCGCCTCGTCGGTGACTGGGCTGGCCTGCCCCCGCCGGCCCAACTCGGCAGAGATGGTGGGAAACACGCACCCCTTCGCCGGCTCGGCTCTATGGGTCTTGGATAGGTAACGGCCTATGAAGGTCTCCAAGGGTTGGTCGCCACCCAGGCTGGTGGGCGTGACCGCATCGAGCTCGATCGCGCAATGACGCAGGGCTTCCTCCACCAGGTCATCCTTGGATTGGAAATGGGCATAGAACCCACCGTGCGTGAGGTTCAACGCCTTCATCAGCGTCGGCACGCTGGTCGCGCTCACACCGTCGCGACGAAAGCGGCGCGCGGCCTCTTCAACGATGCGCTGGCGAGTCTGAGCCTTGTGATCTTCGGAATACCGCATGGTCGGCCTCGGTAATTCATATGTTGCCCGTCATGCTACGCCTCTGACCTGATTCGGCAAGCCGCCGCACAAGCGCACATCAAGGTGATGTCCCAGAGTACCGGCAGGAATCTACTTGGCCGGTTCGTGAGGCCACTAAGCTTGCCGGCGCGGCAAGTCGTCATGCCACACCAGCCTGCTAGACTGCCCGCCTCTCCCCCGAAAACAAGAAGAGAGCGTCCGCGTGACAGTCGCCCATTCGCTGCATCCCACCGTTTTCAATGAAAAGATCGCTGAAGCGCGGCCGGTCCGTATCGATCTGATTTCGTGTTCCCGGCCAGTCGCCGCTTGCGCCCTGGACGGCTTGATTGCCCGCGCGGACGCGGCCAGGATCGCTGGCAGTAAACAAGGCATGGGCGGCGCGCGGGCATGCCCGGCTCTGCGATGCGAGCTTGATCATCATGACGCGAGGTATCGCACATGACGGGCACCGATGGCATCGCGCTGGATACGTGGTGCGCCAGCGCTCGCGAGTTTGCTTTCGGCAATAAGCGCATTCGCTACTGGACGGCCGGCGAAGGCGAGCCGCTGCTGCTGATCCATGGTTTTCCCACCGCCAGTTGGGACTGGAATAAGGTCTGGCAGCCGCTTGCTGCGCGCTATCGGCTGGTTGCCTGCGACATGCTCGGCTTCGGCTATTCAGCCAAGCCGCGCGGGCACGCCTACAGTCTGATCGAGCAGGCCGATCTGCAGCATGCAGTCTTGCGAGAGCTCGGAATCGACGGTGCGATCCATGTGCTGGCTCATAATTATGGCGACAGCGTCGCTCAGGAGTTGCTGGCGCGGCACTGCGAAGGGCGCATCGCGCTAGCCAGCTGCGTATTCCTTAATGGCGGGCTATTCCCTGAAACACATCATCCGGTACGGGTACAGAAACTGTTGCTCGGGCCCTTCGGCTCCGTGCTGGGCAGGCTGTTCTCGCGGCGCTCTCTAGGGAAGACCTTCGGACGGGTGTTCGGTGCGCAGACACAGCCGAGTGAATCCGAGCTGGACGATTACTGGCGACTGATCGCCGAAAACAATGGACCTGCGGTCATGCACCGCCTGATCCGCTACATGCCAGAGCGGGTCGCACAACGCGAGCGCTGGGTTACGGCCATGCAGCGCTGCAGTGTGCCGCTGCGGGTGATCGACGGCGCGGCCGATCCGATCTCTGGCGCACACATGGTGGCCCGCTACCGCGAGCTCATTCCGGCACCAGACACCGTGCTACTGGAGGGCATCGGTCACTACCCGCAGGTCGAGGCCCCGGAGCGGGTACTCGAACACTATTTCGATTTTCGCGCGCGCCTTGCGTCTTGAGAGCTGGGCCGTTGAATCGACGGCGCTTTAATCCGTTTTTCTGCGGCTGCTAGGTCAGGCGTTGCGTCGAGCAGTGAGCCCAACCTCAAACCCCATGCAGTTATTGATCCGCCGATTTCGTCCCACCTGCGTCGACGGCGGCCCAGACCGACGCCGCGAACTGCGCCAATTGAGTTCGCTGTCTGGTGCTTGGCTAGCACGAGGTCGTCGAAGAGCAGTTCGTTGACGATTGCCTGGCAGACGGTACGTCTGAAACGCACCGTCTGCCAGGCTGAAACAAGCCGCCACCCCATCACTAAAAAGCCCGAACGGGGTGAACCATTCGGGCTTCCTTGACAGCCCAACCCGCAGGCTCGGCCTAGGCGCTCAGCCAGATCAGCTGGCTACAGTGCTCCCTTTGTCCATCCTGGTCTGCAGGTTGCTTCCATCGCCGCCGTAGTCCACGTGCTCGACATCATCGAAGCCTGGCGACGGGAGATATCCGCCGTCGGCGAAGAACTCGTATTCCTCCTTGCGGAAGTCGAAGATGGATTCGTCATCGGGCGCGTCGCGTTGCCCATAGTTGTACATGTAGGCGTCAAGAAACTCATACCGCTCCAAGCCGTCCTCTGTGAGCAACCCCTGCTTATCCAGATCGGCAAACAATTGCTGCAGGTCGTCGCGGTGGGCATCCATGCGATTGTTGTGCTTGATGTCCTCAACAATGAGGAACGGCGTCAACGCTACCGTTAACGCCGCGCCTATCCAGAGCAGCGGTGCCGCAATAGCCCGGGCCGCATTGGAACCGAGAAGCGCGGCCATTTGCGCACCGCCACCTGCGAAGTTGAACGCGCCTGCTGCGACAGTGATCGCACCCTGCGCCACCGCCACCTTGTCATTGCTGGCCAGCCCGGATTTGATCTTCAGCCCGCCAAGCACGATATCTGCCACGCCCGTGAAGGTGTTGGCGCCAGCGTCCATTACCCGCAGGAATGCCGAGACGCTTCGGCTCGTGGGCGTGCTGCCATTCAATCCCGGGTTTTTGGCGAAACCGTCGCGGAAACCGTCGTTGAGCTGCGTCCACTGCTCCCGTGTAAGCTCGAGTTTTTTGGCCAGCTTGTCCTGCGAATCGATGGGCGTGGCTTCGACCGCGTTGCTGAAGTCGGTAAGAAGCTTATGCAGATCCCCTTCGATCAGCCCCATGTTACGACCGGCACCACCGGGTGCATCCTTGCCGAAAATCTGCGGCAGCGACTTGTCCAGCCCCAGCATCTGATTGACGTGAGTGCCGCGAACGCTATCGATGATATTGCTGCCCAGGTTGACGAAGTGCTGCCCAGCACCCAGCACGCTGACGAAATCCTTCGCGATTGCCAGTCGCTCTTCGGGGGTGTCCGCGAGCGTGCCGCCCTTACCGGCAATCTGGTAGATGCCCGAAGCCAGTGAAATCAGCCCCCCTGCTGAACCGAGCGCACCGTTGCCGTTGAGCTCAGTGATCGTCTTGAGCATGCTGCCGTGGGCACCCTCACCGAGGGTCTTGTAGATATCCTTGCCCATGACCTTGTTGATGTCGGCATCGGTAACGGTGCCATTCTTGGCAAACGTCGCGCCCAGCTCTTTCAAGGCTTCGCCGAACGCCTTCGCGGTCTGCTTGTTGCCCAGAAACTCCTGCACGAATCGCTCGGTTTCCACCGTGCGACGGGTCATGTCGACGCCACCTTTTTTCAGCGCGGTGAGCAGCGTCTTGATGGTGTCCTGCGTGGCGAGCACCGTGTTTTCATCATTGATGCCTGACGGGTCGGCAAGCAGCTTGTCGAGGTCGATCGTGGTCGCATCGATCATCATGTGCTGCGAAAACTGTGCAGCTTTTTCCGGATCGAATGCGGCAAGCGAGGCGTACATCTTGCCTATATCGTCTTGCGCCAAGCTGTCCTTCTTGTCGGTCTTCAACTCAGCGATGTAGCGCGAATACTCCTCGGAAAACGCCATCTTCTCTAGCTTCTCCAGCACCGCGTCCTTGTCGGGCAACGCATCGAGCGCCTTGCTCTGCTGGGCCTGGAAATCTTTCTGCACGCTTTCGGAGCCAAACAGTGCTTTCGTTTGCTCGTCGAGCTTTTTCCCATCGATGATCGAGGCGAAATCTTCACCGTTGACCTTGGCCGTGCTCTGGCCCTTCGACATGTCCAACGTCACCATATTCAGGCCGTTCTCCTTGGCAGCCTGGGCCCGCAACGCGTTGTATAGCTTGGCTCGGTCGTCGTCCTTGCCAATGCTGCCGTTGCTGATACCGGTCTTCCAGTCGTTTACCAGGTTCTGCCAGGTCAGCTCGCCGACGGTGAGCTTGCGATTCTTGTCGTTCGGATCCGCCGTGGTGGTTTCCAGCGCGATGACATCCGTTTCGCTCATCAACGGCAGGCCGGCGCTTCTGCGTTCGAAATCCTGCCGGCTGGCGTCCGTCTGCTCGGGGCCTTTGAGGCTGGCGAAACCGTACTTGCCGAAATCCTGCAACCGCCCCGCTTCGGTGCCGTGCCTGGCCTCGCCGTCCTTGGTGATCCCGTCGATGCTGCCGTTTCCTACATCGCCGCCTGTGATCGTCTTGCCATCGGCATCATGCGTCTCGATGTGCTTGAGCACCTGGGACGCCCTGTAAGCAGCGTCGGCGTCCTTCTCGAAGTCGCCAACCTGTTCTTTCAGCCGATCCTTGATGCCGCTCTGGTTACCGAGGTTCTTGAGCAGCGGGTCGCTATCGATAATGTCTTTGGCCGAACGTTTGTCGTTGTCAGGCCGCTCCCAGACGATACCGAGCTTTTCCGCCTGCTCCCGAGCGCTCTTGTCATCACCGACCGACGCTGAATCCTTGAGCTTGCCCTTGAGATGGGAAAAACCATACTTGCCGAAATCCTGCAGGCGACCCGCCTCGGTTCCGTTTCTCGCTTCGCCGCTTTTGGTAAAGCCATCCACGCGGCCGTTAGCGACATCTCTTCCGGCAATGACCTTGCCATCACCATCCAGTGTCTCGATGTGCTCGAGCACCTGTACGGCTCGATAGGCGGCGTCTGCGTCCTTCTCGAAATCACCGACCCGCTCCTTGAGCATGTCCTTCACGCCGCTCTGATTGCCCAAATTCCTGAGCAGCGGGTTGCCATCGATGATGTCGCGGGCTGAGCAATCATCTCCGTCTGGGCGCTCCCACTCAATGCCGACTGCTTCGGCGTCATCACGGGCTTTGGGGTCATTGCCTGCCGAACTCACGTTATTGAGCTCGCCCTTGAGGTGCGAGAAGCCGTACTTCCCAAAGTCCTGAAGGCGGCCCGCTTCGGTGCCATGCCTTGCGTCGCCACCCTTGGTGAAACCGTCCACCCTGCAGTTGTTCACGTCGTCACTGGCGATGCGATTACCGCGTTCGTCCAGCTTCTCGATGTGCTCCAGCACCCTCGCTGCCCGATACGCAGCGTCGGCATCCCTATCGAAGTCGCCAACGCGTTTCTTCAGTTGGTCCTTTACGCCGCTCTGGTTACCGAGATTCTTCAGCAATGGGTTGTCGTCGATGATTTCCCTTGCCGAACGGCCATCGCCCTTAGGCCTTGTCCAATGGATGCCCGCATTTCTCGCCTGCTCCGCCGCCTGCTCCCACGCTTGCGAACCGCCGCCGTTGGCGTTTGAACTTGGCCCAGCACTGGAGGTAGCTTTTATGCTCATTAGCTGTTCCTTTCTTGAAGCACCAGAAAAAGTACAGTGACCACATGAACTCGCGTGGGCCAGGCGCAGAGTTGCTACTGGTTTGGGGCAGCTATTGCCGCCTCTCCATGAGAACTCTCAACGGTGAAAATACGATGACAGTGAATTGACCATCAGCGCCGTTGGGGTTGGCAGCCATGGCAAACCTTCCGAGGACCGCTGAGACCCTTCGACCTGGTTCGTCGTGTTATGGGTATTCGCGTACTGAAAGGGCATCTACAACACGGGTACGCTTTCTGCTCAACCGCGGACGCAACAGAGCCGGTCGATGCTTCGGGCCGTCGAAACCTCCTCCCCGTCCTGCTCGACATCGTCGTGGTGGTAGCTCAGCCCGACACTCAGTTGCTGCCAGTGGTAGGCGCTCTGCAACAGCACACCCTGCGTCTGCAGCGTCCGCCCGTTCACATCGAGATTGGGACGGCCGCTCGGATCGTAGATCGCATCCCGAACGCGGTTGTCATTTCCCCGCCGGCGAGCGGCTTCCTCGCGCGACAAAATGTTCGGGGCTCACGCTTTCCTCGAAGGTCAACTTCGTCCCAATAGCAAGGGCAGCAAAACTGCCCGCGGACTATCGCACCTTGGCATCTGGCGGCTACGAGATTGGCGCAGCCTGAGGAAAACTCAGCCAGTCAGACCGCTCCTACCTGTCGGTCAGCATCGATGACCTGTCCTACCGGCAACTGTCTACGCCACGGCTGCCACTCGCCGATCTGGAGCCGAAAACCGAGTAATGGGGAACAGCGACCTGCCCCCGGAGGGTGCTTCGATACTGAAAGCCGCATGGCACCAATCAAGACGGATCGGGCCGAGGCTTACCAAAACGTTTGACGACGAGGCTACGATCCGGGTCAAGGTCTGCATGAGTACGGCGGAGCGGCGCAGCCCAACTGGACATAGGCAATCCCTTCGGCAATATCACGTCTTGCTTGGTCAATTCGATCGCGTTGCGCATCAGAGAAAACAACTCGATTCATTCAATCGAATGGCCGATACCGCCCCGAACGCGGTTCAATACGGCGCGACACCGTTTGGGGAAACACGAGGATGCGCTCGAACGCGCAGACAACATGAACACAGCGCTGGGGTTAGCGAGCCTGTCAGCAGAGGTTCCGGCTGCTCATTCAGCTCCAAATTAGTCCTGAGTTCACGGGTTGGAATGCGCTGCGAGCAGCCTCAAGCGCACCCCAACGGTTTCCGCAATTTGCGGAGTGGTTTAGTTCTGGAAAACGCTGGCTACGTTTCCATTACCGTTCTGAACGATGCTGGCAGTATTCCCCTCAAGCGATTGAGATTGTCTGAGCAAGACCTGATTGGCGTTACCGATTTGGCTGATCGCTGCCTGATGGGCATAAAGGTCTTGGTAGGCATCGATCTGGTTGTCTGAACCAACCTGAGCGATATCCAGGCTGTTATTGTTACCAGCCTGCGAGGTAACGACAGAGTTGTAGTTGCCTTGGGAATAGCCCGTTAGGCTGCTGTTCTGCCCGGTAATACCAGCGTCGAGCTGGTTTCCTATACCCTGCTGTTTGTACTCAAGGGTGCTGTAGCTGCTACCGGACCTGATCGCTGCGCTGTTGGCATCACCCACTTGAGTAAGAAACACGTCGCCGGCCGGGTATCGCCCCGAGTACTGGTAGATATCAGCCTGGTTGGCAATACCGGTCTGATCTACAACGGCGAATCCACCGCCGATTCCAGTGCTGATCTGCTCGAGCCGAACCAGGTTGGTCGTGCCAGTCTGCCGGACCTGTGCGGTGCTAAATCCGGACTGATCCACCTCAACGGTGTTGCCTTGACCAATCGAAACGACGTTGATCTCATTCCCCACCCATGTCTGCTTGGCATCAAGCCGGTTACCCGCTCCCTCCTGTCGGATGGTCGCTGTTACCGATAGCTCGTCTCGATACTCATGCTGCTTGAGCGTGACAACGTTGGATGCTCCGGTCTGGTATATCTCTGGCCATCCCAGGACGGTTCCCGTTCACCTGGTAGACCTCGGCGGAATTGAACGTCCCGACTTGTTCGATGCTCGCCTGCCCAGCCTCGCGGCTCGTGCCTGATTGATCAGTGATCGCATCGTTCGCTGTGCCGTTCTGCAAAATGAATGAGCTTTGCATGACGCCACTTTGCGTCTGTTCCGCGCGGTTCTCTGTCCCGATCTGCTCGACCTCGGCCATATGTTCATTGGCCAGTAAACTGCCGCTTACCGCGAGCAAAAGCGCTGCAGATAAAAGAGTGGTCTTGGACATTGCAATCTCCTATTCGCATTGGGTTGGGCTCCGAACAACCAGGCGAAGCTAACCAATGAGTGTTGTCGCTCAGTTCAGGTCGCGAAATAGGTAGGAAGAACTAAACGGCAGCCGATAGGGATTAGCTCTGCGACCCTTAGGGGCTGGCTCAGTGGATCGAGGAGGCCACTGGGATTGTGGAAAGATGTCTGCGGTTCGGGGCTCTACTACTAATCCGGAGCGTTCAATCTGACGACAATGCCGCCGCCGAAGCTCTCGGTCCCAAGCAGTACCTGTGTAATCTTCTGATGGAGTCTAGTGCGGGCGGCCCGGTTTATTTCAAGTCACAAGCACAAAATAAAGAGCGGTTCCAATCCCCGCGGCCGTGATCAATCCAAAGAGATTTAGCAAGGCTATGGCTGCGACCACGCCAAGCGAGACCAGAGCGGCAATTGGCTCTTGCAACGCTTCGGTATATACGATGTAGACGGCGAAATTGATAAACACCGCAACAGGAAGGACACGCTCTAGATAGCGCTGGCTTTCATAGCCCAATCTCACTGTGATGAATACAGGAAGAATACGTACTAGGCAGCTCGTAACAAACAAAGCAGCGATGGCAACTTCGGTCTGCTGACTCATAGTTTTGCCCAACCTAGGATGGCGGTAGCAACCAATATGCTAGGTATCCAGAAATAGTGAGCACCGATCAGATTGATCAATAGCAGGGCGACGCCTACGCACAATCCGGACGCTGCAAGTAAACCGGAACGATCGCGCGGATCGCTCTGCGAAAGCAACAACCTGGACCGGAGCTGACACACGGATAGATACATAAGAACAACACTTGCTGGGAAACCTAGATTTACACCCTCACCAAACCACTCTCCCGGAATGAACTGGCCGAGCAGCGCGCCAAGCAAGCCTGACGCCACCCACGCCCCGAAAATCACTGCTCGTATCAGAAAAGCTGATCGCCGACTGTCGGACTCCTCCTCTGTCGCATACGCTTCATCGCCTAGCATATGAGCAACAAATGCCCGTTTTGTAACGGATCGCGGCAGGCGGCTTGCTGAGGCATAAGCGATCGGAAGATACCGGCTGTTGATTGAGGCGGTGACGAGCAACATCGTTAAAAAGCCGGCGTTGGCGTCGACTAGCGGCAGCAGCGCAAACTGGCCGCTTCCGGAAAACCCCAGCGCACTTACCGCGAGAATTTCCAGCAAGGTCCAGTCAGCTCGTGCAGCAAGCACACCAAACAGCATGCTCACCGGAACGATTGCCAGAGCCGTTGGAGTAACTCGGTGAAGGGCAGTCACGCGCTCACCATCACGTTGCAAGCTTGCGGCCCTGCTGAAAAGACTCAGGACGTTTCTCATTTGACCTCTGACGCCATTGCCAGTTTTTCATGAACTCGACCGTATGCACGATTCTCCCAATGGTTGACTTCAATCACCCAGATGTCTCGAAAACCGGCTTCTCCCTCGACGGGCTCAATATTAGTCGCGTAATGGATGTATCGCTCATCATCAATGATGATGGCCTGATTCTCCTTTAATGTCTGTCGATGGACTACCTCATTCGATGTTGGATCAATGACTTGCGTCTCCCCCCCTTTGACGTTTGTTCGGCGAGCCACGGCAATTACGCTGTACTCATGTCCATCGCGATGTGGTCCTTCAGGTACGGTCACGCCGCGAAAGAGTTCGTTCGCCACCACCCGGATCTGATTGACGTTTATTTGAAACAGGTCCTTTTTACTTACCGGCAGAGTGTCAAGCACCCGACCAATAAGCGGTGAGGGATCTACCTCAAGCAACTCCCGATGTCTCGGTACTCCGCCAGCCTCAGCTAGCTTGATATAGCGCGCGGACTGGACATATTTTCTTTGAGGCAGCAAAGCGAATAGCCATTCACTCTCATCCCAGAACCCCATGTACTGAGAAAGGCGAATTTGTCGGAGCCGACTCGGGCTATGGCTGTCACGTGGGAGGTTCGCGAACGAGGCCTGGAAAATCTCAGACATGACCGGCATATCAATTATGCAAAAGCCGTTCGTTAAAAACTCGTTATCAGCTGGCGTATCTTGTTGTAGTTGAACCGTGGCGGTGATCATTTGCTTTCTCTCAATCAAGCTGGCTGAAGATCGAAGGTGGCAATTTCATAGGGGCGAAGCGACTCAATGTGCTTTCGAGTGATTCCCCGATAAAAGTCGCAGGCGGAAGGTTCGACCGAGTCAACTGATGCGAACTTTTTCTCCAGAGGGCCCAGGCATAGCCCGCCACAAAATCCCTCGATCTCACATCCGCGGCAAAACTCCGGGTTATCTCTACGGAGGCCGGCATGCTTGAGATAAGGCTGTGAGTTCAGGATTTCGGCGCCATCCCGGATATCACCCAGGAGCGTTGATCCTGCCTTACACGCGAACACAGAACCATTTGGCTCAATGCTGAATTGCGCCCCTTTAGCAGAGCAATTCTTAAAGCCACGATAGGACACGCTGTCGAAGCCCAACATAACTTGAAAGATTTGGTGCCAGTAACCAGTGAGCACCACGCCGCGTGTCCTCCCATACTCGACGACCTTCCAGAGGCGATCGACGATGTTCTGGGTCCCGAAATCTGAATAGAACGTAGGGTCAAAATCCACTACAACGCCAATCTCTCGTGCCCCTACGTCGACAGCAACATCCACGATCGAGTTATTGAAATCGCCCCAAGTTGAGGAAGTTAGCGCTGCATTGATAGCCACCCGGTTTCCAAACTTCTGGAGCGTTCGAAGCCCCTGCATCACGACGGGCGTGCTGTCATCACCGTTTTTAAGCGGTCTACTAGGGCTAGTCGGCGAGTCAAAGCTGACGCAAACAGCCACTTGGTACCTGGCGAATGCTTGAGCTACTTCGTCAGTGATTAGCGACCCGTTTGTAACGGTCGAGTAATTGATCTTGACGCCATCACTTTCCCCATTGCCAAACCGTTCAAGCACAGTATGAATAGTCCGCCAGTTGAGCAGGGGTTCACCTCCGAAAAACTGGAGCATTACCTCATGCACGCCCTCTGAACGAGCCACAGCGAGGGCGGACTCGACATAGGCGATACCATCTGCCGGCTTCATCGATCTGTTCTTCGGGTCGTACTGATGATCAAAGCGCTCCTTCGAGGCATATATCGAGTCTTCGATGTTTACCTTTATTCCTTCACGGGCGATGAGCCTGGAGCTGTCAACTTTGTTGTATTCATCTTCTGCAGACATTTCCTTGCCCTGGACGCCTTCGAAGCAATACGTACAGCCGAAGTTGCAGGCATTGGCCAAAATCAACTGGATGATGTTGACCTTTTTTTCCAGCGGCGCAGGCTCACTCGGCATCCGAAGAGAACTGGCCGGTACGAGGATATGCCGAGCGATGAGCTGCTGGGTCAGTTCCTCTTCTCTTGTCTGAGCCTCGTCGGTCAAAATCGTCGCCTGTATCGGCCGCTGCTTACGGTACGTTTCAAGCAGCTCTTGGCCGGCATCGTCGAGAAAGAACAGTCCACCCAGGAGGCGGTGATAGGTTGCGTATCGATCACCTACGCGGTTTTGAATGACGTCGTCGGAGACAACGTAGAACTCCGTATCGAGCTGGTTCACCTGGCTCCCTCCGTAATTGCGTTAACGATAGGTTCGAGATGGCGGCGCATAACACGGCGCCGCCAAGGCTCTTACTTCGTCAGGCGGCTGCTCAACTGCATTCCACCGACGGCAAATGTGCCGCCGACAGTTCCGCCAACTGTGCCACCAACAGTACCGCCCACGGTTCCGCCGACTGTTCCGCCCACCGTTCCACCAACGGTGCCACCGACAGTGCCGCCAACGGTTCCGCCGATTGTTGAGCTGATGTGATTTGTGTTCATTAGAAATCCTCTCATAGCCTTCAGGACCGATAGATTCGGGAGCCCTGGTCATTAGTCGGTATTAGCCCAGGTCGATAGAAGGAGCCGACCTGGGACGCAACGGAGCGCCGCGAAGCGATGCTTCGCGAGCAGAACACGCTGCGGGACCGAGTCTAGAGAGAGGCTATGTGGCGGTATTGAACGATCGTGCAACTTTTAGGAGGGGCAACAATTAGTAGCGTCGGAGCATCTCAAGCCACCGCGCCGGAGAGATTCCGTACGCTTTCTTGAAGTGTCGTGTCATATGGCTTTGGTCAGCGAACCCGACATTTAAAGCCACATCGATCAATGGTTGCCCAAGCAACAATTGCCGTTTCACTTGATCTAATCGCCGCATCGTCAGATATCGATAGGGACTCGTTCCATATAGCGCCCTGAAGTCACGCGACAGGCTCCAACGATCCCGGCCGCTGGCAGCTTCGAGTTCATCAAGCGAAATAGTGCTGTCCAGTGCGCTATGAATATATTCGCGGGCCAGTTCAGCTGCGCTGTAGTTAAGCGTCCGTCGACGTTTTCTTATGCCTGAAACTTGGGCAAGAGCGTCCGCTAAATCGTAGATCGCATCCTCCTCCTCAAGCGGCTCGATCTGGCAGTCCATGCCCTGCATCAGCGTCTGGGTGGCTGCGTACAGACGTGGATCCCGTGATATCCCGTCGGGTACAAACGGCAACGTGGTTCCGCCTAGGGCTTCCTGCAGCAGTGCGGGCTCGATATACAAGATCCGGTAGTGAAACCCATCCGTGCTACCTGCTTCACCGTCGTGCAATTCATCGGGATGGATGACGATTGTGCCGCCCGGCAGGCTGTGTTTCATGCCGTCTCGATAACGGAAACTATGAACCCCCGCAAGGGTGCGACCGACTGCGTAAGTGTCGTGTCGGTGGGGCTCGAAACCAAAGCCGCCGAAGTACGCTTCCATACGCTCAAGCTTTGTTTGCGGGGCTCGTACCGCCCAATCCTCACCGGCCATCATCGTTGCTCCTAGGTGCAGTGGTCGACGGAGACCCAGCGTCGCGTCAACCGCTAACGGGTCGCTAGCCCGACCCAACCAATAGAACCGCCAACTGTGTGGAAAAAAAGCGCGCAGCTTGAACTACGCGCCTCTTGTTACAGGCTGGCAAACCTTAGCACGGGCGATAAGGAGCCCCGTTGTAACAGAGCTCGCCTAGACACATCAGGAGGCTTCTGGCCTCGTATATGTCAATCCTAAGCATAACGACCAGAGATGGACAGCCGCGCAGTACACGAACGCGTGAAAGCTTTTTCCTACGGCCGGTGATATCTGTGGCCGTGCGCCGTGGGCCTTAGCCATGATTCATAGCTGGCTTGGTATAGGCGCTTGCGCTTGCGTTCGTGCGGCCGGCTGATAATCCTGAAGGCACAAAAAAGCCCCTATTACGGGGCTTTCAGGGATTTCCGAGTCCTCGTGAGAGGCCTTGAAATCATGTGATGGTGCGGACGGAGAGACTCGAACTCTCACACCTTGCGGCGCCAGAACCTAAATCTGGTGTGTCTACCAATTTCACCACGTCCGCAAACTTCTAAACGAAAACGCCAGGCTGTGCCTGGCGTTTCGGAATATGGGGTGGACGATGGGGTTCGAACCCACGACCGCAGGAGCCACAATCCTGTGCTCTACCAACTGAGCTACGCCCACCATATTGCCTTTGCTTGTGCCAGAACCGGAATGGCGCACCCGGCAGGACTCGAACCTGCGACCATCCGCTTAGAAGGCGGATGCTCTATCCAACTGAGCTACGGGCGCTTTTATCTGCATTCAATCTGAGCGCAGACTTCAAGCTCCGGCCAGTGAAGGCTGACCTTCAAAAGCCGTCTTACCCAGCAGCAAGCTGTGCTCGACAAGCGGGGCGAATCTTAATGGTCTGCCTACACCCCGTCAACAGCCAGGCCAAAAAAATTTCAGCCTGGTAAAGGGGTTACGGGAATCCGGCGTCTCATCGCCTTTGCCGAACGGTATCGTCGTGCGAGAATGCGCGTCCTTTTTCACTCCTTCTTGATGGTTAATCACGCGTCATGACCGCACAACTTATCGACGGTAAAAAGATCGCTGCCACTATTCGCCAGCAGATTGCCGGCAGAGTTGCCGAGCGCTCTCAGCAAGGCCTCCGGGTACCCGGCCTGGCAGTGATTCTTGTGGGCACTGACCCGGCCTCGCAGGTCTATGTCGCTCACAAGCGCAAGGACTGTGAAGAAGTGGGCTTCAAGTCCACCGCTCATGACCTGTCCGCGTCGACCACCCAGGAAGAGTTGCTGAAACTCATCGATCAGCTCAATGACGACCCGCTCGTTGATGGCATTCTCGTGCAGCTCCCGCTGCCCAAGCACCTCGACGCATCGCAACTGCTTGAACGCATCCGCCCCGACAAGGACGTTGATGGATTCCATCCTTATAACATTGGCCGCCTCGCTCAGCGCATGCCCCTGCTCCGCCCTTGCACGCCAAAAGGGATCATGGCGCTGCTCGAGAGCACAGGCGTCGACCTTCATGGCCTGAACGCCGTCGTCGTCGGCGCTTCCAATATCGTCGGTCGGCCGATGGCGCTGGAATTATTGCTGGCGGGCTGCACCACTACCGTCACCCACCGCTTTACCAATGATCTGGCCGACCATGTCAAACGCGCCGATCTGATCGTGGTAGCGACCGGCATTACTGGGCTGGTAAAAGGCGAGTGGATCAAGGAGGGGGCTATCGTTATTGATGTGGGCATCAATCGGCAGGCAGACGGCAAGTTGGTTGGGGATGTCGAGTTCGATGCTGCCGTGCAGCGCGCCGGCTGGATCACGCCAGTGCCAGGCGGCGTCGGGCCCATGACCCGCGCATGCCTGTTGGAGAACACGCTACATGCCGCGGAGCACTTGCACAGTTAATGCGGAAATCGGCTCCGGGCTAATAAAAACGGCACCCTAGGGTGCCGTTTCCTTTTACCGGATGCAGGCGAAAAACTTACCGCTCCTGCTCCCAGGACTTGATCAGTTCGTCATAACTGACCGTCTCGCCCTGAGGCTTTTCGTTTTCCAGCTTGGGCTTGGGCGAGCCAGGCTGGCTCAGCCAGTATTCCGGGTCACGTGGCTCATTCAGCTTCGGCCCGCACTTGGGTTGCACCTTGGCGCGCTCCAGACGCGCCATCATGGTGTCTTGCGCTTCGGCAAGGCCGTCCAGCGCTTCCTGAGGCGTCTTGTCACCGCTCGCTGCTTCGGCGATGTATTGCCACCAGAGTTGCGCGAGGCGCGGGTAATCCGGAACGTTGGTTCCGGTTGGTGTCCATTGCACTCGCGCAGGGCTGCGATAGAACTCCACCAGACCGCCCAGCTTTGGTGCTGCCTCGGTCATCGCATCCGAGTTGATATCCGACTCTCGGATAGGTGTCAGCCCCACCAGAGTCTTCTTCAGCGAAACAGTCTTGGAGACAGTGAACTGAGCGTATAGCCAGGCGGCCAAGCGGCGCTCGTCTGGGGTTGAATCGAGAAACGTCCAAGAGCCCGCGTCCTGATAGCCGAGCTTCATGCCCTCTTCCCAGTACGGCCCCTTAGGGGACGGTGCCATCCGCCACTTCGGCGTGCCGTCCTCATTGACGACCGGCAGGCCCGGCTTGGTCATGTCGGCAGTAAAGGCGGTGTACCAGAAGATCTGCTGTGCAATGTTGCCCTGAGCGGGAACCGGGCCTGACTCGGAGAACGTCATGCCCTGCGCCTCACGGGGTGCATATTCGCGCATCCAATCGACGTACTTCTGAGTGGCGTAAACCGCGGCAGGACCATTGGTGGCGCCACCGCGGGCGACGCTTGAACCCACCGGATGGCAGTCCTCGACACGGATGCCCCACTCGTCAACCGGCAAACCGTTTGGCAGCCCCTTGTCTCCCGCGCCGGCCATGGAAAACCAGGCATCGGTGAAACGCCAGCCGAGCGAAGGGTCCTTCTTGCCATAGTCCATGTGGCCGTAGACGCGTTGGCCATCTATTTCTTTCACGTGCTTGCTGAAGAACTCGGCGATGTCTTCATAAGCGGACCAGTTCACCGGCACGCCAAGCTCGTAGCCGTAACGCTCTTTGAATTGCTGTTTCAGCTCTGGGCGTTCAAACCAGTCGGCGCGAAACCAGTAGAGGTTGGCGAACTGCTGTACGGGCAGCTGATAGATCTTGCCGTCAGGCCCCGTGGTGAAGGAGATCCCGATGAAGTCATCCAGATCGAGTGTCGGCAGCGTGTAATCCTTGGCTTCGCCTTCGATCATGTCGCTGATCGCAACCGCTTTTCCATAACGAAAATGCGTGCCGATCAGATCCGAGTCATTGATGTAGCCGTCATAGATGTTCTTGCCGGATTGCATCTGCGTTTGCAGCTTCTCGACGACATCGCCTTCCTGCATCAGGTCATGCCGCAGCTTGATGCCGGTGATCTCACTGAACGCCCGAGCAAGCGTCTTCGATTCATACTCGTGGGTGGTGATGGTTTCGGATGCGACATTGATCTCCATCCCGCGGAACGGCTCAGCAGCCTTGATAAACCAGCGCAACTCCTCCATCTGCTGCTCCGGGGACAGCGTTGAGGGACTGAATTCCGACTCGATCCATTTCTTTGCGGCGTCTTCGTAGGCATCAGCCCATGCCGTTCCTGCCAAGCCGGACAACGTCAGCAAGGCTGTGAGCGCCATGCCATGTCGGGTGTTGTTTTTATTCTCGAACATACACACCTCCTTTGGGTTTTTCGTAAGGATCAGCCCTCAGGCTCAACCCCAGCGCATCACTGCAAACAACCAGACGAGAGATAGCGCGGTCGCTATCCAGATGCTCCAGTCGGTCAGGCCTATCAGCAGGAGATGCCAATAGGCGCTGCCCAGAAGTCCAATGAACAATCGATCGCCCCGAGTGGTGACGATGGGTAAAAGGCCTTTTCGAGGCGCGCAGGGACGTCTTAGCTCCCATGCGCTCATAAGTGCCAGCATCACGCCAATCACCGCAAAAAAAGCCGCCGTAGGGGTCGTCCAGGCCATCCAGTTCATGAGCGTTCCTCTATACCCGGCCCAGGGCGAAGCCCTTGGCGACGTGATTGCGGACGAACCAGATCACCAGCATGCCCGGAAGAATAGTCAGCACGCCGGCAGCCGCCAGGACGCCCCAGTCAATGCCGGAAGCGGACACGGTGCGCGTCATTACTGAAACGATGGGTTTTGCATCCACCGACGTCAGCGTGCGTGCCAGCAGGAGCTCGACCCAGGAAAACATGAAGCAGAAGAAGGCTGTCACGCCGATGCCCGAACCAATCAGCGGGATGAAAATCTTCACGAAGAACTTGGGAAAACTGTAGCCGTCGATGTACGCCGTCTCGTCGATTTCCTTGGGTACGCCGGACATGAAGCCTTCCAGAATCCATACCGCGAGCGGCACGTTGAACAGGCAATGCGCCAATGCCACCGCAATGTGCGTGTCGAAAAGTCCGATCGACGAATACAGCTGAAAAAACGGCAGCAGAAAAACGGCAGGCGGGGCCATCCGGTTGGTTAGCAGCCAGAAAAACAGGTGTTTGTCGCCGAGAAAACGGAAGCGGGAAAAGGCGTATGCGGCAGGCAATGCCACGGTCAGCGAGATGATGGTGTTCAAGCACACGTAGTACAGCGAGTTGATATAGCCGCTATACCAGCTGCGGTCGGTAAAGATCACCTTGTAATTGTCAAACGTGAGGTCCCGAGGCCATAGCGTCAGCCCTCCAAGAATTTCAGTATTGCTCTTGAACGACATATTGATGAGCCAGTAGATCGGCACCATCAGGAACGCGATGTAGAGGATCAGTACGACTCGCTTGCGCAGGTTCATTAGCAGGCCCTCTTCATTTCTGGTCGCCATGGGTCATGGCCGTGTAGAACAGCCATGACACCAGCAAAATGATCAGGAAGTAGATCAACGAGAACGCCGCCGCCGGGCCCAGATCGAACTGGCCTACCGCCATTTTCGTCAGCGTCTGGCTAAGGAAGGTGGTGGCATTGCCCGGCCCGCCGCCGGTGAGTACGAACGGCTCGGTGTAGATCATGAAGCTGTCCATGAAGCGCAACATCACGGCGATCAGAAGGACGCTCTTGAGCTTGGGCAGCTGGATGTAGCGGAACACCGCCCAGCTCGAAGCCCTGTCGATGCGGGCGGCCTGGTAATAGGCATCGGGAATGGCGCGCAGGCCCGAGTAACAGAGCAATGCGACCAGGGACGTCCAATGCCAGACGTCCATCACCAGCACCGTTACCCAGGCGTCCCGAGTGTTGGAGGCGTAGTTGTAGTCAACGCCAAGCTCTCGCAAGCTCCAGCCCAGCAGGCCGATGTCGGCGCGCCCGAAAATCTGCCAGATCGTCCCGACCACATTCCACGGGATCAATAAGGGAATCGCCATCACGATCAGGCACAACGAGGCCCAGCGCCCTCGAGTCGGCATCGTTAGCGCGACCGCGATCCCGAGCGGGATCTCGATCAGCAACACACTCCCCGAAAAGATGAACTGACGCAGAAGAGAGTCGTGCAGGCGGGGATCGTGAAGGATTTGCCGATACCAGTCAGCGCCCACGAAGAAGCGTGTCGAGGAATCGAAAATATCCTGCACCGAGTAGTTCACCACGGTCATCATCGGCAGGATGGCGCTGAAGGCGACCAGCAGGAACACGGGCAGTACGAGCCACCAGGCACGATTGTTCTGAACTTTAGTCATGGCCGGTCCTCCACCAGCCGATCATCGGCGTACAGCATCAGCCACTGAGCCGGGAACGTGACCCACGCCAGCTCCCTTGGCACCGCCTGATCCTCCGGCAGGCGCGCCTTCAGCAGGTGGCCTTGCAAGCGTAGCGTCAGGATCTTGAACGTCCCGAGGTCCTCCACCCGCACCACCTCGGCCTGCATTCCGCCGGCCGTGGCTTCGTTGGTTACCTGGACGAACTCTGGACGGATACCGACTTGCAAGCGGCTCGCTGTCAGGTCGGGCAACCGAGCCGCCTGCGCGCCTGAGAGCTGAAGGTGCAGATCGCCAAAGCCTACGCCGCCCTCCTCGGCCCGCACGTCGATGAGGTTCATTCCCGGGCTACCGACGAAAAAACCGACAAAGGTGTGCTGTGGTCGCTCGAACAGCTCGCGAGGCGTACCGAACTGGACGATCTGCCCACCATGCATCACGGCGATCTTATCGGCGAAGGTCGAGGCCTCCAGCTGATCGTGGGTGACGTAGATCATCGTGATGTTGAATTGTTCGTGGATCTGCTTGAGCTTGCGCCGCAACTTCCACTTCAGGTGTGGATCGATGACCGTGAGCGGCTCGTCGAAAAGGATGGCCGAGACGTCATCCCTTACCAGCCCGCGCCCCATGGAGACCTTCTGCTTCTCATCCGCGGTCAGATTACGGGCTTTGCGCTTGAGCAGCGGGTGCAGGTCGAGCACCTCGGCAATCTCGTGCACCTTGCTGGTGACTCGCGCTTCCGGCACGCCCTGGTTGCGCAAGGGAAAGGCCAAATTGTCGAAGACGGTCATGGTGTCGTACACGACCGGGAACTGGAAAACCTGCGCAATGTTGCGCTGCTCGGGCGTCAGCCGATTCACTTCGCGCGTATCGAACAGCACCTGACCTTCGGATGGGCTCAGCAAGCCTGAGATGATGTTGAGCAAGGTCGACTTACCGCAGCCGGACGGACCAAGCAGCGCATAAGCACCGCCCTGCTCCCACACATGATCCATCTCACGGATGGCATAGTCTGCCGCCCCACGTGGTTGCTCGCTGTAACTATGGGCCAGGTTCTGCAAGCGAATCTCTGCCATGACGCTCTCCTCAGACGCGTCGAGCCGGTGCCTGGGCCAACTGCCCGGTGGCATCGAACACAAACAGTTTGTGAGTCGGTACGTACACCCGTATCGGCGAATCCACGGCGTAGTCGTGCAGGCCCTGCAGGTGCAGCACCAGACTGAAGTGGTCGTTGCGCACGTGGAGGAAGGTTTCGGAGCCACTGATTTCCGCGAGTTCAACGATCCCAGACACCTCAAGATCGTCGTCATTGGATGGCACAAGGCCGATGTGGCTCGGACGAATGCCGAATTGATAGTCGCCTTCGCTCAGAGTCCGCAGATCCGCATTCAGCGGGAAATGCAGACTGTCCTGAAAGCTGACCTCGTTAGGGCCAATCCTGCCCGGTAGCAGATTGATCGGCGGCTCAGAGAACAGCTCGGCACTGAGCATTTGGCTAGGCTGGTGGTACACCTCCGACGTCGGCCCGCTTTGTATCACTCGACCTTCATGCAGCACCGTGGCGGTTCCGCCCAATGCAAGCGCCTCGTTGGGCTCAGTGGTCGCGTAGACGGCGATGCTGCGACGCGTCTTGAACAGCTCGCGCATTTCCTGCCGGAGCTCTTCACGCAGTTTGTAGTCGAGGTTGACCAGCGGCTCGTCGAACAGAACAAGATCTGCGTCTTTGACCAGCGCCCGCGCCATCGCAGTGCGCTGCTGCTGGCCGCCCGATAGCTCCAATGGATGCCGCTGAAGGAACCCTTCGATGTGCAGCATCTCGGCGGTTTCTCGGACCTTGCGCTCAATATCCGTCTTGCCCACGCCAGCCTGCCGCAGCGGCGAGGCAATATTTTCAAAGACCGTCAGCGTTGGGTAGTTGATGAACTGCTGATAGACCATTGACACGTTGCGCTTGCGCACCGGTACGCCGGTGACATCCGCGCCATTCATGAGAATTCGCCCCTTGGTCGGCCTGTCGAGGCCGGCCATGAGCCGCATCAGCGACGTCTTGCCGGACAGGGTCCGGCCGATCAGCACGTTGAATGAGCCTGGTTCGAAACTCAGGCTCGCATCAGCGATATGCAGTTGGCCGTCTACGGTCTTGGTGACGTGCTCTAGCGTGAGGGACATGCTGCACCCTTCTGATTGTTGTGAAGGGAGCAGAGCGAGATCCATGCCAGCAGATGGTCAGCGCTCTAGCACGCGGCCCACCGACGGACGAACTGTTGCCAACTGTTCAAAATGAACAATTATGAACATTGACAGTGAACAGAAATGAACAAGACTGTTCATGGCTCCGAACAGGCAAAACCACAAAAACAAGAAGCGCAGCGAGAGAGAGGCAACATGGCCGATCCAGCCCAGTCCATGTCACATCAGACGCTGGTCGAAGACTCCTGGAACCGTTGTGAACGCTACGGGCTAAATCCGCTGAGCATTCCCAGCTTCGGCCAGCCGACAGAACAAGACGTCATTAGCCTGCTAGAGCGTCAACACAGCCTGGTGCAGACCACACAGCGCGAGGTACTGCCCTACTACGAGAACATCCTTTCGAATTCCAGCTGCCTGATACTGCTGGCGGACAGTCGCGGTCAGCTACTCGAGTCCTGGGGTGATCGTCGCTTCGTCGAGCCCGGACAGCAGCGTGGTTTCAAACCAGGCGCCAGCTGGATGGAACGCGACACTGGTACCAATGCAATTGGCACCGCGCTGGCCAGTGGGCAGGCCGTGCATATCCAGCGCGACGAACACTTTCTCAAGGCTAATCGTTATCTATCCGGCGCGGCATCGCCCATCTTTGACGCGCAACGCCAGTTGATTGCGGTACTCGACGTCTCCAGCGACAGCTACCTGCCGCCTTCGCATACGCTCGGCATGGTCAAGATGATGAGTCAGTCTGTCGAAAACCGACTGATCCTCAACCTGTTCCGGGATGACTATTTTCAGCTGAGTTTCAACACCGGCCAGGACAACCTCGACAGCCAGTGGGCCGGATTGCTGATTTTCGATGAGTGCGGAATTATTGTCTCGGCCAACCGGCGAGCCGACACCCTGCTTGGCGAAACGCTTACGCGCACGCGTATCGACAGGTTGTTCGACATCCCGTTATTGCAGCTGATTAATCAGCCAGAAGAGCAGCCTCTGGCCCTGAGAGCGATGGGCCGCCATCGCTTTCAGGGCATCGTGCGGCGCCCCCACACCCCGCGCGTTCAACCACGCGACTTTCGCACGACGTTCCGATCAGAAAAACCCATCGATCTGGCCGCCATCGATCAGGGCGATCCGCAGGTTCAGAAGGCTATCCGACAGGCCCAGCTGATGCTGGAAAAAGACGTCCCGATTCTTGTGCACGGCGAAACAGGCGTTGGCAAGGAGGTGATGGTCAAGGCACTGCATGCGGCCAGTTCGCGGGCGAAGGCGCCGCTGATTGCGGTGAATTGCGCAGCAATTCCCCATGAGTTGATCGAGTCCGAACTGTTCGGCTATGAAAAAGGCGCCTTCACGGGCGCACATCAGAAAGGCAGCCTCGGTCTGATTCGCAAGTCGGACGGGGGTGTGTTGTTCCTCGATGAGATCGGCGACATGCCGCTGAGCCTACAAGCGCGTCTATTGCGCGTGCTGCAGGACCGCAGCGTTCAGCCGCTCGGGGGTGGAGAACCCTTCCCGGTCGACTTCCGGCTGGTATGCGCAACAAACCGCTCGCTGCGCCAAGAGGTAGAGACTGGGCGCTTCCGTCGAGATCTGTACTACCGAGTGAGCGCGCTTAACGTGGAGCTTCCGCCGTTGCGACTGCGCCGTGACAAAGCAATGTTGTTCAAGCGGGTATGGGAGCAATACCGCGAGCCCCATCAGTGGGCTGGGCTCAGTTGCGAGGTACAGGCGGCATTCGAGCGTCACCCATGGCCCGGCAACCTGCGGCAATTGAGCAACGTCATACAGGTTGCCCTGGCATTGGCAGACGACCAGCCGATAAGGCTGGAACATTTACCGAATGACTTCCTGGCGGAGCTGGAGCAACCGCCTTCTTTGCATCCAACAATCGCACCGCACCTGCCGGAGGGAAGACACTGCATGCAGGCCGACAACAGCCTCGAATCGCTATACCAGACATATAACGGCAACGTCTCTCTGCTTGCGCGTCAGTTGGGTATTAGTCGCAACACGCTCTATAAGCGGCTTCGAGAACAGGGCCTGTACCCCGCCTAGCGACTCAGCGACATTGCGACTGACATGCGCGATGCCCGCCAGGTAACTCAACCCTCAGTTTCATAACGTCGCTCACTGTGTTTCGTGATCGCTCAGCGCATCATCCAGTACCCCAATAGACGTGACGTGCGTCGTAGCACTTACGAAGCCCGGAGCCTATGCTCCGCCATGCAATAACAATGATGGCTTTATGCCTCCAAACGAAGACGAGCATGCATTAATGGGCGGTCGAACAACTGAAATGGAAGTCGGAACGAACGCTGGCGCACCACAACGCCGAGACGAGACACAGCAGAAGCTGCGCATGAAACGTCTAGGGATGGCCTCCGTTTCTTATATGGTCACGCTAAGCCTTGTAGCGTCGTTCTATTATCAGAGCCTGATCCCGCTGAGCCTGGTGTTCGTTTTCCTATCACTATCAATACTGTTGAACGCCAGCTTCTTCCTCGTGTTTCATCTGAACCTGAACCTCAGATACAAAGATCCAAGCCTGACGCTCGCTCAAATAGTCGCTTCGCTCGTACCGCCTCTTATCGTCATGTATTACCTCGACGCCGGCCAGGCGAGAGCCATTCTGCTGTTGATCGCTGTGGTGCCGGCGCTATACGGGATACTGGCGCTCAATACGCGGCAGTTTATTTACGCCGTGGTAATCATGGTCGGCTCCTACCTGATCGTGCTCGCCTGCCTATGGTCCAACAGACCTGAAGCCTTGGCCGGGACGCTGGAATACGTTCAGCTCTTTACGCTAATTGTCGTGCTCACGCAGGTGGCGCTGATTGGCGGCTATATCAATAGCTTGAGGAAAAGGATCCGGGACCGGAACCTCGCATTGAACACCGCGATGGAAGAATTGAACGAGGCGCTAGCCGTCATTCGGGACATGGCTAACCGTGATGACTTGACCGGACTGTTCAATCGTCGCCACTTATTCGACGTGCTCACAAAAGAGGTCAACCGTTATCAGCGCGTCCCAGGCCCCTTCAGCGTGTGCATGATGGACGTTGACCATTTCAAACTGGTCAATGACATCCATGGTCACCAGGCTGGCGACCAAGTATTGCGCGAAGTCGCGGCCAACGTTCAGAAGCAAATACGCAGCATTGACTGCATTGGTCGCTGGGGTGGCGAAGAGTTTCTGTTGGTTCTACCGCAGACGTCGATAGCCGGAGCGGTGATCAAGGCCGAGCGCATACGTAGCAGCATTGAGGCCCTGCGCTTCCCTCAGATAGGCGAAGACTTCCGCGTAACCGTCTCGCTAGGTGTTGCGGAATACTATGGCAATGCCGATATAGAACAAACGATGGCGCTCGCTGATGCGGCGCTATATCAAGCCAAGTCCGCCGGACGAAACCGTGTGGTGTCCATCGACCCGACTGAAACGGCCGGAGCGGCTAGCATGACGGCATCGTAGCGCCCCGTTATTAAAATGCTGACGTGAACCAACGTCAGCGAGCCCGTTGCTTTCCGTTACTCGGCCAAGCGCCAAGTCGTTCCGCCCTTTCCATCTTCAAGCACAACGCCCATTGCCGTGAGCTGATCGCGAATCCGGTCGGATTCCGCCCAGTTCTTCTCGGCCCGGGCTTGTAGGCGCGCAGAGATGAGCGCATCGACCTCGCCCGGATCCACACTGCCCTTCGCGCCACCTTGCAGAAACTCATTCGGCTCCAGCTGCAACACGCCAAGTGCTTCGGCCATCTTGACTAATTGCTTCGCTAACGCAGCCGCCCCTTGCAGGTCGCTCTCGCGCAGCCGATTGATCTCACGCGCCATGTCGAACAGCACGGCACAGGCTTCTGGCGAATTGAAGTCATCATCCATCGCCGCGCCGAAGCGCTCGACAAAAGCCTCGCCACCCGCCGCGGCCACCTCGGGCAAGCCCCTAAGCGCGGTATAGAATCGATCAAGCGCGCCCTTGGCTTCTTTAAGACTGTCTTCCGAATAGTTGATCGGGCTGCGGTAATGACTCGAGACGAGTAAATAGCGCACCACTTCCGGGTGATATTTCTCTAGCACTTCGCGAATGGTGAAAAAGTTGCCCAGCGACTTGGACATCTTTTCACCGTCGACGCGGACCGCGCCGGCGTGCATCCAGGCATTGGCGTACTGCTTGCCCGTCGCCGCTTCGCTCTGAGCGATCTCATTTTCGTGATGAGGAAACACCAGATCCGGCCCGCCACCGTGAATGTCAAACGTCTCGCCCAAACAGCAGGTAGACATGACCGAGCACTCGATATGCCAACCTGGACGACCGGCGCCCCAGGGCGACGCCCAGCTCGGCTCACCTGGCTTGGCCGCCTTCCAGAGCACGAAGTCCAGCGGATCTTCCTTGGCTTCGTCGACCTCAATGCGGGCGCCGATCTTAAGGTTCTCGATCTTGCGCCGCGAGAGCTTGCCGTAGCCGACGAACTTCCCGACACGGTAGTAAACGTCGCCGTTGCCCGGTGCGTAGGCAAAGCCCTTGTCGATCAAAGTCTGGATCATGGTGTGCATGCCAGCGATATGCTCAGTGGCGCGCGGTTCAAGGTCAGGACGCTGTACATTCAGACGGGTTTCGTCCTCATGCATCGCTGCAATCATTCGTCCGGTCAGCGCCTCAAAGCTCTCACCATTTTCCTGCGCGCGCCGGATGATCTTGTCGTCGATATCGGTGATGTTGCGCACATACGTTAGGTCGTAACCACGCTGACGCAGCCAGCGCGACACCACGTCGAACGCCACCATGACCCGGGCATGCCCAATGTGGCAGAAGTCATAGACCGTCATGCCGCACACGTACATGCGCACCTGATTGCCAATCAGCGGCTTGAGCGGTTCCTTGGTTTTGGTCAGCGTGTTGTAGATCGCCAGCGCCATTACTGGCCTCCCCAGGAATCACGCAGGGTCACGGTACGGTTGAACACTGGCGCGCCCGGTTGGCTGTCCTTGAGGTCTACCGCGAAATAGCCCTCGCGTTCGAACTGGAAACGCGCTTCGGCTTCGGCCGAGGCCAGCGACGGTTCTGCACGGCAGCCTTTGAGCACGACCAGCGACTCGGGATTGATGTTGTCCAGGAAGCTACCGCCGTCTTCGTCTTTTTCCGGGTTGGCAGAGCGGAACAGGCGATCGTACAGGCGCACTTCACATTCCACGCTCTCGGCAGCGGGCACCCAGTGAATGACGCCCTTGACCTTGCGGCCTTCCGGGTTCTTGCCCAGCGTGTTCTCGTCGTAGGAGCAGCGCAGTTCAACAATGTTGCCTTGCTCGTCCTTGACCGCTTCATCCGCACGGATGACGTAGCTGCCACGTAGACGCACTTCCCCACCCGGAATCAGGCGCTTGAACCCGGCCGGAGGTACTTCTTCGAAATCGGTGGCATCGATGTAAATCTCCCGCGAGAACGGCAGCTGCCGCACGCCCATGTCCTGCTTCGGATGGCGAGGCAGTTCGAGCGTCTCGGCCTTGTCTTCGGGGTAGTTGGTAATGACCACTTTCAACGGCTTTAGAACGCACATGGCACGCGGCGCGTTGGCGTCCAGGTCTTCGCGGATGGCGAATTCCAGCATGCCGATGTCGACGACGCCGCCTGCACGATTCACACCGATCATGTCGCAGAAGGTCCGAATCGACGCTGGCGTATACCCGCGACGACGGTAGCCGCTGAGGGTCGACATGCGTGGATCGTCCCAGCCGTTGACGTGCTTTTCGTCCACCAGCTGCTTGAGCTTGCGCTTGCTGGTGATGGTGTAGTTCAGGTTGAGACGCGCGAACTCGTACTGACGCGGGCGCGCCGGAACTGGCAGATTTTCCAGGAACCATTCATACAACGGACGATGGTCTTCGAACTCCAGGGTGCAGATCGAATGGGTGATGCCTTCGATTGCGTCCGACTGGCCATGGGTGAAGTCATAGCTCGGGTAGATGCACCAGTCGTTGCCCGTCTGGTGATGATGCGCATGCCGGATCCGATAGAGGATCGGGTCGCGCAGGTTCATGTTCGGCGAGGCCATGTCAATCTTGGCGCGCAGCGCCTTGGCGCCGTCCGGGAATTCGCCGGCCTTCATGCGTGCGAACAGGTCCAGGTTCTCTTCCACGGAACGGTCGCGGAACGGGCTGTTCTTGCCCGGCTCAGTCAGGCTGCCACGGTATTCCCGGGCTTGTTCGGGCGTCAGATCGCAGACGTAGGCCTTACCCGCCTTGATTAGTGCGACCGCCCAATCGTGCAGCTGGCCGAAATAGTTCGACGCGTAGCGCTCTTCACCAGCCCACTGGAAACCGAGCCACTGGACGTCGCTCTTGATCGCATCAATGTATTCCTGGTCTTCCTTCGCCGGATTGGTGTCGTCGAAACGAAGATTGCACTCGCCGCCAAATTCCTTGGCCAGGCCGAAGTTCAGGCAGATCGACTTGGCATGACCGATGTGCAGATAACCGTTGGGCTCGGGCGGGAAGCGCGTGATGATCTTGGCATGCTTACCCGAGTCCAGGTCGGCCTGGACGATCGGGCGGAGAAAATTGGTGGCTGCGGTAGTCTCAGGCTTGCTCATGGTGTCCTTAACGATCTGCGAGTGCGTGCCCCAGGGTAGGCCCGCCAAATCAAAGCGCTTATCATAGCGGACCCGTCAACCCCCTGACAGAGCAAAGCGCCCTGCCGCGCCGCACTCACGAGTCTTCGGGGCAATCACTGGTTGCGTTGTCGCGACACGTCCCCTCTCCCATCTAGGAAGACATCCAATGATCAAGTTGCATACCAATCACGGCGTCATCACCGTCAAGCTGTTCGAAGACAAAGCACCCGAAACCACCGCCAACTTCAAGGAATATGTAAAAAGCGGTCACTACGACGGCACCATCTTTCACCGCGTGATCAGCAACTTCATGATCCAGGGCGGCGGTTTTGAGTCGGGTATGAAGCAGAAAGCCACCCGTGGCCAGATCAAGAACGAAGCCAACAACGGCCTCTCCAACAAGGTCGGCACCTTGGCAATGGCACGTACGATGGAGCCACATTCGGCATCCGCGCAGTTCTTCATCAACGTAAAAGACAACGATTTCCTCGATCACACTGCACCGACCGTTCAAGGCTGGGGCTACGCCGTATTTGGCGAAGTCGTTGAGGGCATGGATGTCGTCGAGAAGATCAAAGGCGTGCCGACTACCATGAAGTCCGGTCACCAGGACGTTCCGGTAGAGGACGTAGTGATCGAAAAAGCCGAGATCATCGAGTAAACGCATTGATCCTGCTGATTTCTGATCTGCATCTCGAAGAGAAACGCCCGGACATCACCCGGGCGTTTCTTCGTTTCCTTGAATCCCGTGCCACCCATGCCGACGCCCTCTACATACTGGGTGACTTTTTCGAAGTTTGGGTGGGCGATGACGGCATGACGCCTTATCAACATGAGATAGCCGAGGCGCTGAACACGCTAAGCCAGCACGGGACTCGAATCTACCTGATGCATGGCAATCGCGACTTCATGATCGGCAAAGCGTTCTGTCGCGAGGCCGGCTGCACGCTATTGTCCGATCCGCATATCGCACAGTTTGGGGGAGAACGCGTGTTGCTGATGCACGGCGACAGCCTATGCACACGCGATGAAGGCTATATGCGACTAAGACGCTTGCTGCGCAATCCGATAAGCCTGTTCATTCTGCACCACCTCTCCCTAAGCAAACGTCAGAAGTTGGCACAGAAGCTCCGTTCGAGCAGCAAGACGGAAACGCGCATGAAAGCCAGTGACATTATTGATGTCACGCCCGCTGAAGTAGTCAGCATCATGCAACATCATGGCGTCCGGAAACTCATCCACGGCCATACACACCGGCCAGCGATTCACACCCTGGAACTAGCCGGTGACCAGGCGCAACGCATCGTGCTGGGTGATTGGGATCGCAAGGGTTGGGTGCTGCAAGTCGACCAGACCGGCTTTAACCAGACATCGTTCGACCTGAGCTGAGGTTGTCAGGCCGCGTTCGGAATGCCACTGTGAAAGCGAAACTCACTGTCAGGGCTTTCGATTAATTCGCGCTCGCGCTCACGAACGCGAATGACGGTGGCATCGATATCTGCTGCTTCCCCGTATAGGTACGCCAGTTTCAGATAATCCTGGAAATGCCTCGCTTCGGACTTGAGCAATCCGCTATAGAACTTGCCTAGCTCATCGTCCAAGTGCGGTACCAGCATGGCAAAACGCTCGCAGGAGCGCGCCTCGATAAAAGCGCCAACAACCAACGTGTCCGTGAGTCGGTACGGCTCATGGTTGCGCACCAGCTCGCGCAGACCGGCTGCATAGCGGGATGACCCGATGTTCCGCAGCCCTATCTCGCGCTTGCGGATAATCGACAGCACCTGCTCGAAATGACGAAGTTCCTCTCTGGCCAAGCGCGACATTTTGTTTTGCAGATCGGGCTTATCGACATAGCGAAACATCAGCTGAAAGGCTGCACCGGCCGCTTTTTTCTCACAATTACCGTGATCAACGAGCATCACGTCCTGATTTTGCAGCGCGGTCTCGACCCACGCGAAAGGAGTCGCGCAGCCGAGGAATTCATTCAATTCGGAAAGCATGAGGTCTTGGTATTCATCTGGAAAATGAAGCGGTGGAATGCCCCAACAGCGGACGGCCGTCGCGCATTATACGAGCCCTAGATCAGAGGGCTAGCGTTGGTTGACCTGGATCACTGGCCGTCGCGATGACCTTGTCTATAGTCACACCATGCGATCTTGGAAACGGAGCCGATCATGCAAGCCATACGCTGTATCCTCGTGGTAATCGACCCGAAACTAACCGAGAACCTTGCGCTTAAACGAGCGCGACTGATCGCCAGCGTTAGCCAATCCCAGCTGCACCTGCTGATCTGCGATGCCAAACAGGACCACGGCCGCTACCTGGACAGCCTGCGTTCAGAGCTTGAGGCTCAAGGACATGTGGTCTCGACACGCCAGGCCTGGCACGAGAATCTGCATCAAACAATCATTACCGTTCAACAGGCCGAGGGCTGCGGCCTGGTGATCAAGCAGCATGTTGCGGACAACCCGCTGAAACGGGCACTGCTTACCCCCGATGACTGGAAACTGTTGCGCTACTGCCCGTGCCCGGTGCTGATGGTCAAGACCGAAGCGCCCTGGACCGGAGGCAATATCCTGGCGGCAGTTGACGTGGGGAATGCGGACATCGAGCACCGCACACTACACTCCAGCATCATTAATCATGGGTATGAAATCGCCGCACTCGCCGAAGGTACGCTGCATGTCATCAGTGCCCATCCTTCTGCGATGCTATCCGCTGCGGATCCCGCGTTTCAGTTGAAGGAGACGATCGAAAAACGCTACCGAGATGCTTGCCGCCAATTCCAGTCCGAGTACGACATCCCGGACGGGCAGCTGCATATCGAAGAAGGTCCAGCAGACGCCCTGATCCCCCGCGTATGTCACCAGTTACAGGCTGTCGTTACGGTCATCGGCACGGTCGCTCGCACCGGCTTCTCTGGCGCACTGATGGGTAATACCGCAGAAGTCGTGCTCGATACACTTGAAAGCGACGTCCTGGTCCTCAAACCAATAGACATCATCGACCACTTGGAGGAGCTGGTTGCGCGTCGCTAAATTGCAATACATGCAAGGGCGGCCTTCCGCCCTTTTTCGTACCGTGCTATCCGCCGATCTCGTCGAAAGACCCTGGAGCGATGTACCGCTGATAATGAGCTTCGGATAGCAGAAAGAATTCTCGATCGATCGCATCCCGCAGCTCAGGCAAGGCCCAGTCACGGAACTCCGGCAGAAGGACCACGCCGTACGCGTCCAGCTGCTGAATTACGCGCGCGCCCCTCGCGATCAACTGATAAGCCCAGCAGTAAGGCGATTGCTCCACGACAAACCGAATCTGCCGGCTCTCCAGCTGACGACGCAACAGACTCGCGTCGAACACCTCCAGCTTCGCCGCCATTACCTGAGCGAGCAACACCTCCAACCGGTGCCAGACGGCACGCTTGCTCTCCTCGTTATATCCATTCCAGCGCACGACTTCATGGTGAAACCGTTTGCAGCCACGGCAGACGAGATCACCGTAAACGGTGGAACAGAGCCCCACACAAGGGGTTTTGATTCGCTGAATGGACATAACGGTTGGCGGGTCGAGGGACAGCGCGCATCTTAGACTTTTGTCCAAGCCAGGTCACGGTTGATCCCGCCTATGCGCCAACCCTGTATCTCTACAGCCCAGGCTGCGCGCGGTTGCGGCGAGCTTTCGGGGCAGTTGGCAGCATGCCGGTCAATTACTCCACCCGGGCGTTTCACTTAACTTTACGGGTCCGTTCCAGTAGAATCAGCGCGCCGTTTTAGGCGACACAATCCGTAAGAAGCTGTTTTCAAAGCGTCACGAGCACAGTTAACCGGTCAAGGTCGATGCGCAGATCCCTCTCTCCTGCGCATCCGACACATCCGCCGGCGTAAAACTTTGAAAACAGCTTCCGGATGCGCGTCCCGAGACACCCAAGGGACCAATGATGAGGGTATATAACTGTGCTTGAAGCCTATCGCAAACACGTAGAAGAGCGTGCCGCCCAGGGCGTCGTGCCCCAACCGCTCAACGCCGAACAGACCGCTGGCCTGGTCGACCTCTTGAAGAACCCGCCAGCCGGCGAAGAACAATTTCTCCTTGATCTGATCACCAACCGCGTTCCCGCGGGCGTGGACGAGGCCGCTTATGTCAAGGCTGGCTTCCTCGCCGCTATCGCCAAAGGCGAAGCCACCTCGCCGTTGATCAGCAAGCAGCATGCTGTCGAGCTGCTGGGTACCATGCAAGGCGGTTACAACATCGTCACGCTGGTCGATCTTCTTGATGATGCCGAACTCTCCGACACCACCGCAAAGCAGCTGAAGCACACCCTGCTGATGTTCGATGCGTTCCATGACGTCGCCGAGAAAGCCAAGGCTGGTAACGAGAACGCCAAGGCCGTCCTCCAGTCCTGGGCGGAAGGCGAGTGGTTCAAGAACCGCGCCCCGGTTGCCGAGAAAGTAACGCTGACCGTCTTTAAGGTCACTGGCGAAACCAACACCGACGACCTGTCTCCAGCGCCTGACGCCTGGTCGCGTCCGGACATCCCACTGCACGCCCTGGCCATGCTGAAAATGGCGCGCGACGGCATCAACCCAGACGTTCCAGGCTCGGTTGGCCCGCTCAAGCAGATGGAAGCGCTGACGACCAAAGGTTTCCCGATCGCCTATGTGGGCGATGTGGTCGGCACCGGCTCCTCGCGTAAATCCGCCACCAACTCGGTGCTGTGGTTCTTCGGTGACGATATCCCCAATGTGCCGAACAAGCGGGCCGGTGGTTTCTGCTTCGGCACCAAGATCGCACCGATTTTCTACAACACCATGGAAGACGCCGGCGCCCTGCCGATCGAGTTCGATTGCTCCGATCTGGCCATGGGCAACGTCATCGACGTCTATCCTTACAAGGGTGAAGTCCGTCGCCACGGCAGCGATGAATTGGTCACCACTTTCCAGCTGAAGACCGATGTCCTGCTCGACGAAGTTCGCGCTGGCGGTCGTATCCCGCTGATCATTGGTCGCGGCCTGACCGAAAAAGCGCGTGCCGAGCTGGGCATGGGCCCAACTGACCTGTTCAAGAAGCCCGAAGCCCCTGCCGAGAGCAACAAAGGCTTCACGCTCGCTCAGAAGATGGTCGGTCGCGCCTGCGGTCTGCCGGAAGGCAAAGGCGTCCGTCCGGGCACCTACTGCGAACCGAAGATGACCACCGTCGGCTCCCAGGACACCACTGGCCCAATGACGCGTGACGAGCTGAAGGACCTGGCTTGCCTGGGCTTCTCGGCCGATCTGGTCATGCAGTCCTTCTGCCATACCGCGGCTTATCCGAAGCCGATCGACGTCACTACGCATCACACCCTGCCGGACTTCATCATGACTCGCGGCGGTGTTTCCCTGCGTCCGGGTGACGGCATCATCCACAGCTGGCTGAACCGCATGCTGCTGCCGGATACCGTCGGTACCGGCGGTGACTCGCACACCCGCTTCCCGATGGGCATCTCCTTCCCGGCCGGTTCCGGCCTGGTCGCCTTCGCTGCAGCCACAGGTGTTATGCCGCTGGACATGCCGGAGTCGGTACTGGTTCGCTTCAAAGGTAAGATGCAGCCTGGCATCACCCTGCGCGACCTGGTTCATGCGATCCCCTATTACGCCATTCAGAAAGGCCTGCTGACCGTCGAGAAGAAGGGCAAGAAGAACATCTTCTCTGGCCGTATTCTCGAGATCGAAGGCCTGAACGATCTGACGGTCGAGCAAGCGTTCGAACTGTCCGACGCCTCTGCTGAGCGTTCAGCTGCAGGTTGCACCATCAAGCTCCCGGAAACAGCTATCGCTGAATACCTGCAGTCGAACATCACTCTGCTGCGCTGGATGATCAGCGAAGGCTACGGCGATGCCCGTACCCTTGAGCGTCGCGCTCAGGCCATGGAAGCCTGGTTGGCCAAGCCGGAACTGCTGACTGCCGATGCTGACGCCGAATACGCTGAAGTTATCGAAATCGATCTATCCGAAGTCACTGAGCCGGTTCTGTGCGCACCGAATGACCCGGACGATGCTCGTCTTCTCTCCAGCGTCCAGGGCGAAAAAATCGACGAAGTGTTCATCGGTTCATGCATGACTAACATCGGTCACTTCCGTGCGGCCGGTAAGCTGCTGGATAAAGTCGAAGGTTCGCTGCCGACACGCCTGTGGCTGTCACCGCCGACCAAGATGGACCAGCATCAGCTGACCGAGGAAGGCTACTACGGTATCTACGGTCGAGCTGGCGCGCGGCTGGAAATGCCAGGCTGCTCGCTGTGCATGGGCAACCAGGCTCGGGTAGAGACCGGCTCGACAGTGGTCTCCACCTCGACTCGTAACTTCCCGAACCGCCTGGGCGACGCCACTAACGTGTACCTGGCCTCTGCCGAGCTGGCCGCGGTCGCCTCGATTCTGGGTCGCCTGCCGACCGTTGAGGAGTACATGGTCTACGCGGCTCAGATCGACACAATGGCGGCTGATGTCTATCGCTACCTGAGCTTCGACCAGATTGCTGAGTTCCGCGAGTCTGCGGCCAAGGCCAAGATCGATGTCGTTGCTGTTTGATGCATTGATGTAGTGACGAAAAGGCCCGCTTCGGCGGGCTTTTTCATGCCCGGCTGTTAAAGCGATACTTAAAAGCGAAGCCGCCTCTGGTAACAGAAGCAAGCAGGAAGTGAGAGTCTAAGCCCCCCAGAAACACCAGACGTAAAAAAGCCCGGCATTGCCGGGCTTTTATTGAAGCAAGGGACGAGTTACTGAACCTGTGCTTCGACCTCTGCCTCTACACGGCGGTTGATCTGACGACCTTCCTCGGTGCTGTTGTCAGCCACAGGACGGGTTTCGCCATAACCGACCGAATCGACGCGCTGGCTTTCGACGCCGTACTGGTTCACCAGCACTTCGCGAACAGCCTGAGCGCGACGCTCGGAAAGACGCTGGTTGTATTGGTCAGTGCCGACGGAGTCAGTGTGACCTTCTACGGTTGTGCTGGTCTGCGGATACTGCTGCATGAAGTCAGCGAGGTTTTTGATGTCGCTGTAGCTCTCTTCGCGGACACGTGCCTTGTCGAAATCGAATTTCACATCGAGCTCAACGCGGACCAACTCAGGCTCAGGCTCAGGCTCGTTGTCGACGATTGGAGCCGGTGCTGGCTCAGGAGTCGGCTCGACTTGGGCAACCTGTTGCTGGGCGCCACCGCCGAAGTTCAGACCCACACCCACGCCCGCCATCCACTCGCTGTCGCCCGCATCGATGTTATGCATGCCGTCGACGCTGGCTTTGGCAAAGAAGTTCTCGGTGAAGTAATACTTCAGACCCGCACCGATGTTTGCAAAGGTGCTGTGGTCGCGACCGCTACGTGCAGCTTGGCCGATGCTCTGGTGAGCCATACCAGCCGATACGTAAGGACGCAGGCCTACACCCGGCTGGCCGAAATGGTAAGCCGCATCCAGGGAAGTCAGGTTGCCTTTGATGTTCTTGTGGCCGCCGCCCTCTACAGGCTCGTCCGAAGTGACGTCATGGTACTCACCATAGGACAGGCCCAGGGAAACGTCGTCGGTGAGGAAATAGCTGACGCCAGCGCCATAAAGCTCGCCTTCGTCTTCGAAGCCACGGGAGCTATCCGAAAAGTAATGCTTGCCAAATGCCTCTACTTCAACAGCGCCTTGGCCCTGGGCGAGCGCGCTCATAGAAGTAGCTGCAACCAAAGAGCTTATTACAACGCCCAAAGTGTTTTTAAGTTTCATCCGTAAATCCCCATCTGGTGGTGAGTATCAGAACAATCTAAGGAAACCGGCTGTCTGTAGGCCCAAGCTGTTCGCTATCACTAGGACAACTTGTTGCCGTTAAGTTTCAGCGATTCCCGAAAATTTTTCGCGTAATTTATCCAGTGCGCGCTTGTAACGCATTTTCGTTGCGCTTAAACCCATGTGCATGATATCTGCGATCTCTTGAAACTCTAATTCCGCAACGAAACGCAGAACGAGAATCTCTCGGTCAATCTGGTTCACATGGACAAGCCACTTGTCTAGCCCGGGCTTCTCTTCAATAACCGGCGTTTTTTCGTCCGACGCCTCATCAACCGGATCGAGACTCAGCGCATCGAGCAGGCGGCGTTTGCGACGCTCTTTCCGATACTGCGTAATACACTCGTTATAAGTAATGCTATAAAGCCATGTCTTGAACTTCGACTTGCCCTCGAAGTTTTTCAATCCGTACAGAACCTTCAGCATTACCTCTTGGCAAACGTCATCAGCGTCTCGGTCGTTTCCCAAATAGCGGGCGCATACATTAAAAAGAGTCCGCTGATATCGCCGCATCAGCTCTTCGTAGGCACGCGTTATATGAAACAGTTCGGAATGGGCACGATGCACCAGCTCTTCATCAGAAAGCTGGCGGGGGTCGTAGCTCATGGCGGGTGGATGGGTTTTAGTCAAGACGCTTCGAACCGGCAAAAATCGTGGCCGCCATTCACATTTCCCGTGGAAATGGGGCGGCGCACTTTAACAGATTCCCGGGCCTAACGGCTGCCCACGCGCTGTTCCAGCAGAACTCGATTGGCAATCGAGACCAATTCACCCTCGTCGGTTAGCAGCAACGTTTTAGCGGTGCCAATCTCTTCTATCTCACCTTCCAGCTGTAGCCCTTCGACACGTACTCGCTGGCCTACTTCGTAGAGCTCACGCACGTAAATGCCCGCCAGAATCTGACTCACCAGCTCGCGGCTACCGAGCCCCAACGCCAACGCAACCGCCAGCCCGACGGATATAAGCGCTATCGCAATTACGTAATTGAGCAGCTCGGTCTTGACCTCCAGCTGACCGATCGCAACCGAAATAACGATGATGATCACTAGACCTTGAGCGATACGCCCAAGTCCGCTCGCATACTCAAGACCCACGCCTTCAGCGGCACCCCGGATAAGACCGTTGACCAGCTGGGCCAACAGCACGCCGATTAACAAAATCAGCGCTGCCCCAAACACCTTCGGCACATACAACGCGAGCATATCTAGCGTTGCGGAAACGCGAGCAAGGCCCAATGACTCGGCAGCCGACACCAGAAAGATCAGCAGCACGAACCAATAGACGATCTTGCCGATCAGGACGGATACCGGTACGCGAATGCTGGCACGTCCGAGCAGCTTGGTAACGCCTGTACCGGCTACCAGCCGATCCAGACCCACCTTGGCCAATAGCTTGGATAGAAGCGTGTCCAGCAGCTTAGCGACCATGAAGCCTATCACGACAACCAGCAGTGCGCCGAACAGCCGCGGTATGAAGGCTGCTATAGGCGCCCACAGTGCACTCATCGCACCGAACAAACTCTGGCTCCAGGGATCGAGTTCCATGATCAATCAGCCTTATCAAATGAAGCGTTGAGAGAGGAGCGGCGTCGCGTGACAACTGACGTATGCGGTGCGCCACTACTGACAGCAATCTGCAAGGCGTGCAGCCAATGCCCCATCAGACCAAACAAATCGCCTGCGCCTACCTGCCGGTTTGCGGTCTTCAGTACGCGGTCAAGACACGCATCGTCATCATGCGACGACTGCGCGTTGAGCATGTCCCGCAGGGACTCTTCAAAGGGATCGCCCATGTGTACCTCGCTAAACAATGTGATCTAGACGGCGTATGGGTGCGCCCAGTCACATTCACACCCATTTCAGTCGACGGAAGATCCACCACTGAAAACACGCCACTGCAGCAATGAGACCACAGGCGATAGCAAAACCGTACGGGTGTTCGGACCCGGGGATACCGCCCACATTGATGCCAAGCAGCCCTGTCAGAAAGCTCATCGGCAAAAAGAAACCCGTGATGATGCCCAGCAGGTACATGGTTCTGTTCATCCGCTCGCGCATCCGCCGCTCTTCCGCTTCGAGCACCAGGTTGACCCGCTCACGTACCAACTCCAACTCCTCGAGATAGCGGATCAGCCGGTTATTTAGCTCATTCCAGTAATCGGTGTCGTCATCGACGAACCACGGCAAGCGATTTCGCGTCAGCTGTGCATAGATGTCACGCTGCGGCAGCAAAAAACGGCGCAGACTCGCAGCTTGACGACGAAGCGATAGCAGTTTGTCCTGGGGCGGCGTATATCGCTCGTCGGTTTCGAGGCGATCCTCTTCCTCATCCAGTTTCTCGGTCAGGACGGCAACCAGATCGTCCACACGGTTGGTTAACGCATCCGCCAGACTGAGTAATACCTCGGATGAGGTCTTCGGACCGACACCCGCCTCCAGTTGCTGCAGCACCACTTCGGTTGATCGCAACGGGCGCAGGCGAAGCGAGATGACCCGCCGGGCATCGGCGAAAACCCTCAGCGAAACCATATCCTCAGGCTCGGCGTTGGGGTTCAAATTTACGCCACGCAGGAACAGCAAAAGCTCGTCGGCCGGAAGCGCCAGCAAGCGTGGCCGGGTATTTTCTTCCAGTAGCACGTCACAGACGAATTCACTCAGGCCGCTTCTCTTGCGCAACCAAGCTTGGGCTTGCGTTTGGCTGCGGTCCCAGTGAAGCCACACGCTTTCCGCCTCGGCAAGTTCCAACGCCGGGATATCCGCAAAATTAACCTTGCGAGCGCCACCCTTACCGTCCAGAACCAGCGCATGCAACAGCCCCGAAGAGCCGATATCGTCAGAGGCCATTATCTTCTCGTAGATCGTAAAAAAGCCCGGTAGAACCGGGCTTGATAACCGAACGTCGCCGGTCAGCCCGGCATCTTAAGCGCTTCAGGTGAGACGACAATGCCGTTGTTATCGGCATAGACGTATTCACCGGGACGAAATGTAACCCCACAGAACGTTACGGGCACATTGAGATCACCAATACCGCGTTTGTCAGTTTTCATGGGATGAGTCGCCAGCGCTTGCACGCCCAACTCAGTCTGGGCGATGACGTCTACGTCGCGAATGCATCCATAGATGACCAAGCCTTCCCAGCCATTGCGCGCCGCCTTCTCGGCGAGCATGTCCCCAAGCAACGCACGGCGCAGCGAGCCTCCCCCATCGACTACCAGCACCTTGCCGGTGCCGTCAGTATCGACCTGCTCCTTCACCAGTGAATTGTCTTCAAAGCACTTAATGGTCACGATCTCACCCCCAAAGGAGTCGCGGCCACCGAAGTTACTGAAGATTGGCTCAACCACCTGCACCAACTCAGGGTAGGCGTCGCATAGATCTGGGGTGACGTATTGCATGATAAATCTCCTAATCGGACTCAGCCTTTAGCGGGTCGTAGTCCATCCCGACAGCTGGCCGGATGCGCGATATTCCGAGCGGGTCATAAAAACGATACGCTTTAAGATCAGCCCAAACCGGCAAATGCCGCCTACTCGCTTCGTTGCAGGCAAAAAAGGGCGGAGGCCGCCCTTGTTTCGCTCATCAATCACTTGATTTCCGCGTCAGCCAGGAAGAACCAAGTGTCCAACACGGAGTCGGGATTGAGCGATACGCTTTCGATGCCCTGCTCCATTAGCCACTTGGCCAAGTCAGGATGATCCGACGGTCCCTGACCACAGATCCCGATGTACTTACCGGCCTTGTTGCACGCCTGAATTGCGCTGGCGAGCAATTTCTTGACTGCCGGGTTACGCTCGTCGAACAGGTGAGCAATGATTCCCGAGTCCCGGTCCAGACCGAGCGCAAGCTGCGTCATGTCGTTGGAGCCGATGGAAAAGCCATCGAAGAATTCGAGGAATTCGTCAGCCAATAGCGCGTTGGACGGCAGCTCGCACATCATGATGATGCGCAGACCGTTTTCGCCACGCTTGAGGCCGAACTGACCGAGAATATCGATTACCTGCGACGCTTCGCCCAAGGTACGCACGAACGGCACCATCAGCTCGACATTGGTAAGTCCCATCTCGTCGCGAACCTTGCGCATCGCGCGGCACTCGAGCTCGAAGCAGTCGCGGAAGGACTCACTGATATACCGGGAGGCGCCACGGAAGCCGAGCATCGGGTTCTCTTCTTCCGGCTCGTAGAGCTTGCCGCCGATCAGGTTGGCGTATTCGTTGGACTTGAAGTCCGACAGCCGCACAATCACCTTCTTCGGCCAGAAGGCTGCAGCCAGCGTGCTGACGCCCTCGACCAATTTTTCGACGTAGAAATTGACCGGATCACCGTAGCCAGCAATTCGTTTCTCGACGCTGGCTTTGATATCCGCCGGCAAACCATCGAAATTCAGCAGCGCTTTCGGATGCACACCAATCATGCGATTGATGATGAATTCGAGGCGGGCCAGCCCAACACCTGCGTTCGGTAGCTGGGCGAAATCGAACGCGCGATCTGGGTTGCCGACGTTCATCATGATCTTGAACGGCAGCTCGGGCATGGCATCGATGGAGTTCTGGCGTATGTCAAAACCCAGCTCACCCTCGAAGATCAGCCCAGTATCGCCCTCGGCGCAAGTCACGGTAACGCGCTGACCGTCCTTGAGCAGTTCGGTGGCATTTCCACAGCCTACAACGGCAGGGATGCCCAGCTCACGAGCAATAATCGCAGCGTGGCAGGTACGGCCGCCGCGATTGGTGACGATAGCGCTGGCGCGCTTCATGACCGGCTCCCAATCAGGATCAGTCATGTCGGACACCAGCACGTCGCCCGGTTGCACTTTGTCCATTTCGGATACGTCGTGAATGATCTTGACCGGACCGGCGCCAATGCGCTGACCGATAGCGCGGCCTTCGACCAGTACGGTGCCTTTTTCCTTGAGCAGATAGCGTTCCATGACGTTGGCGCTGCTGCGGCTCTTAACCGTTTCCGGGCGAGCCTGGACAATATATAGCTGGCCGTCATCGCCATCTTTGGCCCACTCGATGTCCATTGGACGACCGTAGTGCTTTTCAATGGTCATGGCCTGCCTGGCCAGATTGCTGACTTCGGCATCCGACAGACAGAAGCGCATGCGCTCAGCCTGATCAACATCCACAGTCTTCACTGATTTACCAGCGCTGGCTTCCTCGCCATACACCATCTTGATCGCTTTGCTGCCCAGGTTCCGACGCAGAATCGCAGGGCGCCCGGCCTCAAGGGTGTGCTTATGCACGTAGAATTCATCAGGGTTTACCGCACCCTGCACAACGGTCTCACCCAGGCCATAAGCGCCAGTGATGAAGACAACGTCGCGGAAGCCCGACTCGGTGTCCAGCGTGAACATAACGCCAGCGGTACCGGTCTCGGAGCGCACCATCCGCTGTACGCCTGCTGATAGGGCAACCAGTTTGTGATCGAAGCCCTGATGGACGCGGTAGGCGATCGCACGGTCGTTAAAGAGCGATGCAAACACTTCCTTCGCAGCGCGGATCACGTTATCGACGCCACGAATATTCAGGAATGTTTCCTGCTGGCCAGCGAACGAGGCATCTGGCAGGTCTTCGGCAGTAGCCGAGGAGCGTACCGCGACCGCCATGTTGTCATTGTTGCCCGCCATTTCGGCGAACGCCGTTCGAATGTCGGCATCAAGTTTGGGAGGGAATTCAGCTTCCATGACCCAGCCGCGGATCTGCGAGCCGGCTTTGGCGAGAGCATTGACGTCATCGACGTCCAGCGCATCGAGAAGCGCATGGATTTGCTCGTTGAGGCCGCTGATCTCCATGAAATCACGATAGGCCTGGGCCGTAGTGGCGAAACCGCCAGGTACCGAAACTCCCGCACCTGCGAGGTTGCTGATCATCTCGCCCAGGGAGGCGTTCTTGCCCCCTACACGCTCAACGTCATGATTGCCGAGCTTATCGAGGGAAACTACGTACTCTACCAAGGTGATCTCTCCACGTTGTGTTGGAAACTCGGTTCGTGCCCATCCGCAGCACGGTGGCCGGGCCCTGTAAAATAAGTAACAATGCCCGCCAATCGAGGCTCGGCGAAGGGGCCTACTATAGCTGAGAACCGTTCTTGACTTAAGGCCCTTAATGCAATGAAACGAACTGCATTTTTCATATCCGACGGCACCGGAATCACGGCCGAAACACTCGGCCAGAGCCTACTGGCACAGTTCGAAAACATTAGCTTCACCAAGCTGACTCGGCCATATATAGATACGGCCGAAAAAGCGCGGGCAATGGTACAGCAAATCAATAAAGCGGCAGATAGCGACGGGGCTCGGCCGATCATCTTCGATACGCTGGTAAACCAGGAGATTCGTGACATCCTGGCCGAGTCCAATGGCTTCATGATCGACATCTTTTCGTCTTTCCTTGCTCCGCTGGAACATGAACTGATGTCACGTTCCTCCTATTCTGTCGGCAAATCCCATTCGATCAGCCATAACGCCAACTACATGGAGCGAATTGACGCGGTCAACTTCGCTCTCGATAACGATGACGGCGCCCGCACGCATTACTACGACAAGGCGGACCTGATTTTGGTCGGCGTCTCCCGGTGCGGCAAAACGCCCACCTGTTTGTATATGGCCATGCAATACGGCATTCGGGCAGCGAACTATCCCTTGACCGAAGACGACATGGAGCGTCTGCAACTGCCTACTGCCCTTAAAACCCACCGGGACAAGCTATTCGGGCTGACAATCGATCCGGACCGCCTCACCGCGATACGCAACGAGCGTAAGCCCAACAGCCGTTACGCCAGCTTTGCCCAGTGCGAATTCGAAGTTCGCGAGGTAGAAAGCCTCTTCCGCCGCGAGAACATCGCCTACATCAACTCTACGCATTTCTCAGTCGAGGAAATCTCCGCCAAGATTCTGGTAGAGAAAGGCGTAGAGCGCCGACTCAAATAATCGCCGTTCTGCTAGACAACAAAAAGTCCGCTTAGTGCGGACTTTATGCTTGTTATGCCCAACCTATAGTCGTCTTTGCTAAACGCTGAGTCGTCGCCTGGTCGGCAAATGCTCAGAACGTATCACCAGGGACGCGCACCCAGCCTTCCATCAGAACCCTGGCGCTCCGACTCATGATTGCCTTGGTTACCGACCATCTCCCCTCTTCCTGCTTCGCCTCAGCGCCGACACGAAGTGTGCCGGACGGATGACCGAAGCGCACCGCGGTCAAATCACCGCCCCCAGCAGCCTGGTTAACAAGCGTACCGGGCACTGCTGCCGCCGCACCGATAGCGACCGCACAGGTACCCATCATGGCGTGGTGCAGTTTGCCCATAGACAGCGCCCGCACGAGCAGATCGACCTCACCGGCCTCGATGGTCTTACCTGATGACGCCCGATAGCTTTTCGGCTGCGAAACGAGCGCAACCTTCGGTGTGTGCTGACGGGTAAGCGCCTCCTCCGCGGTCTTGATCAAGCCCATGCGCAGTGCACCGGCCACACGAATCGACTCCAGACGAGCCAGAGCGTCCGGATTGCCGTTGATGTCTTCACGCAGTTCGGTGCCCTGGTAGCCGATGTCCTCGGCATTGACGAACACAGTGGGAATGCCGGCGCTGATCATGGTCGCCTTGAGCGTACCGATGCCCGGAACCTCCAGCTCATCGATCAGATTGCCAGTGGGAAACATCGAACCGCCCTCCTCGCCGTCATCGGACGGATCAAGGAATTCCAGCACGATTTCGGCAGCCGGAAAGGTCACGCCATCCAGCTCGAAATCGCCGGTCTCCTGCACCTGGCCATTGGTGACCGGCACGTGGGCGATGATGGTCTTGCCGATGTTGGCCTGCCAGATCCGCACCACACAGGTGCCGTTCCGCGGAATGCGCTCGGCATCCACCAGGCCGGCATGTAGCGCGAACGCACCGGCGCCGGTTGAAAGGTTGCCGCAGTTGCCGCTCCAGTCGACGAAGGGCTTGTCGATCGACACCTGACCATAAAGGTACTCGACGTCGTGATCGGGCCGATTACTCTTCGACAGGATGACGCATTTGCTAGTGCTCGACGTGGCGCCGCCCATGCCATCAATGTGCGCCGAATACGGGTCGGGGCTGCCGATCACGCGCATGAACAGCTTGTCGCGCGCAGCGCCCGGCACCTGACAGCTCTCCGGCAGGTCCTGCAGCCGGAAGAACACACCTTTGCTGGTGCCGCCGCGCATGTAGGTCGCGGGAGTCTTGATCTGAGGTTGATGAGCCATGCGTGAGTCCTGGCTGGAAGATGAGTGGGTTGTAGGGTGGATCACGCTTGACCGATCCACCGCGCGGGCTGGTGCGGTGGATGGAAAAGCGCCATCCACCCACGAGGACGGTCGGTTACGCCTGACCGAGGAAGTCCTTGGCGAAACGCTGCAGCACGCCACCGGCCTGGTAGACGCTGACTTCGGCCGCGGTGTCCAAACGACAAATGACCGGGACGCGGGTTTCTTCACCGCTCTTGTGGTGAATGACCAACGTCAGCTCGCAGCGCGGCGACAACTCGCCTTCGATATCGAAGGTTTCAGTGCCGTCGAGGCCAAGCGTCAGACGCGTGGTGCCCGGCTTGAACTCAACCGGCAGCACGCCCATGCCCACCAGGTTGGTACGGTGGATACGCTCGAAGCCTTCGGCGACGATCACTTCCACACCTGCCAGGCGCACGCCCTTGGCCGCCCAATCACGCGACGAACCCTGACCGTAGTCAGCACCAGCGACGATGATCAGGTTCTGTTTGCGGGTCATGTAGGTTTCGATAGCTTCCCACATGCGCATGACCTTGCCTTCCGGCTCGACACGGGCCAGCGAACCCTTCTGCACCTTGCCGTCGACCACCGCCATCTCGTTGACGAGCTGCGGATTGGCAAACGTCGCGCGCTGTGCGGTCAAATGGTCGCCACGGTGAGTCGCGTAGGAGTTGAAGTCCTCTTCCGGCAGGCCCATCTTCGCCAGGTACTCGCCAGCGGCCGAATTCAGCAGGATGGCGTTGGATGGCGACAAGTGATCGGTAGTGATGTTATCCGGCAGGATCGCCAGCGGACGCATGCCTTTCAGTGTTCGCTCGCCGGCCAATGCGCCTTCCCAGTACGGCGGGCGACGAATGTAGGTAGACGTCGGACGCCAGTCATACAGTGGGCTTTTGGCTTCTTCGATGGTGCCCAGATCGAACATCGGGATGTAGATCTGTTTGAACTGCTCCGGCTTCACCGAGGCGGCCACGATGGCGTCGATCTCCTCGTCGGACGGCCAGAGGTCCTTCAACGTGATCGGATTGCCGTCGGGGCCTGTGCCCAGCACATCCTGCTCAATGTCGAAGCGCACCGTGCCCGCGATCGCATACGCAACCACCAAGGGTGGCGACGCCAAAAACGCCTGCTTGGCATACGGATGGATACGACCATCGAAATTACGATTGCCGGAGAGAACGGCCGTGGCGTACAGGTCACGGTCGATGATTTCCTGCTGAATCTTCGGATCCAGCGCACCGGACATGCCATTACAGGTGGTACAGGCGTAGGCGACAATTCCGAAACCGAGCTTTTCCAGTTCAGTCAGGAGGCCGGCATCTTCCAGATACAGTTTGGCAACTTTGGAACCTGGGGCGAACGAGGTTTTCACCCACGGCTTACGCACCAATCCTAAATCGTTGGCTTTCTTCGCCAGTAGCCCGGCAGCTACCACGTTGCGCGGATTGGACGTATTGGTGCAACTGGTGATGGCGGCAATGATCACCGCCCCATCCGGCAGCAGCCCTTCAGCTTCTTCGGCACGCGCTGCGGCCAGCATGCTGTCATCCGCAATGCCACGCTCGTTCAGCGCCGAGGTCGGCAGGCGCTTGTGTGGGTTGGACGGGCCCGCCATGTTGCGCACAACGCTGGACAGGTCGAACTCGAGCACGCGCTCGTACTCGGCGTCCTCCAATGCGGTCGCCCACAGGCCGGTTTCTTTGGCGTATTGCTCGACCAGCGCAACCTGCTCCGGCTCGCGACCGGTCAGTTTGAGGTAGTCGATGGTCTGCTGATCGATGTAGAACATCGACGCCGTCGCGCCGTATTCCGGGCACATGTTGGAGATGGTCGCGCGATCGCCGATGGTCAGGCTGTCGGCGCCTTCGCCGAAGAACTCGACCCAGGCTCCGACCACACGCTCCTTGCGCAGGAACTCAGTCAGCGCCAGCACGATATCGGTGGCGGTGATGCCCGGCTGACGCTTGCCAGTCAGGCGAACCCCGACGATGTCCGGTAGGCGCATCATCGATGGCAGACCAAGCATCACGGTTTCGGCTTCCAGACCACCCACGCCGATGGCGATCACACCCAGGGCATCGACGTGCGGCGTGTGGGAATCGGTACCCACGCAGGTGTCCGGGAACGCAACGCCGCCACGCGCCTGTATCACCGGCGACATTTTCTCCAAGTTGATCTGGTGCATGATGCCGTTGCCGGCCGGGATCACGTCGACGTTCTTGAAGGCGGTCTTGGTCCACTCGATGAAGTGGAAACGGTCCTCGTTGCGACGCTCCTCGACGGCACGGTTTTTCTCAAATGCCTCCGGATCGAAACCGGCAAACTCCACGGCCAGCGAATGGTCGACGATCAACTGTGTCGGCACCACCGGGTTGACCTTTGCCGGGTCGCCGCCCTGCTCGGCAATGGCATCGCGAAGACCGGCAAGATCAACCAGCGCGGTCTGCCCGAGAATGTCGTGACAGACCACTCGGGCCGGATACCAGGGAAAATCCAGATCCTGCCGACGCTCGATGAGCTGCGTCAGCGAATCGGTCAGCATGGCAGGATCACAGCGACGCACCAGTTGCTCGGCGAGCACGCGGGAGGTGTAGGGCAGCTTCTCGTAGGCGCCCGGCTGGATGGCTTCGACCGCCGCGCGGGTATCGAAATAGTCCAGCTGGGTGCCCGGCAGGGATTTACGGTATTCGGTGTTCATGCCATGGACTCGATGTTGATGTTGCATAAAGCGGGGACGAGCGGACCGATGACCTGGCCCGCTCCTGGCGAATCAACGCTGGGCGATGGGTACCACCTTGCGCTGCTCCGGGCCGACGTATTCGGCACTTGGACGGATGATGCGGTTGTTGGCGCGCTGCTCGAACACGTGGCTGCACCAGCCGACCATCCGCGAACAGACGAAGATCGGCGTGAACAGCGGCGTCGGGATGCCCATGAAGTGATACGCCGAGGCGTGGTAGAAATCGGCGTTCGGGAACAGTTTCTTCTGCTCCCACATGGTTTCGTCGATGGCCACGGAGATCGGGTACAGCGTGGTATCGCCCACGGTGTCGGCGAGCTTCTTTGCCCACTGCTTGATCACTTCGTTGCGCGGGTCGCTTTCCTTGTAGATCGCATGGCCGAAGCCCATGATCTTTTCCTTGCGCTCGAGCATGCCCAGCAGGCCCTCACGTGCCTCTTCCGGAGTCTTGAAGCGCTGAATCAGCTCCATAGCCGCCTCATTGGCACCGCCATGCAGCGGGCCACGCAATGAGCCGACAGCGCCGGTCACGCAGGAATAAATGTCGGACAGCGTCGAGGCGCAGACTCGCGCGGTGAAGGTCGAGGCATTGAACTCGTGCTCTGCATACAGAATCAGCGAGACGTTCATGACCTTCACTTCAAGCTCGCTCGGCTTGCGGCCGTGCAGCAGTGCCAGGAAATGGCCACCGAGACTATCTTCGTCGCTGTTGCAGTTAATGCGCACGCCACCATGGCTGAACCGATACCAGTAGGCCATGACCGAGGGCCCCATGGCCAATAGTCGATCCGCCTTGTCCTGCTGCTGCGAAAAGTCGTGCTCTGGCTCGAGCATGCCCATCACTGAGCAGGCGGTGCGAATGACATCCATTGGGTGCGCGTTGGATGGCGCGCGCTCCAGCACCTCCTTGAGCACGTCCGGCAAGTCGCGCCATTGATGCAGACGCGCCTGATAGGCGGCGAGCTGCTCCGCATTCGGCAACTCACCATGAAACAGCAGATAGGCCACTTCTTCGAAGCAGCAGTGCTCGGCCAGTTCCCGCACGTCATAGCCGCGGTAGGTCAGACCTGCACCTTCTTTGCCCACAGTGCACAACGCGGTCTGCCCTGCAACCTGTCCACGCAGGCCAGCGCCGCTCAATACTTTTGCTTCAGCCATTGCTCTCTCCTTAATTGGATTTGTTCTGGATACTGCAAATTGCTCAATCAAACGGGCCGCCAGGAAGCGCCCCGTGTTGCCTCAACCTTTCTTCTGAGCGAACAGCGCATCGAGGCTTTGCTCGAAGGCGTGATAGTTGATGCGGTCGTACAGCTCCATTCGGGTCTGCATCGTGTCGATCACATTTTTCTGCGTCCCATCCCGGCGGATGGCCGTGTACACGTTCTCAGCGGCCTTGTTCATCGCGCGAAACGCTGACAGCGGGTACAGCACCAGTGAAACGTCGGCACCGGCCAGCTCTTCGGTGGTATAGAGCGGCGTGGAGCCGAACTCGGTGATGTTGGCGAGAATAGGTGCGCCAACCCGCTCGGCAAACAGCTTGTACATCGACAACTCAGTGATCGCCTCAGGGAACACCATGTCAGCGCCTGCCTCGACACACGCTTGCGCCCGCTCCAGCGCTGAGTCCAGGCCTTCAACCGCCAACGCATCGGTGCGCGCCATGATCACGAAGCTGTCATCGGTGCGCGCGTCAACGGCGGCCTTGATCCGATCCACCATCTCCTGCTGCGAAACGATCTCCTTATTAGGACGATGGCCGCAGCGCTTGGCGCCGACCTGATCCTCGATATGAATCGCCGCCGCACCAAACTTGATCATTGATTTGACGGTACGGGCGACGTTGAACGCTGAAGAACCAAAGCCGGTATCAACATCGACCAACAGCGGCAGGTCGCAGACATCGGTAATGCGACGGACGTCGGTCAGCACATCATCCAATCCACTGATACCGAGATCGGGCAAGCCCAGCGAACCGGCTGCCACGCCGCCTCCCGACAGGTAAATCGCCTTGAAACCGGCTCGTTTGGCCAGCAGAGCATGGTTGGCGTTTATCGCGCCAACCACCTGGAGGGGATGTTCGCTGGCCACCGCATCACGGAAACGCTGGCCGGGGGTAGGAAGTGTCATGCCTCACCTCTTGATTGTGGTGTCTGTTCCTGAGCCGCCTGGTAGTGGCGCTCGATATTGCGTTTGGACCCGCCAATGTGTCGGCGCATCAATAATTCAGCCAGCTCGCCGTCACGGTCGGCTATCGCGTCGAGAATTCTGTGATGCTCAGCGAACGCCTGGCGCGGACGATTCGGCGTAGCGGAAAACTGAATGCGGTACATCCTCACAAGCTGATAGAGCTCGCCACACAGCATTTGAGTCAGGGTGCGGTTACCGCTGCCCTGGATAATCCGATAGTGAAAATCGAAATCGCCTTCCTGCTGGTAATAACCGACACCTGCTCGAAACGCCTCGTCTCGTTCATGGGTTTCCAGCACGCGCCGCAGTTCGCCGATTTCGTCTTCGCTCATGCGCTCGGCAGCAAGCCGACAGGCCATGCCTTCCAATGACTCGCGAATCTCATACAGCTCGATAAGCTCCGCATGGCTGAGCGATACCACCCGAGCGCCCACATGCGGGACGCGCACCAGCAGCTTTTGACCTTCCAGACGATGTATCGCCTCTCGCAACGGGCCGCGACTGATTCCGTATGTACGCGCAAGTTCGGGCTCGGAAATCTTGCTGCCCGGCGCGATATCGCCCTTCACGATCGCCGCCTGGATCAGCCGGAAAACGTGTTCAGAAAGCGTGCCGCTGTCAACCTGATCAGGACCGGGCACTTCGAGTGCATCGAGCATTATTGTTGACACCTTGCCTGAATTCCCACCTACATTAAGCCTCACATCGCGACAGGGTCAATGCTCCGAAAGTAGATTGTCGACACTTTCCCGAGTGCGTTGGCTCCATCACACATCATTCGCAGGTTCATCCCACTCGCAGTAGCCTAGTCGCGCTTCCGAAGGGCCATGCTAGAATGCTTCGCTATATGCCGCGGCTGGCGCTCGCCTCGCCATCCCCCAGCCAATGGGTAGCCGTTTCACCCATGCTTCTCCGACTCGATTAATTCTGGATCTATGAGCGCCAAACCTTGCTTTCTGCTGCTCTGCGCCCTCGCCTCTCCACTACTCGTTCAGGCCGATGAAAAAACCATCTACGGGCTGAATGAGCACATCGCTCTGCCTGATTTCGGACTCGAAGTACCGGCAAAACTCGATACCGGCGCGCAAACCGCTTCGCTCAGTGCGCGTGATATCGAACGATTCAAGCGCGACGGAAAACCTTGGGTTCGCTTTTATTTGGCCATTGACGAGGCTCATGACCGCCCAATCGAGCTGCCGTTACAGCGCATCAGCAAGATCAAGCGTCGCGCTGGCGACTTCGACCCCGAGGAGGAAAAAACCTATACGCCGCGCCCCGTTGTGGAGCTTGAGTTGTGTATGGGCAACGCAAAACGCAGCATTGAAGTGAACCTCACGGACAGAAGTGCATTCCAATACCCACTTTTAATAGGTTCCGATGCGCTTACTCGCTTCGAAGCCCTGGTCGACCCAAGCCTTAAATACGCCGCTGGCAAGCCCGGCTGCATAATCGAATCCGACGCTGACGAGTAATTCCATGCGCGCCCTGACTTTGCATCTAAAAATCCTGATTCTTCTGCTCGTCACATTGGGCATCGCGATCACGGCATACCAAGTCTTCATTCTTGGCATTCCAATTACCGAAGATGAAACGGATGACCTATGGAACATCGATGCGAAAGTCGAATTTCAGGCCAACCCGCGCGAGCCGGTGAAGCTGCAGATGTACGTTCCACCGCTCAACCAGGAATTCGTCAGCCTCAACGAAAGCTTCATATCCAACAACTACGGCGTGAGTATCAACCGCGCTGACGGCAACCGCCGCGTCACGTGGTCGGCACGGCGCGTCAACGGCAACCAGACCCTCTACTACCGTCTGGTCCTGACCCGGCGCTACAGCGGCGAGCAAACCAAGGCGACCGGCCCCATTTTCCGGGACAGCCTGCCAGTCGAAGGGGCCGAAAAAATCGCGGCCGAGGCATTGCTATCGCCGATCCGCCAGCACTCGGCCGACGTCGAGACATTTATCAGTGAAGCCATCAAGCGCGTAAACAACGCCAACGACGATAATGTGAAGTTGCTGCTTGGTGGCGACTCCGCTACCGCGAACAAAGCGCGCGTCATCGAGTTGCTGTTGTCCATCGCCCACGTGCCGATGGAGCGGGTGCATACCGTACGGCTAACGGCTGACGTCGCACAGACGCCAGAGCTCTGGTTGCGCAGTTTCAACGGTGACAAATGGCTGTACTTCAACCCAGAGACCGGCGAACAGGGCCTGCCGAAAGATCGCTTGATCTGGTGGACCGGCGACGAGCCGCTGATGACACTCGAAGGCGGGCGCAACGCGCAGGTCACCTTCACGCTTAACAGCAGCGAGATGAACGCCATCCGCCTGGCCAAGCTGACCGACGAGAATACGGACGCGGACTTCCTCGAATATTCGTTGTACGGCCTGCCGCTGCAAACGCAGCAGACCTACCAGATCATGATCATGATCCCGATCGGCGTGCTGGTGATCCTGATCCTGCGCAACCTTGGTGGCTTGCAGACGCTGGGTACGTTCACCCCCGTACTGATCGCTCTCGCCTTCCGTGAAACCCAGATCGGCTTCGGCATCATTCTCTTTACCGTGATCACAGCGTTAGGCCTGTCGCTGCGCTCGTATCTCGAACACCTGAAGTTGCAGATGCTGCCGCGGCTATCGGTCGTACTCACGTTCGTCGTGGTGCTGATTGCAGTGATCAGCTTGTTCAGCCACAAGCTTGGGCTCGAGCGTGGATTGTCCGTGTCGCTGTTCCCGATGGTGATCCTGACCATGACCATTGAACGCCTCTCCATCACCTGGGAAGAGCGCGGGGGCGGCCATGCGTTCAAGGTGGCGGTGGGCACGCTGATAGCGGCCAGCCTGTCGTTCATGCTGATGAACATCCCAGAGCTGACCTACTTCATCTTTACCTTCCCGGCGGTCCTGCTGATCATGGTGGGCTTCATGCTGGCGATGGGTCGCTACCGCGGCTACCGCCTGACCGAGCTGTTCCGCTTCAAAGCCTTTCTGAAGGATTGAGCCATGTTCGGTCTAATCAAGACATGGAAGGCCCTGGAAGCCAAGGGCATCATGGGCATCAACCGCCGTAACGCGGACTATGTGCTCAAGTACAACAAGCGCAACCTGTACCCAATCGTCGATGACAAGATCATCACCAAGGAACGGGCACTGGAGGCGGGCATTCACGTCCCAGAGATGTACGGGGTCATCGAGACCGAAAAGGATATCGAGAAGCTCTCAGACATCGTCAAAGACCATGTCGATTTCGTCGTCAAACCGGCGCAGGGCGCCGGCGGCGATGGCATTCTCGTGATAGCCGATCGCTTCGAAGGTCGCTACCGGACGGTGTCCGGAAAAATCATCACGCATGAGGAGATCGAGCATCAGATCTCCAACATCCTGACAGGTCTCTATTCGCTGGGCGGACACCGTGATCGCGCGTTGATCGAATACCGCGTCACGCCGGACCCGATCTTCAAGAGCATCAGTTATGAGGGCGTTCCGGATATCCGCATTATTGTGCTGATGGGTTACCCGGTCATGGCGATGCTGCGCCTGCCGACGCGCCAATCCGGCGGCAAAGCCAACCTCCACCAGGGCGCAATTGGCGTTGGCGTCGATCTTGCGACCGGCATTACATTGCGCGGTACTTGGCTGAACAACAAGATCACCAAGCATCCGGATACCACGAACGCGGTGGATGGCGTGCAGCTCCCGAACTGGGACGGCTTCATGAAGCTAGCGGCAGGCTGCTACGAACTGTGCGGGCTTGGCTATATCGGCGTCGATATGGTGCTGGACCAAGACAAGGGCCCGCTGATTCTTGAGCTCAACGCACGTCCAGGTCTCAACATCCAGATCGCCAACGACTGCGGCCTGACTCACCGTGCGCATGCGGTAGAATCACGCATCGCCGAACTCAAGGAAAAAGGCATTCAGGAGACCCCGGAAGAGCGAGTGGCATTCGCCCAACAGCTGTTTGGGCATATTCCAGCGCACGTCTAGCTCAAGCCCTCGCCCGACCCTTCGATGGTCGGGCGCTCCTGTCCAGCCAACAATCGCCAATGCCTGTCTGCACCCTTTATTCCCTCGAATACAAACCCGACCCTGCAAGCTGGTTCGGGCGCATTCGTCACGCCCCTGGTGCGGTACTGCTGGATTCAGGCAGGCCAGTTGCCATGCGGGGGCGCTATGATCTGCTCAGCGCCTGGCCACTCGATACGTTTGAACCTGAGCCAGACGAATCGGGCGCTGTTTTTTTTCAGCGCCTGCGCCAAGCATTGACGCTCTTAGGCCACGCCGACCTGCCTTACGATTGCGCCCTGCCCTTTGCAGGCGGCCTGATTGGCCTGTTGGCCTATGATTTCGGCGGACGACTCGAGACGTTACCGAACCGCGCTCTGGATGATCTGGGCCTACCTGCCGCAAGATTTGGCCTCTATTCATGGGCCCTGATCAACGATCACGAGCTCAAGCGCAGCCATCTTCTGTTCCATCCCAGCCTTGAGGATGCGGAGCAGCAGCGGCTGATCCAGTTGTTCGTTGGCGACGCTGGCGACGCTGGCGAATACGATCACACTCCATTCGAGCTTCAGGCAAAGTTCACCGCTGACCTCGACGCCGACAGCTACCAGCATGCCGTCGAGAGAATCCAACGGTATATACGCGAAGGCGATTGTTACCAGGTCAATTTTGCGCAGCGCTTCCGGTCGCCGTATAAAGGCGATGAGTGGGAAGCTTACTGTCGCGTGCGTAACGCTTGCCCCACCCCTTTTTCTGGCTTTATCGCGATAGACGATGGCGCCATCGCCAGCTTCTCACCTGAGCGTTTCCTCAGGCTCACCGAAGGTCGCGTTGAGACACGACCGATCAAGGGCACTCGCCCGCGTGGCGCAAACCTGCAAACCGATGCGGAGCAAGCCCAGGCACTGCTGACAAGCGCCAAGGATCGAGCGGAAAACCTCATGATCGTCGATCTAATGCGCAACGACCTCGGTCGCAGTTGCCAGATCGGTAGCGTGCAGGTTCCCGAGTTGTTCTCGCTGGAAAGCTACCCCAACGTGCACCACCTGGTCAGTTGCGTCAGCGGAACCCTGGCTGAGCATCAGGACGCGTTCGACCTCCTCGCGGGGAGTTTCCCCGGCGGCTCGATTACCGGCGCACCAAAGATCCGCGCCATGCAGATCATCGACGAACTGGAGGCCACCAATCGCTCGATCTACTGCGGCTCGCTGCTTTACATCGACGTTCGCGGCGAAATGGACAGCTCCATCGCCATCCGCACACTTCTGCTAAAGGATCGGCAGATCAGCTGCTGGGGTGGCGGCGGGATCGTCGCAGACTCCGATTGGAATGCGGAATACGACGAGTCAATCAGCAAGGTCAAGGTGCTCATGGAAGCGCTGGAACCGGTCACGCCTTAACCACGCGCCAAACATGCCTTTCAGTGCCGTCCACGGTCGGACACCACTATCGATAGAAGAAAGCCAATGCCCAGCCTCAATCGCATCATTCTCATAAACACGCACTTAAAGGGCGTCGTCGAGCTGGTAGTGGATAACCACACCAACATCTGCGGTACTAACGCATCCGGCAAGACCACGCTTCAGCGCCTGGTGCCGGTGTTCTATGGCGAATACCCGAGCCGGGTCGTGCCGTCCACGCGCGACAGTTTCGAGCGCTGGTATCTACCCACTGATCAGAGCTTCATCGTCTATGAATACCGGCGCATGGACGACGAGCTGTGTCAGGCCGTGCTCGCCGCTGCCAGTGACGGCAAAGGTGTGGACTACCGTTTGATACACAAAGCCTTCGATCTGGACGACTACATCAAGGATCGTCAGGGCGAACGCATCAGCTGCCTGACCATGAACGAGCTTGGCCGCTCGTTCAAACAGATGGGCGTGACGACGACCAATCAGCTGAACACCCGTCAGTTTCGCGCCATCATCCAGAACGACCGGAGCCTGCTCGCGGCCGATAACCAGCGCATCGAGCTGCGCAGTTTGGCCCGGCAGTTCTCGCTGTGCTCGGGCGAGCATTCGCTGCGCCATATCGAAAAGCTGGTACGCGCAGTGCATTCGCGCGAAGGCAAGATGGAAACCATCAAATCGATGATCGCGGCCATCCTTGAAGAGGATGGCGTGACGCCGCCCACGACTCACCTGAACCCGCAGCGGGTCGAGGATTGGATTCGGGACAGCCAGTTGATTCAGGGTTTCGATGCGATCCGGCCCGAATTTGCCCGATTGGAAGGCGATCATCAGGAGCTGCAAAGCTGCGAGGCGCGCCTGAGCGGACTGCTGCTGGCCTATCGCACTGACGAGCCCGTGTTGTTTGCGCGCCAGGAACAGCTCAAGGACACGTTGGAACAGGCCGGTTTCGCGCTCAAGCAGCTTGAAGAAAGGTGGCGCGATGAACGCGACGAACTTTCCCTCTCGCTTTCCCAGGCCCAGGGCCAGATTGAAAGCGCAGAAACTCAGCTGACCCACATCGAGGAGCAATACCAGGGCTACCTCGACGCCAACATCGATCAAGCCAAGGCCGACCTCGAAAAACTCGATGGCTGGAAGCTTGAATTGAACAATCTCAAGGAACGCTTACGACTGCTTACCGAGCAGCATGCGGACGTTCAGAATGCCTACCTGGAGCGCAAACAGGAAATTCAGGAGCAACAGCAGGAAGCGCTGGAGCGCCTGCACGACCAGGAGCGTCAGCTGCACGACGAGCTGGCCGCACGCAACCAACAGAAGAACAGCGCCATTGGCCAGTTGGAAAAATCGTTCGGCAACCGTCAACAGGAGGCAGACGGCCGTTTTCGCGAGCAGAAGCACGCCGTCCAGTTGGAGCAGCGCAGCCTCGAACAGCAGATCGCCAGTTTCAGCTACAGCGAAGAAGAAGTCCTTAGCCTGAACATTTTCGATCGCCGCCTGGATGAGGCCGAACACAAGCGCGAAGAAGCCAGCCAGACACTGGATACCTTGATTCAAGAAGAGCGCACATTGCTGCGACAGCGCGAGGAAGCCAGCCAGCAGCTCAACCTGGCCGCTCGCCGCGTGGCCGAACGGCAACGAACGCGGGACGAAGCCGAACAGCTCCTCTACCCACGTCAGAACACCTTGCTCGAATTCCTGCGCCGCGAACAGCCTGGTTGGGAATTGCAGCTGGGTAAGGTGATCGAGCCGGCCCTGCTGCAGCGAACCGACCTCAAACCCGCGCTCAGCGAGCCGCAGAGCGATAGCCTGTATGGCGTACACCTCGAACTGGCTGCTCTGGAAACGCCCGAGCACGCCTCTAGCGAAGCCGAGTTACGTCATCGTCTGCAGCTCGCCGAGGACAACCTGCAAGATGCGCAGCATCAGCAGCAGCAGACGGAGCACCACCTGGCGGAGACCAGTGCAGCCCTGGACGCGCTCAACCCTCGACTTGTCGTTGCCCGTACAGAGGTCCAGAACCGCAAGAGCGATCATCAGCGACTCAAGGAAGAACGTGCGGCGCTCAAAGGGCGTCTGGAAGCCGCATTAGCCGAACGCCGCCTAGCGGCAAAAAAACAGCTCAGTGACCTGGGCAACGTGATCAAACAACTCCAATTGGAACAGGCGAGCCTGCTGGAAGAGCTGGAAGCGCAATTCCAGGAAGCCCGAATGGAGACCCTGGCCCATTGGCAGCAAGTGATCGGTGATCTTGATCACCGCCTGGCACAGCTCAAGGCCCAGATCGATAACCAGCGAAGCACCGGCAAGACGGAGCTGGCCGCCTGTGAACAGTGGTATCAGAACGAGTTGAAATCTCGCGGCGTAGATGAAACCCAGCTGATCCATCTCAAGACCGACCTGCGCGCGCTCGATCAGCGCATCAGGGATACCGAAGCCCGCCGGGCGGACGTCAACCGCTACCAGGAGTGGTATGCGTTGAGCTGGCTCAAGGTCAAACCCAAGCTGCAGGATGAGCTGACCAATCAGAAGGTACTGGCCACCGAACTCAGACAGCGGCTGGACGCTGCTTCTGTCCAGTTCAAGGCCAACCGCAGCGCGCTGGACAAGCAACGGCAGCAGGCTCAGCAAGCTCAGGTCATCGTCAGCGACCACCTGGACAACCTGAAAACACTGCTGCGTCGCTTGGGCGAGCTCAAGCTTCCGCGTGAAGGCACGTTAGCCGAAGGCGAGCTCGATGAGCGCCTGCGGCACGGGCAGGAACTGCTGCATAGCCGCGACGCCCTGCTCGCCGCCATCAAACAGCACGTCGATCGTTTCGACACGCTGATTGCGAGCAAATCCGGCTCCAGCCTGGCGGAAACCTGGGAGCGCAGCCGTGAGGAATGCACCCGCATCAACGAACGGGGCATTCCCAACCTGGATTACCGTCGCTTGGTCCCAGCGCTCGACGAGCTGCTCAACAAGCTGGTACCGCAAAGCCTCAACGGCTTGCGCGAGCAAGGGCGGATATTCGGAAATGAGCTGTTTACCTTCTTCGACATCCTGACGGATATCGATAAACGCATCGCCAACCAGAGCGCCCGGATCACCCGTGAGGTCAGTGAAGACTTGCTACTCGAAGGCGTATCCAATTCCGCGGTGACGATCCGTTCGCGCATCACTGACTTGGAGTTTTGGCCAGAGCTGCGTGCTTTTGCCCGCGCCTACCTGGAATGGGAAGAAAGCGGCTTCCACGATCTGCCGAACGACGACTACACCGGCAGCATGCGGCGCGCCCTGGAAGTCCTCGGACGCTCAGCGTTGAACAGCGGTATTGCCGGTTTGTTGGAGATCGAACTGCGCCTACGTGAGGGTCGAAGCGACCTTGTCATCCGTACCGATCGCCAACTCAACGAATCGTCCAGTCACGGGATGGCTTATCTGATTCTCTGCAAGTTTTTGCTGGCGTTCACCCGGCTGCTGCGTGGTCACGCGCCGGCAGTTATTCATTGGCCGATCGACGAGTTGGGCACCTTGCATCACGCCAATGTGAAGAAAATTTTCGATGCATGCGGCAACAACTCGATCCGCATCCTCGGCGCGTTCCCCAATCCGGACTCTGAAGTGCTGTCGCTGTTTGCCAACCGCTACATCGTCAACAAACAGACCCGCCAGCTGCAGGTAGTCAAACCGCGTCTGGACGTAATCGGCGAAAGGCTCAAGGCCCGCATGGCCGAGGAGACCATCTGATGTTATCCATCAAAGGCAACGTGATCGAATCACTGCTGCAAGGGACCTTCATTTGCCGGACCAGCAATGAAGAGGGCTGGCGATTCCTGAAGAACCCAGCCAACCGTGAGCAAGTGGACGACTACCTGAGCACCCTCAACCGCGTGGTCGCCACGGTTGGTGGCACGGCCGATGCTGACGTGTTCTTCTGCGGCTATCGCCAGTTGGGCGACACCGAACGACGCATTGTCAGCCAGCAATTTCGCGACATTTGCAATGCACTGACGCCGCTAGCGGAGTGGCTAGTGCTGGTACAGGAGGCCAGCGCACAAGACGCCCCGCTGACGGAAGGAAGTCCGATTCGTCTCAACGAACTGCAAAGCATTGTCGAAGACACACCGGCGTTTCGAGAGCAACTCAACCGTATCAGCCATTACGCCCTGTTTCGCTCCACCAGCAGCAATGTCGATGCTCAGATTAAGCAGGTATTTAAGAAGCTGTGCGAATTGGGCTACCTGTTGCGCCCAAACCCCGACAAACAGATATTTCTCGGCACCGGTAAGCTCGATTACCTCTACGAAGTGATCCGCTTCATCGATGAAGCGGAAGGGCTTGCGCTGGAGGACCGCGCCGAGGCCTCCAGCCAAGGCAATCTGATATGAACAACAACCTGCATCAGGCGGGCGTGCGTTTCCTGCGTCAGCTGGGTCGGCATGCCGAATCAATTATGGGTGCCTATCTGGCTGGCTCCGTTTCAGACGAGAGCCTGGAGCCCGGCGTACAGGAGCGACTGATCAAGGACGGCATTCTGTATCGCCCCGAGCCTGGCGCCGATCTCCATTTACGCCGAGTAGTGCGCGCACTGCTCGAGGAAGCGCTGCGCGACGACCGCAATCGGCAAATCGACGCCAACACCGGTACGACCCTGGCGGCGTTCAAGACCTTGGCTGCGCATTACAAGGAAGCGCATCACCAAGGCGACTTCCCCGCAGCAGATGCGTACCTGGCCGATTTACGTGAGCATGTCTATAGCTTCACCGAGGGGTTGAGCCACAGCATTCGCGTGCTGTGGAGCCGGATCAACAATGAGTTCGGTTACGTCGGCAGCCTTGCTGCCAAAATCCGGGAAAACGAGCTGGCTCAGTCGCAGGTAAGCGAACTCCTTAACGGGCTGGAGATGATCGATTTCCAGGAGCTGGCGGATACTGCGGGCGATTTGAGAGAGCTACGGCGCCTTCTGGTCGCCAGCCTGCAACGAAGCGTCAGTGCCTGTTCGCAAGAGCTGAGCATCGTCCAGGGTCGGTTGTTGGAGCTACTCGGACGCTTCCGGAAGATCCAAGGTCGTACCCTGTTGCTCAAGGGCTGGCTGTTACACGGCGAACAGCAGCCGGACTACCAAGTCGGTAACCATGCCGCCCGGTCACAGTTGCCGCAGCTCCTAAGCATTGCCCCCCCTACTCTGACCCCGGCTGCCGTGAACATCCATGCCAGTAGTCATGAAGCCGATCTCCTCGCCCTCCTAGCGCAAATCAAGGCCTCGCAACAGACGGAGAATAACCTCACCCCGCTACCGGAAGCCGAGGAGCTGCTGCTTCAAGAGATCGACAGTTTCGAGGTTCAAGCCAGTCCAATCCAGGAGGCGGTGCAAGACTATCTCTGCCATGTGATCGAGAACGGCCGCCCCGTCACCGCGCTAACGTGGCACTCACAACAGGCACTGCCCTGGGAAACAGAATCCTGGTTGTACCAGGTGATAGGCGGTTACGAAGCCCTGCCCGATGATCAGAAGGGCCACTTCGAACTGGACCTGCAGGGTGAATCCCATCCGGTCTACAGCGGCAACTACATCGTGCGGGACATTGCCCTGTGGCTAGCCTAGGCCAACGCCACCTCGACGCCGTTCACCGAGCGGTGCGGAACAAACCATCCACGGTGTCGCTCGGCCCGGTTTGGGAAGAGATTCGCCGTCACGTCGAAATCGGTACGCCGCGTAGCGGCAAACTGAAAATGAGCGACGGCGATTACCGAGCACTGCGGACTTATTTTCTACGAATCGAGGGCTGGGATCCGATTACGCCGCCACCAACCGGTACACGCACGGAGACAGCCCGCCAGTTCAGAGACGACAAACTTGGGGCAGAGCGCCCGGGTGATAACTTCGTATTGGTCAAGGGCAACCTGCCCGCACCGTTGCCCGCAGTACCCATGGAAACCAGCCTGCGAGTCCCGCTGAATACCTTCGCCTTGGCGCAGGTGCGTAACCTCGTGTTGGTTGAGAACCTGGACAGCTTTGACCGTTGGCAGGATTACCGCATTCCCGAAGCGCTCAACGGCGCCCTGGTGGTGTACCGCGGCCATGGCGGTCTGGCACGCGGCGCACGTAAACTGATTGCTCGCCTGCCCGAATCGGTGTGTCTGCACGTCTTTCCGGACTACGATCCGGCGGGCCTCGTGATCGCCATCAGCATGTCAGCCCGTGGTCTGCTGGTTCCCGAGCTCGGTGAAACGCTGATGGAGAAAAGCCACGGCGATCATTTTGAGCGGCAGTACCGCCAGAGCAAGCATCTCGATGAACTCGAGCTGGGCGGCTGGCGGTCTGTCTGGCACGCCATGCGTGAGCGCCGGCTGAGCATCAAACAGCAGCACATGCTGGCCTTTGATGCGCCGCTGCAGCTCGTGTTGCGCTAGTTCCGCGAGGCTGAAGCCCCCGATCGCTATCCAGCGTGCTGCCTGTTACAGCGACAGTTTGCGATTGGACGCCTTGAGAAATTCCTGCTTGAGCTCCTCGAAGGTATGCACGGCTGGGAACTGCGGGAATTCCGCGATAACGTTATCCGGTGCATGAAAGAGGATGCCAGCGTGGGCTTCGCTGAGCATGGTGGTGTCGTTGTAGGAATCGCCGGCCGCGATCACGCGGTAGTACAGGCTCTTCAGCGCGATGACAGACTGGCGCTTGGGGTCTTTCTGGCGCAGCTGGTAGTCGACCACACGATCGTTCTCGTCGACGATCAGCTTGTGGCAAAGCAGCGTCGGAAAGCCCAGCTGACGCATCAGCGGTTGCGAAAACTCATAGAACGTATCCGACAGGATCACCACCTGGAAACGCTCGCGCAGCCAGTCGACGAACTCGACGGCACCGTCCAGTGGCTTCAGGGTAGCGATGACCGCCTGAATATCCGACAGCTTCAGCCCGTGCTCATCGAGAATACGCAGGCGCTGCTTCATCAGCACATCGTAGTCAGGAATGTCCCGCGTGGTCGCCCGGAGCGATTCGATTCCGGTGGCCTCGGCAAAGGCGATCCATATTTCCGGAACCAACACACCTTCCAGGTCGAGACAGGCTATTTCCACGGGCCACTCCTCAAAGCAGAAAAATTGAAGCGGCACTCTAACGGCACGGGGGAAGCGACGCAACGCGACGCCTTATTCGTTCTCGTTAGGACTGACTACCCTAAACGTTATTTAGCGTCATAACGCCTCTTTGCTAACATCCGCTGCCAGCAGAGCGCGCCCAGCGCCAACCAAGGAAGCCGCCTGATGAGCCAAACAATTGATGTCGCCGAGCTGGCAGCCGCCTATGCCGGCAAATCTCCGCAAGACATTCTCAAGCTCGCCTTCGATCTGTTCGGTGACGACCTGTGGATCTCGTTCAGCGGCGCGGAAGATGTCGTGCTGGTTGATATGGCGTGGAAGCTGAACAAGAACGTCAAGGTGTTCAGCCTCGATACAGGTCGTCTTCACAGCGAGACTTACCGTTTTATCGAAAACGTTCGTGAGCACTACGGCCTCTCGATCGAGATCATGACGCCGGACCCTGCCCTGCTGCAGCCGCTGGTCAACGAAAAAGGGTTGTTCAGCTTCTACCGCGACGGCCATGGTGAATGCTGCGGCATCCGCAAGATTGAGCCGCTTAGACGAAAATTGGCCGGTGTCCGGGCATGGGCCACAGGCCAGCGGCGGGATCAAAGTCCAGGCACACGCAGCCAGGTATCGGTACTGGAAATCGACACTGCCTTCTCGACGCCCGAACACACCCTCTACAAATTCAATCCGCTCGCGCAGATGACCAGCGAAGAAGTCTGGGGCTATATCCGCATGCTCGAAGTGCCATACAACAGCCTGCATGAACGCGGTTTCATCAGTATCGGTTGTGAACCATGCACACGCCCGGTATTACCGAGCCAGCACGAGCGTGAGGGACGTTGGTGGTGGGAGGAGTCGACGCAAAAGGAATGCGGTCTGCACGCCGGCAACCTCATCGCGAGGGCTTGAACAACAGCTCTGCTTTTCTGGCGACATCTACAAGCTGGCTCTATCGAGTCAGCTGCAACTCATCCAAAACAGGCGGGTACTGCTGTATTCGCCCTATCGCTTCGGCCTAAACCCTCTCGCTGGGAAACGCGATGAGCAAAGCGCTCATCCCATATGCGCAACGGAAACCTTGGCATCGTTCCAATTGCGTTTGCCAAGCGAGCTCGTCCGATCCGCAGGATGAACGGTCAACCGGACAGCACGTTAGAAAGTAGGCAGTTCGACATGGGCAAACAGTTCATCCAGCTCGACCTTGTTGCGGCATTGAACCGCCTTTTCAAGCATGTCGCGATCAAGGTGAGGCGCAAAGGTTTCGATGAAGTCGCACATGAAGCCGCGTAGGAACGTGCCACGACGAAAACCGATCTTGGTCACACTGGGTTCGAACAGCTCACTGGCGTCGAGTACGACCAAGTCAGGATCGAGCGTCGCATCGACCGCCATCCGCGCGATGATCCCAACGCCCAGCCCCAGCCGAACGTAAGTCTTGATGACGTCGGCATCTGCCGCTGTGAAGACCACTTTCGGCGATAGGCCGCGATGGCTGAACGCCTCATCGAGCTTGGAGCGCCCGGTAAAGCCAAACACGTAGGTCACGATCGGATGCTCCGCCAGATCCTCGAGCGTGAGCTTGTCGAGCCGTGTCAGCGGATGCCCTTGTGGCACGACCACGCAGCGGTTCCACCGATAGCACGGCATCATCACCAGATCACCGAACAGCTCCAGCCCCTCGGTTGCTATCGCGAAATCGACGGTCCCGTCCGCCGCCATTTCCGCGATCTGCATCGGGGTGCCTTGATGCATATGCAGGGAAACGTCCGGGTATTGCTTGATAAACGCGCTGATGACCTGCGGCAGGGCATAACGCGCCTGCGTATGGGTCGTTGCGATACTCAGGGTGCCGCGCTTTTCGTTCGAGAACTCTTGGGCGATCTGTTTGATGCTTTCGCACTTGCGAAGGATTTCGCCCGCGGTGGTGATGATTCGCTCACCAGCAGGGGTGACCCTGGTCAGGTGTTTCCCGCTGCGTGCGAAAACTTCCACACCCAGTTCATCTTCAAGCAACCGAATCTGTTTGCTGATGCCCGGCTGGGAGGTAAACAGGCTCTGCGCCGTGGCTGAAACATTGAGGTCATGGTGCGCCACTTCCCAAATGTAACGCAGTTGCTGAAGCTTCATAGAGTTCCCTCAAAGGCCAATGGCGCAGCGGCGCCACCATTTTTTTTATAACTTTTAGCGCCGAATCAGCGGAATTCTAGGTCATTTCCCTATGGTCTGCCCGCATCGGTTCGCCAGCGAGAGCAAGACGGAGATAAAAGTAGTACAGCGACCTTATCCGCGATCCGGCCGCCGGTCTGCTAGTTCGATCGCATCCTGCTTACCGCCCCCGAGCACTCAGGCACTGCCGGTCGGCCTCGGTTGAGCTTAGCAGCCGGCAAGAAAACCTCTACTAGCCGAACACCAGGCGACGGGAGGAACAGGCCAATCATCTCTCCCGCGCGGAGATGAAGCGCAGCGCCTGATAAAGCGCCTCGGCCCTGGGCATCTCAAAGCCTACATCCGCGGCCGCTGCCAGCGGAGCAGCATAGATCGCGGCAAGCTCCATTGGGCGGCCCTGCTTGTAATCGTGGTACATACTCGGAAGGTAGTTGGGCATGTGATCCGTAGACATCATCATGCGGTCCACCAGCGCCTCGGGTAGCGGGTGGCCACAAGCGGCAGCCGCACCGCAGGCCTCGAGCATGATCGACCGGACCAGAGCACGGCTGTCCGGATTCGCCATCAGCGGCGCTGTACCGGCGTCCAGCAAGACGGATAGCCCGTTGTACGGCATATTCCACACCAGCTTTTGCCAACGTGCCTGGGCGAGATTGGCAGCCGCGCTTGAGTCGACGCCCGCCGCGCGAAACATCGCAACGCCCTCCTCAACCAGCGCTTGCTGCTGTTCCGACGTCTCTGCCGAGCCCGAGTGATAGCCAAGGTTGACGCCTCCCAGCGCCTGATGCTCGACCACACCCAGCGCCGAACGGTGCGCGCAGATGAAACAGAGCCCACCAAGCAAATGAAGGGTGTCTGGGAGTACCTGTCGCAGGTCCTCCTCAATGCCCAAGCCGTTCTGCAACACCACGACTTTGGCGTTATCTCCCGCCGCCTCGGCGATCAGCGGGGCCAGGTCCGAGTTGCTCGTGCTCTTGGCACCTACCAGCAACCAATCACACTTCGGCATGTCCGCGGCACTGTGATAAGCCTGCACCTCATTGAGATGCAGTGGGCCGTGCACTGCACTGTTGACTTGCAGCCCATTGCGCTTGACCGCCTCGTACTCGCTGCGAAGAAGAAAATGCACATCGTAGCCGGCCCGCGCGAGCATCAGCCCATAAAAGCCGCCGATAGCGCCACTGCCAATGACTCCGATACGAGGGTTAGGTGCGGTCATGCAAGAACTCCAGCTTCAGATCAGTAAACGCCGCGTGAGGGCGCGCTCGAAGCGCCACATTAGCAGCGTCCCAAGGCGGCGCCCAGCCACCACGCCCCCTTGGATCGTGGACGTTACCTGTGTTGTGCCGCGCGATGCCGGCATCCGGCTTTATGGTCATTGTGGAGGCCACGCAATACACGATAAGGTTCCGCTTTCCCGCTGCGCCCTCAAGCCCTGCTCCGCCGCACCGGGATGGCTGGCGGACGGCATCCGTGACCCTGACGAGAACACGATGGCTGATTTACCGATCGATGACCTTAACGTTGCTTCCAACGAGACACTTATCACGCCGGAACAGCTGAAGCGCGAGATACCGCTGACGCCTACCGCACTGAAAACCGTCTCAGAAGGACGCCAGGTAGTACGCAACATTCTCGACGGCAAGGACCATCGCTTGTTTGTGGTGATAGGCCCCTGCTCGATTCACGATCTGAAGGCTGCTCATGAATATGCCGAGCGTCTGAAGGTCCTGGCCGAACAGGTTTCGGACAGCCTGTATCTCGTCATGCGCGTGTATTTCGAGAAGCCCCGTACAACCGTAGGCTGGAAGGGTCTGATCAACGACCCGTTCATGGACGACTCATTCAAGATCCAGGACGGACTGCATATTGGCCGGCAGCTTCTGCTGGATCTGGCCGAGATGGGCCTGCCGACAGCCACCGAGGCACTGGACCCTATCTCGCCGCAATATCTACAGGATTTGATCAGCTGGTCGGCCATTGGCGCGCGCACGACTGAATCCCAAACACATCGGGAGATGGCATCGGGTCTGTCGTCCGCCGTCGGATTCAAAAATGGTACCGACGGCAGCCTCACCGTAGCCATCAACGCACTGCAATCGGTTTCCAGCCCGCACCGTTTCCTCGGTATCAACCAATCGGGTGGCGTCTCGATCGTCACCACCAAGGGCAATGCGTATGGCCATGTCGTACTGCGCGGCGGCAACGGCAAGCCCAACTACGACTCGGTCAGCGTGGCGGTATGCGAACAGGAACTGAACAAAGCCGGCATCTCCCCGAACATCATGGTCGACTGCAGCCACGCGAACTCCAATAAGGACCCAGCGCTGCAGCCGTTGGTGATGGACAACGTGGCGAATCAGATACTGGAGGGCAACAACTCTATCGTCGGCTTGATGGTGGAAAGCCACTTGGGGTGGGGCAGCCAACCGATTCCCAAGGATCTCGCGGACCTGAAATATGGTGTGTCCATCACCGATGCCTGTATCGATTGGGATGCGACGGAAAAAGCTATTCTCAACATGCATGGCAAGCTGAAGGACGTACTACCCAGGCGCGCTCGCGGTTGATCGCGAACTGAAAAAGAAACGCCGCTCGCGGCGTTTCTTTTTTATTCGCTGTCGATACCGCCCGTGGTCTTGCCTTGTCGCTCGATATACCGCTCGACATAGGAACATGATGGAATCACGGTGTAGCCTTCACGCTCGGCGTAGTCCAATGCATGCTGAGCCAACACAGCCGCCACACCCCGACCGCGCAGTGCATCCGGAACAAAGGTCCGGTAAAAATCCAAGGTCTGTTTACCTAGATCCACATAAGCCAGATAGGCGCGATAGCCGTCCACGGTAGTTTCGAACTGATGCCCCGTTCGATCATGGTGAATGGTTAGCTTGTCGGTCATCTCGCCTCCTCAGCAGGCTTGCCCTGCCCCTTCGACTTGGAGGGTTCATGCGGAGCCCGCACATTCCCCATTTTTCTTGTTAGTGGACAGTGCATGCTACCGCTATGTAAGACTCCGCTTCAATTGCTTAAAAGTTGGCCAGCCGGACTGCAGGTGCGCCTGCTACTGCATCGCCTTCGTAAACGTCCGAAGTGCAACTTTTCGACGTTGGCGTTGGTCCATGTAGCGAGTGCAACGGCTGGCCCTGATTGTTTTTTAATCAACCTGTCCAGCGGGCGCCATGAAGAGAATGAGCGTGCAGAAAAATGTGGTAGCAGCTGCTCGCCTCAGTTTACTTAGCGCAACTAATCGGTAGTATGTGCGCGCCAACTTTCCATAACGGAAGTTGCCATGGATTTCATCCTTAAGGGGAACACGATGAACAACGTTCTGAAATTTTCTGCTCTGGCTTTCGCCGCAGTTCTGGCTACTGGTTGCAGCAACAGCATGACCAAGGAAAGCGAAGCTCGCCTGACCGCGACCGAAGATTCCGCTGCCCGCGCCCAGGCTCGCGCTGACGAAGCGTACAGCAAGGCCGATGAGGCTCTGCAGGCTGCTCAGAAGGCTCAGCAAACTGCTGACGAAGCCAACGAGCGTGCACTGCGTATGCTGGAACGCGCCAGCCGCAAGTAAGCTTCAGGCGATAAAAAAAGCCGACCTACAGGTCGGCTTTTTTGTGGGTGCTTAATAGCTGCCATGTATCGGGCAGGTGTTAAAAGATGTGCTCTTCCTGACTGGCCAGCGCCTGCCCTTGCTCAGCGATCTGAATCGGCAAGCCATCTTCCCCGGCGATGATCTCCCGGATCATTTCCCAGTCCAACTGTAAGACACCCGCCGCCTCGTCACGCTTGAGCAATGTATTGATCACAACGGCATGCTTGTCCATCAGCGTCATGTGCTTGTCTTCGTCCTGCAGCGGCGTATGCGCCTCCAGGTAGATCTTGCCTTCGCTGACACCAAACTTATAAGGCTCATCGATAATCCGTACCGGGGTGCCGACTTTGACCAGCCCCGACAATTCCAGCACGTTGTGATTGAGCATCCGGAAACACCCGTGACTCACACGCATGCCAATACCAAACTTCTTGTTCGAGCCATGGATGAGATAACCGGGCAATGCCAGGGTCATTTTGTAAGGGCCAAGCGGGTTATCCGGTCCTGGCGGCACGACCTTCGGGAGCGGATCACCCTCGGCGGCGTGCTCATCTCGAATCGATTGCGGTGGGTACCAAGCCGGATTGTTGGTCATGGCCGTGATCCGGGTGTTGCCCACCGGTGACCCCCACCCCTCACGCCCGATTCCAAGCGGAAAGGTATGCACAACATCCTTACCCTCAGGGAAATAGTACAGGCGATACTCAGCCAAGTTGATCACGACGCCCTCGCGTGGTCCCGGCGGCAGAATGTAGCGTGTCGGCAGGATGATGTCCGTGCCTTCGCCGGGCAGCCAGGGATCCACGCCAGGGTTGGCTGCAACCAGCTCCAGATAACCCAGATCATGCGTCTCGCCTAGCGCTGCGAATGTGTCCTCGTACTTGGCCTTGATTACCTGGATCTGCCCAACCACGTCCTCGTCTTCCGGGGGTAGCGGTAGTTCCAGCGCCGCGGCCTGACCAGCCAATATCAAAGCAGCGAATGACGCACAGGAGGCGACTGCAGACGCACGCGAGAGCATTCAAGGTTTCCTTGGAAATAGAGGATCAAGTTGAGCGATTGTACGCGAAGCAACTGCGCCCGCCGAGCTACCAGGCGTTGACGGCAGACGGAAGGCCTTTGCGTTGCGCGCTAAGCGCGTCGCGACACGCCGGACAGAGCCGGCGATCCTTGAGCGCGGTACGTTCAAGGTCCTGCCAGCGCGGTTGGGCAGGCAAAAATCCGCCACAGAGGGTGCGGTCGCCTCGGCTATTGAGCTCCAGTTGCCGTAGCGCCAGATGCAGACGATTTTCGCGGCAGGCGAACAGGTCGAACTGCTCGTCCGGCACGATAAGGCGATAGGCAAATAGGGTCCAGGCTGGGCGCGGCATCGGAGGCTCCAATCGAGGGGCGCGACAGTAGCGGTGGGCACTGCTCAAAGCAAGGGTTCGAGCACGGGCCAGACGTTGTCGAGCAGCCTTTGCTGCGCACCGGCGGTGGGATGGATGCGATCGGGCTGCATCATACCCTCGACCCCGCCAACACCCTCCAGAAAGAACGGTACGTACGGCAGCTTGTTATCCTCGGCAAGGGTATCGAATACCTGAGCAAACGCCGTCGTGTAGCGCTGCCCCAGGTTCGGCGGCAGCCGCATGCCAAGCAACACCACCTCAGCGCCCGCCTCGCGGGATTGCTCAATCATCGCCTCAAGATTGTCTTTGAGCTGCGCCGGCGACTGGCCGCGCAAACCATCATTGCCACCGAGTTCGAGAATGACCACCTCGGGCGCATGCTCCTCCAAAAGCATAGGCAACCTGGCAAGCCCACCGGCGCTCGTGTCGCCACTGATCGAGGCATTCACGACCTGATGATCGATCCCTTCTGTATCAAGGCGTTGCTGGAGCAGGTGTACCCACCCCTGGCTGGTTTCCAGGCCGAAAGCGGCGCTGATACTATCCCCAACGACCAGCAACGTCCCCGCCGCGGCTCCCTGAGTCCAGCAAAGCAGTACCAGGACCCCACTTCTTAGCCACTTTCGCATCGGAATCTCCATGACCGCCAGCATTCTGTACGCCCGGAACCTTAGCAAAGCGGTACCCAGCGCGGAAGGCGAGCTGGCGATTCTCGACGATGTATCGCTGGAATTGAACAAGGGCGAGAGCCTGGCCATCATCGGCACCTCTGGTTCTGGCAAGTCGACCCTGCTCGGCCTGCTGGCCGGCCTAGACCTGCCGAGCGCGGGCGAGGTGCACCTAGCCGGTCATCTGCTCGGCGCATTGGATGAAGACCAGCGCGCCAGGGTCAGGGCGGAACACGTAGGCTTCGTCTTCCAGTCATTCCAGCTACTCGACAGTCTCAATGCGCTGGAAAACGTCATGCTGCCGCTCGAGCTGCATGGCCGTCGTGATGCGCAGGCGAAAGCCACCGAACTGCTTGGACGCGTTGGTCTGGGTGCTCGCTTGCATCACTATCCACGACAGCTCTCGGGCGGCGAACAACAGCGTGTCGCGGTCGCACGTGCGTTCGCCGCCGAACCTTCAGTGCTCTTCGCCGATGAACCCACCGGCAATCTCGATAGCCATACCGGTGCAAACATCACGGAACTGCTGTTTGAACTTAACCGTGAACGCGGCACGACCCTGGTACTGGTCACGCATGACGAGCGGCTGGCCCAGCGCTGCCAACACCTGCTTCGCCTGGAAGGCGGTCGCCAACTTCTAGATGAGCAGACCCGATGAAGCGCGTGCCCTTCCCCCGTCTGGCTAGCCTGGCGCTGCGCCAGCTGCTGCGCGATGCGCGCGGCGGCGAGCTCCGCGTTCTGTTTGGTGCACTGTTGATTGCCGTAGCGGCCAGTACAGCCATCGGCTATTTCGGTGCACGTCTAAACGATGCCATGTTGCTGCGGGCCACCGAATTTCTCGGAGCCGATCTTGTGTTGCGTGGCAGCGCACCCGCCGAGTCCGAACAGATCGCGGCAGGCGCCCGATTACAGCTTGATCATGCCCGGGTTGTTGAATTTTCCAGCGTCGTCGCCACGGACGAAAATCTGCAACTAACGAGTGTCAAGGCAGCCGACGACCATTACCCGCTGCGTGGTGAGTTGCGTAGCGCTCCCGCCCCGTACCAGCCAGAACACGCCGGACCGGGACCAAAACCTGGCGAAGCCTGGGCCGAAGCCCGCCTCTTCGCCGCGCTCGATCTTCAAGTCGGCGATCACATCGAAGTGGGTAACAAGCGGCTGCAGTTGACCCGCGTATTGACCTACGAGCCCGATCGGGTGGGCGATTTCTACAGCCTGACGCCACGGGTACTGATGCATCTCGATGATCTGGACGCCACCGGCGTGGTGCAGCCTGGCAGTCGTGTGCGCTATCGAGAACTTTGGCGTGGGGAACCGGCGCAACTGCAGGCTTATGAAGAAGCCATCAAACCCAACCTGCAACCGCATCAGCGCATCGAAACCGCCAAGGACGGCAATCGCCAGATTGGCGGTGCGCTTGGGCGCGCCGAACGCTACCTCAACCTTGCCAGCCTGGCCGCAGTGCTTCTCGCGGGCGTTGCGGTGGCGCTTTCAGCCGCGCGTTTCGCCGCACGCCGCTTCGATGCCAGCGCTCTGCTGCGCTGCCTGGGACTGTCACGACGCGAGGCACTGCTGCTTTACACGTTGCAGCTCGGCTGCCTGGGCATAGCAGCGAGCGTGGTGGGCGCACTGTTGGGCTGGGCAGCACAACACGGGCTGTTCTTCCTGCTGCGCGAGTTGGTTGTGAGCGAGGTCCCGCCGGCCACCCTCTGGCCTGCATTGGCAGGCATCGCAACCGGGCTCGTGGCGCTGGCCGGCTTTGCGTTGCCGCCATTGGCTGCATTGGGGCGCGTACCGCCACTACGGGTACTACGCCGAGATATCCTACCGGTCCCGCCAAGCACCTGGCTGGTATACGGCACCGCGGTGGCCGCCCTTGGCCTGATCATGTGGCGCCTTAGCCTGGACTTGAAAATCACGCTTGCGCTGCTGGGTGGAGGCCTGATCGCGACCCTGGTCCTCGGCGGGCTCTTGTTGCTGGCACTGCGGGGCTTGCGCCGCGCGCTATCGGGCGCTTCGCTGACATGGCGCTTGGGTCTTGGCCAGCTGCTTCGTCACCCGCTTGCGGCCGCAGGTCAGTCGCTGGCCTTCGGCCTGATATTACTGGCGATGGCCCTGATTGCGCTGCTGCGCGGCGAGTTGCTGGATACCTGGCAGAACCAGCTCCCGGACGATGCACCTAACCATTTCGTGCTCAACGTGTTACCCGCTGATCGGGACGCTTTTGCGCAGCGTATCGAGGCATTGTCGGATCATGCCGCGCCGCTGTACCCCGTCGTACCGGGACGGCTGGTCGCCATCAATGGGGAGCCGGTACGTCAGGCGGTCAGCAAGGATAGTCAAGGCGAGCGGGCGATACGCCGTGACCTGAGCCTGACCTGGGCGCAGGATATCCCTTCCGACAATCGCCTCACCGCTGGCCAGTGGTGGGACGACGCGCCAAGCGAATTACCGGGCGTATCGGTGGAAGCCGAGTTGGCCGAGAGCCTTCAGGTCAAACTGGGCGACCAACTTAGCTTCACGGTCGGCGGGCTGACCCGCGATGTCAGCGTGACCAGTCTGCGTGAGGTGAACTGGGACAGTTTCCAGCCGAACTTCTACATGATCTTCGAGCCTGAAACCCTACAAGACGTGCCGACTACCTACATGACCAGCTTCCACCTGCCCGACGGCAAGGATCGCGAACTGGTGCAACTGGCGCGAGACTTCCCATCCGCAACGATACTGCAGGTCGAGGCCTTGCTCAGCCAGCTGCGTAGCATCCTGGCGCAGGTCTCGCTAGCGGTCGAGTACGTGCTGATGTTCGTGCTGGCCGCTGGTCTGACCGTATTGTTTGCTGGTCTCCAGGCGACACTGGACGAGCGCATCCGCCAAGGCGCTCTGTTGCGGGCATTGGGCGCTGAGCGCAATTTGTTACTCAAGGCCAGGCGGGCAGAATTCGGTGTGCTCGGCGCGGCCAGCGGCCTGCTCGCCGCGCTAGGCTGCGAACTGGTCAGCGCGCTGCTCTATCACTTTGTCTTCGACTTACGCTGGCAACCGCACCCTTGGCTGCTCCTGCTGCCGCTGATCGGCGCGCTGCTGGTTGGAGCCGCGGGGGTAATCGGTACGCGCCGAGCGCTCAATGCCAGCCCGCTCAATGTACTCCGCGAGAACTGAAGCCAGATCAAGACAAGTAACTTTAGAATAGGCACCCTTCAGCCACCTCGGATGATTCATGAGCCGTTATCGCCCGCCCCGCCCCGCTGGTACACCCCTGATAACACCGGAAGGTGAGGCACGGCTGCGCGCGGAGCTACACGAGTTGTGGCATGTCAGGCGCCCGCAGGTCACCCAGTCGGTCAGCGAAGCCGCCGCGCAAGGCGATCGTTCTGAAAACGCCGAGTACACCTACGGTAAGAAAATGCTGCGAGAGATTGATAGCCGTGTCCGATTTCTCACCAAGCGGCTGGAGAAGCTCAAGGTCGTCAGCGACAAACCGACCGATCCGGGCAAGGTGTACTTTGGCGCATGGGTGACGGTCGAAGACGAAGACGGTGATCAAGCTCGCTATCGCATCGTTGGGCCCGACGAACTTGACCTTCGCCAAGGCCTGATCAGTATCGACTCGCCGCTGGCCAGAGCATTGGTCGGCAAACCGCTGGATGCGGAAGTTCAGGTTCAAACGCCCACTGGGGCAAAGCTGTGGTACATCGTGGCGATTGAGTACATTGACCCAGCGGTTGCTTAGTGACCAATAAGTCACCATCGTCGCCGATCAGGTTGCTAACGTTGCGGATCACGCGGGGCTAGCACTTTCCTTCCCACCACCCTGTTCCGTCCGGTAACAAGGGCTTACCCAGCAGCCGCTCATGTAGAGCGCAAAGCCGCAGGCGATACGGCGGGCTAGAGCATCCGCTTATCCGCTGTACGGGGCTTGGCACGAATGCTGCGCTGATTGAAGCCGTTGTACGCGCAGCGCGCGGTGAATGGCGATGGACTGCCAACGTCCTGTTCACCCTTTGAACGAGTGCATACATGAATAACAACAAAACAATGCTGGCCCTTTGCGTCGGTGCTGCCCTGGTGTTTTCTAGCCAGGTACAGGCCGGATTATTCAGCTCCAATGGCTATACCCAGACGCGTTACCCCATCGTGCTGGCGCACGGCATGCTTGGCTTCGACAGCATGCTTGGCATCGATTACTGGTACGGCATTCCGCAGGCACTGAGACGGGATGGCGCTCAGGTCTATGTGACGGAGGTAAGCCAGCTCAACACCTCAGAGTTGCGCGGCGAAGAGCTGTTGCAGCAGGTCGAGGAGATTGTGGCAATCAGCGGAAAGCCGAAGGTCAACCTGATCGGCCATAGCCATGGTGGGCCAACCGTGCGCTATGTCGCTGCCGTTCGTCCCGATCTGATCGCGTCTGTCACCAGTGTCGGCGCGCCCCATAAGGGCTCTGACGTGGCCGATCTCATCCGTAAGATACCGGAGGGCTCCGGTGGGGAGGCCATCGTTTCTGGCCTCGTCAATGGGATGGGCGCGTTGATCCATTTCCTGTCGGGGAGTCCGAGCACCGAGCCGCAGAACTCTCTCGGTTCGCTTGAATCACTCAACAGTGAAGGCGCGGCGCGATTCAACGCGAAATATCCACAGGGCGTCCCCACCAGCGCATGCGGCGAGGGCGCGTACAAGGTCAACGGCGTTCGCTACTACTCATGGAGCGGCACCAGCCCTCTCACCAACCCGCTGGACGTGAGCGATGCCATGATGGGGGCCGGCTCGCTTGCATTTGACGAGGCCAATGACGGGTTGGTCGGGCGTTGCAGTTCGCACCTGGGGATGGTCATCCGTGACAACTACCGGATGAATCACCTGGACGAGGTCAATCAGGTGCTTGGTCTGACCAGCCTGTTCGAAACGGATCCCGTAACTGTTTACCGCCAGCACGCCAACCGGCTCAAAAACGCGGGCCTCTGAGATTCAGGCGGGGCCAGCAGGCCCCGCTTTCTGACCATAAGGCACCCCAATGAAACTGATCGCCGCCCTCTTCCTGCTGAGCGCCACCGTTAGCATTGCCCTGTACTGGCGTGGCCTGTCCGACCCCACACCAGCGGCGACGCACGCAACCGAGCCCCAAGCACATACGGGTCCCGTCCATGCAGACCTGCAAAAAGTGACCACAGTCAAGCGACCTCCGCGCAACGGCAATCTTAGCCACCTGCCGGCCTCCTTCACGGGCACCCAGGTAGACGGTCGCCTACATGCAGATGCGGCTGGAAACCTTGTGATCGACGCAGGTGTTCGCCACCTCTTCGATTATTTTCTCGCCTCCATCGGCGAGGAGTCTCTGGAGACGAGTATCGCTCGGCTGCACCGCTACATCGAAACGCAACTTCCCCAGCCTGCTGAGGGCCATGCCATTCGATTATTGAGCCAGTACCTGGATTACAAACGCCAGCTCCTGGTGCTCGAACAGGACCATACGCGTCAACCGGACCTCGATGCGATGCGCGCCCGCTTAGCGGCCGTTCAGGAGCTGCGTGCCGGTCTGTTCGATGACATGACCCGTCGAGCCTTCTTCGGCCTGGATGAAGCAGCTGACCGCTTCACGCTGGATCGACTGGTGATACGTCATAACTCATCGCTCAACGCTTCAGAGAAGGGAGCGGCGCTGGACAGATTGCGCAACAACCTGCCACCGGAGCTGCAGGATTCGCTGGCAGCCCAGCTGCAAATCGAACTGCGCGAGCAGACGAAAGCACTGCAGGCCAGCGGCGGCAGCCTTTCAGACCTGAAGCAATTACGTCAGCAGTTGGTAGGCAACGCAGCCGCCGCCCGCTTGGAAAACCTCGATGCCAGACGCCAGGAATGGGAAGCGCGCGTCATGGCCTATCGAGAGGAGAAGACTCGCATTGAGGCAAGTCGTGGTCTAGGCGAGGCGGACAAACGCGCCGCGATTGCGCGGCTGAGCGCCGAACGCTTTGACGAAAGTGAACGGCAACGCCTGGATGCCGCCGAGCAGTTACTCGCGGCCACAAAGCGTTAGGCGTTCAATTGGCGGCACTCTGCGGACCACCTTCGAGCAGGTAACGTTCGCGGGTGTACGCCAGGTAATACTTGTTTACGGCATTGACGTAGCTGACCACGCCCATTCCCATGGTCGACATCGCGACGCGCTCTACTTGGAAGAACCACTGATCCGGATTGAGGCCCCGACGGCGCGCCTCTGCACGAAGGCTCTGAACGCGCTGCGGCCCGAGGTTATAAGCGGCTAATACAAACGCCATGCGTTCGCGCTCATTCAGCCTAGGGCTGGCGAAAAACGTGCGGCGGATGCTCGTCAGGTACTTCGCACTGGCAAGAACATTGTTATCCAACCGCCCGATGTCGCTCACGCCCATGCTGCGAGCAGTGGCTGGCGTCACTTGCATGAGACCGGTGGCACCGGACGCCCCCCGAGCCGCCGGGTTGAGCGTCGACTCCTTGAACGCCAGCGCTGCGAGGTTGAGCCAGTCGATATCCTGCTGCTGTGCATGTCGCTGCAGGGTCGGTCTCACTTTCTCCAGGCGCTGCCGCCCGATGCGATCCAGCGGATATTGCACGCGGTAAAGCCTACGGTAGACGCGGACAAACGCTGCATCCTGGTCATCCGGCGCGCTGTAGTTCTGCAGAAAACGATCGACGCTCGCACGCAGCATGCTGGCGTCCTTTCGGGTAAACCAATGCATGTCCGCGGAATCGCCCAAGGTTAGCTGCGGCTCGATACGTAGTTTGGGCAACACCTTTGCCCAACGTTCCGCAATGGTTCGCTCGACCACAGTCGCTGGGTAAACACCGGCTTGCACCATCTCCAGCACGTCTTCCACGGCCAACGTCGGGTCGACCCATTCGACCGCAATCGGCGCGCGTCCAGCCTGCATCAGCCCTCGATTGATTTCTTCCAAGGCGGAGCCCGCCGCGCTACCTGCAGATAACGCCACGCTGCGACCGGATAGTTGCTGGTAGTTTTTATAACGCACGCCACCCTGGCGGCTTACCAGCACCATCGCGACCTGAGGGACCACCGCGCGGCTGCGACTTATCTGGCGCGTCGCGCCCTGTGGCAATAGCTCTCCAGGCGCAACCAGATCGCCCTCGCCTCTCTGCAACGCACCAAGCAACTGGTCCTTCGCTTTTGGAATCAGCTTCAGCGTGATCGGAGGGCCTTTGGAGCCGCGATTAAGGAACTGCTCAAATGCCCGCAAGCGAACGGACTCCACACCGATGGCTTCGCCTTTCACTTCCCCCGAACTGTTGCGGCTCTGATTGACCAACACTCTCAGGACACCACTTCGGCGCACCTCTGCCAGATCACGGACGGCATCCCCTGACTGCCACGCTTGAGGTCCCATCACCCGCGCAGCGGCTGGCCAGGCGGCAAACATCAGCACACTCAGCAGCAAGGAGATTAGTCGGATCATTTACGGGTATCGGCTCGAATGAGACAAAATGCAGCGCGGTCACGCGGCTGCAGGGTGGCGAAGATTCTCACAGCCAATATTTAACCGCCAGCGAGTCTTCCAGACTTACATTAGATAACAACGCCATATCGCTGATTATTAACGTTATATTTTGATTTCATAAGCGAGACCTCCATGCAGCTAATCGACATTGGCGTGAACCTGACCCACCCAACATTTGCGCGCGACCCACGCGCGGTATTGGATCGCGCCTACGCAGCAGGCGTTGCTCAACTGTTACTGACCGGCACCAGCCTCAATGAAAGCGAAGCTGCGCTCGCCCTCTGCCGCGAGCTGGATGAAACCGGAAAACGACTGTTTTGCACCGCGGGCATTCACCCGCATGACGCGCGCCAATGGACGTCCGAGACAGCGGCTCAGCTCAAGGGCTTGCTTGCCGAGCCCGAGGTTCGCGCAGTCGGCGAATGCGGACTGGATTTCAACCGGGACCTGTCTCCGCGCGCCCAGCAAGAACGCGTGCTTGAAGAGCATTTGCAGTTGGCAGTGGAAACGGGGCTTCCTGTGTTTCTTCATGAACGCGACGCTGACCAGCGCATGGTGGAGATACTGAAGCCGTTCCGTGACCGGCTCAGCGCTGCGGTCGTGCACTGTTTCACCGGGGAAAAGCGTGCCCTTTATGCTTACCTGGACCTCGACCTGCATATCGGCATCACTGGCTGGATCTGCGATGAGCGACGCGGCACGCACCTCCAATCGCTCGTTCGGGAGATCCCCGCGTCACGATTGATGCTCGAAAGCGATGCGCCCTATCTACTGCCGCGCACGCTGCGACCCAAGCCAAAAGGAGGCCAAAACGAGCCGGCTTTCCTTCCAGAAGTCCTGCGCGAAGTCGCGAAACACCGCGAGATAAACGAAGAGGCGCTTGCACAGAGCACGACGCGCTGTGCTCAGGCGTTTTTTCGAATCGAACCGTTGATGCAATCCTGATTCACTCAAGCCGCGCAGCCTGCTGCCGTTAAACCGATCACGTTCACAAAAAACGCGAACTACCACCCTGACGACCCCTTCGTAAACGGCTTAAGAAGATCACTTAATGGCTTTATGGATTCGCGACTTGTCCCTGAAATACAAGTTCTGGGCGCTGAATATGGTGGCCTTCGCTACCACGTTGCTGTTAGTGCTTTTCGCACTGCAGCTCGAACAGCAATCGCGAAGCCAGGACGCCCAGAGCAAAGCGCAGCAGCTGGGCTCACTGCTCCAAGCCTGGCCCACGAGTATTCCACTGCCTCACCATCCGGATATCCAGACGTTTCCATCCGGCGAGGCGCTGGTGATCGACGGCCGCTCTGTCACGGCACGCCAAGGATGGGTGGCATTGGACCACAACCGGTTGCTGGACTCGCACCCTGCGGTGGGTGCCCAGATTGTCCCCAATTCTGACGGTGAACACCTGGCCATCCTGGCCCGAGCGCCAAGTGTCCGAGAACTGCTCATCGAACATTTCTTCAGCTACGCGATTGCCGTAGCCGTGTTGATGCTGATGTTGCTGGGCGCGTCTCAGCTATTGATACGTTTTCTGCTCAGCCATCTCAATACCCTCAAAGACGTGATGGTCCACGTCGAGCACAGCGGTGACCTGACCCGCCGGGTGCCGCTTGATAGCCGCGATGAAGTCGGCCAGATGGCCTCAGCGTTCAATGCCATGCAGGCCGGTTACCAGCGCATCGTCGGCACCGTCACCGAGGCTGCAGCTCGGCTGGACGTAGACGCTGGCCGATTGGCCTCCAGCATGAGCAACGTCCGTCAGGGCATGCTCGATCAGCAGAGTGAAACCGATCAGGCTGCGACTGCGATCAATGAAATGACGGCTACGGTCCATCACATCGCCGAACATGCCAGGGAGACCCGTGATCAATCGCAGCAGGCCGACCGCCTGGCGAGCGAGGGGCATAACGTCGTTGCCCGAGTGGAGCGCTCGATCGCCAATCTTTCGCTGGGCGTTCAGCAAACGTCCGAGACGATCGGCAAGCTTGCCGAGGATAGCCAGAAGATCAACGGTGTTGTTGGCGTTATCCATGGCATCGCCGAACAAACCAATTTGCTGGCGTTGAACGCGGCGATCGAAGCCGCGCGCGCTGGCGAAATGGGCAGAGGCTTTGCGGTGGTTGCGGATGAGGTGCGCAATCTCGCCAAACGTGTACAGCTATCGACCGACGAGATCACCCAGATGGTCACTGGCCTGCAAGCGATGACCCGGGACGCAGTCGAGTTCATGCAGGACAGCTCGCTCAAGGCTGATGATTGCGTACATGAAGCAGGCGAGGCGCGGGCTGCTCTGGAGGCCATTACAACGGCGGTTGCGCAGATGCGCGAGAGCAACACGCAGATCGCGGTCGCCGCTGATCAACAGAGCGCGGTAGCCGAGGAGCTTAATCGGTCGGTTACCGGCATTCGCGATGTCACCGAGCAGACCGTCCAGCAAACCGGCGCATCGGCAACCACCAGTGCAGCGCTGGCCGCGCTTTCCGGCGAGCTCAGCAAGGCAATCCATCAGTTCAAGCTGTGATAAAGCCTGCATGAGCGAGACATGGCTACGCGCTACGCGTAGCCATGTCGGTTCGGTTAGCCGAAGACCGTCACCGTCTGGCGACTCAGTGCGACGAGCTCTCCCCCGCCAGTCCATAGCGCGGCAGCGCAGTGACCGTAACCATCCTGAGCATGTTCGATAATCGCCCGATACCGGCACCATTCATGTGTGTCCAGCAACGGCAGCGGCTGCACGAACTCAATCGTCCAGGTGAGCGAGCTTCCCGGGGCGAAACTGTTCAGATGCGGCAATACTGCCGGCGGCCAGGCATCTACCAGCGCCAAGAGATGCGAAACGGTCACTGGCTCTCGGTCAACGTCCCCACGCTGGCGAACCCAGCCGCCCATCTCACGCGACGTATTGCCGGAGAACGGAAGGCCACCGATTCCCCAGCGCATGGACAAGTGCTGCGTAAACTCGGGCGTGGCACCGCGGATATAAGGCAGCTCCTGGCACACCTCCACCGGCGGAAGCTCAGGCGCCGGTTCGGCCTCCACCCGAACGGCGGAGACACGCGATGCACCGAAGCTGCCCTGTACCAAGGTCACCACCTGGCCGTTCTGAACGGCGCGACCGAGCACCTGGCTAACGGCCTTACCCTCACGCAGCACCTCTGCCTCGAAGCTGACCGGCGTATCGGTCGCAAGCGGCCCGACAAACGTAATGGCCAGCGACCGAACGGGACGGTCACTCGGCACCTTGGCCTGCATTGCCTCGAACACCAGCGCTGCGGCCAGTCCGCCAAAACCGGCCCGCCCTTGGCCCCAGCTTGACGGGACTACGACCTGCTCGGGGTTGTCACGCACGGCTTGTATCAATTCGGACAGGGTCATGCCCACCTCGACTTCGTTGGATAGCGGTTGATCTTATCGCTGCGCAACGCGTTAACGTCCTGCTTAGTCCTTTGGTGATAACTCGCTATCGCGCGCAGCTATGGGTGGTCGGCCTTGTTGTCATCCCTGGAAGCGATGGCAACGCCGCGCCACGGCAGCTGGCGTCGCAAGTTGGCCAAAGCTGTCTGCACTGCCGCCCGGTCCAGCGGCTGGCCCGCATAGCGCGCCCGTTCGTAAAGATCGGCAAAATGCGTAATGGCGTCCGCTGCGGCCGGTAGCGCTTGTGCCGCGCGCTGAGCGAAATCTCGAGCGCCTTCGCCCGATTGCCGAACGATACCGTGACGCACCAGTAGCCGCTCAAAGCGATGGAACTGACGCAGCTGTGAGTCCCGTTCACGACGCCAAGGCTTGAGCAGAACAATCGCCAGCAGCGCAATCAGGAAGCCGCCGACGCCAACCATCAGCAAACCAAGCTTACGACCGTCGAGTTTCCCAAACAGCCCTTGCAACACCTCCAGCTGACGCTCGCCCTGGTAGTTCAGGACCCACCGCTGCCAGCCGTAATTGAGGCTATCCCAGCCAAGACGCAAATCGTTTAGCCAGCCAACATCTCGATAGCTTCTCAGATCCATCATGTTGCCTTCGATCAGGTCCTGCTCGTCCGCCAGCGCCTCTTCCAGCCCCAACTCGATACGCTCCGGTGCGACCTGAAAAGTCGGGTCCACGCTGATCCAGCCCCTTTCAGCGTCCCAGTATTCGATCCAGGCGTGCGCGTCGAGCTGGCGCACTGACAGATAATTGCCGGACGGATTGAACTCACCACCCTGATAGCCGGCAACGACCCGAGCCGGGATCCCGGCGGAGCGGAGCACGAAGGTCATTGCGCCCGCGTAGTGAATGCAGAATCCTTTGAGCGTCTCGAACAGAAAATCGTCGACGATATCGGCGCCGACCGGTGGTGGGCGCAAGGTGTATCCATAGGGCTGTTGGTTGAAATGACTCAGCAGTGCCTGCACGGTCGCCTCGGGCGTTCGATGCTCGCGACGCAAGGCCCTCGCCCACGCCCGGCTGCGGGGATTGCCGTCCTCCGGCAGCTGCAACGCACGCTCCAGTGTTGCCGCTGCTGCGCCAGGCTCGCGCAACGATTCGGTCCAAGACGTCGCCTGGTACATGAGTGGCTTGTCGACAGGGCGAGACCGCTCCAGGTGGAAGTCAGCCATCAGCCGGACGTCACCGGCCTCGACTTGCGCTACATCCAACGCGTACAACCAGGGCCTGCCACTGGGCTGCATAACGATGCTGTATTCGATCGGCTCGCCCCGTGGCGTCCATTCAGGTGCGCGAGGCAGCTGCGACGAAAGTGACTGGGACCAACGTCTGCCGTCGAAACGCTCAAAGGTGACTGCGCGCCAATACAACTGGTCACGCGCTGGAATCGGCCCGTCGAAACTGGCGCGGAAGGCCAGTGCACTCGAGCGGCTCAACTCCGCTATGTCGCCGGGCGTCATGCTGTCCGCCAGCCCGGTCACGCCGCGATCACTTGGCTGAGGCAAGGACCAGAGCGGCCCAAGCCGCGGAAACAGGACGAAAAGCACCAGCATCAGCGGTATCGCCTGTAGCAGTAACGATCCGGCCAGCCGTAGCGTGGGCCAGGGATGGGTATCGGTGGCGCTCTGTTGCAAACCGATCATCGCCGCGAGTAACGCAATGATGGGCGCCAAGCTGTAAAGCCCAGCGAGCAGACTGTCATTGAACAGGTAGCTGGTTACCACCGCAAAAAAGCCGAGGAAGACCAGAACCAGCGCATCTCGACGGCTGCGCATTTCAACCAGCTTGAGGATGAACGCGGCGATCAACAGCACCACTCCGGCGTCGAGCCCGATGAGTCCGCCCCGCGAGAAATAGACGCCAATGGCAGCGCCTAACATCATCAACGCTTTTGCCCAAGCCCGCGGATACCGAGCGCGCATGCGGAAAATCTGCACGCGCCAGGCTGCACAACCAAGCCAGAGCCCAACGATCCACAGCGGCAGATGGCTCAAATGCGGCAGGATGACCAGCACCTGCGCGACCAGCAGCCAGACCAAGCCATTGCGCGGGATGGGTTGGACGCTACTCATCGCCCACCTCAGGCGGAAGCCCGAAGAGCGCGAGCGCTTTCAGGCAGCGGCTGCGATGTTCGTCGCCCGTCGCCACGTCTATGGTCGTTCCCGCGAGCGACATGGCAAAGGACTGTTGACCGGCCGATAACGTCACGGCCCAGTAGCAGAGCAAGGACAACCGGGATTCGAGATCGCCATCTAGCGCATCGAAATCCAGCAATGGATCGTCGCCCGCGAGCGCTCTGAAATCCTTCACCAGCAAACCCTGCCCTCGCGAGTAGGCTTTCCAGTTCAACCGTTTAGTTGAGTCACCCGGCTGCCACGGTTTCAAGCCCTGATAATCGTCGATGCCGCTGCCCTGCGCGCGGGTCCCGTTGTCACCGGCTTCGGCGAAACCACTAGCAAGTGGTAGTTCGCCCTCAAGCGGACGGGGATATACGAGCGCCGATAGCTGCAGATCGATCCAGCTCCAGGCGACGAGAATACCCAGAGGGAACCGGCTTTCGACCCGTAACCGCCCCGGCCGCAGCCAGCCGCGCCGCTCGGCGGGCAGACTCAGTTCAACCTCGCAGGTGCCACCTGCAGGCACGTCGACTTGTTGCAAACCACTCTGCGGCCAGCCAACCGAAACGGCCTGATACAGACGCCCTCTACTCTCCAGGCGCACACGCAAACGCGCCCGCTCACCGACGAAGGCCGCGTCCGCACCGCCAGCTTGTAGCTCAAGACCGGCTAGATTTCGCCAGGTATGTAGAATCGCCACGACGAATACCGATCCCAGCAGGAACGTCAGCGCGTACGCCAAGCTGTTCTGGTAGTTGATCGCCGCAAGCAGCATCAACAACAGCGCAAGCAAAAAGCTCATCCCCACGGCCGTTGGCATGATGAAGATGCGCCGTTGATCGAGCCGCACGCTGGGGCCTGGCGGTATGCGCTTGAGCAGCCAGCGATCGCGCAACCTGGGTAGCAGTCGCATGGAGGTTTCTCCCGTCAGCCCAAGCGAGGCAGTGTCATAGCGCTGGGACTTCGCGCAGCAACCACTGCACCAGTGCGCCACCGCCATGCCCCGTCGCATCGGAGCGCTCGCGCAACCGATGGCCAACCACGGAAGGCAGTACCGCCTGCACGTCCTCTGGAATGACATAGTCGCGCCCATCGAGGAATGCCCAGGCGCGGGCTGCTGCAAGCAATGCCAGACTGCCACGTGGCGACAATCCCCACGCGAACTGCGGTTGCGTACGGGTGGCCTCGACCAGTCGCAGCACGTAGTCGACCAATGCGTCACTGACCCGAACCTGAGCCACTGCATCCTGGATTTCAGACAGCGCGGAGCGATCGAGCAATGGCTCCAGGCGCACCAGCAACTGGCGGCGCGAATCGCCCATCAACAGGGCTTTCTCGGCAGCTTTCGCTGGATAGCCGAGTGATAACCGCATAAGGAAGCGATCCAGCTGTGATTCCGGCAGGGAAAACGTGCCCCCGGAGCTGACCGGGTTCTGTGTAGCGACCACGAAAAATGGATCGGGCAAAGGTCGGGTAGCGCCCTCTATGGTGACCTGCCCTTCCTCCATGGCTTCTAGCAGTGCGCTCTGGCTCTTTGGCGTAGCCCGGTTAATTTCGTCCGCCAGGACTAGCTCCGCGAAGATTGGGCCTGGATGGAAGACGAACTGACCGCTGTCCTTGTCGAATACCGACGTACCCAGGATATCGCCGGGCAAAAGATCCGAGGTGAACTGGACCCGCTGAAAATCCAACCCCATGACCTTCGCTAGCGCATGACTTAGGGTGGTCTTGCCCATGCCCGGCAGATCCTCAATGAGCAAATGCCCTCTCGCCAGCAGGCAAGCCATGGCCAATCGCACCTGTGATTGCTTGCCGAGCAGAACTTCATTAACCGCTCGCAGACAGACATCCAATCTTGCACGCATGCGACTCTCCTTCGCTGGAATCGCTCGATCCTACTGATCCGTAAGCGTCGGGCAAAGCACTAAGACGTTGAGACGTATCGGTTGATTGAAGTGTGGCTGTCGACCTGTGGTCTTTGTCGCAATGTTCTCGCTCGACCAATGAAGCAAAAAGGCACATACAACATCGCCCCACAAAACCCTCAGTGCTGAGATGAGCTGACTGTGAGCAGCCCTTACATTCGGGGAAGGCGGAGCTGCGCTAGATGCTTATCGCAAAGGGCATGATGGCCAGGAGGTCTGCGGCCAGACGGCCTAAGCCAGTGTGGGACGGCAGCACCCGGGCGGGCGCTGCCGGAGGGGCTATCAACGGCCGGCACGCGACTCGCGCAGGTAAAAACGAGCCTTCTTGGCCTTCTCGACGCAGCCCTGATAAGCCTCAAATTGCTGCTGTGTTTTAGCACCTGTCAGCAGCGCCATCGCCTTGGAATAGCTAACGGTTCCCGCAAATCCCTCAGCTTCAGCGAGGCTCTGCTCCTCCCACGCGGCATTCAACTGCGACGCACAGCTGTCTCGGTAAGCGGTTTTCGCGGCGCAGCCTGTCAAAACCAGCGCCAGCATGGACAAACAGATCAGACTTTTCATCGATACATCCCTCTTTTTCGAGACCTGCTTAGTGTTGCTTGCCTGAGGCACGTTCGCGCAGGAATTCGACCACGGCGTTCTGCTCACCCGCGAACTCGATACGGGATGCCTTGCTCTCCCGCTGATACGCATACATCGGATCGTAATACTGCTTGAGCAACGCCTCGATCCAACCGCGGTGCAGGTCGACCGAGCCGGTGTTTTCCTGCTCGGTCAGCGCCTGATCCATGATCGCAGCCAGGCGCGCATAACACTCGCCACCGAGCCGCTTGCTGATATTGACCAGACTTTGCTGCAAACGCTCAGAGAACGCCGCAAAACCATTCTCGCCTTGCTCCGCGCTGAACTCGGCGGCGAGATCAATCACGTAATCCTTGAGAATGCGATCGACACGGCCCTCGAAGCTATCTTCCAGCCAGACCAGCGGATAATGCTGCATGCCCTGAAACAATGGCAGCGGAATCGAGCAGCGACCCACTAGTCGCGCTTCATCTTCAAGCACGAACTGACGAGCGCCGGCATGCTGCATTTTCAGCAATCGAATCGCCAACGCATTCTCAAAGTCGATCTGTACCGGCTGTGGTGTGGCGCGCTTGCCGAAGCTTGAGCCTCGGTGGTTGGCTATGCCCTCCAGATCGACACTGTCGTCCAGACGCGCCAGCACCTCGGTTTTACCCGTGCCGGTCATGCCGCCAACCAACACGAAGTCATCCTGCGCTGCCGCGTGCTCGATGATTTCCAGCAAGAAATGGCGCATGGCCTTGTATCCGCCGGTCACGCGCCGATAGTCGATCCCCGCTTCTGTCTTCAGCCACTGCTGAACCAGTTGAGACCGTAGCCCACCGCGAAAACAGTAGATGTAGCCGTGCGGGTGGTTCCGCGCGAAATCAGCCCAAGCCTGGATACGTTCGGCCTTGAGCTGGCCGCTGACCAGCCGGTGACCCAGCTCAATGGCTGCTTGCTGCCCGTGCTGCTTGTAGCACGTACCCACCTTCTGCCGCTCGAGATCATCCATCAGTGGCAGGTTGACCACGCCAGGAAACGCGCCCTTGGCGAACTCGACAGGTGCGCGGGCATCCATCATCGGAACGTCGTTGAGAAACAGCTCACGGTACTGCTCGGTATCACCGCGCATCAACGGACCTCGACAGCAAAGGCACCGGCTTCGACCAGTTCGCCGATCGGCTCGAGCGTCAGACCAAGTTCGGCCGCGACCGCGAGAAATTCCGCTTCGCCCTCTGGCGCTACCGCCACCAGCAAGCCACCACTGGTTTGCGGGTCGCAAAGCAATTGTTTGTGGGCCTCATCGAGCGAAGCGATACGTTCACCGTAGCTTTCGAAGTTTCGTACGGTACCGCCGGGTACGCAGCCCAGCTCCAGGTAATATTCCACGCCGTCCAGGCGCGGCACGCGGGCGTAATCGATGCGCGCGGTCACTTTGCTACCGTCCGCCATTTCCACCAGATGCCCGAGCAACCCAAAGCCGGTTACATCGGTCATCGCACGCACGCCTTCAAGCTTGCCGAAGCGGCTACCGGGCGTGTTCAAGGTACACATCCAGTCCCGAGCCCGACCGACGTCCTCAGCCCGCAGCTTGGCCTTCTTTTCGGCCGTCGTGAAAATTCCGATACCCAGTGGCTTGGTCAGGTAGAGCGTGCAGCCCACTGTCGCCGTATCGTTCCGTTTCATCTGGGCTTTGCTCACCAGACCAGTCACCGCCAGGCCGAAAATGGGCTCGGGCGCATCGATCGAATGGCCACCAGCCAGCGGAATGCCCGCCGCATCGCATACTGCCCGCCCGCCCGCAATGACCTCGCGCGCTACTTCCGGCGGCAGCACATTGACGGGCCAACCCAGAATGGCGATCGCCATCAACGGATCGCCGCCCATGGCGTAGATGTCACTGATGGCATTGGTCGCAGCAATGCGTCCGAAATCGAACGGATCGTCGACGATGGGCATGAAGAAATCGGTGGTCGATACTACGCCACGCTCGTCATCGATACCGTATACCGCCGCATCATCACGCGAGGCATTGCCGACCCACAGGCGCGGGTCGAGATTCTGTGCACCGCTGCCGGCGAGGATGACATCCAGCACCTTAGGTGAAATCTTGCAGCCGCAACCGGCACCGTGGCTGTATTGGGTGAGGCGGATGGGTTCGCTCATCTGATAGCTCTCGTGACGCAGGCAAAACGGGCGCCGATTGTAGCAAGGCTGACGCCTGGCGGCATCGCGCTGCCTGCTCAGATTCAGCGACGCAGGGCGCGGCAGGCGCAAGGTTGCCACGTTATACCCATGCAGGGCTTGAAGCCGGCCGCGTGAGGCTTGAAGCTATCGCCCCTGCCAAAGGGAGAATCGCATGGGCAACAAGGTCGCATTGGTATTAGGCTCAGGGGGGGCGCGTGGTTATGCGCACATCGGAGTCATCGAGGAACTCACCGCTCGCGGCTACGAGATCAACTGCATCGCAGGCTGCTCCATGGGCGCCGTTGTCGGCGGAATCTACGCTGCAGGTAAGCTGGAAGAGTACCGGGAGTGGATTGAGAGTCTGGATTACTTCGACATGCTGCGGCTGGTGGACCCGAGCTTCAGTCTCGGCGCGATTCGCGGTGAAAAGATCTTCGGCCGCATCCGTGACATGTTGGGCTCAATCAATATTGAAGATTTGCCGATTCCCTTCACGGCCGTTGCGGCCGACCTCACGAACCAGCAGGAAATCTGGTTTCAGGAAGGCAACCTGGAACTGGCCATGCGTGCTTCCGCCGCCATTCCCAGTTTGTTCACGCCTGTCATGCAAGGTAACCGGATGCTGGTCGACGGCGGCATTCTCAACCCATTGCCGATAGTGCCCGTCGTGTCCAGCCACAGCGACATCATCATCGCGGTCAACCTCAACGCCAATAATCACCGGCAATATCCGCTGCCCGAGGTACTTCGGCCCGGCCGCTTCGATGCCATGGTCAGTTCGATCAGCTCGCACATACCGTTCTGGCGCAACAAGGGACTGGAAGAACACATCGCCGAGCTTCAAGCCGCTGACGGGGCCGGACACGACCAGCCACCAGCCGCACCCTCTGGCCAGAGCGCACCGAAATCAGCCGAGGGCTCGATGGTAGTCGACGTGGGCGGTCCCGCTTCTCTACTGGAACTGATCAACCAGAGCTTCGAGGTCATGCAGTCCTCGCTGACCCAGTACAAAATCGCGGGTTATCCACCCAACGTGTTGATCAATATTCCCAAGCGAGCGTGCCGGTTCTACGAGTTCTACAAGGCGCCTGAGCTGATCAAGCTGGGGCAGATCATCGCGAAAGATGCGCTCGATAAATACGAGGAAGAACAGAACTAATCGCCGCGAAAGCGCCTCACGCGGGCGGGTTTTGTTCGAATCGTCCACCCGGTAATTTCTCCAGGTGGACGGCCTCTGGAACCTCCTTGATCAACCAATCCCCCAGCAGGCTATAGGCGACTGCCAAGAGTGTCGGGCCGAGAAACAGCCCCATGAAACCGAACGCCAACACACCACCAAACACACCCAACAGCACTACCACCAACGGTAAGTTGCCACCGCGACTGATCAAGTAGGGCTTCAACACGTTATCTACGCCGCTGATGATGAACATGCCCCACGCGCCGAGAAAAATCGCCATGCCGTACTGACCCTGCCAGGCGAGCCAGGCCACTGCCGGCCCCCAAATCAATGGCGGAACCATCAAAAAGCTGAACGCAAAAGTCAGCAACCCAAGGATCAGCGCGCCGGGAATGCCGGCAATACTGAAGCCGACATAGGCCAGAATCGCTTGAGCGGCAGCCGTACCGATCACGCCATTGACAACTCGCTGCACTGTTCCGGCAACCAGTTCCAGATAGTGATCGGCACGATCACCGATCAAACGATGCAGGAGACTGTGGACGAACGCCGCCAGCTTCGGCCCATCGCGATAGAAAAAGAAGACCAGCACCAGGCTGAGCGCAAGCTCCAGCATTCCGCCGCCAATACGGGCGCTTCGCACCAGCAACCAGTTCCCGACCTGCCCTATATAAGGCCGAATGGTGGCAAAGAAGGCGGTGCCCTGCTCGTCAAGGGTGCTCCAGAGGTCCAGCAGACGATCGCCTATCAGAGGTAACTCACCCAGCCATTCCGGCGGGGCCGGCAGCCCCTGCACCTGAAGGCTGTGCACCAGCACGTTAACCTCACGGATCTGATCAGCAATGTTGAACCCCAACCACACCAAAGGCACCGCCACCAGGACCATCCAACCAAAGGTCAGCAGGGTTGCGGCAAGGGTTGAGTTTCCTTTTAGCCAGCGGGTCAATACACGCATGACGGGCCAGCTGGCGAACGCCAGTACCGCCGCCCAAAATAGTGCGGAGGCGAACGGGGCCAGCACCCACACACAGGCACCGAGCAGCACCAGGAGCAGAATCTGCACCAGCAGACGATCGTTGTTCAGCATCGAGTTAACCTAAAAGAAAAACACGGCGCGCCTGTGAACCAAGCGCACCAGAGAGGGTGCTCTATTGCAGACTGAAATGCGGTCTTAACGCAACAGTTTGATATACAGACCTGGCTCGTCAGTCGCCTCAGCTTCAATCCGCCGCGCCGCGACCCGCTCCTGCGTCAATGCCTCATACCAGCCAGCAGCCCCCTTGCCTTGCAGGAGGACCCGGGTGGTGCTGTCGAGCCGCATCACATTTGCAAGCAAGGCGCCCCACTCCGCCGTGGGCTCCTGAGGCAGTCGAGGGAGCCGAAGCAGGCCGGTATGTTTCAACTGGCGCAGCAATGTTGCGGGGTTCGGCAGGATGATGCCGAGCGCTTCATCGGGATTGAATTCTTCAACATGCAGATAGGGGCGGCCATTGCCCCGCGTGACGCCATAAATGGCCATCAACTGATCGGCTTCGCCGGGCAAGCGTGCCAACAGGAAAGCCTGTCTGGCCTCGGGACCGTACAGGGTTGCCCGCTGGAATATCTCATTAGCCCATAAGCTGCTTGATCCACACTCCCGCCCTTCGCACCAGAACAGCAGTTCGGCGCCGCCATCCAGCAGGCGATTGCGAGCCCGCTCGAACGCCTCGATACCGGTATGAACCTCCGGAAGCAAGTAGGTAACGGCTGTCAGCTGCCCGCTTGCGCTGATTTGATCACTCATCCGTAGCCGGCCGCTAATACGACGAATCGAGTCCAGCGGATAGGTTCGCTCCAATACCTGTTGTTCCTTGAAGGCAACGATCCGCGACTGCGGGTAGCGCGGAAGCGAGTCGAAATCTCGGCTGCCCGGCAAGTCAGCCGCCAACGACGCGTTGCCGAGCGTGGCCAGTATCGCTATCCCTAGCAGGCGCATACGGCACCTCAACGGATCACCGCCGGCATTCCGTTGGGTGAGGCGGCGGTATGGCGTTCAATCATCGAGATGGTCCTGTCAAAGCGGTACACCAGCCTCACCAGTTGGCAAAAGCAAGTCAAGCGGGGCTTTGCGACAGATTCTTGCGCGGCCGACCTGCCGCCTGACTCACGTCTCAAAAAACTGATTGAAAACCGCTGCCACCGCTTCCGCACCCGATTGATCATCCAGGTGCAGATGATGGCCGCCGGCCAGTCGATGCAGTTGAAACGGCAGGGATTTGCAGTAGTTGAGCATTTCCGTTTGGGTCATTAGCCCTTGCTCGGCCAAAATCAGGCTCGCCGGGCATGCTATGCGATCCACAAATGCCCGCGCATGGGCGCGGCTCAGGCGCATCGGCGAAGGCAGCATGAGGCGGGCATCCGTGCGCCATGTGTAACCTCCAGGAACTGGCATCAGTCCCCGTTGTGCAAGTCGCTCCGCCGCGTCGTGACTCACGGCGCCAACACCCTTCATACGCGCCGCAACAGCGTCCTCAAAAGTGGAATAGACCGGCTTGCGCTTGTTGTCGACCGAGAGCAGGGCTTGCAATGACTCACCGAGCTTTTGCGGCGCGGTGTCGGCCTCCCCGGTATAGGGGATCACACCATCGATCAATGCCAGCCGCTCGATCCGTTCAGGCATCGCACCCGCCAGCAGTACCGACGCAATTGCGCCCATGGAATGGCCAAGCAGTGAAAACTTCTTCCAGCCGAATTGTTCAGCCGTCTGCAGCACGTCGTGGGCGTAATCCCAGATGTTATAGGCCGCGCCGACCGGGCGGTGGTCTGAATGACCGTGCCCCGGCAGGTCCAGCGCCACGATACGTATGCCTTCCAAGAGCGGCGCCAAACGGGAGAAGGTCGCTGCGTTGTCCAGCCACCCGTGCAGCGCGATGACCGGGATTCCGTCCTCTGGCCCGTATAGGTGCGCCGCGACTTCTATATGGGGCAGGCTCAAGCGGATCTCTTCGAACGCTACACTCATGCGGCACCTCGTTGTTCCAACGCGCTCCAGCGGCTAAATAGCTGTTTGAGCAGATTGGCAGTGTCACACGGGTGCTCAAGCGGAAACATATGCCCGCCGGGCATTGTATGGGCTTCACCATGGGTAACCAGCCGCAGCAGGTAAGCATGATGGGGAAGCACGACTCGACTCTGGCTGCCACGTACTACGGCGAGCGGTATCTTCAACGCATGCGGCCAGCCCGGCGTTACGTGCGGCACGCTGCGGTAGATTCGTATCTCGGTTTCAGGATCGAAACGCAGGCGGAGGCCGTGGGGAGTCGGCTCCAGGCCATGTTCAACATAGGCGTCAAGGCAGTCAGGATCGAAGGTACGAAACAACGCTTTGCTGGCGAAATACTGCCGTGCTTCCTCTGCGCAACTGAACTGATTGCGGCGACCCAAGGTACGCCCGGCGGGTGTCAGGCGGTCAATGAAGCCGAAACGCTTCGCCGCCCAGATCAGCGACTGGTCCAGCCAGGTCGTCATCGGTGAATCCAGCATGACCACTCCGCGATACCGCTCCGGCCGTTGCAGCGCGGCATGATAGTGAAGCATTCCGCCCAGCGAATGGCCAACACCCCAGACCGGTTCGCCTAGTGTCTCGAGTTGTTCGAGGAGTTCTTGCACAAGGTTTTGCCAGTTGTCATCAACCGGAAAGCGCGGATCGTGGCCATGCTGATCGAGGTGAGTCACCACATACTCAGGCGCCAGCGAGTCGAAAAGCTTGCCATAGGTCGCGGATGGAAAACCGTTGGCGTGGGCGAAGAAAATGCGTTGCGTCATAGGTTCGATGCGGCAGGAGAAAGGCAACTATTGTCTGGCCCCCTTCCCCTTCCGGCAATCGGCCTGAGCGGCAGAACCAACGGCAGTCCTGCCAAACAAGGCATCTAGGAGGCCTGTTTGGCGCTGGGGCTGTTCTCGCTTACTGGAACTACCGCGACAGTCAGCCTTGAGATGCAGCTCAGCTTGCCGTCCTCGCCACTCAAGCGAATATCCCAGACGTGGCTTGAGCGCCCGAGGTGAACGGGGCGGCAGACGGCAGTAACGCGTCCGCTGCGCAGCGCTCGAATGTGGTTGGCGTTGACTTCAAGGCCAACACAGTAAAAACGGCTTGGGTCGATGCACTGATAGCTCGCGGTTGAGCCGACCGTTTCGGCGAGCACTACCGAAGCGCCGCCGTGCAATAGTCCATACGGCTGATGGGTGCGGGAGTCGACCACCATGCTCGCCGTAAGGGAATCGTCATCGACCGCTTCGAAACGGATATCGAGCAGTTCGAGAATAGTGTTCTGGCGATTTGCATTGAGTTGTTCAAGCTGCGGAAGACGATGCCAAATACTCAAGTTGCTCTCCATTCTTATTTTGTGTTTTCAGAATTTGCTATGTACTGCTTTTTTTGGAAGAAGGCAGCGACTGTTCTGCATGCCGCAGCGCGATGAGACGCATCAGTCCGGCTGCCAGATAGTCGCCTTCCAGCTCGGCCAGACTGGCGGTAGCCATCGGTAGCGGCGCATTGCGATGACCGCCAATCAGCCATCCGCCGAACACACCGACAAAGGGCTGGTGGGTCACGAGCAAAATATCTTGCTCGGTACGGCGATCGAGATAGAGCAATGCGTCAGTCGGGTCGGTCTCAGGCGTGAGCCATGGCACCGTCTCGACCGGTCCAGCGAAGCCAAGCGCCTGCCGAATGATCTCGGCAGTCTGCTGGGCGCGCTGGTAAGGGCTAGCGAGAATTGCCTGGAGCGGTTGTTCCTGCAGATAAGTGGCGGCACGTTCCACCTCGACTCGCCCCTTACCTGTCAGATTCCGTTCCGCGTCGGTACGGGCCTTGGGTTCAGCCTCGCCATGACGCAGCAGCCACAACTTCATGGCTGCGGCTCCTGCTCTGGCGGGGTTGGCGTCACGGGCGCAACCGTTTCGGTATCAGCTGGACGCGGCTTAGGCCAATCAGACATCGGCCAGGGCTTGCGATCGGTATTAAACGTGCCGAAACGCCCTATTTGCGCGACGTACTGACTGAGGCTGTCCCCAAGCTCTTGCAGGCTTACGTTGGCCTTACCATTCACCGCATGCAGAACCAGCTGCGCGACCACGATAACCAGGAGCACGAGCTCGGCCACCTGCCAGACAAAAAAGAAAACCAGCATCCAGAGGGCGCGCAAGATCAGCGACTCACGATCCGCGCTGCGTTGTGATGTATTCATCCACGTCTCCTTATCGTTCTCAGAAGCCGTCGGTGGAAATAAAATCCACGTCGGTCTTCGGCTCGCCGCGCATTAGCAGCCCAATGACCTGCTCAAGCGTACGCCCCTCGTACAGGATGGCATGTAGCCCAGTGACCAGCGGCATATAGACCTGAAGTTCCTCAGCCTTACTCTTTAGTACCTTGATGGTATTGACCCCTTCAGCGACCTCCCCGAGGCGCGATACGGCTTGCTCAAGCGTCAAACCCTCGCCGAGCGCGTAGCCGACCTGAAAGTTGCGACTTTTCGCTGAGGTGCAAGTAACGATCAAATCTCCGACCCCCGCCAGCCCCAGGAATGTCATGGGATTGGCCCCTAATCTCACGGCGAAACGGGTCATTTCGGCGAGCGCACGTGTAATTAACATGCTGCGCGTGTTTTCGCCCATGCCCATCGCGGCGGCCATGCCGGCCATGATTGCGTAGACATTTTTCAACGCCCCTCCGAGCTCCACACCAAACCGGTCGGCGCTGGCATAGACTCGAAACGTTCGGCCATGCAGAGCCTGTTGAACGCTTAAGCATAGTGCCTCGTCGGCGCTGGCAACCACGGTCGCGGTGAGTGCATGCTCGGCGACCTCACGCGCCAGATTAGGCCCGGAGATCACGCCAATGCGGGCCAGCGGTGCGATCTCTTCAAGAATCTGACTCATCAGCATGAAGCCGTGAGCCTCGATGCCCTTCGTCGTACTCACCAGCATTTTTCCCGCTAATTGCTGGGTGAAAGGAGACAAAGCCTGGCGCAGCGCACTGGACGGCAACGCCACGAAAACCAGATCGCAGTCCGTCAGCGTCAACGCCAGATCAGTAACCGGCTGGACCTCAGGGAGCACCGTCACACCCTTGAGATAACGAGGATTCTGTCGCTGGGTACGAATGCTTTCAGCCTGCTCGGGATCACGCATCCATAACCGGACGCTGTGGCCGTTCTCGGCGAGTAGATTGGCGATAGCGGTACCAAAGCTACCGCCGCCTAGCACCGCTATGGGTTGCTGTTCAGTCATGGGCTATCCGTTTGAGCCACCGAGGGCAATGATCGGCATTATACGTAGCGTTCGAAGCACAGCCAGTGCAACCCAACCGCCATTGGAATCATCAGGTTACAGTTTTTGCGGACCAGAAGATCAGCGAAGCGTCCGTGTGCTGACCTCGCCCAGGGCACCGCATCGCAACAGATCCCCCTATCGTCTATAACCGGACAAGACGTCACATGGTCGTTGTCGCGGGCCAGGAGTGTTAAAGTATCGGCCCGTTTCTACTACGGCCTTCTCGAAGTAGCCTGGAACGAGCAGTTATCCATGTCCGCTGCCCTGTGACTTTCGGCGCAAGGTGGCAGTCTACGATTAGACTTTATGATCGGACTCTCCGTTTTTTTTGAGTCAGATAGAAAGCAGCAAGCCCTCCATAAAGGGACCATTGAGGAATACGCATGACCAAACAACAGGCCTTTACTCGGGAAGATCTGCTCCGTTGCAGCCGCGGCGAGCTGTTCGGGCCCGGTAATGCGCAACTGCCCGCACCGAATATGCTGATGGTCGATCGCATCGTTCATATCAGCGAAGTGGGCGGCAAGTACGGCAAGGGCGAGTTGGTCGCCGAGCTGGATATCAATCCTGATCTCTGGTTCTTTGCCTGCCATTTCGAGGGTGATCCGGTCATGCCCGGCTGCCTTGGTCTTGATGCCATGTGGCAGCTGGTCGGCTTCTACCTCGGCTGGCAGGGCAACCCTGGCCGTGGTCGTGCGCTGGGCTCTGGCGAAGTGAAGTTCTTTGGCCAGGTTCTGCCGACCGCCAAGAAGGTCACCTACAACATTCATATCAAACGCACCATTAGTCGCTCATTGGTTCTCGGCATTGCCGACGGAACCGTCAGCGTTGATGGGCGCGAGATCTACAGCGCCGAAGGCTTACGCGTCGGCCTGTTTACATCTACCGATAGCTTTTGAAGGACTTCCGCATGCGTCGCGTCGTGATTACCGGCCTGGGTATCGTTTCCTGCCTCGGCAATGACAAAGACACTGTCTCCGCCAACCTGCGCGCTAGCCGCCCAGGCATTCGCTTTAACCAGGCCTATGCGGATATGGGTCTACGCAGCCAGGTTTCAGGCTCAGTCGACCTGAACCTCGAAGAGCTGATTGACCGTAAGGTGCTGCGTTTCATGGGCGATGCTGCGGCTTATGCGTATCTGGCCATGCAGCAGGCACTGGAAGATTCTGGCCTCAGCGCCGAAGATATCTCCAACCCTCGCATCGGGCTGATCGCCGGTTCGGGTGGTGCATCGACCATCAACCAGATGGAAGCCATCGACATCCTGCGCGACAAAGGCGTCAAGCGCATCGGCCCGTATCGCGTACCGCGCACCATGAGCAGCACGGTTTCCGCGTGCCTCGCCACACCTTTCCGTATCAAGGGCATCAACTACTCCATCGCTTCGGCTTGCGCCACCAGCGCGCATTGCATTGGTCACGCGATGGAGCAGATCCAGATGGGCAAGCAGGACGTTGTGTTTGCCGGTGGTGGTGAAGAAGAACATTGGAGCCAGAGCTGCCTGTTCGATGCCATGGGCGCACTTTCGAGCCAGTACAACGAGACGCCGGAAAAAGCCTCTCGCGCCTACGACGCCAAGCGTGACGGTTTCGTCATCGCTGGCGGTGGCGGCATGGTGGTAGTAGAAGAGCTGGAGCATGCGCTCAAGCGCGGCGCGAAGATTTACGCGGAAATCGTCGGCTACGGCGCTACTTCCGACGGTTATGACATGGTTGCTCCGAGTGGTGAAGGCGCGCTGCGCTGCATGCAGCAAGCGATGGCAACGGTCGACGGCGACATCGACTACCTCAACACCCACGGCACTTCCACCCCTGTGGGAGACGTCGCTGAGAGCAAGGCCGTACGCAACATGTTTGGCGACAAGATCCCGGCCATCAGCTCGACCAAGAGCCTGTCTGGTCACTCGCTGGGCGCCGCCGGCGTTCATGAGGCGATCTATTGCATGCTGATGATGCAGGGCAACTTCATCGCTGGCTCTGCGAACATTGATGAGCTGGACTCGGAAGTTGCTGACATGCCGATCGTTCGCGAGACCCGCAACGATGCCAAGATCGATCTGGTCATGAGCAACAGCTTCGGCTTTGGCGGCACCAACGCAACGCTGGTACTCAAGCGCTGGAAAGGCTGATCAGCCACAGTCACATCACAACAACGGCGCCTTAGGGCGCCGTTGTTGTTTATGGACTGTTTGGGTATCCGGCTGAACGATCCACCTCAGCCTGCGCCGCGGCAGATCGTTGGGTGCTGTCGCCAGATCAAGGCGTGGTTGCGGCGCACCGGAATGACGCTCAGACCGGTACCTCTTCCGTTACGTCGCCATGGGCGATACAGGACGCGGCAGTGAAGAGTGCGTCTGTAGATGAATTCAGCGCTGTCTCGGTCGAATCCTGCACCACTCCAATGATGAAACCGACCGCCACGACCTGCATCGCCAGATCATTGGAAATTCCGAACAAGCTGCACGCCAGCGGGATCAGTAACAACGAACCACCTGCCACACCGGACGCACCACAGGCGCAGATAGCGGCCAGCAGGCTGAGCAGAATCGCCGTCGGGATATCCACGACGATGCCCAGCGTATTGGCGGCCGCCAGGGTCAGTACGGTAATGGTAATCGCCGCACCACCCATGTTGATCGTTGCACCCAGGGGGATCGACACCGAATAGGTGTCCTTATGCAATCCGAGACGCTCGCAGAGCTGCATGTTGACCGGAATATTGGCTGCCGAACTTCGCGTGAAGAACGCGGTGATGCCGCTTTCTCGCAAGCACGTGAAGACAAGTGGATAAGGATTTCGGCGGATCTGCCAGAACACGATCAGCGGGTTCATCACCAATGCCATAAAGACCATGCTACCGACGAGAACCAGCAGCAAACGCAAGTAACCCGCGAGCGCCGAGAAACCCGACTCGGCAAGTGTCCCGGCAACCAGACCGAAAATCCCTAGCGGCGCGAAGCGGATCACGACTTTGACGATCAACGTGACGCCCTCGGAGATGTCCGCAATCAGGTCACGCGTACTTTCCCGCGAATGACGAAAGGCAATACCCAAGCCTATCGCCCATGCCAGGATGCCGATGAAGTTGCCCTCGATGAGCGCATGAACAGGGTTATCAACAATATTGAACAGCAGCGTTTGCAGGACGGCGCCGACGCCCGAGGGCGGCACCACATCACTCGCCTGGCTGATCAATGTGAGGCTCGTGGGAAATAGCGTACTGGCAATGACGGCAACCGCAGCCGCACTCAAGGTACCTAACGCGTAAAGCACCAGAATCGGTCGGATATGGGTCGGCTGTCCGCGCTTATGGTTGGCCAGCGAGGCGGTTACCAATACGAAAACCAAGATAGGCGCGACAGCTTTCAGTCCCGACACGAACAGATCGCCCAGCAAACTGAATGATGTCGCGGTTTGGGGTGAAAGCCATGCGAGCAGGCAACCGGCGGCAAGTCCAATAACAATCTGCGTCACCAGGCTGACACGGTTATAGGCTCTGAAAAGGCGACTTGAGAGGTTGGACATCACGGAGTCTCGGCGTAAGAGGCGGGACCGGGCATACGCGTCGACGCTATGAGCGCGGCGGCAGCGCCAGACTAAAAACGCCGAATGGTACGCATCTCAGCCCGTTCTGCCCAGCTCTGAGACCAACACGACGGTGCCAGATCATCGCGAGACATTGATTAACGACGCCCCGCCGGATGGGGGCGTCGCCGTGCGACGTCAGATGCGGAAGCGTGCCACCAACTCGTTCAGATCAATCGCTAGTCGCGCCAACTCCTGACTGGCTGCGCTGGTCTGGTTGGCGCCCGCAGAAGACTGCAATGACAGGTCGCGGATATTGACCAGGTTGCGGTCAACCTCACGGGCGACCTGAGCCTGCTCTTCCGAGGCGCTAGCGATGACGAGATTGCGCTCACTGATCTGGCTGATCGCACGCGCGATGTCGTCCAGCGCATCACCGGCGGTGCGTGCTACATCGAGCGTAGTACGGGCACGCTCGTTACTCGTCTGCATAGCGAGTACAGCCTTGTCGGTGCCTTGGTGAACATCGCCAATCATCTGTTCGATTTCCTGCGTGGACTGCTGCGTGCGATGCGCCAGCGCCCTCACCTCGTCTGCCACGACGGCAAACCCGCGCCCGGCATCACCTGCGCGCGCAGCCTCGATTGCGGCGTTGAGCGCCAGCAGATTGGTCTGCTCGGCAATCGAGCGAATCACATCCAGGACCTTGCTGATGTCACGAACCTGCCCGGCCAATTGCTCAACCTGCGTTGCGGTGGTCGTCACGTCATTCGCGAGCAGCCCTATCGAGTCGACTGTTTTGATGACCTGCTGACGGCCGTGCTGTGCGGTGGCGTCCGACTCACGGGAAGCCTCGGATGTGGCGACTGCATTACGCGCGACCTCGTCCACCGCTGCGGTCATCTCATTAACTGCCGTAGCGGCCTGCTCGATCTCGTGGTTCTGCTGATGCAATCCCCGACTCGAGTCTTCAGTAACCGCATTGAGCTCCTCCGCCGCTGACGCCAGCTGGTTGGAGGAGTCCGAAATACCCTGAATCGTGCGCCGCAAACTGAGCTGCATGGTCTTCAGTGCAGCAAGCAGACGTGCTGGTTCGTCTTTACCGTCAATCACGAACTCTTGCGTAAGGTCCCCGGAAGCGACTGTTTCAGCGACCGTCAATGCTTGGTTCAACGGACGAACGATACTGCGCGTGAACATTAGCGCCAGGATGACCGTTGCGATGGCAGCAAGAGCAATCGTGATCACTACCCACATGAGCGCGCTCTCGTACACGGCCACTGAGCGTTCCGCTGCGGAGCCTGCTTCATCGCTGTTGATACGCTGAAGGTCAAGCAGGGCACGCGTCATGTCATCCGCGTGACTATTAATCGCTCCCCCCATGAGAACAATCGCCTGATCTAGCGCGCCCTGCCTGACTAAGCTCGCTATTTTGCCTTGCTCCGAGAAATAGAGTTTTTGTGCGCTGGCAAATCTTTCTTAGGCAGCCTTCTCTTCAGGAATAGTGATGCGCTTTTCGTAAGCCGAGTTTAGCGTGCCGATTTCACCAACGAGCTTAGTCAGCGATTGATCAGTCGCGGAAATAGCCTCTCCGTCCACAAGCATCAACCGCATAGTCAATGCGCGAATCCGCAGCATGGAAGCGTTTAGATCGCCTAGGCTTACGATGCTCGGCAACCAATTTTGATCAACCTGACTCGACTCCTCGCGCATCTCAGCCATCTGATTCAACGAGAACAAGCCAAGCACAAGCACGATCAGACCAATCAGGCCAAATCCGGCAGCGGAACGGATGGATACACTCATATTACGGATCGACATGGGAATTCCTGCTCCATGGGTACGCTGCGGTGCCAGCGTTTGACCAATCAGCTATCGGAACGGGTCAGGCGAAACTTGAGTGTTTTGACGCCAAAAAACAGACAACACGACGCGGCGCCCGACGAGCGGCTTTAACGCCATAACGTGCCACTGAAATGCCACCTAGCACATCATTGAAGCTCGGACTGCCGTTTTCGCGGCAGGACAGCAAGGAAGTTATCGCGTGCCACCTGACGCGCTATATCTGCTGGTAACGCATCGAGAAACGGATCGAACGCGCGCATACCCTCACCCAGCCCGTCAAACCGGCCGACCACGTCAGAGCCGATCATGAACCGCGTCGGATGCTGCTCGATCAAAGAAACCCAACCGGTATCAGGCTTACCTGCGTCATCCAGCAGGTAGGGACGAAGCATGGTCCAAGAGAGATCGATGTACAGATTGGGATAATCGGTCAGCAGGCGTTTCACGGTCGGCAGCAAAAAATCGAGCTTTTCTTGATGCCGATGCAGCTCCATGCTCGTTCCCGCATGAGCCCAAATGAAGCGCGTATGCGGATGATTGCGCAGGGCCTCCTCTAGCTCGGTCAGGTATAGCGGATTGCGCTCGCGCTTGGAGGTGATGTTCGAATGCAACATCACCGGCAGGTCAAACTCGGCAGCCAAGTGATAGACGCGTGTCAATGCCTCGTTATTTGCGCGTGGCGTATCGCCTTCGGTCAGCGCCGTCACATCATCGTGACGTGTGAATACCTCGCCTAGACCCTGCCAGAGACCTGGGTCGAGGTCGAGCATCCGCCGAATATGCGCGTCAGCATTCTTGTCATTGGGGTTGAAACCAGAGAGAAACGGATGAAAGCGGCTTCGCTGCTCCTCGTCCAGCTCCTTTAGTGCGGCCGCAACGACGACATCGGTTGCGCTATACCAATACACGGGGGCGTCATCACCGGCGTAATAGCGGGGTCGCTTGGGCTCGTTTTCATGCCATTTCTTAGCGACCGGAATGCCGCTGATCATGACGTGATCAATGTCGCCCGCATCCATTGCCTCGAGCAGCTTGCTCATTCCATCGCTTTCTTGAAAGAAATCAACAAAATGAAGATGCGCATCGCTGTAGTGGTAGTCGCGTGCATATACCGGTGCGATCGAGGTGATCAGGCACAGCGCGGCGAAACAGTTTCGTAAATTAAACAACCAGTGACCTCCAGATAACCATGCGGATAGACCGCCCTGTAGCACTGCGGTTCATAGTTGCCGGTCGTTTCGCTCGTTGATGAGGCGCGTCCGCCGTCGGCTAGTTATCAAGCGCTCCCATGCCGCAGGACGTCCGTCAGCTTACGAAGAAGCACCCCCACACCCAGCAAAACAAAAAAAGGCCCGTCAGTGACGGGCCTTTTTCGTTCCGGTTGCGAGTTAAGCCGAAAGCTCAATCAACAACTTGTTCAGACGCTGTACGTAGGCTGCCGGATCTTTGAGGCTGTCCCCGGCCGCAAGCGCGGCTTGATCAAACAGGATGTGTGACAAATCAGCGAAGCGATCCTCGTCAGGTTCCGCGTCCAGCTTTTCGATCAGGGGATGCTGCGGATTGATTTCGAAGATCGGCTTGGCGTCTGGCACCTTCTGCCCGCTGGCCTCAAGGATCTGGCGCATCTGCAATCCAAGATCCTGCTCACCGATCGCAAGGATCGCTGGCGAATCGGTGAGGCGGTGCGAGACACGCACCTCAGCCACAGCATCACCCAACGCAGTCTTGAGACGCTCGACCAGCCCTTCTTTAGTCTTGGCAATTTCTTCCTGGGCTTTCTTATCCTCTTCAGAGTCCAGCTTGCCAAGGTCCAGATCACCGCGGGCAACATCAACGAACTGCTTGCCATCGAACTCGGTGAGGTAGCTCATCAGCCACTCGTCGATGCGATCGGTCAGCAGCAGCACCTCGATGCCCTTCTTGCGGAAGACCTCGAGGTGCGGGCTGTTCTTGACCTGAGCGTAGCTCTCCCCCGTGAGGAAGTAGATCTTGTCCTGTCCTTCTTTGACCCGCCCGAGGTAATCGGCCAACGACACGCTTTGCTCACCCGAGGCATCCTGGGTAGAGGCGAAACGCAGGAGGCCGGCAATCTTCTCCTTGTTGGCGAAATCTTCAGCCGGACCTTCCTTGAGCACCTGGCCGAATTGCTTCCAGAAGTTCTTGTAGTCTTCCGGTTTGTCCTTGGCCAATTTTTCAAGCATGTCCAGGACGCGCTTGGTGAGCGCCGACTTCATCGAATCGATGACCGGATCCTTCTGCAGGATCTCCCGCGAGACGTTCAGCGACAGGTCGTTAGAATCGACCACACCCTTAATGAACCGCAGGTACAGCGGCAAAAACTCGTCCGCCTGATCCATGATGAACACGCGCTGCACGTACAGCTTCAGCCCCTTGGGCGCTTCCCGCTGATAAAGATCAAACGGTGCGCGGCCCGGAACATAGAGCAATGAGGTGTACTCGAGTTTTCCTTCTACTTTGTTGTGGCTCCAGGCCAGCGGGTTTTCAAAGTCGTGCCCGACGTGCTTATAAAACTCCTGATACTCCTCGTCCTTGATCTCGGTACGGGCACGCGTCCAGAGCGCGCTGGCGCGGTTGACAGTTTCCCACTCGGGCTCGGCGGGCTTGTCGTTCTCCTCACCGTGGACCTCTTTCGGTAGCTCGATCGGCAGGGCGATATGGTCGGAGTACTTCTTGATGATGTTGCGTAGGCGCCAGCCATCGGCGAACTCTTCCTCGCCCGATTTCAAATGCAGCACGATGCGAGTACCGCGCTCAGGCTTGTCAATCGTGGCGACCTCGAACTCGCCCTCGCCTTTTGATGACCAGTACACGCCTTCGCCAGCAGGTGTGCCTGCGCGGCGGCTGAAGACCTCAACCTGATCGGCGACGATGAATGCGGAATAGAAGCCCACACCAAACTGCCCAATCAGGTGCGAGTCCTTTTTCTGATCGCCCGTCAGGTGCTTCATGAAATCAGCCGTACCTGATTTGGCGATCGTGCCGAGATGGGTGATAACGTCATCACGGTTCATCCCAATGCCGTTGTCATCGAGGGTGACCGTTTTGGCGTCCTTATCGAAGCTCACGCGAATCTTCAGATCAGACCCGCCCTCGAGCAATTCGGGCTTTGCCAGCGCCTCGAAGCGCAGCTTGTCAGCGGCATCCGAAGCGTTTGAAATCAATTCTCGAAGGAAGATTTCCTTGTTCGAATAAAGAGAATGAATCATCAGGTGAAGCAGTTGCTTCACTTCGGTCTGGAAGCCCAGGGTTTCTTTGTTTTGAGTCTCCACACTCATGGTCTTGCAAACTCCCACATCGTCAATGGCACGGGCCGCGGCTGCGGCGATGACAAGCAGATGGGGGCACGATGCAAGAATTCAAGTACCAGGCTCATCCGTCAGCACCCTGCGCCGACCTGCACCTGCCGTTAGGGACGCTATGGCTCGAGCAGTTCAAGGAGGACGATATCGGCGGGGGCTAGGTTGTAGACCGCTTCTCCCGGCCCCTTCAGCTGTCGTCGGATTGCAACGTTGCCGTCTCGATCGATACCCGCGAAGCGCCCCTCTGCCATCCCGCCACGCTCTGTATGAGCACGCATCAACAGATGCTCGTAGCGCGTCGGATTGCGCAGCAGCAGCGCCAAAGAAAACCGTGGACGGCGATCGATGCGAGGCGGTGGCACAACCTCCGCGAGCGGCATCGCTTGGACGGCCTCGCCTTCAGGCGGCGTATCCGCTTCTGCAGCTAATGCTGGATAGGCATCGTCATTGACCTCCCACCCCCGGTTACCCTTGTGAAGGCCTAGTTCGTAACGAGCGGCAGTACCCTTTACGTCCGCGCGTACGGCGATCACCATCTCTGATGCAGGAAAACTGACCGGCTCCAACGATTCGACGGTCACTGCTCGCGTCTCGAAACGACGCTGCAAATAATCTTTCGCCAAATAAGCGAGCGTATCCGCAGAGTCGTAGTTCATGTCCACCCGACCCGCGATATAGCGCAGGTCATCGGTGAATACTTCGACATGGCCGCTGAGACTCGTGCGGTAGCTGGCCGGCAGGACCAGGTGGAAATCTCCCGCCAGCTTGTTTGGCGGCACCGGCTGTAGATTCAAGTGCAGTGTGTAACCGCTCTGGACCCGGCGCGCTTCTGGCAGCTCCTGCTCGGGTCGCAACCAACTGATTTCTACCTCAGCCCCTGGGCTGGCGTCCTGGGGAAGCACATCAACTTCAAGTGCGCCAGGCGAGGTCGCGCCGAGGCGAATGCGCACTTCCTGTCGGGCAAACAGACCGTCCCCCTCACGCAGTGTCAGAACGCCATTAATGAACCTGCCAACGCGAGGTTTGAAGGCACGACCGTCAAGCTGACCATTGAGCTGCATCGTCAGCCGGTCGCTCTGCTCTTGTTCGTTCGGCTCAAGCCATTTCAAACTGGTGATCGCGGCCATCCGCTCCGGGTCATGGCTGGCGAGAAGTGTGAAGCCGACTACCAGCGGAATGACTCCCAGCGCTGACAGGCCGACGGCCTTACGCGCAACTCTCCAATGCATGAGCGCGTAAAGCGCAGTAACCGGCGGCAGCAGACTGCCTACGCCCCACAACAGCCCCGTACCGAAGGCCAACATAATCAACCAGACGAGACCAAGTGCAATCAGCAGCAACCCACCCAGGATCAGCAACGCATCCATTCATCACCTTTGAGACATCTTGATGGCAGCCGCGGGGTGTATCAGGGCTCGTTGACCTTGAAGTGACAACGGGCGGTGGCGATGGGCTCGGCCTGATTCGTTTGCCAGGCCGTAATGGCGACGTTGGCTACGCGGCGCCCCTGGCGCCAGACCTGGCAAGCGGCAAAGGTGTCACGATAGTGACCCGCCCGAAGATAATCTATCGAGAAGTCGATGATTTTGGGCAAATGTGGCGCGCCCATGAACATAAGCAAATGGAGCATCGCGGCGTGCTCCATGAAGCCGGCGATCACCCCACCATGAATAGCCGGCAATGTGGGGTTTCCAATGTTGTCCTCGCTTTTAGGCAACCGAAACACCATCTCGTCACCCAGCCGCAGACATTCGATGCCGATGAGCCTCGCATAGGGCACCATCTGCAGGAGTGCATCGTAATTGTTACTGGCGTGAGCCTCACTGACCAACGCATCAAGATCCAGCCGGCTCATTGGCGCACCTCAGGTGCATTCTCGACTGTGCTTTTGCCGCCCATGCGCATGAACGCACCTACCACGTGCGCGATCGGCTCATTGATGTCGCGCTGATAGGCAACACCGCGGGTGAAGATCACCGTAGGCGTGACTCGGTAGCATTCAGCGAAGCCGAATACGTCATGATTCGGCTCCGCGGGGTGCATGTAATCGATCCGCAAATCCAGGGTGGGGCAGATTTCGAGCTCGGGTAATGCGCATGCAGTCGAGATACCGCAGGTCGTGTCCATCAGCGTAGTGATCGCCCCACCGTGGACAAGCCCGGTTTCCGGATTGCTGACAATTTTCTCACTGTAGGGAAGGCGCAGCGTGAGCCCAATGGCGTCAGCGTGCTCGACGTTCATGCCGAGAACCTGGCAGTGCCTCAACATGGAAAGAAAGCGTTGAGTACGCTCCAGTATCAATTTATCGCTCATGCGAACTCTCAATCGAATCAAGCCGAGCAGTTTAACCTGCTCGATGGTCGCGCCCTATTCCTTAGCGCTGTCGATCGGCAAGGTTGGCGTAAACACAATTACCTCAAGTACGTCCGAGTGAAATTCTCGCCGGTACAAGATCAGCACGACTCCAGCAGTAACGAGCATGAAAAACCAGGGATGAACGAACCAGGCCAGAATCGCCATACCGAAGTAATACGCACGAAGACCAAAATTGAACTGGTTGGCGGCCATTGAAATGACGCGTGCAGCGCGTTCCGCAAAGGACTTGCGCTCCAGATCGCTGACGTTCCGTTCACCGGCCATAGGGGCAGACGCCACTAACACCGCGGAGAAGTTGTATTGCCGCATGCACCAGCTGAACGTGAAGAAGGCATAGACGAAAACAACCGCCAATGCGAGCAGCTTGATCTCGGAGAGCCCACGGCTTACCGGCTGAGCGAATGGCAGATCAGCTAACAGTGAGACCGCTCTATCGGAGGCGCCCAATGCGGTAAGAATACCGGCGAGGATAATCAGCGTGCTGGAAGCGAAGAAGCTGGCATTGCGCTCCAGGTTGCCGATTACATTCGCATCGGCGATCCGGTTGTCTCGCAACAGGAGCCGCCGCATCCAGTCCTCTCGATACAAATGCAAGACGCTAGCCAGGCAAGCCGTATCCCGTCCGCGCCAGCTCGCGTATCGCGTGTACCCCGCCCAGCAAAGAATGAACCAGACGACAGCGATCAGATGCGGCAGAAGATGACCCGGAATCGACATAGTAGCCCCCTGGAACCCGCGCCTGATTATAGTCCGTGAATGGTTACGTCTCAGCGTTCAGAGCGCGCCGCTGTCAGCCTCTGTTCGATGCGTTGGCCAGCAGCCGGTCGATGACAAACGCGATCAACAGAGTCACCAGGACCGGCACCAACCAGCCCATGCTTTGCGCAGCCAACGGTAACGCGGTGAATAACTCCGGCACCAAAGTCGTGAAACCGGCAGCCGAGAGACCATCCACAACCCCGAATACAAGCGTCACCGCCATTACCGGAACAAAAACGCGGCTCGGCGAGACCCAGCAACGATCAAGCAGACTCAGCGCAACCAGCATGATCGCCAAAGGATAGAGCCCGACGAGAACCGGCACGGACACACTGATCAGCTGGGTCAATCCCTGATTCGCGACGGCAAGGCTGAACAGGGTGAAGACAATCACCACCGCTCGATAGCTAACGGGAAGCAAACTGCTGAAGAACTCCCCACAGGCAGTCGTCAGGCCAACCGCCGTGGTTAGACACGCCAACGTGATAACCACGGCGAGTAACAGGCTGCCCGTGGTGCCGAAGGTATGCTGAACATAAGTCGTCAGGATCTGTACGCCATTCTGGGCGTCACCGGCGATGCCTTGACTGGTGGCGCCAAGATAGAACAGGGCCAGATAGACGAGTGAAAGCCCTATGGCCGCGATGGCACCCGCAATCATTGAGTAACGTGTAACAAGCGTAGGCTCCGACACCCCTCGATCACGAATGGCGGTAGCGATCACGATGCCGAACACCAACGCACCGAGCGTATCCATCGTCAGGTAGCCTTCAAGAAAGCCCTTCAACAGAGGAGTGCTGCGGTAGCTTTCAGCGGTCGCGCCAATCTCTCCCGCGGGTGCGAAAAGAGCCGCCCCACCCAGTACCAGCAAGGCGGCCAGCAATACCGGCGTAATGAACTTGCCCACTCGATTGACCAGCTGTCCGGGGTTTAGGACGAGAAACAAGGTCGCAGCGAAGAACACCACGGTATACACAACGAGCGAGGTTGCCGACTGCCCGCTAAATGGCGCCACACCCATTTCAAAGGAAACAACGGCGGTGCGCGGCGTCGCAAATAACGGGCCGATGGCAAGATACACCGCCACAGCCAACAGCGTGCCGGCTACGCGACCCAGTGGCGCGGTCAGCCTGTCCATCCCACCCCCGACGCGCGCCAGGGCCACCACCGTCAGCAGCGGCAAGCCGACGCCGGTCAACAGAAAGCCCGCTGCAGCGGGCCAAATGGATTGCCCAGCAGCCATTCCGGCGCTCGGCGGGAAAATGATGTTGCCTGCGCCTAGAAAAAGCGCAAATGTCATGAATCCAAGGGCCAGCAGATCCAGGCCTTTCAGTCGAGTCATCGTGTCACCACTGCAAGAGGGTTCAGGCACGTAACGCACCCGGGCGTGTGTCCCAGACGCGATCCGTGCGGACCGGCTGAGAAAAAAGGACGAACCTTAAAGGAAATCCCGCTCTAGGGCGAGGCTTGGCGGGCAGCCTGTACAGAGAAATGACGTCGTCTTAGCCCGCGTGGTGAAAGACCCAGACGTCAGAAACAAAAATGCCAGTCAGACAAGCTGACTGGCATTCTTTACAGCAAGCGACACATTAGCCTTGCTTGACTTCCCAACCGGTCAACTCTGCAAGCGCTTTGCCGATATCTGCAAGCGAACGCACAGTCTTGACGCCGGCATCCTGTAGCGCAGCGAATTTCTCGTCCGCGGTACCCTTGCCGCCGGAAATGATCGCACCGGCGTGGCCCATGCGCTTGCCAGCAGGCGCCGTCACGCCGGCAATATAGGAGACAACTGGCTTGGTCACGTTCGCCTTGATGTACGCCGCGGCTTCTTCCTCAGCCGAACCACCGATCTCACCGATCATCACGATCGCTTCGGTCTGCGGGTCTTCCTGGAAGAGTTTGAGGATATCAATGAAGGTCGATCCCGGGATCGGATCGCCACCAATACCGACGCAGGTGGACTGACCGAATCCGGCATCAGTGGTCTGCTTGACCGCTTCATAGGTCAGCGTACCGGAACGCGACACGATACCCACCTTGCCAGGCAAGTGGATATGGCCAGGCTGAATGCCGATCTTGCACTCGCCGGGGGTGATCACGCCTGGGCAGTTCGGGCCAATCAGGCGCACACCCAACTCGTCGCACTTGATCTTCACTTCAAGCATGTCGAGGGTCGGAATGCCTTCAGTGATACAGACGATCAGCTTGATGCCACTGAATGCGGCCTCAAGGATGGAGTCCTTGCAAAACGGTGCAGGCACATAGATAACGGATGCGTCCGCACCGGTCGCTTCCACCGCTTCTTTTACGGTGTTGAAAACGGGCAGACCGAGGTGCACGGTGCCGCCCTTACCCGGCGTAACACCACCGACCATCTGGGTGCCGTATTCGATAGCCTGCTCGGAGTGGAAGGTTCCCTGAGAGCCTGTGAAGCCCTGGCAGATGACCTTAGTGTCTTTATTGATCAGAACGCTCATTATTTGCCCTCCGCGGCTTTGACGACTTGAATGGCCGCATCGGTCAGGCTGGTCGCACCGATGATGTTCAGACCACTTTCACCCAGCATTTTCGCGCCAAGCTCAGCATTGTTGCCTTCCAGACGAACAACAACCGGCACCTTTACGCCGACTTCCTTGACCGCACCGATGATGCCTTCGGCAATCATGTCGCAACGGACGATGCCACCGAAGATGTTGACCAGTACAGCGGCGACATTTTCATCGGATAGGATGATCTTGAACGCTTCGGTGACGCGCTCTTCGGTTGCACCGCCGCCGACATCAAGGAAGTTGGCTGGCTTGCCACCGTGCAGATTGACGATGTCCATGGTGCCCATCGCCAGGCCCGCACCGTTAACCATGCAACCGATGTTGCCATCCAGCGCCACATAGTTCAGTTCCCACTTCGCCGCGTGGGCTTCGCGCGGGTCGTCCTGAGAAGGATCCTGCATGCCGCGCAGCTTGGGCTGACGGTAGATAGCGTTGCTGTCGATGTTCAGCTTGGCATCCAGGCAATGCAGGTTGCCGTCTTTCTTGATGACCAGCGGGTTGACTTCCAGTAGCGCCAGATCGTAATCGACGAAGAGCTTGCCCAGCCCAACGAAGATATGCACGAACTGCTTAACCTGATCACCTTTCAAGCCAAGTTTGAAAGCCAGCTCGCGGCCTTGGAACGGTTGAGCACCCACCAGCGGATCGATCGTCGCCTTGAGAATTTTCTCAGGCGTGTCGTGAGCCACCTTCTCGATGTCCACGCCGCCCTCGGTGGATGCCATGAACACAACCCGGCGAGTAGCGCGATCGACCACCGCACCCAGGTACAGCTCCTTCTCGATATCGGTGCAGGCTTCTACGAGGATCCGGCTTACCGGCTGACCGTTGGCGTCGGTCTGGTAGGTCACCAGACGCTTATCCAGCCACTGCTCAGCGAAAGCGCGAGCCTCATCCTTGCTACGAACCAGTTTGACGCCACCCGCTTTGCCGCGACCGCCAGCATGAACCTGAGCTTTAACCACCCACTCAGTCCCGCCAATTCGATCACAGGCCTCTGCCGCTTCCTTTGGACTGTCGACTGCGTAGCCTTTGGAAACTGGCAACCCGTACTCGGCAAACAGTTGCTTACCCTGATATTCGTGAAGATTCATCTTAGCTACCGTTCGGTTTGATGTGCATCAGACGTTGCATGTATGCCGCGTCGCCTCAAGTCGCTGAAAACTATCGAAAACACCTTTCAGAGACCTGTCATACCTTGCGTATGAAGGTATAACGGCTTGCGACGTCCTCTGAAAGAACAACGCAAGCCGTCTTTTTACCGCAGCGTTGTTAGCGCTTCTTGCGGTTGGCAATGTGGATGGCGTGGCCATTCACTGCCAGTGCTGCTTCGTGCAGCGCTTCGGACATGGTCGGATGTGAGAAGACCATCATTCCGAGGTCTTCAGCACTGGTGCCGAATTCCATGCCGATCGCGCCTTGCTGAACCAGTTCGGCTGCAGCCGGCCCCATCACGTGGACGCCCAAGACACGGTCCGTCTTGGCATCGGCGATGACTTTGACCAAACCGGCGGTGTCGTTAGCTGCCATGGCGCGACCGCTGGCGGCGAACGGGAAGGTACCGACGTTGATTTCAACGCCCTCGCCTTTCAGCGCCTGCTCGGTCTTGCCGACCCACGCGATTTCCGGGTGGGTATAGATGACCGACGGAACCAGGTCGTAGTTCATTTGGGATTTGTGGCCCGCGATGCGCTCAGCGACCATTACACCCTCTTCCGAGGCCTTGTGGGCGAGCATGGCGCCGCGTACCACGTCACCGATGGCGTACACGCCCGGGACGCTGGTAGCACAGTAGTCATCAACGTAGATAAAACCACGCTCGTCCATATCAACGCCCGCGTCAGCTGCGAGCAGATCGGTGGTCACTGGGCGACGGCCAACCGCAACGATCAACTTGTCGAAGGTCTGCTGCTGCTCGCCTTCAGCATTAGTGAAGTTGACAGTGACCTGTTCACCCTTCACTTCTGAGCCAGTCACGCGCGCACCCAGCAGTATTTTCAGCCCTTGCTTACTGAGGACCTTGAACGCTTCCTTGGAGATCTGCTCATCCGCGGCTGGCAGGAACTTGTCCATTGCTTCCAGAACGGTGACCTCAGCCCCCAGGCGCGCCCATACCGAACCCAGCTCCAGACCAATAACGCCGGCGCCGATTACGCCCAGCTTGGCCGGAACGCTTTGGAAATCCAGCGCGCCAGTGGAGTCGACGATAATGTTCTGATCGACCGGAGCCGGCGGGATGTCCACCGGCTTTGAGCCGGAAGCCAGAATCACATTTTCGGCACCCAGCACCTGCGCATTGCCGTCCAGGCCAGTAACCTCGACCTGCTTGCCGCTGAGCAGCTTGCCGTGGCCTTCGAACACCGTCACACCGTTGGCCTTCATCAGGCCAGCAACGCCGCCGGTGAGGTTCTTAACGATCTGATCCTTACGGGCGACCATGGTCGGAACATCCATGGCCACTTCGCCAGTGGAGATCCCGTGCACCTTGAAGCTCTCATGCGCTTCGTGGAATTTATAAGAGCTGTCCAGCAGCGCCTTGGACGGGATGCAACCGACGTTCAGGCAGGTGCCTCCAAGGGCGGTCTTGCCTTCCTTACCCTGATATTTTTCGATGCAAGCGGTCTTAAGACCCAGTTGCGCTGCGCGAATGGCTGCTACATAGCCACCGGGGCCGGCACCGATGACGACAACGTCGAATTTCTGGCTCATTGCGAATCCTCTTGAGTGCAAGCAGCAAAGTCAAAAGGCCGCAATCGGCAAGCCCGGCATATGCCTAGCCTGCTGAGTGCAGCCCGTGACGCTTGTTAGATATCCAGCAGCAGACGGGCCGGATCTTCCAGCAGGTTCTTGATGGTCACCAGGAAGCTAACCGCTTCCTTGCCATCGATCAGACGATGATCGTAGGACAGCGCGAGGTACATCATCGGACGGATGACCACCTGGCCATTGATCGCCATAGGGCGCTGAATAATGTTGTGCATACCCAGGATGGCTGCCTGAGGCGGGTTGACAATCGGAGTCGACATCATCGAGCCGAAGGTACCACCGTTGGTGATGGTGAAGGTGCCGCCAGTCATCTCGTCGATCGACAGTTTCCCATCGCGTGCCTTTTTACCAAAGGTGGCAATGCCGCTCTCGACTTCGGCCAGGTTCATCAGCTCAGCGTTGCGCAGGACCGGAACAACCAGGCCACGATCGCTGGAGACCGCGACGCCGATGTCTTGATAGCCGTGGTAGACGATGTCGGTGCCGTCAATCGATGCGTTGACAGCTGGGAAGCGCTTCAGCGCCTCAACAGAAGCCTTGACGAAGAAAGACATGAAGCCAAGACGCACGCCATTGTGAGTCTTTTCGAACAGGTCTTTGTACTTCGAACGCAGCGCCATGATTTCGGTCATGTCAACTTCGTTGAAGGTGGTCAGCATCGCCATGTTCGACTGTGCTTCGACCAGACGCTCGGCAACCTTCGCGCGCAAGCGGGTCATCGGTACGCGCTTTTCAGTACGATCACCGGCAGCGGTAACCACAGGCGCAGCAGCAGTCGCAGCAGGCTTGGCTGCAGCCGGGGCCGACTTCTTGGCCTCGATCGCAGCAACCAAGTCTTCCTTAGTCACCCGGCCATCCTTGCCAGTGCCCTTTACGCTGTTCGGGTCGATACCATTTTCTTCAGCCAGCTTGCGGGCGGCAGGCGCCAGGATGGCGTCTTCACCGCTTGTTGCAGCGGGCGCAGCAGCGGCTGCAGCTGTAGTCTCAGCTGGGGCTGCAGCAGGCGCAGAAGCGGAAGCTGTACCGCCTGCCTCCAACTTACCGAGTAGCTCGCCGCTCAGCACGGTGTCGCCTTCATCCTTGACGATTTCAGTCAGTACGCCATCCGCTTCGGCCAGTACTTCCATCACGACTTTATCGGTTTCGATGTCAACGATGAGCTCGTCGCGCTTAACCGCTTCGCCCGGCTGCTTGTGCCAAGTGGCGACAGTGCCGTCAGCGACCGATTCCGGAAATTGGGGGGCTTTGATCTCGATAGCCATTAGCTGGGGTCCTATTTGATTCGGTTCTACATCGAGGCCGCGTTGTCGCGGCCCCTTGCAAGAATGATTTAAACGGTGAACGCATCCTGCAGCAGCTTTTCTTGCTGCTCCGCATGCATGGAGGCATAGCCGACCGCAGGTGCAGCGGATGCATCACGCCCCGCGTACTGCAGGAACAGCTCCTTCTTGTGCGCCACCGCAACACGACGCATATGGTGCTGACTGCAATACCACGCGCCCTGGTTCATCGGCTCTTCCTGACACCAGACGATGCTCTTGAGGTTTTGGTACGGTGCGAGCACTTCGGCCAAATCCTCTTCCGGGAACGGGTACAGCTGCTCGAGACGAATGATCGCGATATCCTCGCGGCCTTCGTTGCGACGTTTATCCAGTAGATCGTAGTAGACCTTACCGCTGCACATGATCAGACGTTCGACCTTGCTCGGCTCGATCTGATCGATTTCCGGAATGACCGTCAGGAACGACCCCTGAGTCAGCTCTTCTAGCGTGGAAGTCGCCAGCTTATGACGCAGCAACGACTTAGGCGTCAGGGCTACAAGCGGCTTACGCAGCGGCCGGATCGCCTGACGACGCAGCATGTGATAGACCTGCGCCGGCGTGGTCGGCACACAAACCTGGATGTTGTGCTCTGCACAAAGCTGCAGATAACGCTCAAGGCGGGCGGACGAGTGCTCCGGCCCCTGCCCTTCGTAGCCGTGCGGTAGCAACATGGTCAGACCGCAAAGGCGGCCCCACTTATGCTCACCACTGGTGATGAACTGATCGATGACGACCTGAGCACCGTTGGCAAAGTCACCGAACTGAGCCTCCCAGACTACCAGAGCATTGGGCATGGTAGTGGCATAGCCGTATTCGAACGCCAGTACGGCTTCTTCCGATAGGAAGGAGTCATACAGATCGAAACGTGGCTGCCCTTCGTAAAGGTGCTGCAGCGGTATGTAGGTACTACCGTCCTTCTGATTGTGCAGCGCGGCATGGCGGTGCGAGAAGGTCCCGCGTCCCACATCCTGACCACTGATTCGTACCGGATGGCCTTCGAACAACAAGGTCGCGTAAGCCAGTGTCTCGGCGTACCCCCAGTTGATCGCCAACGCACCGGCACCCATCTTCTGCCGGTCTTCAAGTATCTTCGATACCTGACGCTGAACCACGAAGCCTTCCGGAACGGCCAACATTTTGTTGGACAGCTCCTGCAGGGCCTTCAGTTCGAAACGCGTATCGTGACGGGCGGTCCAGGCGTGCCCAAGGTAAGGCCGCCAATCAACGAAGAGCTCCTTGTTGGGCTCCTTCACCAAGCTCTTGACCACATGTAGGCCGTTGTCGAGAGCGGTTCGGTACTCGTCGATCTTCGCCTGGACCTGCGCGTCTTCCAGTACGTTCGACTGGATCAGCGAGTCCGCATACAGCTCACGAGTGGTGCGCTGCTTGGCAATCTTCTGATACATGAGCGGCTGGGTGCCGCTCGGCTCGTCGGCCTCATTATGGCCACGGCGACGGTAGCAGATGAGATCGATGACGATGTCACGCTTGAACTGCATGCGGTAATCGACAGCCAGCTGCGTGACAAAGAGAACGGCTTCCGGATCGTCCGCGTTCACGTGGAAAATCGGCGCCTGAATCATCTTAGCGACGTCGGTCGCGTACTCGGTGGAGCGCGCGTCTTCCTGCTTGTTGGTAGTGAAGCCGACCTGATTGTTGATCACGATGCGGATGGTGCCACCAGTCCGATAGGCTCGGGTCTGGGACATCTGGAAGGTTTCCATCACCACACCTTGCCCAGCAACCGCGGCGTCGCCATGGATGGTCACAGGCAGAACCTTGTCACCAACCGGGTCACAACGACGGTCCTGACGGGCACGAACGGAACCCTCTACTACTGGCGAAACGATTTCCAGGTGAGACGGGTTGAACGCCATCGCAAGATGGATTTCGCCGCCCGGGCTCATCACGTTCGACGAGAACCCTTGGTGATACTTAACGTCACCGGAGCTGAGCCCTTCTACCTTCTTGCCTTCGAACTCGTCGAAGAGGTCACGAGGGTTCTTGCCGAAGGTATTCACCAGCACGTTCAAGCGGCCGCGGTGGGCCATGCCGATAACGATTTCCTTGGTGCCGTACGAACCGGAACGCTGGATGATTTCATCAAGCAGGGGAATCAGACTCTCACCGCCCTCCAGACCAAAGCGCTTGGTGCCGGGGTACTTGGTGCCCAGATACTTTTCCAGACCTTCGGCAGCAGTCAGTCGCTCGAGGAGATGGCTCTTGATCTCTGGCGAGAAGGTCGGGCGCCCACGAACGCTTTCCAAGCGCTGGATAAACCAGTTGCGCTGATCCGAATCGACGATATGCGTAAACTCAGCGCCGATCGTGCGGCAGTAAGTCTCCTGCAGCGCCTGCTGAATCTCGCGAAGAGTCGCCTGATCCTTGCCCATTGCCAGGTCGCCGGTACGGAACACCGTATCCAGGTCAGCATCTGTCAAACCGTAATTATTGACAGACAGATCAGCAGGAGCCGGGCGCTGTTGCAAGCCGAGCGGATCGAGCTGTGCGGCCTGATGGCCACGCATCCGGTACGCCTGAATCAGACGCAGGACTTCGACCTGCTTCTTTTCGTGCTCGCTACTGACGCTACCTGCCGAAACAGGCTGCGCGCGACGCTGGTTTTTGGCCAGCAAGACGAAGTGATCGCGGATTGTCGAATGCGAAACATCGGCCGAAGCGCCGCCACTGACGGGCAGTTTCTGGAAGTAGGTGCGCCACTCTTCGGGCACAGCGTTGGGATCGTGCAGGTAGAGCTCATAAAGCTCTTCCACATAGGCAGCGTTACCACCGGATAGGTGGGCACTGTCCCACATGCGCTGCATTACGCTTTCTTGCATGTCTGGTCACCTTCGATAAGGAGACACCACCAGCGTGGAGACCGCAGCATAACTTCCCAAGTTCTGAAGCAGCGACTCAGGTAAAGCCACTACGGACCGCGCAGATAGTTTCCGAGAACCACCCCGGATGCTCCTGCTGGTCATCAAATTTTCAGATCGAAAACCCGGCTTTGTGAGCTGGGATTCCTACTAAGACTACGGCGCCGAGTTCGAACTCTGGCGCCGTAGGTGTCGCGGTGAAACATTACCGGCCTGTAGTTATGTCAATAACCTCAGACACCCGAACCGCATCAGGTTGCGCTCTGCAGCAGCATGTTGCGCACATGACCGATTGCTTTGGTCGGGTTCAGCCCTTTCGGGCAAACGCTTACGCAGTTCATGATGCCACGGCAACGGAACACACTGAACGGATCGTCCAACGCGGCCAGACGGTTCTCAGTCTCGGTGTCGCGACTGTCGGCCAGGAAACGATAGGCCTGAAGCAACGCAGCGGGACCAAGGAACTTGTCAGGGTTCCACCAGAAGGACGGGCAGCTGGTCGAGCAGCAAGCACATAGGATGCACTCGTACAGACCGTCCAGCTTCTCGCGATCTTCCGGACTTTGCAGACGTTCGATAGCCGGAGCAGGCGTATCGTTCATCAGATAAGGCCGAACCTTCTCGTACTGCTTATAGAAGATGCCCATATCGACGGCCAAGTCACGAATAACTGGCAAACCAGGTAGCGGACGCACCACCAACTTGTTGCCTTTGACGACGGACGACAGCGGCGTGATGCAGGCCAAGCCATTTTTGCCGTTCAGGTTCATGCCATCGGAACCGCAAACACCTTCGCGGCAGGAGCGACGGTAGGAGAATCCCTCATCCTGCTCTTTGATCAGAGCCAACACGTCCAGAACCATCAGGTCTTTACCATCGGTATTGACCTGGAAATCCTGCATGTACGGCTTTTCGTCTTTATCCGGGTTATAGCGATAAACGCTTACTTGCAACATATCGGCGACCTCAGTATGTCCGGACCTTAGGTTCGAAAGTCGGAACTGTCTTCGGAGAGAAGTTCACGGCCCGCTTGGCTACGCGCTTCTCACCCGGGAAGTACAGGGTGTGGCAAAGCCAATTTTCATCATCACGCTCTTCGAAGTCTTCACGGGCATGTGCGCCGCGTGACTCCTTGCGGTTTTCAGCAGCAATCGCAGTGGCCTCAGCCACTTCCAAGAGGTTCTGAAGCTCCAGCGCTTCGATCCGCGCTGTATTGAACGCCTGGCTCTTGTCAGAGATTTTCACGGTAGCGATGCGCTGACGCAGATCGGCAAGCTGAGCGATGCCCTTCTGCATGTACTCGCCAGTACGGAACACACCGAAGTAGTTCTGCATGCAGCTCTGCAGCTCTTTGCGCAGCGAGGCGACGTCTTCCCCAGCAGTCCGCTCGTTCAGCGAGGCCAGGCGATTCAGGGCCAGGTCCAGGTCAGTTTCGGTAGCACCGCGATGCTCGATACCGTCCTTCAGTGCTTTCTCAAGATGCAGACCGGCCGCGCGACCGAACACCACCAGATCCAGCAGCGAGTTGCCGCCAAGACGGTTGGCACCATGCACGGATACGCATGCCACTTCACCGACCGCGAACAGTCCGTCGATGATTTTGTCGTTGCCGTTGGCGTCCTGAGTCATGGCCTGACCATGAATGTTCGTGGCGATACCACCCATCATGTAGTGGCACGTCGGAACTACCGGCACTGGAGCGGTGACAGGATCGACATGGGCAAATGTCTTGGACAGCTCGCAGATACCGGGTAGACGGCTATGCAGCACTTCTTCACCCAGGTGATCGAGCTTCAGCATTACATGATCGCCATCCGGACCGCAGCCATTGCCCGCCAGGATTTCCTTGACCATGGAACGAGCGACCACATCGCGACCCGCCAGGTCTTTCGCGTTCGGAGCATAACGCTCCATGAAACGCTCGCCGTGCTTGTTGATCAGGTAGCCACCTTCACCGCGGCAACCTTCGGTTACCAGCACGCCAGCGCCTGCGATGCCGGTTGGGTGGAACTGCCACATTTCGATGTCCTGAACCGGCACACCCGCACGCAGCGCCATGCCGATACCGTCTCCGGTATTGATCAGGGCATTCGTCGTCGAAGCGTAGATACGACCTGCGCCGCCGGTAGCGAGCACGACAGCCTTGGAACGGATATAGACGGTTTCGCCGTTTTCAATGCAGATGGCGATGATGCCGACAATGGCGCCATCCTGATTCTTCACCAGATCCACGCCGTACCATTCGTTCAGGAAGGACGTGCCCGCCTTCAGGTTGGCCTGATAAAGGGTGTGCAACAGCGCATGACCCGTACGGTCGGCAGCGGCACATGTACGTGCGGCCTGCCCGCCCTTGCCATAGTCCTTTGACTGACCACCGAACGGACGCTGATAAATGCGGCCTTGCTCGGTGCGCGAGAACGGCAAGCCCATGTGCTCCAGCTCGAAAACGGCTTCCGGCCCGACAGAGCACATGTATTCGATAGCGTCCTGGTCACCGATGTAGTCGGAGCCTTTGACGGTATCGTACATATGCCAGCGCCAATCATCGTTCGGATCAGCCGAGGCGATGGCGCACGTGATACCACCCTGAGCGGAAACGGTGTGCGAGCGGGTCGGGAAAACCTTGGTGACCACCGCAGTTTTATGGCCGCCCTGGGCCAGCTGCAGCGCAGCACGCATGCCAGCGCCGCCGCCACCGATAATGATGGCGTCATAAGAAAGAGTACGAATGCTAGCCATGAATCAGATACCCCAAAGAATCTGCACGCCCCAGACGAAGAATGTGAACATGGCGATGCCACACACTGCCTGGAAGAGGAAACGCACACCGGTAGCCCACTTACCGATTGCCATATTGGTCAGGTAGTCAGTGGAAATCGTCCACATACCAACCCATGCATGCACACTCAGGGCGACCAGCGCCAGAAGGCTGAAGATGCGCATCCAGGTGGACGAGAACAGCGCCTGCCACTGGACATATTCCAGCCCTGGATTCGCGACCAGATACCCGATCAGGAAGAGAAAATAAGCCGCTAGCACAACCGCAGAAACGCGTTGAGCCATCCAGTCGTAGAGACCCGAACGCGAAAAGTTCGTGACGTTGGTTACCATATCCACACTCCAGCCAACACGATCAGCACCGCCGAAACGGCCAGAACGATTTTCGAGCCCAGCTTGCCGCCTTCCAGCGTCTCACCATGCCCCGTGTCCATGATCAGGTGACGAACACCGGCCACCAGGTGATACAGCAATGCAGACAGCAACACCCAGACCACCAGTTTCGCCAGCGGACTGCTGATGTACGCCTTAACCTCAGCAAAGCCTTCGGCAGAAGAAAGCGATGCATCGAGCGCGAGCAGCAGGATCGCCACACCTACAAACAGAACCACGCCAGACACGCGGTGGAGAATTGAGGTGTAAGCAGTGATGGGGAGTTTTATTGTCCTAAGATCTAGGTTTACAGGTCGTTGGCTTTTCACGGCTTTTTATCACACTTGAGAGCCCCGAAAACGCAGGGCAAAGTTGTTGGGAAGAGCACGCAGCGGTACCCGCCACCCACGAGTGACAACCCACAGGAAACTGCCTGTTAGGCCCCTGCCGGTCGGTCGTCGAGTATAAACAGTTAGGTCGCTAATGACAATGTGGTGAAGTGCCACTAAAGGCGCATGGCGCGCCCGTTTGTAAATGCCGTAAATAGGCTTTTGTATGTCGCGAATTCACCCCAAAAACCCCTCTGCAGCAGGCGGCCCGCGCAAATTGACTTTGAGATTTATCTCACTATAGTGATGCGGGCCCTGCGTGGGGGGCCATGATGATTCCAAGCATAAAACAGGAGGCCATACATGGCTGACAACAAAGCGCAGTTGATCATCGAAGGCGCAGACGCCATCGAACTGCCCGTTCTAACCGGCACCGTAGGGCCTGACGTAATCGATGTACGAGGCTTGACCTCCACGGGTCGCTTCACTTTCGACCCCGGCTTCATGTCCACCGCCTCTTGCGAATCGCAAATCACCTACATTGATGGTGACCAGGGGATTCTGCTGCATCGCGGCTATCCGATCGAACAGTTGGCCGAAAAATCCGATTACCTCGAGACCTGTTATCTGCTGCTGAACGGCGAACTGCCGACCGCCGAAGAAAAGGCGAAGTTCATTAGCACGGTGAAGAACCACACGATGGTTCACGAGCAGCTCAAGTCGTTCCTCAACGGCTTCCGCCGTGATGCGCACCCGATGGCCATTATGTGCGGCGTTGTAGGCGCGCTATCGGCGTTCTATCACGACTCACTGGACATCAACGACCCGCACCACCGCGAGATTTCTGCGGTGCGCCTGGTTGCCAAGATGCCGACCCTCGCCGCCATGGTTTATAAGTACTCCATGGGTCAGCCGATGATGTATCCGCGCAATGACCTGAACTACGCTGAAAACTTCTTGCACATGATGTTCAACACACCTTGTGAAGTGAAGCCGATCAGCCCCGTTCTCGCCAAGGCAATGGACCGCATTTTCATTCTGCACGCAGACCACGAGCAGAACGCGTCCACGTCCACTGTCCGCCTGGCCGGCTCTACCGGCGCCAACCCGTTCGCTTGTATCGCTGCAGGCATCGCCGCACTCTGGGGACCGGCACACGGTGGCGCAAACGAAGCCGTGCTCACCATGCTGGACGAGATCGGCGATGTTTCGAATATTGAAAAATTCCTTGAGAAGGCCAAAGACAAGAACGATCCGTTCAAGCTCATGGGCTTCGGTCATCGCGTCTACAAGAACTTCGATCCTCGCGCCAAGGTGATGAAGCAGACTTGCGACGAAGTGCTCGGCGAGCTGGGTATCAATGACCCACAGCTGGAGCTGGCAATGAAGCTGGAAGAGATCGCGCTGAACGATCCCTACTTCGCTGAGCGCAACCTGTACCCGAACGTCGACTTCTACTCTGGCATCATCCTCAAGGCGATCGGTATTCCGACCAGCATGTTCACCGTGATCTTCGCCCTGGCGCGGACCGTGGGCTGGATTTCGCACTGGAAGGAAATGATCGCTTCAGGCCAGAAGATCGGCCGTCCGCGTCAGCTGTACACCGGCCATCCGCAGCGCGACCTGCCAAGCTGAGCTTTAGCCGAAACGAAGAAGGCTGCCCAAGAGGCAGCCTTTTTTGTGTCTAACGCCACGACCCGAATAAAACCAACCGAAACCTGCAGACTCTGTAGGGCTGGTAAAACCCACTGAAATCGCGCCTCACGATAGCGCCGTGGCAATGCCGAGCATCCAAGACACCGCCACTTGGAAATAAACCGTTTTGCTGTGCTATCGAGACTCCATGAGCCGACACTATGCCGCTCTATGGGGCTGATTTGTTGCTGGCCGACCGCGGGGCGAAGCTTGTCCCAGCGAGTAACATTCCATTCGCCAACCACAGCCTGCGTAAGATCAACTGAACCCCACAATCGTTACTTGGAGAGGTGAAAGAGGCCGAAAGTGCGGTCGGTACAACGCAGCGGCAATACCTAACGTCCAATACGCCACGACACTACCCAGAGAGTGCCATCGGGCCGCTTCGCATCGACTCAGGACTCAGGTTTGCCACCAAGAAACCATGTGCATCTATGACTGCCACCGCCGTCGGCCGTGCCTTAATCTGCACGCCAATCCCGACATCACGCGGTCGCTTGCTCCAACCACCCGAGCAATCGAATAGCATCCTGACGGCTATCACCACAGACCGAGTGATCCGCCTGGAACGCGGTACAGACAGCAGGCCGCGAGGGCTGGCCAAACAATCCGCATAGATTGCGTTCCGAAAGATGCAAGCAACGCTCACCCGCCGGCTTGCCATAAGGCATGCCTGGAATCGGCGAGCTGATCGAAGGGGCAATACAACAGGCACCGCAACCGGGACGGCAACTCATTTCCAATCGTCCGAATGAAAAACGGGGCGGCGATAATAATGAGTGTTCGCGCAAAAGGCACTAGCGCCAACGGGCGCCTTTCGGGCACTTGCGAGGCAGGTGACGAATCAATAGGATCCGCCATCGTCCCGGAGTATCACCCCATGCCCATCTGGCTACAGACTGCTGCCCTGCTCTGCTTTTCGAACCTGTTTATGACCTTCGCCTGGTACGGTCATCTCAAAACGCTTAATGGCAAGCCTTGGGTAATCGCGGCACTGATCAGCTGGGGCATCGCGCTTTTCGAGTATTTGATCATGGTGCCTGCCAACCGCATCGGCTACACCGAGCTTTCGATCGGCCAGCTGAAGATCATGCAGGAGGTGATCACTCTGATGATCTTCGTGCCGTTTAGCGTGTTGTACATGCAGCAGCCCTTGAAACTCGACTACCTGTGGGCCGGGCTGTGCCTGCTGGGTGCGGTGTATTTCATCTTCCGCTCATGAGCGTGGCCGCATCAGCACTCGGAGCTAGCAGCCTCACTCGATACGCCAGCGACCTGATGACGCCATCGAGCCGCTTCGGCATACTGGCCGCCCTTTACCGCACCCTTAGAGGTTTCGAATGTTCAAGGTCAACGAGTATTTCGACGGCACCGTCAAATCCATCGCGTTCGACATGGCCGCCGGACCGGCGACGATCGGCGTCATGGCGCCAGGCAACTATGAGTTCGGCACCAACCAGTTGGAAGTTATGCATGTGGTCGCCGGTAGCCTGAACGTGAAATTGCCCGGCAACGAAAACTACGAAACGTTCGGCGCTGGCACCCAGTTCACCGTGCCGGCGAATAGCAAGTTTCAGCTGAAGGTGGCGGAGGCGACTGCTTACCTGTGCGAGTATCGATAAGCGCTTTGATACCTGGCAATCAGAACCGGTGTCATGGTGGATGGATGAAGCGTCATCCACCCTACGTCACGACGACACCCGTAGGGTGGGCTTCAGCCCACCAACCTGCCCAACAACCTGTTCAGCCATGGCTCCAAAGGCTTAGCCGGAAAACGCTTCCGACCGAGGCGTGCTTAATTTCCAATCCGCGGATGTCGCCGTAACCCCGCCCTACCCCAGCGGTTTATAGGCTCGGTTAACCTGCTTCGACTGATTCAACCGAGTCAATTCGCCCGCCAAGCGCTCTCGTTCCGCGCGGCCGACTTGCTGAAGGTCGTCGTACAAACGCAACAGCTCCGCGAGTTGCTCGCGTAAGCCAGCATCAAACGCATCTTCATCGCGCAAGGTGGCTACGAGGGTGCGGCACTCTTCATCCAGCACCGCTATGGCTTCCCAGTCACCTGCCGCCAGTGCATCGCGCAGCCTGTCGGCCAGCGTAGCGAACGCTTGTTTGCGTGACTGCATGAATGCCCTCAAAACTATTCAACTTGTGCGAAGAACAACGAACTCACTGTATCCGTCGCGTCAGACGATTATACCTTCGGCGCGATCTGATCCCAGGCCAGCTTGATCTCGCCCAACAGTTTGCCAACTTCGTTCAGCTTGTCGATATCGTTGTGCCGGCTCGCCTCGAACAGGCGCATCGTCATGTATTCGTAGAGTCGGTCGAGGTTTTCTGCCAACTCACCGCCAACACTCTTATCGAGCCCGTCGCGCAAGCCACCGATGATATTAATGGCCTTGCCAACAAGCACGCCCTTTTCGGCGAAGGCTTCCCGCTCCATGGCGCCTTTAGCCTGCGCGATGCGATCCAGGCCACCCTGCATCAGCATCTGGATCAAGCGGTGCGGATCAGCTTCGTTGACCTGAACCTTAACGCCAACCTGCTGATACTGCTTCATTGCTGTCATTGCGTTCATCTGGATAAGCCCCTTGCCACATCAAGTTTGCATGTACAGCTTATCGGTCGAGGTCGCTCAAGCTTGAGAGCAGTTGGATAAATCACAGTAATAAAAAACCGCCTCGGCGGCGGATTGAAAATTAGTGAAGAGTTTCACCAGCTTGGAGGACCGGACCATTCTTCGCTGATCACCGGAGTAAGGATTGGCAATTCCGTGCGCCGCTGGCTGCGTTTCCGAGGTATGCGCACCGAGACCAGAACGGTAGGCGTCACGCTTCAAGAGTCCGTTATCGGAGACCAGCGCTAGCCGTTTGAGACAGGTCGTGTGGCGCTCCGCTGGTGGGCTGAAGCCCACCCTACAGGTGGGGTGTTGTCAAAACGTAGGGTGGGCTTCAGCCCACCACATTGGCCGACCAACGCAACTTTATCTTTTGGAATTACTCGCCGCCCACGGTAGGTTTTCCAGCGAAGCAATAAGGCTGCTTGACGTGTTGGACAACTGCCCAACCAGCAGATCCATCGCATTGAACTGCTTGTAGAGCCGGTCCTGCAGCGAGGTGATGCGCCGGGTGAGATCTTCTTTTTGCTTGTCGATACCGGAGATAGTCTCCGTCATCTGTTTATTGCGTTGCTCGAGAATACCGCCGGTTTCGGTATAGGGCTTCAGCTTTCCATCCAGCCGTGTCGCCAGGCCTTTCTCGCCAGTAAACAATGCAGGCAGCTCGGTAAAGTTGCTGTCCATTACCTTGCTCAACTTGGCATCGTCGATCTTCAGCGTGCCGTCTTTCTGCGTGGTAATGCCTAAGTCAGCCAGCGCACGGAGCGCGCCGTCACCCTGTACATTGGTCAACTCGCCGCGGATCGTCCCCAACAACGTTCGTGCCGTGGCATCACCCACCAGAGCGCCGGTAACAGGCGCCTTGCCGTCACCCACGCTTGTAACCTTGGTCTGCGCGTTGATCACCCCGATCAGTTTGTTGTAGCTGTCGACAAAAGACTGAATCTGCTTTTTAACGCCCGCCTTGTCTTCTGCAACACTGATGGTAAGCGGTTCGTTGTCTGCCGTTTTAACCTTGAGATCGAGCGTGACGCCATCGATGGCGCCTTCGATCTTATTGGTCTTGCTGGTCACCACCATGCCATCGACGGTTATCTGGGCACTTTGAGCCATTTGCAGCATCTTCGGCCCTGGGTTTGCCGCATACGCAGCCAGAGCATCTTGATACTGCGCCGCGGTCAAGCCGTCCGCTTCGGGTTTCTGAACTAGCGCGCTGGTTTCGAGATCAGTCAAATCGAAACGGCCCGCAGCAGGATCTGACGACGTGGCCTGAACGGTAATATCCTCACCCTTGCCCGTTGCTGTACTGCTCAGCACAAGTCGAGCACCGGTGTCATCCGTAACAATAGTGGCAGACACGCCAAGTTCTACGCCGGCCTTGTTGATCGCATCGCGAATACCGGCCAAGGTGTTGTTGCTTTCGTCGACGTCGATGTTCAGGGCCTTGTCCTGCTGGCCCACCTTTACCGTCAGCGTCCCGCTGCCGAAAGTAGCCGGCTGATCCACCGAGTTCTCAAACGACTGCAATGCGACCTTGCTGCTCGTCGCTAAGCTTTTCACCTCAACCTGATAGCTACCCGCACCAGCCGTGGTACTGGCAGTAACGCCCACCAGATCGGATTTGCTGGAAGTGGCCGAGCGAGCCTGGAACAGCTCCGGCTTGTTCAACCCGCCGAGCGCCGTTTGGAAATCGCTAATGGCACTTTTCAATGCGCCAACAGCTGTAATTTGAGTGGTGGTCTTCTTTTCGAGGTTGGCGAGCTGCGACTCTTTTGGTGCGCGCTCGGCAGCGACCATGCTCTTTACGATGCTGTCGATGTCGATGCCTGAACCAATACCTGTTACGCCAGCCATAGCCTTACCTCGTCAAGAAATTGTTAGCCGGAACGCCCAATACAATAATCGTACCGTCACGCTTTGGCTTCGAATAACAAACTACGCATCTCATCCAACCGCTCGGTAAGGCGAAGAATTTCCTCCGACGGTATCTGCCGAACGATCTTGCCTGATTCGCCGTCGATCACACGAACAACCACGTCGCCCGTAGAATCGTCGACGCTGAAGCTCAGATCACGCTGGATATCTTGCATCTGCGACCGAAGCTTTTCGACCAGATCAGCGGTGCTTTCCTGCTCTTCGCCTTTTACGGAAGCCGTTACTGGCTGAATCGTATCGGACGCAGAAAACCCAGCCTCTTTGCGGAGGCTGGGTGGCGAGCCAGCTGTCATCTGTGTTTGCGGTGCGGTTCCGCCAGAAACTTTTCCGACGTCCATTGATTCACCTCTCATGAATCAATGAGGGTAGAGCACAGCCCTACCCTCATCATTAACGCCTTCTGCTTATTACTGCAGCAGACTCAGAACTGCCTGCGGCAGCTGCTTGGCCTGGGCCAGGATTGCAGTACCAGCCTGTTGCAGGATCTGGTTCTTGCTCAGGTTGGCGGTTTCGGCTGCGAAGTCGGTGTCTTCGATACGGCCACGTGCAGCGGAGACGTTTTCGGAAATGCTCTGCAGGTTGGAAATGGTGTTGTCGAAGCGGTTCTGTACAGCACCGAGGTCAGCACGCTGGGAGTCGATGGCCTTGATGGCATCATCAATCAGCAGAATCGATTCTTGTGCTTTCTGAGCAGTACTAACGTCGACGTCTGCAACATTGGTCATGGACGACGCAGTTGAGTCAATAGTTGCATCAGCAACCGAAGCATCCGCTAAAATTGAGCTTGCGACATTGGTAGATAGCTTGACTTCGTCCTTAGAGACCAAAGTCATGCCAGTGCCAGCAGTATCCTTGAACACACCGACGCCGATATTCGCATCGTTGATTGCTGTGATGGTGTCGTCGAGGCTACTTCCTGCCGCCACCTTTACGTCTTTGGAGCTTTCGGTGCCGTCCTCTGCGGTGAATGCGAAGGTGTAAGTGATATCCCCTACTTCGGCGCTAATTAGAGCGCTTGGATCCTCAGCAGCAGCCGCAGCTTCCGCAGCCGCCGTAGCAGCCGTAGCAGCTGCTGTGGCAGCAGCAGTTGCATCCGTGAGGGTCTTTTGTTTGACCGCCAAGGCATCAGCATCAGTGCCGTCGTCGTCGGTTACCGCAGTTTGCGCCGTGACAACCGCTGCGTCAGCCACTGTTTTCGCACCAGCCGCAGCCGTAGCCGCATCGGTATAACTAACCGGGGTAATCCCCGCAACATTGGTAACGTTACTCTTTCCAGACAGCGATTCGGTACTCATCTCTCCGATATTTACGCTGATCATCTCGTTTGCGCTGCTACCCACTTGGAACGTAGTAGTACCGAACGACCCATCCAACAGCTTCCGACCACCGAAGGTTGTGGTGTTGCTGATACGGTCTAGTTCTTTCTTAAGCTCACCAACTTCCGAATTTAGCGCTTCACGTTCGGAGCTGCTGTTCGAGCCGTTGGCTGACTGGAGCGACAGGTCACGCATACGCTGAAGAATGTTAGTGGACTGCTGCAATGCGCCTTCAGCAGTTTGCGCCAACGAAATACCATCGTTGGCGTTTCGAACGGCTACACCAAGGCCATTGATCTGGCTGGTTAAACGGTTCGCGATTTGCAGGCCGGCGGCATCATCTTTGGCGCTGTTGATGCGGCTACCGGTGGACAGACGCTCCATGGAGGTGGCGAGTGCGTTGGACGACGACTGCAGGTTGCGCTGAGTATTTAGCGACGGGATGTTTGTATTGACTGTAAGAGCCATGATGTGCCTCCAAGGGCGCTAGTTACTTTGGTTGCCTGAGCTTGCGACTCCGGGCCGGCTTCTGCCCAGGCACCCATTGAGTTCGCATTCGATTAGCTTATCGGCGTCGTTTCGGTGAGCTTTAGGAGGCAGTCGAAAATAATTTTGCAAGCCCCGAAAACAACCTGTACGACACCGGCGAATCCGCAAACACGCGAGCCCGCCTGCGAAGGTTTTCGGACGTTGGGTGGAAATCTTTAATGTATGAACAGAAGGCCGCGAGGTGGACGGCAGGCCCGTGCGGGAGTGTTTGTTTTAAGAGTGCCTGGAAGCCCTTTTCACCGCGAGGGAGCGCTGCCTAATAAAACTGGAGTCAAACCGCTGCTCTTGTAGAAGGGCTGCCCTCTGCGCGAAGCTTTGCTTTGCACAGGGAAAGTCCATTTCGCCGCGGGACGCACCTCCCACGAGAAGCAGGCCGTAGCCGCCCGTGACCTGGGGTAGGTGACACGTCTTCGGTGCGAAGCCGACTAGCTGATGTTTGAGTTAATGCTCAAGTTCAGCAAGCCGTTCCAGGAAGGCATCCTCGTCGTTGACCGCCAAGCCCAGCTCGTTGGCCTTTGCCAGCTTCGACCCAGCTCCTGGGCCAGCTACCACTACGCTGGTCTTGGCTGAAACGGATCCGGAAACCTTTGCCCCTAACGCCTCCAGCCTCGCCTTGGCTTCGTCGCGACTCATGCTTTCCAGCGTGCCGGTGAGCACCCAGGTTTGCCCCGCTAGCGGCAAGCTATCCGCAGCCTTCCGTTCGCTTTGCCAGTGCATGCCGAATTCGCGCAGCTGGGCCTCGATGGCGCGAGCTCGGTCTGCGTTGGCTGACTCGTCGAAATAATCCCGCAGTGCGCGGGCCGCCTTTTCGTTAAGGCGTTCGACCTGACGCAAATCCAGCCAGTCGGCTTCAATGATGACGTCAAGACTACCGAAGCGGTCGGCGAGGCGTTGGGCACCGGTGGTGGCGATGAAGGGAATGTTCAGCTTGTCGAGCAGCTCAGCCAATGTTGCGCAGGCGGCGAACTCGGGATGAACCTCACCCTCTTCCTGCAGCTGCACGCCACGCTCGCGCAGCTGCTTAATGACGAGTTGGTTATGGTCATCTTCGAAGAAACTGTGGATCTCGTGCGCGACCTCCAATCCGATATCAGGCAGGTAAACCAGCACATCTGGCAAAGCCCGGCTAATGCGATCGAGCGAACCCAACGCACGCGCGAGCAGCTTCGCAGTGCCCTCCCCGACGTCAGGAATGCCCAGCGCATAGATGAAGCGCGCCAGGGACGGTGTGCGGCTGGCGTCAATTGAGTTGAGCAGGTTGCGACTGGATACTTCGGCGAAGCCTTCAAGCGCCAGCACCTGATCGAACGTCAGGCTATACAGATCGGCCGGGGAACTGACCAATCCGGTATCCACCAGTTGCTCGACGATTTTGTCGCCCAGACCGTCGATATCCATGGCCCGGCGCGAGACGAAATGGATGATCGCCTGTTTGAGCTGGGCCTGGCAGGCCAGACGGCCGACGCAACGGTATATAGAGCCTTCGCTGACCGACTCCCTCCCCTTGCTGCGCTTGATCAATTGGGTGCGTTCAACATCCGAGCCACAGACCGGGCAATGCTCAGGCACTTGGACGTTCCGTGCGTTCTCTGGGCGGCGCTCAGGGATGACGCCAAGAATCTGCGGAATAACGTCGCCGGCGCGGCGAACAATAACCGTATCGCCGATCATCACGCCCAGGCGCGCAACCTCATCCATGTTATGCAGCGTGGCGTTCGAAACCGTCACGCCGGCGACCTGCACGGGCTTCAGCCGCGCGACCGGCGTAATGGCGCCGGTGCGCCCCACCTGAAACTCCACGTCCAGCAGCTCGGTCACTTCTTCGCGAGCCGGAAACTTGTGCGCGATGGCCCACCGCGGCTCGCGAGCACGGAAGCCCAGCTCTCGCTGTTGCGCGGTTGAATTGACCTTGAATACGACACCGTCGATTTCGTAAGGTAGCGCGTCGCGCTTTTCGCCAATCGCGTGATAGTAGTCGCGGCACTCCTGCACGCCCTTCGCCAGCTTGAGCTCGCGACTGATAGGCAGGCCCCACGTTTTAAGCGCTTCGAGGATGCCGATGTGAGTGCCCGGTAGATCACCGTCACTGCGGCCAACGCCGTAGGCACAGAGCTCCAGCGGTCGGCTGGCGGTTATCTTCGAATCCAGCTGGCGCAGGCTGCCAGCGGCGGCGTTGCGCGGATTGGCGAAGGGCTTGCCGCCCGCCTCCAGCTGACGTGCATTGAGCGCCTCGAAGCCCGCTTTGGGCATGTAGATTTCTCCACGCACTTCCAGCACTGCCGGCCAGCCGGTGCCGTGCAGCTTCAGTGGAATATTACGAATGGTGCGTACGTTGGCGCTGATGTCTTCGCCGGTGCTGCCGTCCCCGCGGGTAGCGCCGCGTACCAGCTGGCCGTTTTCGTAGAGCAGGCTTACGGCAAGACCGTCTAGCTTCGGTTCGCAGCTGTATTCCAACTCAGCGCCATCACCAAACAGATCGCCTGCCGGAAGATCCAGCCCTTCGCGGGCGCGGCGGTCGAAATCTATCAAGTCCTGTTCCTCAAAGGCGTTACCCAGACTCAGCATCGGCACTTCATGGCGCACCTGACCGAAAGCTGCCAATGCCGCACCACCGACGCGCTGCGTGGGCGAATCCGGGGTGACCAGCTCGGGATGCTCGCCCTCAAGGGCCTTGAGCTCGTTGAAGAGGCGATCGTACTCGGCGTCTGGAACGCTGGGCTCGTCGAGCACGTAGTAGCGATAGTTGTGGGCGTCGATTTCGCTGCGCAGTTCGGCGATGCGTTCTGCGGCGGTCTGGGCGGACGTCATGGTATGCGGGGCCATATCAGCAGGCCGGACCGAGCGCGCGTGTCAGCACGCCGGAGTGCCTTAAGTTGATGTTCTGGCCGGAATTTTAGCGTGTTTGGGGAGTGGCATGGGTATAGAGGATGGAGCGGATGGGGAGGCGGTTCAGTTCGATCATGGGATGAGAGCTTTCGATAGAAGCGTGTTGATGAAGGCAAGTTCTTGGTGGGCTGAAGCCCACCCTACATGTATGAAGCCATTCCGACGGGCCGCTTAGGTTTCATAGCAGTGAGATGGGCCCTAACGTCAGAATCAGGTGGACTGGGCCTCTTTCGGTTTCGCGCAATCACAGATCTGCCAGGCGCACTGTGAGGTCCCGGTGGGCTGAAGCCCACCCTACAGATGGGCGTCGGCGCGTACCCCGGTCAGACACAAAAAAACCGCTCCGAAGAGCGGTTTTGGTGTCAGCGTTTGGTGGTGGTCATCTGCCGGCGTTCGTAGTCGGCGATGCGCTGGCGGTAGTGCTCAATGGTTTGAGCGGTCAGGACGCTGCGCTGATCATCCTTGAGTTCGCCGTTCAGTTCTTGCGACAGCTTGCGGGCGGCGGCGACCATCACGTCAAAGGCTTGTTTCGGATGGCGCGGGCCGGGCAAGCCAAGGAAAAAGCTCACAGCCGGCGTGGTGAAATGGTCGATGTCGTCGAGATCGAAGGTCCCTGGCTTGACCGCATTGGCCATGGAGAACAGCACTTCGCCATTCCCCGCCATGCTTTCGTGGCGGTGGAAGATGTCCATTTCGCCAAACCGTAGGCCACTCTCCAGGATATTCTGCAACAGAGCCGGGCCGCGAAAGCCGTGCGTGTCACGCGATATGACGTTGATCACCAGTACTTCTTCGACGGGAGGCAGGTCGTGATCAGACTCGGTCGCGTTGTCCGCTTCCTCACCGGCTACCGGGTCGAGCAGGGTGGGAACGGGCGCGTCGTCATTGGAGAAGCGCAGGTCGCCTTGCTGAGGCTCACTGGTGCGGCGCTTGCCTGACTCGCGAGCACTCATGGGAGGAAGGTCAGTTTCGTCCAGCGAGGGTTCGTTGTTGCGGCTCACAACACGTGGCGGACCAAGCAGTTCGGTGGGTTCATCGTCGTCTGGAAGGGTGCTCGCAATATTGCGGTCCAGCTTGAATTTCAACTTGCCCTTGCTACCGCGCATCCGCCGCCAGCCATCGAAAAGAATGCCGGCGATAACAATGATGCCGATGACGATCAGCCACTCGCGCAGACCGATATCCATTAATGCTTAAACCCCTGAAATCGATGATAAAGACGCAGAGTCACAGCCGCTGAACAGGCTCATCTGCGCATCGTAAAAATTGCGCTCTAAACTAGCACGACGAACGGTAGATGTGCACCGCCCGACATGGCTCTTTTATTAGTCTCCATTTCACTCACCGTCGCCCCGAAACGGCCGTCACTCACGCTTCTACAAGCGCTACCGCCTGCTCTACGTCGACCGCTACCAGCCTGGAGCAACCCGGCTCGTGCATGGTTACGCCCATCAACTGATCGGCCATTTCCATCGCGATTTTGTTATGCGTGATGTAAATGAATTGCACCTTTTCGGACATCTCCTTGACCAGCCGCGCATAGCGCCCAACGTTCGCGTCGTCCAAGGGCGCATCCACTTCATCGAGCATGCAGAACGGCGCCGGATTGAGCTGGAATATCGCAAACACCAGCGCCAGAGCCGTCAGCGCCTTTTCTCCACCCGACAGCAGGTGGATGGTGCTGTTTTTCTTGCCCGGCGGACGCGCCATGATCGCCACCCCGGTATCGAGTAGATCTTCCCCGGTAAGTTCCAGATAAGCGTTGCCGCCGCCGAAAACCTTGGGGAAAAGCGCCTGCAAGCCGCCATTTATCTGGTCGAAGGTCTCCTTGAAGCGGTTGCGCGTTTCCTTGTCGATTTTGCGGATAACGTTTTCCAGCGTATCCAGCGCCTCGGCGAGATCGTCGTTCTGAGCATCGAGATAGCGTTTGCGTTCCGATTGCTGCTGATATTCGTCGATTGCGGCAAGGTTGATCGGCCCGAGGCGCTGAATCCGCGCGCCCAAACGCTCAAGCTCGGCTTCCCACTCAGGCTCGCTGGCTCCGCCAGGTAGGGTCGCGAGCACGCCGTGCAAATCAAAGCCGTCCTCGTGCAGCTGATCCTGCAGTGCTTTCCGGCGCACGCTAAGCGCTTGCCATTCCATCCGCTGCTGCTCAAGTTGCCCGCGTAAGAGTTGCGCCTGCTGCTCAGCCTGCGTGCGACGTTTCTCGGCGTCGCGCAATTCGCGATCGGCATCTTCAAGCGCCAGACGCGCCAGCTTGAGCTCGTCCTCGACACCCATGCGCCGCTCCAGCAGCTCTTCGAGCTTCATGCGCAACTCTTCGAGTGGTGCCTCGCCCTCCTCCAGGTTCAGGTTGAGCTGCTCGCGTCGCTCCACTGCTCGCTCGAACTGCTGTTCCAACCGCTCAAGTGCCTGGCGTGTTGAATCATGCTGTGCTTTCAACGACCCCACGCGCACGGCCAACTGGTGCGCATGGTCCTTCTGCTGCCGCGCTTCCTGACGGACGCGGTCCAACTGTTCGCGAATGCCGTCGCGGCTCGCCAGGAGCGTTTCTCGCTGCTCGGTGTCCAGCGCCATGGCATCGAGCGCATCCTGCAAGTGAAGACGCGCCTCGCCCAGCTGCTCGGTTTCCAGAGCGCGCTGCTCCGCCAGCTCGGCCAATTCTTCCGCCAGCCGTCGACGGCGCAGGCTCAGCTGTTCGAGCTTGGCTTGGCTGGCAGACAGATGCGCATTCAGTTCGCCCAGCTGGCGTGAAATATCCTGATGCTCCCGGCGCTGCTGCTCGCGGCGCGCTTCCTGTTCGCGCTGCGCTTCGCGAAGCTGGGCAAGCCGCTCGCTCAGAAGCTCCAGGCTCGCTTCGTGCTCATTACGCTCGGACTGCAGCCGCTCCAGTTCCTGACCGCGAGCGAGCAAACCCGACTCAGCCTCCCCAGCCCGGCGGACACGAAGGAAATGTCGACTGACCCAATACCCATCGCGGCTGATCAGGCTTTCGCCATCACCCAGCGAAGCCCGGCCTGCCAGTGCCTGCTCAAGATCATCCACCGGCCGCACACGGCTTAGCCAAGGTGAGAGGTCTGTGGTCGATTCGACCTTGTCCAGCAAGCCGTTAACTATTGCCGCCGAAGATGCTGGGCTGACGAGTCGCAGATCGCCGTGCTCGAAATCGGTCATGTCGAGATCATCGAAGCTGTCGAGCAATACCGCCTGCAGATCAGCGCCCAGTACAGTCTCGACCGCCAACTCCCAACCCGGCTGCACGCGAAGCCCTTCGGCCAAGCGTGGTCGCTGCGCCAGGCCTTGTTCTTGCAACCATTGCGAAACGCCTTTGCCTGGGTCCATCGCGGCCTGCTGCAGGGCTTCCAGCGACGCGATGCGGCCGTTGAGTCGCTGCAGCTCACCCTGCGCGTGCTGCTCGGCACGGCTCGCCTGCTGGAGCTGCTCGCGAAGTTCCTCCAACTGCTGATCGGTCTGCTCCTGCGCCGCAGCGAGTTCTTCCAGGCTCAGCTCGCCAACCGCGAGCTGCTCGGTCAACTCCGCTACGGCCGCATCTTCCGGATCGCCGTCGAGCGAGGCGCGTTCATCATCCAGACGGCGCTGACGCTCAAGCAGTCGCTCAAGGCTGTGTTCCAGTTGTTGAATGCGCGACTGCTGCACCTCGGACGCTCGCCTTGGCTCAGCACTCTGCTGATTAAAACGCTCCCACTTTTCCTGCCAGCTCTGCATCGCTGATTCGGCGTCTTCGAGCTGTGCCGCGGTTTCCTCCGCGGCCGCACCCGCGATGTCCTGTTCAGGCTCGAGCATCGCCAGCTCCTCGCCAAGCGTGGCGAGCAAGGTGCGGTCGTGACCCAGATGCGACTCGGTCTCCAGGCGTGCCTGTTCGGCTTCGCGCAAGTCATCCTGCAGCTGGCGTAGACGTTGCTGGCCGTGCTGAATGCTCTGCTCGACCCGGGCGATATCGCCGCCGACTGAATAGAATCGCCCTTGCACCAGATTGAATCGCTCGGACAGCTCATGATGGCCGTCGCGCAGGCGCTCGATGCTGGCGTCGGCGTTGCGCTGTTCGGCCACCAGCGCTTCGAAACCGACTTCTTGGTCACCGATTACCTGCTCGCGCTGCCCGACCTGATCATTCAGTGCCTGCCAACGCAGCGCCGACAGCTGCGCCTTCAATTGGCGCTCCTCGGCTTTGTACTCCTGATACTTCTCGGCGGACTGAGCTTGGCGGTGCAATCGCTCAAGCTGGCGCTCGAGTTCTTCACGCAGGTCCGTCAGGCGGGCGAGGTTCTCATGGGTCCGGCGGATGCGGTTCTCGGTTTCGCGCCGACGCTCCTTGTACTTGGAGATCCCGGCCGCCTCTTCGATGAAATTTCGCAGGTCTTCCGGCTTGGCTTCGATCAGCTTGGAGATCATCCCCTGCTCGATGATCGAGTAGCTACGGGGACCAAGGCCGGTGCCGAGGAAGATATCGGTGATATCGCGGCGACGGCATTTCACGCTGTTTAGGAAGTAGGTGTTTTGCGCGTCGCGCGTGACCCGGCGGCGGATGGAGATCTCGGCGAAGGCCGCGTACTCGCCAGTCAGGGTGCCGTCTGAGTTGTCGAAAATTAGCTCGATACTGGCCTGAGTTACCGGCTTGCGGGTGTTGGAGCCATTGAAGATGACGTCCGTCATCGATTCGCCGCGCAAGTTCTTTGCCGAGCTTTCGCCCATGACCCAGCGCACGGCGTCGATGATATTGGATTTCCCGCAGCCATTCGGCCCGACCACGGCCGCCATGTTGCTCGGAAAGCTCACGGTGGTGGGGTCGACAAAAGATTTGAAGCCGGCGAGCTTGATGCTTTTCAGTCGCATGAGGGCCTATCCGTGGCAGTCGGCGTGAAGATGTACAAGCAGAGTCGCCGTGGACATCGAGATTCCTGGCATCGAGTGGGTGCTGCGCGAAAACGGCGGAGTTTATCACGCCGTCTTGCAGCCATCGCGGGGACGGATAGGCAGTATTTCAAGCAGTTGTCGAATGTGTATGGACGACGGACGAACCAGCACGATATCCGTCTAGGGCCCGCTGAAATCCGCCGGCGCCGGAGGCAAGGCGCTGTTCAAGCAGCCACGGACTGATGGGCTGAAGCGGAACGCCGTCCGGCCAAACTACAGGATCGCTAAAAGGATGGCTGGCGGGTTGAAACGGAACGCTGGCTCGATACCCCGTAGGGTGGGCTTCAGCCCACCGCTGATCAAGGCACGCCCGCGCGCGAGGCCGAGCGGTTGAAGCGGAACCCCGTCCCGCCCACCCTACCGGACTGTCCGGCCACGATAGACCGGTTCAACCCCCGGTCATGCTCATAAAGCGCACCACCTGAACCTGCTCATCGGTACGAAACTCGTGCTTTTCCGGCTTGAGCTGAAGCGCGTCCACCAGCGCCTCACGCAGACGCTCGCTATCACCCGGGTAGCGACGCATCAGTGTCTTCAGGTCCAGCGCGCCTTCATGCCCAAGGCAGAGCACCAGCTTGCCTTCAGCCGTGACGCGCACGCGATTGCAGCTTCCGCAGAAATTGTTGCTGTGAGGCGAAATGAATCCCACCTGAGTATCGCTGCCGGCCACCTGCCAATAGCGCGACGGACCGCCCGTGGTGTGGCTGCTGCGTATCAACTGATGGCCCGCTTCGATACGCTCACGCACCTCGTCGCTGGAGCAGAAGGTAATTTCACGCTCATGGCTGGAGATATTGCCCAGCGGCATTTCCTCGATGAAGCTGATATCCAGCCCCCGCTCGACGGCGAAATTCACCAGGTCCAGCACTTCGTCGTCATTACGGCCTTTCTGAATCACGCTATTTAGCTTGATTCGCTGGAAACCGGCGTTCCGCGCCGCATCGATGCCTTGGATGACCTGGTCAAACTTGTCACGACGTGTGAGCTCAGCGAATCGCTCGCGTTTGAGGGAATCGAGACTGATATTCAGGCGCTTGACGCCCGCATCGCGCAGTACCGGTGCGAGCGTCGGCAGCTGCGAACCGTTGGTGGTAATCGCCAGATCTTCCAGTTCTTCCCGCGCACCCAGACGACTCAGCAAGCTCGGCAGCCCCTTACGCACCAGCGGTTCGCCACCCGTCACGCGGATTCGCTTGACGCCCAGGCTGATGAACGCATCGGCCACGGCGTAAAGTTCTTCCAACGTGAGTATCTGCGCACGCGGCGCGAACACCATGTCTTCGCTCATGCAGTAGGTGCAGCGAAAATCGCAACGGTCGGTGACCGACAGTCTGAGGTAGGTGATACGTCGGCCGAAGGGATCGACCAACTGAGAATCTGGCATGTCGCTCTCCAAGGCTTGATGCGCACACGTAAGACTATGTCGGAACGTGACGCGAGGCAAAGTGCGGGGCTGAATGGTCCGGGTAAGCGGGATCGATACATCACCTCCGACCCCGACGTTTCGTCACGCAATCGGCGCGCAATGCACCGACGTTGCCGTCACGCCGGCCGCAACCATGTTTTGCGGCGACGAGTCGAACACTGGGATACTCGCGTTCACCGATAGACCTGGAGCTTACGCAAATGGACAACGACGCCCTCCGATCGATGGGCTGGCGCGAGCGCCTGTACGTGATCATCTTCTTCACCAACACCCCGGCGGGAAAGCGGTTTGACACCTGGCTGCTGGTCGTCATCTTCGCCAGCCTCGTGGTGGTAATGTTCGACAGCGTGGCGCTCTACAGCGAGCGTCACGGCGTCTTGCTGGACGGGCTGGAATGGCTGTTCACGATCATCTTTCTGGTCGAATACCTGGTGCGCATCTATTGCCACCCGGAACCTCGGAAATACGTCTTCAGCTTCTATGGCGCGATCGATCTGCTCTCAGTGGTACCGGCGTTTATCGCACTGCTGTTGCCGGACGCCGAATATCTTCTCGTAGTGCGCGCGATTCGCATGCTGCGCGTGTTCCGTGTACTCAAGCTGACGCAGTACCTCAGCCAGGCCAACTTCCTGCTGGTTGCGCTGCGTGGCAGCAAGCAGAAGATCATCGTATTCCTGCTCAGCGTGACAACCATGGTGCTGATCTACGGCACGCTGATGTATGTCATCGAGGGGCCCGCGAATGGCTTCACCAGCATCCCGATGAGCATCTACTGGGCAGTGGTCACGATCACCACGGTCGGCTTCGGCGACATCGTTCCGCATACGCCGCTGGGTAAAGCCGTCGCGACGATGGTGATGATCACCGGTTACTCGATCATCGCGGTGCCCACCGGCATTTTCACCGCGGAACTGGCAACGGCGATGCGTGCCGATAGCTTGCAGCACCGCTGCCCGAGTTGCGAAAAGCTCAGCCACGAGCCCAACGCTTCGTTCTGCAGTCGCTGTGGCAGCCAGTTGTTCAAGCGCGCCGAACCCGACGCCGAAGCCTGACGCCTCGCCACCACGGCCGTTGGAGGCGGCCGCGCCCTCACACCTCCGCGTTTAGCTCCGAACCGCCTCGGCACAGGGTTGTCACAACCACTGACTTGCCGCGGGCCGGACGGAGACGCGAATGCCCCTGCTCAAACTTCTGCACTTCGCGGCCCTGCTGTGTTGGTGCGGCACACTTTTGTATCTGCCAGCGCTGATTGCCGCAGGTACTCGACGTTCAGATCCGCTTTTTTATCGGGACCATGCCCACCTCACTCGCATGGTGTTCAACCTCGTCGGCACGCCGGCCGCGCTCATTGCCATCGGGTCGGGGACCGCCCTGTTTCTGCGCGACGGCATCATGGCGGGCTGGCTGATCGTCAAACTCAGTACTGTGGCCGGCATGGTGCTGTGCCATGCCTTGTGCGGTGTGCTGGTGCTGCACATCGAACGCTCACCGGAACAGAGCGTGAGCATTCGTTGCCGCTTTCTCGGCGTGGCGATCGCGACGTTCATCACCGCGACGCTCTGGCTGGTATTGGCCAAGCCGTTCTAGACCTCAAACCGCTCGATCGAACCGAATAGCGCCCATGACCGAACGATTCAAGCCTCATCCACAGCCCGGGTCAGACCTTGTCCAGATCGACCCCAACGGCATGTTCGTAGACCAATCGCCCCCCGAGATAGGCGGCAAGGGAGATCAGCCCGGCCGTGATCGCAGACAGGTACAGCGCCCAGAGGTGCATGTTGTCTCCCTCGTTCTGATAGCGCAGCAACCAGTTGAGCGAAGCCAACGAGAGCATCATCACGGCGAGGATCGCATGGCACCAGGCCGTGATCTTCTGACGAATCTCGCGCACGGTGAGCAGATCGATCAGCCCGAAGATGCTCGCCACCCAACCACCCAGCGCCCCAACGCCAGCCAGCCACAGCCCCGCACGCCACCAGAAGTCATCCAGCGTCCAGATATGAGCAAGGTCAACGGGCAGCAAGCCAGTCAGCGCTGCCACCGGAAAGTGGATCAGCATGGGGTGCAGGGGATGCCCGGCGATTGCGGCGCGGCTGTGAATGGAATCTCGGTTATTGGCCATCCGGCACTCCAGGAGCAGAAAGGGAAACGGACTACGCAAACGATCGAACGAGTCGGCAGCCTCTTGAAATGGACCACGCTGGCGCTGTCAGTTCCTTTGTTGGCTGCCTGTGGCGGGCCGCTTTCCAGTCTCAACCCAGCCAGCCCCATGGCACGCCAGGTGGCGAACGTGTGGTGGGGCATGTTCGCCTTCGCCACGCTGGTGTTGATAGTGGTCAGTGTGCTGTGGGTCTACGCATTGGCGCGCAAGCCACGCGAGACCAGCGATGAGCAAGCGATACGAATCAATCGCCGCTGGGTCATCGGTGGCGGCATCGTGCTGCCGAGTGTCAGCATTATCGTGCTGCTGATCTTCGGTATCCCTACGGGCCGCAGCATGATGCCGCTCCCCGTTGAGGGCGAGCAGCCGTTAAAGGTCGAAGTCACCGGGCACCAGTGGTGGTGGGAGGTGCATTACCCGGACAGCGGCGTCACCACGGCCAATCAACTGATCATGCCAGCCGGCCGGCTGATAGACGTGCATGTCACCAGCGCTGACGTGATCCATTCGTTCTGGATACCGCGGCTCGGCGGAAAAATGGACATGGTGCCGGGGCGTACCAATGTCATTCGGCTCGAGGCCGGGCACACCGGTGTCTTTCATGGACAGTGCTCCGAGTTCTGCGGCCTGCAGCACACACACATGAAGCTTCATGTCGAAGCGCTGGACGAAGGTGGTTTCAACGAATGGATTGCCGCCCGGGAAAACCACAGCGTTGGGCAGCGCGCTCCAGGTGAAGCCGGCCAGGTTTTCGAGGAACGCTGCGGCCAGTGCCACCGCGTGGCAGGCATCAGCAATGGCGACCGGGCGCCGGATCTGACCGACCTGGCGACACGCCCCACCTTGGGCGCCGGCGTCATCGAGAACGACAGCGAAGGACTGCGTCGCTGGCTGCGTGAACACAAAGACCTCAAGTTCGGCAACGGCATGCCGGCGCATGACGACGTACCGCCGGAAACCCTTGACCAGATTGCCGCTTGGCTGGAGACGCTCGCGCCATGAATGCTTCGTTCAGGGGCAGCGCCCCTTCTACCGACCCGGATCAACTGCACGATCAGTTCAATGACGTCTGGGGCAATCCTCGAGGCTGGCGCGCGCTGACGATCGTCAACCACACCAGTATCGGCCTGCGCTTCCTAATCACCGGTGGTGTGTTCTTTCTGATCGGCGGGCTGATGGCCATGCTGATCCGCACTCAGCTAGCGTTGCCCGGCTATGTGCTGATGGAGCCGGAGGTTTACAACCAGGTCTTCACCATGCACGGCTCGGTGATGATGTTCCTGTTTGCGGTGCCGATGATGGAGGGCCTGGCCGTCTACCTCATCCCGAAGATGATCGGCGCGCGCGACCTGATTTTTCCGCGTCTGTCGTCGCTCGGTTACTTCTGTTATTTGTTCGGCGGGATCATCCTGCTGTCCAGCGTGTTTCTCGGCGTCGCGCCCAAAGCCGGCTGGTTCATGTACACACCGCTGTCCAGCTCATCGCACATGCCCGGCGTGAATTCGGACTTCTGGCTGCTGGGCATCACCTTCGTCGAGATTTCTGCCGTGAGCGCCGGCGTTGAGCTGGTCGTTTCAATTCTGCGCACCCGCACCAACGGCATGGCACTGCACAAGATGCCGCTGTATGCGTGGTACATCCTGGTGATGGCGCTGATGATCGTGTTCGGGTTTCCACCGCTGATCCTCGGCAGTATCTTGCTGGAGCTGGAGCGCGCGGCCGGACTGCCGTTCTTCGATACGGCCAAGGGTGGCGATCCCGTGCTCTGGCAGCATCTGTTCTGGCTGTTCGGCCACCCCGAGGTGTACATCATCTTTCTACCCGGCGCAGGCATCGTCTCGACGTTGCTACCGGTGTTCTGCCAGCGGCCGCTGGTGGGCTATCGCTGGGTGGTTCTCGGTGTGCTGACCACAGGCTTTCTGAGCTTCGGTCTCTGGGTCCACCACATGTTCACGGTGGGCATTCCGGCGCTGGCGCTGGGCTTCTTTTCCGCGGCGAGCATGCTGGTGGCGATCCCGACGGGTGTGCAAATCTTCGCCTGGATTGCCACCTTGTGGCTGGGCAAACCGGTGTATCACGTCCCAATGCTCTGGCTGGTGGGCTTCCTGATCGTCTTTGTCTGCGGCGGCCTGACCGGCGTGATGGTCGCGCTGGTGCCCTTTGACTGGCAGGTTCACGACACGCATTTCGTCGTCGCGCACATGCATTACGTGCTGGTGGGCGGCATGTTCTTTCCGCTGATGGCCGGGCTGTATTACTGGCTGCCGCACTTCTCCGGCCGCATGCCTTCGGTACGTCTCGGGCGCTGGGGCTTCTGGCTGGTTTTCATTGGGTTCAACACCACCTTCCTGATCATGCACTGGACCGGCCTGATGGGTATGCCCCGCCGGGTTTACACCTACGACACGGGCCTAGGCTGGGACCTTCCAAACCTGATCTCGTCGATCGGCAGCTTCATCATGGCCATCGGCATCGGCACGATTCTGCTGGATATCGTCCTGCACTTTCGCTTCGGCCAGCCGGCAAAAACCAACCCCTGGAATGCCGATACCTTGGAGTGGGCGACTGCCCTGCCGCCAAGCGCGTATAACTTCGTCAGCCTGCCAGACGTCACCGACCGGCACCCCCTGTGGAAGGATCCAAACCTTCCCGAAAGCATCGCGCGGGGCGAGCATGCGCTGACCACGATCAATCACGGCCGGAGGGAAACCTGGGGCTCCGACCCGCTGACGGGCAAGGTTCGCGAGATCATTCACCTGCCCGGTAACAGCTGGTTGCCCTTTATCGCATCGGTATTTCTCGCCGTACTCTGCCTGAGCCTACTGAACAAGGTGTACTGGCTGGCCCTGGTGGCCACCATCGCGACGTTGATCGTGCTGTTCCGCTGGTCATGGGAAAACGGCGCGCACCCCGCCGCCGCGCCAGATGCGCACACGCAGCCGGGCGAACCTCCCCTGCACTCGCGCACGTTCGACGGCCCCGGATTGTGGGGCATGGGCGTCACGCTGCTGGCCAATGCCACCCTGTATCTGTCGCTGCTGTTCGGCTGGTTCTATCTGTGGACCGTTTCACCCGAATGGCAGGTACCGGCACAGTCCGATCTGAACGGCTGGCTGATGCTGGCGAGCGCGATCGTGTTGACCATCGCTACGTTGTGGATGCGTGTCATCCCGGCGCGGCTTCGCCGCGGCAACCATGCGGGGCTGATAGGCAATCTCAGCATTGTTTCAGCGCTCGGCCTCGTTCAATTCGCTGCGCTGCTGTGGGTATTGCTGAGCGCGAACCTGGCGATCACCGAAACCGCGCATGATGCGGTGATCTTCGTGATCCTGGCCTACAGCCTGATCCATTGCGGGCTCGCCACGGTCTGCACCGTGCTGCAGGTGCTCCGGGTACATTTCGGTTATGTGGGGAAGCTGGCGCCGTATGAACCGGTGGTCGTCGAGCAGCTCTGGTACTACAACCTAGGCGTCGTCTGGAGTGCGTACGCCGCGATCGTGCTGTTCCCATCGGCTTGGGGAGGTGCCTGATGAAGTACCGCCGCACGTCAGTCTTCCACCCGGTTCAGATCCCGTTCGGGCTGACCATCTGGAGCCTGTGGTTCGCCACGATGTATGGCTCGCACGCGGTGGTTTGCTCGATCGCTCCGCCCGATCCCGCTCAGGGGATCTTCAACTGGCTGAATGCCAGCTTCGGCGCGTTCACCTTGCTGGTGGTGGCCCTGCTGCTTTGGCTGGGCCGCCGCTCTTGGAAGCTATCGCGGCCGCCGCATGATCTGAACGAACGCCAGGTGTTCGTGACGAAAGTCGCGTCAGGGATCCACTTTATCGCCGCGCTGGCGACGGTATTCGTCGGTCTGCAGCTGGCCTTTCTGCCGCCCTGCGTTTGAACGACTGCCCGACTCATCTCGCGTCGAAGCAGCGCGACGCTGGCATTGGCGGAATGGCGTTTCAGTCGTTCTTTTTGCGAATCCAGTAGAAGTACGTCCCCTCGTCGGCCTGTTGGCCCACTAGCTCATGGCCGAGAAATACGCAGAACTTGGGAATATCGCGCTGGGTCGAGGGATCGGTGGCGATCACCTTGAGCAGCTCGCCGCCGCCGAGCGCACGGACTTTGTTGTGCAGCATCATGACCGGCTCAGGGCAGTTCAAGCCGCTGGCATCGAGCACCGCGTCGGCGGACAGTTCAGCAGGGTGGGACATTGTGGGCTCCTAAAAACAGGTCGGCATTGTCACTCAGGAAGATCCTCCGGTCACTCGCCAGCGGGTCATAACCGGCGCAAATGACAGGTCACTTCCTCGCGGTCGTGGTACAGCTGCTTGCAACCGATGCTCGCCTTCACGCCCCGTTCGGCAAGTCCGTCAGCGATACGTTCCAGCAGGCGCTTCACCTCCGCGTAGCGCTGTTTCATTGGCAGTTTGAGATTCACCACCGCCTCGCGACACAAGCCTTCGCCGATCCAGGTTTCCAGCAAGGCCGCATTCTTCGCAGGCTTTTCGACGATATCGCAGACCATCCAGTCCACCGCCCGCTTCGGACGGAAGGCGAAACCATCGGCGCGGTAATGGCCGACCAGACCTGACTCGAGCAATTCCTCGTTCATGGGGCCGTTGTCGACCGCCATGACTTCGATATCCCGGTTGACCAACTGCCAGGTCCAACCGCCGGGCGAGGCGCCGAGATCGACCGCGGTCATGCCGGATGCCAATCGGGTGTCCCACTGCTCACGTGGAATGAAGTGATGCCAGGCTTCTTCCAGCTTCAGCGTCGAGCGGCTCGGCGCCTGACGCGGGAATTTCAATCGCGGAATGCCCATCGGCCACATGGCGCTGTTATCGGCGTCGGCGACGCCAACAAAGACTTCCCGACCGCTCTTGAACGTGAGTAACAGACGCGGACCGTTGGCGCTTTCCTTCAGCTTTCCGGCCTTGATCAGCGCCTTGCGCAGCGGGGCTTCGAACTTTCGACAGAAGTTCGACAACTCCTTGCCGTCATTGGTATCCAGCACTTCCAGCCAAAGACTGCTACAGACCGGGTACGCGGCGAGCTGTTCGAGCAACACGCCAATGCGGTCAGTTTCGGGCAGCGCCAGGTAGTCGCCACGCGCCCATTGCCGCGCAAAGATCAGCCGGGAAAAGCGGATACCTCGCATCAACCGCTCCGTACCCTCCGATTCAGTGCAGACGAACTCGGCACACGCGCTGTTCGGTTTCGCTTTGGCGTAGCCGGCCACGTCCAGGCGAGCAGCCTGATCGCTGATCTCGGCGCAGACTTCGTTCTCGAAGCCCGGTCGGCAATGCAGCAGCAGTGTTTTCATCTATGAACCCTATCGTCAGCGCAAGCCGGTCGCGCCGAAGCGCTCTGCGACCAAAGCCGCACATGATAGCCGACTAGGGAACCCCAGACTCCGTGCTCCGGTCCAGTGAACAGTCAGCTCGGAGAAACGGGCGCGAAACTGCATCCGACACCTGCGAAACACCGAAGCTGCGCCGCCGATGCCGATCGGCGGCCCGTTTCATGGCGAAACACTTCGCCAGGGGCTAGTTTCAACATAACGCTCCCCACTTCAGTCAGCCCGACCGTGCGGGTACAAGGAGAGACGAATGCCATCCCTGGACAGTTTGAACTGCCGTAGAAGCCTAGACGTCAACGGCAAAACCTATCACTACTACAGCCTGCCCGAAGCGGCGAAACAGCTGGGCGACATCAGCCGGCTACCGACTTCACTGAAGGTCCTGCTTGAAAACCTGCTGCGCTGGGAAGATGACGTCACGGTGCGTGCCGATGACTTCAACTCGCTCGCGGTATGGCTGAAAACCCACACGTCCGAGCGCGAAATTCAGTACCGCCCCGCGCGCGTGCTGATGCAGGACTTTACCGGCGTGCCGGCGGTGGTTGACCTGACCGCCATGCGCGACGCGGTGTCCCGGGCGGGCGGTGACCCTCAGCGCATCAATCCGCTGTCACCGGTCGATCTGGTGATCGACCACTCCGTGATGGTCGACCGTTTTGGCACCGACCAGGCATTCGGACAGAACGTCGACATCGAAATGCAGCGCAACGGCGAACGCTACGAGTTCCTGCGCTGGGGTCAGCAGGCCTTCGACAATTTCCGCGTCGTGCCGCCAGGCACCGGCATCTGTCACCAGGTCAATCTCGAATACCTGGGGCAAGTGGTCTGGACGAAGGACGAAGACGGCGAAACGATTGCCTACCCGGACACGCTGGTCGGCACTGACTCCCACACCACCATGATCAACGGCCTCGGCGTTTTGGGCTGGGGCGTAGGCGGTATCGAGGCCGAAGCGGCCATGCTCGGCCAGCCCGTGTCGATGCTGCTTCCCGAAGTGATCGGCATGCGCCTGACCGGCAAGCTCAATGAAGGCGTGACCGCGACCGATCTGGTTCTCACTGTAACGCAGATGCTGCGCAAGCATGGCGTGGTGGGCAAGTTCGTGGAATTCTTCGGTCCGGGCCTGGACCACCTGCCCCTCGCCGACCGCGCGACGATCGGCAACATGGCACCGGAATATGGCGCCACGTGCGGCTTCTTCCCGGTAGATCAGGTCACCATTGACTACCTGCGCCTGACCGGGCGCGACGAGGACCGCATCGCCCTGGTCGAGGCTTATAGCAAGGCGCAGGGCATGTGGCGCGACACAAACTCGCCGGACCCGGTATTTACCGCCACCCTTGAACTGGATCTAAGCCAGGTTCAACCCTCGCTTGCCGGCCCCAAACGTCCGCAAGATCGCGTGTCGCTGGGTGATATCGGCGCCAACTTCGATCTATTGCTCGAAACCAGCGGCAAGGCTCAGCAGTCCGGCACCTCTGTCCCCGTGGCTGGCGAGGAGTTCGGACTCAAACATGGCGCCGTGGTCATCGCGGCGATTACATCCTGTACCAACACCTCCAACCCGAACGTGCTGATGGCAGCCGGTCTGGTGGCGAAGAAAGCACTGGAGCGCGGCTTAAAGCGGGCGCCCTGGGTGAAGTCCTCGCTGGCACCGGGCTCCAAAGTGGTAACCGACTACCTGGAGCGCGCCGGACTGACGACCTATCTGGATCAGCTGGGCTTCAATCTGGTCGGTTATGGTTGCACCACTTGCATCGGCAACTCAGGCCCGCTGCCCGACGCCATCGGCCAGGCGATCACCGATAACGACCTCATCGTTTCGTCGGTGCTCTCGGGCAACCGCAACTTTGAAGGCCGGGTGCATCCCCTCGTCAAAGCCAACTGGCTGGCTTCGCCGCCGCTTGTGGTCGCCTTCGCCTTGGCAGGTACCACACGGATCAACATGGACAAGGACCCGCTGGGCTACGACCAGCAGAACCAGCCGGTGTATCTGAAAGACATCTGGCCGACCAGCGCCGAAGTGAACGAGGCGGTCAGCAATATCGACGGCCAAATGTTCCGAACTCGCTACGCAGACGTCTTCAGCGGCGACGAACACTGGCAATCCATCGCCGTCACGGCCGGCGACACCTACAAGTGGAACAACCAGTCCAGTTACGTGCAGAACCCGCCGTTCTTCGAAGACATCGGTCAGCCGTTGGTGCCGCCAAGTGACGTCGAGAACGCGCGAATCCTGGCGCTGTTCGGTGACTCGATCACCACCGACCACATCTCCCCTGCCGGCAACATCAAAGCCAGTTCGCCAGCTGGACTCTACCTGCAGCAACTGGGTGTGAAGCCCGAGGACTTCAACTCCTACGGCTCGCGTCGTGGCAACCATGAAGTAATGATGCGCGGCACCTTTGCCAACATCCGTATCAAGAACGAAATGCTTGGCGGCGAAGAAGGCGGCGAGACGCTGCATCAACCCAGCGGCGAGCGGCTGTCCATCTACGACGCGGCGATGCGTTATCAGAACGAGGGTGTGCCGCTGGTGGTAGTGGCCGGAAAGGAATACGGCACCGGTTCCAGCCGTGACTGGGCAGCCAAGGGGACCAACCTGCTGGGCGTCAAGGCGGTTATCGCAGAGAGCTTCGAGCGGATTCACCGCTCCAACCTCATCGGCATGGGTGTGCTGGCGCTGCAGTTCGTCGGCGATCAAACCCGCCAGTCACTGGGACTGAAGGGGGACGAGAAGCTGTCGATTCGCGGTCTCGGTGCTGATATCAAACCACGTCAGCTCTTGACCGTAGACGTGGAGCGAGCCGATGGCTCTCGAGACAATTTCCAGGTGCTCTGCCGCATCGATACCCTTAACGAAGTGCAGTACTTCAAGGCCGGAGGCATCCTCCATTTCGTATTGCGTCAGCTAATCGACAGCTAATTCATCGCTTGGCTTTACAGCGCCCGCTGCAGCATGGCTGCTGCGGGCGCTGTGCGTTTCGGTGTACGCCCATCCGTCGATAATCGTTCAACTAATTGATTTGGCTGCCGTTAACAGCGCTGATAAGGACGACCGGTCCGCTATAAGAATCGCGCTTCAAGCCACTATTCAATTGCCAGGCGTATCTCATGCGAAATAACCAGCCCATCACCCAACGCGAGTATGCGTTTCCCGACCAGCAGCGGCTGATTTCCACGACGGACCTGAAAGGACAGATCAGCTACTGCAACGACATCTTTGCCGAAGTCAGCGGCTTCGATCGGAGCGAGCTCATCGGCGCGCCGCACAACCTGATCCGTCATCCCGACGTACCCACCGCCGTGTTCGGCCATATGTGGGCGACCCTCAAAGACGGCAAACCGTGGATGGGCATCGTCAAGAATCGGCGCAAGAACGGCGACCACTATTGGGTCAATGCCTACGTGACGCCTGTGCTCGACCTGCAACGCAAGGTCATCGGCTATGAGTCGGTCCGCACCAAGCCGACCCGCGAGCAGATTGAACGAGCCCAAGCACTCTATGCGCGCCTCAACGCAGGTAAGAGCGGCGTGCCTCGGCGGGACAAATGGCTGCCCGTCGCCGTTAACTGGCTGCCATTCATCCTCACCAGCCAGATCGGCTTCATGGTCGGCTACTGGCTCGATCACATGTGGGGCTTTGCATTGGCTGCACTGCTGTCGGTACCCCTGGGAGTTGCTGGGCGGCACTGGCAGATGCGGGGCATGAACCGGTTGTTGAACCTGGCCAAACAATCGACCAGCGATCCGCTGATTGCTCAGATGTATACCGATAGCCACGGTGTTGAGGCGCAATTGGAAATGGCGATGCTCAGCGAGCATGCCCGGCTGAAAACCTGCCTTACGCGACTACAGGACAGCGCCGTGCAACTGCAGCAGCAGGCCAAACGGGCCGATGAGCTGGCGCACAGCTGCTCAGATGGGCTGGCGCGACAACACCATGAGACCGAGCAGGTCGCCACCGCCATCAATCAGATGGCCGCAACGACGCAGGAAGTGGCCAGCAATGTGGCCTTGGCGGCGGACGCCACGGAGCAGGCCAATCAGTTGGCTACCGAGGGTCAGGAGATCGGTGCCCAGACGCGCAAGGCCATTGAGCTGCTGGCACGTGCCGTAACGGAAACCGGCGACGCCGTGTCCGCGCTGGCGCAGAACAGCGAAGAAATCGGCACCGTAGTTGACGTGATCAAAAGCATTGCCGATCAGACCAACCTGCTCGCCCTGAACGCTGCCATTGAAGCGGCCCGTGCGGGCGAAAGCGGACGGGGTTTCGCGGTTGTTGCCGACGAAGTTCGGCAACTGGCGCAGCGCACCGCGGCGGCCACCGGCCAGATTCACCAACTGATTGAAAAGCTTCAGCTGCAGGCACGGCAAGCCGTCGAGACAACCGAGCAGGGGCGCGCTCAAGCCAGTCAGGGAGTGGAGCGTATGGTCGATGCGGACAAAGCGCTCGTAGGGATCAGTGACGCGGTCGGACGCATCATCGACATGACCTCGCAGATCGCGTCGGCAACCGAACAGCAGAGCTCGGTCGCCGAAGAAATCAGCCACAACGTCATCAATATCGCCCGTCTCGCTGATCAGACATCGGGAGATGCTCAGAGCTCGGCGTTGCTCTCGGAAGATCTGGCGGCGACCGCGCAATCGCAGTACACCCTGGTCGAGCGGTTCAATCGCTGAATCGACGCTGACGTCGGTAAAAACGCCCGCTCGCAGCATTCGCCGCAGCGGGCGTTTTACGTTATCAAGGACCGACCTTCACACCTTCCGCAAGAAGGTCGCGACGGCATCCGCGGCGCTATCGAGGTGCTGCTCGTGGGTCAGTCCCGTCCGTTTCAACGGCTTCAGATCATGGTCTGCGGCGGCGAGCCAATGCAGGTAAATCGCCGGTGACAACCTGTACGCAGTAACCGCGGTGCGATCGCCTAACGCATCGCGCTCACCCTGAACGATAAGTGTCGGTGTAGCCAGATCGGCGAGATGCGCTACACGCGGTTTTTCAGGCTTGCCTGTCGCATAGAACGGATAGCCCAGGCAGATCAGCGCATCGACCTCCAACTCGTCGGCCAACAGGCTGGCCATGCGCCCGCCCATGGACTTGCCGCCGATGGCCAGCGGACCTGCGGTTTGCTGTCGCACCGCCCCGTAGACTTCACGCCACTGCTGCAATAGCTGCGCCTGCGGGTTTGGCGGACGCTTGCGCCCTGTTGCACGCCGCTCAGCCATATAAGCGAACTCGAAGCGAAACACCGCAACACCGCGTTCTACCAGCCGTTCGGTCATCTGTTGCATGAACGGGCTATCCATCGGAGCGCCCGCGCCGTGGGCCAGTATCAGGCTGCTACCGGCCGTATTCACGGGCTGATCGACCCTGACGAGCGGGGTTTCGCCGCTCTGTGAGTATTGATCGGCGTCAATACCGGCCATTTGCCCTTTCCCCATTCTTGCCCCCGCTTTCGACTGAAAGAAAAAACCCGCTCGCCGCACAAAAAAACATGCTCACTACCGTGGATGGAAGCCCATACATGAACACAGCAACCAGTACCGCCTACGACTACAAGGTGGTCCGCCAATTCGCCATCATGACGGTGGTGTGGGGAATCGTCGGGATGGGGCTCGGCGTTTTCATCGCAGCGCAGTTGGCCTGGCCGTTCCTTAACTTCGACCTGCCCTGGACCAGCTTCGGCCGCCTGCGACCTTTGCACACCAACGCGGTGATCTTCGCCTTTGGTGGCTGCGCATTGTTCGCGACCTCCTATTACTCCGTCCAGCGCACCTGTCAGACCACGCTGTTCGCACCGAAGCTGGCCGCCTTCACCTTCTGGGGCTGGCAACTGGTGATTCTGTTGGCTGCGATCAGCCTGCCGCTGGGTTTCACCAGCTCCAAAGAGTACGCCGAGCTCGAATGGCCGATCGATATCCTGATCACCATCGTCTGGGTTTCCTACGCGATCGTGTTCTTCGGGACGCTTGCGACTCGCAAGGTTAAGCACATCTACGTGGGCAACTGGTTCTTCGGCGGTTTCATTCTGACCGTTGCCCTGCTCCATGTGGTCAACAACCTGGAAGTGCCGGTCACGGCGATGAAGTCCTACTCGCTCTATTCCGGCGCGACGGATGCAATGGTCCAGTGGTGGTACGGCCACAACGCCGTAGGCTTCTTCCTCACCGCGGGCTTCCTCGGGATCATGTACTACTTCGTGCCGAAGCAGGCCGAGCGTCCGGTGTATTCCTATCGCCTGTCGATTGTTCACTTCTGGGCGTTGATCACCGTCTACATCTGGGCTGGCCCGCACCACCTGCACTACACCGCGCTGCCAGACTGGGCGCAGAGCCTGGGCATGGTGATGTCGCTGATCCTGCTGGCGCCAAGCTGGGGTGGCATGATCAACGGCATGATGACCCTGTCGGGCGCCTGGCATAAGTTGCGCAGCGACCCGATCCTGCGCTTCCTGGTCGTGTCACTGGCGTTCTATGGCATGTCGACCTTCGAAGGTCCGATGATGGCCATCAAGACCGTCAACGCCCTCTCCCACTACACCGACTGGACCATCGGCCACGTTCACGCCGGCGCCCTCGGCTGGGTTGCCATGGTCTCGATCGGTGCGCTGTATCACCTGATCCCGAAAGTATTTGGCCGCGCCCAGATGCACAGCATCGGCCTGATCAACGCGCATTTCTGGCTGGCCACCATCGGCACCGTGCTCTACATCGCCTCCATGTGGGTCAACGGGATCGCCCAGGGCCTGATGTGGCGTGCGATCAACGAAGACGGCACCCTCACCTACTCCTTTGTCGAGGCGCTGGAAGCCAGCCACCCCGGCTTCGTAGTGCGGATGATCGGCGGTGCGATCTTCTTCGCCGGCATGTTGCTGATGGCATACAACACCTGGCGCACCGTACAGGCGGCCAAGCCGGCCGAATACGAAGCCGCTGCGCAGATCGCCTGAGGAGCTGACTGATGAAGAAGCACGAAATACTCGAAAAGAACGTCGGCCTGCTGACCCTGTTCATGATCCTGGCGGTGAGCATCGGTGGCCTGACCCAGATCGTCCCCCTGTTCTTCCAGGACGTGGTGAACGAGCCGGTGGAAGGCATGAAGCCCTACACCGCGCTCGAGCTGGAAGGCCGCGACATCTATATCCGTGAAGGTTGCGTGGGTTGCCACTCACAAATGATTCGCCCGTTCCGTGCCGAGACCGAGCGCTACGGTCACTACTCGGTAGCCGGTGAAAGCGTCTACGACCACCCCTTCCTGTGGGGTTCGAAGCGTACCGGCCCGGACCTCGCGCGCGTCGGCGGTCGCTACTCGGACGACTGGCACCGTGCGCATCTCTACAACCCGCGCAACGTCGTGCCTGAGTCGAAGATGCCGTCCTACCCCTGGCTGGTGGAGGACACCCTCAACGGCAAGGACACCGCCGCGAAGATGAAAGCGCTGCGCAGCGTAGGCGTGCCGTACAGCGATGACGACATTGCCGCTGCCGGTGAAGCCGTCAAGGGCAAAACCGAGATGGACGCGCTGGTGGCGTACCTGCAGGTACTCGGGACCGCACTTCAGAACAAGCGCTGAGACCGCGGCACGCTATCGAAAACGACGTGCTGCAGGGGCGGCCGTCAGCAAACCAACATCGCGGACAGCTCGAGCGTTTGGGCTGTCCAGGAGTAACAAATGAACGCTTTCTGGAGTGGATACATCGCCCTGCTGACGCTGGGTACCATTGTCGCTCTGTTCTGGCTGATCTTCGCCACTCGCAAAGGCGAGTCGCCAGGGACGACCGACAAGACCATGGGACATTCCTTCGACGGCATCGAGGAATATGACAACCCGCTGCCCCGCTGGTGGTTCCTGCTCTTCATCGGCACGCTGGTGTTCGGCCTTCTCTATCTGGTGCTGTACCCCGGCCTGGGCAACTGGAAAGGCGTGATGCCGGGCTATGAAGACGGCTGGACACAAGACAAGCAATGGCAACGCGAAGTCGATCAGGCTGACGAGAAGTTCGGCCCTATCTTCGCCAAGTACTCTGCCATGGGTGTCGCTCAGGTTGCACAGGACGAGCGCGCGCTTAAGATCGGTGGTCGTCTTTTCGCCAACTATTGCTCGGTTTGCCACGGCTCTGACGCCAAAGGCGCAGTTGGTTTCCCCAACCTTGCGGACAGTGACTGGCGCTGGGGCGGCGATGCTGAAACCATCAAGGCGTCGATTCTTCACGGCCGCGTTGCAGCGATGCCAGCCTGGGGGCAGGTCATCGGTGAAGCAGGCGTGAAGAACGTAGCGGCCTATGTCCGCAGCGATCTGGCCGGCCTACCGCTGCCCGAAGGGGCTGACGCGGATACCGCGGCGGGCGGTCAGGTTTATGCGCAAACCTGCGCGGTCTGTCATGGGGCGAACGGTGAAGGCATGGCGGCGATGGGTGCACCGAAGCTGACCAGTTCAGCTGGTTGGATCTACGGCTCTACTCTGCCTCAGTTGCAGCAGACCATTCGTCATGGCCGCAATGGCCAGATGCCCGCTCAGGAACAGTATCTGGGTAATGACAAGGTTCATCTGTTGGCCGCTTACGTCTATAGCCTGTCACAACAGCCAGAGCGTCTGGCGAAGCAGTAATCTCGTACAGGGCGGTGAGCACCACCGCCCTGTTTCGGGTCAAGTTTTAGCCCTATGCGACGCTCTGTCGCAGACCGTCCGACCCAACACCGCTTGGCCTGAAAACCCTCTCGCTTCTATATTGCTTCCCAACTCGCCGAACCCCCGCAGAACTACAAGGCGAACCCTCGATTCAGCACATCGGCCTGATGTGAAAAACGACCCTGCAAAGAGCACGGAATAGGCTTGGGATCAGGGTCCTAACGGCACGAGATGGCCCGGGCGTTGATTGCATTGCCCCCCTCCTTTCTCCATACTTGCCGCCGTTTTTGCCCCCTTGAAATGCCATTTAGCGTGGAAGCCTTGCATGAGCACAGCAATAAGTGAGACTGCATATAACTATAAGGTGGTTCGCCAATTCGCCATCATGACGGTGGTGTGGGGAATTATCGGAATGGGTCTGGGAGTGTTCATCGCCGCACAGCTCGTGTGGCCTGAACTCAACTTCGACCTGCCCTGGACCAGCTTTGGTCGTTTGCGCCCACTGCACACCAACGCGGTGATTTTCGCGTTCGGCGGCTGTGCGTTGATGGCTACGTCCTTCTACGTTGTTCAGCGGACCTCGCAGGCACGCCTGTTTTCCGACGGCCTCGCCGCGTTCACCTTCTGGGGTTGGCAGGCGGTCCTGGTTCTGGCTGTGATCACACTGCCGCAGGGCTTCACCAGCTCCAAGGAATACGCCGAGCTGGAATGGCCAATCGATATCCTGATTACCCTCGTCTGGGTCAGCTACGCCGTGGTGTTCTTCGGCACCATCATGAAGCGTAAGGCTGCCCACATTTATGTAGGGAACTGGTTCTTTGGCGGCTTCATCCTGGTTACGGCGATGCTGCACATCGTCAACAACCTTGAAGTACCGGTGACCTGGTTCAAGTCCTACTCGATCTACTCGGGTGCGACCGACGCGATGGTTCAGTGGTGGTACGGCCACAACGCCGTGGGCTTCTTCCTGACCACCGGCTTCCTGGGCATGATGTATTACTTCGTACCCAAGCAGGCTGGCCGCCCGGTTTACTCCTACCGCCTGTCCATTGTGCATTTCTGGGCGTTGATCACCCTCTACATCTGGGCCGGCCCGCACCACCTGCACTACACCGCGCTGCCGGAGTGGGCACAAAGCCTGGGCATGGTCATGTCCATCATTCTGCTGGCGCCGAGCTGGGGCGGCATGATCAACGGCATGATGACCCTGTCGGGCGCCTGGCATAAGCTGCGCACCGACCCGATCCTGCGCTTCCTGGTCGTCTCCCTGGCGTTCTATGGTATGTCGACCTTCGAAGGTCCGATGATGGCCATCAAGACCGTTAACGCCCTCTCTCACTACACCGACTGGACCATCGGTCACGTACACGCCGGCGCCCTCGGCTGGGTAGCGATGATCACCATCGGCTCCATGTACCACTTGATCCCGAAGGTTTTCGCTCGCGAGCAGATGCACAGCATCGGCCTGATCAACGCCCACTTCTGGTTGGCCACCATTGGCACCGTGCTCTACATCGCTTCGATGTGGGTCAACGGGATCACCCAGGGTCTGATGTGGCGTGCGATCAACGAAGACGGCACGCTCACCTACTCCTTCGTCGAAGCGCTGGAGGCAAGCCACCCGGGCTTCATCGTCCGTTGGCTCGGCGGTGTCTTCTTCCTCACCGGCATGCTGCTGATGGCTTACAACACCTGGCGCACCGTGCGTGCCGCCAAAGCGGCTGAATTCGAAGCCGCTGCGCAGATCGCCTGAGGGAACCGATAAATGAAGAATCACGAAATACTCGAAAAGAACGTCGGTCTGCTGACCCTGTTCATGATCCTTGCGGTGAGCATTGGTGGTCTGACCCAGATCGTTCCGCTGTTCTTCCAAGACGTTGTGAACGAGCCTGTGGAGGGGATGAAGCCCTACACCGCGCTGCAGCTCGAAGGGCGTGACCTATACATCCGTGAAGGCTGTGTCGGTTGCCACTCGCAGATGATCCGCCCGTTCCGCGCCGAGACCGAGCGCTACGGTCATTACTCGGTTGCCGGCGAGAGCGTTTACGATCACCCGTTCCTGTGGGGCTCCAAGCGCACCGGCCCGGATCTCGCACGCGTTGGCGGTCGATATTCAGACGATTGGCATCGTGCGCACCTCTACAACCCGCGCAACGTCGTGCCTGAATCGAAGATGCCCTCTTACCCCTGGCTGGTCGAGCATAGTCTTGACGGCAAAGACACCGCCAAAAAGATGGAAGCCTTGCGCAGCGTAGGCGTGCCTTACACCGAGGAAGACATCGCCGGTGCAAAGGACGCGGTCAAGGGCAAAACCGAAATGGATGCCCTCGTCGCCTACCTGCAAGTACTTGGCACTGCACTCACCAACAAACGGTAACGCACCATGGATATCGGGACTCTTCGCGGCCTGGGCACCATTCTTGTTTTTGTCGCCTTTATTGGCGTCGTGCTCTGGGCGTACAGCAGCAAGCGCAAGAAAAGCTTCGACGAAGCTGCCAATCTGCCCTTCGCAGACGAGCCCGACGCCAAGAAGCGTGAAGAAGAAGCTTCCAGGAGTAAGAAATAAATGACCTCGTTTTGGAGTTGGTACATCACCCTGCTGAGCCTGGGGACCATCGCAGCACTGGTCTGGCTGCTGCTCGCGACTCGCAAGGGACAACGCCACGACAGCACCGAAGAAACCGTCGGCCATTCCTATGACGGCATCGAGGAGTACGACAACCCGCTTCCGCGCTGGTGGTTCATGCTGTTTGTCGCCACAGTGATCTTTGCCCTGGGTTATCTCGTGCTGTACCCGGGCCTGGGCAACTGGAAAGGCGTACTGCCTGGCTACGAAGGTGGCTGGACGCAAGTCAAGGAATGGCAGCGTGAAGTGGACAAGGCGAACGAGCAGTACGGTCCGCTCTACGCCAAGTTTGCATCCATGCCGGTCGAACAAGTCGCCCAGGATCCGCAAGCGCTGAAAATGGGTGGTCGTCTGTTTGCATCCAACTGTTCCGTCTGCCACGGCTCTGATGCCAAAGGCGCGTATGGCTTCCCGAACCTGACCGACAATGACTGGCTGTGGGGCGGCGCGCCTGAGACGATCAAAACCACCATCATGGGTGGCCGTCAGGCTGCCATGCCTGCCTGGCGCGATGTGATCGGCGAGGACGGCATTCGCAACGTCTCCGGTTATGTACGGACCCTGGCTGGTCGCGACATTCCCGAAGGCATCAGTGCCGACATTGAGCAGGGTCAAAAGATCTTCGCAGCCAACTGTGTAGCCTGCCATGGGCCTGAAGGTAAAGGCACCGAAGCAATGGGCGCGCCGAACCTGACCGACAATGTCTGGCTTTACGGCTCGAGCTTCGGACAGATTCAGCAGACCCTCCGTTATGGTCGTAACGGCCGCATGCCAGCCCAGGAACACATCCTTGGCAATGACAAGGTGCACCTGCTCGCCGCTTATGTGTACAGCCTCTCCCAACAGCCGGAGAACTGATACAACCGGTGTCAGGCGCGACCCACGGTCGCACCTGACACCGGCTATCGAGGCGTACCATTCGCAGCAGGTCAGCTAAAGATCCCGGTCGGCACGCATCGGCCGGGACACTCACCCTCCGCCGTGGTACGTATTCGATGTCCGAGCAAATCCCTGTTCACGATGTAACCCCACCGGCCAAGGTCAATGCGTCATCCGACCTGTACGCCGCGCGTGAAAAAATCTATACCCGCTCCTTTACCGGCCTTTTTCGCAACCTGCGACTCGTAGGCGGCGCGCTGCTCTTCGTGCTCTATTTCGGCACCGTATGGTTGAACTGGAACGGTCGGCAAGCCGTCTGGTGGGATCTCCCTGAGCGTAAGTTCTATATCTTCGGTGCCACTTTCTGGCCCCAGGACTTCATCCTGCTTTCGGCACTGCTGATCATCTGCGCATTCGGACTGTTCTTCATCACCGTGTTCGCCGGTCGCGTCTGGTGCGGCTATACGTGCCCTCAGAGCGTGTTCACCTGGGTGTTCATGTGGGCGGAAAAAGTCACCGAGGGTGATCGCAACCAGCGCATGAAGCTGGATAAAGCACCGATGAGTGCTAACAAATTTTTCCGCAAGCTCGGCAAGCACGCGATCTGGCTCGCCGTCTCGCTCGCAATCGGCATAACCTTTGTTGGCTACTTCACGCCGATCCGTGACCTCGTACCTGATCTGCTGACCTTACAAGTTGGCGGCTGGGCGTTGTTCTGGGTCGGCTTCTTTACCCTTGCTACATACGGAAACGCAGGCTATCTGCGCGAGCAGGTGTGCATCTACATGTGCCCTTACGCTCGCTTCCAGAGCGTGATGTTCGATAAGGACACGCTGATTGTTTCCTACGACCCTCGCCGTGGTGAGCGTCGCGGCCCTCGCAAGAAGGACGCCGACTACAAAGCCATGGGTCTGGGCGACTGCATCGATTGCACCATGTGTGTACAGGTGTGCCCGACGGGTATCGATATCCGCGACGGGCTGCAGGTCGAGTGCATCGGTTGCGCCGCGTGCATCGACGCTTGCGACACGATCATGGACAAGATGAACTACCCGCGCGGGCTGATCAGCTACACCACAGAACACAATCTTTCCGGACAGAAAACCCGCCTGGCCCGGCCGCGTCTGATTGGTTACGCAGTGGCACTGATCGCGATGATGGGCGTGTTTGTATTCGCCGTCACCGACCGCTCACTGGTCAAGCTGGACGTACTCAAAGATCGCGTGCTCTACCGCGAGAACGAGCAAGGCAGAATCGAGAATGTCTACACGCTGAAGGTGATGAACAAGGCACAGAGCGACCAGACGTTCATCATCGAGGCCACTGGTCTTGAAGGTTTGAAGTATGAGGGGCGCAACGAGATCCGCGCCGAGGCAGGCGAGCTCGTCACCGTACCGGTAGAGCTCTCGGTCGCACCGGAACAACTGCCCTCGAGCACCAACGATATTGTCTTCCACATCAGATCGGCAGACGACCCGGCCATAGAAGATGAATCCGAGAGTCGATTCATCGGCCCCAGCATTCGCTAAACAGGTAGTACATGAGCAATTCCGAGCACGAAAACACCCGTTGGTACACCCAGTTCTGGGCCTGGTTCGTCATTGGCATCCTCTTGTTGTCCGTCATTCTCGGCACGTCGATGCTGACCATTGCGATTCGCAATGCCGATACGTTGGTGTCCGACAATTACTACGACGCCGGCAAAGGCATCAACCAGTCGTTGGAGCGGGAAAAGCTGGCCGAGCGCCTGCAGGTTCAGGCACAGCTGACGCTCAACGACGATCGCGGTTTGGCAGAAGTGCAACTGAGCGGTCATAGCGGACCCCAGCAGCTCGTTCTCAACCTGCTCTCACCCACCCAGCCAGAGCGTGATCGCCGCATTATTCTGCAGCCGCAAGGCAACGGCTTCTATCAGGGGCAGATGCAGGAACCCGTCACAGGCAGACGTTTCGTCGAGTTGCTTGGCCGGGAGGGTGATCAGGACTGGCGTCTGTTTGAGGAGAGGGAAATCGTCAGCGGGCAGACGCTCCAGCTAAGTTACTGACCGGCCGATGGCGAGCCCCGTCCCCTGCTATCACTGCGGCCTGCCGGTACCTGCCGGCAGCGCTTATAGCGCCCGCGTGCTCAACGAGCAGCGGGCGCTGTGCTGTCCAGGCTGCCAGGCGGTCGCAGAAGTGATCGTGCAAGGCGGCCTTGAAAGCTACTACCTGCATCGCAGCGAGACGTCCGCCAATCCCGGCGCGCTGCCACAGGCGCTCACCGAAGAACTGGCCCTGTATGACCGTCAGGATGTGCAGCAGCCGTTCGTAGAGCACGAAGGCGACCTGGCCAGTACGTCATTGATGATCGAAGGCATCAGCTGCGCCGCCTGTGGTTGGCTGATTGAAAAGCATCTGCGCGGCCTCGGTGAAGTCACTGAAGCCAACCTGAACCTGTCCAACCATCGGCTGCGGGTGCGCTGGAACGATGCGACGTTGCCTCTCAGCGAATTGCTCTCCGAGCTCCGGCGTATTGGTTACGCCGCGCACCCCTATCAGGCCGACCAGGCAGCCGAGCGTCTTGCGCGAGAAAACCGTCGCAGCATGCGGCAGCTGGGCGTGACCGGGCTTCTCTGGATGCAAGTCATGATGGCGACCATGGCGACCTGGCCGGAATTCAATATCGATCTCTCGCCAGGCATGGCCAGTATCCTGCGCTGGACCGCCTTATTGCTGACAACTCCCATTGTGTTCTATTGCTGCACCGATTTCTTCAAGGGCGCCGTCAGGGATCTGCGCACCCGTCACCTGACCATGGACGTGTCGGTCTCGTTGGCAATCGGCGGCGCCTACCTCGCCGGCGTCTGGTCAACCGTAACCGGTCAGGGCGAGCTGTATTTCGACGCTGTCGGCATGTTCGCACTGTTCTTGCTGGCCGGACGCTTTCTAGAGCGCCGCGCGCGTGAGCGCACCGCTGCCGCGACCGCTCAACTGGTCAATCTGTTGCCCGCGTCCTGTCTGAGGCTTAGCGAAGACGGGCAAACGGCACGCATCCTGCTCAGCGAACTACAGCTCGGCGATCGCGTGCTGGTGCACCCCGGCGCGCTGATTCCGGCTGATGGTCGGATCGTTGACGGGCAATCGAGCATCGACGAATCAGTCCTCACTGGCGAGTATCTGCCACAGGCGCGTCGCACAGGCGATGCCGTCACCGCCGGCACACTCAATGTCGAAGGCGCCTTGACGGTCAAGGTCGAAGCGCTCGGGGACAGTACGCGCTTGTCCGCCATTGTTGGCCTTTTGGAACGCGCGCAATCAGACAAACCACGTCTGGCCGAACTGGCGGATCGGGTTGCGCAATGGTTTCTGCTGATCGTGCTGTTAACAGCCGCTGTCGTCGGCACTGTCTGGTGGCAGATCGATCCGCAACGCGCCTTCTGGATCGTGCTCGCCTTGCTTGTTGCAACCTGCCCTTGCGCCCTTTCGCTGGCCACACCAACTGCATTGACCACCGCCACCGGGACGCTGCATAAGCTTGGGCTGCTGCTCACGCGCGGGCACGTCCTGGAAGGGCTGAATCACATTGACACAGTGATTTTTGACAAGACCGGCACATTGACCGAAGGGCGTCTCACCCTGGGTGAAGTACGTCCCCTGGGAGAACTCGATGCGAATGCCTGTCTGGAGCTCGCGGCTGCATTGGAGAATCGCTCCGAACATCCAATCGCCAGAGCGTTCGGGCGAGCGCCTCAAGCAGCTGACGCTGTGGATAGCGTCCCGGGGCTTGGCCTGCAGGGTTCAGTTGCCGGCCGTACCCTGCGCATTGGTCAGCCCAATTTCGTTGCGGCGGGCTATAGCGCTGCTGCGCCCGCCATTCCTGATGAGCAGGGTCAGTGGCTGCTATTAGGCGACGCTCAAGGGCCACTGGCCTGGCTGGTACTCAATGACAGGCTTCGCGACGACGCGCCTGCTCTGCTGCATGCCTGCAGGCGTCGTGGTTGGAAAACCCTGTTGCTGTCCGGCGACAGCTCCCCGATGGTGGGCGAGATCGCTCGGCAGCTAGGCATCGAAGACGCGTACGGGGGAATGACGCCGACGGACAAGCTCACCCACCTGCAACGCCTGCAAGCCGAAGGGCACAGAGTGCTGATGTTGGGTGACGGGGTTAATGACGCACCGGTGCTGGCCGCCGCAGACATCAGCGTGGCGATGGGCTCGGCAACCGATCTGGCAAAGACCAGTGCCGATGCGGTGTTGCTCAGCAACCGTCTCGACAGCTTGGTGCAGGCATTCGACGTGGCCCGGCGAAGCCGTCGTATCATCATCGAAAATCTGGCGTGGGCAAGCCTGTACAACGGCTTGATCCTGCCATTCGCCGCCATTGGCTGGGTCACGCCACTCTGGGCGGCGCTGGGCATGTCGGCCAGCTCGTTGCTGGTTGTGCTCAATGCACTGCGCTTAACTCGCTTGCCCCAAAGACCGGCGGCCCGACAGTCCTCGCTCCTTGGCGTAGGATAAAGCCACCCCACCACTCCGACTATGTCTTGCCGTACCGTTTCCGGAGGTCCTATGGCCGCGCTCTACATTCTGATTCCCGTCGCCGTGGTTCTGGTCGCGCTCGCCATTTGGGTTTTTTTCTGGGCGGTCGATAGCGGTCAGTACGATGACCTCGATGGGCCGGCCCATAGCATCTTGTTCGATGAAGAAGATCCTAAACATCGCGCCGGTATTGAAGAGGCGGACAGAGGAAAAGACGAGGGGAAGCCTGATCGTGGGTGAATTGCTCCCTCTGCTGCTGTCTGCACTGGTCCTTGGATTACTCGGCGGCGGGCACTGCCTGGGAATGTGCGGGGGATTGATGGGCGCGTTGACAATGGCGATCCCGCCGGAACAACGTGGACGACGCTTGCGCTTGTTGATTGCCTACAACCTGGGCCGGGTACTCAGCTATGCCGGAGCGGGACTGCTGATTGGTCTGGCGGGCTGGGCGGTTGCGAATAGTCCCGCCGCGATGGTGTTGCGGGTTATCGCTGCACTGCTATTGATCTGTATGGGGCTTTATCTGGCCGGTTGGTGGAGCGGGCTGACGCGCGTCGAGGCCGTGGGACGTGGCCTTTGGCGGCATATCCAGCCGTTCGCCAGTCGCCTGATGCCCGTCCGGAGCATCCCTCGCGCGCTGCTGCTCGGAGCGCTCTGGGGCTGGCTGCCTTGTGGCCTGGTCTACAGCACATTGCTGTGGGCGGCGAGCCAAGGGGATGCGCTGGACAGCGCGCTATTGATGCTGGCATTCGGCATTGGCACGTGGCCGGTACTTCTAGCGACCGGCCTGGCAGCCGAACGGTTGACCGCGATGCTACGCAAACGCGGCGTACGGGTACTCGGCGGCATGATGGTCATCCTGTTCGGCTTATGGACCCTCCCCGGGCCTCATCAGCAATGGCTCATGGGTCACGGCGGCGGAACGCCCGAGCACAACGAACCGACGCACATTCACTAGACCGGCGCTGAGGCGCACAGGCGGAACTCAAACGAGTCCCGACCAACGTTCATGCATGGTGTCAGGGTTCTTTAGGCAATTGGCGTTTGTGCGCCGAGTTGTCGTAGGTTGCAATGATGATGCGCGCGGCTTCATCAGGCACCGGCTTTCCTTGCAGGAAAGCGTCGATATGCTGATAGCTCACGCCGTGCGCATCTTCGTCTGGCTTCCCGGGCGTTAGCTCTTCAAGGTCGGCGGTCGGAACCTTTTTCACCAGCTGTTCGGGCGCACCTAACGCGGCGGCCAGCTCGCGAACCTGGTGCTTGACCAAGCCGGCCAGCGGGGTCAGGTCGCAAGCGCCGTCACCGAACTTGGTAAAGAACCCCATCACTGCCTCAGCTGCATGATCGGTGCCAATGACAAGCCCCTGGCGTGCGTTAGCAATGGTGTACTGAGCCACCATGCGCATCCGGGCCTTTGTGTTACCCAGTACGAAATCGCGCTTCTCCGCCGCCAGCGCGTCGAGCGCCTCGGTCGCGCGCGACAGCCCCTGAACAGCGGCGCCTATGTTGACGGTATGGCATTCATCCGGCTTGATCGTCTCGACCGCCAACTGCGCCTCGTCCTCGTCATGCTGAACCTGATACGGCAGCCGGACGGCGATGAACCGGTAGTCATCTCCCTCTCCCGCAGCTCGCATCCCTTCCACCGCACGTTGCGCGAGCAGACCGGCCGCGGTTGAATCGACACCACCGCTGATTCCCAGCACGAGCGTTTTCAAGCCGGAATCGCGCAGGCATGACTGAATGAAGCCCACGCGCTTGTCGATTTCGGCCTGCACTGACTCGGGACCGTCGAAGGGTGGACGAACGTTGAGTGCGGCGGCGATCTCTTGCTGGCGGCTGTGCATGGGTATCTCCTGTACGGATGAACGGTTCGATTCGATTCGAACCCTTAGTTGGACTATCGGACCACAATTCAGCGGATAAATCTCCGGGCAGCTACCAGCCATCCTGGAGCGTACTGCAGGGTCTGAACTCGCTTGATACAGGTCAAGTCTACGCAACCCCACGCGCCCTAGAATCCCGTCATCGCAGTCAACCCGAGACCGTAAGATGCTCGACGCCATTCGCTGGGACGCCGACCTGATCCATCGTTACGATCAGGCAGGGCCGCGCTATACGTCATATCCGACCGCCCTCCAGTTTGACGGCAAGATGGGTTCTTTCGATCTTCTGCATGCGCTTCGACGTAGCCGGCAGGCCGGCCGGACGCTTTCGCTGTACCTCCACCTGCCGTTTTGCTCAAGCGTCTGCTATCACTGCCGCAGCAACAAGGTCATCACCGCCGACCGTGGCCGCGCCTTTTCCTACCTGAAACAGCTGGAAAAGGAAATCGAGCTGGTCGCCTGTCATCTCGGCCCTGATCAAGTAGTCGAGCAACTGCACGTAGGCGGCGGAACACCAACCTTTGCTAGTCATGACCAGCTGCGCCAGCTAATGGCTCATCTGCGCAAGCATTTCACCTTGCAGGATGATGATCATGCCGACTTCGGTATAGACATTGACCCTCGCGAGACTGACTGGGCCACGATGGGCCTATTACGCGAGCTGGGTTTCAATAGGGTCAACATCAGCGTGCCGGATCTCGCTCCGACAGTGCAGAGCGCCATCAACCGAACGCAGACGCTAGAGCAGACCCAGACGATCATCGACGCCGCGAGAACCCTGCAATATCGCACCATAGACATCAACCTGATCTATGGGCTGCCGTTACAAACCCCGCCACATTTCGCGCGGACGGTCGATGCCGTCATCGCTCTACAGCCAGACCGGGTCTCAGTATCTAGCTATGAGCACTTACCTGAGCGGCACATGGCACAGAGGCGAATCAACGCGGCAGACCTTGCGGAATCAGCTAACAAGCTGAAAATGCTGCAAACCGGCGTGGAACAGCTCACTCACGCCGGTTACCGCTATATCGGAATGGATCATTTCGCACTGCCTGATGACGAACTCGCAGTCGCGCAGGAAGATGGCAGATTGCAACGCAACGTGCAGGGTTACACCACCCATGGATACTGCGACCTGATTGGCCTGGGCGTTTCGGCCATTAGCCAGATAGGTGATCTGTACTGCCAGAACAGCAGCGATGTCACGATCTACCAGCAAACGCTGAGCCAGGGCCAGCTCGCTACCGTTCGCGGCTTGCGCTGCAGCGAAGATGACCAGATCAGACGCCGTGTGATCCAGGCACTTCTGTGCGACTTCGAGCTGCGTTTCGATGAAGTCGAAAAGGACTATGGAATCGATTTCAGAACCTACTTCCAGAAAAGTTGGCCAGCCCTTAACCAGATGGCCGCCGACGGACTTATCCAACTGAACGACAACGCCATCTCCATTCAGCCATCGGGAAGACTGTTGGCTCACGCATTGTGTATGCAATTCGACCATTACCAGCCAGCATCGCCCGTTTCGCAGTTCTCCCGGGCCATCTGAGCAGAAAGGGCGCGCTGTTTCCGCCCTGCGACGCCTCTGCCAATTGGCCTAAGGTGGCCGCCTGGGTTAACCTTGCGCGTCCCGTAGGGTTTTTCAGGAACCGCCAATGTCCGAGTCGATCAAGGTCCGTAAGCAGCCGCAAGCACATTGCAAGGACTGCTCTCTCTCTGGCCTGTGCCTGCCGCTTTCATTGAACATGCAAGGCATGGAAGCGCTCGACGACATCGTTAAGCGCGGGCGGCCGCTGAAAAAGGGAGAAATGCTTTTCCGGCAGGGTGACACTTTCAGTTCCGTGTTCGCCATCCGCTCCGGAGCACTACGCACGTTCAGCGTCACCGACGCCGGTGAGGAGCAGATCACCGGCTTTCATTTGCCAAGTGAGATGGTCGGACTTTCTGGCATGGACACCGAAACCTATCCGGTATCCGCGCAGGCGCTGGAAACGACATCGGTTTGTGAAATCCCTTTCGATCGCCTCGACGAGCTCAGCGTGCTGCTGCCCCAGCTACGCCGTCAATTGATGCGCATCATGAGTCGCGAAATTCGCGATGATCAACAGATGATGATGTTGTTGTCGAAGAAGACCGCAGACGAGCGCATCGCGACGTTCCTGGTCAACCTCTCCGCGCGCTTCAGCGCCCGCGGCTTCTCTGCCAATCACTTCCGCCTACCCATGTCGCGCAATGAAATCGGCAGCTACCTGGGCTTGGCAGTCGAAACCGTCTCCCGTGTCTTCACTCGTTGCCAGGCGAACGGCCTGCTGGAAGCTGAAGGCAAGGAAGTACGTATTCTCGACTCCATTCGTCTATGCGCCCTGGCGGGCGGAAACATGGACGCCTGACGCGTCCGGAGCCCGTTATGATTTTCGACGAGTTTTCCATCAAGAAGCTGATACGCCCAGTTCCGGACTTCCCCAAGCCGGGCGTAGTTTTCCGAGATATCACACCGCTGCTGCAGTCACCCAAGGCGCTGCGCATGGTCGCGGATAGCATGATCCAGCGCTATGTCGAAACGGATTTCACACATGTCGGCGCGCTGGACGCCCGTGGCTTCATAATCGGCTCGATCATTGCCTACGAACTGAACAGGCCGCTCATTCTGTTCCGCAAGAAGGGCAAGCTCCCGGCCGATGTGTTGGCAGCGTCATACAGCACTGAGTATGGCGAAGCCTTCCTTGAAGTCCACGCGGACAGCCTCTGTGAGGGCGATTCGGTTTTGTTGCTGGATGATCTGATCGCAACGGGCGGAACACTGGTCGCCGCGGCTCAACTGGTTCGCCGGATGGGCGCGCATATCCACGAAGCCGCGGCAATCATCGACCTGCCTGAGCTTGGCGGATCACGCAAACTGCAGGACATGGGTATACCTACCTTCACCCTGACCGCGTTCGAACTGACCGAGCGCTAATCGTGTTTCACCGAAGCACGTGGCGGGAAACTCGCTACGCAGCAGCGCTGGTGTTACTGACGTGCTGGTCATCTTCGTTCGCCATCGACCGCAACGCCCTGCTTGACGAGGCGAACCTGCTACTGCTGCCACGCGAGCGGCAGCTGCCAAGCTTGACGCTAGTGGACGAACGGGGACGCAGTGTCACGACCGATTCGCTGCGTGGCCGCTGGCATCTGCTGTTTTTCGGCTTTACCGCTTGCCCCGACGTCTGCCCTACCACGTTAAGCGATATGCGCCGGCTGTTCAGCCAACTGCCACCTGCGGTCCGCGAGCAGCTACAGCTGGTGTTAGTCTCCGCCGACCCAGCGAGGGATACGCCCGATGCACTGCGCACCTATCTGGGATACTACCGGGCGAATTTCAAAGGCCTGACCGGCGAAATGGCGCAACTGCAAAAACTGTCCAAAGCAATCGGCCTCCCCTTCATCCCTGAGCCTGAGCCTGAGCCTGCGGGCAACTACAGTGTCAGCCACAGCGGCAACATCGCGATTGTCGGCCCCGACGGGACCTTGCGTGGACATATCCGCGCACCGTTCAAGCTGGACGGGCTGCGGCAAGCTCTGCCGGCGTTGATCGAAGCCGAGTGACTGCGACAGGCCGGTTCGTAGCTTTGCTAAAAATTGTTCAGCCTCAACGGTTCAATGGCAATCCAAGGTGTCGGCCAACACGTACGCTTGAAAAGCCACTTCATCGATCCAGTGCTGCGTGATTTCGGACAGCATCTTGCTGCCCCGATTGCTAGCCATGACCTCCTGAATTTGTTGTTGCAGTGTCGCGTCTTCAGCTTCGACCCGTAGCTCGACTGCGACATCATTCAATCCTGACAACATTCGATTGAATCGACGCCATTCCGGCAGCTCAGCGATCTGCTCCAACAGCAGACGATTATCGACGACCGCCTCGCACTCGCCGAGCTTCAGCCCGATCAGGGCTTGCGCCACACTTGGATAAACACGTGCGATAGCCCCAAAGCGGGACGTCACCGTAGTGAGGTGAGGGCTCCCCACCGTGACGCAGAACGCTTTACCGGCGAGCTCTGCCCATCCGGCCGGTCCCGTTTCAGCTGCCGTAAGCGCCGCGATTTCGCTGGAATAGTATGCAGGGCCGGATGCGGTCACTCCTATTCGCAGCTCGGATTGTGCGGGTGCGTCGTTTAACACGATATCCCGGCCCAGCTCTTTACCCAGACTCGCCAGCCAGACTGCCTCAAAGCCTTCCGCAAGCAGCTCCTGCTCGGCGGCTTTGAGCGGTCGATAATCGTCAACCGCTACGGCGGATAAAGGTGCTGCGAGCGTGCTCGCCGGCAGCAACAACGCGAGTATCGTTTGCAGCAGATATCGCATCACGGTGCCCTTCTCAGACGTACTGGTAGCGGAGCATCCGTTGCTTGAACTTCTCCAGCACCACCTGATCGATCATGGTTGCGAGAATCGCAATGACCAAGATGTTCATCATGACGCCAATCATGTCGGCGATTTCACCGGAATAGGCCAGTGAGCGTCCCAGCCCCTGCCCAAAACCAATCAGCATCTCCGCCGAGATAAGTGCGCGCCAGGCATTGCCGAAGGCCAGTTGCGCGCCGGTAATCAGTTCCGGCATGACCGCTGGCAAGTAGACTCGCCGCAGCAACTGCCAACGAGAGGCGCCCATCACCCGGGCGGCCGACACATGGACCGGCTGAACGCTTTCGGTCGCGTTCATTACTGAAAGCGCCATGGGGAAGAAGGCAGCCAATGCGACCACTACGATGATGGGTAGATTGCCGAAACCCATCACGATAAGAAACAGAGGCACCCAGGCAATCGACGGAATCGATTGAAGAATGACGATGGCGGAGCGAAGGATTTCGCGGAAGAAGAACAGCACGCCCCCCACCAGACCAAAACCGATACCGAACAGCAGTGCGAAGCTATAGCCGCTACCCAGCCGGCTCATGCTGCCATACAAACCCTCGCGGAACTCCGACTCCTGCACCGTGGCGAACAACCGTTCGAAAACGACCGGAATGCCCGGCATCAGAAACGCTGGAAGGCTCCACGCGGCGATCTGCCAGATCAACAGAATGAATAGAATCGCCAGAACCACAGCGAGGTATTTTTTCGGACCGGTAAGACGACGTCCCTGGCTCATCAGTGGCCTACCTCTGTCTTGATGCCCAACAAACGAAGAATCTCTCTCCGTTCCGCCGCAAATTCTGAAAGATCGTGGCTTTTGTCGCAGTGGGTGAAATTAAACGTCTTTAGCACGCGCGCGGGTCGCGCACTGAACACCAGAACGTGATCGGCCAGGTACAGCGCCTCGTCGACATCGTGGGTCACCAACAGAACGGTCGGTTGATGCTCGTCGATCAGCTCGCGCAACACGTCCTGCAATGCCATCCGTGTCAGTGCATCGAGCGCACCGAAAGGCTCATCAAGCAGCAGCACTTCAGGCTTGGCAATAAATGCGCGAGCCAATGCAGTCCGCTGCCGCATGCCGCCCGATACCTGATGCGGGTAGTAGTGCTCGAAACCATCCAGACTGACCCGGGCGAGCCACGCCTTCGCCTGCTCGAACGCGTCGGATTTGGCGGTCCCTTGTAGTTCCAGCGCCATGGCAACATTCGCTTGCAATGACAGCCAGGGGTACAACGCATGCTCTTGAAAGACCAGCGTACGCCGAGGACTAGGGCCTGGAATTGTTTTGCCATCGGCGAGAACGCGGCCTGCAGTCGGGTTCTCCAGCCCGGCGACAAGATGCAACAGCGTCGACTTGCCACAACCGGACGGCCCAACCAGCGCGACCAACTCTCCTTGAGCAAACTCGCCGCTGAAGCCTTTGATAACTTCAAGCTGACCGAAGTGCTTGTCTACTTCTTCAAACCTGAGCTGCATAACGCGATGAAGACCTCTGTATCTGCCCGTTGTTGGGCTGAATGACACTGCCCGGCGCTAAGGCCGGGCAGTGTATGAAGACGAATTGACGTAAAGATTAGAGCTCGCGCGCCTGCTGCCAGGACAGATCGAGAATCGCGCTGGTATCGAACGGCTTACCGTCGCGAGTCTTAAGCGAACCAAGCTCCTGAAGAATATCTGCCAACTCCTGGATGCGTGCCAGATCATCAGTGCCAAGCTTGGCACTGAACGTCTGAGTAGCGATGGCTTCTTCAATCACGACTTCGCGAGACAGCTCTCCGCGATTAAGCGTCTTCAGGGTCGGCTCGGCAATGAAGTAGTCAGCAATAAGCTTGGCTGCTTCTGCCGGCTGATTCTCCAGCAGTTCGATGGCGTCGCGCTGTGCATCCAGGGACTTCCAAACCTCATCCTTGCGCTTGTCCAAGGTTTCGCCGGAAGTGATCACCACCATGCACGGGAATGGCCAAACCTCACCGATCTCATAGATCTGCTTCACAGGCGCCACAAGCTGGGCGATACGGTCATAGGGCTCGAAGAGAAACGCCGCATCGGTACGGCCCGAGACGAGCGACTGCACAGCAACTGCTGGGCTGGTGCCCATGATGTTGACGTCACTCGGTGATATCCCGGCGTCCTTCAACGTAACGCCTCGAAGAACCGCGTCGGCCGTACTGCCTTCTTTTTGAGAGGCGAGGATTTTCCCTTTTAGATCGGCAATCTTCTCAATGCCGGTTCCTTCCCGGGCGACAATGGAGTGATAGCCTTGCTGGGCGCCACCAACCACCTTTAGGTCTGCACCCTTCGAAGCCCAGGCAACCGCGTTGGTAAAGCCGAGCACACCAGTGTCCAGCTGGCCGCCAATAATCGCTTTGATCAGATCGGTGCCGGAGCTGAACTCAACCAGCTCAACGTCCAAGCCGTGCTTTTTGTAGAACTCACCCTCGTAGGCAACCATGGCCTGCGCGTCGTCCATCACACGGATATAACCGACCTTGAATGTTTCCTGAGCCTGCGCGAAAGCGCTGAACAGCATTAGAGCGGGAACCAGCCAGTGTTTCGCCTTCATCATTGACCTCGAGTTCGTAGGCAGCGCCAAGCCATATAACCAAAGGTAAGCAGGTAATGCTATTCAGTTATAAGCTAATTAGTGCTTAGAACTTTACACGAAGTGTTTGCTGATCGGCACTGCTTTCCAGCCATAAGTCCAAAACTCGCCGTTATAAGGCGCTTTGGATTTTAGCTCTGCTCCTAACCGATCAAAGCGTAATGGTTTTCCGTCCAGCGAAGGCATGAGCGAGCGTACCGCCATCGACCAGATCGAGCTCACCGCCTAGCGGCACGCCATGGGCGATGCGGCTGAGCGTAAGCCCCTTCGGGATCAGGAGCTGAGCGATGTAATGTGCGGTTGCTTCACCTTCGACGGTGGGGTTAGTCGCAAGGATCGCCTCGCTGAAATTGCCTTCAGCCACCCGCACGAGCAGCTCAGGAATGCCGATCGCTTCGGGACCCAGGCCATCGAGCGGAGACAGGTGCCCCTTGAGCACAAAGTAGCGCCCGCGAAAACCCGTCTGCTCAACGGCAAAGACGTCGACAGGGCTTTGCACGATACAGAGCAACGAGTCGTCCCGTCGGGGATCGGCGCACTGCAGGCAAAGCTGATCCTCGGAAAGCGTACGACACTGACGGCAGTAGCCCACCTCTTCCATCGCTCGCGTAAGCGCCTGAGCCAACCGCAACCCACCGCTGCGGTCACGCTCGAGCATCTGCAGCGCCATGCGTTGGGCGGTCTTCTGACCTACACCGGGAAGAATCCGCAGTGCGTCGATAAGTTGGCGAATAAGCGGACTGAAAGACATGAATTCACCGGAGCGAGGCTGGAACGAAACGAATCTATGCGCGAGGGGATGCATTGAAGCTGTACCGCTAGGCCGTTAGTTAAAATCGGCTTCACGGCGTGTACGGGTGCGCCAATTGGGCGCCGATGACGGCGCCCGGAGCATTCAGAATGGCATCTTGAAACCCGGCGGCAACTGCATACCATCAGTCATGCCAGCCATTTTTTCCTTACTGTTCTGCTCGATTTTGCGCACCGCATCATTAACCGCAGCTGCAATCAGGTCCTCGAGGATCTCCTTGTCTTCCTGCATAAGACTGTCGTCGAGGCTTACACGTTTGACATCGTGTCGCCCGTTCATCACGACGCTCACCAAACCGGCACCGGATTGGCCGGTTACCTCAGCGTTGGCCAGCTCCTCCTGCATCTTCTGCATTTTTTCCTGCATCTGCTGCGCCTGCTTCATCAGCCCGGCCATGCCACCTTTCATCATGGGATCTACCTCGGATCAGGGTTCGGAGTGTTCTACGGGTTCGATGGTACCGTCACGAATGACGGCGGCGAATTGCTGCATCAATTGTTGCACGACGGGGTCGGCCTGAATCGACTGTTCAGCGGCTCGCTGCCTCTCACTGCGGCGCCGCGCAGCGGCTTGGGCTGGCGTTTCCTGCTGGGGTGTCTGGAGTTCGATGTCCAGCTGTAACACGCGACCATGGTACTGGTTCAACGCATCGTTCAAGCGCCGATGCTGTGTCGCATTAAATAGCGCGCTCTGTCCTGGGTCGAGGTGCATGAGCCAACGATCGCCTTCTACTGAGATCAGCGTGCAGTTGGCCGCGATGCTGCCGGTCAGACCTCCGAGGCCAAGCTTCAAATAGATATCAAGCCACTCAGCAGCCAGGCCTGTTGCAGGCTCGGCTGCGGGTGCGGGCTCAACGACCTGCGGTCCTGGCACTGGATCATCATCCAGCTCATCCATATAGGCTTCAGCCTGGGTTTCGACCTCGAAATAATCCTCGTCGGTCAGCGGCGGTTCGTCATCGTCCGGCTCGCTCACTGCAACGACTGCCGCATGATGCGCTGCCGCTTCGGCGGGCTCGGACCGGCGCTCCTGCGCCTCGCTCTCCACCGCGACAGGCGGCGTGTCAGGCGGCTCGTTCCAGGGGACGTCGACAACCGGGGGGACAGGCCCTGGCTTTGAAGCAGCCTTTGCATTAACCGGAGCGGCATCCGTGACGGGCTCCGATTGCGGAACAAAAGACGTCTCAGCCGTAACCGGATCTGGCTCTGGTTGTTTCGGGGGCAGCGCGTCAGCGGAGGCCAGCCGCGCCGGCGCCGGCGCGGGCGCGGGCGAAGGTGGAGCGGCGATCGGATCACGAACCGGCCGAGCCGACGTTGCTGGACCGGCCACGTTCGCTGTATCGGAATCAGTCGTGGCCGGACTGACTCCCAAGCTCTTTAATGTCGTTCGCGGCGCGCCTTCACTGTCCGCCGGCCTAAACGCAAGCATACGCAACAACACCATTTCGAAGCCGCTGCGAGGATCAGGCGCTAATGGAAGATCGCGCCGGCCGATCAGGCCCATCTGGTAATAGAACTGCACATCTTCGGCGGGTAACGCCTGCGCCAGCGCCAGCACTCTGTCGCGGTCACCCTGCCCGTTGTCCACTGCATCCGGCAACGCCTGCGCGATAGCGACACGATGCAGCACGTTGAGAATTTCTGCCAACACGCCCCCCCAGTCGGGGCCTTGCTCGGCGAGATGGCGCACCGCTTCGAGCAGCGCCCGGGCATCGCCTTCCAGCAGCGCATGCAGCACGCCATACACCTGCCCGTGATCGAGGGTGCCAAGCATGCTTCGAACATCCGCCGCCAGCACCTGGCCCTCGCCAAAGGCGATGGCCTGATCGGTCAGACTCATGGCATCGCGCATGGAACCATCGGCGGCGCGCCCGAGCAGCCAGAGCGCATCCTCTTCGAAAGGAACCTGCTCGACGCCAAGCACGTGGGTAAGGTGCTCGACTACACGCTCCGGCGGCATGTTTTTCAGCGAAAATTGCAGACAACGGGACAGAATGGTGACCGGCAGCTTCTGCGGATCCGTGGTAGCCAGTAGGAATTTAACGTGGGGTGGCGGCTCCTCAAGCGTTTTGAGCAGCGCGTTGAACGAGTGCGACGAAAGCATGTGCACTTCGTCGATCAGGTAGACCTTGTAGCGACCGCGGCTGGGTGCGTACTGCACGTTGTCCAGAAGCTCGCGCGTATCCTCGACCTTGGTGCGGCTCGCGGCGTCAACTTCGATCAAATCGACGAAACGACCCTCGTCGATCTCTCGACAAACCGAGCATTCACCGCATGGGGAGGAACTGATGCCGGTCTCGCAATTGAGGCACTTGGCGATGATCCGTGCAATGGTGGTTTTGCCAACACCTCGAGTACCCGTGAAGAGATAGGCGTGGTGCAGGCGTTGGCTGTCCAACGCATTGATCAGGGCCTTGAGCACATGCGTCTGCCCGACCATTTCGCGGAACGAGCGCGGACGCCATTTGCGGGCTAGTACCTGATAACTCATAACACCATCGCGGATAAAGCAGAGGACGGGTAATGCTAGCGGAGCAGGCCACAAATTGCATCCGGCCTGTCGTGCTCACTCCGAATGCATCTCAAAGGCGGACCCGCTGACCGATCAGGGTTTAACCACCGCACCCAGTGCTCGCACAAGCTGCTCCAACGAAGGCTGTGCGGCACTGATTGCAATTTCCAGACCCTCTATCTCGCGCCGTGGAGGGTACTGCTTGCGTAGCCGGTCGAAGCCAATTTGGCGCTGGTCCTCATCGTCGGTCAGGCTACGGCGAAACGCGGCATCGTCCCTGCGCGGGTCATAGACGGCTCGGCAAATCGTCGCCAGCATGTCCGCGGGCTTGACCGATGCGTCGAAAGAAAGGCCGCGTAGCGGCGCGATAGGCATCAACTCATTCAGCTCGACCTTAGGCTCCCACCCCTTGCTGGCACAGAACGCCTGATAAATCTGGGCGGTCCCACGCAGCTTGCCGTCCAGACTGTAACCGGCAATATGCGGCGTCGCGATCCAACATAGCGCCGCCAGCTCGATATCAACCTGCGGCTCCCCTTCCCAGACATCAAGCACTGCCTGAATATCGGGCCGTCTGGCCAACTGATCGCGCAGAGCCGCATTGTCGACCACCGCGCCGCGGGCCGCATTGATCAACCAGGTGCCGGGACGCAACTGTTCCAGCCGAGCGTTGTTCAACAGGTGAAATGTCGGGTGGTCGCCCTCCAGAATCAGCGGAGTATGCAGACTGATAACATCGCACTCGGTAAGGATCTCATCCAGCCCGACGAACTCACCAACCTCACGCGCCTGACGCGGCGGATCGCAAACGCGCACGTCACAGCCCAGGCCCCGCAGCACTTCCACTAACCTGCCACCGACCTCCCCGGCACCGACGATACCGTATCGACGCTCGCTTAGTTCAACCCCCTCACCTTCAGCAAGTGCTAGCAAGCTGCCGAGTACGTAGTCGACAACGCCGCGTGCGTTGCATCCTGGCGCACTCGCCCAGTCGATGCCTGCATCCTCGAGATACTCGAGATCCAGGTGATCCGTGCCGATGGTGCAGGTGCCGACGAAGCGTACCGTGCTGCCTTCGAGCAGCTCGCGATCGACACGGGTAACAGAGCGGACCAGCAAGACATCCGTCTGAGCGACCGCCGCTCTGTTAATACTCCGACCGGGCATGCGGCGAATATCGCCATGCTCTGAAAAAAAAGCGTCAACCAGCGGGATGTTTTCGTCGGCAAGAATGCGCATTGGCGGCCTCCGTCATTGATCCGCCCATTCTAGACCGGCGGACGCCGCTCTGCTGCCTTCCCGAGAGTGCCAGGTGCGGCGTAGACTAGGCTGCTTCCTGTATACAATCGGATAGCCCTGCAATGCCCACTGAGTTGAAGCTCAGGCGAGTTCGCGTCGAATTACGCACCCTGTTTGCCCTAGCTCTCCCGATGATGATCGCCCAACTGGCAAACACCGCGATGGGCTTCGTCGACACGCTGATGGCCGGCCGGGTTAGCCCTCATGATCTCGCGGCGGTCGCGTTGGGCAACTCAATCTGGGTTCCCGTATTCCTTCTGGTGACTGGGATCGTTCTGGCAACGACACCCAACGTTGCACAGCGTTTCGGTCGCGAACAGCACGAACAGATCGGCCCGCTGGTACGCCAGGCGCTGTGGGTGGGGCTTGGAATCGGATCGCTGTTCGCGCTGCTGATGTGGAATGCCGAACCGGTGCTGCATTGGATGCAGGTCGAGCCCGTGCTCATCGACCCCACCATGGCTTATTTGCGCGCAGTCGCCTGCGGTTTTCCAGCGGTAGCTCTGTATCAGGTGTTGCGCTGCTTCAGCGACGGCCTTGGCCACACCCGCCCGAGCATGGTGGTAGGCATCCTCGCGCTAACACTGAATATCCCTCTGAACTACATTTTCATCTACGGCAAGCTTGGTTTGCCTGCGATGGGCGGGGTCGGCTGCGGCTGGGCAACCGCTCTGGTCATGGTCTTCATGCTGTTAGCGATGCTGTTCTGGGTACGGCGCGCCGCCTACTACCAACCGAGCCAGCTGTTCGCCCGTTTCGATTGGCCGGAGTGGGCGATGATGAGCCGGCTGTTGTCCGTCGGCGTGCCGATTGGCGTTGCGGTGTTTGCCGAGGCCAGCATCTTTTCGGTCATCGCCCTGCTCATTGGCGGTTTGGGCGCCACTGTCGTAGCAGGGCATCAGATCGCGCTTAACTTTACTTCACTGATCTTCATGATCCCGCTATCGCTCGGTATGGCCATCACTATTCGCATCGGCCAGGCACTGGGTCGCGGGGCGCCGCGCGACGCACGCTTCGCCGCGGGCGTGGGAATTCTATCGAGCCTTGTTTATGCCTGCTTCTCTGCCGGCGCCATGCTGTTATTCAGTGAACAGATCGCCCGTATTTACACAACGGACCCGGCTGTCATCGCAGTCGCGGCCAGCCTGTTTTTCTACGCCGCGCTGTTCCAATTCTCTGACGTCGTACAGGTGACGGCCGCGGGCGCCCTTCGTGGGTACCAAGACACCCGCATGACGATGATCTTCACCCTGTTCGCTTACTGGGGCATCGGCCTGCCGATAGGCTATATGCTGGGCCTGACCGATCGCTTTGGTGAGCCGAGCGGCCCGGCCGGGCTCTGGCAGGGGCTGATTGCCGGTTTGAGCTGTGCGGCGATACTCCTGACCATCCGCCTGGTGCGCAGCGCCCGCCGGGAAATTCGCCGGCAGCCGAAGCCGGTCGCCGCGTAGCTTGCTCGTTACCGACGTCTCAAGCCTCGAGTGCCAGCATGACGGCACTCAGCAACAGGAAGCCGCTGAACAAGACGCGAAGAAGACGCTCCGGCAGCGCATGCGCGAGCTTCACGCCGAGGCTGATACTGAGCAACCCACCGATCGCAAGCGGCAATCCTAGCGCCCAATCAACCTGCTCATGAGCCGCATAGGTGAACAGCGTGACGGCCGTGCTGGGCGCTGCTAGGGACAGGGACAGCCCCTGCGCGACAACCTGGGACGTCCCGAATACGGTGGTAAGTATCGGCGTGGCAAGCACAGCGCCACCAACACCGAATAATCCCCCCAACGCACCCGCACCTGCGCCCAACACGCCAAGCCATGGCCAGGGGTGGCGTAGCTCGGTCCCGCCGGGTTGTAGGCGAAAGAAAACCCGCGATAGCGTGTAGACAGCCAAGGCGACAAGAAAACCGACGAAGGCGATGCGCATCCGCCCGGCATCCAGTGATACCGCGACCGCCGCACCGGCGATGGCGAAACAGAAACTGGCAACACCCAACGCTGCCGCGTGGCGCGGATCGATGCGGTTACGCTGGTGATACCGCCAGATCGCGAGCAGTACGTTGGGCACCACCATCACCAGCGCGGTGCCTTGCGCTAACTGCTGGTCCAGATCGAACAGCACGCCAAGTACCGGAATCGCTATCAGCCCACCGCCAATGCCGAACAGCCCTCCAAGCGTGCCCAGCACCAAGCCCAGCACTAGGTTCAGCCCGAAGCCGACAAGATCCATGATTGCGTCCCGACAAAAAACGCAATGCTACTGAACCGCCTCTAGCGGGTACATGCACAAGCACGCACAATGGCTTTGCGTTTTTAGCAAAGGCAGAGAACCAGATGGATACTACGGGCCTTACGGACCAGTTCAGGCTGTTCCTGGACGTGCTCGACAGCGGCAGCTTTTCTGCCGCGGCACGTCTGCATTCGCTAACGCCCTCTTCCGTTGCGCGACGCATCGACGCCCTGGAACGGTCACTGGATTGTCAGTTGGTCAGCCGCAGCACTCATGTCATCAAGCCCACACCGGCCGGACAGGCGTTCGCTGAGCGCGCAAGGCGCATCGTCCAGGAACTGCACTTGGCCCGGGCCGAGATGGCATCGCTGCAGAGCACACCGGAAGGCCGAATTCGTATCGACGCTCCAGCCCCTTTCGGCCGCCGACACTTGGCCCCGGCGGTGGCGGATTTCCTGCAGGCCTATCCAAGCGTCGACATTCAGTTGCGGTTGATTGATAGCTTTGTCGATCTGCAGGGAGAACATCTGGGGGAAGTCGACCTGGTGCTACGCATCGGTCCGTTGGCCGACACTCGCCTGGTGGCCACTCCGCTGGCACCGATGATTCGCATCGCCTGCGCAAGCCCGAGCTATTTGCAACGACGAGGTACACCCCAGACCGCAGCGGAGCTGCCGGACCATGATGGGCTGGACTGGGATGCACTGGCGCCTTCCCATGCGTGGCGGTTTGAGTATCAGGGGAAACGGCGATTGCTGCGACCTACGCGCCTGCGTATGGTCGCGAATAATGCCGAAGCGCTGCTCTGCGGTGCCTTGGCTGGCTTGGGGATAGCGCATCTCCCGACCTGGCTGATCAGCGAGCACTTGGTGCGCGGCGAGCTACTGCCTTTGTTTTGTGAAGGCGGCCTTCCAGAACCGGAACCTAGCGGAATCTACGCGCTACGCCTGACAAGGGAGGCCGATTCGCGCAGTAGATTGCTGCTGGAATTTCTCAAAACCCGCTTCGGCCCGATCCCACCCTGGGACCAGGCACTGCAAAGCGGACTCGGATTAGGCTAAGTGCAAGCAATCAGACTGAGCAGCCCGAAAGCTCCTGGGTAACACCCCAGCCGTCCACCACACCACCAAGCGGCTCGACCAGGTCCTCCAGATCTTGTTCGAAGTCGCCAATTCCGTCGAAGGTCGCATACATCACTTTACTTACCTGGAGATCCCAAGCGCCGTCGTCACGGGGGGCTATTTGAGCGTTAACGCACTCGCCGCGAAAATTGCTCGCGGCAGCGACTGCACGTTCACGATCGGGGAATACGGCGTAGAACTCTATCGGATGGACACGGGCGAAATCGAAACCGCCTTCTTTCATCCTCAACAGTACGTTGCCGCTTACATCCTCATGGAAGGTGGTACTCATAAAAACAACCTCCTCGCACTCATGGATGAACGATGTCCGGAATGAAAAACCTTTTACGTAGCCTCGCTGGTGAATAGAAATCGAATGTTCTACGTCCAAAGCCTGGATTCCTGGGCAGGAATACATGGCGATAATCAGTAGGCCTTTGCATCGCCAGCAAGTTCGATTCAGCTGCAATTACACGTTGCACCTGGAGCACCTCGCGCGGACTTCTGCTCAGGTTGTCGCGCTCGACACGCCGGGCCGCGACAGCTTGTGCGTGCCATTCGAACATACGGCGAATGCTTCGGCCCTGCAATGGAGGTTTTCAGCGCCGACGTAACAAAGGAGCCCGATCCAACCCGGCGCCACGCAACGAAGGGTCGCGAGGCGCCGAGCGGTTTAATCGTTGCTGGGCTTGCTGATGGCTTGGAGCACGTACTGAGGTAGCGCGAACGCGCCGAGGTGGATGTGCGGATTGTAGTAGCGCGTGACGATTCCGCTCCCGGCGAAGCGCTGACACAACGTCTCCAACGACAGCTTGCGAATGCTCGAGTCGCATGCGCCCCATGCGAAGGTCATGGCGCCGCCAATATAGGTCGGCACTGCGGCCTGATAGAAATGCCAGTCCGGAAACAGCCCAGTCATGCGCTTAGCAGTGGTCTGAGCTTCAGCCAGCTGCATGAAAGGCGTGCCGTTCTGCGTGACCAGGATGCCGCCGTCGTTGAGGCACCGACGGCACGCCTGATAAAAATTCTCCGAGAACAGCACTTCGCCCGGACCGATGGGGTCGGTGGAGTCAGAAATAATCACGTCGAATTTTTCTTCGGTCGTGGCGACGAAGCGCATGCCGTCATCGATAACCAAATTCAGCCGCGGGTCGTCGAACGCCCCTTTCGAGTGCTCCGGCAAAAACGTCTTGCACATTTCGACCACAGTGCCGTCAATCTCGACCATGGTGATGCTTTCGACATCCCGGTGCTTGGCTACTTCGCGCAGCATCCCGCCGTCGCCACCGCCGATGATCAGCACGCGCCGCGCCAGGCCATGAGCCAGAATCGGGACGTGAGTGAGCATCTCGTGATAGATGAACTCATCCGCTTCGGTGGTCTGGATCACGCCATCGAGCGCCATGACGCGCCCCATCCGAGCGTTTTCGAAAATCACTAGGTGTTGATGCTCGGTGCGCACTTCATGCAGCATCTCGTCGATCCTGAAGCGCTGGCCGTATCCCTCGTAGAGAGTTTCCTGATAGTCGCTCATGGGGTGTCTCCGTGATGGATGGCGAAACGGACAGACCTGCAAGTCGCGCGGGCTGGCCATCGGCAAAGTCGCGCATTCTACTTTGGTCTTATGACAGGTGGAACCTTCCGCTTTCAAAGCACGTCCGGTGAAGACAGCCCCATCAACGCGGGCTATCGTCCACCCATGAAATCCATCCGCCTTCATTACGTCGCGCCTTGGAGCTGGACGCAGTTCCACCAGCATTTCGCGCTGCGCCTGCTGCCTGGTGTGGAGACGCTCGATGACGGGCATTACGGGCGTACCCTGCGCATGGGGAACTGCGTCGGCTGGTTCCGCGTGTGTCCGCGTCCGGAACAGGGCTGTCTCGAACTGACCCTGAGCGACTCGCTGCAAGACCATGCGTCAGCGCTGACGCAGCGGGTTCGCAAGATGTTCGATCTGGACACCGATCCTGCCGCCGTGGCTCGGCACTTCTTCGACGATCCCCTGCTGGGGCCGCTGATCGCGGTCAATTCGGGGTTGCGCTTACCGAGCGCTTTTGACCCGTTCGAACAGGCCGTCCGAGCCATTATCGGACAACAGGTCACGGTGAAGGCCGCGGTGACCGTTACACGGCGCCTGGTAGAGCGGCTGGGTGAGCAGGTGCTGCCCTCCCCATCAGATGCGGTTGGCAACGTGCTAAGGCTGTTTCCCAGCCCAGAGGTCATTGCCAGCGCTCGCTTGGAGAATATTGGCATGCCCGGCAAACGCGTCGCGACCCTTCAGCGCTTCGCGGCCGCGGTGACTGACGGAGCGCTTGAGCTTCATGTGAACAACGGGGCCGATGAGCTGGTCAGCCGGCTCTGTGAGCTACCGGGAATCGGGCCTTGGACCGCCGAGTACATCGCCCTGCGGGGTTTCGGCGAGGCGGACGTCTTTCCAGCCGCCGACCTGGGCCTGCTCAAGGCCCCCTTGTGGGGAAGCGGAGGGATTACCGCTAAGGCGCTACATGCACGCGCTGAAACCTGGCGCCCATTGCGCGCTTATGCCGCTGTGCATATTTGGGAGAATTACGGTAGCGCCATTACCGCAACGACACAGCAAGCTAGGGTGGTGAAATCCTCGCCAACACCTGTGGTCGATCCTTAAACGGCAGAGCCAGAATGAGCCCCTCCCCGGATCGAGGGAACACGCCGGTCAACGCGGTGATGTTGACCTGATGGGTGATAAGCACAATCGGAGGCGCCGCCGCTGACAGCCCAGCAAGGAACTCGTGCAGTGTCTCGGTCTTGGGAACGTTTCCCTCTGGTTGCGCAAAAAAGGAATCCAACGCCGCGAAAGGTTCTACGGGTCCCAGTTCCATTTCGTTCGCCGTTTCCAGCGCCCGGCACCAGCGACTGCTGATTACTCTCGGCTTACTGATTCCTTTCTCGCGAAGTAAGGCACCCCAGCGCTGTGCCTGTGCCCGCCCGGCGCTATCCAAGTTGCGCTGAGTGGCGCAGTCATCCAGCACGAACCCCGGCGGATCGCCTAAGCCCGGCGCATTGGCGTGGCGTAGCAACAGAACGGCCCGCCCCTCGCGCAACGCCGTCCATACACCGTCATCCGCAGCACAAAGCCCAAATGCCCATACCATTAACACTAGGGAGAGCGCTGCCCTCACCTATAGCCGAACCTTGGCGAGGTGGCCGGCGGCGACTAACCACATGATCAACCCCACCACTGGCAACAACACGATCACCAAGCTCCATATGATCTTGCGCCCAGTCTCAATGCGGGTGCGCCAGACCTGAACGATGGCGAAGACATCCGCTGCGATCACAATGAAGGCGAGCAACGCACTCCAGACTTCCACGCGTCACGGCCGAAGGTTACGGTCATCGGGACGGTTACCGCGCGGCCCCATGATGCCCCAGATGATCAGACCCAAGACCGGCAGGATGACGATCAGCAACACCCAGAGGGCTTTCTTACCAGTGCTGCTATCGCTACGGATGACGCTGATGATGGCCCAGATATCCAGTGCCAGGATAAGCAGGCCGAAAATACCGCCGAAGGCATCGGTCATGACAAAGCTCCAAATTACGGTGTGAGTACGTAATTAGGATGCTTAGGCGGTATGAGGGTTCAGTAGCCGCCCCTTTAGTAACCGGCCGGATCAATCGCATCGAAACTTGCGACTGCCTGATGGCCCGTCAAACTGGCGCCCTCGCGGACCAGCCCACACGTATGCATGCCGGCCTTACGCGCAGCGTCCAGCTCCTCCACGACATCAGACAGGAACAGTACTTCACCGGCGGGCAGGCCAATCGAAACGGCGATTTGCGCATAGGATTCGACTTCACGCTTGTGGCCGATGCTCGTATCGAAATAGCCGGAAAACAGCGGCGTCAGATCACCCGCTTCGGCGCAACCGAAAATGAGCCTTTGCGCCTGAACCGACCCCGACGAATACACATAAAGTGCGTAGCCCTGTTCATGCCAACGCCGCAGCGCCGCAACCGCGTCCGGATAAACGTGGCCCTTGAGCTGGCCGGCGCGATAGCCCTCGGCCCAGACCATGCCCTGCAGCGCCTTTAGCGACGTCGCCTTGCGATCGGCGGCGATCCACCCCAGCAGGATTTCGACGACACGTTCTATATCCGCGTCAGGCTCGCCACTTTCCCGTCGTGCTGCCTCGAGCTGCGTTGCCACGGCGGGCTCTGTCGCACGGTTGCGCAAGAAGTCTGGCAAATGCTTCTGGGCGTAGGGAAACAGTACATCGAAGACGAAACTCACCGCACTGGTGGTGCCCTCAATGTCGGTAAGGATGGCTTTGATCGGCATCAGCAATCCTCCAGCCGGGGAAACCGACCGGCAATCTCTTCACCGGTAAACTGCGCAACCCAGCCCTCGGGGTTATTGAACAGCCGAATAGCGACGAAGTGGGGATTCTCACCCATGTCGAACCAGTGCTTGGTACCGGCCGGGACCGAGATCAGGTCATTCTTCTCACAAAGGACCGCGTACACCCTGTCCTCGATGTGCAGGGTAAACAGCCCGCGACCCGCGACGAAGAAGCGCACTTCGTCCTCAGCATGGCGATGCTCTTCAAGGAATTTCGCTCGTAGTTCGGTCTTCTGCGGATGGTCGCGAGTCAGGCTGATTACGTCGACGGTGACATAGCCACGCTCGCTCATGAGTCGATCGATCTGCGGACGATACGCAGCAATCACCTCATCGGAACTGGCGCCCGCGCCGATAGGTGCACTGGCCTCCCATCGCTCGAGGTGCACGCCGACCTCGGCCAATGTAGCGGCGATGTCGTCGAGGTGAGTGAGGACTTTGAGTGGCTGCTCTGGAACGCTGTCCTGATAAACGCTGAGGATGCTCATGTGTAGTCTCCGGCCGGGGTAACCCCGGTTTCTAGTCTTCTATTCGGGCACGTATGGCGTGCATTGACAGTCTCGCGCTCAGATTCGCTGCAACATGCGCATCTTCAGCTCACACTCGAAGAGAAACTCGAACGCCTCGATCTGACGCAGTGCGTCGCCCATCTCCCGGCCCCAGGTGTAAAGGCCATGCCCACGAATCAGGTAGCCCACACAATCGGAGTGTTCTTCCAGCCACGGTTGAACGCGAGCAGCAAGTTGCTGGATATCCTGGTCGTTGTCGAATATCGGCACGATCACCTGTGATTCGTGGGTTGCGATACCGCTGAATGCCTTCTGCAGCTCGTAATCAGAAAAAACCAGCGAGTCACCCAGGCACAGACGCGAAAGGACGGTCGCGTTGACGGAGTGCGTATGCAGCACGGCGCCGACCTCGGGACACCAACGATACAACTGGGTATGCAACAACGTTTCAGCAGACGGCTTCTTACCGTCTTCCAGGCTACGACCGTCCATATCGACGGCAAGCAGATCATCAGTCGTCAGCAGGCCCTTGTGCTTTCCAGACACCGTCAACAAGGCTTCGGAACGGCTCAGGCGTGCCGAATAATTGCTACTGGTAGCGGGCGACCAACCGCGGCCATAGAGAAATCGACCCGCGTCGATGATGGCCTGCGATAAGCGTTCACGTGTTGCTGTCATGCCCGGTTCTCCTGCTTGGGGACGGCAATGATAACGGCTGCCGCCAGCGCGGCCAGGCTGGCGATAGCAAAGGTCCAAAGCGGACCAAGGCTGGCCCAACTGTAGCCGGAGTAAAGCGCACCCAGCGCGCCACCGACGCCGGCGAGCGTGGCGTACAGCGCCTGGCCCTGGCCTTGCTGGCGGTGACCAAAGCTGCGTTGCACGAAATGAATCGCCGCCGCATGAAAGCTACCGAAAGTGGCGGCATGCATTAATTGCGCAATCAGCAGCACGGCTAGATGGTCGGCCAGCGTACCCAGAATCAACCAGCGTATCGCCGCCAACATGAAGCTCGCCACCAGCACCTGACGCAACGAAAAGCGCGCCAGCAGCGGAGCCATTACCAGAAAAAGCAGGATTTCAGCGACCACACCCAGCGCCCATAACAACCCGATAGTGCCTCGGCCATAACCAAGCGCTTCGAGATGGATCGAGAAGAAGGTGTAATACGGGCCGTGGCTGGCCTGCATCAGCCCGACGCAAATGAAGAATGCGAATACACCGGGCTGCCGCAACTGACGTAGAAAGCCGCCGTTACCGTCCAGCTCCGGCCGCTGTTCCGGCGTAGCGTTGGGCACCCAGGCACTGCTGATAACAATGCCGGTCATCACTGCCATCACCGCCACGGGGTAGATGCCCAGGCCGAGGCGTTCCATCAGCGTGCCCAGGCCCACCACCGCAAGGATGAAGCCGATACTGCCCCACAGCCGGATCTGGCTGTAGCGTGAGGCCTGCTCGCGCAGGTGCGCCAGGGTGATCACCTCAAATTGGGGCAGTACCGCGTGCCAGAAGAACGCGTGCAATGCCATCACCAGCGCCAGCCAGGCGTAGCTCTTGCTATAGAAAATCAGGCTGAAGGAGAGCAGCGTACAAAGGGCACCGATGCGGACAATTAACAGACGCTGGCCGGTGGCGTCGCCGAGCCAGCCCCACAAGTTTGGCGCCAGGCACCGCATCAGCATTGGAATCGCAACGAGCTCACCAATGCGCTCGGCTGAGAAACCGAGATGATCGAAGTACAGGCCAAGAAACGGCGCGGTTGAACCAAGCAGCGCAAAGTAGAACAGATAGAAGCCGGACAACCGCCAGTAGGGCAAGCCCGTCATGAGCTACGCGCACCATGCTGCAAGCGATAAACCATCGGACGCACTCCGTACGGCTTGAAGTGGGCCCGCAGCTTAAAGCTGTCCCAGCACTGGCGTTCCCACCAGCACATCGGCGTTCTGCCCGCGATGACGCAGCAGATGATCCAGCAGGACGATGGCCATCATGGCCTCGGCGATCGGCGTAGCGCGAATGCCCACGCAAGGATCGTGGCGACCTTTCGTGATGATATCCACCGGATTGCCATCGATATCGATCGAGCAACCCGGCGTTGTAATGCTGGACGTCGGTTTGAGCGCCAGATGCGCGACGATTGGCTGACCGGAAGATATGCCACCTAGCACGCCTCCGGCGTTGTTCGACAGGAAACCGTCCGGACTCATCTCGTCACGATGCTCAGTACCGCGCTGAGCCACGCTGGCGAAGCCGGCACCAATTTCCACGCCCTTGACGGCGTTGATGCTCATCAGGGCGTGGGCCAGGTCTGCATCCAGCCGATCGAATATCGGTTCGCCAAGGCCAGGTGGTACGCCTTCGGCGACCACGGAAATCTTCGCACCGACGGAATCCTGATCACGACGCAGCTGATCCATGTAGGCCTCTAGCTCTGGAACCTTGTCTGGATCAGGACTGAAAAAAGCGTTCTGCTCGACGCTGTCCCAGGTCTTGAATGGGATCTCGATCGGGCCGAGCTGACTCATGTAGCCGCGCACCTGAATACCCATGGTCATCAAGTATTTTTTGGCAATGGCGCCCGCAGCGACGCGCATCGCCGTCTCACGCGCCGAGCTGCGTCCGCCGCCGCGGTAATCGCGCAACCCGTATTTATGGTGATAGCTGTAGTCGGCATGGGCGGGACGGAACTGGTCCTTGATCGCGGAGTAATCCTTGGATTTCTGATCGGTGTTGCGGATCAACAAGCCGATCGGGCAGCCCGTGGTACGCCCTTCAAACACACCGGAGAGAATCTCGACTTCGTCCGCTTCCTGGCGCTGGGTGGTGTGCCGACTGGTACCTGGCTTGCGACGGTCGAGGTCTCGCTGCAGGTCTGCAACGCTCAGCTCCAATCCCGGAGGGCAACCGTCGACAATGGCGACCAGCGCTGGGCCATGGCTTTCGCCAGCGGTGGTGACGGTGAACAGCTTGCCATATGTGTTGCCGGACATGCAGGGCGCTCCGCAATCGACCTAAACAGGGGCCGCGAGTATACCCGAGCTGCTACCGGTTTCACTGCTTCCAGTGGCAGCGCATACTGCCGGCCGGCGAACCAACGGGCTCGCCTCTCGTCCAACCCGCTCCGCCGACGGTTGTATTCCTGCCCATGCGTCTGCTTCTTCTTATTGCTTTCCTCGCCATGCTCGCGCCACATGTACAGGCCCAAACGCTGCTGAACCAGACGATATCCGTGCAGGTGCCGGACGGCCGTCTGTATGGCAGCCTCTTGCTGCCGAAAACCAACGAACCCTTGCCGGTTGCGCTGCTGATCGCCGGGTCGGGCCCTACCGACCGCAATGGCAACAATCCCTTGGGCCGCAACGATAGCCTCAAGCGCTTGGCGCAAGCCCTTGCGAAGCACGGAATCGCCAGTCTGCGTTATGACAAGCGAGGCGTTGGCCAAAGCCTGGCGACAGCGCCGGACGAACGTCGGCTGAGCGTAAACGACTATGTCAGTGATGCAGCCGCCTGGGCACGGCTATTGAAGGCAGACCCGCGCTTTTCAGATGTAGTGTTGATCGGCCACAGTGAAGGCGCATTGATCGCCAGCCTGGCTGCCCCGTCGGTCGATCCAGCTGCACTGATCATGCTTGCAGGCAGTGGCCGGCGTATTGACGTTTTACTTCGCGAACAACTTCAGGGCCGTCTGTCGCCGCCACTGCTGGCAACCGCTCATTACTTGATCGATGAACTCAACGCGGGACGTCCTCACGAGCAGGTACCTGACGCGCTACATGTGCTGTTTCGTCCCAGCGTGCAGCCCTATCTGATTTCACTGTTCCAGCAGGACCCGGCGAGCGCTTTCGCTAAAACGACCGCACCGGCGCTGATCATCCAGGGCACACATGATATTCAGGTCGGACAAGCGGACGCCGAAGCACTGCTGCGTGCGCGAGAGGACGCCGAACTGGCTCTCATACCAGGGATGAACCATGTGTTGCGCATCGTTTCAACGGACCATGACGCGCAAACCGCGTCCTACAATCACCCCGAGCTGCCTATCGCCCACGCACTGACAGAGCGCATCAGCCGGTTTCTACGCAAGCATGGCTTATTGCCAGCCTCCAGCTAGCCGACCGTCGGCCGATACCTTGCATGCCAGCCGCAACGACTGATGACTACGCAAGGGTTCAGGACGCCAGCATGACCGACAGCTCCCCTTCTCCCAACGGCAACGAAGCCCTAACGCCGGATACGCCACAGGCGCATCCGTGGGCTGCTTTGGCGCCGGATCGGTTTCGACTGGTGCGCCTGTCGCCATTGCCAACCGATCGAGATACCGGCCCGCGGCCGTTGAGGTTCGTGGAATTGGCGCAAGCCGAACGGCATACACCGCAGCAGAGCGTGCTGAAGCTGTTTGTGCGATTGCCGGGTCAGGTTGTGTCAAAGAAGCACAATGTTCTCGAGGTTTGGGCGGATCATCGAGCCAAAGAGGTCCGCTTCGGTCCCGATACGGGACTGCATATGGAGCCGGCCAACCGCGGTCTTGGACGGTTTCTGCTGGCGCAGGGTGCAGTTTGGGCGCAGAAACGATGGGCACACTATCTCGTGGAAGGTGGCGCGCTGTCCGCTAAGGACATCACCAGCGAAGAGATGCGCTTACGACGCGATCATTGCCTGCTGAGTCAGGGCTTCGATGTGCAGTATCCGGAGCCTCAGCAGCTCAAGGCGACTTATGGCGCGCCCCGGGTAAGCACGCTGCGGCCCGATTGGAATACCGACAAGGTACAAATCATCGAGCTGAAGGAAGCGGCCGCCATGCTCGAACAGGCAGATCGCAACCTGCTGGAGCAGGACAACAAGATCCGGGACATTCAGGAGCGCCTGAGCCGGTTTCGCCGGGAGGACGGCACCCTCAGGTTCACCATCGCCTGCCTTATCGCGTTCGCACTATTCCAAGCAGGGCTGCTGATCTGGATTGCGACCCGCTGATTGCTAATGCCGCCTGGTGAGTGGCGGCTTACCCTGCTGAGCGTTTTAGCCGCTCGCGAAACAGGGCCTGATGCTCGAGGCACTGGCTCGCAGCGAGCAGAAATACACCATGTCCGCCTTCTGTGAAATCAAGCCAGGTGAAGTCCACCTCGGGGTACAGCGCTTCTACATGCACCTGACTGTTGCCGACCTCGACGATCAGGTTGCCGGTCTCGCTCAGGTGATCTGCCGCTTCGGCGAGCATGCGCCGTACCAGATCCAGACCGTCGTCGCCGCAGGCCAGCCCCATTGCCGGCTCATGATGATATTCATCAGGCATGTCGGCGAAGTCTTCCGCATCGACGTAGGGTGGGTTGGAGACAATGAGATCAAATCGCTGCTTAGGCAAGCCGTCAAAACCGTCGCTCTGCACGGTATACACCCGGTCTTCCAAGCCATGCAGTTCGATATTACGGTTGGCCACTTCAAGCGCGTCATAAGACAGATCGGCCAACACCACGTCGGCATCGAGAAACTCGTATGCGCAGGCGATACCGATGCAACCGGAGCCGGTGCATAAATCGAGAATCCGGGCGGGACTTTGCGCAAGCCATGGTTCGAAGCGTCGCTCGATCAGCTGACCGATCGGTGAGCGCGGGATCAGCACACGTTCGTCAACGATGAACGGAAGCCCGCAGAACCACGCCTGGCCCAGCAAATAAGCAGTTGGAACGCGTTGCTCGATCCGCTGCCGAAGCAGACCCTGCAAATGTTCACACTCGTCGTCTTCAAGACGACAATCAAGATAGCTATCCGCCATTTCCCATGGCAAATGCAGAGCGCCGAGCACCAACTGGCGCGCCTCATCCCAGGCGTTGTCCGTGCCGTGGCCGAAGAACAGTTGCTCGGCTTGGAAACGGCTGACGGCCCAACGAATGTAATCGCGCAAGGTGCGCAAGCGGGAAGGCGAAGCAGTCACGGCGGCATCTCCTATTAAAAGCGCGGAAGTTTAGCCGATGCCCGGACGACTTTCTCAGCAGATGTAGCGTGCCAATGCGCCGTTGCCTGATTACTGGTAATCCCGGAGGCGAAATCATCATCTTGGGCGGTTCACATATCGGTCATCTGGCGCCACAATCAGGCCCCTCTCAAAACAAGGAGTCAGTCATGTCCAAGCCACAGACCATGCTTCAGCTCAGTGGCCGCAGTTATGCACCGGCGACGCTGGCTAATGCGACCCTTGTGGTCATAGATGTTCAGGAAGAATATCGGACGGGAACCCTCGCACTGCCGAACCTTGGCACGGCGCTCGAAGAAATTAGCAAAGTATTAGCCGCCGCCCGCGCAGCAGGGGCGCCGGTTGTACATGTTCATCACCTGGGAATCCCAGGGGGGTTGTTCGACCCGCAAGGCTTGCGTGGGCAGATCATGCCTGAAGCCGCACCGCTTGCCGGCGAAACGGTGATCGGAAAGACATTACCCAACGCGTTTGCTGGCACAGAACTGCATGACCTGTTGCAGCAACACGGGCGGCTCGATCTGATCGTGTGTGGTTTCATGACTCATTCCAGCGTCAGCACCACGGTACGCGCGGCGAAAGATTACGGATACCGCTGCACGCTCGTGGACAAGGCTTGCGCGACCCGAGATCTTCCTATGGGAGACGGCGCAATCGACGCCGCACAGGTTCACCGCATGGAAATGACCATTCTGGCTGACAATTTCGCCGTTTGTGTGAGCGATGCTGCAGCATTAATGTAGCGTCACGCGAGCTGGTAAGCATTGAGCAGAGAGTGAAAAAACTGACCGCGTTGATGCCGGTCTCCGCCTAAGCAACGAGGTAGTCGCGATGAAACGAACCGATGGATTCGATGCACGCCGCCTCCGCCCCCGCCAGCAGCGGAGCTGGGGCTCGCGGCTCGCGGCGGCCCTTGGCCTGTTGCTGATGCTTGTCGGCGTATTGTTGGCAGCCTCTGGCGCAGGTTCGCTGCTAAGCGACCACGCGTTCATTGCCAGCCTGGCGCTTGATCGCGAGGCTTCAATAACCTTGTTGGTAACTGGCCTCGTTCTGCTCACGCTCGGCCTGTTCATCAGACGAAGTGTGCGCCGCCGATCGCACGCGCCCGGCGGATTAAGCATGTCACGGAGATTGAGCAAAAGACGCTAAACGGCGTTGAGCACTCCTGTCCACGCCCGGGGGAAGCGGCTAAAGGTACGCTTGGGGTAAAATCGGCGGCCAACGCGGAGGCCTCATGCAAGAAGACGACTTTTCACTGTTCAAATCTGCTGTCCGTGGCGTCAAGCCGATCCAACACGACCGTGCTGACACGGGCAAGCCCCGCAACAACAAAGCTCAAATAGCCACTCGACGAGCCAACGCGGTAACCAGTGACAATGAAACCCGTATTGACGGACTATCCGACCAGTTCGTCATCGATGTCGCGGCTGAAGATGAGTTGTATTGGGTGCGTGACGGTGTGCAAGACAGCCAGATGCGCAAACTGAAGGCGGGACAGATACCGTTCGAGGGCAGCCTGGACCTTCATGGCCTAAGTGTGGAGAAAGCTCGCGAGCTGCTCTGGGATTTCCTCGCCGAAGCGTGCAAATTCGAAATCCGCTGCGTACGCGTTACCCATGGCAAGGCTGCGCGAATCGATGGCAAACGGCCTCTGATCAAAAGCCATGTCAATACCTGGCTACGCCAACACGCTCAGGTTCTTGGCTTCACCTCCTGCCTGCCAAGACATGGCGGTACCGGCGCGGTCTATGTAATCCTGAAGCGAACCATGCTTGAAGGCCGCGACGAGTAGCCGGCCAGCCAGGTGGCTATTCTGCAGTACGCTGCTTGCGGCCCAGCGGCCGACCCCCTAACCTTCGCACTAGCGCTATTTTGCAAGCCTGACAGGTAGTCTCATGTCCCTGGAAACACATTACACCGCGATCCTTGGCCAGCTGGGTGAGGACGTCAACCGCGAGGGCCTGCTTGATACGCCCAAGCGCGCAGCAAAAGCCATGCAGTACTTGTGCAAAGGCTACCAACAAACGCTAGAAGACGTTACGAATGGTGCGTTGTTCAGCTCCGACAACAGCGAGATGGTGTTGGTGAAGAACATCGAGCTCTACTCCCTGTGCGAGCACCACATGCTTCCATTCATTGGCAAGGCTCATGTGGCCTATCTGCCCAATGGAAAAGTACTTGGGCTGTCGAAGGTCGCCCGTATCGTAGATATGTATGCCCGCCGCCTGCAGATTCAGGAAAATCTCACGCGTGAAATCGCCGAGGCGATCCAAACGGTTACCGGCGCATGGGGCGTGGCAGTGGTTATAGAAGCTCAGCACATGTGCATGATGATGCGGGGCGTTGAGAAACAAAACTCGTCAATGGTCACTTCGGTGATGCTTGGGCAATTCCGTGAGAATGCCGCCACCCGCAGCGAGTTTTTGGGTCTGGTCAAGTAGCCTGCTCGGCCGAGAAGCCGAAGCGGCTTCTCGGCCTCTCACTGTTCGTGACTGCCTCAGCGACACCTTAGTCAAACATCCCCACATGCCGAGGATGGCTGGCAACACGCCGCAACCAGGCACAAATCGCCGGGTAGCCCTCTAGGCTGAACCCACCCTCTTCCGCTACGTGCGTATAGGCATACAGCGCGACATCTGCAATCGAATAGTGATCACCGACCAGATATGGCGTGCGCAGTAACTGTTGCTCCATAACATTCAGCGCGTGATAACCGTCCAGTTGCTTTGCCGCATATTCATCCAGACGCTCCTCGGGCAAACCCAAGTAAACCTTGATGAATCGCGCCACGGCAATGAATGGCTCATGACTGTACTGCTCAAAGAACTGCCATTGCAGGGCCTGTGTGCGCAGCCGTGGATCCGAGGGCAAAAATTCCGACCCTTCCGCAAGGAAATTGAGGATCGCATTTGATTCCCACAGACATGTGCCGTCTTCGAGCTCGAGCACGGGAATCTTGCCGTTGGGGTTTTTTTTCAGAAAAAACTCTTCGCGGCTTTCACCGCGAAGAATATCGATCGGGACCCAGCTGTAATCCCGACCGAGCAAATGCAGCATCAGCTTTATCTTGTAGCAATTGCCAGACCGGTAATCGCCGTAAACCTTGTACGCCATTTGTTTCTCCCAGGGCCACGCAGCGTCAATCTCGTTGATCAAGCCGCCTCAATCATGCTGGCATCACGAACCACACTCGCGAGCCGACGGATCCCTTCGGCCAGCCGATCAGGCGGGACGTGACTGAAGTTCAGTCGTAAATAGCCAAGGTTCTCATCAGGATTGATGAAAAAAGGTTCACCTGGCATAAACGCAACGTTTTGTCCGAGCGCCGGCTTCAGCAGTGTTCGCGTATCGACCTGCTGCTTTAGCTGCAACCAGAAAAACAGCCCTCCCTGGGGAAGCTGCCACTCCGCCAGATCACCAAAATGCTCCGCCAGCGCGGCCTGCATTGCATCACGGCGCAAACGATAGAAATGGCGCAGTTCATTCAAATGCGAGCGGTACTGATCACTGCCCAACCATTGCAGCGCCTGCCACTGACCGATGCGATTGGTGTGCAGATCGGCCGATTGCTTCAGGCGTAGCAGATACGGAAAAAGATCCGGGGTAGCGATCAAATAGCCGACGCGCAGTCCGGGCAGCAATGTCTTGGAGATCGTGCCGGTGTAGATCCAGCTAGCGTGACGCATACGGCTGACAATGGGCTTGGCATCGCCTTCATCGAAAACTAGCTCGCGGTAGGGCTCGTCTTCAATGAGCGTAACGTTGAATTCGTCGAGCAGCGCTGCAACAGCGTTACGCTTATCGTCGCTGTAGCGCACCGCAGATGGGTTTTGAAAGGTGGGAATAAAGTACGCAAAGGCCGGCCTGTGGTGCTCAAGGCTATGACGCAGGGCAACCAGCGATGGCCCGTCCGCCTCCTGCGGTACGGCCAAGCATTCAGCACCGAACAATTGAAAAGCTTGTAGCGCAGCCAGATAGGTCGGCGCCTCTAGCAATACCTGGGTGCCGCGATCAATAAACAGCTTGGATGCGAGATCCAACGTCTGTTGGGAACCACTGACGATCAGTACCTGATCCGCCGAGCAGGCAACACCAAGTGCACGCGCTTCGGCAGCGATCGCCTCACGTAACCCCGGCTCCCCCTCACTCATCCCGTACTGCCCCATAGTTGACGGCATCTGCGACCATTCGACCTTTGGCAGCATCGCTTCGGCGGGTAACCCTCCGGCAAACGACATCACTTCGGGGCGCTGCGCGGCGGCGAGAATTTCACGGATCAGCGAGCTTTTCAGGCGGTCGACGCGTTCGGAGAAGGCCATGGGGTACCAGATGCAAGGAGGAAGTAAATAAGTCAAACTACTTGACCGAAATTACGCCTACGCTTGTGAATACGTCAATATGCCTGACCTAAAAAAAAGCACAATTCAGCGACAAATCATGGAGAGCTTCTTCCTCGGCTATCAAGCCTTCACAGCCAAACCGGACGAAATGCTAGCGCGCCGCGGGCTCTCCCGTGTTCACCACCGCATTCTGTTTTTTATCGCCAGCTATCCCGACCTTAGCGTGAAGGAGTTGCTCGGCTACCTCGGCGTAAGTAAGCAGGCCTTGAACATACCGCTACGGCAACTCATTGAGATGCATCTGGTTGAAAGCAGAACGGCAGAAGATGACAAGCGCAAGCGCATGCTGCGCTTCACACCTGATGGCGCCAAGCTGGAACAGGCGCTAAGACGAGAACAGGTTCGTCTACTCGAACGGGTGTTCAGTCGGACGGGGGAGCAAGCGGTGGCCGGCTGGCTAGAGGTTAACCAGGCGCTGTCGGGCGGCGGTGCCATAGATTAGCCGCGACGGGAAGTGCGCACATTGCAGGGCTTTGCCATGGGCCATCTGTGCTCAGCGTTTAGCCTCGGCACAACGGAAAGGCAAAAAGCCAAACGCAGGACGCAGGACGCAGGAAGAGACGCCCACTCCGGGCACGAGACAACCACAGAAAAGGGCGACCGAAGTCGCCCTTTTTCAATGGATTGCAGAACTTAGTTCTGGTTTTCCATTTGCGCGCGGATCAGATCACCAATGGTGGTCGGACCGGCAGTCGGCTCTACGTCCTGCTTGGTACGCAGTTCCTTCATCGCGTCTTTCTCATCCTCAACGTCTTTCGACTTGATGGACAAGCTGATAACGCGGCTCTTGCGGTCGATGCTGATGATCTTGGCTTCGACTTCTTCGCCTTCTTTCAGAACGTTGCGCGCGTCTTCAACGCGGTCACGGCTGATTTCGGAGGCTTTCAGCGTAGCTTCGATATCGTTACCCAGATCGATGATGGCGCCTTTGGCGTCAACTTCTTTCACGATTCCGCGAACGATGCTGCCCTTGTCATTGACGGAGGCGTAGTTGGAGAACGGATCGTCTTCCAGCTGCTTGATGCCCAGGGAGATGCGCTCACGCTCCGGATCGACCGACAGGATGACCGTGTCCAGCTCGTCGCCCTTCTTGAAGCGACGCACAGCTTCTTCACCGGCTTCGTTCCAGGAGATGTCGGACAGGTGAACAAGACCGTCGATGCCGCCGTCCAGACCAATGAAGATACCGAAATCGGTGATCGACTTGATGGTGCCGGAGATGCGGTCGCCCTTGTTGAACTGGCCAGAGAAGTCTTCCCATGGGTTGGACTTGCACTGCTTGATGCCAAGGGAGATACGACGACGCTCTTCGTCGATGTCCAGAACCATGACTTCCACTTCGTCGCCGACCTGTACGACCTTCGACGGGTGGATGTTCTTGTTGGTCCAATCCATTTCGGAGACGTGTACCAGACCTTCAACGCCTTCTTCCAGCTCAGCGAAGCAGCCGTAGTCAGTCAGGTTGGTGACGCGGGCCACAACGCGAGTGTTCTCTGGGTAACGAGCCTTGATAGCAACCCATGGGTCTTCGCCCAGTTGCTTCAGACCCAGGGAAACGCGGTTACGCTCGCGATCGAACTTCAGTACCTTGACGTCGATCTCGTCGCCAACGTTAACGATTTCCGACGGATGCTTGATGCGCTTCCAGGCCATGTCGGTGATGTGCAACAGGCCGTCCACGCCGCCCAGATCCACGAACGCGCCGTAATCTGTGAGGTTCTTGACGATACCCTTGACCTGCTGGCCTTCCTGCAGCGATTCCAGCAGAGCTTCGCGCTCGGCGCTGTTTTCGGCTTCCAGGACGCTACGACGGGAAACGACAACGTTGTTGCGCTTCTGGTCGAGCTTGATGACCTTGAACTCGAGTTCCTTGCCTTCCAAGTGTGTGGTATCACGCACTGGACGGACATCAACTAGGGAACCTGGCAGGAACGCACGGATGCCGTTAACGTCGACAGTGAAGCCGCCCTTAACCTTACCGTTGATAACGCCCTTGACCACTTCCTCAGCTGCGAAAGCCGCTTCCAGAACAATCCAGCACTCGGCACGCTTGGCTTTTTCGCGGGACAGCTTGGTTTCACCGAAGCCATCTTCAACCGCGTCCAGCGCAACGTGAACTTCGTCACCCACGCTGATGGTCAGCTCGCCCTGTTCGTTGTAGAACTGCTCGACCGGGATGACGCCCTCGGACTTCAGACCGGCATGAACAGTGACCCAGTCACCGTCGATGTCGACCACGATGCCGGTGATGATCGCACCCGGCTGCATGTCGAGGGTTTTTAGGCTTTCTTCAAAAAGTTCTGCAAAGCTTTCGCTCATGTTTATTCCTGCTGTTTTCGGACGAGAATCCGCCCAATCTCCACACCCCAGATAGACGTGGGTTCATTCATATAAAAAAAGGCCTGTGGGACTAGATCTGGTCTCCCACATGCCTCCTTGTTAACAGCTCTCGAAATCGAAAGACCGTCAGGCCGCCTCTCGGCGGTCGTTCTTCAGGCCAAATCGCGAATGGCGACTTCGCTCAGAATCTGTCCTAGCACTTGCTCGATAGAGAGGTTCGTTGAATCCAGCTGAATCGCATCGTCTGCCGGCTTCAGTGGAGCCACTTCACGTTGGGTATCACGCTCATCACGCGCCCGTATCTCATCGAGAAGACTCGCGAGATTAACATCATCACCTTTGTCCTTCAACTGCAGGAAGCGTCTGCGTGCTCTTTCTTCAGCACTGGCAGTGAGAAAGATCTTCAGGGGCGCGTCAGGAAAGACCACGGTTCCCATATCACGACCGTCCGCAACGAGCCCGGGGGGTTCGCGGAACGCTTTCTGCCGTTGCAGCAGCGCCTCGCGCACGACTGGTAGCGCTGCGACCTGTGAAGCGCCGGCGCCGATCTGTTCGTTGCGGATGGCCTGAGTGACCTCCTCGCCTTCGAGAACGATCTGCATTCCCTGGCCGCCCTTTCCTGCGCCGAACTGGACGTCCAGATGCGCAGCCAACAACTTGAGCGCTTCTTCGTTGGTTAGATCGACACCATGGTTACGCGCGGCGAACGCGAGCAGTCGGTAAAGCGCGCCGGAGTCCAGGAAATTCCATCCAAGCTTGGCCGCTACGAGCGCCGCGACCGTACCCTTGCCAGAGCCGCTTGGGCCGTCAATGGTGATGACCGGAACCGGAGTGATCATGAATCATCCTCTACACCGACTCGCATCCCGGCGCGCTCGGCCAATGCGAGGAAGTTCGGAAACGAAGTGGCCACATTCGCGCAATCGTGAATTCGGATCGGTGCGCTAGCCCGGAGTGCGGCCACACTGAAAGACATCGCGATGCGGTGGTCGCCGTGCGCCGACACCTCGCCACCGTTAAAGGTCGTGCCGCCTTCAATGATAATGCCATCCGGCGTCGGGGTAGCCTTGACGCCGAGCGTTTGCAGACCATCGGCCATCACCTGAATTCGATCGGATTCCTTCACTCGCAGTTCCTCAGCGCCGCGCAGTGTCGTGCGCCCATCGGCACAGGCCGCTGCGACGAACAAAACCGGGAACTCGTCGATAGCGAGCGGAACAAGATCTTCCGGTATATCGATGCCTTTGAGCTGGGCGGCCCGCACACGGATATCCGCCACCGGCTCACCGCCCACTTCCCGCGGGTTGGTCAGCTCGATGTCAGCGCCCATCAGCTTGAGAATGTCGATGACGCCAGTTCGGGTCGGATTGACGCCAACGTGCTCGAGCAAGACGTCGGAGCCCGGCGCGATGCTGGCCGCAACCATAAAGAAGGCGGACGATGAGATATCGGCCGGCACCTCGATGTGAGTTGAGTGCAGCGTGTGGCCCGGCTCGACCGTCGCCGTGCTTCCTTCAACCTTCACTGGATAGCCGAAACCCTGCAGCATCCGTTCCGTATGATCCCGTGTTGGCGCTGGCTCAGTAACAGATGTCCTATCAGCCGCATAAAGCCCTGCCAGAAGTAAGCAGGACTTCACCTGGGCGCTGGCCATCGGCATTTGATAATGCATGCCGGACAATCTCTGGCCGCCGCGAATGGTCACAGGCGGGCGCCCTTCGGCTGCAGTCTCGATCACCGCTCCCATGTCACGCAGCGGCTTGGCGACGCGGTTCATGGGTCGTTTGGACAACGAAGCGTCACCGGTCAGGGTGGTGTCGAATGACTGAGCGGCCAGCAGGCCAGACAGCAGCCGCATTGAGGTCCCGGAATTACCCAGGTAGATCGGACCAGGCGGCGGCTTCAAGCCATGCAGTCCGACACCATGGACCGTAACGCGCCCCTGATTCGGTCCTTCAATCACGACGCCCATGTCGCGAAATGCCTGGATAGTCGCAAGGGCATCTTCTCCCTCGAGAAAGCCTTCGACCTCTGTGGTCCCTTCGGCAAGCGAGCCGAGCATGATCGAACGATGCGAAATGGATTTATCGCCCGGCACGCGAAGTTGCCCACTGAGGCTGCCGCCAGGATTTGCAAGGAAGATCAGATCTTTGGAATGCATAACGTCCACATAGGCTCTGCGAGCCAGTATTTTGCTGAAATGTTCTCGGGCAGCCTTGGCGCGCGTAAACACGCCCAACAACGTGTGCCCGTCTCCTTCATCGACCGCGGCACGTAGCGCATCGAGGTCGGTACGAAAATCATCCAGGGTATGCAACACCGCCTCGCGGTTGGCGAGAAAGATGTCGTGCCACATCACTGGGTCACTGCCGGCGATACGGGTGAAGTCACGGAACCCGCCTGCCGCATAACGGAATATCTCGAGGTTTTCGTTGCGCTTAGCCAACGAATCCACGAGACCGAACGCCAATAAGTGCGGAAGATGGCTGGTAGCCGCCAGCACACTGTCATGATGTTCGACATCCATATGCTCGACATCCGCCCCCAACGCACGCCATAGCCCATCAACAAGCGCGAGCGCAGCCGGATCGGTGCCTTCCAAGGGTGTCAGGATCACCTTATGTCGTCGGAAAAGCGTGCTTTCGGCAGCCGAGACACCGCTCTGTTCCGAGCCAGCTATCGGATGCCCAGGCACGAAACGTGGCGGTACACTCCCGAACTGCTCGCGGGCGCAGCGAACCACGTTACCCTTCGCGCTACCCACGTCCGTCAGCACGGCGTCTCCGAGATCAAGGGTCGCCAGCTCTGCCAACAGACGCTCCATTGCCAGAATCGGAACAGCCAGCTGGATGACATCCGCATCCTGACAGGCCTCCGCAAGACTCGCTGCGCAGCGATCGACCACACCTAGCTCGACGGCCAGCGCGCGGGAACGCGCATCAAGATCGAATCCGACTACCTCGCCACAATACCCACCTTCACGCAGCCCCTTCGCAAAGGAGCCACCGATCAGCCCCAGACCGACGACCACAAGGCGCCGCACCATTGGCGCATCGGGAAGCATGTCCACATGTCGGCTCAACGCCCAAGTGCCTTGCGCAGAACATCTAGAAATCGGGCATTTTCGGTTTCGGTACCGATTGAAACCCGCAAAAAGGTTGGCATTCCATAGCCTCCGACCGGCCGTACGATGACGCCTTCGCGCAGCAACGCCTGGTTTACAGGAGCCGCATCGCGATCGAAATCGACCGCAATGAAGTTGCCTTTTGAAGGAATCCATTCCAGACCCAGTTGCTTGAAGCCGGCCTCAAGCTGACGCATGCCGTTGGTATTGCAGGTCCTGCTCGCGGCTAGGTATTCATTATCATCGAGGGCGGCACAGGCCGCGGAAAGCGCCAGACTGTTCACATTGAAGGGCTGGCGAACTCGATTAAGCACATCGGCGATTTGCGGCGAACTGATCGCATAACCGACACGCAGCGCAGCCAATCCGTAGGCTTTGGAGAAGGTTCTGGAGACCAGCAGATTAGGGTGCAATGCGAGAAAGGTCAGGCCATCTGGCAGCTCCCCACCCTCCGCATACTCGATATAGGCCTCATCGAGCACAACCAGCACATGCTCCGGCACACCAGAAAGGAAGCGCTGCAGTGCTTCGGTGTCGAACCATGTACCAGTGGGATTGTTTGGATTGGCGATGAAAACGACACGGGTGTGTTCATCAATGGCCGCCAGCATGGCTTCAAGATCATGGCCCCATTGGCGTGCCGGAACGGCCTTCGCCTGAGCGCCGACGGCCTGAGTGGCGATCGGATAAACCGCGAACGCGTGCTCACTGAATACGGCATTCAAGCCTGGCGCGAGATAAGCGCGTGCGACCAACTCGAGGATATCGTTTGATCCATTGCCGAGCGTGACCTGCTCGAGCGCGACGCCGTATCGCAGAGCCAGTTTTTGTTTGAGTACGAAGCCGTTGCCGTCAGGGTAGCGTGTCAATTCGCCAAGCTGCGCCTTGATCGCCTCAAGGACCTTGGGGCTTGGCCCCAGTGGGTTCTCGTTGCTGGCCAGCTTTACAACAGTTGCGGGATCCAGATTGAGTTCACGGGCCAACTCGTCTACGGGTTTTCCCGGAACGTAGGGCGACAGCTTTTGCACGCCTGGCTGAGCCAGCGCGAGGAAATCACAGCTCATAGATAAAGCCTCAAGCTCAAGCGGCAAAGGACAAGGAAAAGCGAGGCTTCGCTTGTCGCTTGCAGCAGTTTCAAAGTACCGCTTTCGGATAAGACCCCAGCACCTTCAGTGCTACCGCCTCTCGGCCGATTCTCTCCAGTACATCCTTTATCAGCGGATCCTGGTGATGGCCGATGCAGTCGATGAAGAACACGTAGGTCCATTTACCGCTTCGCGACGGCCGCGTTTCGATCCGCGTGAGATCAATGCCGTTGGAGTGGAACGGCATCAACAGCTCATGCAGCGCGCCCGGCTTGTTACGCATGGAGACGATGATCGAGGTCTTGTCATCACCGGTGGGCGGCACTTCCTGACTGCCAATGATCAGAAACCGCGTTGAGTTATCCGGCCGGTCTTCGATCTTTTCGGCAATCTTGCTGAGGCCATAGAGCTGAGCGGCCATGTCGCCCGCAATCGCCGCGGAGTTCCACTCGCTCTTCACACGTTTGGCCGCGTCGGCATTGCTGGAGACAGCCACGCGCTCGACGTTCGGGTAATGCGCATCCAGCCATTTGCGGCACTGGGCCAGGGATTGCGCGTGGGAATAGATGCGGGTGATGCGGTCGGTCTTGGTCGTTTCGCCCACCAGTAAATGATGGTGAATCCGTAACTCGACCTCGCCACAGATGACGATATCGTGCTCAAGGAAGCTATCCAGCGTGTGGTTGACAGCGCCCTCGGTAGAATTTTCCACCGGCACCACGCCGAAGTTCACCGCGCCCGCAACCACCTCACGAAAGACCTCGTCGATTGCCGCCATCGGCTTGCTGATCACCGAATTGCCAAAATGCTTGAGCGCCGCCGCCTGTGAGAACGTGCCTTCCGGCCCGAGATAGGCCACCCGCAGCGGTTGCTCCAGCGCCAGACAGGACGACATGATTTCGCGGAAAAGACGCGCCATCTCCTCGTTATCGAGAGGTCCCTTGTTCAACTCCATGATGTGCTTGAGCACCCAGGCTTCCCGCTCGGGGCGATAGAACACCGCCTCCTCGCCCTCTGCCAGAGAGGCGGTCTTGACCCTGGCCACATCCTGGGCACAACGAGCGCGCTCACTGATGAGATCGAGAATTTTCTCGTCGAGGCTATCGATGCGAACACGCAGCGCCTTGAGCCTGTCGACATCACTCATCAGCCATGCTCCTTCTCGAATTCGCGCATGTAGGCCACCAGCGCCTCGACGGCGTCCAAACCAACCGCGTTATAGATAGACGCACGCATGCCGCCTACTGACCGATGGCCCTTCAAATTGAGCAAACCGCGCGCATCGGCGCCAGCCAGGAATGCCTTGTCCAGCTGCTCATCGGCAAGACGGAACGGGACATTCATCCATGAGCGGGAGTTACTGGAGATCGGGTTGGAATAGAAGTCGCTGGAATCAATTACGCCGTAAAGAAGGTCTTTCTTCGTGCGGTTGCGCTCTTCCATTGCCTCGACGCCGCCTTGCTCCTTCAGCCACTCAAATACCAGACCAGAGAGATACCAGGAGAACGTCGCAGGCGTGTTGTACATGGACCCGTTGTCGGCGGCGACCTTGTAGTTGAGCATCGTTGGACAGCTTGAGCGTGCGCGACCGAGCAAATCCTCACGGACGATAACCACCACAAGCCCTGATGGGCCGATGTTCTTCTGCGCGCCAGCGTAGATGAGGCCGAAGCGGGAAACGTCCAGTTTTCGAGAAAGAATGTCCGAAGACATATCGACAACAAGCGGCGTGTCGCCCACGTCGGGAACCCAGTCGAATTGCAAACCGCCGATTGTTTCGTTGCTGGCATAGTGCAGGTAGGCCGCGCCCGGGCTGAGCTTCCATTCATTCTGGCCGGGAATCGCGAAATAGTCGTACGGCTTGGCGCTCGCCGCCACATTGATGTGGCCGTAACGGTTGGCCTCCTCAATGCTCTTGCGCGACCAGATGCCGGTATCGATGTAATCCGCCACGCCATCTTCAGGCAGCAGATTCAGTGGTATCTCGGCAAATTGCTGGCTAGCGCCGCCCTGCAGAAACAGCACTTTGTAGTTCGAGGGAATATTCAGCAGATCGCGTAAATCCTGCTCTGCCTTATGGGCGATCGCTGTGTACTCGTCGCTGCGATGGCTCATTTCCATCACGGACAGACCGCGGCCTTGCCAATCAAGGAGTTCAGCCTGGGCGCGTTGCAGCACCGCCTCAGGAAGCGCGGCCGGGCCGGCGCAGAAGTTAAAGGCGCGTTTGCTCATCTTCGTTCTCTCAAAAACGGTCGATACCGTGCTCGCGCTGTCCGCGGCCTAAGGCTGCGTCAAGCGCTTGCCAATCCTTCATCTGCAGCAGGGCCTGCAACGAAACGACGGCGAGCCTTTTGGGCTGCGCCGCCGCTTGATCAATTGTCGTCGTCGGTAGGCACTACGTCTGGCGGAACGTCACCGCCGCCACCCAGCAAGTCATCTTCGCTTGGCTCGGTGCTGACAACGGGCATTTCCTTATCCAGTGCATCCTCGTCGATAACCGCCTCGATATCTTCCAGGACGTCCTCCTCGGACGGTTCCTGAACCCGCTCGAGGCCAACCAGATGTTCGTTCTTACCCAGCTTGATCAGCGTAACGCCCTGGGTATTGCGACCCAGCGATGAAACCTCATCGACACGGGTACGAACGAGTGTGCCCTGATCGGAAATCAGCATGATCTCTTCGCCCTGCTGCACCTGAACGGCACCGACCAGGCGGCCGTTGCGCTCGTTGGTCACCATGGCGATAACGCCTTGGCCACCTCGACCGCGACGAGGAAACTCATCAATCACTGTGCGCTTACCGTAGCCATTGAGGCTCGCGGTGAGGATCTGCGCATCTGGCTCGGGGATCAGCATGGAGATCAGTCGCTGCCCTTCTGGCAGACGCATACCGCGAACACCGCGAGCGGTACGGCCCATGGTGCGAACGTGCTTCTCTTTGAAGCGGATCACCTTGCCGCCGTCAGAGAACAGCATGACCTCACGGGCACCGTCGGTAACCGCAGCAGCGATGAGTGTATCGCCTTCCTCCAGACCAAGCGCGATTAGACCAACACTCCGCGGACGACTGAACTGAGAGAGCGGGGTTTTCTTCACAGTGCCTTTGGCAGTCGCCATGAAGATATAGGTGCCGGTTGGCTCGTCTACCGACTCGTCAACGTCTTCGCCTTCCAGCGACTCTTCCGCTTCGTCGCTTTCGCTGACGATGTCGGCGTCTTCAACATCATCCTCGCCGTTCAGCTGTTGCTGGCGCGCGGCTTCGATGTCCACTTGCAGCATGGCCGTGATGTATTCGCCTTCCGTCAGCGGCAGCAAGTTGACCAGCGGCCGTCCGCGTGAGGCGCGTGAGGCCTCGGGAATCTCGTAAGTCTTGAGCCAGTAAACCTTGCCCTTGCTGGAGAACAACAGCAGCGTGGTGTGGCTGTTGGCGACCAACAAATGCTCGACGTAATCCTCTTCCTTCACTCCTGTAGCGGCCTTGCCCCGACCACCGCGGCGCTGCGCCTGATAGGTTGCCAGAGGCTGCGACTTGGCATAGCCACCATGGGAAATGGTAACGACGCGTTCTTCTTCGGTGATCAGGTCTGCCAGGGTCAAATCCAGGCGCGCCTCGAGAATCTCGGTACGACGTGCATCGCCAAAATCTCGTTTAACACCTTCGAGCTCCTCGCGGATGACTTCCATCAGGCGTACCGGATCAGTCAGGATACGGATCAGCTCGCCGATCTGAGTCAGGATCTCTTGGTACTCGCTGAGCAGCTTCTCGTGCTCAAGGCCAGTCAGACGATGCAGGCGCAGGTCCAGAATGGCTTGGGCCTGTTCCGGCGAAAGATAGTATTTACCGTCGCGAAGACCGTACTGAGGATCGAGCCCATCGGGCCGACAGGCGTCCGCACCGGCACGCTCGACCATCGATTCAACGGCGCTCGACTCCCAAGCTTCGGCGATCAGGGCTTCTTTAGCCTCGGCCGGCGTCGGCGAGGCTTTGATCAAGGCAATGACTGGATCGATGTTGGACAGCGCAACCGCTTGACCTTCGAGAATATGCCCACGTTCACGCGCTTTACGCAGCTCGTAGACCGTCCGGCGGGTCACGACTTCTCGGCGATGGCGAACGAAGGCTTCGAGTAGCTCCTTGAGGTTCAGTGTACGGGGCTGGCCGTCTATGAGGGCAACGACGTTGATGCCGAACACGCTTTGCAGCTGGGTCTGGGCGTAAAGGTTATTGAGGATCACCTCAGGCACTTCGCCGCGGCGCAGCTCGATAACCACGCGCATGCCGTCCTTGTCGGACTCGTCGCGCAGTTCGGTGATGCCTTCGAGCTTCTTCTCCTTCACCAGCTCGGCGATCTTTTCGATCAGACGCGCCTTGTTCAGCTGGTAAGGCAGCTCGGTGATGACGATCTGCTGACGACCACCGACCTTGTCGATGTCCTCGATGATCGAGCGAGCACGCATATAAATGCGTCCGCGACCCGTGCGGTAGGCTTCGACGATACCAGCGCGGCCATTGATGATGCCTGCCGTGGGGAAGTCTGGGCCCGGGATGAACTGCATAAGCTCATCGATGGTGATATCAGCGTTCTCGATCAGCGCCAGGCAACCATCAATCACTTCGCCCAGGTTGTGCGGCGGGATGTTGGTTGCCATGCCGACGGCGATGCCGCTTGAACCGTTAACCAGCAGGTTCGGGATCTTGGTCGGCATGACCGCCGGAATCTGCTCGGTGCCGTCGTAGTTGGGCACCCAGTCGACGGTTTCTTTATCGAGATCAGCCAGCAGCTCGTGCGCCAGCTTGGCCATACGAACTTCGGTATAACGCATGGCTGCTGCGTTATCCCCGTCGACCGAACCGAAGTTGCCCTGGCCATCGACCAGCATGTAGCGCAGCGAGAATGGCTGCGCCATCCGCACGATGGTGTCGTAAACCGCCGAGTCACCGTGGGGGTGGTACTTACCGATTACGTCACCGACCACACGGGCGGATTTCTTGTACGGCTTGTTCCAGTCGTTACCCAGCTCGCTCATGGCAAAAAGCACACGGCGATGCACAGGCTTCAATCCGTCGCGCGCATCCGGCAGCGCACGACCGACGATTACGCTCATCGCGTAATCGAGGTAGGACTGCTTGAGTTCGTCTTCGATATTGACCGGGAGGATTTCTTTGGCCAGTTCGCCCATGGAAGCCTGGTTCCTTATAGTCAGCAGGGTCCTGCGATTAAGCGCGGAATGGTATCACAGCTGGCGAGCCGGAGGCTCCAGGAAGCACATCCCGCGATCTTCGGCTCGGTCTGTGCGTACGTGAATCAATGGAGTCGTTTGCGGCTCATCAAGGTGGCAAGCTTCGCAGCATTCGGACGTTCCACGACGCCCTTCTCCGTTACGATCGCATCGATCAGGTCAGCCGGTGTGACATCGAATACCGGGTTGAATGCTTCGACATCTGCCGCGAACCGCTGACCATTGACTTCAAGCAACTCGTGACCGGCGCGCTCCTCGATGGGAATGTCATCGCCAGTTTCGAGATCCATGTCGATGGTCGAGCTTGGCGCCACCACCATGAACCGCACACCATGGTGCATCGCCAGCACGGCGAGCTGGTAGGTGCCGATTTTATTGGCCACGTCACCATTAGCGGTGATCCGATCAGCCCCAACGATGACCCAGGTGATGCCGCGCGTCTTCATCAGGTGCGCCGCCGCTGAATCGGCATTGAGCGCGACCGGCACACCCTCGCCTGCCAGCTCCCAAGCAGTCAGCCGGGAGCCTTGCAGCCAGGGCCGCGTTTCATCGACATAAACGCATTCAACAAGCCCTTCGAGATGCGCCCCACGAATGACCCCGAGCGCCGTACCGAAACCGCCGGTGGCCAACGCGCCGGTATTACAGTGAGTGAGCAGATTCTGAGGATTACCCTGATGTTTGCGGATCAGGTCAACGCCGAACTGCGCCATGGTGAGATTAGCTTCACGATCGCTTGCATGTATGGACGCGGCCTGAGCTTCAGCAGCAGTCAGCGGATCTTCGCCTGGCTTCAGTCGATCCAGCCGTTCGCGCATCTGATTTAACGCCCAAAACAGATTGACCGCGGTCGGTCGCGAGTCGGCCAGCACTTTGAAGTCCGCCTCCAGCGCCGCGCGCCAGTCGCTGGTTTCGGCGAGCCGAGCTCTGAGCCCCAACGCCAGCCCATAGGCCGCACTGATCCCGATCGCAGGAGCACCGCGCACGACCATCTCACGAATGGCCTGTGCCACCGCCGCCGCTGAATCGTAGGTGTGCCATATCTCTTCCAACGGCAATTTGCGCTGGTCGAGCAAACGCAGCTGCCCGCTCTGCCACTCGATAGCCTTCACTTTTTCCGCGGCCAACAAGCGTTCGCGCATGGCAATCCTCTCTTCGTTCTCTAAAGCTCCTGACCATCAGAAGCGAAACCGGTCTGTTCGTGTAGTGCGAGCCGGCGCATGAAAAAGCCCGGTCGTCTCCGAACCGGGCTTCAACATTCGATAGGGCATGCGGAGTGATTGAACACTCACGCCTCCATACCCGGGCGCGAATCCTAATCGACTGATTTTTACAGCACAAGCAAAGGGCGGCCAAGCGGTGAGTCAGGCACGACGCACGTGACTCGCGACCTAGCTTCGATTCGGCTGCGGAGTGAGGCGCAGATAAGGCTTCACCGCACGATATCCCTTTGGAAAACGCTGCTTAATTTCATTCTCGTCCTGAAGCGAAGGCACGATCACCACGTCGTCGCCATCCTGCCAGTTGGCTGGCGTCGCGACCTTATGGTTGTCGGTCAACTGCAACGAATCGATCACACGCAGGATTTCGTTGAAGTTTCGACCGGTGCTCGCTGGATACGTGATCGTCAGACGTACCTTCTTATTCGGATCGATGATGAACAGCGAACGTACCGTGAGGGTATCGTTGGCGTTGGGGTGAATCAGATCGTACAGCGCAGATACCTTACGATCAGCGTCAGCCAGGATCGGGAAATTGACTTGGGTGCTCTGCGTTTCATTGATGTCATCGATCCATTTCACATGCGAATCCACCGGATCCACGGATAGCGCAATAGCCTTGACGTTGCGCTTGGCAAATTCATCCTTGAGCTTGGCGGTGAAGCCGAGCTCGGTGGTGCACACCGGTGTGAAATCCGCCGGATGCGAGAACAGCACGCCCCAGCTGTCGCCGAGCCATTCATGAAAGTGGATTCGCCCTTCGCTGGAGTCCTGCTCGAAGTCGGGGGCAATATCACCAAGACGGATACTCATGTTTACTCTCCCGTGCAGTTGCTGTTAACGACCGCATAGAGGCAGGCGGTCGGGTCGTGAATCGTTTGCCTTAGGCCGTTCTACGAATCTGCTGAAGAATGCGGTCTTGCAAACGATACAAGTAAGCGAAGCCCTGCTCCCAGCGGGTATGCCCCGATTGAGTATTGATGTGGCCCGCGCCGTTGAGAATGACTGTCTCGCTGCCCCATTCCTGACCTAGCTGACGGGCTCTGCTCGCTGAAGCGGCGGAATCGTTATCGGAGCCGATCAGCAGGCTTGGAAACGGCAGGGCAAGGCTGGGAATCGGTGCGAAATTGCGCAAGGCATCGGGACAGTTATAGCGCTGCACATCAGCCGGGGCGACCAGCAATGCACCCTGCACCCGCTCCAGCGTGTCAGCCGAAGCTTGCACAGCCCAGTGGGCGACGGTGATGCATCCCAAGCTGTGCGCCAACAGGATCACTGGCTCAGCGCTGGATGAAATGCTCCGGTCCAGCTCGGCAACCCATTGTTCGCGAAGAGGGTTCTGCCAATCGGCCTGCTCTACCCGAGCACTGTTGGGCAGACGGCGCTGCCAATGACTTTGCCAGTGAGCGGCAGGCGAGCCTTGCCAGCCAGGTACGATCAGGTAGTGAATCGATTCGCTGCGCATTGCGACCTCCAACGTGATGAGCAAAGTCTAGCCACTACCAAATAAAACGGAAAAGAATAAAGGCTTATTTGTTTATGCTATTAAGTTTGCATAAACGCGTTTCCTTTGGGCGTTGTGCGGGGATTGGATGGCCCAATCACTCTTCCAGATCTGCCGGTTCATCGCTTCAACTTGACCGTCACTCCGGCAAAATTAATACTGTATTCATATACAGTATTCGGTGCCTCTCCTCATGTCCTCTGTGGTCGCCCTCAACCACCTACTTGATGCGCGCCGTTTGTGGCGCGGCCAGGGCAGTATCGTTTCGTCTGATACCCAGCCAACCGGACATTCCGCACTGGATGCCGCGCTGCCTGGCGGCGGCTGGCCAGAATCAGCGCTAAGCGAAATACTCTTCGCCAGTACTGGCATTGGCGAGCTGCGCCTGCTCTGGCCGACCCTCGCACGACTGACCAAGGCGAGAGAACGTGTGGTTCTGGTGGGACCTCCGCACGTGCCCTATCCCCAGGCCTGGCTGGCGGCCGGTATCGATCTCCGTCAATTGACGATCGTAAACGCTCAGGGTCGCGACGCCTTATGGGCCGCTGAGCAGTGTCTGCGTTCCGGTAGCTGTGGCGCGGTGCTGTGTTGGCCGCGACAGGTCGATGATCGTGCCTTGCGTCGGTTGCAGGTCGCTGCTGAGACCGGTCACACGCTTGCCTTCGCCTATCGCCCCTTGTGCGAAGCGGTCAACCCTTCGCCTGCGGCGCTGCGCCTGGCGGTCGAGACCCAGCCGGCCCAGTTGCGTGTTCTCAAATGTCGCGGGGGTTTGGCTCCGGCGCGCCCGATTCCCACCGCAGCATGGCACTAGACTGATCATGCTCTGGGTCTGCATTTTGCTGCCGCAACTGGCCATGGACGGTGTGCTGCGCAATCGCACCGAGACCGAAAGACCGCTGGCTCTCTTGAGCGGTACGCCACAGCGCCGCGTACTGCAGGCAGTCAATCCAGCCGCCCGGGCTCTCGGTCTCAAGCCGGGACAATCATTGATCGCCGCACAAGCGCTGACTCGTGCGTTTGCGACGGCCGACTACGACCTGGCATCCATTGAGCACTGGCAACAATTTCTCGCGGCCTGGGCTTATGGGTTCAGCTCACATGTGAGCCTGCATTACCCACGTTGCTTGCTCTTGGAGGTGCGATCCAGCCTCGGCCTGTTCGGCCCCTGGCCTCGTCTGGAGGCACGCTTGCGGAAAGAGCTCGTTGAGCTCGGCTTTCGGCATCGCATTACCCTGGCGCCCAATGCGGCGGCGGCGCGCGCATTGGCCAACGTGCATGACGGCTTGGCTGTGATGGATACCGAGACGCTGCTGCATGTACTGGGGCGACTGCCCGTGGACCGTATCGGCCTGCCGCGCGAAGCGGCGACGGCGCTGGTCCGCATGGGGCTGCGAACGTTCAAACAGGTGCTCGACTTGCCCCGCTCCGGTCTGGCCAGGCGTTTTCCTGCTGAGGTGATCAAGCACCTTGATACCCTGCTCGAACGGCGTCCTCTGGCGCTGGATTTCTACCGGCCGCCCGACCGCTTCGATGCCCGTATCGAATTGAACTTCGAAGTCGAGTCGCATCAAGCGTTGCTGTTTCCGCTGCGCCGGCTCACCGCCGACCTTGCCGCCTATCTGGCGGGTCGTGACAGTGGCGTACAGCGTTTCACCTTGCAGCTGGAACATCGCAACCTGGCCGATAGCGAGGTGGCGGTCGGCCTGCTCAGCGCCGAGCGAGATCCCGCCATGCTGTTCGAATTGACCCGCGGCCGGCTGGAGCATCTGCAACTGCCAGCACCGGTGCTGGCGTTGCGCCTGGTCGCGCGCGAGCTGCCGAGTTTTGCTCCTGAGCACCGCGAGCTGTTCGACGAGCGTCCTCAGCAATCGTTGCCCTGGGAACAACTCCGAGAGCGTTTACGGTCTCGCCTGGGCGATGACGCCGTGCAAGGACTTGCCGCGCAGGCCGATCATCGCCCCGAGTGCGCATGGCAGCCGCGACATGTCGCCCAGCACGAGTTTTCATCGGACATAGGACCCCGCCCCGGCTGGCTGCTGGTCGAAGCGAAACCCGTTCAGGAGTCGTCCGTGAACGTGCTAGCCGGTCCTGAGCGCATCGAATCCGGCTGGTGGGACGGTGGCGACGTGCGTCGCGACTACTATCTGGTTGAAACCCGCGCCGGGCAACGCGGCTGGGCGTTCCGTCCGGCAGAGGGAGGGCCGCTGTTATTGCACGGTTGGTTCGCATGATGACCGGCTACGCTGAACTCCATTGCCTGTCTAACTTCAGTTTCCAGCGGGGCGCCTCGAGTGCCCAGGAACTGTTCGAGCGCGCCTCGCGTCTCGGCTATGGAGCGCTGGCCATCACCGACGAGTGCACGCTGGCCGGTATCGTTCGGGCCTGGCAAGCCTCGAAGAATACGGGCCTGCCGTTGATCATCGGCAGCGAGTTCCAAGTCGAAGATGGGCCGAAACTGGTGCTGCTGGTCGAAGATCTGGTCGGTTACCAATCCCTCTGCCGTCTGATTACCCGTGCCCGGCGACGCGCAGACAAAGGCCGTTATCAACTTCTTCCCGAAGACGTAAGCGAACCCCTGACTGGGCTGTTGGCTATCTGGATAGCCCGCCAGGCCGATGCCGACGCCGAAGGCATTTGGCTGCGCGCATGTTTCCCTGAGCGCCTCTGGCTGGGCATCGAGCTGCACCGAGGGCCAGACGATAGGCAGCGTCTGTGTCAGTGGCAGGCCTTGGCCGCACGCCTGAACATACCCGCAGTAGCCTGTGGCGATGTTCACATGCATGCTCGTGGGCGCCGCGCCTTGCAGGACTGCATGACTGCCATTCGCTATCACCTACCGGTTGCAGACGCTGGCCGCTATCTATTCCCCAACGGTGAGCGGCATTTGCGCCGTTATGAGGAGCTCAGCCAGCTTTATCCCTCCGATCTGCTCTGCGAAACCCTGCGCATCGCCGAGCGTTGCAGGTTCGATCTCAGCCAGTTGAAATACCAATACCCGCATGAGCTGGTGCCTGCTGGTCATAGCGCTTCTTCCTGGCTACGCAAACTGGTCGAGGACGGCACTCGTTGGCGCTGGCCATCAGGCGCGACGGACAAGGCGCAGGCGCAGCTTGAACATGAACTACAGCTGATCACCGAACTCGGCTATGAAAGCTATTTCCTCACCGTGCACGACCTGGTGCGTTTCGCCCGTGAGCAGCACATCTTGTGTCAGGGACGCGGCTCGGCAGCCAATTCAGCAGTCTGTTTCGTGTTGGGAATCACCGAACTTGATCCGTCACAGAGCAAGCTGCTGTTCGAACGGTTTCTGTCCCGCGAACGCAACGAACCGCCAGATATCGACGTCGACTTCGAGCACGAGCGTCGTGAGGACGTCATTCAGTATGTGTTTCGACGTTATGGCCGCGCTCGTGCTGCACTGACGGCGGTGGCCAGCACTTACCACGCGACAGGTGCCATTCGTGACGTTGCCAAGACGCTCAACCTGCCACCGGATCAGGTCAATGCGCTGGCCGATTGCTGCGGACGCTGGAGCGACCGGGTTCCCGACGAAGAGCGACTGCGCGAGGCCGGCTTCGACCCGAGCAGCCCGGTGTTACACCGGGTGCTGGTGTTGACGGGCGAGTTGATCGGTTTCCCCCGCCACCTGTCGCAACACCCCGGTGGTTTCGTCATCTCTGAGCATTCACTTGAAACCCTGGTGCCGGTGGAGAACGCCAGCATGGCAGAGCGCACCGTAATCCAGTGGGATAAAGATGATCTTGATCTGATTGGCCTGCTCAAGGTCGATGTTCTAGCCCTCGGCATGCTCAGCGCATTGCGACGCTGTTTCAACCTGATCGAACACTATCGTGGAACGCGCTGGACCATTGCTACGCTGCCGCAGGAAGACCGCGCGACCTACGACATGATCAGTCGCGCTGATACCGTTGGGGTGTTCCAGATCGAATCGCGCGCGCAGATGGCGATGTTGCCGCGCCTTCGCCCCAAGACCTTTTATGACCTGGTCATTCAAGTCGCCATTGTTCGCCCGGGGCCCATCCAAGGCGACATGGTTCACCCCTACTTGCGCCGACGTAATGGTGAAGAGCGGGAGGACTACCCTTCCGAAGAGTTGAGACCGGTGTTCGAGCGCACCCTCGGTGTTCCGCTGTTTCAAGAGCAGGTCATGGAACTGGCGATCGTTGCCGCTGAGTACACGCCCGGAGAAGCTGACGAGCTGCGTCGTGCCATGGCCGCCTGGAAGCGTCATGGCGGCTTGGAGCCCCATCGCCAGCGCCTGACCGAGCGCATGCTTGCCCGAGGCTATGCTCCCGAGTTCACCGCACGGGTCTTCGAACAGATCAAGGGCTTCGGTAGTTACGGTTTTCCCGAATCTCATGCCGCCAGCTTCGCCCTGCTCACCTACGCCAGTTGCTGGCTGAAATGCCACGAGCCAGCCGCCTACGCCTGTGCTTTGATCAATAGCTGGCCGATGGGTTTCTACAATCCCGATCAGATTCTCCAGGACGCACGTCGCCACCACCTGGAAATCCGTCCGGTCGACGTCCATCACAGCAACTGGGATTGCAGCCTTGAGCCAACCGCCAACGAGCAACCCGCGATCCGGCTGGGCCTGCGTCTGGTACGCGGCTTTCGCGAAGAGGATGCACGACGCATCGAGGCCACGCGACGAGTTCAACCCTTCGCGGCCGTGGATGACCTGTGTCTTCGGGCACGTCTGGATGCCCGCGCACGCGAGCGACTGGCTGATGCGGGCGCCCTGCAAAGCCTTGCGGGGCACCGTCATCAGGCGCGCTGGGCTGTGGCCGGGATCGAGCCACAGCTGCCATTGTTCGCAGACCAAATCCCGACTCAGGAAGCTCCGGTACCGCTCCCCCTCCCCTCCACTGGCGAAGATTTGCTGACTGACTACGCCACCCTTGGCACCACGCTAGGCCCGCATCCGCTGGCCCTGTTACGCGGTCAGCTCACAAGCAAACGCTGCCGCAGTTCGAGCGAGTTAGCGAATGTCCCGCACGGCCGGATGGTCAGCGTTGCCGGTCTTGTGATCGGCCGTCAGCGACCCCAGACTGCCAGCGGCGTGATTTTTGTAACTCTGGAAGACGAGTTCGGCATGATCAACGTGGTGGTCTGGCGCGACCTGGCCGAGCGCCAACGAAGAGTGCTGATTCAGTCGCAGCTGCTGCGAGTCGACGGTCATCTTGAATCGGCAAACGGTGTACGGCATGTCATTGCCGGGCGTCTGAGCGACCTTTCGGACCTACTGACCGGACTAGACATTCGCAGCCGGGATTTTCAGTGAATTACTTACCTTGAGCCGGCACACAGCGCGGCCTGCCATGATCACCACACTTTGCATTCGGCCAGTTTCCGCGCTCGTCTCGTTTACAGAGCACTGAGTAGTCAACAGATTTACCCTGCGCCACGTCAGCGTGCCGAAACGCAGGAATGCTCATGTAAAGTGGCGCCTGCTATATCCGAAAATCTGCCTGTTTCAGCAGCCCGGCATCCATCTGATCGCAGCTGCTCGTTCGCGCAGACACGGCGCTCTTCTCATGGATCCGGTATTTCTTCAATGACCTCTCCAATTTCCCAGGCCGGAACCCCTGTTTCTGACGACACGTCACCCAGTCCGCTGGTCATCGGCATCATCTTTTCCTGCGCCCTCGCGCACCTCATCAATGACCTGATTCAGGCTGTGCTCCCGGCGATTTATCCAATGATTAAGGCCGAGTACAACCTGACCTTCACACAGGTTGGCTTGATCACCCTGACATTCCAGGCCACCGCCTCGCTGCTGCAACCTTGGATCGGCCTCTATACCGACCGGCATCCAAAACCGTTTCTGTTGCCCACCGGCGCGGTATGCACGTTGTTCGGCATTCTTATGCTCAGCGTCGTGAATACCTTCGGTGCGATCCTCATGGCATCGGCGCTGATCGGCATCGGCTCGTCTACTTTTCATCCTGAAACATCCCGTGTGGCCCGCCTGGCTTCGGGCGGCCGCTTTGGATTGGCCCAATCCACGTTTCAGGTAGGCGGAAACGCGGGCACCGCCATCGGTCCCTTACTGGCCGCTGCGATCATCGTCCCATTTGGCCAGGGCAACATCGTCTGGATTGGTTTGTTCGGCCTGTTTGCCATTGGCGTGCAATACAGGCTGAGCCGGTGGTATCGCCATCATTTGAATAACACCAAGCAAAAGAAAGCCACTCAACGTACCCACGGCCTTTCCCATCGAGAGATAGCTGCAGCGTTGGTCGTACTGGCGCTGCTCGTGCTCTCTAAGTACATCTACATGGCGAGCATCACCAATTACTTCACCTTCTACCTGATCGAAAAGTTTGGTCTTTCCGTCACCGGCTCCCAGTTGCACTTGTTTCTGTTTCTAGGCGCCGTTGCGGCGGGAACCTTTTTCGGCGGACCGATCGGCGACAGGATTGGCCGCAAGGCTGTGATCTGGTTTTCCATTCTTGGCGCGGCCCCCTTCGCGTTGGCAATGCCTTACCTGGATCTATTCTGGACGACCGTTTTCAGCGTGATCATCGGCTTTATTCTGGCCTCAGCCTTCTCCGCGATTGTGGTGTACGCGCAGGAACTCGTCCCCGGCAACGTGGGCATGATTGCCGGCGTGTTCTTCGGACTTATGTTTGGTATCAGCGGGATATCGGCAGCAGCGCTTGGCCATCTGGCGGACCTACGCGGAATTGAATACGTCTATCGGCTGTGCGCATTCATGCCGCTGCTGGGCCTGCTGACTGTTCTCTTACCCGCTACCAACGCTAAACGCGACGCTTCACCCGCCACGTGCCAGTCTGACTCACGCGTCGGATAACCGAACGCAAGCCGATCCGTCGAGGTTACGCTCCCTCCGCTTTACGGATGTCGGCGGGTCTCACCGGCCGCATCAGAGTGTCATTTGGCGAATCGCACCGTTTGCAGCGACGCTTAGCGCCCGCTGCACCTGTAAGCGTGAGCGGGCTCCACTTTGCGCGAGTTAACACTTCTACATTTACTCCTCCCCCACCCAATGACAGGCGCACAGGCCCAACGCATCATGCGCGTTCGTTGTAGAGCCGCAGTCAAAAGGATCGGGCCCCATGCCACCTACACTCTCAGCCTCTTCACTGGACTACGCCGGTCAAAGCTCGCCGGGGCGAAAGCGCAGTCATAACGAAGACGCTGTGCTTTGCGCGCCAGCGCTGGGGCTGTGGGCAATTGCCGATGGCATGGGTGGACACGAATGCGGTGAGGTTGCCAGTAACCTGGCACTGTCGGCGCTACACCAAGCTGTTGCAAACGGTGAATCATTGGAGTCTGCGGTTCAGCTTGCCAACCAAGCGGTGCTGGAAGCCTCTGTTGGCGAGGACATGGGCACGACATTGGTGGCGGCCCTTTTTGACGGGTTCGACTTCGAGCTTGCCTGGGTGGGTGACAGTCGAGCCTATCGGGTGACCTCTCATGGCATTGAGCAGCTGAGCCGCGACCACAGCTGGGTGCAGATGATGGTCGATGCGGGAGAACTGGATGCAGTCGATGCTCAGGCGCACGCCTGGCGCAACATCATCATGCGGTGTCTAGGCCGCGATGAGGCACTCGACGTTGGCGTCTACAGCGGCACCTTGAGAGCCGATGAGTTATTGCTGCTCTGCAGCGATGGCCTCACCAACGAGCTGACCGACGCCCAAATACACGCCAGCTGTACCTTCGCCGATACGCTCGAAAATCTGGTCGAGCAGCTAATCAGCCAAGCAAACCGACACGGCGGACGCGACAATATTTCCTGCATCGTGGTCGGCCGGACGGTGCCTCCGCCTGTGGTCGAGTCACGCCGGCGCCGACTCGTCGATATGCTGTTAAAAACCCTCAAGTCGTAAGAGTAGGCGCGATTTAATGACGCAACGGATGCTTGAAATACCCGGTTATCGCCTACACAAGCGGTTAGGAAAAGGCGGAATGGCCGAGGTTTATCTCGCCACTCAGCTCTCGCTGGATCGTGAGGTAGCGGTGAAGGTGCTTCTACGGACGGAAGATGCTGCCTTTATCGAGCGGTTCATTCAGGAGGGCCACATCGTGGCCTCGCTGCGCCACCCCGCCATCATCACTATTCATGACATCGGCCAGATTACGGACGGTCGGCATTACCTGGCGATGGAATACATTGGCGGCGGTGACCTGGCGCAGCATCGCGGCATCGTGTTTTCCCCGTCACGAGCGCTGGACATCGTCCGTCAGCTAGCTGGAGGGCTTGCGGTCGTGCACGACGGCGGCCTGGTTCACCGAGACGTCAAGCCCGCTAACATTCTGTTTCGGAATGATGGAAGTGTCGTTCTGACCGACTTCGGAGTGGCCAAGGCGGTCGAGCTGGATAACGAACTCACTCATTTTGGCATCGCGGTGGGCAGCCCCGCCTACAGCAGCCCCGAACAGGCCCAATGCCAGCCGCTTGATGCCAGAAGCGACATCTACAGCCTTGGCGTCATACTTGCTGAGATGCTCACCGGGACCAATCCATTCCGCGCAGCCAGCTATCCGCAAACGGTCCTCAACCATATGCAAATGCCGCCGCCGGAACTACCGCCGGCATTGGCAGCTTATCAACCGCTGCTGGCCGGGATGCTGGCCAAGCAACCAGATAATCGCTTCCGCAATTGCCGCGAGCTATTGGAAGCCATTGACACGCTTACCGAGCCGGACATGGACATGACCCGCATCGCACCAGCGGTCCTCATCGCGCCACCACCCAGACGACGCCTGCGACGACGCGGTTTCGCCCGCCTGGGGGCGATAAGCGCAGCACTGCTGTTGGCGACCACGGCTGCAGGCATCGGCGGGTATCAATGGTTGCAGTACAGCCGCGTCAGCGACCTTCTAAGCCGCGCCGAGTTAAGGCTGGCAAATGGGGATCTCCTAGCGCCAGCGTCCGACAATGCGGATTATTACTATCGTCAGGCTTTGCGCCTGGATAACGATAACGCCCAGGCACTCGCCGGCCTGCGACGTGTTCTTGATGCGCGCATTGCCCAAGCCTTGGAATCAGCGGCGCAGCGCATGGCCAACGATCAGCTATTGGAACCCGCTGAAGACAGCGCAGTGCATTATTTCCGCCAGGTATTGGGATGGGTGCCCGGTAACGAAGCGGCTCAGCTTGGCTTGGCGCAGGTGAGCGAACGCTATGTCGAGCTCGCTGAATCTGCTTACAGCCGGCGCGAATACGCCCTGGCGCAGGAATACATTCACCAAGGCCTTGAGGTTGCCCCTACACATGCCAATTTGCTGGCTCTTCGCGACGACCATGCGCAGCGTGTTGCCAAGGCCTACACACCAAAAGTAGCGACGCGAACCGCGGCCAACAATTCGCGAGCCACCCCAAGCACCACGAAAACCTCCCAAGCGCCGGCCAATCCGATCAAACGCTTGTGGAATCGGGTATTCAACCAGTAATCATAGTTCGATCGTTCGGCTCAAAGCTGATCATTCCTTTCCGTTCAAGGTGTTCTACACATGCTCAGGATCCACTTCGTTGACAATCGCCAGAGCCCTGTCTGGCTTGCCGATGAACGTTTCACACTTGGCTCGGACCCGCGTAACAATCTAGTGCTGGATGAGGCGGGGATCGCACCCTTCCATGCCGAGCTGCGTCTCGATAGTCGCTTTTACTACCTGACTGACCTTGGCTCGCCGGGCGGAACCTTTATCAATAACGAGCAGGTCGGAGAGCGCTATCAGGTCCGTTCGGGCGACCGCGTGCGTTTGGGCACACTAGAACTGGAGATCGTCGATCCGGCGAAGGCCGGAGCGAAGGTAAAGGCCGCCCCGCGCTGGTTATTGCAGGTCGTAACGGGTGAAAACCAGGGGCACAAATATCACATCACCGGCTCGATGACCTTTGGCCGCTCAGTGAAATGCGAGCTCTGCTTCAGCGACCCTGATCTATCGCGCCGGCACGCGGAGTTCTATCTGAAAGATGATGTACTCCAGGTTAAGGATCTGGCGTCGGCCAATGGACTGCTGGTGAATCGGGTCAAGGTGACTAACGCATTACTGCAGCCGGGCGATCAGGTTCAGTTGGGCAATACGACGCTGCTGGTTATCGGGCCAAAGGTGCAAATGCCGGCAATGGAGGATGAAGACGCTACCGTGTTCGTCCGTGTAGCCGACTTGCCCGTCACGGCCGAGGCCAAGGCTGTCCGACCTCGCCCCGCCACGCCCAATCCGCTGCGCGCTGCTCCTGCTGTTGCCGATACAAGCACCGTGACTGTCGGTGCGGGCCCACAGCAGAAATCGGGATGGCGACTGGTTCTTCTGCTTGGGGCGCTGGGGCTGGCCATTGCCGCCGCCCTCGTTGCGCAGCGATTGGTCTAGCGAATCGCTTCAGCCGTACTGGCTATGGCCGGAGCCATCGGATCGTTTACGAAACAGCGCAAGCAGACTGATCGGCCGATCGCGAGACCTCGATCAGAAGACCTGGCTCCGCCCTGTGTGCGAACAACCACCAGCCATGCGCCGTGGCGATCTCCTGACAGATGGCGAGGCCCAGACCCGCGCCCTGGTCGCGCCGGTGCGGCCCCCGCCAAAATCGCTCGTAGAGGTGCGCGAGCTGCGCCTCGTCCACACCGGGGCCCCAATCGCGCAAGGTTAGCTTGCTGCTGCATACGTCTATATGGACTTGGCTGCCACGAGGCGCATGCTGGATCGCATTTTCGAGCAGGTTCTTGAGTAGCGTGAACAGCGCCCCTCGGTCAGCCAGCCAAGGCGACTCAGCGCGATCGCCTGTCACCACCAGCTCTACCCCCGCTGCATCGGCCATGCGCTGCAGGTAATCGGCGGCTTCGCGCGCCACTTCCGGCACGCCCACCGCAGCGAAACGGTAGCTCTGGATCTCGCTCGCTTCGGCCAGGTGAAGCAACTGATGCACCTGCCGCGTCATGTGCTCCACGTCGCTAAGCAATGGTTGGCGACCATCGCCCTGATCCATCAGCTCGACTTGCGCGCGGATCAATGCGAGTGGTGTCTTCAGCTCGTGCGCCGCTGTCGCGAGAAACTCCTGCTGCACCCGGTACCCATGTTCCAGCCGCTCAAGCGCCTTGTTGAAACTGTTCACCAGCGGCGCAATTTCATTGGGAGCGGCGTCACTGGGCAGCCGGGCATGAAGCGAGCGAGTTGAGATTTTGGCCGCAGCATTCGAGATATCCCGCAGCGGTTTGAAAGCATACCTGAGGGTCACGTACACGCAGGCGCCAAAGACGAACAGCAGAATCAGACTGAACAGCGTGACCCCCACCCCGGTGGACGGCAGCGTGAATTGGTGGTGTATCAATTGAAGGAACCGCGTACTGGCGGAAAACTGCACATACCAGGTTCGTCCCTCATGCTCGACGGCGGCCGTGGCGCCCTGCATCTGCACCCCTCTCTGCATGAACTGGAAGCTTCCGGTTGGCACCGGGCCAGCTTCCTCCATTTCAGGCCAGATGACCTCACTGCCAGGCAAGGTCAGAACGACCTTCCCCGACTCGTCCAGAGCGCGGTAGGCGGTTTCCTGATTGAGGCTGTCAAATACCCATTCAAAGTCGGTGACGTCGACGGCGACCGGCACACCGTTGCCGTCGAACAGCAGGTCTTTGCCTATTTCAGTGGTTGTATCCGCCACTTCCGCCATTGCGAGCATGTCGCCCTGATAGGCCGTCAGTACAATCACAACGACCGCGATAATGGCGGTGGTCAGCGTCGCCCCCGCCACGTAGGCGAGCATTACCTTTAGGGCAAGGCTATTGGTCCAGCTCGTGCTCGCGAAGCGCATAGCCGTGCCCCCTGACGTTGATGATCTTGTAGCCGGAACCGATGACGAGCAGCTTTCGGCGAATACGGTGCAACGCAACGTCCAGCGCATTTGGCGTGACGGCTTCACTCAATCCCCAGGCAGCGGCTTCGAGCGCCCTGCGCCGCACCACCTGTTCGCAATTGCCCATCAGCAGCAGCATGATCTGCATCTCAGCTGGAGACAGTGCTACGCGTTTATCCCTGCGCGACAGGACGCCGGTGTCGGCATGCAGCGTTATGTCGCCGCAACTAGGAACTGGCTCGCTGATTACCACGGGGCGACGCAGCAAGGCTCGCACCCTGGCCACCATCTCATCCATGGCGAACGGCTTGGGCAGATAGTCATCCGCCCCGGCATCCAGGCCCTCGACGCGATCATGCAAGGCATCGCGGGCGGTCAATACCAGGCAGGGCAAACCCTGCCCAGCCTTGCGTAGACGCTGCAGCAGAAACAGCCCATCGCCGTCCGGCAGGCCCCTGTCCAGGATCATGGCCTGGTAGGAAAGCTGCCGGATGGCCGCCCAGGCGGCGTCCGTTCGACCAACCACATCGACGGCGATCCCTGCGCCCGCCAGTCCTTTGCATATCAGCTGCGCCAGGCGTTCGTGATCCTCCACCAGAAGAATGCGGCTCATTCGAAGCGGTAAAGATAGCCAAACACCACCTGGTTCGCGGTAGAGCGATCAACCAGTGGACTGTCCTTGATTTCACTGCCAAGGCGCACGGCCTCGAGATCGAGGAACACGGAGTGCCGTTGATCGAACATATAGGTTCCACGAACCCCGATTTCAGTATTCACGGTGCTTTTTCCATCGTAGGTGGGACGGTCAAAACGCGCTTCGCTGTCGCGGACGCCGAAATAGTAGTCGACGTAATCCTTGTCCAACCAGGTGGCGGCTACCCATGGGGTCAGCATGATGTGCTCGCCAAACTCCCACGTCCGTTCCAGGCCAAGGGAAGCCTGCTGACCCTCGCTGTCTCCCGATGCGTCGGCAAGCCATTCTGCGCTGACGTTGACGACCTCGTTCTCCCATTCGACCTTCGCGCCGGCCCAGAAGCCACCGTCGCGATCGTCCATCCCATCGAGGATCCGCGCATCGCCTTCTTCATAGCCGCTCTCGTCGTACGTGGCGACGATGCTGAAGTTGAACCGCTGCGCATCGCTGATCCGCAGGCCGGGCAGCTTGAACTCGACAGTGGGGCCAAACACCTCAACATAGGTGTTTTCATAGTAGATCAGCGGTAGCGCGTCGCTCTCACGATCGATATTGGTGTACGGATCCTGGGAACTGGCGGCGCCAATGCCCAGCCCCCAGGACGTGGCCTCCTCGGGATACTCGAACTCGGCGGCCCGGACCGGGGCCGATGCCAGGCCAACCACAAAGGCCGAAGCGCCCATGGCGCGGATGACTGCACGCGAGATGCGCAAAGCAGGTAAGCGGGACAGATACATGGAGCTCTCCAGAACAAGGTAGATGGCGCCCCTATCGTTCCGAGTGTCGTCTTACCGAACACTTACCGATCTGCGCTTTATTTTTCTCCCATCAGTAAGCCTCTGGAAAGATTCACCAGCCGATAGTGACTCCCGACGCAACACCCAGCGGCCGCTCGCTGGTGACCGCGCAAAATGAAGGGAGGACACATCTTTGAATGCACCGTTTGGGCTGCGATGGTTCCTGCTGTCAGCTATTGCACTGACTGGCTGCGCATCGATTGCCCCCCCTCCTATCCCGGGTGTCGATGCACCGGTCGCCGCCCAGTGGCATGCCCCGCTTTCCCATGAGGGCAGGCTCCAGAGTCTCGCTCGCTGGTGGGCTCAGTTTGACGATCCGCTCCTGTTAAGCCTCATCGAGGATGGACAGGATGCTAGCGCGACGCTGGCCCAAGCGCTGGCGCGTATTGCCGATGCACAAGCGACACGTGTCGGGCGCGACGCGGCGTTGATGCCCTCCTTGGACGCAACCGTCGACGCCAGTCGTGGCCGGCCCGAGATTGGAGACCCGGTTGGCACGATGTCTTCCGCCGGCCTGAGGGCCAGCTGGGAGCTGGACCTGTTCGGTGCCAACCGCGCTGCTTCCAGCGCCGCACAGGCGCGGTTCGAAGCGAGCCTGGCCGGGTGGCATGACGCCAGGGTCTCCATCGCAGCTGAGATCGCGACAACCTATGTCGACTTGCGGGCTTGCCAGGCGCAGGTGATACAAGCCGAGCTGGATGCTCAGTCCCGTAGCGAAACCTCTCGGTTGACCAGCCTGATGGCCAGCCGCGGTTTCCAATCACCTGCCGAAGCCCACCTAGCCCTGGCGAGTGCGGCGCAAGGACAGGTAACGCTAGCCGAACGACGCGCCCAGTGTGAATCCCTGATCAAGTCGCTCGTTGCGCTGACCGCCAGGAACGAGGCTGAACTCCGTAACCAACTGGCCGGTGCGAACGCACACTTGCCGGAACCTGCACATTTTCGCGTCGCCTCCGTGCCCGCCCGTGTACTCATGCAGCGTCCCGATCTCTATGCCGCTGCACGCGATGTAGTGATCGCGAGCGCCGAATCGGTACAGGCGCAGGCGTTGCGCTGGCCCCGCGTGACCCTCAGCGGAAACATCGGCAGCAGCCGCCTCTCCGAGGGTGGCATGACTACCGATGGGACGGTCTGGAGCCTTGGACCGGTAGCACTAACGCTACCCCTGTTCGATGGTGGTGTACGCCGCGCGAACGCCGAGGCGGCACGCGTGCGTTACGACCTTGCGGCAGTGATCTTCGCCGATCGCTTGCGCGAAGCAATCCGGGAGATTGAGACGGCGCTCGTCTCGCTGCACAGCACGGCGGCACGTAGCGACGATGCGCGCCGCGCCGCTGACGGCTTCGAGCGTTCGTATGAAGCCGTTGGCGCAGGCTACCGGGCCGGTACCGCCAGTCTTTTCGATCTTGAGGATGCGCGCCGCAGCATGGTCACCGCGCAGGTCACGCTGATAGCGCTGCAACGCGAGCACGTGGCTAGCTGGATTGCCTTGTACCGAGCCGTCGGAGGCGGCTGGTCTGCCGAGGCGCTGGAGGAAGTCGCCGGCACCTGAGCGGCCAATAAAGCCATTCGCAACCTGGCAGCCGCCCGGTCGCTTCACGACGACGCGCCATTTGCGCAGGATTTCGACTGACATGAAAAGAACCACCCACCGAACCGTTTTCGTCGTGATGAGCGTATTCGCGACCCTCGCCCTTCTACTGTTGCCATTGGCTGCCTGGGTTCCCAGCCGCGACGTTAACGGCGAGCCGCCTGCCGTTTCGGCAAAGCCTTCGCTGACGGTCTCGGTCACCAAGCTGGAGCCGACCACTCTCCCCGTTCGGGTACCGGCCAACGGCAATATCCAGCCGTGGCAGGAGGCAATCATCGGCACGGAGGCGGATGGCCTTCGCCTGGCCGACGTCATGGTCAACGTGGGCGACAGGGTCACGCGTGGCCAGGTGCTCGCGGCCTTTGCGTCCGACACCCTGAGTGCCAAGCTTGCCCAAAGCCACGCAGCCACAGCGGAGGCCGAAGCGGCGCTCGCCGAAGCAGAAGCCAATGCGCAAAGGGCACGGGACCTGCAAACCAGCGGCGCGCTCTCGGCGCAGCAGATCAATCAGTACGTCACCGCAGAAAATACTGCGCAAGCGCGCCTGGAAGCTGCTCGCGCCACGGAGCGGATGCAACGCCTTCGCCTGTCCCAAACCCGGGTGCTGGCACCCGACGACGGTGTGATTTCAGCCAGGAGCGCGACCCTCGGTGCTGTACTTGCGGCGGGTGAAGAACTGTTCCGCCTGATTCGTGGCAACCGCCTCGAATGGCGCGCCGAGGTGGCCGCAGCGGACCTTGATCGGTTGCGACCCGGGCAGACCGCGCAGCTGCGCTTGGCGGATGGCCAGGCTCTGGAGGGTCGACTGCGAATGATCGCTCCGCTGGTGGACATCCAGAGCCGCAACGCACTGATCTATGTGGACCTTCCGGCTGATAGCCCTGCGCGTGCAGGCATGTTTGCGCAGGGCGAATTCGAGGTCGGAACGGACCAGACCATGACCTTGCCCCAGAGCGCAGTGCAGCTGCGCGACGGCTTCAGCTATGTGCTGCGCATCGGGCCGGATTCGAAGGTTCGGCAGACCCGGGTAACGACCGGCCGGCGAATGCACGACCGCGTCGAAATCATCGCCGGTGTGGATGCCGACAGTCCCGTAGTGCTGACCGGAGGCGGTTTTCTCGTCGATGGCGACCTGGTCCGCGTCGTCGAAGACCTGCCCGTCTCGGGTCACGACCCGCTGGCTGCCAGCCCGGCCCCCTCGCCCATCCCTACGCGGTTGATCGAGGAGCTGAAATGAGCATCAACGTCTCGTCCTGGTCGATCCGCAATCCGACACCAGCCATCCTGCTGTTCGCCCTGCTCACCTTCGCCGGCCTGATGGGCTTCGGCCTGATGAAGATTCAAGAATTTCCCGACATCGACCTGCCGATGATCACGGTGACCGCCGAGCTACCGGGCGCCTCGCCCGCACAGCTGGAAAATGATGTGGCGCGCAAGATCGAGGATTCGCTCGCGACAGTGCAAGGCGTCAGGCACATCCAGACCATCCTGAGTGACGGCACCGCGGACATCGCGGTGGAGTTCCGCCTCGAAAAGGAGACCCAGGAAGCGCTGGACGACGTGCGCGATGCGGTGGCTCGGGTACGCGCCGACCTGCCTGTCGATCTGCGTGATCCGGTGATCAGGAAGCTGGAAGTCGCCGGGTCGCCGATCCTGACCTATACGGTCGCCGCGGCGAACATGGATGAGCAGGCATTGTCCTGGTTCGTCGACCATGACGTCAGCAAGGCGTTGCTTGCGGTGCCCGGCGTCGGCTCCGTCTCCCGTGTCGGCGGCGTCAGTCGGGAGGTTCGCGTGGAGCTGGATCCGGCGCACCTGCTCGCGCTGAACACCACTGCCCTGGACATCTCCCAGCAACTGCGGCAGGTCCAGCAGGAAGCGTCTGGCGGCCGCGTCTACCTCGGCGGTGGTGAACAGACGGTACGCACCATCGCCACAGTCCAGTCTGCTGAGGAGATCGCCACGCTCGAGGTCACCCTCAGCGACGGGCGAAGGGTTCGGCTTGGCCAGGTGGCGACGGTCACCGACACGGTTGCGGAGCCACGATCAGCCGCCCTTCTTGATGGCGAGGCAGTGGTCGGTTTCGAAATCGTGCGTGCCCGCGGCGCCGGTGAGGTGGACGTCGCCGACGGGGTTCGTGGCGCCCTTGACGGTCTTAAGGCCAATCACCCCGAAATCACAGTCACCGAGGCATTCAACTCTGTCGATCAGGTGGTCGAGAACTACGACGGCTCGATGCGCCTGCTGTACGAAGGGGCGGCGCTGGCCGTGCTGGTGGTGTTCCTCTTTTTGCGCAACTGGCGTGCGACCCTCGTGGCCGCGGTGGCCTTGCCGCTGTCAGCCATTCCGACCTTTGCCGTGATGCATTGGATGGGCTTTTCGCTCAACATCGTGACGCTGTTGTCCCTGTCGCTGGTGATCGGGGTGCTGGTGGACGACGCCATCGTCGAGATCGAGAACATCGAACGCCATCTGCGCATGGGCAAGACGCCTTACCAGGCAGCAATGGAGGCCGCTGACGAGATCGGGCTGGCGGTTGTCGCCACCACCTTCACCCTCATTGCAGTCTTCCTGCCAACCGCGTTCATGAGCGGTACCGTCGGCAAGTTCTTCGTCCAGTTCGGCTGGACGGCAGCCATTGCGGTGTTCTTCTCGCTGGTCGTCGCGCGAATGCTCACGCCGCTGATGGCGGCCTACCTGCTGCGGCCGCCAAAACAGCATTCGCAGGTGCCACCTCGCTGGCTGAGCCTTTATCTGACCTGGATGCAATGGTGCCTGCGCCATCGAATGCTCACGGTCTTGGGAGCAACGGCATTCTTCACGGGCGGGTTGATGTTGGCGGCATCATTGCCGGACACCTTCCTGCCGCCGGATGACGACTGGCAGACCCAGGTCACGGTTACGCTCGCGCCAGGCAGCAAACTGGGCGACACCCTTTTGCTCGCCGAGCAAGCGCGCCGGCTCATCGAGCAGAATCCGCACGTGAAGATGGTGTACACCGCCATCGGCGGAAGCGCTTCCGGTGACGACCCGGTCGAGCCACCCGGGAGTTCGGCTGGAAATGTTCGAACGGCGGTGCTGACGCTCAACATGACGCACCGCAATGACCGCCCTGGAGTCACCAAGCAGCACATCGAAAGCCAGCTGCGCGATGCGCTTGCCGTATTACCCGGCGCGCGGGTCAGAGTCGGCATGGGTGGTTCGGAAGAATATGTGCTAGTACTGGCAGGTGAGGATGGTCAGTTGCTGAGCCGGCATGCGCAGCAAGTTGAGCGCGAGCTGCGCACCATTCCCGGCGTTGGTGCGATCACCTCGACTGCCAGCCTGGTGCGTCCCGAGCTGATCGTTCGACCGGACTTCGTCCGCGCAGCCGACCTCGGCGTGACGACCGCAGCAATCGCCGACACCCTACGCGTCGCTACCCTGGGTGATTACGATCAGAACTTGGCCAAGCTCAGCTTTAGCGAGCGCCAGGTGCCCGTTGTCGTGCGGCTCACCGATGCCGCACGCGGGGATATCCAGACGCTCAAGCGCCTGCCGATAGCCGGCGCACGCGGCCCGGTGCCGCTGGAAAACGTCGCCACGCTGGAGATCGGAAGCGGCCCCGTCGAGATCACGCGCTTCGACAGGATGCGCAACGTCAATGTCGAAATCGAACTGAATGGCGAAGCCCTAGGTGACATCGAGCAGGCAATACTGGCATTGCCCAGCCTGCGGAACCTGCCGCCTGGCGTAGTACAGACCACCGTCGGAGACGCCGAAGCCATGGACGAGCTTGCCACGGGGTTCGGCTTGGCGATGCTGACGGGTGTGCTATGCATCTACATAGTGCTGGTGCTGCTGCTGAAGGACTTCATGCAGCCGCTAACGATTCTAGCCGCACCGATGCTGTCGATTCCCGGCGCCTTCATCGCCCTCTTCGTCACCGCAACCGCTATGTCGTTGCCGGCCATGATCGGGCTCATCATGCTGATGGGCATCGCCACCAAGAACTCGATCCTACTGATCGACTACATCATCCTCGCGCGCCGCGACCATGGCCTGACACGCCGGGAGGCGATCATCGACGCGTGCAGCAAGCGTGCCAGCCCGATCATCATGACTACCCTGGCCATGGGCGCCGGGATGCTGCCGGTAGCGCTGGGATGGGGTGCAGACCCGAGCTTCCGGTCGCCAATGGGCATTGTGGTGATAGGCGGGCTGATTACCTCAACCGTGCTGAGCCTGCTTATCATCCCGGTGCTGTTTACCTACGTGGATGATGCCGTGCAGTGGTTAGGTAGACATACACATCGCCCTGATACAGCGCTGGCGAGTGGAACCGGTTAGAACACGGGCGCGTTTTCAACATAAGAACGCGCCTCAAGCCGGCGCATTGCCCACCGCTGGCTGATCAATCATTAAACCGCCGCATAGACAGAGCGGTGTCTCTCAGTCGCTGAGCGAAATAGATCCGCGACGAGATAAACCAAGCGACCTGATTTCATCGGGTCAAAACCCGAAGATACCCCCAAAACTCCCAGTGTCAGACCAACGAAACCTTGCAAACGCTTGTATCAATAAGGTCGAGCGCGTTATCCACAGAAGCTGTGGATAAATCTGTGCACAGACGCTGGATGAGTCGCCCAAACGCCCGCCCGGCGGGGCCTAAGATCAGATCGGTGAGTTTTTGCTCGATCAACTTTACTCTTTAATAATCAATAACTTATCTAACTAGCTCATCAACAAACGAAACGGCATCAGATGATGCATTACCTCTCCGCCGTGAATGTGCATAACAAATCCCTGTCAACGGATTTTTAAGATGATTTAGATGCAATAACGCTGGACAAATCGCTTAGCTGGTTCTATTAGGAGGCCCCATCGCAACATTGTCGCGATCGTCATCTTCCTCTAGCGCGAACACCCGTGCGTTTACGGTTTCATCTCGACGGAAAAACGGGAGGAGCCACGAAAAGTCACGCGCATGAAAAAGGCCGGAGCTTTCGCTACCGGCCTAAGTCGTTTATCAAATTGGTCGGGACGGAGTGATTCGAACACTCGACCCCTTGCACCCCATGCAAGTGCGCTACCAGGCTGCGCTACGCCCCGACGATGTATTCAGCTTGCTGAAAACGGATTGAACTATACATTAAGCGACTGAATATGTGAAAGTTTTTTGTGCGAAGCGGCTAGTTCTTTAAAACCTGCAGTACATCTTCAAGCTCAGTAATCATTTGCCTGATCAATTGCTTGTATTGGGTGGTGTCTTCTCGAGCCTCGTCGCCGGACATCCGCTGTCGAGCGCCGCCAATCGTAAACCCTTGCTCGTAGAGCAGCGATCGAATCTGCCGAATCATCAGCACATCCTGGCGCTGGTAATAACGCCGATTACCGCGACGCTTCACAGGGTTCAGCTGTGGAAACTCTTGCTCCCAGTAGCGCAGCACGTGCGGTTTGACCGCACATAGCTCGCTGACCTCACCAATAGTGAAGTAGCGTTTACCAGGTATAGTCGGCAGTTCGTCGTTATGACTTGGTTCCAGCATACGCTTCGACTCTGGCTTTTAATTTTTGCCCTGGCCGGAATGTCACGACGCGCCGCGCCGTGATCGGAATCTCTTCACCGGTTTTTGGGTTACGCCCCGGACGCTGTCGTTTGTCGCGCAGGTCGAAGTTGCCGAACCCGGACAGCTTGACCTGCTCGTTGTGCTCGAGCGCCTGACGGATTTCCTCGAAAAACAGCTCGACCAGTTCCTTGGCCTCGCGCTTATTCAAGCCTAGCTCCTCGTATAGACGTTCCGCCATTTCAGCTTTCGTCAGAGCCCCCATACGCTATTTCCTTAACGTGGCGTTGAACCTTTCTTCCAGGGAGGCGAGGATTTCTTGCATTGCACCACTCACCTCATCGTCGTTTAGAGTGCGTGAAGGGTGCTGCCAGGTCAAGCCGACTGCCACACTTTTGCTAAGCGGATCAATACCTTTACCTTGATAGACATCAAATAGCTTGAGGTCCGTAAGGTTTTCCCCAGCAGCTTCGCGAATGCACAGCAACACATCGTCCGCAGACACCTCGAGCCCGACCAGAATCGCGATGTCGCGACGCACTTCAGGGAAGCGAGACAGCTCTGAAAAGCGCGGAAGCCGACCTTCGCTGATTTCAGCAATCAGCAGCTCGAATAGATAAACCGGCTGATCAATACCCAGCGTTGCGGCGAGTTCAGGATGAAGACTTCCGATGTACCCGACCGCACGCCCTTCGCGCTCGATCCTCGCGGTCTGCCCAGGGTGCAGTGCCGGGTGCTCGGCGGCTACGAAACCATACGCAGCGGCATCGCCACCATATCCAAGCAAGGCCTCGACGTCGGCTTTGACGTCATAAAAATCCGCTGCTCCTCGATCGTTGCCCCAAGCTTCGGGCAGCCGGCTACCAGTGATGACCCCCGCCAACATCGGCTCTTGCTTCAGGTTCGCAAGTTGGCCGACGAATCGAAGACCGCTTTCAAACAGGCGTACACGGGTCTGTTGACGATTGAGGTTGTGCTGCAATGCCTTGATCAAGCCTGGCCAGAGCGTCGTACGCATGGCCGCCATGTCCGATGAGATCGGGTTGGCCAATTGCAGGGGCTCGACACCAGGGCTGAACAGCTCGAACATTTTCGGATCGATGAAGCTGTAAGTGATCGCTTCTTGATAGCCACGGGCAACCAGCAAGCGGCGCAAAGCGGGCAATTCGGCTCGAGATTCAGGGCTGGCTTCGGGCGCCAGGCGTGCCTGTGGATAACGCACCGGCAGGCGGTCGTAACCATACAAGCGGCCCAACTCCTCGATTAGGTCCACTTCCAGGCTGATATCAAACCGATGACTGGGAACGCTCACTTCCCAGGCTCCAGCGCCGTGCTCAACCACACCCAGCCCCAGAGCCGACAGCAGCGACACGATCTGATCGTCAGCCATGCTCAATCCGAGCATTTGCTCAACGCGATCCTTCCGAAGCAAAATTGGCGCCACGCGGGGAACATCGGGTTCACTGGTGACTTCGATTACAGGGCCGGCGCTGCCCCCAACGATGTCCAGCAGCAGCGCAGTGGCTCTCTCCATCCCTTGATGGGTCAGTTGAGAATCCACCCCGCGCTCGAATCGATGCGATGCATCAGTATGCAACCCATAGGAGCGCGCCTTGCCGGCGAGTGCGATTGTGTCGAAGAAGGCGCTTTCCAGGAACAGATCTTGGGTAGAAGCGCTGACACCGCTGTGTTCTCCACCCATCACGCCTGCAATAGCGAGGGCGCGCTGATGGTCGGCGATCACCAGCGTATCGGAACGCAGGGTTAGTTCTTGTCCGTCGAGCAAGACGAGTTTTTCCTGCTCCTCTGCCATCCGAACCCTAATGCCGCCATTGATCTCGGCAAGATCGAAGGCATGCAACGGTTGCCCCAGTTCGAGCATCACATAGTTGGTCACGTCCACCACCGCATCGATGCTGCGGATGTCGGACCGACGTAGCCGCTCGACCATCCACAGCGGCGTCGGTCGCGATAGATCAACATTACGAATCACGCGTCCTATGTAGCGTGGACAAGCTTGCGGTGCCAACACATCGACGGCGCGCACCTCATCATGACTCGCAGCAACCGAAACGATATCGGCTGAAGCGACCGTCTCGCCGTAAATCGCTCCTACTTCACGGGCAAGCCCGGCTATGGAAAGGCAATCGCCACGATTCGGCGTAAGACCGATCTCGATGCTGGCGTCGTCCAGCCCGAGATAGGCTCTTAGATCGCTACCAACCGGAGCATCGCTCGCCAACTCCATAAGCCCGCTGTCATCAGTACCAATCTGCAGCTCGGTTTCAGAGCAGAGCATGCCGTTGGATTCGACGCCACGGAGCTTGGCTTTCTTGATCTTGAAATCGCCCGGCAGTTTTGCGCCAATCATAGCGAAGGGAATCTTCAGGCCTTGACGCACGTTCGGCGCACCACAGACGACCTGAAAGGCTTCGCTGCCATTGCTAACTTGGCAAACGCGCAATTTGTCCGCATCAGGATGCTGCTCGGTGCTAAGCACCTCGCCCACAACTACACCGCTGAAGTCGCCGGCAACCGGGGTCACCGCATCGACCTCAAGGCCTACCATCGACAGACGTGCCACTAGCTCCTCTCGGGAAACTTGTGGATTGACCCAGGTACGCAACCACTGTTCGCTGAATTTCATCCTGCTCTCCTAAATATTCTTTGACTGGACTCGGCTCTAGCGAAACTGCGCCAGAAACCTAAGGTCGTTATCGAAGAACAGGCGTAAGTCGTTGACGCCATAACGCAGCATGGCCAGCCGTTCTGCCCCCATACCGAAAGCGAAACCTTGATATTTTTCCGGGTCGATACCGGACATGCGCAACACGTTTGGATGCACCATGCCGCAGCCCATCACCTCAAGCCAGCCGGTTTGCTTGCAAACACGACAGCCCTTCCCGCTGCACATGACACACTGCATATCCACTTCGGCCGATGGCTCAGTGAATGGGAAGAACGACGGGCGGAACCGAACACCTAAAGGTTTTTCGAAGAACACGCGCAAGAACTGTTCGATCGTTCCTTTCAGGTCTGCGAAGCTGATGCCCTCGTCGATCAGCAGGCCTTCGACCTGATGAAACATTGGCGAGTGGGTAATATCCGAGTCGCATCGGTAGACACGCCCCGGACAAACGATGCGGATGGGTGGCTGCTGCGACTCCATCGTTCGCACCTGAACCGGCGAAGTATGGGTACGCAACAGCATGTTGGCATTGAAATAGAAGGTGTCGTGCATCGCCCGGGCAGGGTGATGGCCCGGGATATTGAGGGCTTCGAAGTTGTGATAGTCATCTTCGACTTCCGGCCCTTCAGCGACGCGATAGCCAATATGGCTAAAAAACTGCTCGATCCGCTCTAGAGTGCGGGTAACCGGATGCAGCCCACCCGAGGCCTCCCCTCTGCCTGGCAGCGTCACATCGATTCGTTCGGCGGCCAGCTTGGCGCTTAGCGCAGCCTGCTCAAGACCCGCCTTTTTTGCGTTCAATGCGTCTTGGACTTGGGTCTTCGCTGCGTTGATGAGCGCACCGGCTTTGGGACGCTCCTCAGCAGACAACTTGCCCAGCGTCTGCATGACCTGGGTCAGCTCGCCTTTTTTCCCCAGATACTGAACGCGGATTTGCTCAAGGGCGTTGATGTCTTGACTATGTTGCACAGCCTCAAGCGCTTGCGAGACCAGTGCATCCAGGTTTTCCATGTACAACCTCCAGAGGTTCTTGCAGAACCGCACCAGGCAGACAGCACTTTGGCTACGGCCGGGTGCACTTTTGCAAATGCCCCTTCAGATACGAAATAGGGGAAGAGCACAAGGCTCTTCCCCTATCGGTGACGCTACGAATCCGAGGATTCGATTGTCGATGGGCTTAGGCCAGAGAAGCTTTGGCTTTTTCGACAATCGCAGCGAAAGCTGCTTTTTCGTTCACTGCCAACTCGGCCAGAACCTTACGGTCGATTTCGATGGCCGCTTTTTTCAGACCGGCAATGAAACGGCTGTAGGACAGACCATTTACACGAGCGCCGGCGTTGATACGAGCGATCCAAAGAGCGCGGAACTGGCGCTTCCGCTGACGGCGGTCACGGTAGGCATACTGGCCTGCTTTGATCACCGCCTGCTTGGCAACACGGAATACCCGCGAACGAGCGCCGTAGTAGCCTTTGGCGAGTTTCAGAATTTTCTTGTGACGGCGACGAGCGACGACGCCACGCTTAACACGAGCCATGAGTTATTCCTCTGAGTCTTGACCGATTAACGAACGCGCAGCATGCGCTCTACTTTTGCATTGTCAGACGGGTGCATCAGAGATGTACCACGCAGCTGACGCTTACGCTTGGTAGACATTTTGGTCAGGATGTGGCTCTTGAAAGCGTGCTTGTGCTTGTAGCCATTTGCCGTCTTTTTGAAGCGCTTTGCAGCGCCACTTTTAGTCTTCATCTTTGGCATGTTCGGTACTCCACATTGTGGGTGATTTCAAATAACCGCAAGGCCTGCCAGTGCCCTGGTGGTTACTTTTTCTTCTTGGGAGCGATGACCATGATCAGCTGGCGTCCTTCCATCTTTGGATGCTGTTCGACCGAACCGTATTCCGCGAGGTCACCTTCGACCCGCTTCAACAATTCCATCCCCAGCTCCTGATGCGCCATCTCACGACCGCGGAATCTCAACGAAACCTTGGCCCTGTCCCCGTCACTCAGGAAACGTACCAGATTGCGTAGCTTGACCTGGTAGTCGCCCTCTTCCGTCCCTGGACGAAACTTTACTTCTTTAACCTGGATCTGCTTCTGGTTCTTCTTCGCGGCAGCGACCTGCTTCTTCTTTTCGAAGAGGTGTTTGCCGTAATCCATGATCCGGCAAACAGGAGGAACTGCATCGGCGGAAATTTCCACCAAATCCAATTTGGCTTCTTCAGCTATACGAAGCGCTTCATCAATCGAGACGATGCCAACCTGCTCGCCATCAGCACCAATCAAACGGACCTCACGAGCCGAGATATTCTCGTTGATCGGGGCCTTGGGTGCAGCTCGTTTATCCTGTCTCATTTCACGCTTAATAGTCATTACTCCAATTCTTGGCGACCACGCCGGGAAACCGCTTGTGTCAGCAGCTGCGCAAAGTCGCCCAGGGGCATGGAGCCCAGATCGACGCCTTCACGGGTGCGCACAGCAACGGCTCGTGTCTCTACTTCCCTGTCTCCAATAACCAAGAGATAGGGAACCTTGAGCAAGGTATGCTCGCGGATTTTAAAGCCGATCTTTTCGTTTCTCAAGTCGGACTTGGCACGGAAGCCGCTTTGGTTGAGTGTTTTCTCCACTTCCAGTGCGAAATCAGCCTGTTTGTCGGTGATATTCATCACCACGGCTTGAGTCGGTGCCAGCCAGGCTGGGAATGCGCCTTCGTAATGCTCGATCAGAATGCCGATGAAACGTTCGAACGAGCCGAGAATGGCGCGATGCAACATCACCGGATGCTGACGATCATTATTCTCGCTGACGTACTCCGCCCCCAAACGAATCGGTAGATTGAAATCGAGCTGAAGCGTACCGCATTGCCACACACGACCTAAGCAGTCCTTAAGCGAAAACTCAATTTTCGGCCCATAGAACGCACCCTCACCAGGCTGCAATTCGTACGGAAGGCCGGCGCTGTCGAGCGCGGCGGCAAGCGCAGCTTCCGCCCGATCCCACAGCTCGTCGGACCCGACTCGCTTTTCGGGCCGGGTCGATAGCTTCAGCTCGATATTGTCGAAGCCAAAATCGGCATAGACCGCCTGAGTCAACTTGATGAATGCAGCAGACTCGGACTGCATCTGCTCTTCAGTGCAGAAAATATGTGCATCGTCCTGCGTAAACCCGCGGACCCGCATGATGCCGTGCAATGCGCCGGACGGCTCATTGCGATGACAAGCGCCAAATTCGGCGAGGCGCAACGGCAACTCGCGATAGCTTTTAAGTCCTTGGTTGTACACCTGCACGTGACAGGGGCAGTTCATCGGCTTGATCGCATAATCACGACTTTCCGACTCGGTGGTGAACATATTCTCAGCGTAGTTCGCCCAGTGACCGGACTTCTCCCACAAGCTCCGGTCGACGACCTGTGGCGTTCTTATTTCCTGATAACCGTTTTCACGCTGCACCACGCGCATGTATTGCTCGAGCACCTGATACAGGGTCCAGCCATTCGGATGCCAGAACACCATGCCAGGCGCTTCTTCCTGCGTATGGAACAGATCCAGGCGTTTGCCAATCTTGCGGTGATCACGCTTCTCGGCTTCTTCGATCCGCTGAATGTAGGCCGCGAGCTGTTTCTTATCAGCCCACGCAGTGCCGTAGATGCGCTGCAGTTGCTCGTTCTTCGCGTCACCGCGCCAGTAGGCGCCTGACAACTTTGTGAGCTTGAAGGACTTGAGGAAGCGAGTATTCGGCACATGCGGACCTCGGCACATGTCGACGTACTCTTCGTGGTAGTACAGCCCCATCGCCTGCTCGTCAGGCATGTCCTCGACCAGACGCAGCTTGTAATCCTCACCCCGCGATCGGAACACCTCGATGACTTCGGCGCGCGGTGTGACCTTCTTGATCACGTCGTACTCAGTATCGATCAGCAGCTTCATGCGCTGCTCAATTGCCGCCATGTCTTCCGGGGTAAACGGCCGCTCGAAGGCTATATCGTAATAGAAGCCTTCAGCGATGACCGGACCGATAACCATTTTCGCCGAGGGATAGAGCTGCTTGACCGCATGCCCAACCAGATGCGCACAGGAGTGACGGATGATCTCCAGGCCCTCTTCATCTTTTGGAGTGATGATCTGCAGACTGGCGTCGCTTTCGATCAAATCACAAGCATCAACCAACTGTCCGCTGACCTTACCTGCAAGGGTTGCCTTGGCCAGACCCGCACCGATGGACTGAGCCACCTGAAGTACGGATACCGGATGATCGAATGAACGCTGACTGCCGTCAGGAAGAGTAATGGTGGGCATGGCGCCTCCTCTCCTAGTGGTGACCCCTACCAAAGGCCACATGGGTTGGGATGAGCCAGGAAAGCGACCCGCCGAAAAACCTGCCGCACGGTGGCAGGAGCCCTAGGGCTGCTCGAGACGGACCGAAGTCACTGGAAATATGGAGCACGGATGCTTTCAGAAAGCCGCCGCACTGACAAGCAAGGCATAAAAAAAGGGCCGCTAGCGCGACCCTTTTCGGAATTGGTAGGCACAATTGGATTCGAACCAACGACCCCCACCATGTCAAGGTGGTGCTCTAACCAACTGAGCTATGTGCCTCCGATGGACGCGCATTCTAGAGATACGCCGGATAGAGTCAAGCAATTTTTCGCTAACTCACTGATATTCGTAATTATTGGATCTCGCGGTGCCCCGCTGCAGGGCTATGGCATCACGCCGGTCAGTCGGGATAGCATCGCCGTTAAATATTCAGAACAGAGCAAACAGTATGTCAAACACACCCTATCCCTTCTCTTATTACGCAGCAAGCGCAAACCCAGCCCCTGCCCGCGCAGCATTGGATAGCATGGTTGAGACCGACGTTTGCGTAATTGGCGCAGGCTACACCGGCCTGTCAACGGCTCTGTTTCTTCTGGAGCACGGTTTTCGTGTTGTCGTGCTGGAGGCAGCCAAAGTCGGGTTTGGAGCATCCGGACGCAACGGCGGGCAAATCGTGAACAGCTACAGCCGTGATATCGACAGTGTCGAGCGCAGCGCTGGAAGCCATGAAGCGCAGCTGATTGGGTCGATGGCGTTTGAAGGTGGGCAAATCATTCGCGAGCGGATCTCCCGTTACGGCATCAAATGCGACTTGAAGAACGGTGGCGTCTTTGCCGCTTTCAATGCTAAACAGATACGCCACCTCGAGGCACAAAAAGCCCTTTGGGAACGTTACGGCTACGACCAACTTGAGATGCTCGACCACAACGGCATCAGAAACGTCGTCGCTTGCGAGCGATACGCAGGTGGGATGCTGGATCACGGTGGTGGGCATATACATCCACTGAACCTTGCACTAGGCGAAGCGGATGCGGTCGAGTCGCTCGGCGGCGCGATTTATGAACAGAGCCCGGCAATCCGTATCGTTCGGGGAAGCAGGCCGCAGGTGCATACGCAGCGGGGCCAGGTAACCGCAAAGTTCGTTGTCGTTGCAGGCAATGCCTATTTAGGCGGACTGGTTCCGGAGCTCGCGGCTAAATCCATGCCGTGCGGTACCCAGGTCATCGCCACAGAACCCCTCGAGCCCGAACTGGCAGCAGCGTTGCTGCCGCAAGATTACTGCGTCGAGGACTGCAACTATCTGCTGGATTACTTTCGCCTGTCGGCCGACAAGCGTTTGATTTATGGAGGTGGCGTGGTCTACGGCGCTCGAGACCCCGCCGATATCGAAGCGATAATCCGGCCGAAAATGCTCAAAACGTTTCCACAGTTACGAGACGTGAAAACTGAGTTCACGTGGACCGGCAACTTCCTAATGACCCTGTCCCGTTTGCCTCAAGTTGGCCGGCTCGACGGCAACCTCTACTACTCTCAAGGCTGCAGTGGCCACGGCGTCACCTATACCCATATCGCTGGCAAAGTCATAGCTGAGGCGCTGAGAGGACAAGCCGAGCGCTTCGACGCCTTCGCGAGCCTGCCGCACTATCCGTTCCCAGGCGGACAGTCATTCAGCGCGCCATTAAGCGCCCTCGGCGCGCTCTATTACAGCATGCGAGACAGACTCGGCTTTTGATGGCTCATTGGGCCGGGCATGACGGAGGGGCTTCGCATGTAACGGCCTTCGCGCCCCCCGGAGGCAGAACAGCCTTGAAGCGGTTATCGTCGGGGGCCAACCGAGCCGCGCATGCGAGCGCTGCGGATGATTCAACACGGCAGCCCCACTCCGCCAACACCTGCGAAAGGTTGAACCAGCTAGCGGCGAATGAGCCATCGTGCTGGACGCTCGTCCGTAATGCTTTCTCCGCAGCAACTTTATCGCCCTGCTCATATCGGGCATTGGCAAGCACGAACCACGACAATCCACTCGACCAGCGCTCAGCTGCTGCTTCATACGCGGTGAGAGCCGCAGCATTGTGACCGGTTTGCTCAAGATCACTGGCAGCCTTCAACCAGGCCGTTTCCTTTACGGTAAGCGGCAGCCGATCGGGAGGGACCGTCACCACGGCCCAGCGACCGCCCTTGACCCAGCTCCGTTCGAACTGGCGAAAGGTACCTGTCCAACGGCGGGTAGTCCCAGATCGCAGCACCAGAGTTTGAGTGACGAGGTCGTACCCCACTACAACCGCGAAATGCCATTGAGGCCAGCGATCGAAAGCAAGGTTCTGCAGTACCAACACGGGATTACCCGCCGCCACCTCCGATAGCACCGCCTCCAGCTGCGGTTCAAGCGGGTACACCAGCAGATCGTGCGCGCGCGCAGCGGCGACCATCTCGACCTGCAAACTCCCTTTGCGTTGCGGCAGATAGACACGCGTTACGAGCTCGTCTGGCCCGGTAGCGACGCCGCGATGAGACAACATCGTGGCGAGCGCTGCAGGCCCGCATTGATAATCTTCTTGAGGAAAGAACGGGACATCAGCCAGTTCAACCTTTTCGGGGAGCCCGACGGACCCAATCGGGATTATTGGAGTCCGTGCGCACGCCCCGAGAAAGAACACAACGAGGAGCAGTACAAATCGTGGAATCAACGGTTGATACAGTTGACGAAATTGAAGATGTTAGTCGCGCAAAGCAGGTCGGTAATGATGAAAATCACCAAGAATAGAACGATGATACCGACAACACCCGCACCGGCCGGCGCCTGATCCAGCTGTTGGTTAAATTGCGCCAGCTCCGCTGGCGTCAGGCTATTGATCCGTTGCTCGACCTGATCTCGCTCAACCCCCATCGATACCAGTTTTTCCTGGACGTCTTTGTCCTCCAACATCGTGAGCAATTGTTGACGATCCACCTGCTGCTGATGCTCGGCAATGACTTCTGGTGTACCGATCATGGCTGCTTGGGCTAGGGGAATCTGTGCGAACAACATGAAATGCATAGCCGCCAACAGGGTAGCAATACGCTTCATAAGGGGCGAATTGAACATGGATGAACTCCTTATCGTTTTTGTTAGGTAGGCCAACGCAGATCGCAACGGGCCGTCGAAACTAAGACGACGACACTGTTCCGCCAGTTCCCTCGCACGCTAGGGTTTCATCAGCTTCGATCAAATGACCCCCTCTACAGAATGGCTTACAGGAGATATTTCAAATGCAACCGATTCGCTCGATCGCTCTAATGCTAGGTGGCGCCATTCTGATTGGCTGCCAATCATCACAGACAGAACCTGCTCTAGTACAAACGGCTGCGCAGTGCCATAGCTCTATCGTCCAGGGCCTTGTCGGAGAATTGGCTAGCCCGGCAACGCTCGATCAGGCGCGGCGGGAAAGCGGCGCCGCCGTAGCCAGGATCCTTCGGCCCGGAGACATCGTGACACTGGAATACAACGCTCAACGCCTGTCCCTGACAACAGATGAAGCGATGGTGATTCAGCGAATCACCTGCGGGTAATCGCATCGCCATTGGTCGCGTTACAGCCCAGAACGGCAGCTAAGGGTTGAAGGTCAAACGAAACGGCCTGTAGGCTAATGAAAGCTAATTGCCATGACGCCCCTCCTCATGGCGACCCTTTCCAGCGGCGGTTCAGCTCTGCGCAACCGCATGACATGCGAGCGCACATGCAGTATCAACATGCACGCAGGATGGCACCCTTTGTTCTGGCCGTGCTGTTTCTTGCCATCATGGCACTCAAGGATTCCCCAAACTCACAGCTCTACCTCGGCGCCGACAAGCTATACCACTGGTTAGGCTTCAGCATCCTGACGTATACGGCTCACCGGGCATTCCCGGCAATCAGGCTGGGCTCGTTGTTCGTCTGGATCTTGGTAGGCGCCGCTTCGATAGAGCTGTTGCAGGCGCTCACGCCATCTCGCACGCCATCGCTGGCGGACATGACCATCAATATCGTTGGGATCATGAGCGGCCTTGGCGCGACCCAGTTGATGAAGCCGACGCATCCGAAACCATCAAAACGGCGGCGGAAATCGACCAGAAAGAGACGTACCCGCCGCCTCGAGGCGGAGCAAACCCGGAAAGAGGTTTCCTGATCGATTTGCGCCATGCGTCTCCAGGCAGCGACTAACTGCAGCTGCTAATGACGCTCAGTGCGCCAGAGCCCTCCGCGTCCTTAGGCTCGTTGCCGAAACTGACTTTGGCGGTGTGAGAAAGAAATACAAGTCGTAGCGCTTAATGACCGCCTGGGCCAACAGCGGTGCAATCAGCCCAACCAATGTCCCTAGGATCAGGTGCACTGGAATCGAATCAACACCCATGAAACTGCTCAGGATCACTCGAATTCCACTTCCGGCAAGAATATGCATGAGATAGATCGTCATCGAAGAGGCGCCAAGAAAAAGCAGCCACTCAATGCGGACCCTGCCTAGCCACATCGCCAAAGCAATCATGAAGAAGATCGAGACGGTCGCCAGCGCAAGCACTGGTAAGCCTCCTACCTCCCAGTTCAAACCGAAGGTGACATGAAATACATACTGCCCTCCCACAAATAGCGCACCAAATAACAAGGTGAGCTGGACATAACGGGCGAGAAAAAAAGCCTTGATCTCGTTAAACCAGACACCTAGCGCAAAGAACACAGCGTTGCCAAAAATGAACTTGCCAACATTGCCCATGGGCAGTTCTTGCTTGAAGACGTAGAGGGCGCCGAACATCAACAATATCGGCAGGAAGTAGCGACGATCCGCCTTCGCATAGACGAAGGAGCACACGACGAAGACCAGAAACAGCGCATAAAGAAACCAGAATTGCGCGCGCGGCGACCACAGCAACGAGAAGACCTGTCCGAACGTGACCTCACCATTGGTGTAGTTAGACAGCACCACCTCAATGAGACCCTGCAACAGCGACCAGACGATGAACGGGTAGACGACGGTGTCTACCTTATTAACAATCAGCCCGGTCTTTCCCCGTTTCATTAAAGAATCGTAAAAGAACAAACCCGACAAGAAGAAAAACAGTGGCATGTGGAAGCTATAGATGATGCTGTCGACGAGAAGGTAGGTGCTCTCCTCCATTGGCAAGCCGGCGTTGAATACACCACGAGCGACATGTCCGTAGACGACCAGGATGATCCCAATGGCTTTGGCGTAATCGACCCAGGCATTTCTCTCCTGCATCACATTTCTCCTTGTTATGGGTAATACCAAACGCATCGCAGCCAGGGCTGGCGCGGATGGGAAAGGTAGACAATGAGAATTGCGATCAGTTTATTGCTGGCGCCGACCTGTCGACGTTGGCCGACGTAATGCACCGGCGCGGTGATTCATCGCGAGCCAAGCGAACGCTTAGTTGAGCAGCTCGGCAAACGAAATGAAGCGTACAAGCTCACCCTCTTCCAGCTGGCTATGCTCGCGCACTTCAACCAGCCCATCCGCCCAGACCGCGCTGCGTAGGATAGAGGAGCTCTGGTTCGTATACAGCACGGCTGTGCCAGCCTGGAGACGCGCCCTCAGGAATTCACGCCGCTTGCCCGGCTTAGTCCAGCTGAAGCCCGCCGGCACTCTGAAACTCAGCGGCTCGATGTCTGAAGCGCCCATCCGCCGCAGCAGATAGGGGCGTGTCAGAAGACCGAAGGTAACCAGCGTGGAGGCCGGATTGCCAGGCAATCCGATGACTTCGACACCACGATAGCTGCCGCAAGTCAGAGGTTTGCCCGGTTTGATGGCAAGCTTCCACAGCGTAAGATCACCCTCTTCGCGCAATACTTGACCAAGATAATCGGCTTCTCCTACCGACACACCGCCGGTCGACAAGATCAAATCCACGTGGTCCAAGCTCGCCAGGCATTTGCGAACCTGACCGACATCATCAGGCATGATGCCCGCATCGATGACTTCACAGCCCAGGCGCTGCAGCCAGTGACGCAACAGTACCCGGTTGCTGTTATAGATTTTCCCCGGCTGAAGCGCGTTGCCCGGCTCGACCAACTCGTCACCCGTCGAAAGCAGAGCGACCCGGATCTTGCGCTTTACCTTGAGTCGAGATGCGCCCAATGAGGCGGCGAGGCCCAGCTCGATTGCCCCCAAGCGCACGCCGGCATCTAGCACCGGCTCGCCCGTCTGGGCCTCCCCGCCCTGCGGGCGGACGTGCTGACCGCGCCGTACGGGCTCCACGAAGCGGATCCGTCCATCATCAAGCACGGCGACGTTTTCCTGCATCTCCACGGTATCGGCACCTGCTGGCATTGGCGCGCCCGTGAATATCCGAGCACAACTGCCGGGATCCAAAGGACTCGGAGGGCTACCGGCGAAAATCCTCTGGCTCACACGTAACGGTTGCGCATCCAGATCCGCCGCGCGAAACGCATACCCGTCCATGGCACTGTTTGGCCATGGCGGTAGATCCATTCGCGAAATCAGAGGCTCAGCCAGGATTCGCCCCGCAGCCTCGTCGATCGAAACACACTCGACTTCTTTAATAGGAGAGCCTTCGGCCTGCCTGAGCAGCGCTTCAAGCGCCTCCTCCACTGGCATCAGCGCCGATGATTCACCCGCCATCACCCACGGCTCTCGCAAGGCTCAGCCTGCTTCAGGTGAGGGATGAAATTACAGGGGCGAAAGCGCGCATCGAGCTGCTCGGCAAGAATGCCATCCCAAGCCGTCCGGCACGCACCGGTAGAGCCGGGTAGGCAACAGACCAGTGTGGAATTAGACAGCCCTGCCAGTGCGCGCGATTGCACGGTAGAACTCCCTATATCCGAAACCGATATCTGGCGAAACAATTCACCGAAGCCGTCCACTTGTTTATCCAGGAGACAACCCACCGCCTCCGGCGTACTGTCCCGTGCAGTGAAACCAGTCCCGCCGGTAATCAATACAACCTGCACGATATCCTCCGCGATCCAGTTCGCGACTTGAGCGCGGATCCGATATATGTCGTCCTTTAGCAACACCCGCGCGGCGAGCCGATGACCTGCCGCTAAAAGACGGTCGACGAGCAGTTGACCGGACGTATCAGTTTCCATAGTGCGAGTGTCGCTGACCGTCAGGACAGCAATATTCAACGGAACAAAGGATTGATCAGCGAGATGGCTCATTCAGGCTTCCGGTTGTTGGTATCGATTTCCGGGTGTTATATCACAGGCTTTTGATGGAGCACTTGATGGGACAAGACAAGCTTTTGGATTGCTCGATCTTGCTGCTGGCTGGTGGCCGCGGGCAGCGAATGGGTGGGCAGGACAAAGGGCTGGTGGAGTGGCACGGCAAGCCGCTCATCGCATGGTCACACCGTATAGCACGCCCGATGACCGATGACCTGCTTGTTTCCTGCAACCGAAACCAATCAGCTTACGCGCCCTTCGCGGATCGTCTGGTCGCCGATGATGAAGCGGATTTTCCCGGCCCGCTTGCCGGTATCCGATCAGGGCTGGCCGCAGCACGCCATAAATGGCTGATAGTTTTGCCGTGCGACGCTCCGTTGATCAATAAGGTGCTGCTCAACGAGCTGTATGCAATGGCTCAAGCGGAGCCAGGTAGGCCGATAATGGTTCGACGAGGCGAGCAATGGGAGCCACTGTTCTGCATCATTCCGGTGGATCTCGGAGCCACAATAGAAGAGGCGTGGCTGTCTGGCGAGCGAAGCAACCGGAAAATATTGCTGGCGCTTCAAGCGCGTGCACTCAACCTCCGAGTGGATGACACCCGACTCGCCAATCTGAACTCACCCGAACTGCTAGCGCTGCATGAGCCACGCTTGGGAACTTAGCACGGCCGATCACCGTCACAGACGCAACTATCCAGAGGAGATTCATCATGCGCGCAGCAACCGGACCTACACTCGCATTACTGGCCGGACTAGCCCTTCTCGCGGGCTGCTCGAGCCCCAGCGTAATTACCCTCAACGATGGACGTGAAATACAGACGCTGGACCATCCAGAATATGATGATGAAGCCGGGTTCTACGAGTTCGAAGGTATCGACGGCAAGCCAGGCAGAGTCAATAAAGATCAGGTTCGTACCGTTCAAGAACTTTGAGATCAGCGCGATTCGCGATCTCTGCTTCAGTGCCGGACCCTATGCATGGCGGTAGAAAAAACGAGCCTCCAAGCTCTTGTGGCGTAAACATTTTTCTGTAAAATGCGCGCCATTCGGAGCGTAGCGCAGCTTGGTAGCGCGTCTCGTTCGGGACGAGAAGGTCGCTGGTTCGAATCCAGTCGCTCCGACCAAAACCCTTGCATCAGACGCTATACGTCAGATGAAAAAACCGGCCAATGGCCGGTTTTTTTGGTTTCTGGCCTAATGATTCTGCAAACCAGAAAAGCTACAACGTGTTAGCGCCTCTTTCCTCACGGACAGGCGAGTTACGCGATTACTGTATGCAACGGCAGATCACTGGAGAATGCTACATATCGCTTATTGCCGCAGAAACCAGACAACCTGCTCTATCTCAAACGGCCAGTCCAGCTCAAGACCCGTGTCAACTCGCCGCAACACGGGTATCCGCAAGCCATAATCCTCAACCCACCCTGGGCGGTCGGCAATATCGATCAGTTCAACTAGCAAACCGTTTTCAACCAAAGGCAAAACCACCGCCTCAGCTTGCTCGCATAAGTGGCAACCCAGTGTTCCGAACAGTTGGCATTCCGGTAAATACATAGAGAGCGCTCGCAGACAATACCCGTAATTCTAGCAGCCTAAACTCCATCCGGATTACGCGTTTTCGGCACTCTCAGTCAGGGCGAAGCCTCTGGAAAATGTGACGTTGAGCCCACTCAAACGACGGTTTGATTTTCGCAATCGACGGAACGCTGGCGAAAGGCTAGGATGCTGCAGCCCAAGCGGCCTGAGAGCTAGAGGGCCGGAGGTGTAAGTGAGCATCGGTGGCGATTTTTCGAGGCATATCAAGTTGGCCCGGGAGAACTGCCGACAGGTTAGTCGATACCTCCAAGCTTAAGCCTGAAAGACTAAGGTCTAAGGGTTCAATTACTGATGTAGTGTTTAATTACACAGCGCCGTAAGAGCGACTTCAGAGCATCATCCAACGAGGAGAAATAAGAAATGCTCAAGACCCCAATCGCCCGGGGCGTGGCCCTAGCCACTCTGGGAGCAACACTGGCCATCCCCACCATGGCTCAAGCTGCATTTGTTGACGACAGTAAGGTCAACCTGGAGCTGCGTAACTTTTACTTCAATAGCGACAATCGTTCCGTCGCCTCAAACGCGCAATCGAAGACAGAAGAATGGGCTCAGGGCTTCATTTTGCGTGCAGAGTCAGGCTTTACAGACGGTACAGTAGGCTTCGGTGTGGATGCGCTAGGCCTCCTAGGCGTCAAGCTGTACTCAAGTGAGGACACTGGCGGAACTGGCCTTATGCCAAGCGGGTTCGGAAACGAGGCCCCTGATGACTTCTCCTCACTGGGCCTGACAGCCAAGGCAAAGATCTCCAAAACGGTGCTGAAAGTCGGCACAATCGAACCCAAAAACATGGCAATCTCGCGTAGCGACTCACGCTTGCTGCCACAAACATTCAAGGGCGGTCAGATCATTTCCAATGAGATCGATGGCCTCACTTTGGACGCCGGTTACCTGACCGAAGAAAACGACCGCGATTCCACCAATTACGAAGACCTGAAGTTCGGAGGCAAGGGCGGGAATACCGGTGACAAGCCTGAAGACTTTCTGTTTGCTGGCGCTACCTATTCTTTCACGCAAGATCTGAAAGGTGCGTACTACTACAGCAATCTTGAGGAAGTCTACAAACAGCACTCGTTCAACCTCATTCATGTGCTCCCGCTCGGAGATAATCAGTCTCTCAAGACTGACCTACGCTATGCTCGCTCCACTGACGACGGCTCATCCACTGTCGACAACAAAGCACTCGGCGCAATGGTTACCTACTCCGTGACCGGTCACAGCTTCGGTCTGGGTTACCAAAAGATGAGCGGTGATACTGGATTCGCCTACACTGGCGCCGGCACGGACCCATACTTGGTTAACTATGTGATGCTTGCCGCCGACTTTGCGTACGCCGACGAGCAATCATGGCAGGCACGTTACGATTATAACTTCGCAGCCGTAGGCATTCCGGGCCTGACGTTCATGACCCGTTATGTTACCGGTGATAACTTCAATTTCGGAACCGACACTGGCCGCAACGGCAAAGAGTGGGAGCGCAATACCGATATTGGATATGTCTTCCAGGAAGGGGCGCTTAAAAACCTCGGCGTGAAGTGGCGGAATGGCACATACCGTAGCAACTCCACCAAGGATATCGACCAGAACCGTCTGATCGTCAGCTACACCATTCCGCTGATGTAAATAGCGGCTAGTGCACGCAAGTGCACTGAGAAATAGAAAACCCGCTCCGGCGGGTTTTCTTTTTTGTCTTACTTTTCTATTTAGATACAGCGCTTGAGAGAGGTACGACGTTATATGGCGAAGCTCTGACATTAATTAGATCAAACGAAACGGGAACCTTGCGTCACTAGCATGCTCGAAACCCTAGGCACCGGGACCTGACGTCCCTGCGAGATCGAGAGGAGCTACAGATGTCTACTGAATCGACTTTTGGCACCAGCGACAACACGCCAATCCCTGACGGAACAACCAGCACCAATCCTTCGTCTCTGATCGACAAATCCGCTCATCGCCGCAATCTGCAGACTGCACAGAATGCGCTGATCGAAGAATTCCACACCCTTATCGGTGACACTGAGCGCCTGCTGAAGCACACGCAAAACACAGCCGGAACCCAGACCGAAGAGTTGCGCGGCAAGATCAACGCCAACCTCAGTCGAGCGCGCCAGATGCTCAAAGAGCAGGAAGGCTCCCTGCGTGAGCAAGGCCAGGCAGCCATCCAATGCACCGAAGAATATGTGCACACACATCCATGGCAATCGATTGGCATTGCTGCGGGCGTCGGCTTTCTCTTCGGCTTGATCACCCGCCGCTAATGTGGGGAACAGACCCAATGGAAACCAGGCACGCTGACGATGCCCCCGCTCCTTCCATCAAGAAGATGGGCAGCGCCATAGCTGGCCTCGTTCAAGGGCATTTGGAACTCATCGGCATTGAGATCCAAGAAGAGCGAGTCCGGGTATTCAAGCTTTTCCTTCTTGCCAGTGTCAGCTTGATACTCGGCCTGCTCATTCTCGTTGGGCTGTCAGCTGCAATCGTGATCGCGTTTTGGGACAGCAATCCTATTGCGGCGATTCTCGTGCTATGCGCGGTCTATGCGGTCGTGCTGGGGATCTGTATTAGCCGAGCAATCCGCCTCGCCAAGGAAAGTGCCTCGCCGTTTCAAGCGACGGTCGAAGAATTAGCCCGCAATCGGGAGCGTCTACTACCATGAGCCTGCCACTTAGTAGCTCAAGCGATTTGGCCATGCGCAAGGACCTCGTGCGGTTGCGCATGGAGATGAACCGTCAACAGGTTCTTTACCACTCGCAGCCGCTGGTCCATCCCTTCCAACGGATAAAAGGAATGGTAGCGAATCGTGGATTGAGTGCACGCCCCCATATTGGAAAGGGCCCGCTGATGATTGCCGCCACCCTGGGGCTCACCTTGTTTGGCCGACGTCTCGGTAAAGTTGGCAAATTAGCGAGAGTCGGCATGATGCTTTATCCGCTTATCCGCAAGATGCGGCACTAGTTGCAAACGTCATGTGTCTTGTCGTTTACACTGCTAGCCGACCGGCGGGTTAGCGGTAAAGGGCGAGGCAGACGGTGACTACCGCACCCTGACGTCCCGCCATTGTTGCTTGGACAGCAAGCACGACCTGCCCGAAAAGCAGAATGCTGCGCAGGGCAAACCGCCCAACTGGCGACACCTAGGAGGTTGCTCTTTGGATTGGCACACGCTGCTAAATCGTGAACGGCTCGGAAAATCCGTACACAGTAGCGAAGAGCTTGGTCGAAGCCCTTTTCATAAAGATCACGACAGAATCATCTTTTCCGGGGCGTTCCGCCGGCTTGGGCGCAAGACGCAAGTGCATCCGGTATCCAGCAACGACCATATCCACACGCGCCTCACCCATTCGCTCGAAGTCAGCTGCGTCGGGCGTTCACTCGGCATGCGGGTGGGCGAGGTGCTACGTGACGACTTGCCGGAATGGTGCAACCCTGCCGACTTGGGGATGGTCATCCAATCCGCCTGCCTCGCTCATGACATCGGTAATCCACCGTTTGGACACTCGGGTGAAGACGCCATCCGACACTGGTTTCAACAAGCCGCAGGGCGTGGCTGGCTAGACGACATGAGCAATGCCGAGCGAGCCGACTTTCTCAACTTCGAGGGAAATGCCCAGGGCTTCAGGGTGCTTACGCAGCTCGAATACCATCAATTCGACGGCGGGACCCGTCTAACTTATGCAACGCTTGGGACCTATCTCAAGTACCCGTGGACGTCCCGTCATGCGGAAGCCCTAGGCTACAAAAAACACAAGTTCGGCTGCTACCAAAGCGAGCTGCCATTGCTTGAGCAGATCGCGTCCAAGCTCGGGTTGCCGAAACTCGACGACCAACGCTGGGCACGCCACCCTCTGGTTTACCTGATGGAGGCGGCAGATGACATCTGCTACGGCCTCATCGATCTTGAGGATGGTCTTGAGATGGATCTGCTCGACTATTCAGAAGTCGAGGCCTTGCTGTTGAACCTGGTCGGCGATGACCTGCCGGAAACCTACCGACAGCTCGGCCCCAAGGATTCACGCCGGCGCAAGCTGGCAATCCTCAGAGGCAAGGCGATCGAGCATCTCACTAACGCAGCTGCGCACGCTTTCGTCGAACAGCAAAAAGCGTTGCTCGCGGGCAACCTTGCCGGTGATCTCGTGGAGCACATGCATGGCCCTGCTAAGCAATGCGTCCTGCAAGCTAAAGCCATGGCGCGCGAAAAAATCTTCCAGGATAAACGCAAGACGCTGCATGAGATCGGCGCCTACACCACGCTCGAGATTCTGCTCAACGCTTTCTGCGGCGCTGCACTGGAACAGCACGGTGGGCGAACCCCATCGTTCAAGAACCGCCGCATACTGGATCTGCTCGGCAGCAACGCACCGGATCCCGACTGGCCGCTATATCAGTCATTCGTGCGGATGATCGACTTCATCGCAGGCATGACCGACAGCTATGCGACAGAGATGGCCGGCGAAATGACCGGACGTTCGAGCCCGACGTGAGCGCGATGAAGAAGCGGCTTTGGGAACTCGTTGGCTGGCAACCTGGCCGCCCCGCCTGGGGCGCGGCAGCCATTGCGGGTCTAGGCTGCGCGTTACCGCTTTTGCTCGGATTGTTCAGCGGCCATGCCGGCTTTCTATGGGCAACGGTCGGGGCTTTCCAGGCGGCCAAAGCCAACCCCCTGCATCGCCTCGGCATGCTTCGGATGCTGTTGTTGATTGGTCTTGGCGCGTGCAGTGCCGGTCTCGGCTTTTGGTCGGCGACTCACCCGCTAATCAGCCTCGGTCTGTTTGCCTTCTATGGCCTGTTGTTGGCATGGCTTCAGCGTTACGGCAGCGAAGCCGGCAAGCTCGGAATCGGCCTGGCTATTTGTCTGTGTCTAGGTCAGGGCCAATACGGGATCGGAGATTTCAACAACCCCCAGGCGATTGCCGCACTGTTCGCCCTGGGCGGGCTGTGGGTTACCTTATTGGCCTTCGGGTTACGCGGCATGCACGGGTTGCGCATGTGGCCGTACATGCCAAGGCTGTTCAGCTTGATCAAAGTACTGCGCCGTCGTGCGAGACGCACACCGATACGCGAATGGCGCCAGCATGCGCTGACGTATGTGCTCGCCGCTTCCGCCAGCGGCCTGATTGTCACCATTGGCAATCTTCCGCGCGGTTATTGGCTGACCCTGGCGGTATTCACTACCTTGCAAATGGATCTGCAGCGCAGCCTCATACGGGCACTGCAAGCTAGCATCGCGATTTTCTGTGCCGCTGCGGTGTTGATCTACATGGGCCATAGCCTGGCCGATCCACCTGTGATGGTCATGATCATGCTGCCACTGGTGATGCTCAGCCGGGCTTTCCAGGCCCATCACTACGGACTGTTCGTTCTACAGACGACACTTAGCTTCGTATTGCTGGCCGAGACGCTGGCGCAAGATTGGGAATTGCCGCAACTGAGGTTGATAAACGCAGCGATTGGCGTCGGCGTAGCCTTGGCGGTAACCCTGCTGATGTACCTTCTGCGTCGGTTGATCGCTCGGACTGCATTGCGCAAATCCGAACGAACAGCTGCAACCGATCAGGACAAAAACGACTCGATCATGCCTTAGCGTTGATCTCGTTTTCTGGGTACCAGACATCCATCAACGGGCTCACGTTGAATTCGGCTAGCTCGCTGCGGCCCTTCAGCCACGCCTCGACCTGACCGCGTTGCTCCTCGTTAACCGAGCCACGGCTGGCCAGACAAACGAAACCGTAGTCCTCACCGCCAATATAGCCAAGATCATTGGCTTCGATGGCCTCGTTCAGAAAGGCCTCTAGAAAATCGTCTACTGCCTTGGCTTCGAGGCCGTCACGGTAGGTCAGGTTTACTTCGAAACCTAGTTCCTGGAATTCGTCGACACAGAGTTTCTTGCGCAAGCGACGCGAGCGATTGGTAGCCATTGAGCCGGTCCTTATTTCTTACATGATGACGGCGCGCACTCTAACAGCAACGCGTTGCTTGTGCGATTAGAGACGCCTGCCTTCGGCGCTGGACATGCAAAGCAATAGCAGCTGGAGAGTTCTTTTTTGCGGAGGCTGGAGGTCGTCGGCTACGCTTGTCGGATGAGAAGTACGTCACTTCTTGGACGTGGGCATAATGGCCCGCCATCCTTCCCTGAACGCAGTAGGGAATTCCAATGCCGATGTTTACCGATCTGTCTGCCGCCGCCGCTCCGGGCAGTGGCGTTTACAAACTCCTCGCCCGTGTTGCCGCCGCGTTGCTGACGCTGCCGCTGGCTTTGCCAGTCTCCGCCGAAACGGTTAATCAGACTTTGCCGCCGCGCGTGGCGCAAGCGCTCAAGGCGAACAAGATAGAAAGCAGCGCACTGTCTGTCGTCATGCTTCCGCTTAACAGTAATGCCTCGCCGACCTTCGTTAACGCTGATGTCTCGGTCAATCCCGCATCGACCATGAAATTGGTGACAACCTACGCTGCGTTGGAATTGCTCGGCCCCAACCATCAGTGGAAAACCGAATTCTACGCTGACGGGCCTATCGAAAGCGGCACACTGAACGGTAACCTGTACCTCAAAGGTGGCGGTGACCCAAAGCTCAATATGGAAAAGCTCTGGCTGTTGCTGCGTGACCTACGCGCCAACGGCGTCCAGACGGTGACCGGAGATCTGGTACTCGACCGTAGCCATTTTGTTCAACCGACGTTGCCTATTTTCGACGATGACGGGAACGACAAGAACAAGCCATTCCTGGTTGGTCCCGACTCGTTGCTGGTAAACCTCAAAGCACTTCGTTTTATTGCTCGCAACGACGCCGGCAAGGTGAACGTCATCGTCGAACCGCCGATCGCCACGGTTCGCATCGACAACCGTATTCAGGCACTGCCCAAAGCGAAATGCCCGGGTTGGCCTGACATCCGGTACAACCCGATCGAGGACAGCGAGGGCGTAACCGTCGTAGTAACGGGCAAACTGCCGGCAGGATGCAGTGGCCAGACCTATCTCTCCGTACTCGACCATCAGCGCTATGCCGCGGGCGCCGTCCGGGCAATCTGGAAGGAGCTTGGGGGCAGCATCCTCGGCGAGGATCGAGTCGCCCAGGTTCCAGATGAGGCACGGATGATCGCGCGCGCCTATTCACCTGACCTCGTGGAAATCATTCGAGACATCAACAAGTACAGCAACAACACAATGGCGAGACAGTTGTTCCTGAGCCTCGGTGCCGAATTCCGCAACGAAGCGGACGCCGATGACTCCATGGCTGCGCAACGAGTGATTCGCCAATGGCTGGCGAAAAAAGGGCTGATCTCACCACACCTTGTCATTGAAAACGGTTCTGGTCTGTCACGTGCTGAGCGTGTCAGCGCACGAGAGCTGGCGAGCTTGCTGCAAGCCGCCTGGCAGAGCCCTTACGCTGCCGAGTTCATTTCATCGATGCCGCTTGCAGCCGTAGACGGCACCATGCGCAAACGCCTGCGCAATACCGGAGTTGCCGGCAAAGCACATATCAAGACCGGAACCCTGAACACGGTGCGGGCAATCGCCGGTTATAGCCGCGACAATGATGGAAACACCTGGGCCGTGGTCGCGATCCTCAACCACGCGCGGCCTTGGGGTGCTTCCTCTGTATTGGATCAAGTCCTGGTCAGTCTCTATAACCGCCCTGCGAATGAAAACACGGCCCAACGCTAGCCGCGACGCGGACAGACACCACCGGCGTTGGGGCCCGCTGATGGCAGGTTCAATGCCGCTGAGCACTTAGCAAACCGTCAACGGCAAGACGTGCAGTGCACCTTTCTTGATCACCGGGCCTGGAGCTTCCAGGCTCGGTGAATCTTACTGTTGCGCCGGAAGTCTTCATCCAGCGTGGCGCCCGTGATCTCTTCAACCGCGTAACGCTCGGCGATACTTGCGTCCATCGCGAATTTGCGAAAGTTGTTGGAGAAGTACAACGTGCCACCGCTCGCCAACCGCGCCATGGCCAGATCCAGCAAGGCGACATGGTCGCGTTGAATATCGAATACCCCTTCCATGCGCTTCGAGTTGGAGAACGTCGGTGGGTCAATGAAGATCAGATCGTACTCCCCGCGATCTTCTTCCAACCAGGCCATCACGTCCGCTTGCTCCAGGCGCTGCCGATCGGATAGACCGTTCAGTGCCAGATTGCGGCGGGCCCAGTCCAGGTACGTTTTGGACAGGTCAACACTCGTGGTGCTGCGGGCGCCGCCCTTGGCTGCATGCACCGTAGCGGTTGCGGTGTAGCAATACAGGTTTAGGAAACGCTTGCCGGCCGCTTCGCGCGCAAGCCGCAAGCGCATCGGCCGATGATCCAGAAACAGCCCGGTGTCGAGATAGTCCGTGAGGTTTACCAGCAACTTAACGTCGCCCTCCTGGACCTCGAGAAATTCGCCCTGGCTGGCCTGGCGCTCGTACTGACGCGTCCCGCTCTGGCGCTCGCGCCGCTTCACCACCACTCGATCGCGTGAGACACCCAACGCCTGAGGGATCGCACCCAAGGCATCATAAAGACGCGCCTGGGCCTTTTCCGGATCAATCGAGCGCGGCGGTGCGTATTCCTGCACGTGCACCCAGTCGCCGTACAGGTCAATGGCCAAAGCATATTCAGGCATGTCGGCATCGTAGAGCCGGTAGCACTGAATACCGTCTCTGCGTGCCCATTTGCCCAGTAGCTTCAAATTCTTCTGCAGCCGGTTGGCGAACATCTGCCCGCCTTCACTGAGACGCGCGCGCTCTGCAGCTGGCTCCTCCTCGGTCTTACCCTCAACCGGTGCCTTGCGCTGGCCCGTGACGAACTGCTCGAGCTCCACCTTGATCAGCAACAGCTTGCACGGCAGCGCACCATTCCAAAACGCATATTGCTTGTGGCTGCGGATACCCATGCGCTTGCCGAGATCCGGCGCCGACGTCAGAACCGCTGCTTCCCAGCCGAGGCAAGCCTGCCGCAAGCGTTCCCCCAGATTCTGATAGAGATAGACGAGGCTCGCCTCATCGCCCAGGCGCTCGCCATAGGGCGGGTTACAGATAACCAGGCCTTTTTGGTTCTGATCGGGGCGCGGCTCGAACGTGGCCACATCACCCTGATACACACGGATCCAGCTCGCCAGCCCAGCGCGTTCGATATTGTTCTTGGCGGGCTGTATCAGTCGCGGGTCCGCCTCGTAACCCCGGATCCACAGCGGTTGCCGGGCCAACCCCGCTTCGGCACGTGCCTGCGCTTCGGCATGTAGACGGTTCCACAGGGCTGGAACGTGCCCGAGCCATGCAGTAAAGCCCCAGCGCTCGCGACGCAGGTTGGGTGCGATGTCGGCCGCGATCATGGCGCCTTCAATCAGGAATGTGCCGACGCCACACATGGGGTCCGTCAGGGCACCACCGGCAGCGGCGATGCGAGGCCAACCTGCACGGATCAGGACGGCGGCCGCAAGATTTTCTTTCAACGGCGCGGCGCCCTGCTGCAGGCGATAGCCGCGCTGGTGCAAGCTGTGGCCCGAGAGATCCAGAGACAGAACCGCCTGACCGCGATCCAGACGCAAGTGCACCCGAAGGTCGGGGTTCAGCTTGTCGATGCTGGGACGCTCGCCCGTTGCTGTACGGAGCTTATCGACGATCGCGTCTTTGACCTTCAGTGCGCCGAAGTGCGTATTGTCGATTCCCGATCCGTGTCCGCTGAACTCCACGGCAAGGCTACCTGTGGCTTGGAGGTGCTCCGACCAATCGACCTGACGAACCCCTTCATACAACGTTTCCGCATTGGTCGTGGCGAAACGATCAATTACCAGGAGCACCCGATTGGCCAGGCGAGACCAGAGACACAGCCGATAGGCCACTTCCATTCCAGCGAACCCGCGGACAGCGGCGGTCTGCTCACGTGCCTCCTCCAGTCCGAGTCCGATGGCCTCGTCAAGCAACAAGCCTTCGAGGCCTTTGGGGCAGGTGAGAATTAGTTCGTGGCGATCAGTCATGACGTGTCCAGAATGTATTAGATCCGTTGGGGATTGATTATCCGGATCTCGTTTCGATAGATTCGCGGCTCCGATCGTTTTTCGTCGGGAAGCGTCCGCGCCAGTGGGGCGATGGCACCACAAGAGGCGCGTCTCGCGTGCCTTATGGGCAGCACTACGGTTTGTTTACTTGCTTATGACAAAACGATCATTCCCGCCTCGGAGTCATTGGGTTAGAACTCGACTCAGTCCGGCATCGCAACGATGCCGGTAGAACCCCGCCACGCCGGCAGCGGGCTTCGCTGGCAGTCTATCTGCCGATCTCGCCATGAGGTCAACAGGAACACCAGTCAACCACTGAGGGCAATACCCAATGAGAAGACTCAAGCGTGATCCGATGGAACGAGCGTTTCTACGCGGTTATCAGCATGGCATACACGGTAAATCTCGCGATCTCTGTCCTTTTTCCCACCCTGAGGTGCGCCAAGCCTGGATTAACGGCTGGCGGGAGGGTCGCGGCGACAACTGGGACGGTCTGACCGGCGCCGCCGGTCTTCATCGACTGAACGAACTCCACGCGGTCGGTTAACACCATTACCCCGACTTCATCTGGCACGCCCCACCCGGGCGGCGGGCTTTAGGCCCCGGGGCTCCTATCTGGAGCCCCACCAGGCAAAACCTAACGGTTTACTTCTTTCCGAGACTGCAACGCAGCGATGGCATCGACTGCCTGTCGTATCAATGCCGGGCCTCTGTAAATAAACCCCGTGTACAGCTGCACCAGACTTGCCCCGGCCTCGATCTTTTCCGCTGCATGTCGCCCTTCCGTGATGCCCCCCACCGCGATGATGGGCAAGCGCCCAGACAGCGTTTCAGCCAGAACCCTGACTGTGTGCGTACTTTTGTCACGCACCGGCGCCCCCGAAAGCCCCCCGGCTTCATCGGCGTGCGCAAGTCCGGCAACCCCGTCTCGACCGAGCGTCGTATTGGTCGCAATGATCGCGTCCATTCCCGCTTGAAAAACCGCCTCACCAACGAGTGCGATCTCTTCATCGGTCATGTCGGGCGCAATCTTGATGGCGAGCGGCACACGCTTGCCATGCAGCACCTCGAGGTCCTCACGACGTTGGCCGATAGCATCGAGCAGCTGCTTGAGCGAATCACCGAACTGCAGGCTACGAAGCCCCGGTGTGTTAGGCGAGCTGACATTCACTGTGACGTAACTCGCCTGATGGTAGACCTTGTCCAGACACAGCAGATAGTCGTCCTGCGCACGCTCGACCGGCGTATCGAAATTTTTGCCGATATTGATGCCCAGAATGCCCTTGAAACGGGCTGCGTCGACACGCTCCAGCAGGGCGTCAACGCCATGGTTGTTGAAACCCATACGGTTAATGATGGCTTCGGCTTCCGGTAGACGGAAGATCCGCGGTTTGGGATTACCAGGCTGCGGTCTCGGCGTGACAGTGCCCACTTCGACAAAACCAAACCCCAACTGGGACATCCCGCAAATCGCCTCGCCGTTCTTGTCCAGTCCTGCCGCCAGTCCGACCGGGTTGGGAAAGTCCAACCCCATCACTCGCACCGGGAAATGAGCCGGTGCCTTGGACAGCACGGCGTTCAACCCCAGACGGCCGCCGGCGCCGATCAGATCGATCGACAACTCATGGGAAGTCTCAGGGGTAAATTTGAACAGCAACTGGCGGGCCAGGTTATACATACGCAGCCTAGATCCTGGAAAGTGTGGCGCGGGAGTATAGCAGGCGCGCTGGCTCCAAGCGGGCCGTACGCGGGACTACGGCCCTGAAAGCGGGAACGGGCTAATCGAGCCGGCGTAATCTAACCAACTTGCCCTCAGGGGCGAATTCCATTTCGAATGAACCAAACACACCTGCCGTTGTCAGAAAGGGTCGCAGATGATGTGCCGGCAGGCTGACAGTGCGGCCTTCCCGGCTCTTGATCAGGATACGATTCGCGCGTCCCTGGTACACCGCCAGCAGTTTTTCGGCGGGTAGCGCAATATCCAGCACGAGGCTTGGCATGGAGGCTCCTCAATGATCAACGCAGCGATTTTGCCATATTGGTACGCGGTCGGTGTCGCTAGACAGCGACCAAGATCTCTCATCTTCCAACAAAAGCGCAGCAAACACGGTGCACAGCCTCGTTGGCTCTGCCACACTTCGGCCGTTGACCTACGCGTTCATCCACTATGATGAGCCTGCCCGAGCCGATGCCGCCTGTGACTTCCCGAATCGTTAGATTTGCCCAACGCCTTGGACTGACCGGCAAATCGCCGCGCCAGATCATTGAACACGCGAGCCAGATCAGATTGCCCTTCGCTCCGCTTTCCGAGCCGGCGGCGAGCATCTTCTGGCATGACGGCCCATGTCTACAGCGATTTGTCGACCTTCCCAGAAGCGCGCTTTCGGGACCGATTCAAGAAGACAAAGCCCGCGCTCGTGCGGCCTTGACCCGGCTGGTCCGTCAGGAACAGAGCACTCATGCAGCACTCGACCTGCGCCAGATAGATGGTCTCGGCGGGCAGAACGCCGATGGCAGGACCTATCCCACGTTCGAAGCGTTCGCGGCGACACCCGCCTGCCGCCAGCTCCGCGTCATCAGCTACAAGGATTTTGTGCGGACCCTCTCCATCGCCCTGCCCGACTACCAAGCGCAAGCACCGATTGAGCTTCGTCAAGCCAGCTGGCTCGGGGAGCGGATTTACTGGTCGGGCGAGCATCATGCCGAAGCCTTCGCCTGCGCCATTGCGTATGCGCGGCTGAGAGGGCTTGAGGTAAGCCTGCCATGCGAACTGATTGATTACCGTCTTGATGCGAGCGGATTGCACGCGCTGGATAATGACTATCATGCGGTCACCATGCCTGCGCAGGCCTGGAATAACCGAGTGTTCATGAGTCTGCTTCTCGACGCGAAGATTCCTTACGCGCGTCTGACACTGTTGCGCAACGCCGATAACTCCGAGTTGCTCCTGCTGGAAAAAAGGCAACCCGCCGCCAACGCTCTTGGCGAAGGTCTCAAGCTTGCCGGGGCACCGGATATGGTTCGTTATCTGCGCGATCTGCCACAAATTACCCGCTTCCGCCTTGGCAATCGCACGACACTGATCGACTGACACGCTGACCAGCAGCACCGTGTCGAAGGCAACCTGCCAACAGTCAGCGAAACACGGTGCGCCCGTAGTGGATAAAAAACGCCGATGCATAGCACCGGCGTTTGGCGTGTATTGAGCTACACGCCGCCAGAAAAATCTGGCGGCGTACGCACTAGCGTCGCGCTGTCTCCAACGCTAAATCCTGCAGTTCGCGGCCGGCTACTGCATACATTGCATAATCCACGCTGCTGGCACTCCGGAGCTCGACCAGCATCCGCCGCCAACGCTCGACCTGGTATTCGCGTTGCTCCAACCAGAGCTGAACCCGGGCATCGAGATCGTCAGGCGCGTCGCTCATCTGCAGCACTGATACCGTAATGGCGCGCTGCTGACTGTCCAGATCATCGCGAAAGCCCTCGCGCGCCAGCGCTTGCCAGTTGTTCTCGACCGGCAGCCCTGTGATCTGCTGCAGATACCACGGTAGCTCCAGTGCGCCCCCGACAGCGAAATAGGCCGCGGCGACATCCGCCGGCGGCTGACCGGTTTCGTCGGCCGCTTCCAGAATCGGAAGCAGCGTATACAGGTGATTGGTCCCGGCCACCATACGCGCCAACAACTCGGGCACACCGGCCTCGGTATACCGCTCGTACCGAGCCTGCCAGAGGTCGCGCGTTCCGCCTTGCAACAGCGCATCGAGCTTCAGCCCGAGTGCAGCCACACGCGGTCCGAAATGACCAACGTCACGCGCCGCATCCAGCTCGTTCCGGCGGTTGCGCAAGAACCAGCGGGTAGCCCGGCGACCCAACCGCATGAGCTCATCCATAAGGACGAGCTGAAGTTCGGCAGGCACCTTGTAGTCCAGCGCCTCGATCTGGCGGAACCAGTGAGGCAGATGGAAGATGTCACGCACGATCACATAGGCGCCCGCAACGTTCGCGGCGCTAAGCCCAGTCGCTTCTCTGAGCCGCTGTACAAAGGTCAGGCCCATGTTGTTGATCAGGTCATTGGCGATCTGCGTGCTGACGATTTCGCGCTTGAGGCGGTGTTGCAGCATTGCACCGCGATACTGCTCGGCCAGCAGTTGCGGGAACGCGCTTTCCATGTCTCGCGTGAGATAGGCATCGTCGGGCACGCGGGATTGCAGCAGCGCCTCCTTCAGCTCGATCTTGCTGTATGAGATAAGCACCGACAGCTCCGCGCGAGTGAGGCCCTTCCCCAGATTGGCGCGCTCGGCCAACGCTTCATCGCTGGGCAGAAACTCAAGGGCGCGATCCAGCAGCCCACTGGTTTCAAGCGCGCTGATCAGGCGCTTGTATTCCCCGCCGCCCTCTTGTGCACGCCGCTCAGCCTGTGACAACGCCTGGGTTTGCTTGTAGTTGTCATGCAACACCAGCTCGGCCACCGCATCGGTCATCTCGAACAGCAACTGATCGCGCTGCTTGCCGGTCATGTCTCCCGCGCCGACGATTTCGTTGAGCAGGATCTTGATGTTGACCTCATGATCCGAGCAATTAACGCCACCCGCGTTGTCGATGAAGTCGGTGTTCGCCGCGCCGCCGTGCAGACAATATTCAACGCGGCCCAGTTGGGTGACACCGAGGTTGCCCCCCTCACCGATGACCTTTGCTCGCACGTCGTTGCCGTTGACGCGTAACACGTCGTTGGCCTTATCGCCGACGTCGGCATGACTCTCCAGGCTGCTCTTGATGTAGGTGCCGATGCCACCGTTCCAAAGCAGATCCACCGGAGCCTTGAGCAACGCATGAATCAGTTCGGCCGGGGTAAGTTGATCCGCTTCGATATCGAAGCGCGCCTTCATCTGAGGGGTGATATCGATGCGCTTGGCCGCACGCGAAAACACGCCGCCGCCGGCCGAAATCAGTGAGGCATCGTAGTCCGCCCATGATGACCGGGGCAGATCAAACAGACGCTTACGCTCGATAAAACTTCGTGCCGCATCCGGATCCGGGTCGATGAAGATGTGCAGATGGTTGAATGCTGCCACCAACTGCAAGGTTTCGGACATCAGCAAACCATTGCCGAACACATCGCCCGCCATGTCGCCGATGCCAATCACGCTGACTGGATCACGCTGAACATCGACACCGCGCTCTCGGAAATGCCGTTGCACTGAGACCCAGGCGCCCTTGGCTGTGATACCCATTTTCTTGTGGTCGTAGCCCGCCGACCCGCCGGACGCAAAGGCATCACCCAGCCAGAAGTCATACTCGGCGGCGATGCCGTTGGCGATGTCGGAGAAGGTCGCGGTGCCCTTGTCCGCCGCTACCACGAGGTAGGGATCGTCTTCGTCATAGCGCAGCACATTGAGGGGTGGTACCACATGGCCGTCTTTCAGGTTGTCAGTGATGTCCAACAAGCCACTGATGAAGATGCGATAGCAAGCAATGCCCTCGGCCAGCACCTCATCACGCGAGCCACTGGTCGGCAGCCGGCGCGGCACAAAACCACCCTTGGCGCCGCCCGGCACGATGATCGCGTTCTTCACCTGCTGCGCTTTTACCAGCCCCAGCACTTCGGTGCGGTAATCTTCTTCGCGGTCCGACCAACGCAGCCCGCCGCGGGCCACTTTGCCCCCGCGCAGATGCACGCCTTCAACCCGCGGCGAGTAAACAAAAATTTCGAACTTTGGTGCCGGACGTGGCATCTCCGGAATCGAGCGAGGGTCGAGCTTGAAGCTGAAGTAGCTCTTGGGCTTGCCGCCGGCATCGGTCTGGTAGAAGTTGGTTCGCAGGGTTGCTTTGATCAACGCCAGGTAGCGGCGAAGAATGCGGTCCTCGTTGAGTACAGCAACGTCATCCAGCGCGGTGGTGATCGCTTGCTCCAGCCGCCCCTGCTTGTCAGCCAGGTCTTCCTCGCCAAGCTTGCGCGCCAGATAGAAGCGCATTCTGAACAGGCGCACCAGCTCACGTGCGATATCGGTATGGTTGAGCAACGCACTGGCGATATAGCCCAGATCGAAGCCCATTCGAATCTGCTTGAGATAACGGCCATACGCCCGCAGCAGCGCCACCTCGCGCCAGGTCAGTCCGGCGGTCAATACCAGTCGGTTGAAGGCATCGTTCTCCGCCTGCCCGTTATGGATCGCAATGAACGCGTCTTGCAACGGCTCATTGATCTCCATCAGATCTATCTCCAAACCCTCCGCATAGGTAAATGCGAAATCGTGGATCCAGTATTCACGCCCGTCTTTGCGACGCAGATGAAACGGAAACTCGCCGAGTACACGCAGCCCAAGGTTTTCCAGGATGGGCAGCATGTCCGATAGCGGCAGCGGCGTGTTCAAGTGGTAGAGCTTGCAATGCAGACGATTCTCAGCGGCCGTGATCGGCTGATAGAAGCTCATCACCAGCGGCCGCTCTTCGCTCAGACTGAGCACATGCTGCATATCGACCGCCGCCGAATGCGGGGCGAAGCGCTCACGGTAACCTGCCGGGAACCCCCTCGGGAAATCGGCAAGAATGCCGGTGCCCTGCGCCTCGCCGAAGCGCTCGATGACCACGCTGGAATAATCGTCCTGCCAGGTGCGGCAGGCTTGCACGACTTCGCGCTCCAATTGCACCGGGTCGAACTGAACTTGCTTGTTCGGATCCAGGCGCAGCAGGAACTGCACGCGAATCAGGACTGACTCAGAGAAATACGTTGAGAACTCGCAATCGCTGGCTTCCAGCCGATCGACCAGAACCTGCTGGATGCGCAAGCGCGTCTCGGTCGAATAGCTATCACGCGGGACGTATGCCAGGCAGTAGCAGAAGCGCCCGTACGGATCGATACGCAGGAACAGACGCAGCTTGTTGCGCTCTTGAATCTGGACGATCGCAATCGCCGTCTCGAAAAGCTGATCGATGGTCATCTGGAACAGCTCGTCGCGCGGCAGCACCTCGAGTACCTGGATCAGCTCCTTGGCCAGGTGCGCCGAGTCCTCGAAGTTGGAGCGACTCACGACTTCCGCAACCTTGCTGCGGATATAGGGAATTCGGCGCACGCTCTGGGTGTAGACCGACGAGGTGAACAAACCCAGGAAGCGACACTCTTTGACCACCCTGCCCTGATCGTCGAATTCACGGATAGACACGAAATCCGGATAGGCCGGCCGGTGAACGCGGCTGGGTGTTGCAGCCTTGGCGAACGACAACAGCAAGGGTTGACGCAGATAGGCCAGCGCGGGCGGCATGATCAGCTGATCATGGTCCTCGAGGCCGGTACGCAACGTGCGCGACAAACCCAACAGCGAAGACTCGTCATAGACGATGCGGCCACCTTCACCCTGATCCACCACCGTAAATTCTTCATAGCCCAGGAAGGTGAAATGGTCGTCGGCGAGCCAGCGCATGAAATCCATGATCTCAGCCAGTTGGTCATCACTGGCCTGAGCGTGTTGCTGCGAGGCGCTCAGCCGGGCGTGGTGCTCCTCCGCCTTAGCTTTCATGGAGGGGAAATCATTCACCGCAACACGCACGTCGGCGAGAACGCCGTGCAGCGACTGCTCCAGTTCGCGCAAGGCGGCGGCACTGGCGCAGCGATCGATTTCGACAAAAATCAGCGATTCAGCACTGCTGTCCGACGCCGAACTGCCTTTGGGCAGTAACTCAAGCAGGCTGCCATCACCGTCCCGCCGAACCTGCAACACGCTGTTCTGGAGCGTGTGAATCGCGTAGCCGCGGCGGGTCAGTTCCATCCGTACCGAATCAACCAGGAACGGCATGTCCGGGTGTAACATCTCAACTACGCTGTGAGTGGACTGCCAGCCATGCTTTTCATAATCAGGGTTGAATACGTGAACTTCCGGGCTTCCCGGCTCGAACCGCTCCAGGAGGCGCCAACTGGCCAGCGTCGAGCCGACCAGGTCGGTCATGCGCCGCTGAGTAAGCTCGGGTAGCGCGACAATTCCGAAGAATTGCTCGGCGAAAAGTCCCACTTGTGGCAGGAGTTTTTCGTCGACATGCTGCGCCAGGGCCACTTGCAGTTGTTGCTGAAAGTCGGCTTTGCTGGCAGCTGTAAAGAACGCCATTTTTTCGCTCCATTCTGGCTTGGAATTCGACTGAGGCAGTCGCGAGACCTGACCGGCACCGCAACGTGTAAGTTCAACGTTAGTTCAGCAGGCAGGGATTGCATTAATGCGTTCCCTACCCTTGTCTGGCGACGCCAGTGACCGGAGCGTCACATTTTATTTGCCGACCTGGCTATCACCTGTTTCATCTCGTAATGGCGCGCCCGAGCACGTCCTCTGCATCGCGAAGTTGTAGAGGCGCGCATAGCCTGCCACTCGGCAAATGAATTAAAGTCGTGCCCGTCGAGCGCCCGCCCAGACACGCCCAGCAGAAGAGCCCAGCAATGGACCACCGTGAAGCCATCGTCGCGTTGCGACAGTTTCTTTCAACCCAGATTCTTGGCCAGGAGCGGCTGATCGAGCGGCTACTGATCGCGTTGTTGGCGGACGGGCATCTGCTCGTCGAAGGCGCCCCGGGGCTCGCGAAAACCCGTGCGATCAAGGAGCTGGCCGGGGGGCTCGAGGCTGAATTTCACCGTATCCAATTCACACCGGACCTGCTGCCCGCCGACATTACCGGCACGGAAATCTATCGTCCAGAAACCGGCAGCTTCGTCTTCCAACAGGGCCCCATCTTTCACAACCTGGTACTTGCGGACGAGATCAACCGCGCGCCGGCGAAGGTCCAGTCCGCGCTGCTAGAGGCCATGGCCGAACGCCAGGTCAGCGTTGGCCGCAGCACCTACGATCTCTCGCCTTTGTTTCTCGTCATGGCCACGCAAAATCCCATCGAACAGGAAGGCACCTATCCACTGCCTGAAGCGCAGCTCGACCGCTTCCTGCTGCATGTAAAGCTCGGATTTCCTGATGCCTCGGTGGAGCGGCGCATTCTTCAGCAGGCCCGAGGCGAGGCCATCAACGGCGAGACGCCGCCCGAGCATCGCGTCTCGCAGCAGGCAATCTTCGCGGCGCGCAAAGAGATCCTTGGCCTGTACATGGCCGATGCGGTGGAGGAATACCTCGTCCAGCTGGTCATGGCGACCCGCACGCCCGCCAAGTTCGATGCTGAGCTCGCTGGCTGGATCGCCTACGGCGCCAGCCCGCGTGGCTCGATCTCACTGGATCGCTGCGCGCGCGCCCACGCCTGGCTGGCCGGTCGCGACTTCGTCAGCCCCGAGGATATTCAGGCCATGCTGTTCGACGTGTTGCGCCATCGCCTGATCCTCTCGTTCGAGGCGGAAGCCGCCGGCATCGATCAGGACCGGGTATTACAGCGCATTCTCGACGTGGTGGCGGTGGCCTGATGCACCCTTCCCCTCCGGCTGGCAGCCCGGCGCTCCCCTCGCCGGATGCTGGGGTTCGGGTGTGCCTGGCCGAGCTGATCGATATTCGCCATCGGGTCCGAGAAGTTCCCCTGTTCTCTACGCCGCATCGTCGCAGCCCTCTGGTCGGGCTGCATCACTCCAAGCTTCGCGGGCGCGGGGTGGATTTCGACCAGGTGCGGATCTATCAAGCCGGCGATGACGTCCGCACCATCGATTGGCGCGTGACCGCTCGTACCCAGGAGCCACACACGAAACTGTTCCATGAAGAGCGCGAACGCCCCATTTATATTCTCGTGGAGCAAAGCCCACGGCTGTTCTTCGGCAGCGGTCAGGTGTTCAAATCCGTGATCGCCGCTCAGGCTGCAGCCCTGGTCGGCTGGGCCGCGCTGATCCACAACGACCGTGTCGGAGGGCTCGTGTTCGGCCACGGCGAGCATCATGAGGTCAAACCGCGGCGCAGCAAGCAAAGTCTGCTGCAGCTGCTCGACCGTCTGGCACGCGCCAATATCAACCTGAGTGCGGACCAGAGCACCGATCCGGGCGCCTTCGGGCTGGCGTTAAGGCGTGCTCGCGAAGTGCTGCGCCCCGGAAGCCTCGCGGTAATCATCTGCGACGAGCGCGCGCTTGGCGATGCAGCCGAACAACAGCTGACGTTGCTCGCCCGACATGTCGACCTGTTGCTGATCCCAGTGTCCGATCCACTCGACCACGCCCTGCCCGCGGCGGGTCTGCTGCGTTTTGCGCAGTTTGGTGCACGGCTGGAGTTGGACAGCCACGACGCGTCCATTCGCCAGGCCTATCGCCAGCAAGGAGAAGCCCGTACGGCTCGGTGGCGGCGTTTGGCCGATCGCCTGCGATTGCCCTTGATGTCATTGGATACTCAGCGTGATCTGGTCGACCAGCTACGAGCGCACCTGAGCGTGCAGCACCCCGGAGCGCACCGATGAGCTCGCTCGATCAGCTCGAACCCTTGATTGCGCCTGCGCCAGTCAGCGCATGGCCACCGGCGCCCGGCTGGTGGTTCCTGGCCGCGTTGATCCTCAGCATTTTCTTGCTGATGCGGTTGCGTCCATGGCAACGGCTGCACCGACCGAAGGTCGAGCCCGAAGCGGCTATCGACCCTCAACGGCAAATCGCGCTGGATGAGCTGTCTCGGTTGGACAAGCCCTACGGGGGGCAACCTGCCAACCAGTGGCTGCAACAGCTCAACGCGCTGCTCAAGCGTCTTTGCCGAACGCGCTATCCGAACGACCACCCGCACACACTCAGCGGGCGTGCCTGGCTCGCGTTTCTCGATAGTCGCTGTCCCGCGGCTGGCCTGACGCGCTGGATGGTACTGGTCGAAGGCGTCTACCGTGCCGAGTGCCGCCTGGACGACAAGGCGATCCAGGGCCTGGAGCAGTCCGTGCAGATCTGGATTCGCAAACATGTTTGAGCTGGCATGGTCGTGGGTCTTCCTGCTATTGCCGCTGCCGTGGCTGTTGCGCTGGCTGCTACCGGCCGCCGACAGCGGCGACGCGGCACTAAAGGTCACTTTCCTGGGAGAGCTGGAAACCCTAGCCGGTCGCCGCGCGGCGATTGCCCTCCCCGCTTGGCGCCAACAATTACCGTATCTGGTGGTCTGGCTGCTGTTGGTGTTTTCTGCCGCGCGGCCGCAATGGCTCGGCGAGCCGCTGCCCCTGCCCACCAGCGGCCGCGATCTCCTGCTGGCAGTGGATGTGTCCGGATCGATGGATTTCCCGGACATGAAATGGGAAGGCGATGACGTCAGTCGACTGGAGCTAGTCAAACACCTGCTCGGCGATTTCATCATCGAACGACAGGGCGATCGCGTCGGCCTGATCCTTTTCGGCAGCAAAGCCTACCTGCAAGCGCCCTTGACCTTTGACCGCCAGACCGTGCGCACTTGGCTCGACGAGGCCGTCATTGGCATTGCCGGCAGCAACACCGCGTTAGGCGATGCCATCGGGCTTGCAATCAAACGCTTGCGCGATCGCCCTGCCCAGAGTCGGGTCCTTGTGCTCATAACCGATGGCGCCAACAACGGTGGCGAGATCGAACCTCTGCTCGCTGCACGTCTCGCAGCGGTAGAAGGGATCAAGATTCATACCATCGGCATTGGTGCCGATGTGGAGCCCGGCGGCGTGCTTCAGCGGTTTGGCTTCAACAGCGGGGCTGAACTGGACGAACCCACGCTACGCGCAATTTCTGAACAAACCGGTGGCGAATACTTCCGGGCACGTTCCAGCAGCGAATTGGCGTCCATCGGTGACACCCTCGATGAGCTTGAGCCGGTCGCTCAGCAACCAGCACAGGCACGAATGTCTGATGCGCTCTATGTCTGGCCGCTGTCCGCCGCATTGCTGATCAGCCTGGTTCTGGTCGCCAACCGCCTTTGGCATCCGTCGCTGCAACGCCTCCCGTGGCGTCGGAGCGGCCATGATTGAGTTCGTACCGCATCTGCTTCGCCCCTTCTGGCTGCTGGTTCTACCGTTGCCGATCTGGCTGTTATGGCGGCTATGGAACCGTCAGCGTCAGATCGGTCGCTGGCAACGCCTGTTACCTCACGCCTTCCACGCCGTACTGTTGACCCGCGGCAGGCTACGCAACAGCAGACGCCCCTGGCTGGTGCTCGGTTCAGCCTGGCTTCTCGCTTGCCTGGCGCTGCTGGGACCGAGTTGGCAACATGCCGAACAACCCAGCCTGTCGCGCACCGATCCGTTGGTGATCCTGCTGGATACCACTCCAACCATGCTCGCCGCCGACGTCCGTCCAAGTCGGTTGGAGCATGCCAAGCGGACCATTCTCGATCTACTGCAGGCTCGCCAGGATGCTAAGACGGCGGTTGTCGCGTTCGCCGGCAGCGCCCATACGCTCGTGCCGTTGTCCAACGACATTGCGACCACGACGAATCTCTTGGATTCGCTCCAGCCGGACCTGATGCCCGAAGCCGGCCATCGCGCAGACCTCGCCGTTGCGCACGGCATCGAGCTGCTTCAACACGGGGCGAACGGGCGCGGCCGCCTGCTTCTGATCGGCAGCAGCCTGAGCGACCCGGAGCGAGCCGCCATCCAGGCGCTACTCGACGACCATCCCCTGCAATTGCTGGTACTCGGCATCGGTACCGAGCAGGGCGCACCGATTGCCCGCGAAGACGGCAGCTTTTTGAAAGACGGCAGCGGCGCCATTCTGATCCCGAGACTGGAAGACGGCGCACTACGCCGCCTCGCCAGGGATGTTGGCGGGCGCTATCAACGTGCGAGCCTCGATGACACCGATCTACAGCGACTGGGACTTCTGACGGACAGCGGCGAGCTGGTCGTCAAGGATGACACCAAGACCCGGCTCGATGCCTGGCTGGACCAGGGGCACTGGCTGCTGCTTCCGCTGTTGTTGCTGGCCGCCTGTGCTGGTCGCAGAGGCTGGATATTCTGCCTGCCGCTGTTTCTGTTTATGCCGCAGCCGGCGAGCGCACTGAGCCTGCAGGACCTGTGGCTGCGCCCCGATCAACAAGGCGAGCGTCTGCTCGACGCACAGCGCCCGGCCGAGGCTGCTGAACATTTCGAAAACCCTCAGTGGCGAGGCTACGCGCGCTACCTAGCCGGTGATTACGCGGGTGCTGTTGAGCAGTTCGGCAAAGGCGATACTGCCGCGGACCATTACAACCGTGGCAATGCGCTGGCCCGTATTGAAGAGTTCGACGCCGCAATCGAGGCTTATGATCAGGCGTTGGAGCTTGACCCGGCCCTTGAGGCGGCCCGCCGTAACAAGGCCACGATTGAGGACATCTTGCGCCAACGCCAACAACAGGCGCAGCAGGAGCAGCAGGAGCAGCGCGCGGAGGATCCGCCTTCTGAAGACGCCGCTCCCGAGTCCGGTCAATCTCAACAGCCCCCACCATCGGCCGGTTCCGCTGCCAGCCAATCACAACCCAGCGAGCTTTCCGAGCAAGACGAGCTCGAGCAGGGCAATCAGGATCCAAGCGCGGCTCCCGCCGAGGCGTTGAGTGATCCGGGCGAAGCCGGCGAGCAGAGTGAGACAGCCGAGGCCCTTGAGGCCACCGGCGCGCCGTTCGATCCCGAGCAGGATCAGGCAATGAACCAATGGCTGCGCAAGATTCCCGACGATCCCGGCGAGCTGCTCCGCCGCAAGTTTCTCTATGAACAACGCAAGCGCCAGGAACTGAATCGATGACGCGGCTGATCGCATGTGTGCTTCTACTTCTGCTGGCCTGCCAGGCAAGCGCTGGCGCGTTGATCGCGCGAGTCGACCGTACCCAGCTCAGCCTGGATGAAACTGTTGAGCTGACTTTGGAGACAGCCGATGCGGCCGTATTCGGCAAGCCGGACCTGCAGCCTCTCGACAGCCTCTTCAAGGTCTTCGGTACCCGCCAGGTCAGCCAGCTCTCCGGTAGCAACGGCGAGGCGCGCACCCTCACTCAATGGCAAGTCACGCTCCAGCCGCGGCAGACCGGCTATGTGATCATTCCGCCGTTACAGCTGGGCGAATGGCGCAGTGAGCCCATCACGCTAAATGTCAGCGAATCCCGCACCGAGGGCGGCGACAAACTGGCCCCGATATTCATCGACTCCAGCCTCGACGTCGACAGTGTCTATGTCCAGGCGCAGGTAGTGCTCACCCTGCGCATTTACCATTCCGTTTCGCTTTACGATGACAGCACGTTGTCGCCCTTGCAGATGAACAACGCGCTGGTCGAACGACTTGGTGAACCACGCACCTACGAGAAAGACATCAACGGCGTACGTCATGGCGTGATCGAAATCCGCTATGCGTTGTTTCCGCAGAAAAGCGGCACGCTCACCATCCCGGCACAGCTGTTCAGCGCAACCACCGTGGCGCCAACAGGCGACTACTACGGCTCTCGCTTCGGCAGCTCCACTCAGGTCCGCTCCCCGGAAATCCCGCTACAGGTCAAACCGAAACCCGCCAACTACCCAACCGATGCGCCTTGGCTTCCGGCAATCAACCTGACCCTGGTCGAGGCCTGGAGCCCGCAGCCGCAGGAGGCGCAGCTCGGCGAGGCGCTGACGCGAAGCTTGCTGATCAAGGCCGAAGGCCTCTCCAGTGCACAGCTGCCGCCGGTAGAGTCACCGCCGCTACCCGGTCTGCGCCGCTATCCCGACCAACCGAGCTTGAACGATGCGGTCACCGACAACGGCGTTACCGGCAGCCGTGAACAGCGCGAGGCGCTGGTGGCGGCCAATGCCGGAGACTTTCTGCTTCCGCCTGTAGAGATCGTCTGGTGGAACACCGTCGAGGACCGGCTGGAGCGAAGCGCTCTGCCCCAGCGTTCGCTCCAGGTCGCGGACAACCCCGAACTCCAACCACCACCGCTAGACGATGCCGAGCCCAACCAGACGATCACCCAGCCACAGTTGCTTTGGCCCTGGCAGCTCGGCAGTGCCGTGTTGGCCCTGACCACGTTGCTCGGCTTCGGTTTGTGGCTGCGTGCGCGTAGCCAGCCGGCAGTCATTCGCACGGTTCAGACTGGCCCGACGCCCCGCAGCTTGCTCGACGATCTCAAGCGCGCCTGTCTGGCCAATGATACCCAGGCGACCCGACACGCCCTTGATGCCTGGGCACGTCAGCAGCCGGAAACGCTGGCGGACATGGCGGCACGTTTCGTTCCCCTGTCTGACGCGCTCGACGGTTTGAACGGTGCGCTCTACAGCGAGACCGGCCAGCGCTGGCAAGGCGAGGCGCTATGGCAGGCCATCCAGAACCTGCCGCCCGCGCAACCCACCACCATCGAGCAGGAAACAGGCGCCCTGCCACCGCTTTATCCGCGCTGAAGCACATCGGGCCGGCCACCTCTAAACACACCGAAAGACGTTCGGTGGCCGGGCGGCTGATGTGAAACCCCCCGGCAGGCCACCGCGCCAGCCTCAACCACGATGACCCGCCCACTGGCATGTGGCTTGCTTCGCATGACACATCGTGTTCCCACGCACTCGCTGCTTTCCCGCCGCGAGGTGCGTTCAGCGGCAGAGGTTTCTAGCGCCAATGATCCATTCCGACCCCCCAACACGCCCCGACCCACTCGCCTGGGTCGCCGGTAGCGATGCCCCCGAAAAACGAGTGGTCAACCTCGGTTTTATGGCCCTCACGGATGCAGCCTCGCTGATCGTCGCCGCTACTCAGGGGTTTGCCCAGCCGTACGGCCTGACGCTCAACCTCCACCGACAGGCGTCCTGGTCCAACGTGCGCGACAAGCTGATTGAAGGCGAGCTGGACGCCGCCCATGGGCTCTATGCATTGATCTATGCCGTGCATCTGGGAATCGGCGGCAGTGCCCCAGTGGACATGGCCGTACTTATGGGGCTCGCCCAGAACGGTCAAAGCATCACCCTCTCCAACACGCTCAGGTCAGCCAGCGTGACCGATCCGGAGGCACTGGCCGCCAGTGTGCGCCAGAGCGGTGCAAAACTCACACTCGCTCAGACCTTCCCAACCGGTACCCATGCGCTCTGGCTCTATTACTGGCTGGCAGCACACGGCATCCACCCGCTCAAGGACGTACGCACCCTGGTGGTGCCGCCGTCGCAGATGGTTGCGCATTTGCGGGCACGGCGCATCGACGGGTTCTGCGCGGGCGAACCCTGGGGTGCTCAGGCGATGCAGGAGGAGATGGGTTTCACGGTAGCCACCAGCCAGTCAATCTGGCCCGACCATCCGGAAAAGGTATTGGGTTGCACCCGTGCCTTCGTCGAGGAGTATCCCAATACGGCGCGGGCACTGGTCATGGCCATTCTCGAGGCCAGCCGCTTCATTGACGAGAGTCGGGAGAATCGTCGCAGTACGGCGCAGCTGATCGCGGGCGGCGCCTACGTTGATGCGCCACTGGCGGCTATCGAACCACGCTTTCTCGGACACTACGAAGACGGGCTCGGCCACGCCTGGCAGGACAAGCACCCGCTACGCTTCTTCGGTAGCGGCGAAGTCAATGTGCCCTACCTTTCTGATGGTCTTTGGTTTATGACCCAACTGAGGCGCTGGGGCCTGCTGCGTGAGGATCCGGATTACCTCGCTGTCGCGCAAAGCGTGCAACAGACCAGCCTTTACAGGGATGCAGCGACAGCACTGAACATTCCGCTGCCGAATTCGCTGATGCGCAGCGCCACGCTCATGGATGGCAGCCGCTGGGATGGCAGCGATCCGGCAGGCTACGCGCGCAGCTTCGCCCTGCACTCGCTGGCGGACCCTGCCGTACGCCACGTGCCTTGTTGAGGGAGACTGCCATGCTTCGCGTCCTTCTCATCGACGACACCCCACGCAAGGTCGGCCGCCTGCGCGCGGCACTGATCGAAGCCGGCTTCGAGGTCATCGAAGAATCCGGCCTGACCATCGACCTGCCCGAACGGGTCGAAACCGTCCGCCCGGACGTGGTGCTGATCGACACCGACTCCCCTGGCCGAGACGTCATGGAGCAGGTCGTGATGGTCACCCGCGACCAGCCGCGTCCCATCGTCATGTTCACCGATGACAACAACCCCGACGTCATGCGCCACGCCATCCGCGCCGGCGTTAGCGCCTACATCGTCGAAGGCATCCAGGCCCAGCGCCTGAAGCCGATCCTCGATGTGGCCATGGCCCGCTTCGAAAGTGACCAGGCGATTCGGGCCCAATTGCACGCACGCGACCAGCAACTGGTCGAGCGCAAGCGCATTGAACTGGCCAAGGGCATGCTGATGAAAATGCGCAGCTGCAATGAGGAAGAGGCCTACACGCTGATGCGCCGCCAAGCCATGAGTCGCCAGCAGAAGTTGGTTCAGGTAGCCGAGCAGATCATCGCCATGAACGATCTGTTGGGGCAGTGATCCGCAGCGGGTTTCGGCCAGGCATTCGCCAGCCCCGCCTGATGGTGTGACCGCAAAGGATGCAGGCCGCCGGCTTCTACGATTGTCGGAGATGGGCCAGCCGTGTGGACGCGTACAATCCGCGTCCCGCACCTTGCGCTGATATGGCGCCACGCATCCAGCCTACGAGAACACCATGGCCCGCCTGACCCTGCAGTTTCCCGAAGACCAGTTCTGCTTCACCACCCAGCTGACCGTACGCATCACCGATATCAACGCCGGTAACCACCTGGCTAACGACTCGATGATCTCGATGATCTCCGAAGCCCGGGCGCGCTTCCTGTTTGCCTACGGTATCGCCGAGACCAGCAAGGACGGCAGCGGCATCATCGTGACCGACCTGGCCACCACCTATAAAGCCGAAGCCCATGCGCGCGACGTGCTGCTGTTCGAGGTCGGCGTGATGGATTTCAACAAGTATGGCGGCGACATCACGTTTCGCATCACCCGACCCGCTGACGGCAGCCTGATCGCCATGGCCAAGTCCGGCTTCGTTTTTTACAACTACCTGGAAACTCGGGTGGTCCCCATGCCAGCCGCGTTCGAGGCGAAGTTCCCAAAGGTCAACCGCATCGGCTAGTCCGCCCTACTTGGACGCACTGCGCACCAAGGGTGCGCAATCCTGACTGACTTGCAAAAACGCCCACACAACCGCAGGCCGCGGGATTTCCAGAATTCCCAGCCCTGGCACAGCTTCTGCTTAAGCTAATCCGGTAGCCAACGGCGGTTACTCACAGACATGACAAAGGCGTCGCGTTGCCCCGTTCGAAGAACGGTGGTTTCGCGGCGCTTTTTTGTTTTCCCCAAGGACCGGGGCGCGACGGCAACGGCTCGCCGCTCGCAACAGATTCAAGCGCTGCCACAGCCCATGCGGCTGGGCAGCCAGCGCACTCTCCGTCGCCCATGTCGGCGCGTCGGTTGCCCTTGTCTAGTGAGGTGTCTAAATGAATACGAGTTTCTGGAAAGCCGGCCATACGCCGACGCTGTTCTCCGCCTTTCTCTATTTCGATCTGAGTTTCATGGTCTGGTATGTGCTCGGTCCCATGGGCGTTCAGATCGCCGCCGACCTCGGCCTCACCACGCAACAGCGCGCCTTCATGGTCGCCACGCCCATACTTTCCGGCGCCGTACTGCGCCTAGTGCTGGGTATGCTGGCCGATCGCACCTCGCCGAAGACTGCCGGGCTGTTCGGTCAGATCGTGGTGATCGCTGCGTTGTTTATCGCCTGGCTCCATGGCATTCACAACTATGAACAGGCCCTGCTGCTCGGCCTGTTCCTCGGCATGGCCGGTGCCTCCTTCGCCGTCGCGCTGCCGCTGGCCTCGCAGTGGTATCCGCCGCAGCATCAGGGCAAGGCCATGGGCATTGCCGGAGCGGGCAACTCCGGCACGGTGTTTGCGGCGCTGTTCGCGCCGGTGCTGGCGACGATGTTCGGCTGGAGCAACGTGTTCGGCCTGGCGCTGATTCCGCTGGTGCTGGTCCTGATCATCTTTGCCAGCCTGGCCAGGAACGCACCGAATCGTCCAGCGCCAAAGTCTTTCCGTGACTACATGAAAGCGCTGGGGGATCGCGACAGTTGGTGGTTCATGTTCTTCTACAGCGTGACTTTCGGTGGCTTCCTCGGCCTGGCCAGTACCCTGCCCGGCTACTTCCATGACCAGTACGCCTTCGATCCGGTCAAGGCCGGCTATTACACCGCCGCCTGCGTGTTCGCCGGCAGCATGCTGCGTCCGCTCGGTGGCGCACTGGCCGACCGCATCGGCGGCATCCGCTCGCTGCTGGTGATGTACACCGTTGCTGCCGTATGCCTGTTCGTTGTCGGCTTCAATTTACCGAGTTCAACGGCTGCACTGGCCTTGTTCGTGGTCGCCATGCTCAGCCTTGGCGCAGGCAACGGCGCGGTGTTCCAGCTGGTGCCACAGCGCTTCAGCAAGGAAATCGGTGTGATGACCGGGCTGGTCGGCATGGCCGGAGGCATCGGCGGCTTCCTACTGACCGCAGGCCTGGGCGCCGTCAAGCAGGCCACCGGCGATTATCAGTTAGGCCTCTGGCTGTTCGGCAGCTTGGGCGCGCTGGCCTGGTTCGGCCTGTATGGCGTGAAGCGTCGCTGGAGAACAACCTGGGGCTCTGCCGCGATGACCGCCGCCCGGGTCTGATTTCCGGTCAGACGATCAGAAGGCAGGCCTCACGGGCCTGCCCATGCAGTTCAACCACCTAGCCGTGCGCCATCCGGAGTGATGCCTTCATGCCCTTGCAGTTTGCGTTCGGCGAAGCCAGTGCCACCGGCCCACGCGAAGAGAACCAGGACGCGCTGCGCATCGTCACGCCGACACCGGGGCTCGTCGCGAGCAAGGGTGCGCTGTTTGCCATTGCTGACGGCGTCAGCCAGTGCGCTGATGGCGGCCTTGCCGCTCGGGTCACCTTGCAGGCGTTGGCCACCGACTACTACGCCACGCCGGAGACCTGGACTGTCGCGCAGTCCCTTGACCGGCTGCTGGTCGCCCACAATCGCTGGCTGCAGGCCAACGGTGGCGGGCAGCCGCTGCTGACCACGCTGACCGCACTGGTGCTGCGCGGCCGTCGCTTCACCCTCGCCCATGTCGGCGACTGTCGCGCCTATCGCTGGCTCGATGGCGAGCTGCAGCGGCTCAGTGAAGACCATGTATGGGAACAGCCGAACATGCAGCACGTGCTCAAGCGTGCCATGGGCCTGGACCAGCATCTGGTGGTGGATTACCTCGACGGCGAGCTGCGCCTCGGCGAATCCTTCGTGCTGCTCAGTGATGGAGTCTGGGCCAGCATCACCGAAGGTGATATCCACAACGTTCTGCGCGCCGAGCCGGATCTGTCCAAGGCCGCGAGCGCACTGGTCCATCTCGCTCACCAGAGCGGCAGTCAGGACAACGCCAGCGCGCTCCTACTGCGGGTCGACGAACTGCCGGAAGCGGCATTGGCCGATTCGCTCGCACAGCTGCCGGACTGGCCATTGCCGCCCAAGCTACTCCCCGGCCAGGTGTTCGAAGGCTGGACCGTCGAGTCGCTGCTGGCCGAGTCGCGTCAGTCGTTGATCTATCGAGTGCATGATCAGCAGGGCGAGGCCTGGTTGCTGAAAACACTACCGCCCAGCCGCGACAATGAACCCGAAGCCGGGCCAGCCCTGCTGCAGGAAGAGTGGTTTCTGCGCCGCGTCGCCGGCCGTGCGTTCCCCGAAGTCCATGGATTGCCCAAACGCCAGCACCTGTACTACGTGCAGCGTGAATACCGTGGCCAGACGCTCGCCCTGCAATTCGACCTGCGAGGCCCGATGGCGATCGCCGATTGGCTGCAGCTGGCGCCACGCCTAATCCGCGCACTGGGCATGCTGCACCGGCGCAACATCCTGCACCGCGATATCAAGCCCGAGAATCTGCACCTGGACGATGACGGCGAGCTGCGCCTGCTGGATTTCGGCCTCGCCTATTGCCCCGGTCTGTCCCGCGACCTGCCGCATCATCTTCCGGGTACACCAAGCTATATCGCGCCGGAAGCCTTTAGCGGCGAGCCTCCCAGTCGAGAGCAGGACCTCTATGCAGCAGGCGTCACGTTCTACTTCCTGCTCACCGGCCATTTCCCCTATGGCGAAATCGAGGCCTTCCAGCGCCCCCGTTTCGGGTTGCCGGTGCCGGCCAGTCGCTACCGGCCTGACCTGCCCCAGTGGCTAGATGACATGCTCAGGCGGGCCGTTGCGGCCGATCCTGCGCAGCGTTTCGAAACCGCGGAAGAATGGCTCCTCGCGCTGGAACAGGGGGAGCGCCTTGCCGGCAGCGCACCTAAGCCGCCGCTGCTCGAACGCGAGCCGCTGAAGGTCTGGCGTGGGCTGGCCCTGCTGTCGCTGCTGCTGAATCTGGCGCTACTCGTGTGGCTGGCAAAAGGCAGTTGAGCGATTGGTTCCGCTCAGATCGACGTGCGACGGACAATCAAACCTTGCCGCGCAACGCGGACCAACTGCCGCACACAGTCTTCGAGACCTGCCGCAGTCGGCGCCTGGATCACGGCCAGGTCGAAACAATTGGATGCAAAGTGCGCCAGCGACTCGTCGGCACCGGTGAACTGAACCTGAAAGGCGCGCGGCTTGCCCCATCGTTTCGGCCAGCCGTCCAGATAGCGCAACAGCGAGGGTTGATGGCTGCCGCCAAGGAGGATTTTCGGATTGCTGCGTACCTGCCCACTGGTGATAGGGGCCAAACGTAAAGGGGCGCGTTGCAGTGCATTCATTGGGAGAAGTCCCGCCTCGAGAATTCCGCTGGGCGGCGGTGGGAGGCGACACCGAACCAGCGCTTTAGCGGTATTTCGAAGCCTTGGCTCCAGGCGCCCCGCAAGTAGCTGACTAAATCGGCGCATGGGCGAAACAATAAAAAAGCGAGCCGGCGGCTGTCAACGACCAATTTCGCCATGCAGCCCGCGGCCTCCTCCGTGATGGTGGGCTGAAGCCCACCATCACGGGTATGAACCACCGAAAGCCGTCACGACACACGGCCTCAATGCGTAGGGTGGGCTTCAGCCCACCAACAAGGCTCGCAGCACTCCACCGACGCACCAGTACTGCGCAGCTTGCTATATAGGGGTGCAGCTGCAAGTCGCTTCGGCCCGGTTGCGCAGGCTTGGCGAAACGATAAGACAGCGCAGCATTACGTGCGCCTGTACCGGTTCGCTCCGTGCCAGCGCCCGTCAGTGCTGGGCTGCGCGTCGAAGACGTTGCGCAGGGCGACATGCGCGCTACGGCTGACCGCGGCCAGCCGCTGAACTGCGACCAGGTTGGCACAGCCTCTGCATTGTCAGGCTTACATCAAGCCGGACCTTCAACGTGGAGGGTCAGGCTCCGAATACGGAACACAAGGACAAAGGCGTCCTCACTGGGAGATCAGTGGGACGCCTTTTTCGTTTTTGCATCTTTCAACGGCATGGCCCGGCAGCATTCAGCGATCCGGCCCGGCACGGAGAACGGCATGAAGAAACTCAAGCTGGTGATGATTGGCAACGGCATGGCCGGGGTTCGCACCCTCGAAGAGCTGCTCAAGCTCGCCCCCGAGCTTTACGACATCACCGTATTCGGTGCCGAGCCTCATCCGAACTACAACCGCATCCTGCTTTCGCCCGTGTTGGCCGGCGAGCAGACGTTCGAGGAGATCGTACTCAACGACCTCGACTGGTACGCCGAGAACAACATTCGTCTGATGCTCAACCGCAAAGTGATCGAGATCGACCGCGCCAAGCGCCGCGTGATTGCCGACGACGGCAGCGAGGCCGAGTACGACCGACTGCTGATCGCCACCGGCTCGAACCCCTTCATCCTGCCGATACCGGGCAATCAGCTCGACGGCGTGATCGGCTATCGCGACATCGCTGATACCCAGACGATGATGGACATCGCCAAGACCCATAAGCAGGCGGTGGTCATCGGCGGTGGGTTGCTCGGGCTGGAAGCAGCCAACGGTCTCAAACTGCGCGGCATGGAGGTGACCGTGGTGCATATCGGCGAATGGCCGATGGAGCGCCAACTCGACAAGACAGCCGGCACCCTGCTGCAGCAGGCGCTGGAAGCCCGTGGCCTCAACTTCAAGATGCAGAAGCAGACCGCCGAGCTGATCGGCAACGATGAGGGCCGCGTACGAGCCGTGCGCTTCGCCGATGACGAAGTGATCGACGCGGATCTGGTGGTGATGGCCGCCGGCATCCGTCCCAACAGCGAACTCGCTGAACGGTCTGGAATTCCCTGCAACCGGGGCATTCTGGTCAATGACACCCTGCAAACCTACGACCCGCGCGTCTATGCCGTCGGTGAATGCGCCAACCATCGCGGCACCGCCTACGGGTTAGTCGCGCCGCTGTTCGAGCAGGCCAAGGTTTGCGCTAATCATTTAGCGATGCTTGGCTTCTCCCGCTACCTGGGTTCGGTGACGTCAACCAAGCTGAAAGTCACCGGCATTGATCTGTTCTCGGCCGGCGATTTTTTCGGCGGCGACGGCACCGAAACCATCACCCTCTCCGACCCCATCGGCGGCGTGTACAAGAAGCTGGTGATCAAGGACAACATCCTCGTCGGGGCCTGCCTGTACGGCGACACGGCCGACGGCGGCTGGTACTTCCGCCAGGTCCGCGAAGGTCAGGACGTCAGCGGCATCCGCGACCACCTAATGTTTGGCGAAGGCGCCATCGGCGACACCGGCCACCAGGGCCAGCACAAGGCCATGGCCATGCCCGACAGCATGGAAGTCTGCGGCTGCAACGGCGTGTGCAAAGGTGAGATCGTCAAGGCGATCCAGGAGCACGGGCTGTTCTCCGTCGACGATGTGAAAAAGCACACCAAGGCCGCCAGTTCCTGCGGCTCCTGCGCGGGGCTGGTGGAACAGATACTGATGAGCACCGTCGGCGGCGCCGCGGATGTGAAGCCGAAAAGCGAAAAGGCCATCTGCGGCTGCAGTGACCTGAACCACGGCCAAGTGCGCAAGGCCATTGTCGACGAACACCTGGCCACCATCCCGGCGGTGATGAGCTATCTGAACTGGCGCACGCCCAACGGCTGCGCCACCTGCCGCCCGGCCCTGAACTACTACCTGATCTCCTCCTGGCCCGGCGAAGCCAAGGACGACCCGCAGTCGCGCTTCATCAACGAACGCGCCCACGCCAATATCCAGAAGGACGGCACCTATTCGGTGGTTCCGCGGATGTTCGGCGGCGTAACCAATGCCGCCGAGCTGCGCCGCATCGCTGACGTCGCCGACAAGTACCAGGTGCCGATGGTCAAGGTCACCGGCGGCCAGCGCATCGACCTGCTGGGCATCAAGAAGGATGACCTGCCAAACGTCTGGAAGGACCTGGACATGCCCGATGGCCACGCCTACGGCAAATCCATTCGCACCGTGAAGACCTGCGTCGGCAAGGAGTTCTGCCGCTTCGGCACCCAGAATTCGACCGGGCTGGGTATCGATCTGGAGAAGGCACTGTTCGGCATGTACTCGCCGCACAAGGTCAAGCTGGCCGTCTCCGCCTGCCCGCGCAACTGCGCCGAATCCGGCATCAAGGACGTCGGCATCATCGGCGTCGATTCCGGCTGGGAGCTGTACATCGGTGGCAACGGTGGCATCAAGACCGAAGCCGGGGAGTTTTTCGTCAAGGTCAAGACAGCAGAGGAAGTCGCCGAATACAGCTTCGCCTTTCTCCAGCTCTACCGCGAGGAAGGCTTCTACCTCGAACGCACCGTGCACTACATGCAGCGCGTCGGCTTGGAATACATCAAGAAGATCGTTCTGGAAGACGAAGCCCGGCGCAAGGCGCTGGCCCAGCGACTGATGTTCTCGCTGAGTTTCGAGGGCGATGGCTGGAAGAAGGCCATCGCCGAGCAATCGCTGAAGAAAGAATACGAAACCATCCAGTTGGCCCAGATCGAGCCCGCGTGACGATTCGCCGTGGCCGGAATAGCTGCTTGATCAACCGAATTGCGAGGAAACAACCATGAAATGGTTCGACATCTGCTCCCTGGATGAGATCAACCCGCTCGGCGCGCGCATCGTCGCCGGCCCCAAAGGCGATATCGCGGTGTTCCGTACTGCGGACGATCAGGTGTTCGCACTGGACGACCGCTGCCCGCACAAGGGCGGCCCGCTGTCCCAGGGCATCGTCTTCGGCAAGCAGGTCGCGTGCCCGCTGCACAACTGGCAGATCAATCTCGATAGCGGCCAAGCCGTGGCGCCGGATGTGGGCTGCGCGCATCGACACGAAGCGCGGATCGAGAACGGCCGCGTGATGCTCTCGTTGAACAGCGCCACCGAGTGCGCCTGAGCATGCCGACAACCGTAGGGCTAGATAGGTGGGCTAAAACGGAACGCCGCCCGGCCCGTTTGGCGGAGACGCCGTCGCAACCGTAGGGTGGGCTTCAGCCCACCAATGAGAGCCAGCGGACCCTTCGCTATAGCAAACCAAGGCCCGGATCCTGAAGGCCATTGCTGCACGGCAACGCTAGAGAAACGCAGGGTGAAGCAAAGCGCCACCCTGCCCACCGTGGTAACCGTGGGCTAAAGCCCACCCTACAAATGCAGACCCTACAGCTAGCGAGTCCATCAATGAACGAATTGCCAGGAGACGACGCCATGCGCCAGACAACCGCTTCGACCTGCTGCTATTGCGGCGTGGGCTGCGGCGTGCTGATCGAGCACGACGGCGAGCGCATCCTCGATGTCGCCGGCGACCCGAAGCATCCCGCGAATTTCGGCAAGCTGTGCAGCAAGGGCGCGACCCTGCACCTGACCGGTGACCTGGACGCCCGCGCGCTCTACCCCGAATTGCGGCTGGGCAAGGCCCTGGCTCGTGCGCGCTCGGATTGGGACACTGCGCTGGACCACGCCGCCAACGTATTTGCTGAGACCATCGCCGAGCACGGTCCGGACAGCGTCGCCTTCTACATCTCCGGCCAGTTGCTGACTGAGGATTACTACGCCTTCAACAAGCTCGCCCGCGCGCTGGTCGGCACCAACAACATCGATTCCAACTCGCGGCTGTGCATGTCGTCCGCCGTGGTCGGCTACAAGCGCAGCCTAGGCGCCGACGCACCGCCGTGCAGCTACGAGGACATCGAACAGAGCGATTGTCTGCTGATCGTCGGCAGCAACATGGCCTATGCCCATCCGGTGCTGTTCCGGCGCCTCGAAGAAGCCAAGGCCAAGCGCCCGGAGATGAAGGTCATCGTCGTTGATCCACGACGCACCGACACCTGCGACCTGGCGGACCTGCACCTGGCGATCCTGCCGGGGACTGACGTTGCGCTGTTCCACGGGATACTGCACATCCTGCTGTGGGAAGGCTGGATCGACCGCGATTTCATCGAGGCCCATACCGATGGCTTCGATGAGCTGAAAAGCATGGTGCGCGACTACAACCCGGCCATGGTGGCGGACCTCTGCGGCATCAGCGTCGATGAATTGCAGACCACGGCCCGCCTCATCGGCACGTCGAACAGTTTTCTCTCGCTCTGGTGCATGGGCGTCAACCAGTCCACGGCCGGCAGCGCCAAGAACAGCGCGTTGATCAACCTGCACCTGGCCACCGGCCATATCGGCAAGCCTGGCGCCGGGCCCTTCTCCCTGACCGGTCAGCCCAATGCCATGGGTGGCCGCGAGACTGGCAGCCTGTCCAATCTGCTGCCTGGTCATCGCGAGGCAGGTAACGCGGCGCATCGTGCCGAAGTGGCCGACTACTGGGGTGTGCCGGCATTGCCGGAGGCCGCAGGCCTCTCTGCCATCGAGCTGTTCGAGGCCGTGCGCAGCGGCAAGATCAAGGCGCTGTGGATCGCCTGTACCAACCCGGCGCAATCCATGCCGGACCAGCGGAACGTTCACGAGGCCTTGGCCGCCTGCCCTTTTGTCGTGGTGCAAGAAGCGTTTTTCACCACCGAGACCTGTCGCTACGCCGACCTCCTTCTGCCCGCCGCCAGTTGGGGCGAGAAGGAAGGCACGGTGACCAACTCGGAGCGCCGCGTCAGCCACGTGCGCCCGGCCATCGCAGCTCCAGGCGAGGCGCGGGCCGACTGGTCGATCACCTGTGACTTTGCCCGCCGCCTGGAAGCGCTGATGCGCCCCGGCCAGGTGAGTTTGTTCGCCTTCGACACGCCGTCGGCGATATTCGAGGAATACAAGTGGCTGACCGCAGGCCGTGATTTGAACCTGTCCGGTCTCAGCCATGCGGTGATCGACCAGCTCGGGCCGCAGCAATGGCCCTTCCCCGCCGGCAGCACGCAGGGCTCCACGCGTCTTTATGGCGACGGGATATTCCCCACCGACAACGGCCGCGCACGTTTTCTCGCCGAGCAGTACCAGGCGCCAAAGGAAAGACGCGAGGCGCGCTTCCCGCTCACGCTGAACACCGGCCGCCTGCGCGATCACTGGCACGGCATGAGTCGCACCGGCACCGCGGCGCGGCTGTTTGGCCACGTCGAGGAAGCGCTACTGAGCATGAGTGGCGACGACATGCGCCGTCGCCGCCTGCTCGATGGCCAGTTGGTCAAGGTCCGCAGTCGCCGCGGCGAGCTGCTCTTGCCGGTGCACAAGGACGACAGCCTGCGGCCCGGTCAGGCCTTCATGCCGATGCATTGGGGTGATCGCTTCCTCAAAGGAATGGGCGTGAATGTGCTGACCCTCCCCGACTTCGATCCGGTCTCCAAACAACCGGAGCTCAAGCACGCCGGCGTGGAAGTGGAGAAGGTCGAACTGCCCTGGCAGTTCTTCGCCATGGTCGAAGGCCATGTGCAGAAGCGCTTCGAAAAATTGCGGCCCTTATTTGAAGGATTCGCCTATGCGAGCTTCAGCCTGACCGGGCGGGACCGTTCGGCGTTAGTCATCCGTGCCGCCTGTAACGAAGCCCCGGATGCGGCGCAACTGGCGCAGATCGAACAGCTGCTGGGGCTGAATGAGGGCCCGGTGGTGGCTTACGACGACCCGCGACGTGCTGTCGGCAAGCGGGTGCGTATCGAGGACGGCCGCATCGTCGCCCTCAGCCTGTCCGGCGAAACCGCCGCACGCGACTGGCTGAAACAGCTCTGGCACGACGGCACCGCCGATCAGGCGCTGCGCCGCTGGCTGCTGGCACCGCTGAGCACCCCGCCGGGTGGCGCAGCCCGCGCAGCCAAGACCCTGTGCAACTGCATGAACGTCAGTCAGGACGCAATCTGTTCAGGCATCGCGCGGGGCCTGGATTTAAATGGCTTGAAGCGGGAGCTGGGTTGCGGCATCAGCTGCGGCTCCTGTGTACCGGAAATCAAGCGGCTGTTGGTGAAACAACCGGCAGTGGCTTGAACATCAACAGTTGGCGATGCATGGCGCGTCGCCGACGAGATTACAGCAACAGGTGAGGTGGGAAACATGAGCGCAAAAGTCTGGCTGGTTGGCGCGGGGCCCGGTGATCCGGAGCTGCTGACACTCAAGGCCGTTCGCGCCATGGGCGACGCGCAGGTGGTGCTGATCGACGATCTAGTCAATCCCGCCGTACTCGAACACTGCCCAAATGCACGAGTAATTGCGGTGGGCAAGCGCGGCGGCTGCCGCTCCACCCCTCAGGCGTTCATCCATCGGCTGATGCTGCGCTACGCGCGTCAGGGCAAATGCGTGGTGCGCCTCAAAGGTGGCGACCCCTGCATCTTCGGCCGCGGCGGCGAGGAAGCCGAGTGGCTGGCGGAGCGCGGCATCGAGGTCGAGTTGGTCAACGGCATCACCGCAGGCCTGGCCGGCGCCACACAATGCGGTATTTCACTGACCCAACGCGGCGTGGCGCGCGGCGTAACGCTGGTCACCGCGCATACGCTAGACGGCAGCAGCCCCGAGTGGCATGCATTGGCGAAAACCGGCACTACCCTGGTCGTCTACATGGGCGTGAGCAACCTAGAGCAGGTTCAAACCGGCCTCATCGAAGGCGGTTTGCCGGAAAGCACGCCGGTAGCGATGATCGAAAACGCTTCGCTGCCGCAACAGCGCGAATGCCGCTCGCAACTGGGGGTTATGTGCACGGATGCTGCCGCGTTCCGGTTGAAGAGCCCCGCTATTCTGGTCATCGGCGAAGTCGCCGCTCAGGCCGTTACGCAGGGGCTAAGCCAGATTGCATGATAGATAGCTGCTGATACGTTGGACCGGAAGGTCGAAGCTGGAACAGACACTCAGCACGTAGAGGTCCTTATCACCGAACCGTCCTGCCGGGGAACGGTGGGCTAAAGCGGAACGCCGCCCGGCTCACCCTACTCTGAGGTTCGGGCAGCGAGTGCCCAGCAGGGCGTGACCCTAAGGTAGGGTGAGCTTCAGCCCACCATACAGCCCGCGATGGTAAGAGCGAAGAGATGGCAGACCCGCGTCTACAGCGCGAGATACTTGAAACCCCGCTTTGCGGGGTTTCAAGTTTGAGGTTCGAGCAGCAAATGCCCGCAGGTGTGACCCAAAGGTAGGGTGGGCTTCAGCCCACCAGAAAGCCCACGGTGGTAGAGCGATGAGATGGCAGACCCGCGTCTTCAGCGAGATACTAAAAACCCCGCTTTGCGGGGTTCTTAGTTTAGCGCCTGACTATGTCACGCCTTCTGCCGCAGCTTCTCCGGTTTGATCAGGAAGCGCGCCAGTGCAGGCAGTAGCCAGATCGCACCGACCATGTTCCAGAGGAACATGAAGGTCAGCATCAAGCCCATGTCGGCCTGGAACTTGATCGCCGAGAACACCCAGGTGAACACACCGATCGCCAGGCAGATGCCGGTGAAGATCACGGCCTTGCCGGTTGATTTCAGCGTTTCGTAGTAGGCGTCCTGCAGCGTCATGCCTTGGCGCAGGTAAGACTCGAGTCGGCTGTAGATGTAGATGCCGTAATCGACACCGATACCCACACCCAGCGCGATCACCGGCAGCGTCGCGACTTTCACTCCAATGCCCATGAAGGCCATCAGGGCGTTGCCGAGGATCGAGGTCAGCACCAGCGGCAGGATTACGCAGAGCGTCGCGGCTATGGATCGGAACGTTAGGAGACACATGAAGCTCACGGCGGCATACACCGCGATCAGCATGGTGGTTTCCGACGCCGCAATCACTTCGTTGGTGGCCGCTTCAATGCCAGCGTTACCGGCGGCCAACACGAATTCCAGCCCCTCGCGGTTGTTTTCCTCGGCGAAGTCACGGGCCACCGAAACCACGTGCTCCAACGTCTCGGCTTTGTGGTCGTTGAGGAACACCAGTACCGGCGCCAGCGAGCAATCGCTGTTGTACATGCCTTCGGCGCGGGCAATGGAGCTGTTCAGAACGAACTGGTTACGCGACAAGGTTTCCCATTTCAGGCTTCCCTCGTTCATACCCTTGATGCTCTGACGAGCCACCGAGACCATCGAAACCGCAGATTGCACACCGTCGGTGTTTTCCATCCGCCACATCAGCTCGTCCATTGCAGCGAGCGTGTCGTAATGGGCACAGCCTTCTGGCGCTGTCTTGACCATCACCACCAGCACATCGGAACTGGTGGAGTAATTGCGGATGACAAAGTCATTGTCGAGGTTGTAGCGCGAGTCCGGATGCAGTTCCGGTGCACCCTGATCAAGGTCACCGATCTTGAGGTTCTGGCCGTACCAGAGTCCCCCGCCCACGGCGAGCAGCGCGATGACGATGGAGATTGGCGCAACGACCGGGTTGGCAAAATTCGAGAGCAGACGCCAGAACGGATGATTGCGTGCCGCCTCTTCGCGTGCCTGTTTCACTGCGCGCTGGCTGATGCCCATGTAGGAAATCGCCACCGGCAGCAGAATCAGGTTGGTCAGGATGATTACCGCCACGCCGAGCGAAGCGCCAATTGCCAGCTCGCGGATGACGCCGATGTCGATCAGCAGCAGGGTCACGAAGCCCACGGCGTCCGAAGCCAGCGCCACCATGCCCGGAATGAACAGCTGACGGAACGCCATTCGAGCGGCTGCCAGGGGATCATCGGTATGACCCGAGGCCATGGCGATGCCGTTGATCTTCTGCACACCGTGGGAAATGCCGATGGCAAATACCAGGAACGGTACCAGCATCGAATACGGATCAAGACCGAAGCCCAGGGTATGCAAGAGGCCAAGCTGCCATGCAACCGCGATCAGGGTGGTGACCACAACGGCGATGGTGCTTTTGACGCAGCGGGTGAACCACAGCAGCAGCGCAAGGGTGATGCCGATGGCGACGAAGAAGAACAGCGCGACACCCACCAACCCGTCGATCAGGTCACCGACCTTCTTGGCGAAGCCGATGATGTGAATGTCTACGTTCGGATTCTGCGCCTCGTACTTGTCGCGAATCTTCTCTTCCAGCTCGTGGGAGAACTTCTGGTAGTCGAGGGTGATCTGCTTGCTGCGGTCGTCAGGATCCGAATAGGACTCCATCAATGGCACGTCGATGATGCTGGATTTGAAATCGTTGGCGACGAGGCGCCCGATCTGTCCAGACTTGAGGATATTGCTGCGCAGATCGTCGAGACTTTCTGGCGAACCGTCGTAGGTCTGGGGAATGACCTCGCCGCCGGCGAACCCCTGCTCCGTTACTTCGGTCCAGCGGACGCTGGGGCTCCACAGGGACTTCATGTTGGAGCGGTCGACGCCTTGGATGTAGAACACTTCATCGTGAATCTGACGCAGCGTCTCCATGTACTCCTTGGAGAAGATATCGCCGTCCTTCGCCTCGACGGAAATCCGCACGGTGTTGCCCAGATTCGCGAGGTCATCGCGGTGCTCGAGCATGTTCTGAATGTAGGGATGTCCCAGGGGAATCATCTTTTCAAAGCTGGTCGAAGGACGAACCTGAGCAGCCTGATAGAACAGGAATACGCTTATCAAAAGGCAGACGAGGATCACTGCCGGTCGATTATTGAAGATCAGGCGCTCTAGAAAGGACGCCGGCTTCTGCTGATGCTTGGTCATGTGGGCTCCGGCTTATTGTTGTTGTACGGGCAGGTTAGCGCCGGTTGGCGAAACGACCCTGACGCCGCTCTGGCCGACCAGGACCAGATTGCCATCCGGGTTGGCCACGACGCCTGAGAGCGAGCGCCGGTCAGGCCGGCTGAACAGTTTGAAGCTTTGCCCGTTGTCGTCGCTGCTCAGCACGGTGCCACCGTGGCCGACCACAACGATGCGGCCATCGGGGAGCCGGTTGCCATCCGCCAGGCCCGATTCGACGGTATCGCCGTCGTCGTCCGCCAGCGTGATTGCTTGCCAGTTATCACCGAAATCGGTGGAGCGAAACAGGTTGCCGCGTAGGCCGAACGCGACGACACCGCCCGGCTCACCTGAGCCGACCACACCGAAGAACGAACCTTGATAGGGTGATTCGGCCCGCTCCCAGGTCTCTCCCATGTCCGCGGAGCGAAACATACCGCCCATCTCACCAACGATGAACAGACCGGAGCCCGGTATCTCGGCTATAGCATTCAGGTGGGCACCGTCCTCGTTGTCCAGGCGGTCCGCCACGTCTTCCCAGTTCTGCCCGTCGGTGGTTTCCAGAAGCACGCCGTAAGCGCCTGTGGCGAATCCGTGCTGTGCGTCTTCGAACCACACATCGAGCAATGGGACTTCGCCTTCGCGATTTTCATACTGCTGCGTCCAGGTCTGGCCGCCGTCCGTGGTGCCCAGGATGAGCGCGTCATGGCCTACCGCCCAGCCGTGCTTCTCATCAGCGAAGTACACCGCCGTAAGCAGTTGACGGGTCGGTACCTTCGCCTGATTCCAGCGGGTACCACCATCGTCGGAATAAAGGATGTGCCCGCGGTCACCGACGGCAACCAAACGGTCGCCCGCATAGGCAACGTCGAGGAGCAAGGTGGAGGCGGCTTTCTGCGATTCGATCGAGTAGCGCACGCCAGGCTCGGCAGGGCTTTGAGCTTGCGCCGGTGCGACCATGAACAGGATGGAGAGAACACTGCAGAGCGAGAGCGTCCTTGCCAGCGGCGATTGACTGCTAAACATCGGCGTGCGGGTCTTTTTATCCGCGCGGCCAACCGGTGTGCGCCACATGACGGGCTCACTCATACATACCCCCTTTATTCTTATTAGGTAGGGCCTGCGTATGGAGACAGGCGGGGCCATGCTATAGGGCTTTCGAAAGCGGCGGCAATTGGCTGGACGTTATGTTTTGTTAAGCATGGCTCAATGATGTTGCGTGATAGGTGGGCCTTATGGCATGCGCTTTGTGCCCACTAGGTCACGCACCGTATGGGGGCGCCCGGCCAAGGCTGCTCGCCCTTCTGAAAACGAAAATCCCGCAGCAAGTGCGGGATTTTCGTCTGTCACCATCTAGCGTCGCAGGCCTGATCAGGCAAGGCTCTTGCTGACCACCTCGTACACGTCGCTCGACAACTCACCGGACGCGAGAATCCGCTCCAGCTCGGTCTTCATCAGGCCCTGACGGCCTGCGTCATACTTGCGCCAGCGAGTCAGCGGCGCCAGCAGGCGCGAAGCGATCTGCGGGTTGAGCTTGTTCAGCACGATGACCTGATCGGCCAGGAACCGGTAACCGGCACCATCGGCGCGGTGGAAGTTCACCAGGTTCTGGTTGGCGAAAGCGCCGATCAAGGCACGAACCTTGTTCGGGTTCTTCAGCGTGAACGCCGGATGCTGCATCAGGTGCTGGATTCGCTCGAGCCCGCCCGGCTGTGTATTGCCGGCCTGCACGCTGAACCACTGATCCATGACCAACGGGTTGTCCTTGAAGTGCTCGGCAAACGAAGCCAGGGCCTTGTCGCGCTCGGCCTCGAAGCCTGAGTTGACCAGCACCGCAAGCGCAGTCAGGCGCTCGGTCATGTTGTCCGCTTCCTCGAACTGATCGACGCAGGCGGCGACCACTTCAGGCTTGCCGCTGAGCATCAGGTACGACAGTGCGATGTTTTGCAGCGCACGTCGGGCGAAGTGACCGGCTTCGGCGACATAAGGCGTTAGCCGAGACACTTCGCGGTTGGCCTGGTAGCGCTTCCAGAAAAGATCGAACAGTTCGGTGGCGATGCCCTGGCGAGTGAAGTCTCGCGCGGCGTGAATGGCATCGACATCGGCCATCTCGCTGATCTCGGTGAGGTAGGCCTCGCTCGGCAGCGACAGCATTTCGGCGACCATCGCCTGATCGAGGCTTTCGTCCTCGAGCTGGCTGCGCAGCGCCACGACCAGACGCTGATCCAGCTGCAGCGCTTCGCCGCGCTGATGCTGGCCGATCATTTCCTGCAACACCTGGACCGACAGCTGTTGCCCCGCCTCCCAGCGGTTGAAGCCATCGGAATCATGCTGCATCAGAAACATCAGCTGATCACGGCTGTAGGGGAAGTCCAGTTTTACCGGCGCGGAGAAGCCTCGTAGCAATGACGGCAGCGGCTGCTCCGGAACATCAACGAAGATGAAGGTTTGCTCGGGCTGGTCGACGGCCAGCACGCGGGTGGTACCGACCGGTGCGTCTTCACCTTGCAGGCGCAGCGCAATTTCGTTGCCCTGCCCATCCAGCAGGCCCAGCGAAACTGGGATGACGAACGCCAGTTTCTCGCTTTGCCCCGGCGTTGGCGGGCAGCTTTGGCGGAATGTCAGGCTGTAGGTTTTTGCGGCGGCGTCGTACTGCTCACTGACGGCCAGTCGCGGCGTTCCGGCCTGGCTGTACCAGCGCTTGAACTGGGTCAGGTCGGCGCCGTTGGCGTCTTCCATGGCCTTCACGAAATCATCGACGGTGACTGCCTGGCCATCATGCCGCTCGAAGTAGAGGTCGCTGCCCTTGCGGAAGCCCTCTTCACCCAGCAGTGTCTGGATCATGCGCACCACTTCGGCGCCCTTTTCGTACACCGTCAGGGTATAGAAGTTGGAGATCTCGATGAAGGATTCAGGACGGACCGAATGGGCCATCGGGCCGGCGTCTTCTGCAAATTGATGAGTCCGCAAGTAGGACACGTCCTCGACGCGCTTGACCGTCGGCGAGTTCATGTCGGCGCTGAACTGCGCATCGCGGAAGACGGTGAAACCTTCCTTCAGTGACAACTGGAACCAGTCGCGGCAGGTCACGCGATTGCCGGTCCAGTTGTGGAAGTACTCGTGGGCAACGATCGCCTCAACCCGCTGATGTGCAGCATCAGTGGCCGTTTCGGCGCGCGCCAGCACGGCGCTTGAGTTGAAGATATTGAGGCCCTTGTTCTCCATGGCGCCCATGTTGAAGTCGTTGACCGCGACGATCATGAAGATGTCCAGGTCGTACTCGCGACCGTAGGCCTCTTCGTCCCACTGCATGGACTTCTTCAGGCTGTTCATGGCGTGCTGGCATTTGTCGATATTCTCCGGCTCGACATAGATGCGCAGCGCCACGTCGCGACCGCTCATGGTGGTGAAGCTGTCCTCGACGCACCAGAGATCACCGGCGACCAGGGCGAACAGATACGCGGGTTTCTTGAAGGGATCTTCCCAAGTGGCCCAATGGCGTCCGTCGTCTTCCTCGCCGCTGGCGATCGGGTTGCCGTTGGAAAGCAGGATCGGATAGGCATGCTTCTCGGCGCTGACGGTGGTGGTGAACTTGCTCATCACGTCCGGGCGGTCGAGGTAATAGGTGATCTTGCGAAAGCCCTCGGCCTCGCACTGGGTGCAGAACATGCTGCCAGACTTGTAGAGGCCTTCCAGCGCGGTGTTGCTCTCCGGATGGATGACCACCGTGCTGTCGAGGGTAAAGCTGGAGGAATCGGGCTGCAGTGTCAGGCTTTCCTCGGCCACCTGGTAGTCGCCCAGGCCGAGCTGACGGTCATTCAGCGCCAGCGAAATCAGCTCAAGATCCTGACCGTGAAGCTCTAAAGCTGGCAGTCCCGCACCAGCCTCCGGATTGCGCCGCATGACTAGCTGGGCATGTACCAGGGTGCGGTCTTCGTACAGCTCGAAGGTCAGGTGGGTTTCATCGATCAAGTAGTCCGGAACCTGATAATCCTTGAGATGAATGACTTTCGGTTGTTCGGTGCGCATGGAAACCTCGTCGGCTGAGCTTCAAGCGGCAAGCTTCAAGCTGTAATGGGCAATGGACTGCTCGCCCGGAGACCGGGCGGAGGATGACGTCGAGCTTAGCGTCTGTCGCAACTGACGTGTAGGGTGGACAAGGCCGCGCCGTTGTCCACTTACGCCCGCTACCCGCCTCGCATTCAGGCTGTGCAGCTGGCCGCGATCTGATACGAGGTGAATTTGCGGATATTGATAACCCCCGTATCAAGGATCAGATATTGACCCTTGATGCCACGCAGGGTGCCTTCGACGACCGGCGTCTTTTCCAGATCCAGGCTGACGATCTTTGTCGGGTAGGCATCGACCGGGTAGCGGATCTCAAGCACCTCGGCATCGGCCACTGGCTGGATCGCCTGCAACCCGTAGCGCTGCTGCAGCTCACGCAAGCCCTCAGCGCAGGCATCGAAGACCTTTTCCCGGATCTCGATCAGGTCGATGGGTTCGGCATCCCCCTTGAGCAACGCGCGCCAGTTCGTCCGGTCAGCGACCTGGCTGCGCAACAGGTCTTCAACCATGCCCGACTGCTGGCGAGTCGCGACGCGCATGATCGGCAGCGCCTGGCTCGCGCCCTGATCGAGCCAGCGCGTGGGCAGCTGGGTCGCGCGAGTGATGCCGACCTTGATACCCGAGGAGTTGGCCAGATACACCACGTGGTCGGTCATGCAGAAATCCATGCCCCACTGCGGGTCTCGGCAGGTGCCGAAGTCGTGATGGCATTTTTCCGGACTCATGATGCAGATATCGCACTGCGGTAGTTTCTTGAAGCAGGGATAGCAATAACCCTGGCTGAAACTCTTGTTGGTCTTGCGACCGCAATGGGTGCAGTTGATCGCGCCAAGATATTCCAGCCGCAACGTCTTGCCGATCAGAGGATTGACCGGCACCAACTGGTCGTTCAGGCGGAATGAATACTGTGCCTGCGCGCCCAACTGAATCGACATCTTGCTCAGCGCGCCGCGTCCCAATTCGAGCATCAGTGACGCGTTCCCGAAGCGGGTGAAAACAGGCTGGTGTCGATAGGGGCCTTGTTCTTGCTCTTGGATGCACATTCCTGCCCACCCATGTAGCCGGTGCGTTCCTCTTCCGGCAGATTCTTCATCTCCCAGGCAATCATCGCGCCGAGGCAGGTTTCTTTCTGTTCGGGGGTCAGCTTGCGGCCGTCGCTCCACTTGCCCAACTCGACGGCGGTTTTCAGGTTTTCGTAGATTTCGGGGGTGATGTTTTCAATGGCTTCGATAAAGGACGACATGGCCGGCTCCCGGGGAAACAAGCGCGCATTCTAACGGAAACACACAGCGGAAGCCTCACGCCTCGACCTTTCGACGTGCAAGCCAGCCGCCCGCGATACCCGTGATGCAACCTGCAACCAGACCCGCGACATGAGCAGCGTTAGCGATCGCCAGCGCGCCGAAGCTCACCACCTCGATCACGCCGGTCAAGCAGATCACCAACCATGCGAGCATCAAGACGACGACACCGGGCGGCAGGCGGTATGCCTCGTCCGGCGACAGCTTTTGAAACAGCCAGCAATGGCCAAGCAACCCGTAAAGCACGCCGGAAAGTCCGCCGAAGATGCCGGGGCCGCCGAAAACATATTGGGACAGGTTGGAAATTACGCCGAACAGCAGCGTGAACCCGAGCAGCGTCGAGGCCCCTTGGCGATACTCAATACGCCGACCCAGCTCCCAGTACCACATCGAATTCATCGCCAAGTGTAGAAAGCCGAAGTGCACGAAGATCGGCGTGAGCAGTCGCCACCACTGCCCTTCTGCCAGTGTCTGTTCGAGCGTCGCGAAATAAGCGTATTGGCCGTCGATGCGAAAGTCGCTGAAGCTGAACCAGCGAATCGTGTCGTAATTTTCACCGACCATCGTGATGGCCGCGGCGATCAAGGTCAGCAGCAAGACCGCCGCGGTCAGCGGGCTGCGCCGCAGCGCTGTGGTGAAACCCGCACCGCGACCTGCCGGTTGCTCGGCGACGACCGTTCCGTCTCCCTGCGGATAGCGCTGATAGAGTTCGCGGACCTGCTCAACGGTCTCGGCTGGCACCCGCAGCACTTGTTCGCCCGCCTCCTCAGAAACCCGACAAGGAACCCGCAACCGCTGCAGCAAGGCGATAAAACCACTCAGATCCACGGATAACGGCAGGCGCAATGCCTCTGTTACAGCCATTTAGCGCTCCACGTTCACCCAGACGAATTTCGCCGGATCGAGTCGGGTTTCCTGATCCAGACGGTACGCGACCAGCTTGCCGTATTTCACGGCGCTGTAGTCCAGGCACGCAAGATTATGGCGTATGGGCGCCGGCTCACCGCTGCGCCAGTAATGCCCAACAAACAGCAGCGGGTCATCAGGCCCATAGAGAAAGAGCCGACTTTTCTGACTGTCACTGAGCGGCAAGCGCGCCGCTTTCTCTGGCAGCCCGTCGGGCTGAAACACGATATCGCCGTAAGTCTTGGGGTTTTCTTCCCAAAATTTGGTGCGAAAAAAGCTGCGAGTAAAGCCCTCGGCACTCGTCAGCGTCAGCCCTTCCGGCAACGGCATATCCGTTCCGCGAAGCAGGCGATCCAGCGCTTTTGCCGCAAACCCTTCGGCGAAGGCGGCGTCGCGCAGGAATTCAGCGTCGACTCGCCCCAGACTCAAGCGCTGGCGCAATTGATCGATGACCGCGCTGTCCCAACACGCATGCACCACGCGGAAGCGGTCGCACTCTAAAAACAAAGGCAGCTCCATGAACCATTCGCGGAAGGCCTTCCACTCATCCGAGTAGTGCTCAAACTGTTGAAATGTCTGCTTCAGCAGCATCTCATAGCGCGGCGTATGGTCCCGGACAAAAACCTTGCCGCTTTCCGGCGGAGCCGGCGTGTACCAACCCAACGCATTGAATTCGTGATTACCCATGATGCAGTGAGCCTGCCCCGCATCCACCATGTCGTGGACCAGATGCAGCGCCTCACGAATCCGCGGACCGCGGTCGATGATGTCGCCGAGGAAGATGATCTGCCGCCGCGGGTGCCGCCAGACATCGCCATGCCGGCGATAGCCGAGCTGATCGAGCAAGCGTGTCAGCGTATGGGCACAACCGTGTACGTCCCCGATAAGGTCGTAGCTGCGCTCCGGATCGACGATCACTACTCGCCTCCACCGAGGCGACTGCCCCAGCCCAGCTTGGTGCGGCAGACCTCGTAGTAGTTGTGGTCCAGTGGGTGGATCAGGTGCAGCTTCTGCGGCTTCTTGCGGACGGTGACGGTATCGCCTGGCGCGCAGGTAAAGTGGTTCTGACCGTCACAGGAAACTTGCGGATAGATCTGCATGTTCGGCGACACCACAATCTTCAGTTCGCTGTTGCCATCCACCACAATCGGCCGACTGGAGAGAGTGTGCGGATACATCGGCACGATCACGATCGCGTCCAGTCGGGGGTGCATGATCGGGCCACCCGCGGACAGTGAGTACGCGGTGGAGCCAGTGGGTGTCGCAATAATCAAACCGTCGGCCTTCTGGCTGCAGACGAATTGACCATCGATATACAGCTCGAATTCAATCATGCGCGTCGATTTGCCCGGATGCAGCACCACATCGTTAAGCGCATCGCCCTCCCCGATGGACTCCTCGAACCGCCTCACCTGCGCTTCAAGCAGAAACCGATTCTCGAGGGTGTACTGGCCACTGAGCACCTCGGCGACTTTCTCCTCCAGCTCATCCGGGCGGATATCAGTGAGGAACCCAAGGCTGCCGCGGTTGATTCCCAGCACCGGGACACGATGCCGGGCCATCGCCCGGGCGGCACCGAGCAGGCTGCCATCGCCGCCTACCACGATCACCAGGTCGCAGGACTCGCCCAGCCGTTGCCGTGAAGAGGTCTGCATGCCATGGCCCGGCAACACCTCGGCGATGTTCTCCTCAAGAATGACGTGCAGGTGACGCTCTACGAGGAATCTCTTCAGTCGGCGAATGGTATCCAGCACCTGGGAACTGCCCAGGCGGCCGATGATGCCGATGTTGCGGAACTGATCCATTGAAGCTCCCTGATAGGCGTGGCTGGTAACGGGACGGCACGCGTCGAGGAATCACGGGCCGGCCGGAGCGTAACAGGCACTAAGTTGGTGTCGCGCGGGCACGTTTGAGTTCAACACTGTGCACTGCGAGAAACCCCGTTGCGGCACAGCGCAGGGATTATGGGCGAAAGCCGGAAGTGGCAGCAAACCAACCGGCTATGCTTGTTGAATGAGCCTTCCCTGTCTTGCCGAACTGATGCCCAGATTGATGCACCCGCAGGTGCGAGATCTCGCCTGGGCGTTGCTCTCGCCGCCCCTGTTGAGCATCACACCGTCACCGCAGCGTCACCCACTCGCCGCGAGCCGCTGGGCATCCAGTCCAGGTGAGCTGGCGGACTGGCTGCTACTGCACGATGCCCAGCCTAGCGTGCTCCAGACATGGCTGGCGCAACACAGCATTCGCCGGTTGGGTCTGTACTACGAGCGTCTGTGGCAATTCGCGCTGGGCCAGGCACCGGACGTCGATCTACTGGTGGCCAACCTGCCCATTCGCCACGGTGGCCATACCTTGGGCGAGCTGGATCTAGTGATTCACGACGCGGACGGCGTCCATCACCTGGAACTTGCGGTTAAGTTCTACCTGGGCCTGGAATCCGGCGATCGACGCAAGCACGACCATTGGTTGGGGCCCGGCAGCCATGATCGGTTGGATATCAAGTTACAGCGATTGTGCGACCACCAATTGCAGCTCTCATCGAGTTCACACGCTAAGGCGCTGCTCGCCGAACTGACCTGTCGAGAAATCAACAGCGCGCTCTGGCTCGGTGGTTACCTCTTCCAACCCTGGTCGACCGGATGCGAAGCACCCGCAGGCGCCAACCCCCTGCACCTCGGCGGGCGCTGGATGCGGCAGCGTGACTGGGCGGGCGCGAGCGCAACTCGCAGCGCAGCAAGGTGGCAGCCGTTACCCCGGCAATCCTGGCTCGCACCGGCGATGCTGGATGATGACCATACCTGGCCAGCCGAGGATGTAGAGCAGTGGCTTGAAGACGGCGGCAAGCACGCGAGGCTGATGGCACGCGTCGAGCGGGCGCCACAAGGTGGCTGGGTCGAGCGCGAGCGCCTGTTCGTGGTACCCGACCAATGGCCAGAATGAACGGGGCCGCCATTGTTCATCAAATATTCATCTTCTCGTTGCACACTGTCGCGTCAACCGCGCTGACCTTCCCGGCCAGGAACAAATCGACCGATGCCATCGACACCGCTCGACTCACATTCACCCTCCAGCGCCTGGAGCATTTTCCTGGTGTTCCTGCGCCTCGGCTTGACCTCCTTTGGTGGCCCGGTGGCCCATCTTGGATATTTTCGAGATGAATTCGTCGGCCGTCGGCGTTGGCTGGACGAGGCGCGGTATGCCGACCTGGTTGCGCTTTGTCAGTTTCTGCCGGGGCCGGCGAGCAGCCAGGTCGGCATCGCTGTCGGTCTGTTGCGTGGCGGTTATGCCGGCTCGCTAGCCGCCTGGGCCGGTTTCACCCTCCCCTCTGCTCTGGCGCTAACACTGTTCGCCTTGGGCATCGCGAATTGGGGAGACGCCGTTCCGCCCGGGCTCCTGCATAGTCTGAAGATCGTTGCGGTTGCTGTAGTAGCCCAGGCCGTGTGGGGCATGGCCCGGAACCTCTGTACCGATGGCGCCCGTACGACCATCGCGGTGCTTACAGCATGTTTGGTGTTGCTCCTGCCCAACGCCTGGGCCCAGCTCGGTGCCATCGCACTGGCAGGATTGATCGGACGTTTGCTATTTCGCGCGGCAACGAAGCCACCCATTTCAACCATTCCGCCACCCGCACACCGAACGGTTGCTAGCCTCTCCCTACTGTTGTTCTTCGCACTGCTATTGGTGTTGCCAGCAATCGCCAGCGCCTCGACCAATCAATGGCTGGCACTGCTCGACACCTTCTATCGTGCTGGCGCACTGGTGTTTGGGGGTGGGCACGTGGTGCTGCCGCTGCTGCAGGCCGAAGTCGTGCCCAACGGCTGGGTGACCAACGACACCTTTCTCGCCGGCTACGGTGCCGCCCAAGCAGTACCGGGACCCTTGTTTACCTTCTCAGCCTTTCTCGGCGGCTCGATGAACAACGGCAGCGGCGGCGTGCTAAGCGCGGCCGTTTGCCTCGTTGCGGTATTTATCCCGTCATTTCTGCTGGTGTTTGGCGTCATGCCGTTCTGGGATCGGCTGCGGGCTACTCGTGACGTGCAGGCAGCGTTGGCCGGTGTAAATGCTGCGGTCGTCGGCCTGCTATTGGCGGCCTTGTACGACCCCGTCTGGACCAGCGCCATATTCAGCGCGACAGATTTTGCTCTGGCGCTAGTTGCCCTGGCCGCGTTAGCAGTGTGGAAACTACCGCCCTGGCTGGTGGTGTTAGCCGGCGGTATAGCGGGCTGGGCGCACACCGCGCTGCTCTGATGGACCTGTGCTTGATCTTAATCGCTACGTTCGATGCGCCCGCCGGAACGCGCCAGGTAACCACTGCCCTGTTCGCAAAGCAGCGCGGCATATTGTTCAGCCGTCAGTGCATCGAGGCCACCGCGCAAGGTATAGGCCGTAAAGCCCAACTGGGTTAACAGAAACACAGCACTGGCGCTGCGCTTGCCGCTGTCGCAGTAACACAGATAGATGCGATCCTGTTTTAACAATCTCGCCTTCAGCCGCAACAGATGCAACGGCATGTTAAGCGCCTGTAGCGCGTGGCCTCGTTGATATTCTTCCAGCAGCCTGACATCAAGCCATTGCGAACCCTGCGCGATCAGCTCGCTCGCTTGTGCAAGGTCCAGGTCGCGTACCACCGGCGCCTTCAGCAAGGCAATGAAATCATCACGTTTGAGGCGCAGCACGCACGCGTCTTCGAGCAGCGTGACGGTGGCGTTACGCGGGCGATCCGTCAGCAACGCCTCCTCACCGAAGCAGGCACCGACGCCCAGCTCCGCCACGACCTGGCCAACGTTGCCGTGGTCAATCATGACTTCTGCCCGCCCGCTTTTAAGGAAGTAGCAACAGTCGCCGGCATCGCCTTCATGCAGCAGCACGTGCCCAGCAGGCAGCTCGATTGCTTGCAGCTTGGCCAGCATGCTCCGCACGTTTTCCGGTGGCACCTTCGTAAACAGCGGGTTTTCCAGAAGCTCCTCAAGCCAATCGCTCAGCTCGCCTGCGGTAACAAGCTCGAGCAGCAAATCAGCATGGGCCTGGTGCCAGGAAAGCAGACGATCCAATTGGCTGCTATCAATCGCCAAAACGCTGGATGCTTCCAACGCGCGGACCTCGTTGAGCCGGTTGGAGGCGCTGAACGCATGCGAGCCCTCGGGCGATCCGGCCGCTATACGTCGTTGCACACCGTCCGCGGATTGCATACGCAGGGCACCGGTCAACAAGAAATAGCTGAGCCGCTCTGCTGACTCCGGATCAAACAGCAGATCGCCTGCGTGCAATTGTCGCGGGACTAATTGCTGGCGGAGCGTCTGTAGCCGGCGGGGTGACAGTGCGTTGAGTGGCGTCAGACTGCGCAGTTGATCGGGAAGCAGCGGCTTGTTCATCCATGTTTTCCAAATTCGGTAGGTCAGCGCAGCAGCTCTTCCAGCTGCGCCTGGGCGGCACGTCGACCCTGAAGACCGCCGGTATGCACGAAGACCAGCCGCGTGCCTTTGGTAAAATAACCGCCATCGACATAAAGGCGCAATGCCATCATTGCCTTAGCCGTATAGACCGGTTCCAGGGGCAGCCCAGTCATGCCCTCGGTCTCGACTATGAAACGCGCCAGTGACGGGTCAAACCGGCCGAAACCACCCCGACTCGCATCGATCAGCTGATAACTCGCGCCAGCTATACCGGCCTCGTTCAGCAGGCGCTGCACCTCCTGTGCAACGCCATGAGATTGCGGACCCGCCAGCGCGCCATACACCCGATGCGCCCCTTGTTGGGTTTCACCAATGATCAGCCCGGCCAACGTCGTCCCGGTTCCCGCCGCCAGCCACATCCCGTCGTAATCATCCCAGCCCAGACTGGGTAGCTGTTCCCGCACATGCGCCGCCAGGGGCGCACAGCCTAAGGCACCGGCAAGCCCTCCCCCGCCTTCGGGCACGCAGTAGTGGTGTGGATACTGCAGGCGCCACTGATCGAAAAAGCCCGGCCGGTGCCGTTCGCGATAGCCGCCATACCCCAGCCAATGGAGCTGCATACCGAAGCGTTGCAGATCGTCGACAGTCGCTGTCCTCTGCGGATGCCCGCGGAGCAAGCCGACACTGGACAACCCGAAGCGACTGGCGGCGGCCGCCAGTGCATGAAGATGATTGGAGTGGGGACCACCAAGGCTGAGAAGACCTGTCGCGCCTGCTAGCCGTGCAGCGTCGAGGTGATGTGAAAGCTTGAACCACTTATTTCCGGACAACTCCGGATCAATCAAATCCAGGCGCAGTACGGCGAGCCTGACGTCCGCGTGCCGGAGCCAGGGCAGATCCACGGGCTGCAGCGGCGCCGATCGCAAGTCTAACGTGAAGGTTTGGGATGACAAACGCGCTAACTGCCGGTACGCAGCCGATTCTGCGAGCGGTGCCTGGCACAGCAATTCGAGTGTCCGACCTGAAAGCGTCCGGGCGCTTCCACCTTGTCCAGCGGCATGTTGCAACGCTCGCCACTGGTCAATGTCGCCACGCAGGTTGGCTGCTGATAATGCTGCACCCACTGCCCGTACTGCTCCTCGGAAACCGAGCATTTTGCCGCTGCGTAGGCGATCGGATTGTGCTGATAACGCGCCATATCTGGAAGCGGGATGGTCAGGTGTCCCGCTCCCGGGTGATACGCCATAAAAGTTACGCCCAGCGCTGAAAGGCGTTCGAGTACTCGCTCGCCACTCTGCTCAGCAAGCGCATCACGTTGTTTTTGAAGCTGTTCTATCTCGGCCTGCAAATCGCTGTCCAGTTCATTGCGGTATGCCAGCTCCACATCGCGTATGGACACCTGCTCCTTGAGCTCGGCCACCGCTGCTGCGACTTGCCGTTGCAGCTCGTCATCGAACTGCGCGCGGGCCGCCTCTGCTTCGGTGCGACTATTCTGCTCCAGCGCTCGCAGTTGACGGCTCATCTCTTCGCGAGTCTTTTGAAAACCTTCAGCCTGAGCATTGAGCTGTGCACGCAACTCTTCAGCACTCTGGTCCTTGTGCTGCAGTTCACGGCGCAATTGGGCAATTTCGTCCTGCAGCTTGGTCTGCTGCTGTGCCGCCAGCTCGCGCAGTCTGTTGATGTCGGCTTCGCGCTGCTGCTCGAGGTTGGCGATGCGCAAACGCTGTTGCTTAATCAGTTGCGCCGCCTTGAGACGCTGTTCCTGCTCGAGCTTCTCAGCCCGCCGGGTAGCCACCTGCTTTGCAGGATCCGCCGCGTACCAGTTCTCTTCGGCGACCATTTGCAGTCGCTCGGTCGGTACCGTTTGCGGCATTTCTTCCTCGACCAGCAAGCCGAGCTGGTTGCGCTTCACTCGGTCGCGCAGCATGAGGAAGTGGTTTGTGCTCTGAGTCGTTTGTGGGTCCCAGAGGTGCATCTGATACCACGACACCGGACACTGGCTGCGGCAGGCCAGCCGAATAGGGCCCGCACCAAGATCGGGGCCGCGCCCGGTGCGCTCCGCCAGGCTACGCAGAGGGATATTCCAGCCGCTGTCCGCCGAACCGTCGTCGTTGAAATCAAGGTAAAAGAACACCGCTGCACGAATCTGCAGACGGGTATTGATCAGTAGATATGCGACCCGCATCTGCTGGTCCGCGAACTCGGGGACGTTCACCATGCCATCAAGCACGGCCTCAAATTCGGGATAGAGCATTTCCTTGCAGACGCCGCCATCATTGAAGAACAGTACGGCTTCAACCGTCTGCGGTTTAATCTGCATTGCTCGCACCCTCAACAGCTTGATCGGCCAGCGAATATATCCGAGACAGCAGGCGCTTCGGCGCCGCCATCGCGATGGTCGGCGCAAGTTTAGGGGAAAAATCAGAACCGGCGATGTGATTGGGTTGGCAGCGAGCCGGCCGTTGGCAAACGCACCGATGCGCAGCCAGAAAACTGTGACGGGGTTGGGGAACTGTTCAGCGCTTCAACGCGGCAAGCTGCGGCCCCAGCCGGAGGCCCATTTCCTCACCGAGCGCCTGCAACCCGCTCAATGGTCGCACCATGACCTCGAAGTCGGTTATCAGTCCGGCTTCATCGAAGCGAATCATGTCGATGCCCTTGAGGTGTCGCTCCCCCACCCGTGCGCTGAACTCCAGCACGGCATTCAAGCCGTCGGCGCTGGCCAGCTCGCGGTGATAGGCGAAGTCTTCGAATACCGTCATCACGGTCGTGAGGATCAGATTGACTGCCGCAGCGCTCTCGTAGGGTTTGAACGCCATCGGGGAGCGAAACACAGCTTGAGGGTGAAGCAATTCTGGTAGACCGCTGAGGTCACGGGCTTCAATCATCCGATGCCAGCGCTGCAACGTGGCGGCGGCGCTCGGCTGCAGGGGCGGAGAAACGTTCATGCAGGCGTCCTTATAGAGCGTCAAGGAACGCCCCGCTCGAAGCGGGGCCTGTGTTTTAGATCTCGGCAGCGAGGCGCGAGCCCTGATTAATCGCCCGCTTGGCATCCAGCTCTGCGGCAACATCCGCGCCACCAATCAGATGCACCCTTGCCCCTCCCGCTTCAAGCTCGGCCTGCAATTCGCGCAGTGGATCCTGCCCAGCGCAAACAATGACGGTATCCACCGGCAGCACCTGTGGCTCGCCCTCGGCGACGCGGACATGCAGCCCCTCGTCGTCCACTTTGAGGTAGTCCACCGCGCTGATCATCTGCACGTGCTTATTTTTCAGGCCGGTACGGTGAATCCAGCCGGTGGTCTTGCCTAGTCCATTGCCGACCTTGGACTTCTTGCGCTGCAGCAGATAAACCTGACGTGCCGGTGCGTGCGGTGCCGGCTGAATGCCGGCGATACCGCCGCGGACTTCAAGCCCGAGATCGATGCCCCACTCCTTCCAGAACGCTTCCCGGTCCAGGCTGGTCGACTGGCCTTGATGGGTGATGAACTCGGAGACATCGAAACCGATACCGCCGGCGCCGATCACCGCAACGCGCTGCCCGACAGGTTTGCGTTGCAGGATCGCATCAAGGTAGCCAATCACCATTGGATGCTCGATGCCAGGGATCTCAGGTGTGCGCGGCGCGATGCCGGTAGCAAGAATAATCTCGTCATAACCGCCTGCCAGCAGATCCACAGCGCTGACACGCGTATTCAAGCGGACATCAACGCCCGTACTTCGGAGCTTGGTGTCGAAGTAGCGCAGCGTCTCGTAGAACTCCTCCTTGCCAGGCACACGTTTGGCGACGTTGAATTGCCCTCCGATCTCGCTGCCTGCGTCGAACAACGTCACCTGATGACCGCGCTCCGCCGCCACTGTGGCGGCTGACAGCCCGGCAGGCCCGGCGCCCACTACGGCAATCTTCTTCACCGCAGCGGTCGGAATGTAGTTCAGTTCGGTCTCGTAGCAGGCACGCGGATTGACCAGGCAGGTGGTCAACTTGCCGCTGAACGTATGATCCAGGCAGGCCTGATTACAGCCGATACAGGTATTGATGGTGTCGCTGCGATCAGCCGCCGCCTTGTTGACGAAATCCGGATCGGCGAGGAACGGACGCGCCATCGACACCATGTCGGCATCGCCCTCGGCCAGGACCTGCTCAGCGACTTCCGGCGTATTGATGCGGTTAGTCGTCACCAGCGGAATGCTGACCTCGCCACGCAGTTTGGCAGTCACCTTGGTGAACGCAGCACGCGGTACCTTGGTTGCGATAGTAGGAATGCGCGCCTCGTGCCAGCCGATGCCAGTATTGATGATCGTTGCGCCGGCTTGCTCAATCGCTTTAGCGAGCACCACCACTTCGTCCCAGGCACTGCCGCTTTCGATCAAGTCGAGCATGGACAGCCTGTAGATGATGATGAAATCAGGCCCAACGGTTTCTCTGACGCGGCGTACGATTTCAACCGGTAGGCGCATACGGTTTTCATAACTGCCGCCCCAACGATCGCTGCGGTGGTTGGTGTGCGCAACTAGAAACTGGTTAATGAAGTAGCCTTCGGACCCCATGATCTCGACGCCGTCGTAACCGGCCTGCTTTGCCAGGCTCGCGCAGTTAACGAAGTCCCGGATCTGCTTTTCGATGCCCTCTTCATCCAGCTCGCGTGGCGTGAACGGATTGATCGGGGCCTGAATTGCGCTCGGCGCAACGAGCTGCGGGCTGTAGGCATACCGGCCGGCATGAAGGATCTGCATGCAGATCTTGCCACCCGCCTCGTGAACGGCTTGGGTGACGACCTTATGTTCTTCTGCTTCCTCGATGGTCGACAGCTTGGCCGCACCCGCGCGGACCGAACCTTCTTCGTTGGGGCCAACACCACCGGTGACGATCAAGCCAACACCACCGCGGGCACGCTCGGCAAAGAAGGCGGCCATCCGCTCGAACCCGTTGGGCATTTCCTCAAGGCCCGTGTGCATCGACCCCATCAACGTTCGGTTACGCAACGTTGTAAAGCCCAGGTCCAAAGGGGCCAGCAGGTGCGGGAAAGCAGTCATGTTCGTTCCTCGATCAGGCGGCACGAGCCGTGCCTGTAGTCAACGGTGAGATCGCCACGCCTCGTGGGGGTGGTCGCTATGCAGCGAAGATAAACAGGCGCTGCGACTCGCTCAATGATCAAAATTCACAACTGCCTGACCCTATCGCGCAATACCGCTTGGCAATAAGCACTCAGGTGCCTAATCTCCCCCCATATTCACCGGCAACCTTCCATGCGCACCTACAGCAAAATACTTGGCCTGACTGCTCTCGCGCTTGCCGCGCTCATCATCTATCTCGACTGGACGCATGACCGGCGCAGCGGCCCGCTGTTGTCCGATCTGCGAACCCTGCCCATCAATAGCCAGGGGATTCCCGGCCACGCTGGCAATCTGCTCGGTATCGAAACTCGACTCATGCCGGCTGATTATCAGAGCCCGGAGCGGCTGCAGCTGAAACTTCGAACCTACCTCGACCAGGCACGGGACGCTGGGTTGCTCAATGCCCGCACCGTCGTTGTGCTACCCGAACACATCGGCACCGGGCTATTCGCGTTGGGTGAGAAGCCGGAGGTGCAGCAGGCAAGAACACTGCGTGACGCTATGCAATGGATGGCGCTCAGTAACCCCTGGGACTATCTGCGCGCGCTGTTGGGCAACGAGGGTGATGATCGCCGTACCGAGGCGGTATTGAAAATCAAGGCGCAGCAAATGGCAGATGACTATCAACAGATCTTCGGCGGCCTGGCGAAAGAATACGGCGTCACGTTGGTAGCCGGTTCCATCGTGCTGCCCGAACCACGCCTTGAGAGCGGCCAGCTGCACATCGGTCATGGCCCGCTTCAGCAGGTCAGCCTGAGTTTCGCAGCTGACGGGCAACCCCTGGAGCCGTTGCAGTACAAGCAAGCGCTAACCCGTTACGAGCGACGCTATAGCCAGGCGTCCGACGTCACAGTGGCCACGCTGACGACCCCGGCCGGTCGCCTGGCGGTGCTGATCGGCTGCGACGGCTACCGCGGTTCACTCCCATCCGACGCCGAACTGCTCGCCATCCCGGGCGCACGCGAGGACGTATCTGCCACCTGTGCTATCACCTCACCACAGGACATGGCACTACCACGCATGGAGGTGCGTACCCTGGGGTTGCCATGGAACCTGGTGGGCTCGCCTCATCGGCCGGCACGAACACCTCACAGCGAACCGGTGCAGTTGAACAACCTCTGGTTACCGGAACGGCCATGAATCATCAGCGGGTGCGGCTCGGCGACCTCTCGGTTGGTTTCGTGCACAGTCTAAGTAGCGCGTTGCAAGAACGGCGAATCGATCCGCAGCCGTTGCTGGATGCTTACGGGTTGGATCTGGCACGTCTATCAGAACCACGCGCACGCCTGTCGATCCCGCGTTACATGCGCCTTGGGCATGCAGCCATCCAGCTCGCCGGTGATCCGGGGCTGGGGCTGGAGATGGGACGGCTGCGTAAAGCCGGCCATCTGGGTTTGGTGGGCATCACATCCATGCAGGCGCCGACCGTGCGAGAAGCGGCGCGCGCGCTGATTCGTTACGAACCGCTGTATGCGTCGAATTACCGCGGCGCGTCACTGTTCATTGAAGACGCCGACGGAGCCTGGTTGCGGTTTTATTCCATCAGTCCTTACAACGCCTACAACCGGTTCGTTGTGGATACCGTGCTGGCGAGTTGGATCGCGCAATTGAGCACGGTGGCGACTCGTCTTCTGGAGCCTGTCGCCGTTCACATCGAGTTCGAGCGGCCGGACTACGCTGCTCGCTACGAGAACCTGTTCGGGAAGCCTGTAGAGTTTTCCACGACACACAATCAACTGCGTCTGGACAAGGCCGCGCTGGCGCTACGCAATCCGGAACACTGTCCGGGCACCTGGCGCCACCTGCTCGAACTGTGCGAGTCGGAACTGGAACAACTCACCCGTACCCGCAGTTTGCGCGAGCGCGTGACGCAACTGCTGGGGCCGATGCTCAAGGGTCAGGAGCCGGACCTGCAGCAGATTGCCAGTCGGTTGCAGCTGCCACCCTGGACGTTGCGTCGTAAGCTGGAAGAAGAAGGTGCCAGCTACCGGGCCATCCTCAATGACACCCGACGAGATCTGGCGATGGCGTACATTCGCGATACGGAATCGGCATTCGGCGAAATCGCCTGGCTGCTTGGATTCTCTTCGGCAGAGGCGTTTCAACGCGCGTTCAAGCGCTGGAGTGGGCTCACACCGGGAGAGTACCGGCGTGCGCAACGGCGCGCCGAAGTCCCTTAAAGCTCGAAAGCGTCTTCAGCCGGTTCAGGGCCGTCCTGCTCGGCAGCGTGCCATTCAAGTATTTCGTCCTGGTAGTCATCCATAGGAGCGTTCCTCTTGCTGGGTCTGTTGGTGCTAACAAAGTCCGTGCCACCCACGCTAACGCGGGCTCATGACGAAAACATGAACCGCATCACGCGGGCGTTCGAACTGAATAGCCCAAACGTGCGATCGCGACAACGCGCCCAATCGCCGCACTGCCCACAACCATCGGTGTAGAGCGCTCCCCCGAGTCAAGGCGCCGCGAGACCAGCGGCCGTCATGAACTGACGCAAAAGCCAAGCGACCACGCCAAGCGCCAGCACGCTAGCGGACCAGATCACCACGAGCCAGGTCATGCGTTTCCACAGAGGCTTTTGTTCCGTCGCACCGCTTTCGTGCTTCTTCCACATAGAACGCTCCATCACGACACCGCCTCAGTGGTAACCGTCTTCCGCGCTGACCTTGCCGCGAAACACGTAATAGCTCCATGCGGTGTACATCAGGATCAACGGGATGATCAGCAACGCGCCGACTAACGTGAAACCCTGGCTCTGCGGTGGCGAGGCGGCATCCCATATGCTGACCGATGGCGGGATAATATTTGGCCAGAGGCTGATGCCCAAGCCGCTGTAACCCAGAAAAATCAGCGCCAGCGTAAACAGGAACGGCGAATAGTGGGCATAGCGCGCGATCGACCGCAGAAGCCCGAAGGTGCATAGCAGCACCAGAATCGGTACGGGCATGAAGAGAAACAGGTTCGGCAAGCTGAACCAACGCTCGGCGATGTCCGGATGCGTCAGCGGCGTCCAGATACTGACGATACCGGTGACTGCCAACACCGCCCAAACCAGCGGAATGCCAATGTCGTGCATGCGCTTCTGAAGATCGCCCGCGGTTTTCATGATCAGCCAGGTGCAGCCAAGCAAGGCATAGGCGACGATCAAGGCCAGCCCGCAGAACACGGAAAATGGCGTGAGCCAATCCAGCGGGCCGCCCGCATAGGCGCGGTCCGCGACCGGAAATCCATGGATGAAGGCGCCCAGCGCGACCCCTTGGAAGAAGGTCGCCGCCAATGAACCACCTACAAACGCCTTGTCCCAAATATGCTGTCGATCGACGCTCGCCTTGAAGCGGAACTCGAACGCGACGCCGCGAAAGATCAGCCCCATCAGCATGAAGATGATCGGCAGGTAAAGGGCAGACAAGATCACCGAGTAAGCCAGCGGAAACGCCGCGAACAAGCCTGCTCCGCCCAACACCAGCCAGGTTTCATTGCCATCCCAGATCGGCGCGACCGTATTCATGGCCACGTCGCGCTCGGACGTATCGGCCAGGAAAGGGAAAAGGATGCCGATACCCAAGTCGAAACCGTCCATCACCACATACATCATGATCCCGAAGATGATGATGACGGCCCAGATCAGCGAAAGATCAACGCCCATATTCAATTCCTCTCGCCCAGTTGGTCGCCATGGTCGTGGGGGATCGCCTCGTCCGCCGCCGAGAGCGGCCGCATCGGCGTGCGCTTCTCACCCGGGCCTCCAGCACCCTTCTCGTTGCCTTCGTTGATCACCGGTCCTTTGGCAATCAACCGCAGCACATAGACAAACCCGATGCCGAACACGGCGAAGTAAATCAGTACGAACATGGCGAGTGTCAGCCCGAGCTGGCCGGCGCCGTGGTTGGACACCGCATCCGACGTTCGCATCACGCCGTAGACGACCCACGGCTGGCGGCCAATTTCAGTCGTGAACCATCCCGCCAGGATTGCGATAAGTCCGGACGGCCCCATTAGCAATGCCAGACGCAAAAACGGACGGGACGTGAACAGCCCACCACTACGACGAAGCCAAAGGCTCCAGAGGCCGGTAAAAATCATCAGGAAACCCAGCGCGACCATGATCCGGAATGTCCAGAAGACAATGGTGGAGTTCGGCCTGTCTTCAGGCGGGAAGTCCTTCAGCGCGGGGATCGGTTCGGTGAGGCTGTGCTTGAGTATCAAGCTGCCGAGGTAGGGAATTTCAACCTTGAACCGTGTTTCCTCACGCTCCATGTCAGGCCAGCCGAACAACAGCAAAGGTGTCGGCTCACCAGACGAATTGTCCCAGTGTCCTTCCATTGCGGCGATCTTGGCGGGCTGATGCTCAAGTGTGTTGAGACCGTGAAAATCGCCAATCACCGCTTGGATCGGCGCCACGATCAATGCCATCCACATTGCCATCGACAGCATCTTGCGGACCGCTGGGTTGTCCTTGCCACGGAGCAGATGCCAGGCGGCGGACGCCCCTACCATAAATGCAGTGGCAAGGAATGCAGCGACCGCCATATGGGTCAGCCGGTATGGGAACGAAGGATTGAACACGATGGCGAACCAATCCACCGGCACCACAATGCCGTCGATGATCTCGTGCCCCTGAGGCGTATGCATCCAGCTGTTCGACGCGAGGATCCAAAAGGTTGAGATCAGGGTGCCGACAGCGACCATCAGGGTCGAAAAGAAATGCAGGCCCGGCCCGACACGGTTCCAGCCAAACAACATGACGCCGAGGAACCCCGCCTCCAGGAAAAACGCGGTGAGCACTTCATAGGCCAGCAAGGGCCCCGTAACGCTCCCCGCGAACTCCGAGAAGGCACTCCAGTTGGTACCGAACTGGTACGCCATAACAATTCCGGACACCACGCCCATGCCGAAATTGACGGCGAAAATTTTCAGCCAGAAATGGTAGAGATCGCGGTAAACCTGACGCTTGGTCTTCAACCACAGCCCTTCCAGCACCGCCAGGAAACTCGCCAGGCCGATAGTGATTGCCGGAAAGATGATGTGGAACGAAATGGTAAAGGCGAACTGGATTCGCGCAAGCTCGAGAGCTTCCAAACCGAACATTAACGACCCCTCGTTTGCTGTCTGCCTGCACTTGGTTTGTTCATTACGTACGGAGTACTGACAGCAGGAAAACGCAAGGGTGCACCGCAGAGCCGCCACAGGTTGACGCAGACCGAAAAACAGTTGGAACACAACGCCCGCAACGCACGTGCAGAACCCAGGATGGCGAATCGAGCGCGGCGGGAGAACATTCGAGACGGGTTCAAGGCCCGCCACAACGACGGGCATTGGTGTCTAGCCTAAGGTGGCTCAATTATCGGGCGTGGTTGCCCGCACTGCAGTGCGCCGCTGAGTCAGTCGCGCCGCACCTCTGAGGAGAAAGCGGAGCGCCGGTCAGCCACGGAAGTAGCCGACCTTCAGAGTCAGCTCTTGTGCAAGCGCACTCAAGTCACGGCTCGCCGACGCCACCTGGTTTGCAGCCGCCGAACTCGCTACAGCCGAGTCGTGGATGCGCGTTACGCTCTGGTTGACCTCTTCGGCGACGGCACTCTGCTCTTCCGATGCCGTTGCGATCTGAGTGTTCATCTCGTTGATCGACCCTACCTCCTGCCGAATCTTGGCTAGCGCGTTTTCAGCTTCCAGCGTTTGCTCGACCGTCTTGTGGGCCAGCTGCCTGCTCGACTGCATCACCGCAACGGCCTGGCCTGCACCGGCCTGCAGCGATGTGATCATGTCACTTATTTCACTGGATGACTGTTGGGTGCGGTTGGCCAGCGAGCGCACCTCATCAGCGACAACCGCGAAACCGCGTCCATGCTCGCCCGCACGGGCAGCCTCTATCGCCGCATTCAGCGCGAGTAGATTGGTCTGTTCGGCGATGCCAGTGATCACTTGCAGGATCTTCTCGATATTTCCGCTTTCTTGCGAAACACGACTGACGGTCTCGGTGGCTTGTTCAAGCACGGTGGCGAGGTTCTGAATGGAAAGCGCGGTTTCACCCACCACCCGGTTGCCGGTCTGAACCTGCTCTTCAGCGCTTTTTGCCGCAGCGGCAGCGCGAGCGGTGAAGCTTGCGACTTCACTCACCGTGGCTGCCATTTGGTTGATAGCAGTAGCCACCTGCTCTGCCTCAGCCGATTGGCGCTCGATCTGCTGATTACTGTTTGCTGATGACGTCAGCAACTCTCCGGATGCAGCACCCAGTCCATCAGCTGCAGTCCGCACTTCGGTGATGATTCCGGACAATCGAGCGGCCATTTTGGCGGTGGCACCCATTACGCTGTCCGGGTAGTCGGTCATGATGACCTGCTTAAGGTCGCCGTCGGCCAGGTTACCGATCACGCGAGCCACCTCATCCGGCTCCGCGCCCAGCGTCGAACGAAGCTTGCGGATGATTAACGCGGCGATCAACGATCCGAGAAGAATCGCCGCCCCTGTTACCGCGATGATCAGGAGCAGAAAACCGCTGGCCGTATCCCGCACAAGTGTCACGTCCTGCGCGATGCTCTGCTCCTGATGGTCAATAAACGCGTTGATTAAACGAAGCCACTCAGTGTAGGCACCCGCGACGTTTTCAAGCAAAAACGCGTATCCCCGCGTGGGTCCCTCAGCAAAGCGGAGCTCGATGACCTGCCCCGTCAACTTGATAGTTTTCGCCTCAATCGCTTCGATCTCGGCCATCAACTTCAGCTCAATAGCGTCAGCGGCCGGCTGTGCAAGCATCGCCTTCATCGGCACTGCGGACTCCGCATACGTTATCGCCAATCGCTCGATTTCCGCCATTTGTTCACGTGCGAAAGCAGGGTCTACAGCGCTAACGGCATCTCTAATGGCGATAGCACGGTCATGCACGCTACCCCTGAAATTGATTGCGTAACGCTGTTTCAAACCTGCCTGCGTACTGATGCTGCTCATGGTCCGGTCAATCACATCAACCTTCAATGCGCTAACCATCGCGACGGCCGCCATCAACGCAAGAATGATGAAAAAGCCCAACCCCAGCCGCTTGGATACCGACATTTGTTTGCTCATGGTGCTCTCCGGGTGCCTCGCTGCGTCGCAGCCAGTGCGAAGGGATGCATCAGCTCTTCTAGCCGACTCATAACTTGTACAGATAATGTCACTTAGCCATCTTTTTGTACAAGTTTTTTCTGACCCAATGCCTAAAACATCAATAAACGGCCTCTGAAGCGAGACAACTATGGCTCTTCGTAAAACTTCTGTACAAGTTTTTAGCGCAGGCCAATATGCGAAAGACACCCACAGCGCAACGCTTATCAAGCCGATGCCAGCTTGGACGACTAGGTAAATGAGGTATGAATATGGGGGAGAAAATAGCGAGCACAAAAAAAGCGGCCAATGGCCGCTTTCTTCGAAGCCCTTCGCAAGAAACGAAGGAGATATGTATGGCGCAGCGGACGGGACTCGAACCCGCGACCCCCGGCGTGACAGGCCGGTATTCTAACCGACTGAACTACCGCTGCGCGTCGGCCGGACTTTCGTCCGATCACAAGATTTTGCTATGAAGCCTCGACCACCCGTGAAACCAGCTGATCGCCTTGCGAGGCGCGCAATTTACGCATCCCTAAGAATCAAGTCAACGGGCTTACGCGTTTTTAATCAAAAAAACCGTCCATAGCCGGATCACTGTCTTGATTAAGCATGCCAAGGGCACCATTTGCCTGAAAAACAGTCAGTTGCACTGGCATACTCAAGCACTTCTTTGTCATCGTCACAGTCTAGACTGCACGGGACGCGCGGCTATTGGCGGATCATTCGGTTTCATTTCGCGCCTCGCTGTTCCGCCGCGTCATCATTCAGTATTCGGAGTGCCTAGATTGGCTTCCCCCGCAGCATTGCAGAAAGTTCGTCAGCATGCGCCCGCAATCGTTAGCGCCGCTATCGTCGTGCTCTTCGGCCTCTATCTAGCCGGGCAGATCAGAGAGTGGCTGCAACTGACGCAGTCACCTCCAACCGCTGCCGCTGACAGCCGTCAGCCCGCCGGCGTTGCGCCTGATCTTCAACGCATGGCAAGTCTGTTCGGCAACCCCGCCTCCAGCGGCGAAAGCTATGCGCCCGGCGCATCGAATTCTGATCTAACCTTGCTAGGCAGCTTCGTCCATGCTGATCCAGCCAGATCGACCGCTATCATCCAGCTGAGCGGCCAGCCGCCACAGCTCTATCAGGTCGAACAACAACTGGAGCCAGATGTGCGCCTTCACAGCGTGCATCCCGACAGGGTCGAAATACTACGCGGCGGTCGGATTGAGGGCTTGTATTTCCCCAGCGTCCGCTCCGCGTCAGCCGTGCCTGATAATCTGCCGGACTACAGTGAACCGACAGAAATGGAAGCACTTGATCCGCAAGCGGAAATGCTCCAACAACAAATGGAAGCGCTCCGCCAACAGATGGAAGGGGCCGAAAGCCCGACAGAATCCATGCCCTCCGACGAACAGCCCACGGAAGACAACTGACTGATGCTGCCTTTTTCCTCCCGCCCGCTTATTGCCCTCCTGGCCGCCGGTCTACTCGCCGCTCCTCTCCCTTTGCTAGCTGCGGACCCAGGAATCGAACAGAGCGAAACCCAACAGGACGGCTGGACGATCAATCTCAAGGACGCTGACATCCGCGCCTTCATCGATCAGATCAGCCAACTGACCGGACAGACATTCATCGTCGATCCGCGCGTCAAAGGCCAAGTGAGCGTCGTGTCATCGACAACGCTTTCGCTATCGGAGGTCTATCAGCTGTTCCTGTCAGTCATGGCGACCCATGGCTACAGCGTACTCACTCAGGGAGAAGTCGCACGAATCGTGCCCAACGCGGAAGCGAAATCGGAGGCCGGCGGCGGGCCGACAGGCGGCGATCTGCTTGAAACCCGGGTGATCCAAGTCCAGCACACGTCTGCCACTGAGCTTATCCCGTTGATCCGTCCGCTTGTGCCGCAATACGGCCATCTCGCTGCGGTGGGCTCCGCCAATGCCCTGATCATCAGCGACCGTAGCGCCAACATTGCCCGCATCGAAGACCTTGTCCGTCAGTTGGATCGTGCCCAGACCGACGACCACAGCGTGGTGAACCTTCAATACGGCTGGGCGGTGGATATCGCTGAGGTACTGCGTAATACCCTGGCGCGTGGGGAAGCCCGCGACACGGCAGGTGCGCAGATCATTGCCGATTCGCGCACCAACCGGCTGATCTTCACCGGCCCGGAACAGGCCCGCCAGAAGCTGGCAAGCTTGGCGAAGACGCTGGACACACCCAGTACCCGCTCGGCGAACACACGGGTCATTCGTCTGCGCCACAACGACGCCAAGTCGCTGGCCGAAACCCTCGGCGATATCTCCGAAAACCTTGCCACGCCGACAGACGGCGAAGCCCAGGGCGGACGGCAGCAGAACATTCTCATTCGTGCCGACGAAAGCCTGAATGCGTTGGTCATGCTCGCCGAGCCCGAACTGATCGGCACGCTCGAGTCGATCGTGCGCCAGCTCGATATCCCACGTGCGCAGGTGATGGTCGAGGCGGCTATCGTCGAAGTCTCCGGAGACATCACTGATGCGCTGGGTGTCCAGTGGGCGGTAGACGCACGCGGCGGAACAGGCGGCGCTGGCGGGGTCAGCTTCGGCAATACCGGCATCTCTATAGGCAGTGTGCTTAATTCAATACGGGAAGATGAGATCCCCAACGAGCTTCCTGACGGCGCAATCATAGGGGTCGGGACGCGCAGCTTTGGCGCCCTGATCACGGCCCTTTCTGCCAACAGCAAGAGCAACCTGTTATCAACCCCCAGCCTGCTTACGCTGGACAATCAGGAAGCTGAAATTCTTGTCGGCCAGAACGTTCCGTTTCAGACCGGCAGCTATACCACTGACTCGTCCGGGGCGAACAATCCTTTCACAACGATTGAACGGCAGGACATCGGCGTGACCTTGAAGGTGGTTCCGCACATCAATGACGGCGCTACGCTACGCCTGGAAATCGAGCAGGAAATTTCCTCAATCGCTCCGTCCGCAAGCCTGTCTGCTCAGGCCGTCGATCTGGTGACCAACAAACGCTCCATCAAAAGCACCATTCTTGCCGAAGACGGACAAGTCATCGTATTGGGCGGTCTGATACAGGACGATGTAACTCGGACTAATTCAAAGGTGCCACTGCTGGGCGACATCCCGCTGCTTGGCGCGCTGTTCCGCTCGACGCAGGAAAGCCACGTCAAACGCAACCTGATGGTGTTCCTCCGCCCTACGATTATCCGCGACCGCGCGGGGCTGGCAGCACTTTCCGGGAAGAAGTACAGCGACATACGGGTTATCGAAACTGACTCCGACAGCCCGAGCATCCTGCCCGCTACACCCGAACGGCTCTTTGACGGCCAGGGCCAGCCGGCTCCCGCCATCGACCTGCGCTCCAATGAACCGGCGCAACGCCGCGCCGTGCCGGACGCGCCAGCAACGCAGCGCGCACCTGCAACCTTCACGCCGCAGACTCAACCGAGACAACAGACATCGGTACGTTCAGGCTGGGCGGTGCAGGTGGCCAGCCTGCAGAATCGCGACAGCGCTACCGCACTGCGGGACAAACTGACCGCCGAGGGCTTCGATACGTACATTCGGACGACAGGCCGCACCCACCGCGTCTTCGTGGGCCCGATCAGTCAACGACCGGAAGCAAATCAAGTCCGCGAGCAGCTGGCTAACGAGCAGCGTCTGGATGGATTTGTGGTGAACTTCGACTCCGCTGACAACTAACGGGCCGGAAACAGGCGGCTGCTAGCGCGTTCCTTCGCCATTTACTAACGCCCGCATAAAACAAAAACCCCGCCGAATCGGCAGGGTTTTTCCAGCGAGACCGGCTAACCGACTACCCTTACAGCGCAGCTAACCCTCTGGCGAGATCGGCTTTGAGATCAGCCACGTCTTCCAGGCCAACCGCAACGCGAATCAAGCTGTCGCGAATACCAGCAGTCGCTCGATCTTCAGGCGAGAGCCGCCCATGAGTGGTCGACCCCGGGTGCGTAATAGTGGTTTTGCTGTCGCCTAAATTGGCCGTAATGGAGATCAGCCGGGTGGCATCGATGAAACGCCACGCACCATCACGCCCCCCCGCCACCTCGAAGCTCAGCACCGCACCGAAACCTTTCTGCTGCCGTTTCGCCAACGCGTGTTGCGGGTGGCTGGGCAGTCCGGCGTAGTAGACCTTCTCCACACCCGACTGCTGTTCGAGCCATTCAGCCAACGCCTGTGCGCTGGCGCAATGGGCTTGCATGCGCAACCGCAACGTTTCCAGTCCCTTGAGAAAGACCCAAGCATTGAACGGACTTAACGTCGGGCCTGCAGTGCGAAGAAAGCCAACGACCTCCTTCATCTGTTCCGCTCTGCCGGCCACTACACCGCCCAGGCAACGACCTTGCCCATCGATGTACTTGGTTGCCGAATGGATGACGATGTCGGCCCCGAGCGCCAGCGGCTGTTGCAAGGCCGGTGTACAGAAGCAGTTGTCGACTGCGAGCATTGCGCCCTTCGCATGGCAAAGCGCTGCCAGGGCCTCGATGTCAACCAGCTCAGCCAGCGGATTGGAAGGCGATTCAACAAAGACCAGCCGAGTGTTCGGCTTGAACGCTGGCTCCCAGAGGGCTACATCCGTAAGGGGCACATAATCGACTTCTAGCCCGAAGCGCTTTAGATACTTTTCAAATAACGAGACGGTTGCACCGAATACACTGCGAGAAACCAGGACGTGATCACCCGCCGAGCACAGGCTCATCACCGTCGCCAGGATTGCGGCCATGCCTGAGGCCGTGGCCACGGCCTGCTCGGCGCTCTCCATAGCGGCGATACGCTCTTCGAATGCCCGGACCGTGGGGTTGGTATAGCGCGAATAGACATTCCCCGGCACTTCGCCAGCGAAACGCGCTGCGGCGTCGGCAGCACTTCGGAACACATAGCTGGACGTGAAGAACAGCGGTTCGCCATGCTCACCCTCAGGAGAGCGATGCTGACCCGCACGAACGGCGAGCGTATCCATGCCTACGTCGGTCAAGTCACTGTCCAGCCGGCCAGCGTCCCAGTCAGTTGCCATAGTCTTATTCACCTTGGACGAGCCGGCGGCGCGGCCGGCTTGCCGATCAGTTGTTGTACAGGTCGATTATGGCGCTGCCCGCAACGCCCTTTGTCTTGCTCAGATCGTTACGTGCCTGTTCGATCTTGTGCAGGTACACCGCGTCGATATCACCGGTCACATACTTGCCATCAAACACCGCGCAATCGAAGTTTTCTATCTTCACCTTGCCGCCGCCAACCGCATCAATGAGTTCATCCAGGTCCTGATAGATCAGCCAGTCAGCACCGATCAGCTCTGCAACCTCCTCGGTACTGCGGTTATGTGCGATGAGTTCGTGTGCACTGGGCATGTCGATGCCATAGACGTTCGGGTATCGAACAGCGGGCGCGGCGGAACAGAAATAGACGTTTTTGGCGCCTGCTTCGCGCGCCATCTGGATAATCTGCTTGCACGTCGTCCCGCGTACGATGGAGTCATCGACCAGCATGACGTTCTTGCCACGAAATTCCAGGTCGATTGCATTGAGCTTCTGTCGTACGGATTTCTTGCGCGCCGCCTGGCCCGGCATAATGAAGGTCCTGCCGATATAGCGGTTCTTGACGAAGCCTTCGCGGAACTTGACGCCTAGTCGGTTAGCCAGCTCCAGTGCCGCTGTACGGCTTGTGTCGGGAATCGGGATGACCACGTCGATATCGTGTTCCGGACGTTCGCGGAGAATCTTGTCCGCCAGCTTCTCGCCCATTCGCAGGCGCGCTTTGTACACCGAAACGCCGTCCATCAGCGAGTCCGAGCGAGCCAGGTAGACGTGTTCAAAAATGCAGGGCGCGTAGTGGGGATTCGTGGCGCATTGGCGCGTGTGTAACTTGCCGTCCACAGTGATGTAAACCGCCTCACCCGGCGCAAGATCGCGTATCAGCGAAAAACCGAGAACGTCCAACGCGACGCTTTCGGAGGCGATCATGTATTCAACGCCGTGTTCGGTATGGCGCTGCCCGAACACAATAGGCCGAATCGCATTAGGGTCACGGAAACCGACGATGCCATAGCCGGTCACCATGGCCACCACCGCATAGCCTCCTACGCAACGCTCATGAACCTTGGCCACAGAGGCGAAAACGTCCTCTTCAGTGGGCTGAAGCTTGCCGCGTACAGCCAGTTCATGGGCAAAGACGTTAAGCAGCACCTCCGAATCGGAATTGGTGTTTACGTGGCGCAGGTCAGATTCGTAAATTTCTTTGGTCAACTGATCAACATTGGTCAGGTTGCCGTTGTGCGCCAGAGTGATCCCGTAAGGAGAGTTCACGTAAAACGGTTGCGCTTCGGCCGAGCTGGAGCTGCCCGCGGTGGGATAGCGGACGTGACCGATACCCATGTTGCCGACCAGACGCTGCATGTGGCGCTGCTGAAATACGTCACGAACCAGCCCGTTATCCTTGCGCAGAAACAGCTTGCCGCCATCACTGGTTACGATTCCGGCTGCATCCTGACCACGGTGTTGCAAGACGGTAAGCGCGTCATACAACGCCTGATTGACGTTCGACTTACCGACAATGCCGACAATGCCACACATGCAAGGAACCTCTCAGTTGGTACAGGCTGGTCCGGATGTGCCAACGGCCAACAGACCGAGGCATACCCGTTTTTTTAAGTGTTCGTTTCAGCCGGAAGCGTCGAGTGAGCCGGCTACCCATTGACTACCGAACCCTAGAATCACGTTCTTCGACCAATCCGCTACCAGCAGAAAATGCGGCAGCAACGTCGACTCACGCCACCATGGATCCTGCTGTACAGGCGCCAGGCTGAGCAGACCAACCAACACCACGATTAGCAGTCCGCCTCTAGCTGCGCCAAAAACCATCCCAAGAAAGCGATCCGTGCCGGAAAGCCCGGTAACACGAACCAGCTCACCGATGAGAAAGTTGATCAGCGCGCCTACCAGCAACGTCACGATGAAAAGAATTGCGCACGCTGCGATGACCTGAAAAGAAGGTGTGCTGATAAAGTCGGCGAGATGATGAGACAGCGCACCGCCAAACATCCAGGCGACAACGCCAGCGACGATCCAGGTGAGCAGTGAGAGCGCTTCTTTGACGAAACCGCGCTTCAGACTGATCAGGCTGGAGATCACAACAACGGCGATAAACGCCCAATCGACCCAGGTGAATGTCACAGGGTTTCCTGCACAGGAGAAAGGCGCCGCATTTTAACAGAGCACCCGCTACGGAGTAAGCGTTAAGCGCCTCTCTTGAGCACAGGCGGTTGAAGTGAATTGAGCTTCGCCTTTAAGAAGCAGCAGGCTCAGCCTTGCTCTGGTTTGAAGCGTACGACAAAACCATCCAGCTTCTGCTGACGCTGCAGCTGGTCACGTAGACGATTGGCTTCCGCCCGCTCCACTAGAGGCCCGACGAAAACCCGATTCATCCCATCGGCGGTGCGGATATAGGCGTTATATCCCTGCGAGCGTAGCGTCTGCTGCAGCTTCTCGGCATTTTCGCGACTGGAAAGGCTGGCCAGCTGTACGGACCAACTAACCGGCAGGTTCGCTGTATCAAGTCGTTTTTCTTCCGGGGTTTGACGCGTGGAAGCGTTACCTACTTGAGCAGGAGCCGGTTCTGATGCGGGTTCTGGCTCAGTAAGTACCGGCGCCGGCTCGATGGGTGCTACCGGGGATTCTGGTTGGGCGGCCTGAGGTCCCTCTTCGATGATTTCGAACTCTTCGGGAAATGGCTCGACTTCAGGCTCCGGCACTTCGACAGGCTGTGTCTCGATCACAGGCACGGCTGGCGCATCAGGCATTTCCGGCGCGTCTACCGCAACCTGCCGACCAGCATCTTCGCGATTGAAAAGCATCGGAACGAATATCACCGCCAGCGCAACAAGCACCAGCGCGCCGACGATACGCTGCAGTAATCCTTTATCCACCACGACCTAGCCCTCCACTCGCTGCGTGCCGATCAAGCCAAGCCAGCGCTTCAGCCACGCAATAAAAAGATCCGAACAGTACGATCTCGTCTCCATCGTCCGCCTTATTGCACTGCGCCTCTAGCGCCTGTGCGATTCCCGGATGAATAGTGACGGGCGCGCCGCGTTCCATCAATGCCGCACTGAGCTCGATAGCGGTCCGCGTACGAGGCGTCGGCAATGGACCCACTGCCCAGCTAGCGACAACGGGCAACATTTCTTCGATCACGCCGGGAAGATCTTTGTCGGCCAGCAGGCCAAATACGGCGTGTCGGCGTTCAGCCCTCTCATGCCGCCCAAGCTCACGAGCCAGATAGCCAGCGGCGTGCGGGTTGTGCGCAACGTCCAGCAACACCGACAACTCTTTACCACCCCAGCGAATCACACGACGGTCTAGCCGGCCGGTTACACGGGTGCTCCGTAGCGCCTCTGTGAGCTGCTCCGGCTGCCAGGCCGTCTCGAGCATTGCAAACGCCTGCAATGCCACCGCCGCGTTTTCCAGAGGCAACGGCAACATCGGTAGATTTTTAAGCTCTAGCGTACGGCCCGCTTGTGTCATGCCGTGCCAGTGCCAGCAGTCTACTGCTCGCTCCAAATCAAAATCACGGCCACGTACGAACAACGGCACGGTGGACTGAATCGCGCTGTTCATCATGGAGTCGGGGGGCGCAGTATCACCGCATATGGCAGGTCTAGCGGGACGAAAGATCCCGGCTTTTTCGAACGCCACGCTCTCCCGCGTCGTGCCCAGCCATTCGGCATGGTCCAGGCCGATGTTGGTTACCACGGAGACGTCGGCGTCGACCAGGTTAACCGCATCCAAACGGCCACCGAGTCCGACTTCAAGCACTACTGCGTCAAGGCGCTCACGCTCGAAAAGCCAAAAAGCGGCGAGCGTGCCCATCTCAAAATAAGTTAGGGAAACCGAGCCACGTGCGCGCTCGACTGCTTCGAACGCCTCGCACAGCGACTCATCGGTGGCATCGTCTCCGTTAATGCGAACACGTTCGTTGTAGCGCAGCAGATGGGGCGAGCTGTATACGCCCACCCTCTTGCCCTGCCCGGCCAGCATGTTGGCGATAAACGCGCAGGTCGAGCCCTTGCCGTTTGTGCCAGTAACGGTAACGACTTGAGCGGCGGGACGTGTAAGGCCAAGCGTGGTCGCCACCGCGTGACAGCGATCGAGCCCCATCTCGATCGCTGTGGGATGCAACTGCTCGAGATAATCGAGCCAGTCTTGCAGGCTCCGCCGGGTCATGCGTCGGCCGTTACCCGCGCAGGTTCTGCCGGGGTAGGCAGTTGCTGCAATTGTGCGAGAAGACGTGCGAGGCGGCTTCTAAGCTCGGATCGAGGAACAATCAAGTCGATGGCACCGTGATCAAGCAGGAATTCGCTGCGCTGGAATCCTTCAGGCAATTTCTCTCGAACCGTCTGCTCAATTACGCGCGGACCAGCAAAGCCAATCAACGCTTTGGGTTCTGCGACGATTACGTCCCCGAGCATGGCCAGACTTGCCGATACGCCACCATAAACCGGGTCGGTCAGAACGGAAATGAATGGCAAGCCCTCTTCGCGCATACGGGCCAGCACAGCGGACGTCTTGGCCATCTGCATTAACGAAATGAGCGCCTCCTGCATCCGAGCACCGCCGGACGCAGCGAAACAAACCAGCGGACAGCGTTGCTCAAGCGCAGCATTAGCAGCTCGAACGAAGCGCTCACCAACGATCGCCCCCATTGACCCACCCATGAAGGAGAACTCAAACGCGCAGGCCACCACCGGCATATGCATCAAAGTCCCGCGCATGGCAATAAGCGCATCCTTTTCGCCCGTCTGCTTTTGTGCAGCGGACAGGCGATCCTTGTACTTTTTACTGTCACGAAACTTAAGACGGTCGACAGGCTCCAGTTCCGCACCAAGCTCCTCTCGCCCTTCCTTATCAAGAAAGATGTCTAAACGAGCTCGCGCGTCGATACGCATGTGATGCTGACATTTTGGGCAGACATCGAGAGTTTTCTCGAGCTCTGGCCTATACAGGACTGCCTCACAGGACGGGCATTTATGCCACAAACCCTCGGGCACTGAGCTTTTCTGCGTTTCCGAGCGCATGATCGAAGGGATCAGCTTATCTACCAGCCAGTTGCTCATGCTTTTATTCTCCACAGCTTGTCAGTCCCGCGCGTAACAATTGCACGCCGGCATAATTCTCTTTGTTGCGACCGGACTCCAATCGGAGCTCAACAGCGTCGCACAAGCGATAGCCCTAAAGGGCGCTGTCGCTGATATTTAGCCCACCGCCCAACAGAGCAGTCATCAATGGTGGCTCACCATCCAACGGGTGTTTAACTGGACGGCAATGAACTCCAGCTCGTCACATCGCCTCTCTAACCAGCCGAATGAATTCCCGTACGCTCTCGGCATCCTTGATACCCTTGCGCACCTCCACTCCGCCGCTCACATCCACGGCGAAGGGCTGTACTTCGGCCATAGCCCGCTGAATATTTTTCGGGTTCAACCCGCCCGCCAGAATTAAAGGCTTGGGCAGATCCACTGGAATCATCGACCAGTCAAACACCTCGCCCGTCCCACCTGGCACGCCCGCAACGAACGTATCGAGAAGTATGGCGCTTGCCCTGGAGTACCGGGCAGCCTGCGTCCGAATGTCTTCGCCCGCCTTGACCCGCAGCGCCTTGTACCACGGACGATGAAAACCTTCGCAGTCGGCCGGCATCTCATCACCATGAAACTGCAACACGTCCAACGGCACGGCATCGAGCGCTTCGTTGAGCTCGCAACGCGAGGCGTTGACGAACAAGCCAACCGTAGTAACGAAAGGCGGCAAAGCAGCAACAATGGCACGCGCCTGTTGAATACTTACGGCCCGAGGACTTTTGGCATAGAACACCAGACCGATCGCATCCGCTCCGGCTTCAGCCGCGATAAGCGCATCCTCAACGCGGGTGATTCCACATATTTTGCTACGAACGATAGGCAACGGCAGGTACCTGTTACGGAAGACCCGGATGGTAACAAAAGCGCTACAGGCTGCAACCTGCTTCACTTGGCCGTTAAGCGAAGGAAAGGGGCGTTTACACACTCCCCTCACGATCGAACAGGTCGTCAGTCAGTTTCGCAAGTTCTCACATCTGGCAGGCCAGACAGGAAATGCGGACCAAGATAGCGAGCGGGTAACTCGAATTGTTCAGGATAGTCCACCTGAACCAGATACAGACCATACGGATGCGCCGTCACGCCACCCGTTCGCCGCACTCTCGACTCCAGCACCTCTCGCGCCCATTCTACTGGCCGCTCGCCCGCACCGATGGTCATCAGTACGCCAGCAAAATTACGCACCATGTGGTGGAGAAAGGCATTAGCACGGACGTCAATCACGATAAGGCGCCCGTGCTCAAGCAGTTCCAAATGGTGGATAGTTTTGATTGGCGATTTCGCTTGGCATTGACGCGCCCGGAACGCGCTGAAGTCATGAGTGCCAACAAATGCTTTGGCCGCTTCGCGCATACGGCTGACATCCAACGGCCGGTGGTTCCAGGTCACTTCTTCGGCGAGGTGCGCGGGTCGAATCTGATCGTTATAGATTACGTAGCGGTAACGACGCGCCATGGCACTAAAGCGCGCGTCGAAGCTCTTCGGCATCGTTTTGGCCCATGTCACGCTAATGTCGCCAGGCAGGTTCATGTTTGCCCCCATTACCCAGGCGTGCATCGAACGTGCTACCGGCGTGTCGAAATGCACCACTTGAGCACAGGCATGAACGAGCGCGTCGGTGCGCCCCGCACAACTCAGTACGACGGGGTGTCCGCCCGCCACTTTGCTCAGCGCGCGCTCCAAAGACAGCTGGATAGATGGCACACCATCCCGCTGCCTCTGGAACCCTCGGTACCGAGAGCCCTTGTATTCAACGCCGAGCGCTATTCTGAAAACGTCAGCGGCAGCCGATGGGGCTGCCGCGTCTGGTACTGCATCAATCATGGTTAAGCGAGTTTGGCGAGCATGTCTCGCGCCTCTTGCTGTTGGGTATCGCTTCCTTCGCTCATGACCTCATCAAGAATATCGCGAGCGCCTTCCGCATCGCCCATATCGATGTAAGCCCGTGCGAGGTCTAGCTTGGTGGTGGTTTCATCCGTGTCGGAGAAGAAGTCAAAATCGTCATCCGATGCATCAGAAGCAGACTCGACAGGCGCGATTGAAGTCGGGGATAGCGACTCAGGCTGACTGAATGGCTCCGATACGTCGCGAGACAAGTTATCAAGTTCAGCCTCGACCTCTTCCAGTTCCGAGGAAAAGCTGTCCGGGCCAGGGGTTGCACTGGCGTCATCTTCAAGCGACAGGTCAAATTCGTCCGGCATGTCTGTGGGTTGTGCAGGGCTGAAACGCTCGTCAAGGCTCAGCACATCGCCCTCACCGGACGTCGTTGAGTCCTCGTCGAGATCCAGCGAGAAGCCAGCCAATTCTTCATCGAGAGAAACCTCATTTGACTTGGGCGACTCGTCCAACTCAAAAGAGAAGTCATCGGCTGATTGCTCTTCAGAAGCTGCTTCAAGATTGAACTTGTCAAAATCGAGCACATCGAGTTCCGACGTCACCTCACGAGACGGCGCGACCTGGGCATCTGTCAGCCCGTCGTCCAGTTCGAGATCATCCAAGCTGAGACCGAAGTTATCGTCAGCAACCTGCGTTACGGCAGGCGACGGCGCTTCAAGCTCGAGATCGTCTAGATTGAAGCTATCGAAATCGGCATCGGTTGCAGCGGCAGCGGCCGCGCCACCTGCAGCGGCCGCCGCGGCCATCGCCGGATACCTAGCTTTTGTCTGATCGATAGCCGCGGCAGAGCCACCGATATCGCGCAGTTCCGCCTCCTGCCGAGCAAAGCCCTCACGATCGCCGAGCTCGGCGTAAACTTCCATGAGCTTCAGACGCAAATCACTTCGCTGCGGCTCATCGTTGAGAGCGCTCTGCAACAGGTCAGCGGCCTGATTGAAACGACCATAGGCAATGTAGATATCAGCCTCAGCAAGAGGATCGGCACCGCTTCCTGCCAGCGAGTCAACCGACTGTCTATCAGCTTCTTGGTCGATGCCATGATCGGCTGGCTCAGCACCCGACGAACCGAGGTCCTGCTGCGCCATGTAAAAGGTATCTGGCTCACTGTCAGCGAGCAGGCTTTCCTGAAGCTCAGCCTCTTTCATGGCGTTGCGACGGGACAACGCCATCAGCCCGATCAGCAGAAGCAGCAATGCGCTGCCACCCAGAACGCCGAGCATCACAGGATTGGCCAATAACTCATCAACGTAGCTACCGTCTTCCGGCTCCTGGGTAGCAACCTCGGGCGCTGCCGGGGCTACAACGGTGGGTGCCTCGGCGGCCGGCTCTGGGCGTTCGGTCACGTTCGATTGAGCTTCCGGCACCACCGAAGCGTCAACCTCAGGCTTGGGGTTTGTTTCAGCGGCAGACTCCGGCGCTTCGGGCGTAATGCCGGCCTCTGCTCCGCCCTCCTCCATCGATGAGTCAACCGGTGTCGGTGCGTCCGCTCCTGGCTCCGCCCCAGTCGCCAATTGCGCCTGCAGCTTGGCTAGCTGATCATCCTTGAGCTGCATAATGCGCTGGAGCTTATCCAACTGGCCCTGGAGGTCGCTCAGCCGATCCTTGAGATCTACATTCTCACGGCGACTCGAGTCGAGGCTCTCTTCTGTCACAGCGAGCTTGTCACGCAATGCTGCTGCGTCGTTTCCAGTCCCGGTATCGCTGCCTGTGGTGGACTCGCCAGTTTCTGGCGCGACCAATCGGAGACTGTCGCCTTGCTCGCTGCGAGACGGCGCCTCTCCTGCCGCGCCGCGCTGGGTAGCATCAATCTGACGCGCCCCCGTTGCAGCAGCACTCGCAGCCTGGCGCCAGCTTGCGTTCTGTTGCGCTACCTGCTGAATCGCTTCAGCTTGCGAACGACTCCCAACCTGCTCGGCAGTCGGCAAGCGAAGTACTTGTCCATTCTTCATCCGGTTGATGTTGCCGCCGATAAACGCATCAGGGTTCAAATCCTGAATGGCCAACATGGCCTGATGCACGGTGCCGCCCTGACGCGCACCTTCAGCAATCTCCCAAAGCGTTTCGTTGGGGGTTACCTTGTGCTCGCCTTGCTGAGCGGAACCGGTAATCGGCGCCGACTTAGGCTGTACAGCTGCGCGTGGCACAGGCGCAGAGCGAGTGGCCGGGACCGAAACGGGCAACTGGGGCGCAACGGAAGCAGCGATCTCTGGTGAATAAAGCGGGGGATCGAGCAGCAAGGTGTACTCGCGCAGCAGTCGACCGCTTGGCCAGAGCACCTCGATAAGGAAATTCAGGTAGGGTTCGCGAACCGGTTTGGTGGAGGACACTCGTATGACGCTTTTACCATCTGGGCGCAGAACCGGAGTAAAGGTGAGATCGGTTAGAAAATACTGGCGATCCACCCCCGCCCGATTGAAATCCTCAGCGGATGCCAGCACCGGAACCACCTCGCCCGGCGCCAGCGTCTTCGCGTCCAGCAGTTCGATTTCAGCCACCAGTGGTTGATTCAGCGCGGACTTAAGCGTGACCTCTCCCAACCCCAGCGCATAAGCCATTTCGGAAGTCAGCGCGGTAGCAGCCGCGATTGCCAGCACCAGATTGCGAACCCGAACCATTATGTAAATCCCTTGTTTTTTAACTTTTCTCGGATCTTCGAGAGGGTCTTATATTCGCTGCCTGCCCGCCAGGTGGCGGTCCCCCGTCAGCGATAAGCCTAAACAGCGTCGTCAGCTAGAATAGTTCTTCGAATTTCCAGCAAGTATCTTTTACAGATAGTGTTTTATCAACAACTCACCAGACCACGCGGCATGGCCCGCCGCGCCTTTTGGCACGTTATCAGACACAATCCACAAATTAGGCCTACACACCTCAAGTAAGTCAGATTAGCGTCGCTGGCGAAGTGCATACGCCCTTTGGCTAATCGCCCCCCGGCGGTGTCGTTAGCGTTAAGCGGTCAAAACCCACCACGTTGCTCGAGGCATACCATCCGAACGGGCGCCACTGTAGCCGAAACGGGTTGGGTAGAAGAGTGATCTCGGCTTAACCCGACGAACCGCGCCGCGATCTATTCCGTTTTGCCGTTTCGTAGCAGCAAGTCAAACAATTGCAGACCGCAATAAAAAAGCGCCGCGGATACACCGAGGCGCTTTCTAGACATAACTCGTCCGCGATTACCGCTCTAACAGTATGCGTAGCATGCGGCGTAGCGGCTCGGCAGCGCCCCAGAGCAGCTGATCGCCCACGGTGAACGCACCCAAATAATGCGAGCCCATGTTCAGCTTGCGCAAACGACCCACCGGAACGCTCAACGTGCCGGTTACAGAGGTTGGACTGAGCTCTTGCATGCTCGCATCACGGTGGTTCGGGACGAGCTTTACCCAGGGATTGTGCTGGCTGATCATGCCTTCGATATCCGAAATAGGGACATCTTTATTGAGCTTGATAGTCAATGCCTGGCTGTGGCAACGCATCGCGCCGACACGCACACAGATCCCGTCCACCGGTATTGGGCTCTTGAAGCGGCCAAGAATTTTGTTGGTTTCCGCCTGCGCCTTCCACTCTTCGCGGCTCTGTCCGTTTGGCAGCTCCTTGTCGATATAAGGAATGAGGCTGCCTGCCAGCGGCACGCCGAAGTGATCCACTGGAAAGGCTTCGGAGCGCTGACACTCGGCTACTTTTCGATCGATATCCAGGATCGCACTGGCCGGGTCGGCAAGCTCATCGGCAACCGAGGCATTGATGGTACCCATCTGCCGGATCAGTTCGCGCATATTCTGAGCACCCGCGCCGGACGCGGCCTGATAGGTCATGGCGCTCATCCAGTCGACCAAGCCATTTTCGAACAGACCACCAAGGCCCATCAGCATGAGGCTGACAGTGCAGTTACCGCCGATGTAGTTAAGGGTGCCCGCATCGAGCTGATGGTCGATCACTTTACGATTGACCGGATCGAGCACGATCACTGCGTCGTCATGCATACGCAGCGTAGACGCCGCATCGATCCAGTACCCCTTCCAGCCCGCTTCACGCAGCTTGGGAAAGACTTCGCTGGTGTAGTCGCCGCCCTGACAGGTCAATATCACGTCTAGGGTTTTCAGTTCGTCGATGCTGTAGGCATCTTTCAGCGGCGCGGTGTCATGGCCGACAGACGGACCCTGACCACCTACGTTGGAAGTGGTAAAGAAAACTGGCTCGATCAGGTCGAAATCCCGCTCTTCCAGCATCCGCTGCATGAGCACGGAACCAACCATGCCGCGCCAACCGATCAGACCTACACGTTTCATCGCAACTACCTATATATGTGGCCTGCCAGGCAGGCCGTCGATAACTAAAAATTGCTCTCAGGTTCGATGGCGAGGGCGCGCTGTCTAGCAGTAGCGCCTCGCCATTACTCGGCGTATTCGCCTAGCCGTCGCCCGCAAGCTCTACCAACGGCTGGTGCAATGGGGCCAGAGAGATTACAGCTTCGCGAGCGCCGCGACTACTGCGTCGCCCATCACCTGGGTGTTGACCTTCTGGCAGCCTTCGGACCAGATATCACCCGTGCGCAGCCCCTCGTCGAGCACATTGCTGACGGCCTGCTCAATCGCGTCGGCGGCAGCCGCCTTATTGAAGCTATAACGAAGCATCATCGAAACGGAAAGAATCGTGGCCAGCGGATTAGCGATACCCTTGCCCGCTATATCCGGCGCCGAGCCATGGCAGGGCTCGAACATACCCTTGTTGTTCGAGTCGAGAGACGCGGACGGCAGCATGCCGATGGAGCCGGTCAGCATGGAAGCCTCATCCGACAGAATGTCGCCGAACATGTTGTCAGTAACGATCACGTCGAATTGCTTGGGTGCCCGCACTAGCTGCATTGCGGCATTGTCGACATACATATGGCTGAGCTCGACCTCCGGATAGTCCTTACCGACCTCCTCCACCACGGCGCGCCAGAGCTGGCTTGATGCGAGTACGTTCGCTTTGTCGACGGAGCAGAGCTTCTTGTTGCGCACCATCGCCATGTCGAAGCCGACCTTGGCGATACGGCGGATCTCGCTTTCACTGTACGGCAGCGTGTCGTACGCCATCCGCTCGCCGTTCTCCAGCACCTTGCTTTCGCGCGGCTGGCCGAAATAGATGCCACCGGTCAGCTCGCGAACGATCAGGATATCCAGCCCGGCCACGATCTCAGGCTTCAGCGAGGACGCATCGGCCAGTTGTGGATAGAGCAGCGCCGGGCGCAGGTTACCGAACAGCCGCAGTTCGGAGCGAATCTTGAGCAGGCCGCGCTCAGGGCGAATGGCAGGATCGATGGTGTCCCACTTCGGGCCGCCCACGGCGCCAAGCAGAATGGCATCGGCAGCGCGCGCGCGCTCAAGGGTTTCGTCCGCCAGCGGCACGCCATATTTGTCGACCGCTGCGCCGCCCAACTCGTCGTAGCTTAGCTCGAAGCCCAGCTGGAACTTGTCATTGGCCAGCTGCAGTACCTTGACCGCTTCGGCCATGATCTCCGGGCCGATACCGTCGCCGGGGAGAATTAGAATCTGTTTGGACATCTGGTATTCCTTATAGGGGAGTCACATCGCGGCCGGGGCGTTTCGTAGGGTGGGCTTCAGCCCACCGACTTAGTAATACTCAGCCTATTTGATCGCGCCGAAGAGCCATGGCTGGCTCTGCTGGTGACGGGTTTCGAACGCTTTGATCGCGTCCGCGTCCTGCAGCGTCAGGCCGATATCGTCGAGGCCGTTAAGCAGGCAGTGCTTGCGGAACGCATCGACCTCGAAACCGTACTGCTTGCCATCCGGGCGGGTGACAGTCTGCGCCGCAAGATCAACCGTCAGCTGGTATCCCTCAGCGGCCTCTGCCTGCTCGAATAGCTCATCGACCGCGTCCTCACTCAGCACGATCGGCAACAGGCCATTCTTGAAACTGTTGTTGTAGAAGATATCCGCAAAGCTCGGCGCGATAATTGTCCGGAACCCGTACTCCTCAAGCGCCCAAGGCGCGTGCTCGCGCGACGAACCACAGCCGAAATTCTCACGAGCCAGTAGAACGCTAGCGCCCTGATAGCGCGGAAAATTCAGGACGAACTCATGATTCACCGGCCGATTCGAGCAGTCCTGATTGGGCTGCCCGACATCCAGGTAGCGCCACTCGTCGAAGAGGTTCTGGCCGAACCCAGTGCGCTTGATCGACTTAAGAAACTGCTTCGGAATGATTTGATCCGTATCGACATTGGCGCGATCGAGCGGCGCGACGAGGCCGGTGTGCTGGGTAAATGCTTTCATATCGGGCTCCTCAGGCTTGCGTCAATTCGCGGACATCGATGAAGCGACCGGTTACGGCTGCAGCCGCCGCCATCGCCGGGCTTACCAGGTGCGTTCTGCCGCCCGCGCCCTGACGCCCTTCGAAGTTGCGGTTGGACGTGGATGCACAATGCTCGCCGCTGCCCAGCTTGTCTGGGTTCATGGCCAGGCACATCGAGCACCCTGGTTCGCGCCATTCGAACCCCGCCTCGAGAAATATCTTGTCCAGCCCTTCTGCCTCCGCCTGTTTCTTAACCAACCCCGAACCCGGCACGACCATCGCCTGCTTGACCGTAGAGGCGACTTTCCGCCCCTTGGCTACCTCAGCGGCAGCGCGCAAATCTTCGATGCGTGAGTTCGTGCACGAACCAATAAACACGCGATCGAGCTGAATCTCGGTAATCGGCTGATTGGCACGCAGCCCCATGTATTTCAGCGCCCGCGTGATGGAATCCCGCTTAACCGGGTCGGATTCGGCGTCCGGATCCGGCACGCTCTCATCGACCGCGAGCACCATCTCGGGCGAGGTACCCCAGCTGACCTGAGGCTTGATGTCTTCCGCCTTCAGCTCGATGACCGTATCGAAGACCGCATCCTCATCAGAAACCAAGTCCTTCCAGGCTTCGACCGCACGCGCCCAGTCCGCGCCCTTCGGTGCATAAGGACGGCCGTCGACATAGGCAATGGTCTTGTCATCAACCGCCACCATACCGACACGGGCGCCCGCCTCGATGGACATGTTGCAAATGGTCATGCGCCCTTCCATGGACAGGTCACGGATGGCGCTGCCCGCGAACTCAAGCGCGTGACCGTTACCCCCAGCCGTGCCGATCTTGCCGATCACTGCCAACACAATGTCCTTGGCGGTCACGCCAAAGGGCAACGTGCCCTCAACGCGAACCTGCATGTTTTTCATTTTCTTGGCGACCAAACACTGTGTCGCAAGCACATGCTCGACTTCCGAAGTGCCAATGCCATGGGCCAGCGCACCGAAGGCGCCATGAGTCGAGGTGTGAGAGTCACCGCAGACGACGGTCATGCCCGGCAGCGTCGCGCCCTGCTCCGGGCCGATGACATGCACGATGCCCTGGCGCACGTCGTTCATCTTGAATTCGAGAATGCCGAAGTCATCGCAGTTCTCATCCAGCGTCTGGACCTGGATACGGGAGACTTCATCGGCGATGGCTTCCAGTCCGCCCTGACGCTCGCCCTTCGTGGTGGGGACGTTGTGGTCGGGCGTCGCGATATTGGCATCGATGCGCCATGGCTTACGGCTCGCCAGACGCAGGCCTTCGAACGCTTGTGGCGAAGTCACTTCATGCAGGATGTGGCGATCTATATAAATCAACGATGAGCCATCATCGCGACGTTTCACCTCATGCATTTCCCAGAGCTTGTCGTAGAGCGTTTTGCCGGCCATCGGACATTTCCTCATCAGTGCGGTGGGCAAAAGCCCTTTTGCTTATGGGGTTGATGCTATGGGTATCGCTCGAATTACTCAAATTCATATTTTTTATTCAATGCATTCCATGATGGAATAACAGCGACCGTTCCTTGAATCGATTCATCTAGGAGATCGCCGTGGACCTCGCCAGCCTAAACGCCTTCATTGCAATCGCCGAAATGGGCAGCTTTTCCCTTGCCGCCGATCGCCTTCATCTGACTCAACCTGCCGTCAGCAAACGGCTCGCAACGCTGGAAACACAGCTCAATGTGAGGCTGTTCGATCGATTAGGGCGGGAGATCGGTCTGACTGAAGCTGGCCGAGCGCTCCTTCCGCGGGCGTACCAGATTCTCAACGTGCTGGACGACACCCGCCGCGCCTTGACGAATCTAAACGGCAATGTCAGCGGGCGGCTGTCCCTGGCCACCAGCCACCACATTGGCTTACATCGCCTGCCACCGCTGTTAAGGACCTTCACGCGCCGCTACCCGGACGTCAATCTCGATATCCGTTTCCTGGATTCGGAGATCGCCTACGAAGAGGTTTTGCATGGCCGCGCCGAGTTAGCGGTAATAACCTTGGCGCCCCAAACGGCCGCACCGGTGCGCGCAGTCAACGTGTGGGACGACCCGCTCGATTTTGTCGTCGCACCGGAGCATCCATTGGCGCAAAAGAGCGAAATCTCCTTGGCGGACATTGCCGGGTACCCGGCGGTGTTTCCGGGCGGTAACACCTTTACCCACCATATCGCTCACCGGCTGTTTGAACGCGAGGGACTAACGCCCAACATCACGATGAGCACCAACTATATGGAAACGATCAAGATGATGGTTTCCATCGGCATAGCATGGAGCGTCCTGCCGCGCACGATGCTCGATGAACAGGTGGTACGTCTGTCATTACCAGGCATTCAACTGTCCAGGCAACTCGGTTACATCACCCATACTGAGCGCACGCTATCGAATGCTGCAAAAGCGTTTATGGCGCTGCTGGACGCCGACTGACCGCTGGCACGCTGACGTCAGCTATAAACTAAGTCGGCCCGTCCCAACGAGCAGTAAGAACGCCATAGCGAACCTTTGCCATAGATCGTCACGCGCGTTTCGGCGTCATCTGAAGCCACTTGCGCTTGCGGAACCGCTCATTACCAGCGAAGGGATAGCGACTCGGTCGGACGCATGCTGAAATCGTGCGGACAATCGTGACGATCACAAAGCCCTGATCCAGAAGTGATCGTCTACAACGTCGAGCATCAGCCGTAACTTAAACTGCTGCCACTACATAGAGCGATCGCTATCCAGGCTATCTGGTCGCCCGCTCTGGCGGACGTCATCGAACTGCGATCACAGCAGCAGCCATCAAGACTCGTCCCAAAAAACGAAACCCCGCACAACGGCGGGGTTTCGCTCTTGATTGGCAGGCTTTTACGCCGCCGTCATCGCGCCAATCAGGCCTCTTCCAGCGTCAGGCGCTGGCCGTTGATCGGGATGCGCTTAGGCTTGGCTTCTTCCGGCACGACTCGCTCGAGCTCAATGGCCAACAAGCCGTTATTGAGCGCTGCGCCCCTTACCTCAATATGATCAGCGAGGCGGAACGACAGCTTGAACGCGCGCTGCGCAATGCCCTGATGCAGGTAGGTGACATAGTCACCGGCGTTCTCGCGCTTGCCACCACTGATGGTCAGCACACCGCGCTCGACTTGCAGGTCCAGATCGGAGTCTTGGAAACCTGCGGCTGCTACGATGATGCGGTACTGATCATCGCCGTGTTTCTCCACGTTGTAGGGTGGAAATGAGCTGTTAGCGTCGTTGCGCAGAGCCGATTCGAATAGATCATTGAAACGATCGAAGCCAATAGATTGGCGAAACAATGGAGCCATCGAAAAACTAGTCATTTTGCTATCTCCTGATATTCAGCGAGTGGTTACTACAGGACCCGGATTCGGCATCCTGTACCGCCTAAATAGGAGCTGCTCATTCCATTTCAAGACCGTTCGTCGGGGCTTTTTCATGTCGAAAGTGATGTTGATTACCGGTGCCAGCAGAGGAATAGGCGCGGCCACTGCCAGACTCGCCGCAGCCCAAGGCTACGCCTTGTGTCTGAACTATCACCAACGCCAGGACGCCGCGCAGCAGCTGGTCAAAGAGCTTCAGAACGCAGGGACGAGGGCCATCGCAGTCGCGGCCGATGTATCGGACGATGCGCAAGTCGCCAAGCTGTTCGCCTCGATCGATGCCGAATTCGGCAGGCTTGACGTACTGGTGAATAACGCTGGCATGTTGGAACGGCAGATGCGCCTGGATGAGATGGACGCGGCGCGGCTGATGCGTGTGTTTGCGATCAACGTGACCGGCAGTTTCCTCTGCGCGCGGGAAGCAGTTAAGCGCATGTCGACTCGCTACGGTGGCAACGGCGGCGCCATCATCAATGTCTCCTCGATCGCCGCAAAGCTTGGCGCACCCAACGAATACATCGATTACGCGGCCGCGAAAGGTGCCATCGATAGCATGACCCTTGGCCTCGCCAAGGAAGTCGCCGCCGAAGACATTCGAGTCAACGCCGTGCGACCCGGCGTGATCCGCACCGAGATTCATGCCAGCGGCGGTGAGCCCGGGCGCGTCGAACGCGTCAAAGCCAGCGTGCCGATGGGACGCGGTGGTGAAGCCAAAGAAGTAGCCGAAGCGATTCTCTGGCTTGCCAGCGAAAAGGCCAGCTATACCAGCGGCGCTCTGTTGGATGTCAGCGGCGGGCGCTAAACCACCGCTTTGAAATTTAGCTTCTTGCTGTCGAGACCCAGCAGCGCATCGAGCCGCTCGCAGTCGTTCTCTCGCCTTACCTGCGCGAACAGCGATACCGCTTGCGGGTAGCTGCGCGTGAGCATCGACAGCCACTGCTTAAGGCGACCCGGTGCATAGCGTGGCGAAATTTTCCGGCGCGCCTGAAACCAGAAGTCAGCGAGCAGCGGCAGCAACTCCTCCCAACTCATCGGCTGGACGACAACGCCGCGCTTCGCCACGCTGATCTGACGGGCCAGGTCCGGCCGACAGACCAATCCGCGACCCAGCATGATGTCCTCCACACCGCTGACTTCACGGCAGCGGCGCCAGTCCTCCAACGTCCAGATATCGCCGTTTGCGTACACCGGGACCCTGACCACATCCTGAACCTTGGCCACCCACTCCCAGTGAGCCGGCGGCTTGTAGCCGTCCACCTTGGTACGCGCATGCACGACCAGCTGTTCGGCACCGCCGTCAACCAGCGCCCGCGCGCAATCGAGCGCCCCATCCGGGCTATCGAAACCCAATCTCATCTTGGCGGTAACCGGGATATGAGCAGGCACGGCCTTGCGGACCTCCCGCAATATCGAATGCAGCAGCTCCGGCTCCTTGAGTAGCACCGCCCCCCCACGCGACTTGTTAACCGTCTTGGCCGGGCAGCCAAAGTTGAGGTCGATCGCAGGGGCACCAAGCGTGCAGGCGAAGGCGGCATTATCAGCCAGACACAGCGGGTCGGAGCCCAGCAACTGCACCCGCAACGAAGTGCCGGCGCGCGTCGTGGCTCCACTATCGAGCTCAGGCGCCAGTTTGCGAAAGCTGGATGCTGGCAGCAGCCGATCCGATACCCGGATGAACTCAGTGACGCACCAGTCAACACCGCCGATGGACGTCAGGACGTCGCGAAGAATCTCATCGACCAGCCCTTCCATCGGCGCCAAGGCAATTTGCATCAGGATCGGCTCAATCAAAAAAAGGACCGCATTGTACGGAGCCGGGAAGCGTATAGAAACGCCCCGGCTCGTGCCGCCTGGCGGTCTACTGTTCCGTCTCGTCGTCGCGATCTTCGATGGTGTCGGTTCCGGTGGTCGCGCCCATGCCGCCTGTGGTGCCGGTCGCGCCGGTGCCCATCGTACCGACCCTGGGCTCGGCGCCATCTTCGCCGGGCCGGTCGTTCATACCGCCCCGCTCGCCCAATCCCGCATCATCGATCTCAGAGGTCGGCTGCTCCATCGCCTCGGTACTGGTAGTAGACGGGTTTGTCAGGTCGCCATCCGCGTCGGCCACGGCTAGGCCTGAGGCAAGTACTAAGCCTGCACTTATCATCAGCATGCGATTCAGCATGTTCTTGTCCTCTCTCTATCGGTTCGATCAATCGTCCTCTCGGTCACCGAGAGTGCGCCGCGGGCGGTGTTCCATATCAGTGTCGTTGTCGCCATGGCCCGACTCGTCGTATCCACCGGCGCGCGGCTTTTCGTCTTCGTCGCGAGCCGACTCGGGGCTTTCAGGTAAGCGTCTAATCCCCTCGCCAAGTCCCATGGAGCTATTGCCTAAGGTTCGATCGGCGGCGCCCGTGTTCTGCGCGACTCGAAGCTCATCGGAAACCACGGAATCAAGCGGCTCAGCAGCCACACCTGGCAACGAAAAGAGACCAACCGCCGAGGCCAGTGTGAGCGTCAGATAAGTTCGCATAACGTCCTCCTTTACTGGGTTGCGACAGTCTTTAGGCAGCTCAGCGCGCCAGCCGTGCGCTACCGATCTGGGCCGCTGACCAGTGGCAAGCGGAACCGTAGGCGTAAGCCGGGGGTCCGATTTGACAGAGAGCAGATGCATGTCAGGTTAGAAAGGAATCCAACAATGATCACACCGGCACTGGTAATCCTATTGGTCATCATCGGCTGGGGCGCGGCCGCCGTCGCGATGCTGTGGGGGATGTTGCGAATCGCCCGGTATCATCACAAGCCCAGCCCCGACGTGACGCAAGACCGTCGAACTTCAGCTGTAATGCATACGTCCGGGATGAACGTTTCGCTAAGCGCTTGAAGAAATTAGGCTTTCACCCAATTAAGTCGTGACAGGGCAAATGAAAGCTGTAGAATGCCGGCCCACAGACGCGGGATGGAGCAGTCTGGTAGCTCGTCGGGCTCATAACCCGAAGGTCGTCGGTTCAAATCCGGCTCCCGCAACCAAATACGGAAAAAGGCCACTCTCAGGAGTGGCCTTTTTTCGTTTCAATGCTCGCTGCGCCGCGCGCATCTTTGCCGGCCTGGATGAGCCGCCCCGCTAAGCGTTTGAATAAAAAAGCTTTCCTCTTAGGTTCTGGTTGACAGAGGCACATCAGTCTGTAGAATGCCGCCTCACAGACGCGGGATGGAGCAGTCTGGTAGCTCGTCGGGCTCATAACCCGAAGGTCGTCGGTTCAAATCCGGCTCCCGCAACCAATACGAAAAAGGCCACTCTCAGGAGTGGCCTTTTTTTTGCGCTCTGTTTTTTTGTCCTCGCATTCAACCGGCCGCGTTTTGGCGTCAGCAAGTCCAAACATCACCCGTTGTGATTATTCGCGATATAAAAAGTCGCGTACTTTTGTTCAAAAGTATGAATGGCGACAACACTAGACCGAACGGCCTAGCTCGCTCGATGGCCTCCGTAAAAAGCCAGTTGTTTTGCTGGGTATTTATCAGAAAATCCAACCTTGATTTATCAAGCACTTAGAAACGCTGCCAGCTGAAATACGAAAATAATTGTGTTTCTGTTCTTGACTGCCGTCAGGTTCTGAATGATAACTACGTCACACAAAATCAGGAAGTGACGTTTAGGCCGCACGCCGACAATCCCATTGTTAAAGCGGCCACAGACACGCAGGGAGAGCATCTTCCAGCTGCAGTTATATGCTGCACGCCCCTGTAATTAATGCCTTTGAAGGCTTCTCTCGATCTCTAGCCGAGTGCGGTAGCTTTGCCCAATGCTCGCGACTATGAGCGAAACTTAGTAGAAGTAAGCTGTTATTGATAAGGGCCCGTGGCGCGCCGCGGCCTGTGGCGGTAGCTTTGCCTGATCAAAACTCAGCTCAATAATTAAACCAGTACGAATTGCCAAAATACATCGACATTAATACTGGCGTTATTTCGTTTCGCCCCGCCGTATCTTTAGCAAAAAAACTATTTCTCATATACCGACCTCAATCGGTCTACTCAACCGGAGTGCATCGTGAAAACGTCGTTCCGCATATTAGAACCCTCTGCGCTTCAATTAATTGCTAGAGAAATGAACAGCAAGGGAAGTTCCTGTGTTGCGAACTTCTTAACCCTCGAGCAGCTGAAGTCATTGCAGTTGAGCGTCAGCGACGAAGCTGAAAAACACCCAGGCAGCTACTTTGCCCACCATGGAGGTCCCGAGATCGAAGCTTCCCTATTAGGTGCACTGGGTGCATCGCAGGACTTCCGTGCAATGCTTGAAACGGTGTATCAGGCTTGCGCTGGAAAACCCGCCTATAGCAACGAGATATTGAAGGTGTTGCGTTGCGTGCAGGGCGCGTCCGGCCATCGAGAATCCAACTGCTTTCACTATGACGCCAGCCTGGTCACGGCGTTGCTGCCAATCGAAATTCCTCAAGAGGGCACCGATCGAGGCGATCTGATCCTGTTCCCTAACCTTCGCCGCATTCGTTCGAACGTTCTGTTCAACGTGGTGGAGAAAACCCTGTTGCAGAACGCTCTTGGTCGCAGGCTCATCAGCGCAGCTATCAAATACCGAATCCTCCGGCCAGAAAAACTACAACTTGTCCCTGGTAACCTTTACCTGTTCTGGGGTTATCGAACGCTGCACGCCAATGAGCCGTGCGACCCCGCCAAGCGCCGCGCAACGGCCATCTTCCACTATGGCGATCCGCATGCGGGCAGCTTCGCCACTCGCATGATTCTGAAGTTGAACCAGCGCCGAGCACGGCGCGCAACGGCCATGGGCACCCAACCTACCCTTTGATTTTCCGGCGCCGCGCCCTCTACTGATGTTCGATGTGACCACCCGATAAGGACATCGAAATGATCAACGTGACCAAATCCTATCTGTGCAACAAAACCAAATTTCTGAGTTACGTGGACTGCATCTATGCGTCTGGATGGTTGACCAATCACGGTCCGTTGGTAAGCGAACTGGAAGATCGCCTGCGCGACTATCTGGGTGTCAGAAACATCATCCTCACGAACAACGGCACCCTGGCGCTGCAGATCGCCTATAGGGCGCTTGATCTGTCGGGCAGCGCCATCACAACGCCGTTCAGCTTCGTCGCCACCACCAGCTCATTGCAGTGGGAGCGCATCCGTCCCATTTTCGCGGACATCGACAAGGCCACCTGGAATCTGGATCCACTGGCAATCGAAGCGATGATTGATTCAGACACTCAGGCAATCGTTGCCACCCATGTGTTTGGCAATGCCTGCGATGTGGAGAGCATCGCCCGCGTCGCGGAGCGCCATCGTCTCAAGGTGATCTACGACGGCGCCCCCGCTTTCGGCGTGCGTTACCAGGGGGAGTCGGTGCTGAACCGGGGCGATCTCAGTACGCTCAGTTTCCACGCCACCAAACTGTTTCACACCATCGAGGGCGGCGCGATCGTTACCAATGACGATGCGTTGGCGGCCAGAATTCGCCTGCTCTGCAACTTCGGCATTGTGGATACCGACCTTATCGAAGGGATCGGCATCAATGCGAAACTGAACGAATTTGCCGCGGCCATGGGTTTATGCATCCTCGACGACATGGCGTTGATTCTTGAGCAGCGGGAAGACATTGCCAGACGCTACGAAGATCAACTCGGCGATCACGTCGATCTGCAGAAGCAGCAGCCACATTCGCAACGCAACCACAGTTATTTTCCTATCGGCCTGGCGAGCGAGAGCCAGTTGCTGCGCTGTCGCGCAGCGTTGAATGCCAAAGGCATCAACCCCAGGCGCTATTTCTATCCATCGCTGGATACGCTCGGCTATCTGCAGCCACAAACACCTCAGATTCACTCGCGGGCCTTAAGCCGCCGCGTGCTGTGCTTGCCGATCTATCCCGGATTGCCGCGTCACGTACAGGACAACGTCATTGAAACGCTACTGGCGGAGGTATCCGTGCGCAGCCAGCGACAGACCGCAGCCTTCTGGCCGCAAGCCAACGTAACCGATTGGATGGAACACCGCTTCAGCCTGCCCAGTCCCGACTGCAAGCGCATCTCCTGAACCATTCGCGACGGACCGACTTCATGTCTGATCGAACGCTATCGATGCTCCGCAACACCGGCCTGAGCTACGCCGGCCAAGCGTACGCCATGCTCGTCGGCATCCTGATCCTGCCCTTTTACCTTGGGCACCTGGGCGCTGAAGCGTATGGCCTGATTGGCTTCTTTGCAGTGATGCAGGTCTGGCTGCAATTGCTGGATGCCGGGCTGTCGCCCTCGCTGGTCAGGCAGATTGCTCATTTCCGCGGACGAACCGCTTCACTCGCACAGCGCTATGAACCCGGACAGCTCCTTCGTTCATTCGAGATCATTTTTCTTCCCTTGGCAGCGCTGACAGTCATTGGCGTTCACCTGTCCAGTGACTGGATAGCTCACCACTGGCTACAGGCCCAAGACCTGAGCACCGCAACCATCATTGATTGCGTCAGCCTGATGGGGCTGATCGTCGGCCTGAAGCTCTTTGCCACGCTCTACAAAAGCGGCTTGCAGGGACTGGAACTGCACGCATGGCTCAACGGCGCAAACGTGCTGATCGCCACGTTGCGCTATTTCGGCGGCCTGTTCCTGGTCGCAAACATCAGTGAAGACCCGCTCGATTTCTTTCTCTTCCAGGCGGCAGTGGCACTGATCGAAACGCTGACGTTCGCCGCCAAGGTCTACGTGTTGATGCCCACGCCAAAAGCGCTGACGGGTTTCAACTTGGCCTTGGTAAAACCGGTGCTGCCTTTCGCCGCCGGCATTTCGCTGACATCGGTGTTGTGGATTCTCCTCACCCAGCTGGACAAGGTGCTGCTTTCCAATGTCCTGCTGCTCAAGGAATACGGCTACTTCTCGCTGGTCGCGCTGGTCGCGACCGGGATCATGACGCTGACCAATCCATTGGTGCAGACGCTATTGCCACGTATGACGATGCTGGTCGCCGAAGGCCGCACGGCGGACATGCAGGCGCTCTACCTGAACGCCACCCGGTTCCTCTGCAGCCTCTTGTTTCCCCTGTCGGGGGTAATCGCCTTTCACTCGGCTGAGCTGGTTTTCGCCTGGACTGGCGATGCGGAAGCGGCCAAATGGGCGCAGCAGGTACTGCCCTGGTATGTCATCGGCAGCGCGATCATGGCCGTCACAGCCTTCCAGTTTTATCTGCAGTACGCCTACGGCCAACTGCGCCTGCATGTCTGGTTCAGCCTGATCAGTGCAGCGTTGAGCATCCCCGTGGTGGTCTACGCCGTGCTCGAGCATGGCGTGTACGGCGCGGCCCTGGCCTGGTTCGGGCTGCGCATGATCACCTTCCTGATCTGGCCGTCGGTGGTTCACAAGCGCTTCGCTGCCGATCTACATCGGCCGTGGCTGCAAGACCTGTTGCGCATAACAGCCATGACAGGCCTGGGGCTGCTACTCGGCGAGCCGGTATTTAACGCCATCGTCAGCGACAACCGATTCGACATTCTTCTGGGGCTGGCTGTCAGCGGTTTGATCTGCCTGACGCTGGTGACCTTAACAACCAGACCGCTGGTGATGCGGCTTTACGTGATGATGACCAAGTCGAGCGTGTGAATGGATACCCAACTCGAAAACGAACAGGACCTGATGGCCGCCTGGAACAACAGACGCGACCCTCTGTTGAGCATCGTCTGCCTGACCTATAACCATGCGGCCTTCCTAAGGGAAACGCTGGACGGTTTTCTGCGACAGAGAACGGACTTTGCTTTCGAAATCATCGTCCATGACGATGCGTCGACGGATGGCACCGCTGTGATCATTCGCGAATACGCTGCGCGTTACCCGAACGTGATCAAACCGATCTATCAGCAGGTAAACCAGTACCGTCTGGGCGTGCCTTTCAGTACCCGTCTGTTCGGTCAAGCACGCGGAAAATACATCGCATACTGCGAAGGCGACGACTACTGGACGGACCCGCGCAAGCTACAGATTCAGGTCGATTTCCTCGAACGTCATCCCGACTACGTGATGACCTATCACGACGCCTTCATGTTCAACAGTCAGGGCGTGGTGCGCAGCCCGGATATGCAGGGCAAGTACCGCAAGGACGCCACCGCCCGAGAATTGATGCAGGCGCGGCCAATCTCGACGCTCACGGTGTGCTTCCGCAACCTCGTGCACGAACTGCCGTCAGAGCTACACGGTGTCGAGGTCCTGGATATTTGCTGGTGGTCGCTACTCGGTGCGCATGGCAAGGGCAAGTTTATCGAAGCTATAAAGCCCGCCGCCTACCGGGTACATGAAGGCGGAATCTTCTCCATGCGCAGCAGCAAACAGCGCATCCAGATGACCATGCACGCGTATTACAGCCTCGCCCGCTACTACCAACGGATCGGTGAACAGCCGCTCTATGAGTTTTTCATGATCCAGGTGTTCGCTCAGGCGCTGGCCTCGATTTCACCGCTCAGCAAGCTTGTGGCCTTGGGCCAGATCTTCCAGAACATCAGCGTCAACCTGATACGCAGGCTAACGCCGGGCGTTTGACCGTGCGCGCCTGTCGCTATCGCGACACACAAGGAAGGAACCGCAATGACTGCTATGGCCCGCTCTTCGCTGGATTACGATGCGGACAACCGCATCGACCTGGCGCGCATCCTGCGCGTTGCCTTTGATCACAAACGCCTGATCTGCACGATCACTGCGCTATTCGCGCTGCTCGGCGTTGCTTACGCCATCGTCGCGACCCCTGTTTATCAGGCCACGGCGATGATTCAGATCGAGCCGAAGAAGGCCGGAATCACCGGCATACCCGAAGCCATTCCTCGTCCGAACTCAGTCTCCCAGGCGGTCACCGAAATTGAACTGCTCAAGTCGCGGTCGGTATTAGGCCGTACCGTCAACGACCTGAAGCTCTACCTCAATGCGCGGCCCAAATATTTCCCGCTGCTGGGCAGCTACATGGCACGCCAGCACGATCCCGAGAAAGACGGCGAGCTCGCTGCGCCGCTGCTGGGAATGGACAGCTACGCCTGGGGCGGAGAAAAGCTGGAGATCTTCCAGCTGGACGTGCCCGAGCCCTACCTTGGAGAAAAACTGATACTGCGCGCCGGCAAAACGGGCACGTTCAGCCTGTATGACGCGGATGAGCAGCTTGTACTCACGGGCAATACCAACGAAGCGATACAGCACAACGGCTTTCGCTTGCAGATCGCCAATCTCAAGGCCCGCCCCGGTACCGAATTTGCCGTGATACGCAGCCGCCCGCAGACCACCGCGCTGGACTATCAGAAACGCTTGAAGGTGGGTGAAGCCGGTAAGGACTCAGGAATCATCTACCTCACGCTGGAAGACCCTGACCCCGAAAAGGCCAACCAGGTGCTGGACAAGATCAGTCGGCTGTACGTGCGCCAGAACATCGAACGCAGCTCCGCCGAGGCAGCGCAACGCCTGGATTTCTTGCGGTCGCAGGTGCCCCTCGTCCGCAAGGAATTGGAAAAGGCCGAAGCCGCGTTGAACAACTACCAGACCAGCGCGCAATCGGTGGACATCAGCATCGAGACCAAAGGTGTACTGGATCAGATCGTTGCATTGGAATCGCAGATCTCCGAGCACAACCTCAAGCGCACCGAATACAACCAACTCTACACGCCCGAACACCCGACTTATCAGACGCTGATGACGAAGATCAGCCAGCTGCAGAAGCAGAAAGACGCGCTGATGTCGAAGATCAACACCTTGCCGATGACACAGCAGGAACTGCTGCGTCTGACACGCGACATGCAGGTCACGACCCGCACCTATACGTTGCTGTTGGACAAGGCGCAGGAGCAGGACATCCTGCGTGCCGGCACCATAGGTAACGTGCGCATCATTGACAGCGCCTACGCCGTGGTAGAGAAGCCGGCCAAGCCGATCAAACCACTGGTGGTGCTGGTGGCGATCTTCGTCGGGCTGCTGGTCTCAGCCATGGTGATCCTGCTTCGTCAAGTGTTCTATCGGGGCATCGAAAGCCCGGAGACGATTGAGCATTTGGGCATCCCGGTGTATGCCGCCCTGCCCTTTTCAGCAAAACAGGAGCACCTGTACCGGCTGAGAAAAATCCGTGATGGCAGGAGCAAACTGCTGGGCAGTGCTGATCCGGCGGATCTGGCCATCGAGTCACTTCGCAGCCTGCGTACAAGCCTCAAGTTCGCCATGTTAGAGGCGCGCAATCACGTCCTCGCAATCACCAGCCCGACGCCTTCTGTCGGCAAGTCATTCGTCTCCGGCAACCTGGCATCGGTCATTGCGCAGGCTGGCCAGCGGGTGCTGTTGATCGACGCCGACATGCGTCGAGGTTATCTCGCCGGCGTGTTTGGCATGGCACCCCGCAACGGCTTGTCCGAGGCCTTGGCTGGCGGGTTGCGTCTGCCTGCCATCATCAATAAGACCGATCAGGTCAACCTTCACTTCGTCGCCAGCGGCCGTTCCGCACCCAACCCGTCCGAGCTGCTGATGCACGAGAATTTCGCCAGGCTCCTGAAAGAGGCCGAGCGAGACTACGACTTCGTCATCATCGATACACCGCCAGTACTCGCGGTGACAGATGCTGTACTGGTCGCGCAATTGGCCGGTACCTGCCTTTTGGTTGCCCGCTACGGATTGAGCACCGGGAATCAAATTGAGGCGTCAAAGCGGCGCTTGGCGCAGAACGGCGTGCTGCTTAAAGGCGCCATTCTCAATGGCGTCAAGCGCAAGGCGTCAAGCAATGCATACGACACCGGCACCTACGGCTACTACAGCTATTCTCAAAAAGCCTGACATCTGCGAGGGAAGCGCCGTGCTCAGAACCCTATCGATGATGCAACCCTACCTGTTTCCATACCTCGGCTATTTCCAGTTGATCGCACGCAGCGATGTCTTCGTACTGGGCGACGATCTTCAGTTCGCCAAGGGCTCGTGGATCAACCGCAACCGCATTCTGGCGAACGGACAGGCAAAACTGATCACCTTTCCGTTGCGCAAGGCCAATCAGTTCGCGCCGATAAACCAACGTTGGCTATGCGATGAGTTTGCGTTTGAATCCCAGAGATTACTGAGAACGCTAGAACTCGGTTACGCACGCGCACCTTACAAGACCGAGACGATTGAACTGATTCGTCAGATTCTGGCGCACCCAGAACGCAACCTGGCGCGCTTTACCGAACATTCGATCCGGCGTATCTGTGACTACTTGCAGATCACCACGCCCATCCGGGTGGGCTCAGAGCTGGGCTTGCCGGCACGCATGGACAAACAAGAGCGGGTGATCACCATCGCTCAGAAGTTGCAGGCCGAGTTGTACATCAACCCGATCGGCGGGATACCGCTCTACTGTCCTGCGTTGTTCAGATCCCACGGATTAGAACTGCGCTTCTTGCGCATGGACGACTTCAGCTATCCCCAGTTCAAACAGCCATTCTCGCCCTCGCTTTCGATCATTGACGTGCTGATGTTCAACAGCCGAAACGATATTCGCGCCCTGCTCAAGCGCTTCACGCTGGTCGAAGGGGTTGAGCAAGTAGATAGCCCTGCAGAACGAATAGGCATCGCAGACAACCGTGCATCGGTGGCATCTCTTAAGAAGGCTTTCACATGACCGCGCTCAGCAAGGCCCGTTGGTATCTGATCCAGACAAAACCCCGCCAGGAGAGCCGCGCCGACGAGAACCTTCGTCGCCAGCAGTTCGAATGCTATTGGCCAAAAAAAACAGGTGATGGCGCGTGTGACGATGCAGCCGAAGCGCTATTTCCCGGGTACTTGTTCATCCGTCTGGATCGACAGCTGGACAATTGGTACCCCATCCGCTCGACCCGCGGTGTCGCTCGGGTAGTGTCGTTCGGCAGTGAGCCAACGCCGGTAAAGGACGAGCTCATAGAGGAACTGCGACAGCGTCTGGCGGCGCCGGCGACGAGACCGCATTTCGAACCTGGCGAGCGCGTGCAGGTGCGTGGCGGAAGCTTCAATGAACTCGAGGCAATCTTTATCAGCCCCGATGGCGATGAGCGGTCCGTGATCTTGCTCAATCTGTTGCAGCGGGAGCAGAAGGTTCGCGTGGCAACACGCTACCTCAGCGGTAGCGCCGCGCACCCTGAGCTATCGCAGGTTTGCCCAACGGATTGATCGACAGGAGTCGGGCTATGAAGGTTCTTATCCTGCACAGTTTGTATGCGCCCCACATCGGGGGCGGTGCTGAAACGGTCGTGCGTGAGTTGGCCGAGGGCCTTCAACGTCGCGGTTGTAAGATCACCGTCCTGGCGACCGGCCCGGACGCTGGGCTGAACCTGGAGGTGCTCGATGGGGTGCGGGTCTATCGTGCCGGGCTGGACAACTTCTACTGGCATTTCACTCAGGTGCGGCCAAACCGATTCCTACGGCTCGGCTGGCATTATCGGGACCGGTACAACCGCGGCATGCGGCGCTATGTACGGGATGTCATAGCGCACGAACAACCCGACGTGGTGCTTTGCAACAACCTCACCGGCTGGTCCATATCGGCGTGGGACGAGATCAGCGCGGCGGGACTGCCGATCGTTCAGGTGCTACACGATCTATATTTGCTCTGCCCCAAAGACACCATGTTCAAAAACGGTCGAAGCTGTGAACGTCAATGCGGTACGTGCTCGGTTTTTCGCCAACACCATGCTGAGGCCTCTGCTCAGGTAGCCGCTGTTATCGGTGTCAGTCGCTTCGTCCTGGATCGGATAACCACCCGTGGCTACTTCGCCCGGGCAAGCCGGCATGTCGTGCACAACAGCATCGGAGCCACCGCCAGCCCGCCGACCACCCCACGGCCACAGCACAGCGGCCTGTTGCGCTTCGGCTATATCGGCACGCTTTCAGAAAACAAAGGCGTGAGCTGGTTGATTGACCAGTTTCAGCGCCTTTCGATCAACGCCACGCTGGAGATCGCCGGTCGCGGCAAGCTGGATTACGAAGCAACCATCAAGGACATGGCCGATCCAGCAAAGGTCAGGGTCGTCGGCTATCAGCCCTCGGAACGCTTCATGTGCAATATCGACGTGCTCGTCGTTCCATCCATCTGGGCCGAGCCCTTTGGGTTGGTCGCAGTCGAGGCGTGCGCGCAGCACCTTCCCGTCATTGCAACGAACATGGGCGGGCTACCGGAGATCATTCAGGACAATCTGAACGGACTATTGTGCACGCCGGCCGATCCGGACTCGCTGGGCAGAGCAATGCTGAAGTTGTATCTGGACAGCAGCCTGCATCAGCGCCTCTCCGGGCAGGCGCGCGCGAGTGTCGCCGCGTTCTTGAATACGGACCGAATGCTCGATCACTACCAGTCGATCATGCATTCCACGCTTCACGGCCGGAGAGCCTACGATGAACCCGAGTTCGCTGACCTTTGCACACCCCAGGTCGAGCCGGCTGACGATTGATAAACCCACCGTATTGGCATTGATCGCGGCCTCGCTGCTGGTCAGCGAAACATTTGCCGGTGCGCTTCGCTATTACCTGGACACGGCGGGTATTTCCGCCCTGCTCTACGTGCCCAAAGTGTTGTGCCTGGCGGCAGTGGCGCTGGAAGTGCCTCGCGCCCGTAGCCACGCCGGGGTATGGCTGGTGCTGTTTGGCCTGGTTGCCTCGAGCGCGCTGGCGCTGCTTCATGGCGCGACGCCGGGAAATGTTGGCTTTAGCCTGTTTATCTACATCCCGCTGTTGTTCGGACTGTTCTGTGGCAGCTATCTGGAGCAGAGGACCCGCCTTCTGGGTTGGGTCGTCGGGTTGTGTCTCATCGCCTCGATCATTGGTATCGCGCTGGACATGTTCACCAGCGTGCCATGGAAGGGCTATAGCTACATGATGGGTGACGTCGAGCTGACCGCGAACAAGTCCTGGGCCTTTGGCAGTACGGATCGCCTCGCCGGATTCGCCCGAATGTCGACCAATCTGGCGGTGATGATTGCGCTGTACAGCCTGTTTCTGGCGGCATTCCTGCGCTCCAGACTGCAGCGGATGATGCTTTACCCGCTGGCCTTCGGCGCGATATTTCTGACCACCAACAAGTCCACCGCAGCCGCCTATCTGCTGACGCTGATGATGCTCTTTCTCGCCGGCTATCGCCTGCCGAGCGCCGGCGCATTCCTCATCGCGGTGTTGGCCGGGATGGCGTTGCCGATTGCCAGCCTGTTGATAAACATTCCGCAGAGTGAGGCGTACAGCGGCGGCCTGTTCGCCTCCTTCAATGATCGACTGATCAATAGCTGGCCAAACTTCATCGAGGTCATCACGAATGAAGGCTGGGGTTGGTGGGGTGCGGGGTTTGGTGCGGTAGGCAGCAGCGCGGCGGCATTTCCGCTGGCCTGGTTGGAGTTGTTGAGCATCGCCGACAACACCGCACTGTACCTCTGGGGAATGCTCGGCGTGTTCGGCGTGCTGCTGTACTTCATGCTGTTTCCGTTGCTGCTTCGCCTGCATGATCCGGGGTCACGCATCCGTGATGCCCTGCTGGGCATCGTCTTCTGTACCTGTCTAATCGGCTGGGCCACCGATGTACTGGAAGTCACTACCGCCACGCTGTTTCTCGGCATGGCCATCGCTCACGTCGTGACGCCACGAGACGCGACGCACCTAGATAGAACGGTACCGACACGCCGCTGACAGGTCGTTGAAAACCACCTGCATCGCAATCGTGCTGCCTTGTTTTTATCACCCTGTCTTGCCTGGGCCTACGTTTCTTTAATCGCCTGCTCACTCCTTACAGACGGCAACCACAGTCGCCCACACCAAAGGGACGCGCTGCAATGAGCAACCGCCTCTATTTTCGTCGCTTTGCGATCATCGCCATCATGTCTAGCCTCGCGCTGCACGCACCGGCTCAACAACAGGACAACCCTTTTATCGTCGGGGTCTGCTCGCATGAGCTCCATTTTCGCGACAGTCGCAGCCAGGGCAACCAGCTTATGAGGGACGCGCGCATCGCATCGATCCGGACCGATGCACATTGGGCCTTTCTTGAACGCAGACGCGATCAGCTCAAGGTGGAGCCGCACTGGAACCGCTACCTCGGTGCAACCGAAGCGCGGGGACTCGAAAGCCTGTTCATCCTCGGCTACGGCAATAGCTTTCACGGCGATGGGGAAAAGCCACGTAGCGAACCGGTGCGCGCTGCGTTCAATCGCTATGTAGCGTTCGTCGCGCAGCAGTTCCGAGGCCGTATCAAGCACTACGAAGTCTGGAACGAGTGGGATGTCGAAGACCCAACCGACCCGCAGTTCACCGCGGATTACGCTCGGGTGATCATCGATGCGGCAGGCATCATCCGCCAGCATGATCCGGATGCCAAAGTACTGGCCGGCGCGGTCACTACCAAAGGGATCGAATCCGGCTTCGCCCGGCGTCTGATCGAAGCGGGCGTGATGCAATCGGTCGACGGCCTTTCACTGCACCCCTACGTCCATTGCCGCGGCCGGGGAAGGAACACACCGGAGGCCTGGATCGAATGGCTCACGGAGGTCGCGCTCGACTTGTCTGCTGTCGCCGGCGAACCGGTGCCCCTGTATCTGACGGAAATGAGCTGGCCGGCCTATCAGGGCTCTTGCGGCGTCGATGAAAACCTCCAGGCGGCCTACCTGGCACGGAGTTTCTTTCTCGTCCGAACGTTACCCAACGTGAAGGGATACTGGTGGTACGACCTGCGCAATGACGGAACCGACAAACGCGAGCGTGAGCACAACTTCGGCCTGCTCCGTCAGGATTACACCCTGAAGCCCGCGTTTCGGGTGCTCAAAGCAGTCAGCCCGATCATTCAGGACTATCAATTCCTGGGGCATGCCGAGGGATCAAAGGCAGACACGATTCTGATGCGTTTCGGCAACGCGCACGAACAGCTCCTGGTTGCCTGGAGCACTGATCAGCCCCGCTCGGTCAACATCGAATCCGCAGGCCCGGCAACCGATACGTTGGAGTTGATCGATACGGCCTCTCCAGATAACGGCCGAACCGCCAGCAGCGCGGTGTGGCGGTGCACACCCGAGGCAAGCAACTGCACTGCCGCCATTGAGCTCAACGGCTTTCCAAAAATCATCAGCCTGGGCAAGACACCGGTGCCCGGATTGAACCGCCATTAAGAACAACCACGCTTCCTATCGATTTTTTGGAAAGGGGACTTTCAAATGATTGTGATCAATGCTCGCTTTCTGACGCAGGACATACGAGGCGTACAGCGCTTCGCAGAGCAAATCAGCCTTCAGCTCAAAGATGTTCGCGACGATCTGGTTTTCGTCGCGCCTCACGATGTCCAGCTGCACGATAGCGCCCAGCAGCTAGGCGTGCAGCGCATCGGCCGACACCGAGGGCACCTGTGGGAGCAGGTGGATTTGCCACTCTGGCTCGCCAGAAACGGCAGTCCGCCGCTGGTCTCCCTGGGCAATACCGCCCCACTGACCTATCGCAATCAGATCGCGACACACCATGACATCGCCTACGTCAGGCATCCCGAAAGCTACTCGCGAACGTTCCGGACTGTTTATCGCAACCTGACGCCGCTACTCCTCAAACGAATCAAGGCGCTGATTACCGTGAGCGGATTTTCCCGAAACGAAATAGCCCATTTTTATGGCTATCCGGCTCGCCATATTTGGGTTGTGCCCAACGCTGTGGACAGACGGTTCCAGCCGTTTTGCGCGGAGCAATGTCCCCGTGAAACGACACCGTATCTGCTAGCGGTTTCATCACCCAGCGCCCATAAGAATTTCGCCCGGATGGTGGCCGCCTTCCTGAGGCTTGAAGGACTCGACGACGTCGAGCTTCGTATCATTGGCGACTCGAACCGAATCTTTTCCGGCAGCCTCCACGATGTCACCGGCAGCCGACGCATCCGCATGCTGGGCAGACTCAGCGATGTTGAGCTGGTCGAGGCCTACCAGGGCGCAACGGCCTTCGTGTTCCCGTCCGTCTACGAAGGCTTCGGCATTCCGCCGCTCGAGGCGCAAGCCTGCGGCTGTCCGGTCATCGCCGCGCGTGCGGCATCCATACCCGAAGTGCTTGGCGACAGTGCGCTGTACTTCGATCCGCTAAAGGTCAGTGACATCACCCACTGCATGCAGCAGGTGCTGCTCGACGACGCCTTACGTCAGGACCTGAGGCGTCGCGGCAAGGTGAACGTGGCGCGGTATAGCTGGAAAACATCGGCGCAGCTGGTATCACGCCTGATCGACCAGGCGTTCACTGGCGCATGCGACAACGAAAACACCGGCATCCAGCAATTCCCGGCCGGCCAGCCAAAACACTAACTGAACATCCTTCAAAAAAGCCGTTCGTCCAGCGCGTACGGGCAATACCCGCTCAACCGCTGCGGCGCCTGAAAACGCCAATCGCCGACGCTGGCGATTGTTCCGCTGTCACCTCATTTTCACGAAAGGCTAATGTATGAAAATTGCCATTGTGCATGACTGGCTAGTGACCTACGCCGGTGCCGAACGGGTGCTCGCCGGTTTGCTTGAGACCTGGCCGGAAGCAGACCTCTACGCGGTGATCGACTTCCTCTCTGACGAAGACCGCACCCATCTTGGCGGCAAGCGCGCCACGACGACCTTCATCCAGCAACTGCCCAAAGCGAAGACGCACTATCAGAAATATTTGCCGTTGATGCCTCTCGCCATCGAGCAGCTGGACATGTCGGCCTATGACCTGGTGATTTCCAGCAGTCACGCCGTTGCAAAGGGCGTGCTGACCGGGCCGAACCAGCTCCACATCAGTTACGTGCATTCACCGATCCGCTACGCATGGGATCTGCAGCATCAGTACTTGCACGAAGCCAGTCTGGACCACGGGCTCAAGGCGAAACTGGCGCGCATGCTGCTGCACTACATGCGGATGTGGGATCAGCGCACCGCCAGCGGTGTGGATGAATTTGTCGCCAACTCGCACTTTATCGGACGACGCATCAACAAGAGCTATCGGCGCGAATCGACCGTGATCTACCCACCGGTCGACACTCGCCAATTCACGCTTCATGCCGCCAAAGAGGATTACTACCTGACCGCCTCGCGAATGGTGCCCTACAAGCGCATTCCGATGATCGTCGAGGCGTTTTCACGGATGCCTGACAAGAAACTGATCGTGATTGGCAGCGGGCCGGAAATGGACAAGGCCAAGGAGCTCGCAACACCGAACGTAACGTTAATGGGCTACCAGAGCTTTGCGGTGCTGCTACACCACATGCAACGCGCCCGAGCGTTCGTGTTTGCCGCAGAGGAAGACTTCGGTATTGCCCCCATCGAGGCTCAAGCGTGCGGCACCCCCGTGATTGCCTATGGCAGGGGTGGCGTGCTTGAAACGGTACGAGGCATTGACCACCCCGAGCCCACCGGCATTTTCTATCGTGAGCAGACGCCGGAGTCGCTGATGGCCGCGGTCGCACACTTCGAATCAGAAGCGCATCACATTAAGCCTGAGACATGTCGCACAAGCGCCGAGCGCTTTTCAACCGAACGATTCAGGCAGGAGATTAAGACCTTCGTCGATACTAGGGTTCGCGAGACTTCCTTGCATCAAGGGCAGGACGCGCCATTGCATCGCCCCATCGTAACGCCGGCAAGTATCACCCCGGTCTACCCAGCGGCGGTTCCAATGAAGCACGCCTAACCAGGCCTCACTCATTGCGAGATCACGGATGAACACAGCAACTGCAACTCAACGAATCCAGACCACCTGCGCATTAAGCCTCGCCTTACTGGTCAGCGGGACGACAACTGCCGCCCATATGTTTGATCAGGCCGATAGCGAGTTGTACCGGCACGAGCATCCCGCGCCGGAAACGCCTAGCTGCGGCCACTCACACGGGCCCCAAGTGATCACCTTTGGTCACGGCTTTCGACAGACGTCACAACCCTGCGACGCCGCCAATGCGTCCGTGACGATCATGCCACCGGTGAGGCTGGCAAGGCCGCTATCCGGTAGCCAGTACATGCGCTCGAGCGACGGCATCCGCTACTCGTTTTAACCCTTTGATCCTTTGGAGGCGCTATGAAACGTGCAGACCAAAACAGGCAAACGCTGACGTACGCCGACGGCTATTCCTACACTGAAATCTTCAATGCGCCAGAGATACCAGGAGTGCCGAGTGGAAATCGGCTGGTCAGCGTATTCCATGCGTTTTTTACCGAAGATCGTGATAACGAGAGCGCCTCCGACGCCCCTCGAACGGTACAGCCTATGTCCCAGATCGCGGAGCCTGTCAGCGACGTTTAACAGATAACAGTCCCGTTACGCCCGTGTGGTGTTGTTTCTGCCGCCGCGGCGCACGCGCAGTATGAAGGTGTGCCACCTCACCTCTTCGCAGCCGTCTCCCTCCTGACATGCCGAGATACCTCATGCCCTTGAAAACAACTGTGGTGACGGTCACCTATGGTGACCGGCTGGCCTATCTGCAGCAGCTGGTCGCGCGCGCGATGGCCTTTGACGAGATAAGCGACGTGGTGGTGGTCAGCAATGCCTCGCTCGCACCTCTGCGTCAGCTGCTGGACCGCTGGCCGGGTCAGGTCAGCCTGATCGAGCTGCCGGAGAATACCGGCTCCGCGAACGGCTATGCCGTGGCGATCGAGGCAGCACTGGCGGGGGGCGCTGATTACATCTGGATGATGGATGATGACAACGCCCCGACGGCTGCAGCCGTGTCGATCCTGCACCGCGAACTGGCGCGCCTTGCCGACCTGCTCGGCCTGGATCGCGTCGCGGTACTGGGTTACCGCGCGACGCAGCAGGCCGACATAGCCAATGGCACACCGCTTCGCTACATACTACAGCCGCGCTCAAGCTACTTTGGGTTCCATGTTGCGCATCTGCCCTACAAGCTTTGGCGCCGAGTGCCGTGGTTCAAGCGTTCCGGCAAGCGACCCCCCAGCATCAGCCTGCCCTTTGCGCCCTACGGGGGCATGCTGGCGCACCGCAGCCTATACCAACGTATCGGCTTGCCGCTGAAAGAGCTGGTGCTTTACGTGGACGACACCGAGTACACACGCCGCATTACGGCAAACGGAGGCCGGCTGTTTCTTTTTACCGAAGCAGTGATCGAGGAGCTCGAGCAATCCTGGAACACTAAGGCACGCACGCGGAATATCTACGAGACCTTTCTTCTCGGCGATTCTGATTTCCGCGCCTACTACGCGGCGCGCAACCAGGCTTGGTTCGACAAAAACGTCTGGGCCGCTTCGCCCGCCCTGCTTCGCCTCAATCGCACCCTGTTCCTGACGTTGCTGCGAGTGGTCGCACGCCTGAGCAATTCCCGCGCTCGCCTGACGCTTATCGAGCAGGCTATCCGCGACGGCGAAAGCGGTGCGCTGGGCATGAGCAAGACCTTTCCATTGCGTTGACCGCTAGCGGCGGCTCGCCCAACGGCTTATCGAGGACAAAGATCATGGATGTCGCATCGGTTCAGCGTGACGCGAACAATTTCGACTTTCTAAGATTCTTTGCGGCCTCGGCGGTCGTTTTCGGCCACTGCTATTGGCTGTCCGGAGCCGGGGATGTAGAGCCGGTAAGGCTGTTCACTGGCTCCATGGATACGGCCGATATTGCCGTGAACCTGTTCTTCGTGATGAGTGGATTTCTGATCGCCGCCTCGTGGATGAACAGCCGCAGCGTGCTGGACTTCGCCGCCAAGCGTGCGCTGCGCATTTTTCCCGCACTCTGCGTATCGACACTGTTCACCGTGCTGATCGTAGGCCCTCTGGCGACCGCGCTGCCGCTGAAGGACTATCTGCTCAGCAGCCAGACCCTGCGCTACCTAAGCAACACAGTACTGGTCACGCAGTTCCATCTTCCGGGCGTGTTCACCGACAACCCCTTTCCCGATACGGTCAACGGCTCGGTGTGGACGCTGCCATATGAGGTGCTGATGTACACGGCTTTGCTGGCGATGGGGCTGCTCAAGGTATTCGGGCGCATCGCCGTGCTCGTTGTGCCCGGTTCTTTGTTGTTGATTCACTTTCATCTGGCGCCGGCCTTGGGGCTCGAAAGCGACATGCTGCGCAAGTCGACCCGGCTGGGAATGTTCTTCTTCTTCGGCTCGGCGCTGTACCTGTATCGAAGGAACCTGCCGTGGAATTGGAAAGTCGCATTGAGCATGCTCGCGCTGTCGCTGCTCAGTGCCAGAACGGAGCTGTGGTTCTACATCCACGTACTGACATTGCCCTACCTGACCATCTACCTGGCACACCTGCCGATTCCGCGGCTGTCCGGCTTCGGCAAGCACGGGGACTTTTCCTACGGCATCTATATCTTCAGCTTTCCCGTCCAGCAGTTGCTGATGCACTGGTTCAGTCCGCAGCTCCCGCTCGGGGTATTCATGGCGATCAGCCTTTTAGCGAGTATTGGCATCGCCGCGCTGTCCTGGCATCTGATCGAGGGGCCGGCCCTGCGGCTGAAGCGCTACCTGCCCGGCGCCCGCAAACACATCGGCCACACGGAACTCAGCCCCACTCCCTGACCGGGCGGCGTTATCGCAACACCGCTGGGCGCCTCGGTCATTCAAGGTCGGGCTTGACTGCATTGAGCCCATCACCAATGAGTCGTCGGACGGCATTGGTCAACGCATCGAGCCCAGTGCCCTTGGGTAGGAATTCGTCCACAAGATCACGGCCCGGAATCTGCTGAGGCAGCGCGGCGCTCATCATCAAAATAGGAACGTGATCAAACGCCGGATTTCTACGAATGGCGCGCACCATCTCGAACCCGTTGAGCTCCGGCATCATATAGTCAGTGATGATCAGCGCCGGCATCTCTTGCTCAAGCTTGCGCAACCCTTGCGCGCCGTTTGCCGCCTCAGTGACCCGATAGCCTTCATCTTCGAGGATCATCACCATCAGCTTGCTCAGGCCAAGCTCGTCCTCGACCAGCAGGACAAGCGGCTCCAGCCCGTCCAGGCTTTCCCTAGACATCCTCTCCCCCTGATGGCGGTTGTCGGTGTGCCCGACCTACCACTATCCCCTCTGTGCGCTGCATGCGCCCACCGAGCTGGAAGCCCTCCGAACCCAAAGTGAACTCATAGACGTAGGGCTCGAAGTCGCTTTCTCGCATTTTCAGGATGGCCAGGGTTCGATAGAGCCGCGACTCAAGTTCGGCGTAACGCAACAGCACGATATTTTCCGCAATGGCCGATACGGCAGGAAACTGCAGGCCGTTGTCACCGCCGACGATTTCGGCCAGTTCGGCGCTAAACACCGTGGTCACCCCGTGGCAACGGAGAATAGCGGTCAGCGTGCTGAAAAAACGACCGAGCCGTTGGGTATTAATCGCAGCCTGTTTGAACGCATCCACGCCGTCGATGAACAGCCGCTTCACACCGCGACGATGTACGGCTTCGAGAATGTCCTCGGCCAGTTCGTCTTGCAGCAGCTCGGTCGGTGCGCGGTGGATGATTTCGACCACGCCGCTATCAATTAGCGATTCAAGCTCAAGCCCCAGCGTACTGGCACGACGGCGTAGCCGATGGGCATCTTCGTAGAAGCCGAAGACGAGGCCCGGCTCGTCGTCGCTGCTCTGGCAGATGAAGCTGAGCCCCAGCGTCGTCTTGCCGACGCCGGTAGGCCCTACCAGCAAGGTCGTCGATGAATACGGGATGCCGCCGCGGATGATCTGATCCAGACCTGCAACGCCTGTGCTCAACCGTTGATCGCGCATCGGCGCGGAGGCTTGATCCGCCGTAACCGCTTCCAACCGTGGAAAGACTCGAAAGCCGTCGCTGGTGATCGACGTCATGTGCCGGCCAGAGATGAAATCGCTCCCCCTGAACTTGCGCACCTGCAGGTAGCGATAGGTGCGGAAACGGTCATCTTCGCTGCCCAGGTTCAGCCAGCCGTCGACCATTGTGAATTCCGGGCTGCCGGAATCCCGCTTGCTGTTGGTCAGCAGCAAGATGGTGCAGCCAACAACATCGGCATAGACGGACAGGTCGTTGATGAATTCGCGAAAAACACGCTCCGAGGCTGCGTTTTCCTCTAGCGCAAACAGGCCATCGATCACGATCAACGAAGCCTTATGGCGCTTTCCGTTTCGCGTGAGGTAGCGAAGGATGCCTTCCAGTCCATCCGACCGAAGAATATCGAACGCACTTTCATAGATCACCGATGTTCCCGCCTGCCGGTTATCCATGAAGGACATGTTCTGCAGATGCCGCAGCAGGCGGTGGTGAGTTTCTGCGAGCAGCGTTACATACAATGAACACTCACCGCGGGCCGCCCAGCTGTAGCAGATCTGGTTCGCAAGGATTGTCTTTCCTTCGCCCGGCCCACCCTGAACGATGTACACCGCTCGGGGCAGAAGCCCGCCCTTGAGGACAGCGTCCAACCCCGGCACACCCGTCGGAACATGGGCCGGCGCCGTTTGCGAGGAGAGAGTGGTATCGGTCACAGCAGCCATCCGTTCTGATCAATGCAGCCATGCTAGCAAACGGACCGCATTGTTTCGTTGCATTGCGTGTAGGTTGGTCACCGTGAATGTTCAGGCGTTCGACGTGCATCCATCGATTGGTTCAACTAATGGGAGCCAATGCGCATCTCACCGCTCTGGATTTTGGCCGCTGGTCTGGAGCCTTGCGGCTAAACGCCCTACCATGCGCGGCGACTTCATTCCGACGACTAATAAGCATAATTCATGTCTTTTGCCTCACTGTTCCGTGTAGACCTACGGCGGCTGATCGTGGTGCTGGCCATTCTCAGCGGGCTGGTTACGCTGAGCATCAGCTTCCATTCGAGCTATCAGGTCCAGCGCGAGTCGCTGATCAACAGCACGCTCGAGGCCAATCGATCCTATGCAGCCAAGCTTGCCGCCAGCACCGAGACCTTCTTTCTTTCGGTACAGCAGCAGCTCAGTTACAGCGCCAATCTGCTTGGGCGTGAGTTCAGTGATGAGGAAAGGCTGCGCAGGGAGGTCAACCGGCTCCGCCTGCAGACCAACAGCTTCAATATCGTCATGGTTACCGACGCGCAGCGAGTCATACGTGCCGTATCAACGGCCAACAAGGAGTTTGTCGGGCAGCGACTCGATTCGCCCGGCGCGCGCGAAGCATTACAGGAACGACGACCGCTGGTCAGTAGCCCTTATGTTTCGGCAATCGGGACGCTGGTGGTTCTGATCTCACAGCCCATCATTGACCAGGACGGGACATACCTCGGTTATATCGGTGGTGTGATCAACCTCAAGGAGCCGAACATTCTCAACAACATGCTCGGCGAGCATTACTACCAGGATGGCTCCTACCTGTACGCGGTGGACCACAGCCGACGGTTGCTCTACCACCCAGACCCCGAGCGCCTCGGCACCGTGGCCGGAACCAACGCGGTCATCGACAGCGTGATCCGCGGCGAATCCGGCAGCCAACGAGTCATCAATAGCCTGGGCCATGACATGCTCGCAGGCTTTGCAGCGGTTCCAACCGCCCGCTGGGGCATCGTCGCGCAACGCCCGACCGAGGTGACGCTGCATCCACTCGACGGCTTGATGCTTGAGGTGCTGCGCCAGACCGCGCCCCTCTCATTGCTGACGTTTCTTGGCGTGTGGTGGTTGTCAGGCTTGATCTCGCGTCCGCTCTGGCAACTGGCCAAGAGCGCAAGCGAGATGGATGCGCCGACCAGCGCCGAGCGCATCCAACGAATCCGCTCCTCGTATTACGAAGTTTCTCAGCTCAAGCGCGCCATGCTGCTGGGCATCAGCTTGCTGAATCAGCGGATCGGCAAACTCCACCTCGACGCTCAGACCGACCCGTTGACAGGTTTGCACAACCGACGCGGGCTGACACTGGCGCTGGAAGTGCTGCTGGCCGAAGGCAATTCGTTCGCCGTCGTGGCGCTGGATATCGACCACTTCAAACGTATTAACGACAGTCACGGTCATGATGTGGGCGATGAGGTGATTCGCCATCTCGCACAGCTGATGAACGCCTGCTCGAGGGAAGTCGACATTCTGTGTCGAAGCGGTGGCGAGGAGTTTCTGATGCTATTGCCGAACACAGCGCTCGAGCCGGCGGTTACGGTTGCCGAACGCCTGCGCCACTGTGTCGAGCAGGAGCAATTCGCGCCCGTGGGCCAACTCACCATTTCCCTCGGTATTGCGGTCTGGCCACTACACGCGGACACCATCGATCGCGTGCTCAAACTGGCCGACGGCGCCTTGTATCTGGCCAAGCAGAATGGCCGCAATCGCCTGGAGGTCGCCGAGCTGGCTCAGCAACCGGCGAACGATTCCAACCCGCGCGATTGATCGACGTCGGATATCAGAGCGGACCTACGACGCCCATCGATAGCGGCCGTCACGACGGCCGACATGGCTAAAAAACATCCAGCTCTGTATACTCGCGCGCCTTTTTCCATGCGCTGTTCCGAGGACATTGTCGATGAGCAAAACGCCCACAGTCGGGTTCGTATCACTTGGCTGCCCCAAGGCCACGGTGGACTCCGAACGCATCCTGACTCAGCTGCGCATGGAGGGTTATCAGATCGTGCCCACCTACCAGGACGCCGACGTGGTGGTGGTCAATACCTGTGGCTTCATCGACAGCGCCAAGGCCGAATCCCTGGACGCCATCGGTGAAGCCATCGCTGAAAACGGCAAGGTAATCGTCACTGGCTGCATGGGCGTGGCCGAAGACAGCATCCGCAACGTGCACCCCAGCGTGCTGGCCGTCACCGGTCCGCAGCAGTACGAGCAGGTGGTCAACGCCGTGCATCAAGTCGTGCCGCCGAACATCGATCACGATCCCTTCGTCGACCTCGTCCCACCGCAGGGCATCAAGCTGACACCGCGTCACTACGCCTACCTGAAGATTTCAGAAGGCTGCAACCACACCTGCAGTTTCTGCATTATCCCGTCCATGCGTGGCAAGCTGGTCAGCCGTCCGGTGGGTGACGTGCTCAGCGAAGCTGAGCGTCTGGTAAAGGCCGGCGTGAAAGAGATTCTGGTGATTTCCCAAGACACCAGCGCCTATGGGGTCGACGTCAAGTACAAGACCGATTTCTGGAACGGTCAGCCGGTCAAGACGCGCATGCTGGAGCTGTGCCAGGCGCTGTCGAGCATGGGCGTTTGGGTACGTCTGCATTATGTGTATCCCTACCCCAACGTCGATGACGTAATCCCGCTGATGGCCGAAGGCAAGTTGCTGCCTTACCTGGATATTCCGTTCCAACACGCCAGCCCGAGAGTGCTCAAGGCGATGAAGCGCCCGGCGTTCGAAGACAAGACGCTGGCGCGGATCAAGAAGTGGCGCGAGATCTGCCCCCAACTGACGATTCGCTCGACCTTTATCGTCGGCTTCCCCGGCGAAACCGAAGAAGACTTCCAGTATTTGCTCGATTGGCTCACCGAAGCCCAGCTGGACCGCGTCGGTTGCTTCCAGTATTCGCCGGTCGAAGGCGCACCCGCCGAAGCGATGGACCTCGAGCCGGTACCCGACGACGTCAAGCAGGACCGCTGGGATCGCTTCATGGCGCATCAACAGGCCATCAGCGCCGCGCGCCTGGAGCGCAAGATCGGCCAGGAAATTGAAGTACTGATCGACGAAGTAGACGAGGACGGTGCGATTGGCCGCTCCTATGCCGACGCCCCGGAAATCGACGGCATGGTCTACATCGACAGCGAACAAGCGCTGCAGCCCGGCGACAAGGTCTGGGTCCGCGTGACCAATGCCGACGAGTATGACCTCTGGGCTGAAACGATCTGATCGGCACCAGCCGCTGCTTTGAATAGCCCCGCCTCAGCGGGGCTTTTTTGTGGCCACGCGGGGCTGCAAATGGGGAACCGCTGCAGCTCGATCGATCTGCCGCAAACCAGGTTTGGCGAGAGTGCCCGCCAGCTACTGTGCTGAGCGGCTGTGTCGTGGTTGCATCAAGATCGGGCACTGGCGGTACGGTCAGGTTTTTTCTGGAGCAGGTCTGCCCAGCGCCGTCTCGCGAAACCGATCCCACGCGCAACACAGGTATATAACTCGTTGATTACGTTATGTTTTATACAGCCTCTCTATGCCACATCAATTGGCGCAGCTCTTGCTTGGGTCTGGCGTATCTGACCACTCGGCCAGGAAAGCAAGCACACCCCTAAGCAAGGAGCTCTACATGAAATTCATCCTGACTACCGCTGCACTCATCGGCAGCCTGAGCCTTGCAGGGCAGGCGACTGCCGAGACCATGCAATGGCAAAACAACAGCCTGACCTACCTCTACGGAAAGAACTTCGCTGTAGACAGCGCAGGCGGCCAGGAAGGCGATATACAACAGACCCTCACGTTCGAACATGCAAGTGGCTGGACGTGGGGCGACATGTTCCTCTTCGTTGACAGCAAGTGGTACAACGGCATTTCCGGCAGCGACGGACACACCTATTACGGTGAGTTCAGCCCACGCCTGTCCCTCGGCAAAATCAGCGGAGCCGACCTTTCATTCGGCCCGATCACAGACGTGCTTCTGGCGTTCACCTACGAACGCGGCGAAAGCCAGGACGACGGCACGCCCAACCAGAACTATCTGTTCGGCCCGGCCGTGGATCTGAATGTGCCCGGCTTCGACCGATTCAACCTCAACCTCTACTACCGCAAGCCGGACGGCACCACGGGCCAACCCTCCGGGCAATGGCAACTGACTCCGACCTGGGCGATGACCATTCCGGTCGGCAAGTCCGACATTATGTTCGACGGCTTCATCGACTGGGTCGTCAACGACAAGAAAAGCGGCAACAGAGAGTTGAAGCGGAATGTTCACTTCAATCCCCAGGTGAAGTACGACCTGGGTAAAGCGCTGGACTACACGCCAGGCAAGCTCTATGTCGGTATCGAATACGATTACTGGTCGAACAAGTACGGCATCGAAGACAGCGGTGCCTTCAACACGAATAACAACGTGACCAACCTGATCGTCAAAGCCCACTTCTGAGTGACTCCGCGCGCCCGGCATGTCCGGGCGACAGCCGACGCAGTTCCCGACGCCAGCCAGGCCTGAACGACTGGAACTGCCGGTTGGATCAGCTGCGATTGAAACCTGTCATCGCCAGCGGGCTACGCTAGGGTTGGAAAGCACCCATCGGGCTTGAACCCGCCACAGGAACGGACCTATGAATACCTTCGCCACGCTTGCCCAGACGTCGCTATCGAACAAACGCGCAGGCCGAATTCGGCAGAAGAATGAGGAACGTATCCTCTCCGCCGCCGCGGAAGAATTCGCCCGTCATGGCTTCAAGGGCACCAGCATGAACGCGATTGCGCTGCGAGCCGGCCTGCCCAAGGCCAACCTGCATTATTACTTCAACAATAAGCTCAGCCTTTACGTTGAGGTGATGCGGCACATTCTCGATCTTTGGGACAATGCCTTCGATCACCTCACCGTGGATGACGACCCGGCAACCGCACTGGCAGGATATATCCGCACCAAGATGGAGTTTTCCCGCAAGCAGCCGCAAGCCTCGAAGATCTTCGCAATGGAGGTCATCAGCGGATGCGAATGCCTGTCCGAGCATTTCAACGAGGATTATCGAGCGTGGTTCCGCGGGCGAGCGGCCGTCCTCCAGGCGTGGAGCGACGCGGGCAAGATGGATCCGATCGACCCCATGCACCTGATTTTTCTTATCTGGAGCAGCACTCAGCATTACGCCGACTTCTCCGACCAGATCCGCCGCATCACGGGGCAGCGCCGCGTGACCAAGGATGATATCGAGCGCGGCACGGATACGCTGATCCGGGTCATCCTCAAAGGATGCGGTTTGACCCCGCCCGCCTGACTTTGCCGGCCTAAGGTAAGAGACAGCTGATAAAGGCGAAGTGGCCAGCCTGCCCACTGCAACGCATGGCAACGGCGTCTAAAGCAACCCGCGTTGCCTGAATCAGGCAAGCAGACGACAGGATCGACCTAACGCTGCGGCCTGTCCTCCCACCAGACTTTATTCCACGGCACCGCGAGTGCCGGATCGAATGAACCTGCGGAGGACATCAGTCATGTCGAACATCAACGAAAAAATCGTACTCATCACCGGCGCCAGCAGCGGTATCGGGGAGGCGACTGCGCGCCTGCTCGCTGCACGGGGCGCCACGGTGGTGCTCGGCGCACGCCGGGTAGAACGGCTGGAGCAGCTCGCCGCCAGCATCACCGAAACGGGTGGCGTGGCGGCGTATAAAGCACTGGACGTCACCCGCCTCGACGACACCCAGGCCTTCGTTGACTTTGCCGAGCAGCGTTTCGGCCGGGTCGATGTGATCATCAATAACGCTGGCGTGATGCCGCTGTCACGGCTCGACGCCCTCAAAGTCGACGAATGGAACCGAATGATCGACGTCAACATCCGTGGCGTGCTGCACGGAATCGCTGCCGGGCTGCCGCTGATGCAAAGGCAGCGATCTGGTCAGTTCGTCAATATCGCCTCGATTGGGGCCTACGCGGTCAGCCCGACCGCCGCGGTCTACTGCGCCACGAAATATGCCGTACGAGCCATTTCCGAAGGGTTGCGTCAGGAGGTGGGCGGCGATATTCGCGTCACCCTGGTGTCGCCCGGCGTGACCGAGTCTGAGCTGGCCGAAAGCATTTCGGATGACCAGGCCCGCGCCGTCATGGACGATTTTCGCCGTATCGCCCTTCCCGCCGAAGCCATTGCTCGCGCCATCGCCTATGCCGTCGAGCAGCCGGCCGATGTGGATGTGAGCGAGCTGGTGGTGCGTCCGACCGCCAGCCCTTTTTGAGGAGCACACCTATGGCTCTTCGCACCGTCACGTTCACGACCGTCACCTGGCTGGGACTAGTGGGTCCGCTGACGCTCACCTCGCTGGACGCCGTCGGGAGCGAACGACGAGAACACGGCCTGCAGGTCATGGATCATCTCTCCGGAGGCGCCGGGCAACCCGTGCTTGAAGCGCTGCGACGCGACTACCCCTTTCTCGCTGAAGGCATCACTGACTACGCCCTGGGTGATGTGTGGGGCCGCGCCGGTCTGGACGACCGAACCCGCCAGCTTGCCGCGATCGCTGTTTTCGCCGCGCAAGGCAACCTGCCGTATATGAAGATCCATGCGGGTTATGCGCTGCGGCACGGGGTCACGCGTGACGAACTCAAGGAAGTGATTTATCTGACCACTGTCACGGCCGGTTTCCCACGTGCCATCGATGCGGCCCAGGCATTGCGTGAAGTACCGGACCCGGTCGAGCAATAGCGTTCAGCGGGGCGACCGGCAGACCCTTATGACCCGATTCGCCAATGCCCAGCGCGCGCTGGCGTTGGCGGTTGCCAAAGGGCATCGCCTTTTGTGTTGTCCTGTGCGCTGGCCATTGCCTCGCGGTCCCTCTGAAACGCTGCGCCTGCCCCCGCGTTCTTCAGAGGCACCCCACGTTTTGGTCCTGACGCCCATGAACGGTGCGCTTGCAAGCACCGCCCTGCGATCAGGCACCAAAGCGAAGCACCACCCTTCCCGTCATGTCGAGATCGTCCGACGGCGCCCGCAACTACCTACGCACTGACCGCACTTTCTGACCGCTTGGCCAGCTTTTTGCTACTGGCAAGACCATGAAGATCCAGCGGATACCGATATGCCCGAACCCCATATTCCACGCCTGCAACTGACGGGTATAACCAAACAGTACCCAGGGTGCCTGGCCAACGACCACATCGATCTCTCGATTCGAGCCGGCGAAATCCATGCGCTGCTGGGCGAGAACGGGGCCGGCAAAAGCACCCTGATGAAGATCATCTACGGCGTGACCCAACCGGACGCGGGGCTCATTCTGTGGGAAGGCCAGCCGACCATCATGCGCGACCCGGCTCAGGCGCGTGGGCGTGGGATTGGAATGGTGTTTCAGCATTTCTCTCTGTTCGACACGCTGACCGTCGCCGAAAACATCGCACTCGCGATGGGTGCCGCCGCCGGCACGCCAAAGCAGCTGGAGCCGAAGATCCGCGAGGTATCGTTGCGCTACGGCATGCCGCTCGAGCCGCAACGGCTGGTGCACAGCCTGTCGATTGGCGAACGCCAACGCGTGGAGATCGTTCGTTGCCTGATGCAGGACATCAAGCTGCTGATTCTCGACGAACCCACCTCGGTGCTCACGCCACAAGAAGCCGACGATCTGTTTGCCATCTTGCGCCGGCTCGCCAGTGAAGGCTGCAGCATCCTGTTCATCAGCCACAAGCTCAATGAAGTGCGCGCCCTGTGTGAAAGCGCAACGGTGCTGCGCGGCGGACGGGTTTCGGGAGCGTGCGTACCGTCCACGTGCACCGATATGGAGCTGGCCCGTCTGATGGTCGGTGACGCCGAAGGACTCGAAGCCGAATACCCGAAAGCCCGGGGTGGCACGCCTTTCCTGCAGGTCGAGAGGTTGTCGTGGCACAACGCCGATCCGTTCGGTGTGTCGCTGGAAGACCTGATGCTGGACGTGCGCGCGGGCGAGGTCGTCGGCATCGCGGGCGTTGCGGGCAATGGTCAGGATGAGTTGCTCGCGTTGCTTAGCGGCGAGGAGCGTCTGGCACGTGATCAGGGATCACGCATTCGCTTTCTTGATGCTCCGGTCGCACATCTGCGTCCCGACATGCGACGACGACTGGGTATGACGTTCATTCCCGCCGAGCGGCTGGGTCACGGCGCCGTCCCCGACATGAGCCTGGCCGACAACGCCCTGCTTACCGGCTTTCAGCAGGCAGAGCTGGTACATGGCGGACTGATCCGGCATGGCCGAGTCGAAGCCTTCGCACAACGCATCATCGAGCGGTTCGCGGTAAAAACCCCAGGCACCCACGCGCCTGCTCGCAGCCTGTCTGGTGGCAATCTGCAGAAATTCATCCTTGGCCGCGAGGTGCTTCAGCAACCCAAGCTGTTAATCGCGGCGCACCCGACCTGGGGCGTGGACGTCGGCGCCGCGGCAGCCATCCATCGTGCATTGATCGAACTACGTGACGCGGGCGCCGCAATTCTGGTGATTTCCGAAGACCTGGAAGAGCTGTTCCAGATCAGCGATCGCATAGCCGCATTGAGCCATGGCCGCCTGTCACCGCTGCGTGTCACGGCCGACACCACTGCGGTCGACGTCGGTCGCTGGATGGCTGGCCAGTTCGATCAACCCGCCCCCACTGCCCCCTGAGAGCCTTCGTATGTTGTTATCACTCGAACCACGGGGCCAGCAGTCGCGCCCGATGCTCTGGCTCTCGCCGCTGCTCGCAGCGCTGCTGACACTGTTCAGCGGCGCGGTACTGTTCGCCGTATTGGGCCATCCGCCGTTGGAAACGCTGCGCGTGTTGCTCATCGATCCCGTCAGCGATCTCTACGGCCTGTCCGAATTGCTGGTCAAAGCCTTGCCTATTCTGCTCTGCGCTTTGGGCCTGGCGGTCGTCTACAACGCACGCATCTGGAACATCGGCGCCGAGGGGCAGCTACTGATCGGCGCCCTGGCCGGCAGCGCGCTGGCCGTGAATATCATCGACTGGGATTCACGCTGGGCGCTGGTGCTCACCCTTGCCGCGGGCACCTTGGGCGGTGCCGCCTGGGCCGGGTTGTGTGCCTGGTTACGCACTCAATTCAATGCCAACGAAATCCTTACCAGCATCATGCTCAACTACATCGCGCTGAACCTGCTGCTTTTTGGCGTGCACGGGCCGCTGAAAGATCCGGAGGGCTTCAACTTCCCCGAATCGGCGATGTTTGGCGACGCTACGCGCTTGCCCCAGCTGTTCGAGGACCTGCGTGTGCACGCCGGCTTTTACTTCGCGCTGCTGGCGCTGGTGGCGGTATGGGTACTGCTGCAGAAGAGCTTTCTGGGTTTTCAGATCAAGGTGCTCGGGCTCGACAAGCGCGCCGCCGGCTTTGTCGGCTTTCGCGAGAAACGCCTGGTTTGGATCGCCCTGCTGATCAGCGGTGCGCTCGCCGGACTGGCCGGCGTAGCCGAGGTGACCGGACCGATCGGCCAGCTGGTGCCGCAGGTCTCGCCCGGTTATGGCTACGCGGCCATCACCGTGGCATTCCTCGGCCGCCTCAACCCCATCGGTATCGTCTTTGCCAGCCTGCTGATGGCACTGCTCTACCTCGGCGGTGAGAACGCTCAGATGGCGGCCAACTTGCCCCAATCGATCACTCAGCTGTTTCAGGGCATGGTCCTGTTCTTTCTGCTGGCGTGCGATGTGCTGATTCTCTATCGCCCGCGGCTGAAGGGCTGGAGCCGCAAGGCACAGACCACACTGCTCAAGCCAGAGCCCATCGCATGATCTCCCTGCCCCACTCTTCTGATGGTTTGCCGCTTACAGCTCGAGGCTTGATCTGATGGATATCGACCTACTCACCAACATTTTCTACGCCATGATCCGCACCGGCACGCCGCTGCTGCTGGTGGCGCTCGGCGAACTGGTCTGCGAAAAGTCCGGCGTCCTCAATCTCGGTCAGGAAGGCATGATGCTGTTCGGCGCAGTGGCCGGCTTCATCGCCGCCTTCGCCACGGGCAACCTCTGGCTGGGCGTGGTGTTTGCCTGCCTGGGCGGCATGCTGCTGTCGCAGCTGTTCGCCCTGGTGGCGCTGGGCTTCAATGCCAATCAGGTAGCGACCGGACTGGCGCTGACCATCTTCGGCGTTGGCCTCTCGTCATTCATCGGCGCTGGCTGGGTTGGCAAGCCGCTCGCCGGCTTCGAGCCGATCGCTATCCCCTTTTTCAGCGAAATCCCGTTGATCGGTCGCATGCTGTTCGCTCAGGATCTGCTCGTTTACCTGTCTTTTGTTCTCTTCGCTCTGGTGGCCTGGGTGCTGCTGAGAAGCCGTGTCGGCCTGATCATTCAAGCGGTCGGCGAGAACCCAGACGCGGCCAGTGCCATGGGCCTGCCGGTGCTGCGGGTTCGAACCCTGGCCGTGCTGTTCGGCGGCGCCATGGCCGGGTTGGCGGGCGGTTACCTATCTCTCGCCTATACCCCGATGTGGGCCGAAAACATGACCGCAGGGCGTGGCTGGATCGCGTTGGCGCTGGTGGTCTTTGCCAGCTGGCGGGTGGGTCGTGTACTGCTCGGGGCCTACCTGTTTGGGCTGGCCAGCATTCTGCATCTGGTCGCCCAGGGTATCGGTTTGTCGATCCCCGGAAACCTGCTGGCGATGCTGCCTTACGTGGCGACCATCGTCGTGCTGGTGCTGTTGTCTCGCGATGCGATCCGCACCCGGCTTTACGCACCGGTGTCGCTGGGGCAGCCGTGGAAGGCAGGCCATTGACCGACGATCATGTGTCGCCGCCATTGGTGGGCTGAAGCCCACCCTACCGGCCACCAGCTCGACCCGTTTCGTAGGCTGGGCTTTAGCCCACCAAATCGATCCCTCATCCGCGAGCCGCAGGACTACTTCCGGACGGCCTGTCCGCAAGCGAGCACAGGCCGAACGTTCCCGCTCTTTTGGTGGGCTGAAGCCCACCCTACCGGCCACCAGTTCGGCCCGTTTCGTAGGGTGGGCTTTAGCCCACCGAATCGATCGCTCATCCACGAGCCGCACGACTACTTCGGGACGGTCAGTCCGGAAGCGAGCACAGACCGAAGGCCGCGGCCCTTTGGTGGGCTGAAGCCCACCCTACCGGCCACCAGCTCGACCCGTTCCGTAGGGTGGGCTTTAGCCCACCGAATCGCCCCCTCATCCGCGAGCCGCACGACCACTTCGGGACGGCCAGTCCGCAAGCGAGCACAGGCCGAAGGCCGCCGCCCTTTGGTGGGCTGAAGCCCACCCTACTAACTACCAGCTCGACCCGTTCCGTAGGGTGGGCTTTAGCCCACCGAATCGAGCCGTAACCTCCACGCTGAGATCTAGCCGAGTTCTTGAAGCTTGTCGGCTAGGCGACGCAACGCCGTTTCGGGACCTCCCGTGACCAGCGTTAGCGGCACACCTAACATCAGATTGAGAGGCAGGTCGAACGCCTCCAGGTGCAGGCCATCGCAATCGAAACCGGGTTGCCCGCAGAGCTGTGGATGCTGACGCTGCAGCCGCTCGGCGTAACTACCCTTCCCATCCAGATAGCCCACCACGGGCTTACCACGCGCAACGGCGTAGCCGACCTCGAAACTGGTACCGCTGTCCGGTTCGCCGCCCCGAAAGAAGTTCAGATCAGCCAGGACCGCATCGGCCCGATCGAGCAGCTCGAGATTGGCGCGGTAAATCCAGGCCGCCTGGTCGAGGGGCTGGGTAATGTGCTCGGGCACTTGCTTGTCCAGCGGGTACAGCCCGGTGAAACCCCATTTGGCACAGAGCGCCTTTAGTCGAGCACCGTGCTCAAGCGCGTCGGCTCGAAATACGTCCGGGCCGGCCAGGTAGATATGCGCGTTCATCGTCTCCCAATCGATCGTGGCTCGTTGCCCCCATGCAGGGCATCAGCAAAGTGAAAAAGGGCAAGCATCACGACGCGGGCCTTCGCACCACGCGCATTGCTCTCGCTTTCAACCAGGTCATTAACAGCCTGGTCGCGGCTATAGCCCAGAGCGGTACGCACTATACCGCGCGTGTCCGTCAGCACGACGATGCGATGGGCTAGTGCTCTCGATGAGGCGCAGTCACTCATTCCAGCAGCACGGCCGCGTTCCTGGCTGCACTGCGCTGAGGCAGGCAAGCAAGGCGTTGCACCTCGCCGGATCACCTGGACTCGCTCGACCCGCTGTAGCCCGTGCATTTCGCGGCGCTCACGGTATCTGTCCAGTTGGTCAGTTTTTTGCAATTCCTTCTGCAGCCACACGACGGTTATCGCAAAAAGACCATGCAGCCAGGAGCAACGCCATGCAAAAAAATACCAGGACAAACACCCTTCGCGGTCTCGCCGCAGCGATTGGGTTCGGCACCGTGCTTACCGCCGTTGCGGCCGATCCACTTAAGGTCGGCTTCGTTTACGTCGGCCCGATCGGCGACCATGGCTGGACTTACCAGCACGAGATGGGCCGTCAGTACCTGGAAAAAGAACTCGCTGGGCAGGTCGAAACGACATTCGTGGAAAACGTCGCCGAGGGGGCCGACGCCGAGCGGGTGATCCGTAACATGGCCAAAGGTGGTTATGACCTGATCTTCACCACCTCCTTCGGCTACATGAACCCGACGCTCAAGGTTGCCAAGCAGTTTCCCAACGTCACCTTCGAGCACGCGACCGGCTACAAGCAGGACAAGAACCTCGGTACCTACCTGTCGCGCTCTTATGAAGGGCGGTACGTAGGCGGGTTCCTTGCCGCGAAGATGACCAAGAGCAAGAAAGTCGGCTACATCGCCTCGTTCCCGATCCCTGAGGTCATCCGCGATATCAATGCCATCCAGTTGGCACTGAACACGTACAACCCGGGCACAGAAATCAAAGTCGTGTGGGTGAATTCCTGGTTCGACCCCGGGAAGGAAGCCGACGCGGCCAACGCACTGATCGACCAAGGCGTCGATGTGGTCTTCCAGCACACCGACAGCCCCGCACCGATACAGGCCGCCGAACGGCGCGGCGTGTACTCGGTGGGCTACGCGTCAGACATGGCTCACTTCGGTCCGAAGGCTGTCCTGACGTCCATCGTCAATGACTGGGGCCCGCACTACGCGAAGTCGGCTAAAGCGGTGAGCGACGGCAGTTGGGCGCCACAGGACTTCTGGGGAGGCCTGGCCGAAGAAACCATCAGCCTGCCGATCAGCGAACTCGTACCCGCGGAGGTGAAGCGCGAGGCGGAGCAGCTCATCGCGCGCATTCGTAGCGGTGAATTTCACCCGTTCACCGGCCCGATCAAGGACCAGAGCGGCACCGTGCGCATCACTGAAGGCGCCACGGCCAGCAACGGCGAACTGGCGTCGATGGACTACTACGTAAACGGCATCACGGCCGAGTTGCCGAAGTAGCCAGAGCAGCGAGATCAGTAACAAGAGCGTCAGGCGAACACCCGAGGCCATATCCGGGCGCGTCGCCTGGCGGCACACGTTTCATGCAACAGGTGCCAAGCGAGCCAAAACTCATGAATCAACTGCCCATCATCGACATCGCTCCGCTCTACGCCTCTGACGTAGATGGGTGTCACGAGGTTGCGCGACAGATAGACACCGCGTGCCGCGAGTGGGGGTTTTTCTACATTCGCAACCACCCGATCAGTCCTCACCGGATCAACCAGCTGAAGCAGGCTGCGGAGCAGTTCTTCGGTTTACCTGTCGAGCAAAAGCTGTTGATCGACATCACTCAGAGCTGGCATCACCGCGGTTACGGCGCGATTGCGACGGAACAGCTCGATCCAAGCAAGCCAAGCGATCTAAAGGAAACCTTCGACATGGGTTTCCATATGCCGCCCGACCATCCCGACGTGCTGGCCAACAAGCCGCTGCGCGGGCCCAATCGCCACCCCGATATTGACGGTTGGCAGACGCTGTTCGAGCAGCACTATCAGGACATGCACGCGCTCGCCTGCACGCTGTTGCGCGCGGTCGCCAATGCACTTGGCGTCGAGTCAGGATTTTTCGATCAGCGCTTCGTCGATCCGATCAGCGTGTTCCGCATGATTCACTATCCGCCACGCCAAACCGCCAACGATCCGGAGCAACAGGGTGCGGGCGCTCATACCGACTATGGCTGTATCACCCTGCTCTACCAGGACCAGGCGGGCGGGCTGCAAGTGCAGAACGTGCGAGGCGAATGGATTGATGCACCGCCGATCGACGGGACATTCGTGGTCAACATTGGCGACATGATGGCGCGCTGGAGTAACGACCGGTACAAGTCCACACCGCACCGCGTAGTTAGCCCGCTGGGCGTCGATCGGTACTCAATGCCGTTCTTCGCCGAGCCGCATCCCGACACGCTTATCCGCTGCCTGCCCGGCTGCAGCGACGAAGGCAATCCGCCCAAATACCCCGACACGACCTGTAGCACCTACATGCTCTCGCGTTTCGCCGAAACCTATGCGTACCGGCGGAAGGCATTGGCAACGGCCAACTGACGCAGCACGGCTGCAGGACGGTTGCGTTCATTTCGCTGCCCCGGCACACATCGCTGGCGGGCATACCGCCCGCCATGCGTTGCTGACCGCCTGTTACACCTCGGTGCGATGCGGTGTCTGGCGTACCGGCGCGCCATTGGCCACGTAATACGCCGCCGTGCTGCGCGGCAGTGGCTGGCGTCCCCGAATCCTGTCCGCGATCTTCTCGGCGATCATGATGGTCGTGGCGTTGAGGTTGCCGGTAATGATCTGCGGCATGATCGACGCATCGACCACCCGCAAGCCTTCCACCCCATGAACCCGACCTTGGCCGTCAACGACCGACATGTCGTCCGTCCCCATCTTGCAGGAGCAGGACGGGTGGTAGGCCGTCTCGGCATGCTCGCGCACAAACGCGTCCAGATCGGCATCGCTTTGCGCTTCAGCGCCGGGGCTCAGTTCCTTGCCCCGATAGGGATCGAGCGCGGGCTGGCCGATGATTTCTCGCGTCAGACGGATACCGTCGCGAAATTCCTGCCAGTCCTGTTCGTGGGACATGTAGTTGAAGAGAATGCTGGGATCGACCTTCGGGTCCGTCGAGCGGATCTGGATGCGCCCGCGGCTGGGTGAGCGCATTGAGCCCACGTGAGCCTGAAAGCTATGGCCGTCGTAGGCATTGCTGCCGTTGTAGCTGACCGCAACCGGAAGGAAGTGGAACTGAATGTTCGGCCACTCGAATTCGTCACGACTGCGGATGAAGCCACCGGCCTCGAACTGATTGCTGGCGCCAATGCCGGAGCCGAGAAACAACCACTCGGCACCGATCGCCGGCTGGTTCCACCACTTGAGCGCCGGATAGAGCGAAACCGGCTGTTTGCACTCGTACTGCAGGTACATCTCCAGATGATCCTGCAGGTTCTGGCCGACGCCTGGCAGATCATGAACAACCGGGATCCCAAGCCCTTTGAGCAATGCACCAGGGCCAACCCCGGAGCGCTGCAGTACCTGGGGCGACGCAATCGCCCCGCCGCAGAGCAGCACTTCACGGCGAGCGCGAGCGGTTGTCGGCTGCTCGCGACCCCGCAGGTAATTTACCCCCACTGCGCGTTTGTTCTCGAACAGAACACGGTCCGTCACGGCGTGGGTGACAATGGTCAGGTTCGTGCGCCCCTTTGCCTGATCCAGATAACCCCGCGCCGTGCTGGCGCGACGTCCATTGGAAGTGACGGTCCGATCCATCGGGCCGAACCCTTCCTGCTGATAGCCATTGAGATCTTCGGTTTTGGGGTAACCGGCTTGCACGCCCGCCTCGACCATCGCGTGAAACAACACATTGTTGCCCGGCTTGGGCGTGGTGACGCTGACCGGCCCGTCGCCGCCGTGGTAATCGTTGGAGCCTATATCACGGGTTTCCGCCTTGCGGAAGTACGGTAGGCAATCCAGGTAGCTCCAATCTTCAAGCCCAGGCATGGTCGCCCAGTTGTCGTAGTCCAGCGCATTGCCGCGGATGTAACACATGCCATTAATCAGTGATGAGCCGCCGAGTCCCTTGCCACGACCGCAGTCCATGCGGCGGTTGTTCATGTGCGGTTCCGGGTCGGTCTTGTAGGCCCAGTTGTACCGCGTGCCTTGCAGCGGATAGGCGAGCGCGGCGGGCATCTGGGTACGGAAATCCAGCCGGTAGTCAGGGCCACCGGCCTCAAGCAACAGAACGCTGACATCCGCGTCCTCGGTCAGGCGTGCGGCCAGGGTGTTTCCTGCCGACCCCGCGCCGATGATGATGTAGTCGTATTCCATGGTTCCTCCTTCGCGCGGACCGGCAACCTGGCACCGGCTCGCGTCTGTTCGGGCGGCTTAGAAAACCGAGGCGAATTCGCCCAGTTCCACCTGCACCGACTTCAAGCGGGTGTAATGCGCAAGCGAGGAGATACCGTTCTCACGGCCAATTCCGGATTGCTTGTAGCCGCCCACCGGCATTTGCGCCGCTGACTCGCCCCACGTGTTAATCCAGCAGATGCCCGCTTCCATCTGGTGGATGATGCGATGCGCCCGGACCAGGTCGCGTGTCACTACGCCAGCTGCGAGGCCAAAGTCACTGTCATTGGCGCGACGCACCGCCTCGTCTTCGTCGTCATAGGCGAGCAGGCTGAGCACCGGACCGAAGATTTCTTCGCGAGCGATGATCATGTCATCAGTGCAGTCGCTGAAAATGGTTGGTTCGATATACGCGCCGCGGCCGAAGTCGTCGCGGGTGACACGCTCACCGCCACACAGTAGCCGGGCGCCCTGCGCCTTGCCCTTGGCGATGTAGCCGAGCACGTTCTGCATATGGCCGAAGCTGACCATGGGCCCGAACGTTGTCTGCTCATCCTGCGGATCACCCATGCGGATGCGCTTGACGCGCTCGAGCAGCTTCGCCTCGAACGCGCCCAGCAGCGTGCGCGGCACGAATACGCGCGTGCCGTTGGTGCAGACCTGACCGGAGCTGAAGAAATTGGCCATAACGGCGATGTCAGCCGCGCGATCCAAGTCCGCATCCTCGCAGACGATGAGCGGAGATTTGCCACCCAGCTCCATGGTCACGTCCTTCAGCGATGAGCTGGCCGCGCTGGCCATGACCTTCTTGCCCGTGGATACGCCGCCGGTAAAGGACACCTTGGCGATACGTGGATGCTCGGTGAGCATGGCGCCTATCTCGGCACCTGCGCCGGTCAGCACGTTGAACACGCCCGCCGGCAGCCCCGCCTCCGTGAACAGTTCGGCGAGCTTGAGCGCGCTCAGCGAGGTCACTTCGCTGGGTTTGAAGATCATCGCGTTACCGGCCGCCAGCGCCGGCGCTGCCTTCCACAATGCAATCTGGATCGGGTAATTCCAGGCACCGATACCGGCCACTACACCGAGCGGCTCACGGCGGGTGTAGACAAAGCTGGTTTCGCGCAGCGGTATCTGCTCGCCCTCGATAGCCGGCGCCAGACCCGCATAATATTCGAGCACGTCGGCACCGGTGACGATGTCAACGCTGCGGGTTTCCATCAGCGGTTTGCCCGTGTCGAGCGTCTCCAGCATGGCCAACTCGTCGTTTCTCTCGCGCAGCAAATCGACCGCCTTGCGCATGACGCGGGAACGCTCCATGCCGGTCATAGACGCCCAGACCTTCTGGCCTTTTTCCGCACTGTTCACGGCGCGTTCGAGGTCGGCTCGGGTCGCCTGAGCGACTTCGGCGAGCACCTCGCCATTGGCCGGATTGACGCTCTCGAACACATCGCCACCGCTGGCATCGACGTAGGCGCCATCGATGTAAAGCTGTTGCCGGGGAAAACGGGCCATGATCTACCTCTTTTCGAATATCCGTGAGGCTCCGGCCTTATGGGCCGTGCCTGAGTGGGCGGGATACGGCGAACCGGTAAGTTCGCCGTGCCGAATCAGCTTGCGCCAGGGACGGTACCCGGTTCGGCGGTGCCGTCTGCCTGGGTCCCTTTCTCACGTTGCAGGTGCAGAAACTGCATGTGGTGCTCGTAGTGGTCGAGGATGTCTTCGATCAGCTGGCGCCTGGAGTAGCCCATCAGGTCATAGCCGAGGCTCCCCTGACGCAGATGCACTTCCAGACGGTAGTAGTGCGCGCTACTGCTCGATGTCCGTACCGCAAAGGACGGCATGGCGCTGCGCACGGGCCAGATCTGATAGGTGAAATCCTGCTCACTGCCGAGATTGACGTTGAATATCAGGTGCTCGTTGCCGGCCTCGCCCTCGATGATTTCAACCGGAACGCCTTTTTCGCCCAGCGCCTGGCGAATTTCTTCCATTGCCGGCTTACCGACCTCGCGCAGGTAGCGGCGAATCTGCGACAGGCTGGGGAAGCTCATGGCACGCGAGAGCCGCTGGCTCCAGTTCATGTGCGCGTGCTCCAGCGTCGCGCGACCGGACAGCTGGCCGGACAGGCTTTTCTGATAGCTGTCGGCCATAACCCCCTCAACGTGCAGCGCCTTGAACAAGCCGACCATCATGAACAGCAGAACGATGGAGAACGGCAGCCCCATGATCACCACGGTCCCCTGCAATGCCGTCAGTCCGCCCGCGATCAACAGCGCCAGGGTCAGCACGCCAATAATGGATGCCCAGAGAATGCGCATCCACACTGGGGCATCGCTGTTTACATCCTTGAGAATCGACGTGAAGTTGGACAGCACCAGGGAGCCCGAATCGCCTGATGTAACAAAGAAGACGATCGCCAGTATCGTCGCCACCGCTGTCGTCAGGCCTGCCCACGGCAGGCTCTGCAGGAACAGGTAGATGGACGAGCCGGGATTGCTGACGGCCTGTGCGCCGAGCTCGACCGCACCGTTCATGACCATGTCGATGGCGCTGTTACCCATGATCGACATCCAAGCCATCATGAAGGCCAGCGGCAGCAGCAAGGTGCCGACAACGAACTCGCGAATGGTACGACCGCGCGAGATACGCGCCAGGAACAGGCCAACGAAAGGCCCCCATGCGATCCACCAGGCCCAGAAGAAAACGGTCCATGCGTTCAACCAGTCGGTGGGCTGGTCGTAGGCGTAGGTATCGAACGACAGGCTGATGAAGTTGGAAAAATAATCGCCAATGTTCATCACCAGCGCGTTCAGCAGAAAGGTGGTCTTGCCTGCGAACAGCACGAACATCAGCAGCAACACAGCCAGCAGCATGTTGAATTCAGAGAGCCGGCGGATGCCACGCTCCACACCGGTCGCGGCGGAGATCGCCGAGAACACGACGATCAGCACCACGAGCACGGCCTGGGTCAAGGTCCCTTCTGGCACGCCAAAAATATAGTTCAGGCCGAAGTTCAGCTGGATGATACCGATGCCCAGGCTGGTCGCGATGCCAAACACCGTGCCCAGCACCGCGGCGGTGTCCACGGTGTGACCGATGGGGCCGTATATGGCCTTGCCGAAAATCGGGTAAAGCGCCGAGCGGATCGACAGAGGCAGACCCTGACGGAAGCTGAAATAGGCCAGCGACATACCGACCAACGTGTACACGCCCCAACCGGACAGGCCCCAGTGAAGAAATGTCAGCTCCATCGCGTGACGCGCCGCTTGGGCGGTGCCACCCACGCCGACCGGCGGCTCGAGAAACTGGGTAATGGGTTCCGCGATGCAGAAGAACAGCAGGTCGATGCCGATCCCCGCGGAAAACAGCATCGCCGCCCAGGTCACCACGTTGAATTCGGGTTTGGAATGATCGGGGCCTAGCCTGATTTTGCCGTAACGGCTAGTGGCGATGAACACCACGAACAGCAGGTACACCAGCACCGCAAGAAAGTAGAACCAGCCAAACGTATTGGATATCCAGCCCAGCACGGTGTTGATAATCGAAAGGGAGGACTCGCTGAATACGATGGTCCACACCGCGAACAGCACGATGGCGATTGCCGAGCTGTAAAAAACGGTAGGGTTGATGCGGTCTCGCGCTACGTCGGTATTGCCGGGTGAGAGCTCAGCCTCGTTCATCAGTTCTATCTCCGGAACTTGTTCTGGCTTTTCTGACATCGCAAAGCGATGGATTGCAGCAGGCTATGTTCACGACCACCGAAAAGGCGGAGCCGCGACGACCTGTTTGGACGGCTTCGCCTAGCGGCGCGCCGGGGTTACCGCTGCAGACGCAGGCGGATAATGTTTGGGAGGGAACAGCGGTTATTCAAAAAATAGCCTATCTCGGAAAAAAGGCGGCCATTCTACAGAACTCAGCGGCCTTGTGCTGACGCGATTGATTCGGGCGATTAACCCCTTGCCCCAATCCGATCGGCGTCATTCATTTCCAATCACGGACCTCACCGGCCGGAAGCCTAGGTCGCACAGCAGCAGGTAAGATGGCGACCCATCTAACAGACCAAAACGGCAAAGCATGTCTTATTCCGTTTCGCCTATCGGCTTCGTCCGCTCCTGTTTCAAGGAAAAGTTCGCCATTCCGCGCCAGCCGCAGCTGGCACCGGCGGCGCGGGGCGTCCTGGAATTGATTTCACCCTTCGATCAAGCGCATGCCCTCGAAGGTCTCGAGCAGGTCAGTCACGTCTGGTTGCTGTTTCTCTTTCATCAGGCGCTGGAAACCGAGCCACGCTTGCGCGTACGGCCACCGCGCCTGGGTGGAAACCGCATGGTTGGCGTCTTTGCGACGCGTTCGACGCACCGGCCCAATGGCATCGGCCAATCGGTGGTCAGGCTCGAGCGGATCGAGCCCGGCCGATTGCATTTATCTGGAATCGACCTGCTGGATGGCACCCCGGTACTCGATATCAAGCCCTACGTCCCCTACGCCGATGCCATTGCCGACGCGCATAACGATCTGGCTAGCGACGCACCCGCGCTCATCACCGTGAGCTGGACCGATGAAAGTCTGCAACAGGCCCGTAGCGAAGGATTGCGGCTCGGTGAGCCGCTGCAGGCGCTGATCGAACAGTGCCTGGCGCAGGACCCGCGACCGGCCTATCAGACCCCGACACCGGAGCGCCGCTACGGGACCCGCCTATGGGATGTGGACGTGCGGTGGCACTATCCCGACCCAACGTCCATAACCGTCGTGGAAGTGTTGCGCGTACAGCCCTAGGCTGCCGAATGCGGGTCGATCTCGGCCGACCATGTTGCGTCTGCAGGCCTCTGCGCCAACCTAGATATGAGTGTGACCTGGTCAAACGAATCGCAAGGCCGCGAACTGGCCGAGGCCTCAGTGCGGCAGATGGCGTTCAACTGGCGTGTCAATGCTGACTGGACGTGGCGCAACGGCGATCCCTTTGGGCTGCCAGGCGCGCAGCCGGCCGAGGGCTACTGGCGAGCAGGGGTCAGCAGCAGCCGCTGGGTGCCGTAGACCTTGTCGAGGTTCTCCGTTTTGAATGGAAAGCTCATATAGCCGCCTTTCAACCAGGCGTCGATCCCGTCCGCGTAGTGCGGACTGGCTGGGTTACCAGACTGGCCAGAACTGTTGAGCCCTATCATCGGCTCGTCACGCCCAAAGTCCACGATGATGCGCATCGCCGGAATAAGCCACGTATCGAAATTGTCGCCCCAACGATAGGCCGACACATTCAGAGTGCTGTGATCGCCGCCCGCCGCATACGGCCCGCGGTCGAGATAATCGCTGATGGCCTTGATACCGGTACGCTGGCTGGCTGACATGTAGGGGGCCAGCTGCGTCGTGCCTGTTTGCCAGGTATAGGTGTGCAGTTTCCCCCACTGCCAGGCGCTGCGATCAGCTCCTTGCGCGCCTTCCATACGACTGATCGCGGCCGCGAGTGAGCGCGCCAGAATAGCGGGCTTGTCTTCCTGGCGGGGTGTGCTCAGATCGTTCCAGAACGGACTGTCGTCGCGGCCCAACAAGTGGTCTGCCTGCGCCGAGTAAGAGGCATTAGCCGTTTCTACCAGCGCTTTCCACGCAGCGCTGTCATCCGGCCCTAGCTCGTCGAGAAAGGTCTGACGTGCCGACTCCATCAGAAACGCTTCGTAGAGCGCCGCCTCCCCTGAATCTGGGGCGAGCTTGCCATCGAAACTCAGCAGTGTCGAAAGCGCCTCGCGTGCCCTGCCCCGCTCAGGCTCGCCGAGCGCATCGATTGCGGCTTTCAGCGGCTCAGCCATTCCCGGCGCCTGCAGCATGGTCTGCAGCTTGGCGGCGAAGGTCGTGGTCTGATCGTATTGCATCGCGATGACGGTGCGGCTGTCCTGCTTACCCTGAGCAAGCAGCTCCGCAATTCGCTCGGCGCGCTCCGGGTAGTACCACGAATTGGATAATTGCATGCCGTAGCCCTTGGGCACGGTGCGCTGGTTGGCCGTCGCCAGCCAACCCTGGACCGGGTCCTGATCATAGGGATGCAGCATTGGGTCGGCGAATCCGTCCCAGTCATAGCGCCCGTCCCAGCCTGGCGAGGGCACCAGACCCACCCCTTCACGGCGATTCGGGTAACGCCCGGTCACTTGCCAACCGGTACTCTGCTCGTCGGCGAACACGATGTTGAGCGCCGCGGCCCGGATATCACGCGTCGCCTCGAACGCCTGATCCACCGATTGCGCGCGAGTCAGGTCAAAGAACGCATCCAGGGTCTGATCGGACTCCCAGTGCGTCGCCTTAAGCGCGAGGCCATAACCGCTGCTTAGTTGCAACGGCTGCAAGGGATGTTTGCGTTCACCTAGCACGCTGTTTAGCAGCGGACCGTTTTGGGTCTCGTAAATAGTTTCGCGAATCGGCCGTTCGCCTTTGACGATGAAGGTCTCGTGACGCTCTCGCGCCGGCAGCCACTTGCCATCAGCAAGATATAACAGGCGTCCGCCCTCACGACGAACCTGCTCTAGAAACAGGTCCTGGGTATCGCCCATGACCATGGTCATGCCCCAGCCTAGCTTTCCGTTGAAACCCGCCACTACCGCAGGCACTCCGGCGATCGTGACGCCAGCGGCCTGAAACTTGGGAGAGCGAATCTGCACGAAATTCCAATACGAGGGCATCGATAATGGTAGGTGCGTATCGTTGGCCATCAATGGCTTGCCACTGCGAGTATGGCTGCCCGAAATCGCCCAGTTGTTGGAGGCGGCAACCCCCAGCATATTCAGCGAAGCCACCTGCGAAGCCGCACTGTCAAGCGCGGCCAGCCCTGGTATCTGGCCGCTCAGCTTCAGCGCTTTCAGCTTGTCCGCCTCCCCGAACGGCAGTGGCTCGTCAGGATAAGTGGGAAGCAACCAGGCGAGCTTGTCGCTACCCACTCTCCGCGCCATGACCAGTGAGGCAATTTCTTCCTGAAGATTGACGGCCAGACCGAAATTCAGCAGACAGAACACCAGCACCGAATCTTCAGCCTTCCAGTACTCGGGCGTATAACCGGCAGCAGCCAGATCCATCGGTAACTTGTCGAGATGGCGGAACACATACGCATTGACGCCCCGTGCATACACCTCGAAGAAACGTTTCATCCGCGGCGAGCTTTCCCGATAGAGCACCGCAGCGCTTTGCCGGAGATTCGCAGCACGCATGAATCGGTCGATCTCCAGCACACCCGGCCCAGCCATTTCGGCCAGGCGTCCTTCGGCCATGAGACGCAAGCTGATCATCTGACTCAAACGATCGGTGGCATGTACGTAACCCAGACCGAACAACGCATCGTGAAACGTCGCCGTCTCGATCAGAGGCATCCCCAGCGGGTTGCGCCGAATGCTGACACTCTTGTCTAAACCAGTGATCGCCTGAACACCTCTTTCTGGCGGCAAGCTGTCGCTGTAGCGACTGTCCAGATAGGCCTGACAACCGCCGAGGCTGACGGCCCCTAACGCTGCACCTAACGTCAGGCGAACCAGAACAAACGGCAGACGCAGTGACATCAACGGCTCCTTACAGACAGGGCAGTACGGAAGAGAGAATAGAGGGCACGAGGCGCAATGCCGTCGCGTTCAAGCAGCTTGGCGACTCTTAGGCAGTACTTCGTCCAGCAGCCAGCGAGCGGAACGACGTGCCTCAGCCTTATGCTGGAGTTCCAGCGCACTGAAATTCGCCTCGTGTCGGCGCCGCTCGGTTTTGTCGAGGGCCTTCCAGGCAGCATGCGTCGGCACCTGCTCGGTCGCTTCGAAGAGCACCTGGAACACCTGGCAGCGCGGATCCTGGCCAAGGTTCGAGTCGTAATTGTCCAGCAGAACCTTGATCCGAATTGCGCCTTCGATCAGGGGCACCTGCTCCTCGAGCAGGCTGCCCGCGAGCACACGCAAATCCGCCGCGAGCGCTGCATGCTGCTTCGCTTGCATCTCGGCAAGTTGTTGCTCTCTGCGCCAGACCCTGCGCCATAAATGCCAGGCATACCCGGCCAATGCCGCAACGAGCAGCACCCCGGAAACCAGCAGCGCAGTGGTGGTAGGCGTCATGTACGGATCAGGCTCCGTGGCATTTCTTGAATTTCTTCTGACTGCCGCACGGGCATGGATCGTTGCGACCTACATCCTTCAGCGGATTACGCACCGGATCATGCGAATGGTTGCAGTGCGGGCCATGGACATGACCATCATGCGCGTGGTCATGATCATGGTCGTGATTGCAGTCGGGACCGTGCACGTGAGTTTCATGGTTCATCGGTGTTGCTACTCCGGGATAAAGTTGCCGGGGATTATCTCGCCATTGGTGGAGATGTGCACGCGCCGACCGAGCAATAGACCCGTTTTCAACTCACCATCCAGACGATAGGCAATGGGCCGATCCGGCTTTTCCAGCAGCCGCACGATGTACTTCATGTGTCGCCAGAGATTGGTATGAATCGGCACTTCATAATAATCGAAGCCATGTGCAGGCACGGTCGTCCAGCCACTGGACTCACCGCTGGCCAGTTCGATGTCGTTAAGGTGAACGGTATAGACAAGGCCGCGAACGGGAAGGCTATTTTCGTTCGGATTGTCGATGCGAAAGCGCAACATGAACTGCTGCTCTAGGAGTCTCGCCTTGATGATTTCGACATCGGTCAGCCGAACCTCAGGGTCTTGAAAGTCACTACTGAACCAGGTCGAACACCCTACCAGGCCGGACAGCAGTCCCAGGAAAACCACTGCTCTCGATATTCTTCTTATAGGTGCGTGGCAAAGCATTCCGGTACTCCAAAGGACGGCCAAGTGTAGCAAGCGCCGAATTGCCTGCAATGGGTTGTTTGGCGAAATTAGCACGTACCTGCTACGTCTTTGCTACCGCTCTTGTTCTGACAGCTTTTCGTTGTTAAAGCGCAGCCGCGCCTGGCGACGCGGCTATCGTCCTACTGTCCTATGCGATCAACTGGCAAGCGCGCGGGCCAGCACCGCTCGGGTTTTGACGATCCCGTCCGCCAGCGCTGCCTCGATCTCCGCCATCGTGATGATGCCGGAGGTTTTCCCGGCGGCTGGATTTACCACCAGCGCAAGACAGGCATACGGCAATTCAAGTTCGCGAGCGAGGCACGCCTCGGGCATACCAGTCATACCAACGATATCGCAGCCATCACGCTCCATCCTGGCGATTTCCGCAACCGTTTCCAGTCGTGGTCCTTGCGTGCAGCCATAAACGCCGTGACTGCTGAACAGATAACCCTCGGCTGCGAGCCCGGCAATCAGACGTTGTCGCAATGATTCGTCATAGGGGTAACTGAAGTCGACGTGGGTGACATGCTCGATATCGCCTTCAAAAAAGGTGTGCTCGCGGCCATAGGTGTAATCGATAAGCTGATGCGGCACACACAGGTGACCGGCGCCCATTGCCGAATGGATACCACCCACCGCGTTCACGGCGATCACCGCCTGTGCGCCGGACTGCTTCAGCGCCCATAGATTGGCGCGATAGTTCACCTGATGCGGCGGTATGCGGTGCGGGTGACCGTGTCGGGCAAGAAACAACACCTCTCGGCCCGCATAGGTGCCGCGCAGAATATCTGCCGACGGCCGGCCATAGGGCGTTTCCATCGGCACTGCTTCATCCAGGCTGAGCCCAGGCAGCTCCGTAAGGCCGGTGCCGCCGATAATGGCGTGGACAGTCATCTTGGTTTCCCTGGTCAAACGATCAATTCGGCGGCTTTGAGCGCGGCGATGGACGTGCGCCAACGTGGGTCCTGCTTGTATTCCAGCGAACCGAATACGCGGCTTCGCATCGTGGCAAGTGCTGGTGAAGGCCGCGTGTCGAGGCGTTGAAGCGCCGACAGTGCCAATTCGGCGGCACCCCTGTCATTGCAGACAAGCCCCATGTCGCAGCCAGCGGACAGCGCCGCCTCGATACGGGACGCTGCGTCACCGGCGACATGCGCACCAGCCATCGACAGGTCGTCGCTGAAGATCACGCCGTTGAAACCCAACTCGGTACGCAATATATCCTGCAGCCAGCGCGACGAAAAACCGGCGGGTTTGTCATCCACTTGGGGATAGATGACATGCGCAGGCATTACGGCATCGAGTTCGCCTGCAAGCCGCTGGAATGGGATCAGGTCGCACCCACGCAGCGCGTCCAATCCACGTTCATCGACCGGAATGGCAACATGAGAGTCGGCTTCCGCCCAGCCGTGACCCGGGAAGTGCTTGCCGGTCGCAGCCATTCCGGCGCTGTGCATACCACTGATAAAAGCGCCTGCCAGTTCGGTCGCACGTAGCGGATCACCTTCAAACGCACGAGAGCCGACGACCGCGCTGCGCTGATAATCAAGGTCGAGCACGGGCGCAAAGCTAAAATCCAGTCCCACCGCTAGCACTTCAGTGGCCATTACCCAACCACACATTTCTGCCAGCGCCTTTGCGTTCGCCCGTGACGCGAGCTCCCGCATCGCGGGCAGGCGGATGAAATCACGGCGCAGCCGCTGGACGCGTCCGCCCTCTTGATCGACTGCCAGCAAGAGGTCAGGGCGTAACGCCCGAATGGATCGACAGAGTGCCTGCACCTGAAGTGGGTGCTCGATGTTGCGGGCAAACAGGATGAGCCCCCCCACTTCCGGCTGCCGCAGCAACTGACGATCCTCGGCGGAGAGCCAGGTGCCGGCAATGTCCAGCATCAATGAACCTTGCATGATAGTGAGCAGATCCTTAATTCAGCGTTGCGCTCGACCAATCCGGACAGGCTCCTTCGCCTATCTGCACCGCGCAACCCGTTGGCACGCGCGCAAAGAGATCGAGGAGGTCGGCATTGCGCAGCCTGACGCAACCATGAGAAAGCGGCACACCCATGGGTTCGATATCGGGCGTGCCATGCAGATAGATGTAGCGACGAAAGGTGTCAACGGCACCCATTCGGTTGTATCCGGGTTCGCACCCACTGAGCCAGAGAATTCGGGTCAGTATCCAGTCGCGCCCAGGAAAGCGCTCATGCAGCTCCGCACTCCAAACCTCACCCGTCCACCGTCGTCCACGCAATACAGCCCCTGAAGGCAGCCCCTCACCAATGCGTGCTCGTACCTTATGGCGGCCTCGCGGCGTGCAACCGGAACCGTTGCGTTCACCCACGCCGTTGCGAGCGGTAGATACAGGCAGCCGAACGCACAGTTTCTCTTCAGAGAACCCGTAGAGCAGCTGGTCAGCAATGGAGATATGGAGAAAATCGAGTTCGTGCATGGGCGCCAAGCTTAGCCGATCGCCCCCTGCCCGTGCACGTCAACCCTTGGCCGGCATTGCCAAGGCGTTGCGTCTTACGATCGGATGCGCCTGAGCAAGACCCGGATCCGCCACACCGGAATCGGCTCGCATACCTGCCGCGAGGAAGGGCACCATCATGCGCATCACCTGCTCGATCGAGGTCTTCGCGCCAAAGTCGTTTTCAGCGATGGCCCGTAGTGCCTTGATCCCTGACATGCTGAACGCCGCTGCGCCAAGCATGAAATGAACACGCCAGAACAGCTCGATCGCCGGAATGGAAGGTGCAGCCTCGTGAACCCGTAGCATGTATCGGCGAAACACTTTGCCGTACATGTCTTCGAGATAGCGGCGTAGATGACCCTGGCTCTGACTGAAGGAAAGGCCCAGCAAGCGCATGAAGATAGACAGGTCATCACCGCTACGAGGCGTTACGGCCAGCGCCTGCTCCACAAGAATCTCCAGAAGCTCTTCCAGGCTGTCCTTTTTGTCCGACAGGGCTTCTCGCCTGTCCAGCTCGCGCTCGAGACTGACGCAGAAAGGACCCAGAAACCGTGAAAAAACAGCTTGGATAAGCGCCTTTTTAGAACCGAAGTGGTAGTTCACAGCCGCCAGATTTACTCCAGCCTTACTGGTGATCAGACGCAGCGATGTTTCGGCGAACCCCTTTTCAGCGAAAAGCTGTTCCGCTGCATCAAGAATGCGCTCCACAGTTTCAGACTGCGCCATGTCCCCTCCCCCGACAAACACGTGTTTGAAACTTACGTTTCAACCTATATCAAGTCAACAAGCAAAGTGCTGATTGCCGTTCCCTGTGCGGCAAAGCTTGCACCAACCTCGATGCGGCCTCAACAAACAACGATTGCCAAGCAATAGGCACTGTATATAATCCCAGTCACTGTATAAAAGAACAGAGACTACTCATGATCAAGCTGACCCCACGGCAGTCGGAAATTCTCGCCTTCATCAAGCGCTGCCTTGAAGACAACGGCTACCCACCGACACGCGCGGAGATCGCGCAGGAGCTGGGGTTCAAGTCACCCAACGCCGCCGAAGAGCATCTGAAGGCGTTGGCGCGAAAAGGGGCTATTGAGATGACGCCCGGTGCGTCCCGCGGAATACGCATTCCCGGTTTCGATCCAGCACCCGCAGAGAGCGGTCTGCCTGTCATCGGACGGGTCGCCGCCGGCGCGCCAATCCTGGCGCAGCAACATGTTGAAGAGTCCTGCCAGATCAACCCTTCATTTTTCCAGCCTAAGGCCGATTACCTACTGCGCGTGCACGGCATGAGCATGAAGGATATCGGCATTTTTGATGGCGACTTGCTAGCGGTTCACACCACGCGTGAAGCCCGTAATGGCCAGGTGGTGGTGGCTCGGATCGATGAAGAAGTAACCGTAAAACGCTTCAAGCGTGAAGGCAGTAAGGTCTGGCTGCTCGCAGAGAACCCTGAATTCCCCCCCATCGAGGTGGATTTGGAACAACAGGAACTGGTTATCGAAGGTTTGAGCGTCGGCGTGATTCGCCGTTAAGGAGAGGTTTATGCAGTATCAACCCCAACCCACCGCAAGCAAACCACAGCTTTCACTGTTCGAAGGGCTGATCGCACATCGCCTCACCCCATTCGGCGCTATCGTCAGCACCCCAGAACCCGCCAAGGACAAGCTGAGTGAGATGAGTTTTAGCGGCAGCGGCGAGCATTGCAGACAGCTACTGGCGCCCATACTGCGTGAGCTCAGTGAAGCAGCCGATACACGCTGGCTAACGCTGATCGCACCGCCCGCCTCGCTCTCGCAAAGCTGGCTCCGAGAAACAGGGCTTAACCGCGACCGCATTCTTTTGCTGCAGGCCCGTGAGAGTCAAGGCGCACTTGAACTGGCGTCCAAGGCCCTGATGTCAGGCTGCAGCCATACGGTTATAACCTGGCTTCCACGGCTGGACAAAGCGAGCCGATTACAACTTCGCGTGGCGGCCGCTCAGGGCAACGCGCAGGGTCTGAACATCCGCCTAGGTAACTGATAAAGCTCCAACGGCATAGGGACGTGCCGAAACCTACCCGGCCGCCACGAAGGCGTCTCTGACCACATCAATGCAGTACGCGGTCTCCATCCCCTTCCCGCTCGAAGTCTCCTTCGGAAACCCGCCCCGCCATTTGCACACCGACATTGAACATCGCCTTGGCGATTTCGACATGCTGCCCCTGCAGAAAGACTTTGGCATCGTCAGAAAAATCCAGCGTAACCAGCACACCTTCATCTTCAGCGCGACGCAGCACAATGCTGCCGTCGGGTAGCTCGACGATTTCCAGAAAAGACGTTGGCATGAATCTGCTCCCCGTGAAACGGCGCATTGTAACAGCCGGCTGACCTGCCCACAGCCCTCGGCTTCACAGCGTACGCGGTACGACAAACAGCATCTCGAGCCGGTCGCTGAAGTAGATGCTGCCATACGCAACGGCGAAGTAGGATGGCAGCCTAGTGGCGCAGAAGGCGCCGAGCACGGAGCTAACGCTTAAGGACCTGAGATGACCGCAAGAACTCTAATGCTAACCGTGATAGCCATGCTTGCTTTTGCGGGAAATTCGCTACTGTGTCGCGCCGCACTTCGCGACAGCGAGATCGACCCTGCCAGCTTTACAGCACTACGTCTTCTATCCGGTGCCTTGGTGCTGTGGTTGCTGCTCAGCCTGAGACAAAGGTCTTCGGTCACGTCGGGGAATTGGAAAGGCGCTGTCGCGCTTTTCACCTACGCCGCAGCCTTTTCCTACGCCTATACGCATCTCGATGCCGGCGCCGGCGCGTTACTGCTATTCGGCGCGGTCCAGCTGAGCATGATTACCTGGGGGTTCTTCAAAGGGGAGCGACTTCAGCGTCTGCAGGTTGCGGGGTTGATGCTGGCGCTGGGTGGCGTCGTGGCACTTCTGCTTCCCGGTACGGGCACGCCGTCGATCTCTGCGTCCTTACTGATGGTGCTGGCAGGGGTCGCTTGGGGCGCGTATTCACTGCTGGGCAAAGGAGCCGAAGACCCGCTTGCGGCGACCGCAGGCAATTTCATTCGCACCTTGCCCATCATGGCTGTGCTTTGCCTGCTAGCGCTGAGTGGGCTCAAGTGGGACAGCGCCGGGGTCGTGTACGCACTCCTATCGGGGGGCGTGATGTCCGGTATCGGCTATGCCATCTGGTATGCCGCGCTGCCAGGGCTAGCGGCCATGCAGGCGGCCAGCGTGCAGCTGAGCGTACCGCTTCTAACCGTGCTGGCAGGAAGTGCGTTTCTAGGGGAAGCCTTGACCAGCCAGTTGCTGATCGCGGGGATCGCAATCCTCGGAGGGATCGCACTGGTATTGCGGCTCAAACACAACGCCTAAAGAACTGAGCCCCAGCGAACCGCTCGCTTGGGCGTTCACCATTCGGTAAGCGATTCACGAAAGCGCAAGGCCAACGCTTTTAGGTTGCTTCGCCAGGATTCGATCTCTTCACGGCTTAGCGCCGGCACTTCCTCAACCACGCTGACCGCCTCAATCAAAGGCATGGTTGGATCCGTCTTGGCTTTGGCTGGCGCACGCGGCGGCTCGAACAGCACCGCGTATGCCCGGAGCAGTTGCGCCAGCCATGTTTCGGAATGCTCGGCCAGCTCTATCAGCTCCGCCAGCTCAGGACTCGGTGATGCATGCTGCGGCGAGCGTACCAGCAGCAACTCCGCACGCGATGCACTGGCGTCAGGCAGGCGGTAGTACCCAGCCACCTCGTGGCAAAGCCCCAGCAGCGCTCCGTAGAGATGGAAAAGACTAGCCTCTCGCTCTGCTTGGATCAGACCCGGCGCATTCATCGCGCCTTTCTCCTCGGCCCGCCGCCAATTGGCGAGTGCGAGACCGGCGAAGTATATTTTCTGATTGGTTCGGGTATACAGCTCATGAGCCATGGCGACGGTCTCCCAAGAGAGTGTGGAACGTTGCGGGAGGAGCCGAAAAATCGAATCCTCCCGACGCTGACGCTTACTTACCGGTGCTCTTGTCTTCCACTTTCCACTTGCCGCCATCGAAGAAAGCTTTCCAGCCGGTCGGCTTGCCATTCACCTCGGTCTGCACGTACTGCTCCTTGGTCTTGCGGCTGAAGCGGATGACGGCTGGGCGCCCCTCAGCATCTTTTTGTGGCGCACTCAGGAGGAAGTGATACTTCGGATCGATTTCATCCTTATGTGGGATAAGCTCTTTCACCAGCGGTGCGCGCGTCTCGCGATTCTTCGGGAACTGGCTGGCTGCAAGGAACAACCCGGACGCCCCATCCCGTAGCACATAAGTATCGTCGACCTTTTCGCATTTGAGCTCCGGCATCTTCACCGCATCCATCTTCGGCGGCGCCGCCTCACCGCTCCTAAGCAACTTGCGGGTGTTCTTGCATTCAGCATTAGTGCATCCGAAGAACTTGCCAAAGCGACCGGTCTTGAGCTGCATCTCGCTGCCACACTTATCGCATTCAAGGCTGGGCCCTTCGTAACCCTTGATGCGGTATTGCCCTTCCTCGATTTCGTAGCCGCTGCAATCAGGATTATTGCCACAGATGTGCAGCTTATGGGTCTCGTCCAGCAAATAGGCGTCCATCGCGGTGCTACAAATCGGGCAGCGATGCTTGCCAAGCAGCACACGAGACTCGGACTCGCCCTCATCATCAGCGGCAATTTCATCGCCGGGAACCAGGTTGACGGTGGACTTGCAACGTTCTTTCGGTGGCAGGCTGTAGCCGGAGCAACCGAGGAAAACCCCTGTGGATGCCGTGCGAATCATCATCGGCCGGCCGCAAACCTTACAGGGAATATCCGTCAGGGTTGGCTGGTTCGCGCGCATGCCGTTGTCACCAGCTTCGGCAACCTCGAGCTTCTTCTTGAAATCGCCGTAGAACTCATCAAGCACGTGCTTCCATTCGCGCTGACCCTGGGCGACATCGTCAAGGTTCTCCTCCATGCCGGCGGTGAAGCCGTAATCCATGAGGTTGTTGAAGCTCTCCGAGAGGCGTTCGGTGACAATGTCACCCATCTTCTCGGAATAGAACCGGCGGTTATGCAGGGAGACGTATCCACGATCCTGGATCGTAGAGATGATCGCAGCGTAGGTCGACGGGCGACCAATGCCGCGCTTTTCCATTTCCTTGACCAGACTTGCTTCGGAGTAACGTGCTGGCGGCTTGGTGAAATGCTGGCTCGGATCAAGCTTGATCAGCTTCATCCCGTCGCCCTTGTTCATGTCCGGCAATACGTCGTCTTCGCCGCTCTTGCTCTGCTGGGGCATGACCTTTGTATAACCGTCGAACTTGAGGATTCGGCCTTTGGCGCGAAGTTCGAAATTCCCGGCGGAAACCGTCACGCTGGTTGATAGGTACTGAGCAGGCGGCATCTGGCACGCAACGAACTGGCGCCAGATGAGATCGTAGAGACGTTCCGCATCGCGCTCCATTCCCGACAGCTGCGTGGGACGAAGATTGACATCGGAAGGACGGATCGCCTCGTGCGCCTCTTGGGCGCCTTCTTTGCTGGAGTAGAAGTTGGGCTTCTCTGGCAGGTACTTATTGCCGAACTCATCTTCAATGAAGCCACGAACCATGCTCAACGCATCGGCCGATAGATTGGTCGAGTCGGTACGCATGTAGGTGATGTAGCCAGCCTCGTAGAGACGCTGCGCCATCATCATGGTCTTTTTAACGCCGAAGCCGAGGCGGTTGCTTGCGGCCTGTTGCAGCGTCGAGGTGATAAAGGGGGCCGACGGTTTGCTGCTGGTCGGCTTGTCCTCACGCTTGGTGACGCTGTAGTTCGAATCCTTGAGCTGCTCAAGGGCAGCCATTGCATGGGATTCGTTGAGCGGCTTAAAGGCTTCGCCATTCTCGCGGGCGACCTCGAAGCGGACCTTGGCATTGCTGCTCGTGCTGAGGTCGGCGTGCACTTCCCAGTACTCTTCAGGGACGAACGCCCGGATCTCTCGCTCACGCTCAACCACAAGCTTCACGGCAACCGACTGAACGCGACCAGCCGAAAGCCCACGGGCAATCTTCGACCAGAGCAGCGGCGAGACCATGTAGCCCACGACACGATCGAGGAAGCGCCGCGCTTGCTGCGCGTTGACGCGATTGATGTCCAGGTCGCCCGGCTTGGAGAAGGCCTCCTGGATCGCCTTCTTGGTGATCTCGTTGAACACCACGCGCTTGTAGCGACTGTCATCGCCGCCAATGGACTCGCGCAGGTGCCAGGCGATGGCCTCCCCTTCTCTATCCAAGTCGGTCGCGAGATAGATGGTGTCGGCTTCCTTGGCCAGGCGACGAAGCTCATCGATGACCTTTTCCTTGCCCGGCAGGATTTCGTACTTCGCCTTCCAGCCATGCTCGGGATCGATGCCCATACGGGTAAACAGCTGACGCTTGGCTTTTTCCTTCGGTGACAAGGCCGGCGCTTCGGCAGCGGCCGCCTTGCCGCGCTTGACCGGTTCCTTGTTGGCAGAACCGCTGGTAGGAAGGTCGCGGATGTGGCCGATACTCGACTTCACCACGTACTGGTTACCCAAATACTTGTTGATTGTCTTGGCCTTGGCCGGTGATTCCACGATGACCAGCGATTTACCCATGGAGAGGAGAGTTCCTGAATCGAGAGATGAACTGAGAATTTGAGCCGGCAGGTGCCGAACGACAGTATCCGCCGTTCAGTCTGCCAGAAAGAAGCGAAGCAGCCCTTTCAGGACTGCATGGAGCATTCAATTGCTCCGGAAACCTTCTATACCCGCAGCGAAAATCCATTGGCAATCTAACTGCACGGCGGGTTTGTACTGCCCGAAACCAAGAAAATCGTTTTCACTCGGCCCGAAAGCACCGCTATATATAGTGGCGATAGAGCCAAGGTCAAGCGCAGGGGTTAAGCCAGCCCATGTTGATAACCCTTAAAACCGGCTCGCTTCGGCTTCGATCAGGGCGAAACGGGGAAGCGTTTCGCCGTCGACTTCTACCGTTTCGGTAAACATCGAGAGCGGGCGCACCCAAAGGCCGAAATCCCCGTACAGCGCCTGATAGAACACCACTGGCTCTTCCGTTTCGGAGTGCCGAGCAATCGCGTATACCCGGTATTCAGGGCCTTTGTAATGGCGGTAACGGCCTGGCGTGACCTGCATGTCGACTGCCTCAAAAAAACATATCCAGAAAATGAAAACCGGGGCACATGGCCCCGGTTTCCGTGTAACGAACAGCTTAGACGCGTTCGAACACCGTGGTGATACCTTGGCCCAGGCCGATACACATCGTAGCCACGCCAAGCGTACCCCCGTTCTGCTTCATCACGTTCAGCAGGGTGCCCGAAATACGAGCACCGGAGCAACCGAACGGATGACCCAGTGCGATGGCACCTCCATGCAGATTGACCTTCTGTTCCATCTTGTCGAGCAACTTCAAATCCTTAAGCACAGGCAGTGCCTGAGCTGCGAAGGCTTCGTTGAGCTCGACGTAATCGATGTCGTCCATGGTCAGACCGGCACGCTTGAGCGCTTTCTGGGTCGCCGGCACCGGGCCGTAACCCATGATTGCCGGGTCTACACCCGCCAGGGCCATGGAGCGAATCACAGCCATTGGCTGGATGCCCAAATCCTGCGCACGCTGCGCCGACATGACGATCATGCAGGACGCACCGTCGGTGATCTGCGAAGACGTGCCAGCAGTCACGGTGCCGCCCTTCGGATTGAATGCCGGCTTGAGCGCGGCGAGGCTCTCGAGGGTGGTTTCCGGGCGAATGGTTTCATCGTAGTCGAAGACCTTGAGGAAACCGTTCTCGTCGTAGCCCTCCATCGGGATGATTTCATCCTTGAACATGCCGTCGACCGTCGCTTTGTGCGCCAGACGATGAGAACGTTCGCCGAAGGCATCCTGCTGCTCGCGGGTGATGCCATGCATCTTGCCCAGCATTTCAGCGGTCAGACCCATCATGCCGGATGCCTTGGCGGCGTACAGCGACAGCTGCGGGTTCGGGTCGACACCATGCATCATGCCGACGTGGCCCATGTGCTCGACACCACCGACGACAAAGACGTCACCGTTGCCGGTCATGATCGCCTGAGCGGCGGTATGCAGCGCGCTCATGGAGGAGCCACACAGGCGGCTAACGGTCTGAGCAGCACTGGTGTGCGGGATGCGGGTCAGCAGCGAGGCCATGCGGGCCACGTTCCAGCCCTGCTCAAGGGTCTGGTTGACGCAGCCCCAGATCACGTCCTCAACTTCAGCTGGATCAACCTTGGAGTTGCGTGCCAGCAAGCCATCGATCAGGTGCGCGGACATGGTCTCGGCGCGGGTATTGCGGTGCATGCCGCCCTTGGAACGACCCATCGGGGTACGGCCGAAGTCGACAATGACGACGTCTCTCGGATTAAGGCTCATATCTCTTTTTTCCTCAATTAACCGTAGAAGCGCTGGCCGTTGGCAGCCATTTCACGCAGCTTCGCAGTCGGCTGATACAGCGGACCCAGGTCGGCGTACTTGTCGGCCAAGGCCACGAACTCGGCGACACCGATCGAATCGATGTAGCGCAGTGCACCACCACGGAAGGGAGGGAAACCGATGCCGTAGATCAAGCCCATATCAGCTTCGGCAGCGGTTTCGACGATGTTGTCTTCCAGGCAGCGGACCGTTTCCAGGCACAGCGGGATCATCATGTAGTTGATGATGTCCTCGTCGGACAGCTCGCGAGTCTCGCTGACCACCGGCTTGAGCAGCTCGTAGGATTGCGGATCGACCACCTTCTTCGGCTTGCCCTTCTTGTCCATCTCGTAGACATAGAAGCCCTTGCCGTTCTTCTGACCGAGGCGGTTGGCGTCGTACATGACGTCGACGGCTGTACGGGTGTCGTCTTTCATGCGATCCGGGAAGCCTTCGGCCATGACGTCACGACCGTGATGGCCTGTGTCCATGCCGACGACGTCCATCAGATAGGCCGGGCCCATCGGCCAGCCGAACTTCTCCATCACCTTGTCAGCGCGGACGAAGTCCACACCGTGAGCGATGGCGCGGGCGAAGCCGCCGAAATAAGGGAACAGGACGCGGTTGACCAGGAAGCCTGGGCAATCATTGACCACGACAGGGCTCTTACCCATTTTCTTGGCGTAAGCAACGGTCGTGGCGATCGCGGTTTCGCTGGTCTTCTCGCCACGGATCACTTCCACCAGCGGCATCATGTGCACCGGGTTGAAGAAGTGCATGCCGCAGAAGTTTTCCGGACGCTTGAGCGCCTGGGCCAGCAGGCTGATGGAGATGGTCGAGGTGTTCGAGGCGATGATCGCATCATCACGCACCAGACCTTCGACTTCGGCCAGTACCGACTGCTTGATCTTCGGGTTTTCGACAACGGCTTCGACGACGATGTCGACGTGACCGAAGTCACCGTACGACATGGTGGGGCGAATGGCATTGAGCGCCTCGGCCATCTTCGCCGGAGTCAGGCGACCCTTTTCGACGCGCTTGCCGAGCAGCTTGGAGGCCTCGTTCAGGCCCATCTGGATACCCTCTTCGCGGATATCCTTCATCAGGATCGGCGTGCCTTTGACAGCCGACTGGTAGGCAATACCGCCACCCATGATGCCGGCGCCCAGTACGGCAGCCAACTTCACGTCACGGGCTTGCTTGTCGTAGGCCTTGGCTTTTTTCTTCAGCTCCTGATCGCTCAGAAACAGGCCAACCAGGCTTTGCGCAACCGACGTCTTGGCAAGTTTGACGAAGCCAGCGGCCTCGACTTCGATCGCTTTGTCGCGCCCGAAATTGGCGGCTTTCTGAATGGTCTTGATCGCTTCAACCGGCGCCGGGTAGTTCGGGCCCGCTTGACCAGCCACGAAACCCTTGGAGGTTTCGAAAGCCATCATTTGCTCAATGGCGTTGAGCTTGAGCTTGTCCAACTTCGGCTGACGCTTGGCCTTGTAGTCCAGCTCGCCGGAGATGGCGCGCTTGACCAGATCCAGCGCGGCGGCCTGCAGCTGCTCGGGAGCAACCACAGCGTCTACGGCGCGAACCTTGAGCGCGTCTTCAGCGCGGTTTTCCTTGCCGGATGCAATCCACTCGACAGCGTTATCGACGCCGATCAGGCGCGGCAGGCGAACCGTGCCGCCGAAGCCCGGGTAGATGCCCAGCTTCACTTCCGGCAGACCGACTTTCGCCACGGTAGACATGACGCGGTAGTCAGCAGCCATGCACATCTCGAAACCACCGCCCAGTGCGATGCCGTTAATGGCAGCGACAGTCGGGACACCGAGGTCTTCGAAATCGCTGAAGATCTTGTTCGCTTCGAGGTTGCCGGCGACCAGCTCCTCATCGGACAGCTTGAAGTTGTCGACGAATTCGGTGATGTCCGCACCGACGATGAATACATCCTTGCCGCTGGTAACGATAACGCCTTTGACGGAGCTGTCGGCCTTGATGGCGTCGACGGCCTGACGAAGGTCATTGAGGGTGAGGCGATTGAACTTGTTGACGGACTCACCCTTGAGGTCGAAATTCAATTCGACGATGCCGCTCTCAAGAGCCTTAACCGTGATGGCTTTACCTTCGTAAATCATCAACTGATCTCCACGGTATGGAAGCTGAACGTTACGTGTCGCACGTCATCGGCCCGAAGACCGTCACCGTTACCGGTGAAACGACACCCACCGACACGATAAACCGGGCTGACGGCATTTGCGTGGCAAACGCTCGATTCATACGCCCGTTTGATTTGGGTGAGCACACCTTCATGGAAAAGCGATCCATTGTCAATCGGCTGACCGATCACACCAAGGTGCCCATGAGCAATCAGACCGGTAAGCCTAGCCAAGGCCGGTAATGCTGCAGCTGAACGCGAGAGTTTTTCTTCATTGACGTGCATTCACACCGCTGATGCGCGCGAGAGGGTCAATGAACCCCCACTGCATAGGATCGTCACAAACTGGCAAGGCGTTAGTACACTCGCCGCCTACTACCAATTTCGTAACGCTGCGCCAGTACGCAGCTGCGCTCAGGAGTTTCACATGTCTGCCCCGATTGCTCGTACGGATGCTGGTGTTGATCCGTATAAATGGCTGGAGAGTCGTGACGCACCCGAGGTGCTCGATTACCTCAAGGCCGAGAACGCCTATTTAGAAGATCAGCTTGCCGACCAGGCGGGGCTTCGTGAGGCACTGTTTCAGGAGATCAAGGGCCGCATCCGCGAGACAGACCTTTCACTGCCGTCACCCTGGGGGCCTTGGCTTTACTACCAGCGCACCACCGCCGGTGATGAGTATCCGCGTCACTACCGCTGCCCCCGGCCAGCAGACGGCGCGTTCACTGTGGACGAAAGTGCCGAGCAGCTCTTGCTCGATCCCAATGAATTGGCAGCCGGAGGGTTCCTGTCGCTGGGCGCGTTCAGCGTCAGCCAGGACCACAGCAAACTGGCTTACAGCCTCGATACGCAAGGTGATGAGATCTATCAGCTGTTCGTCAAGGATCTGCACACCGGCGAGGTGACTGCCCTGCCCTTCGAAGATTGCGACGGGAGCATGACTTGGGCTAACGACAATCAGACGCTGTTCTTCGGCGAACTCGACGATACTCACAGGCCTCACAAGATCTATCGCCATCGTTTGGGGTACGGCGAGCGCACCGAGGTCTACCACGATCCGGACGGCCGCTGTTTCGTTCACTGCTACCGAGCCAGCTCCGAACGTCAGCTGGTGATTCTTTCCAATAGCAAGACCACCAGCGAAGCCTGGGTGCTATCAGCGGATGAGCCTGATGGCGACTGGGATTGCCTCGCGCCACGCCAGGAAGACCATGAATACTACCCCGACCATGGCTTGCTGGATGGGGAATGGCGCTGGTTGGTTCGTAGCAACCAGGCCGGCATAAACTTCGCGCTTTACCACGCACCAGAGGCCACGCCACAGCGCGATCAGTGGCAAGAACTGATCGGCCATAGCGACTCGGTGATGCTCGAAGACATCAGCCTGAACGCAGGTGCGGTCACGCTGAGCCTGCGGGAATCGGGACTGCCCATCATCGAGGTTCGGCCCGCAGAGGGCAGCCATTATCGGGTGCAATTACCCGACGCGGCTTACAGCCTGCATGTTCATAACACACTGGAATTCGATAGCCCGGTCATTCGGCTGCGCTATGAGGCCCTGAACCGTCCCGCGCAGATTCGCCAGTTGAACCTGGCCAACGGCGATCAGAAGGTTCTCAAGGAAACACCGGTCGAAGGCCCGTTCGATGCCGATGCCTACGAAAGCCGCCGCATCTGGGCGACGGCCGCCGACGGTACCCAGGTACCGATCAGCCTGGTCGGTCGCCGCGAGCTTCTCGGCAAACCAGCGCCGCTGTATCTCTACGGTTACGGCGCGTACGGCCACAGTCTCGATCCGTGGTTCTCGCATGCACGCTTGTCTCTGCTGGATCGCGGATTCGTGTTCGCCATTGCCCACGTTCGAGGCGGTGGCGATCTTGGCGAAGCCTGGTACCGCGCCGGAAAGCTGGAGCACAAGCCGAACACCTTCGGCGACTTCATTGCATGCGCCGAGAAACTGATAGGCGATGGCTACACCGAACCAGGTCGACTCGCGATTAGTGGTGGCAGTGCCGGGGGATTGCTGATCGGCGCGGTGTTGAATCTGCGACCTGAACTGTTCGGCGCCGCAATTGCCGAGGTGCCCTTCGTCGATGTGCTGAACACCATGCTCAACGCGGACCTGCCGCTGACGGTCACCGAATACGACGAATGGGGCGATCCAAATCAGCCAGAGGTTCATGCCCGAATAAAGGCATATGCCCCCTATGAGAACGTGCGCAATCAACCCTACCCGGCGACACTCGCAGTTGCTGGTTACAACGACAGCCGTGTGCAGTACTGGGAAGCTGCGAAATGGGTGGCCAAACTGCGCGCTCACAAAACCGACGACAATCTGCTCCTGCTCAAAACCGAATTCGGTGCCGGGCATGGCGGTATGAGCGGTCGTTATCAAGCGCTCAAGGACGTCGCGCTGGAATACGCGTTCGTGCTCAAGGTCTTCGGCATGGCCGATCGGTAAGCAGGCCGCCGCATGCAGCATTGCCAGTTAACCCGTACCCGGATCTCGTCCGCCGACTTGCGGTCGGAACGGCGCCAGCGTGCCGAGGTCACTTCTCTTACCTACTGTTTGGAGTGTAAAAGCATGAGCCGGACATCGCAGAACGTGCAGGGCTGGGAGCGCGCCGCATCCATCATCGGCGGGCTGTACTTCGTTGGAAAAGGCCTCGGCCGGGGCGGCTTGGGAGGGCTGGTTCAGCTGGCCATGGGCGGCATGGCCCTGACGCGCGGCTTCACCGGCCACTGCGAAGCCAAACGCGTACTTTGCGAAGTGAGTGAGCATGCCAAAATGGCAGAAGGCAATTCCCGGAGCATGCCACTCGAGCGCAGTGAGGCGGACGATGTTCGCTTGAAAGCCAACGCTCAGGCCGCTACCGGCACGGCCACCGTGACCGGCAACGACTCGCTTAGCAACCCGCCAACCGGGGTCTGATCAGTCTGCTACTGGGGTCGAGCCCAGCGGAACAGAGCCGCAAGAAAGCTTTGTCCTGAGGGCAAAGCTCTAGCACCACTCAGAAACAGCCATATCGAGCTCGCTTATGGTGGTATGCGCCCGCCAGCGGCCGAAGCTAAATGCTTCCGATAAAGGCGAAAGCCTGGCCCCCGGCTGCAATGTGCTTCAGCGGCAGCCGGACGTAGCCAACTCAGCCTCGCGGAACGACGATCAGTCCAGCGCGTTCACCGATCGCGACGTCGGCCAGCGGAAACAGAATATGCGCGCCCGGCTCTTCGACTACCCAGCGAACGCCTTCGTCCTCGGCCAGCAGCGTACCGATTGGTAACGCGGTGAAGTTTTCAATATCGGCTGGCAGGCGCAGGGCGAACCGCTCGCTACGCTTGATGATTTCCCGCGACAACCGGAACGCCTTCGGTGGTTGCTGCATATGCGGTTGCCCCGAAGGCGCCGCTTCGATCCAGTGACGGGCGGCCTGCAGAAACTCGTCGAGGCAATCAGGCCAAGCGCCTTCGGTCGCCTCTGCTATCTCAAGGGTAAACGCCTCGGCACCGTGACGCGTGGCGGTGTGCGCGCTGAAGGTTCCTGAGGGCTTTTCCTGCACCAGCACCGCATCTACCGCTGCCTGCCGAAGGCGCAGCATGCTGTCGGTCGAGACTTCACGATCCGGCACCCAGGGACATATTGCGAACTGCGGCAGCTTCGATGCACGCATCGCGGAGTGCAGGTCATAGTGCCAACGGTGACGGCCAGACTCGCGAAAAAACTGCGCCACCCACGCTTCAAGTTGCGCGGCGCGGCTCGCCTCGTCGCTGAGGTTATCGGCATGCCTGCCACAGAACAGCCGATTCAGATCCGAGCCGACCCTACGTACGCCCTGACGCATCGCGGGCGGGTTGCAGAACAAAAACAACAGTCGCGCCCGCGGCCGAATCTCGTTTCGACCGATTGCCTGGATCAAGCGATCCAGTAGTTCAATCGGAATGACTTCACAGCCGTGCACGCCCGCCGACAGCACCAGATCGAGCCCCGCATCTCGGCCGTTCGCCGGCGTGACCTCCAGCGCACCCTCGCCCAGCCATTGCAGCCGGGCACCGTCATCCGTGAACTGTACACGCTCAACCGGCACCTGGCCGGCGACCGTCAGCGCCAACAGCCGGCCCAGCGCCAGCATTTCGGCGTCGTCAGTGGTCGTGGTTACAGTCCGGGCCATGGACGTGGTCATCCTCGCCGGACTCTACCGGCTCCATTTCAAGCTCAAGACTAACCAAGTTGGTCGCCAACGGCCGCAGCAACAGATTGGCGTACTCGGTGTCGCCGTCTTCGACGTCAACACCAATCATCAACTGATTGTTGCCAACCTGTTGAATCCAGACCTCACGCCCCTGCCACATCACGGCGAAACGGGTGCAGGAGGTCTCCAGCTGGGTACCGTCTACGTCTTCAAGGATTAGTTGCAGGCTATCGCTCATGGCAGATTCTCAATAGGGAAAAGGTGCAGGACAGCGCGCCGTCCTGCCAAGGGTAGACCTGGAATTCAGGCCTGGGTCAGCTTCGCAGCGGCACGGTCGAAGCGGGCAAGACCTTCCGCGATATCGGCCTCTTCGATGATCAGGCTAGGGGCCAAACGAATTACGTCGGGCCCAGCCTGCAGAATCATCAGCGCTTCGCGCTCTGCCGCATCGAAGATTTCACGTGCGCGACCTTTCCAGGCATCGTTCAGCACGCAGCCAATCAACATGCCCATGCCGCGCACCTGGCTGAACAAGCCATAGCGCTGGCCAATCTCCAGCAGGCCGCGCTTGAAGCGTTCATGCCGATCCCTGACACCGCCCAGCACCTCAGGGGTATTGACGATATCAACCACCGCCTCGGCCACTGCGCACGCCAGCGGATTGCCGCCATATGTGGTGCCATGGGTGCCTACACTGAAATGCGCAGCGATTTCGTTGGTGGTCAACATCATGCCAATCGGGAAGCCACCACCCAAACTCTTGGCGTTGGTCAGAATGTTTGGTGTGACGCCGTAATTCATATAGGCGAACAGCTCACCGGTACGGCCCATGCCGGTCTGGACTTCATCCAAGATCAGCAGTGCGTTGTGCTGGTCGCAGAGCTTGCGCGCGCCTTCGAGGTACGCCCGATCGGCCGGCAGAACGCCGCTTTCACCCTGAATCGGTTCCAGCACCACCGCGCAGGTCTTGTCTGATATGGCCGCGGCGAGCGCATCGAGATCGTTGTAGGCGACATGGCTGATGCCCTGGATCTTGGGCCCGAATCCATCGGAATACTTTGGCTGCCCGCCCACCGTCACCGTAAAGAGCGTCCTACCATGGAAGCTGTTAACCGCAGAGATTATTTCGCATTTCTCCGGCCCGAATTTGTCATGAGCGTACCGACGCGCCAGCTTGAAGGCCGCCTCGTTGGCTTCGGCACCGGAGTTACAGAAGAAGGCCCGGTCGGCGAAAGTAGCGGCCGTCAGCTTCTTGGCGAGACGCAACGCCGGTTCGTTGGTAAAGATATTGGAGATGTGCCAGAGCTTGCCTGCCTGCTCGGTCAACGCGCTTACCAGTGCCGGATGAGCATGGCCAAGCACGTTGACGGCGATGCCGCCGGTGAAGTCGATCAGCTCTCGTCCGCTCTGATCCCAGACTCGCGAGCCCTGTCCACGTACTGGAATGAAGGCAGCAGGTGCAAAGGTGGGAACAATGACCTGGTCGAAATCAGCGCGTTCTACCGGGGTGTGCGGGGCGGACATCAGGACTCTCCTGCGATGCGACACGAATAGGAAATAAAACGCCCCGCCATAGCGGGGCGTTGCAGCGCAGTTTAAACGCAGGCCCGCCAGCAATGGGCGGCCCGGCGAAAATTCTCTTCAGGACACGACCGAATGTTGCTGGTCCAGCGCGATGGCCTGGTCCATGGTTTCGAGCAGTGCCTTGCGCGCCTTGAGCTTGGTGTTCTTGTGGGCGGTCATGTTGATCTTCTTCAGCTGAGCAGCTGTCGCTTTGGCGATGGCCATCAGCTCTCCAGCCGGAACGATCTTGTCGAGAAAGCCGGCTTCGAGCGCCGCCTGCGGGTTAAAGATTTCGCCATTGATTACAGAGCGATGGAACGCCGGTTTGGTCAGTCGATCTCGCGCCAGCTCGATGCCGGAATGGTGCATGGTCATGCCGATCTGAACTTCGTTCAGCCCGATGTTGAAAGCGCCTTCGACGCCAATACGATAGTCGGCCGAGAGCAACAGGAACGCACCCTTGGCGATCGCATGGCCTGGACAGGCAACAATAATCGGAAATGGATGCGCCAGCATCCGGCGTGAAAATGCCGAGCCCGTGCTCACCAGCGCGATGGCGTGCTCAGGCCCCGCCGTCATCACTTTGAGGTCATAGCCTCCGGACAGAATGCCCGGCTGCCCGGTGAGAATCACCACCGCGCGATCCTGCTCGGCGCGGTCGAATGCGGCGTTGAGCGCGTCGAACATGGCTGGCGACAGCGCGTTGACCTTGCCATTGTTAAGCGTGAGCGTGGCGATGCCGTCTTCGATTTCGTAGGAAACCAGATCACTCATGACGATTATTCCTTGTTAAAAGTCCGCTGAAGTTACTTAGCAAGACTCGCAAGGTAAAGCGTCGTGGCTGACTGGCAAGTCATGATCACCCGTAATCTGGCACGAGCCGTGACTAAGTTCGGACGGGTCAGCTTTCCGGTGTCTCTGGCTCGAGCTCAAGCAGAGCAAGCAGCTCAGGGTGCAGGATGGTCTGCAGTTGCGGGTCTGCTATGTACAGGCCGTAGGAACCATCCGAGATACCGCTGCTGATCCGATAGGGTGTTCCGTCTGCGTCCACCGTCAATTGAGAAAGATCGAGATAGCGCGGCTCGCAGGGCGCCTTGCTCGCATCCCTCAGTACAACCACCTTGGGCCGCAGGTGCAGCTTATTGTGCTTTTCCAGCACCAGCGCGACTTCACCAGTATGCAGTTCTACCAGCGTTCCCACTGGGAAAACTCCAAGCCAGCGGATGAATTCGCTTACCAGTGTTTCGTCAAACTGCTGGCCGGCGCCGCTGCGCAATACGTCGTAGGCGGTCTGGATCGGTCTTGCGTCATCGTATGCACGATGGCTAGTGATCGCATCGAACGCATCAACGATGGTGACGACTCGCGTAGTAAAAGGAATCTGATGCTGGTCGAGACCTTGCGGATACCCCTTCCCATCGAGCCGTTCATGGTGGCCGTAGGCAGCGTGCAGCGCCGCAGCCGGAATATCGTCCTGGCCGCTCAGCGCTTGATAACCGAAATCGGGATGGAGTTTGATGTGATCGAACTCTTCCTTGGTGAGCTTCCCGGGTTTGTTCAGGACGGCCGGATCAATCTTCATCTTGCCAACGTCGTGCAGCAGCCCTGCGATGCCCAGCAATTCGATCTTCTCGTCAGGCAACCCGAGATGGGTACCGAATCCCATCGCTAGGATGGAGACGGACAGGCAGTGCAGACTGGTATAGAGGTCCTGCGACTTCAGGCGCGCCAACCAGAGCATGGCGCTCTCATTACGCAGCATGCTTTCCAGGTTCCGCTTCACCAACGCCTGGCACGCTTTGGTATCGATGGCTCTCCCCTGCTGAACATCCAGCAGTACCTGATCTAAAACCAACACGCTGCTGCGATAGGCTTCGCTGGCTTCCTGAACCTCGAGCGATAGGGGGATACGACCGGTGGACCGCTTCACGCGCAGCGGTGTCGCTGAAGGCACAACCATCTGCCCCTGATCGACGAGTACGCGACGGGTGTCATCGACGAACACATAGTCGCAGCGCTCGCGGACTGCCTGAATGTGTTCGATCTTAAGAAGGGGAAATCCCTGGAAGAGGAAGTCGGTCTGGCGCCATGGCCTATCCAGCTCGCAGATATACATCCCGAGTTCCAGATGACTCACGTGCAGACGGCGCTTGGTGGCGACCTCGTTTACGTCCGGCCGCCTGCGCTTACTTTTGAATAACTTCATCAAAGCCTTTCCCGGCTCTTCATATTCATTACGCTCGATTGCGTAAAGCTGGCCTCGATGCCATAGCTCTTCGAACCTTAGAGCAATGGTAGGTTCATTGCCATCGCCGCTTGGCCAGTTTCACAACCGCGCCTTAACCGCATGAATAAACTAAAAAACTTTTTGCCATCCTAAAGCTCTTCGGCTACATTAGCGCGCCTCGACGGACGTCACGTCCTGTCGAGATCCGGTGAGGTGTCCGAGCGGTTGAAGGAGCACGCCTGGAAAGTGTGTATACGAGAAATCGTATCGTGGGTTCGAATCCCACCCTCACCGCCAGATCGAACGTAAAGCCCCGACTTTCGGGGCTTTTTCGTTTTTGCCGTTCGCGCGCTTTCATTCCAGCCTCGCAACGACTCGGCTAATGACACACATCGGTTGCCACTGCTGCACACCGCCGCGCCGTCACTGATTGGTCAAGCCTCACTGTTTCGATTCGACCCGCATTGATTACTGGCAAGTCGAAAAGCGTTTCCATTCGATCCACCATTGGATGGAGTGCAGAGCCAGCTGAGCCGTTTGTCCACTTCGCGATTCCGCTTGATGGAGTCAGATCAGCGGTCATGCGCTGGACCATGACAGTCGTCCGTGTCGCCAGCCCTAACCTAATCTTTCTGAAACGTGATGGCTGCCGATAGGCCGGCCGTACTGGCGAGGAATTTGCTTAGTTTTAACCCCCACTTCAATTTGGGCCACGCTCACTAGCCGAACTCAGTCTCAAATAGCGGACCCGGTAGTCGTAACGTACATGAGCACCATCTAGCGGGAGCAGATTCAATTCAGGCATTCGAGCCTTTCGCGCCACAACAATAAAAGGCCGCTACCATGTTTAAGCAAAAGAAAATCAGGCAGGCAACGATGATCTTGCTAGCCACTGCGATCATTCTCATCCTGCCGAACCTGACCCGCCTCATCAGCTGATCTAGACGACACGAGGTACGTATGCATCGACTACTGCTCTTGCTCACGTTACTGACCACTGCGGCACTTGGCGGCGAAATAGACCAGCCCGCCGCATTGGCTGCGCTGCAGCACACCGACACCGTTCTGATTGATGTACGCACCAAACAAGAACACGCCGAAGGCTCACTGCCCGGCGCGACACGTATCGAAACCCAAGATCTTGCGAAGCACATCTCGCGTGTCGCGCCCGACAAAAGCGCCCCTGTCGTTCTTTACTGCCGCAGCGGCCGTCGCTCCTCAGCCGCGCAGGAGCTGCTCCAGGACCTGGGCTATAGCCAGGTCATCAATGCCGGCGCTTATGAGGATCTGAAAACAGTGGTTCCGCCCCGCTGATTGCTCGTATACAGGCTTCGACCCGCCTCATCGTCTCGCTTTGCCTTCGCTATCGTGGGAACTAATACGCAGCAGTGACTACTGAAACAGGAGCCACTGTCTTCGCGTTTGGCCGCGCGTATCCGGAGGAAGCCGAGTTGATGAATTGGGATGTGATGTTGAACGAACGACTTTGGATCAACATCGCCATAATCGCTGGCGTTACCCTCGTCAGTTATCTCATCCTGCAAGCCGTGGTGCGGGTCATTACCAACCGCCTGCGCAAGATGAGCAAAGGGTCGAGGAGCGGCTTCGTTGCCATTGCGGCGGAGATGCTCAGCCGCACCAGCCATCTGCTATTGATCGCCCTGTCCTTGCTGATTGCATTGAAGGTCGTCGAGCTACCGGAACGCTGGGAATCGGCCATGTCGCACGGCTGGTTTATCGCGCTCGCCTTCCAGATCGCGTTGTGGATGGATACCGCGGTTCGCCTGTGGATGGAAAGCCTGACGCGCGACGGCAAAGCGCGCAACCCGGTTACCACAACGATCATTGGCATCATGGTCCGCATCGTCATCTGGACGATGATGTTGCTGTCGATTCTGGCCAACCTGGGGGTCGACATTACTGCCATGGTCGCCAGCCTGGGCGTTGGCGGTATCGCCATTGCGTTGGCTGTACAGACGCTGCTTAGCGACATCTTCGCCTCTCTCTCTATCGGTGTGGACAAGCCTTTCGAGATCGGCGATTTCGTCGTCTTCGGCGAAGTCGCGGGCAACATCGAGCATATAGGCCTGAAAACCACCCGTATCCGCGCATTAAGCGGCGAGCAGATTGTTTGCGCCAACGCCGACTTGCTCAAGCAGACCCTGCACAACTACAAGCGCATGAACACACGCCGCATCGTGTTCAAGTTCGGAATCACCTACAACACGCCGTCCGACAAGGTGCGCGAAGTGTCGGCGCTGTTGAAGCGGATCATCGATGGCATCGACAACGCCAAATTTGACCGCGCGCATTTTCTCGCCTTTGACGACAGCCAGCTTACCTTTGAGGTCGTCTATATCATGCAGGTGTCTGACTACAACGCCTACATGGACACGCAGCAGGAAATCAATCTGCAGCTGCTCGATGCTATTCGCGAGATGGACGTCCAGTTCGCCTTCCCGACCCGCAGTCTCGAGTTCATCGGTGGCAGCTTTCCCGAGCTGACCGTAGCCGGTCTTCCGAAGGAGACGCCAGCGGCGAACGAGGAAGCAAGCGCAGTGCCGAATGGATGACGTGTTGCGGCGGCGTCTTGGGGGCCACCGCCGCGGTTTCGCGCGTTAGGGCAGCCGCATCTGCTTGTGGGTCTCGATCAGCTGTGGCACCACACCGGGGTCGGCGAGCGTCGAGATGTCGCCCAACGACTCGTATTCGTCCGTGGCGATTTTGCGCAGGATGCGCCGCATGATCTTGCCCGATCGCGTCTTCGGCAAACCTGGCGCCCACTGAATCACGTCCGGCACAGCAATCGGCCCGATTTCCTTGCGGACCCATTGTTGCAATTCCTGACGCAGCTGATCGGAAGGCTCTTCGCCCGACACCAGCGTAACGTACACGTAGATGCCCTGCCCTTTGAGCGGATGCGGCACGCCTACTACCGCCGCTTCAGCCACTTTGCGGTGCGCCACCATGGCGCTTTCGATTTCCGCAGTGCCCATACGGTGGCCGGAGACGTTCAACACATCATCCACACGGCCGGTGATCCAGTAGTAGCCATCTTCGTCGCGACGGGCACCATCACCGGTGAAGTACATGCCGCGGAAAGTCTTAAAGTAGGTATCCACAAATCGATCATGGTTGCGGTAAATACTGCGCATTTGTCCCGGCCAGGAGTCGAGGATAACCAGATTGCCCTCCGTGGCCCCTTCGAGCAGGTTGCCGAGGTTGTCTACCAATCCAGGCACAACACCGAAAAAGGGCCGTGTCGCGGAGCCGGGTTTCAAGGCCGTCGCGCCGGGTAGCGGGCTGATCAGGATGCCGCCCGTCTCGGTCTGCCACCAGGTATCTACGATCGGACAGCGCGACTTGCCCACCGTCTCGTAATACCAATGCCACGCTTCCGGATTGATCGGCTCCCCTACCGTGCCGAGCAGCCGAAGGCTCGAGCCATCCGCACCCTCCATTGCCGCAGCGCCCTCGGCCATCATCGAGCGGATCGCAGTGGGTGCCGTATAGAGAATATTGACCTTGTGCTTGTCGATGATCTTGCCGATTCGCGTCACATCGGGATGGTTGGGCACCCCTTCGTACATCAGTGTCGTGGCACCGTTGGCCAACGGCCCGTAGAGGAGATAGCTATGACCGGTAATCCACCCCACATCCGCGGTGCACCAGTAAATCTCGCCGGGTCGGTAATCGAAAACCCGCTCATGGGTGAGCGCGGCATACAGCAGGTATCCGCCAGAGGTATGCATCACGCCTTTGGGCTTCCCGGTTGAGCCGGAGGTATAAAGAATGAACAGCGGCTCCTCTGCACCCATCTCCTTAGGCGCGCAAACGTCGCCCGCCACGCGCATCAGATCCTCGTACCAGATATCACGATGCTGATGCCACCGGATCTCCCCGCCAGTACGCCGAACCACGATGATCTTCTGCACGCAGTTCGTTTGCGGATTGGTCAGCGCCTCATCGACATTCGCCTTGAGCGGGACGGTCTTACCGCCACGTAGGCCTTCATCGGCAGTAATCACGACCTTGGAGCTGCCATCTATGATCCGCCCTGCAAGGGCTTCAGGAGAGAATCCGCCGAACACCACAGAGTGAATGGCACCGATTCGCGCACAGGCCAGCATTGCCACCGCGACTTCGGGAATCATCGGCATGTAAATGGTGACCACATCGCCCCGATGCACGTCCTGCCCACGTAGCGCGTTGGCGAACTTGCTCACTTCGTGATGCAGCTCGCGATAGGTGATCTGGCGATGCTCCGACGGATCATCCCCTTCCCAGATGATCGCGACCTCGTCCCCTCGCGTGGCCAGGTGCCGGTCCAAACAGTTGGCGGAGACGTTGAGAGTGCCGTCGGCGAACCACTTGATGTCGACATGATGGTCGTCAAAAGAGGTCTGTTTTACCCGCGTGAACGGCTTGATCCAGTCGATGCGCTCCGCCTGCTCGCGCCAGAAGCCGTCAGGGTTGACCACCGACTGTTGGTACATAGCTTTGTAAGCGGCCTCATCGGTCAGCGATCGAGCCGCAACCTCCGGTTGCACGGGATACAGAGACGAAGCACTCATGCTGAATTACCTCACTCGTAGGTCTTGTTATCGTTTCGTATAACCCTGTCCACAGGCGAACCGTACGAATCACACCAAGCGCCTGACGACTTCAGGTTCGAGCAACGCGCAGCGAAAGTGTTCCGCTGATGGAGGCCGCCGGAAACGCTGTCGCCCTTGAAGCATAGACCGTCGCGACAGGGCGTACTTTGCCTCCACTGGAGGTCATAGCAGAGCCGGGGCGAAACGCCCGTCTTGCCGGAAGCTCGAGGATGTCAGATCCAGCCAATGTGTTTTTTCGTGTCGTCAAACGCATCAGGGAAAGCATCGCCCTCTACCCCGTGTTGATCCCCGCCGTTTACGTCCTTATAGCCGCGCTTGTATTTGGCTTTGAGTCGACCTCAACGGCTGCCTCCCTTCGCGGCAAGCTACCGCCAGGCCTGATCGATCCCGATAACAGCCGTGAAATTCTCGGCACGCTCATCACCGGCATCATCTCGCTTACCGTGTTCAGCTTTTCCATGGTGATGGTCGTGCTTAACGGCGCGGCGGCCCGCCTCTCGCCACGCGTACTACCCGGCCTGGTCAGCGACACACGCAACCAGGTCATCCTCGGCCTCTACCTCGGCAGCATCGTTTACTACCTGCTGATGATCAGCGCCCTGAACAAAAGCGACCCAGCCAGCGTTCCGGCGCTGGGAATCCTGTTAGCGGTGGCGTTCGGTATGTTGTGCATGGCGCTGTTTGTGGTGTTTATCCGCTCGGTGTCGCAATCCATTCAGGTTGATTGGATACTCAGCCAGCTCTATAACGACGCCTCAGCCAATCTGGACAAGCGCAAACGGCGCATCGCGGGCGTCGTCGGGATTCCCGACTCCCCGGATTGGTGGTGCCTGCCGACAATCCGACCAGGCTATCTGCGCGAGGTAAATGAACGGCGGCTCGGCAAACTCTTGCGCAAACGTGATCTGGTAGCCGTGATCCAGGTCGAACCCGGGTTCTTTCTGGTGGAGGGCCATCCTCTGATCAAGCTCAGCAAGCCGCTGAGTGAAGAAGACGCGCAGGAAGTGCTCGATTGCTTCGACTTTCACGACAATGAATTCGCCAGCGCCAACGTTTCCTACGGCATGCGTCAGATATCGGAAATCGCAGTCAAGGCGATCAGTCCGGCGATCAACGACCCCGGCACCGCCACGCGAGCGATCAACCTTATCGGCGTATTGCTACAACGACTCGGCGGCGTACCGCCTTTCGATATCGGCTGTGTCGACCACAGCCGCCCACGCCTTTTCTACCCGCAGCTAGGCATGCAGCACATGCTGCAGAGCGTGATCGCACCGATCCGCCTCTACGGTGCGCATGACCCGCAGGTCCTCATAACGCTGTTGCAGTGCATGAAGAATGCGCTGCACGACAGCCCGAGCGATGTGCAGCTGGAAGCGCTTCACGATGAGATCCATGCCCTTCGCGAGCAGGCGGATGCAAACGTAGAAAATCGCCGCGACCGGAGCGCGGTTAACGATCAAATCAAGCGATTGAACAAACTGGAAGGTCGCAAAAACCCTGGGATCGAACTACTGGAACTTCACCGAGACCAGCCCTAGCTGTCGCTGCGGCGCACGCTTCAGCTTGATTCATTGTTCGTGCGGCAGCGCTCAGTCATCCTGCACACATGACTCGAACCGGTACAGGTGTTGCGATGAACGAACAGAATGGTGACGGCTTGCCGCTGCATGGCCTTAAAGTCATCGAGATGGGCCAGCTGATCGCCGGCCCTTTCGCCAGCAAGATGCTCGGCGAGTTCGGCGCCGATGTGATCAAGATCGAGCCGCCGGGTGTCGGTGATCCGCTGCGCAAGTGGCGCAAGCTCAAGGACGGCACCTCACTCTGGTGGCACGTGCAATCGCGGAATAAACAGTCCGTGACGCTCGATCTGAAAGCCGCTGAAGGCCAACAAATCGTTCTCCAGCTGGTGGCCGAAGCCGATGTGGTGGTCGAAAACTTTCGCCCCGGCACACTCGAAGAGTGGGGCCTTGGCTGGGACGAACTGTCGACGCTCAATCCGCGCCTGATCATGCTGCGCATCTCGGGCTACGGTCAGACAGGCCCTTACCGGGACCTGCCCGGATTCGGCGTAATTGGTGAGGCCATGGGCGGGTTGCGACACCTGTCCGGCTATCCGGGCCAGCCGCCAGTGCGCGTAGGTGTGAGTATTGGCGACTCACTGTCATCGCTGTATGGCGTCATCGGTGTGCTGCTCGCCCTGCAGGAGCGCAACCGCAGCGGCATGGGGCAGGAGATTGATGTGGCGCTGTACGAATCGGTCTTCGGCATGATGGAAAGCCTGGTGCCGGAATACGACGCCTTCGGCTATGTGCGCGAGCCGGCCGGCAGCGCCCTGCCTGGCATCACGCCCTCAAACTCCTACCTGTGTAACGACGACGCCTATGTGCTGATCGCCGGCAATGGCGACAGCATCTTCAAACGGTTGATGAATTTGATCGGCCGTCAGGACCTGGCCGGCGATCCCCGCTTCGCGCATAACGATGGCCGCGCCCAGCACGCCGAGCTGATCGACGCGGCAATCGGCGAGTGGACTGTCCAGCACAGTCGCGATGAAACCATCGCGGCGCTGAAGGAGGCGCGCGTCCCAGTCGGCTACCCCTACACCGCGGCGGACATCGTCAAGGATCCGCATTACCTGGCACGCCAGATGATCGAACAAGTGCAAACCTTCGCCGGACCGCTCAAAGTGCCGGGTGTCCTCCCCAAACTCAGCCGTACCCCGGGCCGCATCGGTGCCGGCGGCCCACAGCTGGGCGAGCATACCGAAGACGTCCTGGCTGGGCTCGGCCTGACCGAAGCGCAGGTCAGGGGGCTGCGTGAACGCGGCATCATTTAAGCGGCGCTCACTCCAAGGGTATGCACGTCACGCAGCATCTCGCCGAACAGCTAGAACGGTCCCCAATGGCAAGCCTGCGATGATCTGTAGGGTGGGCTTCAGCCCACCTCTTGGCCCGCACGTCCAGGAGCGCATGGCGAAACCCAGATCGTCGCTTCGAGAACCGAGCGGAACGCGAAGCGGGGATGTTGAAAACCGCTACTCAGCCGGTCCAACCCGTCTCTGCTGGTAGATCAAATCGACGATTTCCCCTTCCGGCACGTACCCACTTACCACTTCACGCAGCAAGACCCGCACCTGTGGGTAATCGTCCTGCTCCACGGCCTTGAGCAGCTTCGCCAGCACACCGCGCAAAACATCCCAAGTGAAGTATTCCTCATCGGCCCGCATGATCATCGGATGCTCGGTCGGACTTACGTTGTCACCGATCAGCAGCTCTTCGTAGAGCTTCTCACCCGGCCGCAACCCGGTGAATTCGATAGCGATATCCCCGTGCGGGCTTTTCTCCGATCGCACACTCAGGCCAGACAGGTGGATCAGCTTCTCGGCTAACTCGGCAATGCGTACCGGTTGTCCCATATCCAGCACGAACACATCGCCACCCTGCCCCATGGAGCCCGCCTGGATCACCAGCTGCGCCGCCTCGGGAATGGTCATGAAATAGCGCGTGATCTTCGGATGGGTCACTGTAACCGGCCCACCCCCACGAATCTGCTGATAGAACCGAGGGATCACCGACCCCGACGAGCCCAGCACATTGCCGAAACGCACCATGGTGAACCGGGTCTTGTTGACGTGATGCACCGCCCCATCCGCATTGAACAGCACGGGTGCCGTCTCGCGGCTCAGCGCCTGCAGGATCATCTCCGCAACGCGCTTGGTACTGCCCATTACATTAGTGGGCCGCACCGCCTTGTCGGTGGAAATCAGCACAAAGTTGGCCACTCCCGCCTGCACCGCAGCCTGGGCAGTGTTCATCGTCCCTAGAATATTGTTCAGCACGCCTTCAGCAACGTTGTGCTCCACCATTGGCACATGCTTGTACGCCGCCGCATGGTAGATCGTCTCCACTTGCCACGTGCGCATCACATCCAGTAGACGCTCAGGATTACGGATGGAACCCAAAATCGGTACCAACCTGACCGGCAACGAGGCGCGCTCGATCATCCGCTCCAGTTCGATGTGAATGCTGTAGAGATTGAACTCGCTATGTTCGAACAGCAGCAACGCCCGAGGTTTGTTCGAAAGGATCTGCCGGCACAGCTCCGAGCCAATCGAGCCTCCCGCGCCAGTAACCATCACTACCTTGCCGAGAATGCACTTCTCGAACAACGCTTGCTGCGGCGGCACAGCATCGCGCCCGAGCAAGTCGGCGATGTCCACTTCCTGAATATCCTCGACCTTGACCCGTCCGCTAGCCAGGTCCATGAAGCCCGGCACGCTGCGTACGTGCAGCGGATAGTGCTCCAGCGTCTCCAACACCTCACGCCGCCGTGCCCGCGACGCAGATGGGATCGCCATGAGAATCTCATTGCAGCCGGTCTTATCGATCATCTGCTGAATATGCTTGGGCGAATAAACTCCTAGCCCGGCAATGGTGCGGTTGTAGAGATTGGAGTCATCATCAATGAACGCGACCGGGCGCATGGCACGTCCCAGACGCAACGCCGCTACCAATTGGTTGCCGGCAGCGCCGGCGCCGTAAACCGCAACCTTCGGCAACCCGGTGTCGCAGCCCTTAAGCTTGATGACTGAGTCCGGAGAAAACCAATCACCCATGAAATACTGACGCATCACTAAGCGTAAGCCGCCTATAAGGAGAAGGCTCAACCACCAATAGTTGAATACCATCGAGCGCGGGATGATTTTGGGGGCATCAGTGCGCCAGTAAACAGCTAAGGAGAGCAGCAACGCCGAAAGCGTGACCGCTTTGACCATGGCCATCAGCGCATCATTGCCAAAGTAACGCATCACCGCTCGGTACATACCGAAGCGAATGAAGAAAGGTACGGCTATTAGCGGTGCGACACCGAAGAGCCAAGCGTGCCCGCCAAGCGGCTCGACGAAGCTGAAATCTCCGACACGAACCACAAACGCCAGCCAAAGCGCAGCCCATACCAGAACAACATCAGTCAGCACCTGAATCATTCGCTTGTAACGCCGCGGAACGCGTATCAAGCGAGAGCGCAGCTTCTCGGCAATTCTTAGCACTGCCACCTCACTTTCCAACGGATCCGAGCCATGTAGCTATGCCCGACGTGTCGCATCAGCCATCACCTCGGCCAACACTTCGCATGTTCTGTCTATTTCAAAAGATGTCAGTGTTGGATGGACTAGGAACATAAGGCTTGTTTCACCTAATTCTTGAGCGACAGCAAGACGCTCCGCAGGCCTCCATCCAGTACCGTCAAATGCTTTTTCCAGATATACCTCGGAGCACGACCCAGAGAAGCAAGGGACACCTTTCGCTGAAATCTCTTTCAGGACACGATCCCTTGTCCATCCTTCAGCCAATTCCATCGGTTCAACAAAGACATAACATTTATATCCGGCATGTGAGGTTATTTCTGGCACATCGGGAACACGAAGCCCCGGCAAGCTCTTAGCCACGGTCCAGATGCGTTCGCAATTTTCTAAACGGTTTACGTGCCAAGACTCCATACGCCGCAACTGGATGCGACCAATAACAGCCTGGACCTCCATCATCCGCCAATTAGTGCCGAAGCGCTCATGAAGCCAACGAAACCCAGGCGCATGCTCACGTCCATATACAGTATCCCAACTCTTGCCGTGATCCTTGATAGACCACATGCACTTCCAGAGCGAGCGATCATTGGTGGTGACCATTCCACCCTCGCCACCCGTGGTCATGATCTTGTCCTGGCAAAACGACCAGGCACCTACATCCCCAATCGACCCTACTGAGCGCCCCTTATACCGAGCACCATGAGCTTGGGCGCAGTCTTCGATAACCTTCAGCCCGTGCTCGGTCGCCAATTGCATAATCGGATCCATGTCGCAAGGCCAGCCAGCAAGATGTACACAGACCACCGCCCGAGTCCGCGACGTCAGAACTGCGCGAATGGTAAGTGCCGTAATGTTCTGCGAGTCGCGATCCACGTCTGCGAACACGGGAACCGCGCCGGCATTAACGATGCTCGAAACAGAAGCAAGAAAAGTTCGCGGCGTAACGATAACCTCATCACCCGCCCCGATATCTAAAGCTTTCAAGGCAACATCAAGCGCTACGGTGCCGTTGGCTAGCGAAACGGCATGCTCGGTTCCCACCCATGCAGCGAACTCTTTTTCAAACTCACAACAATGCAGTCCTGTCCAATAGTTAACCTTGTTTGACAGAACGACGTCGCGGACTGCATCGGCTTCCTCTTCGGTGAAGCTCGGCCAAGGGGAAAATGGTGTACTAAGCATAATCGATTACCTTAATTCTTTAGCCGGCACACCAGCGACCGTCATACCATTCGAAATATCACTGACAACTGCCGAACCAGCCCCTACGACTACTCGCTCGCCGATTACAACAAGCTCTCGCACACTGGAGCCGATGCCAACCCAGCTTTCATCGCCAACAAACACACCACCAGCTAACCGAGCTCCAGGGCTTATATGAACAGCATTCCCCAGCTTGCAATCATGATCGACGCTGCACCCAGTGTTAAGAATTACGCCTTGTTCGATAAGGGCACCGGCATTTACTATCACTCCCGCGCAAACGACCGTACCCAGGCCAACTTTAGCGTAACGGCTGATAGTTGCGGAGGGGTGAATCAGCTTCACTAACTGGCAACCGGCAGACCGCAATTCGCGCAATTTGGCGTGCCGGATACGGTTGTTGCCGATAGCTACGAGCACACCATCAAAGCTAGTCAGTCGGCTCAAAAGAGCAGCAGTATCGCCTAGAACAGGCCAAGTGCCGTTTTCCTGAACGTCCGGCCATGCGTCATCAAAAAACACCACAGATTCCCAGCCGCAACATTCAGCCGTATCCGCAACCACCTTGCCGTGACCGCTAGCGCCCAATATGGCTAGTCGTTTCATGATTGACGGCCCGTGAACTTTGGCATGGTCGCTTCACCGGCGGCACTGATGCCATCCCTAAGAACAACCTTCCATATAGTCATCAAGATTATCTTTAAGTCCAGCCATAACGTCCTATTGTCAACATACCAGACGTCCAGATCAAACTTGGCCTCCCAGCTTAGTGAATTGCGACCATTAATTTGTGCCCATCCGGTCAGTCCGGGACGTACCTCATGGCGCCGGAATTGGTCCGCGCTGTAAAGCGGCAGATATTCCATGAGTAATGGGCGAGGGCCAACCAAACTCATGTCGCCTCTTAGTACGTTCCACAGCTCGGGTATCTCATCAAGACTGGTGCTGCGCAGGAAGTTGCCGAGCGCGGTTATGCGCTCAACATCCGGCAGAGGCATACCCTCAGCGTCGAACACATCACGCATGGTTCGGAACTTGACCATCTTGAAGGGTTTACCATGCCGGCCGGGCCGTTGCTGGACGAACAGAACTGGGCCGCCAAGCTTCAGTCGGACGAGCAATGCAACTACCAGCAGGGGTAGCATAAAAAACAACAGCGCCACAGCAGCGGCGCTTATGTCCAGAATTCGCTTGATCATCGGGTACTCTTGTTAGTGACAGACTCTGCCCAGCAGAGGGCGATAATCATAAAACGTGGCGGCTGCAGATCGAACACCCAGAATGACAACCACACTTAGCCGGAACAAACCTGGATGAAACGCTCGGCCAGTAATTGATAATCGTGTTCTTCCAGCACAAACCTGTAGCCCTTTTGACCTAGTGTCTCTCGCTCCTGTGGAGACATCGCCACTAGACGTAAGATCGCTTCGACCAACAACTCTGGACGCTGCGGGGCGGAATCAAAACCGCAACCGGATAGGGCAACCGGATTATCGACGGAGTCGATGCATTGCACGATAGGTTTGGCCGCCTTCATAAACTCAAAAATCTTATTGGCGCTGACACCATATTCATAGAGGTTCTTTTTCTGCCAACCAATAAAGCAGGCATCAGCATAGTGGAGAAGATGCTGCACCTGCGCAGCCGGTACAGGTGCGAGAAAAAACAGGTTGTCCAACCTTAACTCCTCTGCCAACCGTTGCAATCTGGCCTTTTCACCGCCGCTACCAACTAGCACAAAGGCGACCTTGTCGCCGCGCCGCTGAAGTATTTCAGCAGCCTCAAGCAATTGATCCAAAGCATTGGGAACACCATGGGCACCGGTGTACATCACTACGAACTGAAAATTCCGACGAATCTGCACCAAACACGAATCATGTGCCGAAACCACAGGCTCGATAGACTCAGAGGTGAAATCGACACCATTGGGAATATAGGTGAAGCGCTCTGCATTCAAACCTCTGCGGCCCATATGCTGCAAGCCGTTGACCAACAGTGAGATTACTTCATCGGCACTGCGATAAGCCAAGCGCTCGATGCAGGCCAAGACGACATACAATGGGTGCCATTTAGGCACGCCCATCAACTCATGCAGAGTCAAAGGCCAGATATCACGAACCTCGAAAACGAGCCTCGCCCGATAACGCCAAGACAACCACAGAGCAACTGGGTAGTGGAACGGGTGAACCGAGGATACGACAATAACATTAGGGCGAATGTATTCAGTCGGCAGGCTTTTACTCAAGAACAACAACTGCCAACTGTAGACCAGCATATTGATGACTCGCCCCAGGCCATTGCCCTGATAGGCCGGTGTCCGCGCCCAGCCAAACAGCAACTCTCCTACAGTTTGAAAACGAAATCGCTCGACTTGCTCATCCGCACTTTCGGCAAGATGATGCCTGGCGGCCCCCACCACGGCTACCTTATAGCCGCGCCGGGCCACAGCATCGAGAAGATAAAACGCACGCCCCTTCTTCGGTGCCCGGGCCGACGGAATATAGTGATTGAGGTACCAGAATGTGGGCTTCATGGCTTGCGGCCCGTTTCCAGCAACTCGTCATACAGGGCCCACAAACGCTTTTGCTCCACAGTGCGCGCGGCCAACTGCTGGATGATATTACGGTTCACAGATACGACCTGCTGCACACGATCGCCATAGTAGTGATCCCGGTACAATTCAAACATGCGGAGAATTGACTGTGGTTCATCGTTATCACACAGCAGCGCATTCTCTTGCTGAATCAGTAGTTCGTGGTAACAGGGCAGATTGGTAAAAATCGGAAAGCAGCCGACAGCCATGGCCTCGTAGAGACTTTGCGGCATACCATCGTGACCCGCATAGGAAATGACAACATCCGCAGCCGCATAACAGTCAATCATCCCGCTCTTATCCAGTTGTTCCAGACGCAACACTCGTCCAGCCAACTCACTACTGGCCAACATAGCATCTATTTCCGCGCGCACAGCCAGAGCAGGGTTCATGCCGGCCAGTATCAAATAGGCATTGGGTTGCTCGGCGGCAAAAGCCAGGAAAGAACTGACGATATCCGGAATTCGATACAGCGCTTGCATGGCCCTTGGTGAAAAAAACACCATAGCGTCCTGAGCGATACCGAACTTATCGAGCACTTGATCTCGCCGTTGCTTCGCGGAAAAAAATTCTTCGCCTACCCCCCAGGTAAAACGCCGGATGCGAGCCGTCTTTCCTTTCAGCCGCTGAATCGCCTGGTCCATGGAGGCAGACTTCGAGGTAATAACCACCGCACGAGCGAAAGCAAGTCTCGCGAAGAACCGACGACTACCAAAACGCCCTGGTAAGTTGACGTCGCTGCCCATCACGCTGACCATAAGGTTCTTCCACCGCCTCCGAAGTACCAGAGGGAAAAACAAAGCCCAGTGGATATGCAGGATATCAGGCCGTTCGCGCCAGTAAACATACAGAAAAAAAAATGTTGCACAGAGTTTGTTCAAAGGCCCGAGCGGCAGAAATTTGCGGTAGTGATAGACGCGACAATCCGCAATTGGCCTCTGCGCGGACTCACTATACCAGACCACCTCATGGGGTCCCTCTGCGGCCATCTGCACCCGGTCCACCAGCAAAGGGCTATCAGCATTGGCAACGAGGAGGACTTTAGACATGAATTTCACAGGCAAGACGAGATGAATTGCAAGCGTTTGCGCTCGATAATCCGACTATCGAGTCGAGCTTCCGCAAACGCCCTCGCGGCATGTCGAAACTGCTCATCGCGAAAAACCCTGATGACAAAATCACCGAGTGCGGCAAGCGAGTCCGACACATTGGATTCGGTATTGGGCAACTGATAGACAAAGTCCTTTGCCGCAATATCGGTATCATCATAGGCGCTAATAAATGGTATTCCCTGCGCAAGATACTGCCGGGATTTCAAAGGGGAGGCTTCATTCATCGACTTACGGTGTAAAGCCAGAGTGGAAATCCCCACATCCATCGACTGTAACAAATCCTTGGACGCCTGACCGGATAAATAACCGTGAAAAACTATATTCGGCCCCGGCTGAATACCCGAAGCAGAATACTCATCACGCCCTGGGCCAATAATGTGAAAGGTCCACTGCGGATAATAAGAACTCAGCAGGTTGATCTTGTCCAGCCCATGCCAACACTGGCCTGGCGAACCGATAAAACATAGATTGACCTGATCGTTAGCAGTACTACCGACAAAAGGGTAATCACCGCAATCGATACTGTTGGCAATTACATCAGTCTTACCGCGGTACCAATTGAACGAAGGCGACGTGGCCATTTCCCGAGAGATAAAACACAACCCGGCGGCATTGCGCATAAAGCCCTTGCGAAAAAATCGATTGAAACGGCCAGTCCAGGAACTCTTCAGCCCATATTCAACAAGGTCATCGGAGTTGATTTCGATTACATAAGGACAGACCGCACCGAAAAACTGGTGAATACCGGGAAATGGCAAGGCATAACGGGTGTAGACAATATCGGGGCTCAAGTCGGTCAGCACTTCCTTAAGAAAAATGTACTGGTGGCGCAATGCAGCAAGTCGACGAATTTTGCTCAGCTTGATGTCGTAGTAAGCCTCCAGCTTTTTCGCTCGTGCGGCCGGCAAGCTGCTCACCGTATTACCGAGGCAATCGATAACCCGGCCTTCGGAATAGAGCACCACTTTAACTTGGACGCCGCTGGCGGCCCACAACCGGGCGGCACCCAGCACTTTGGAATGCAAACCCGGGTGATGGCGCCACAACCCACCTACGACATAAGCAATATCTTTCATCTAGCCCCTGAATCCATACTTTGAGTCAGCGCTGTCCACAAATCGCAAATCCGCTGTAGTTTTCGTCTCCGAGCGACAGGTGCCACTATCGATTCGATATCTGGCTACAAGCGATTGCGTGGTTACATCCCAAATGCTTCGACTATAACTGCCCTTTATCACGAACCCAGGACAGGCCAAACCCACCGTAACGTACATCTTAAACGCAGATAAATAATATCGAAAGCCCCCGGATAACAGCTCAACGAGGAAGCGGTACGGCCGTCGCTCCAGGGACCATAGATTACACCATACACAAAGCTGTGAAACAGCGGTATGTCGCTAACCTTTAAAGGGACATGACAAAACTCATCGCCAGTTCGATCATGTAGCGTCACAAAAGACTCGATACGATCCGGCCCACTCCCACTTTGAAGAACAGATAGAATCTAATACCGAAGTAAAGCCGGTCAAGTCATTTTCGACACTCGCCCATAATACGCCTCGCCCACAGCTGCTAAAATGAAAAACGCAAAGAAGATAAAATCCCCCAGGACGCTTGAAGGTATACTCGAGGCCACGACAAAAATACTAAAAAAGAACCATCTCCTTTTCCCGACAAAAATAAAAAGGCAAAAAAGAAATAAAAACAACAGAAAAAGCCCTAGCCACCCCAGCCAATAGCCCACCTCAACCACTAGCGAGTGAGGGTTCTGAAACATTAGCGACTTATCGAAGCTTGCTCCGCTAGAATAAGCGTAATAATCGTTCAACTCCATGCTCCCCAGGCCCAACACAGGGAGCTTAGTAACGAAATGCAGGTACGAAACTATTCTGAGCGACATAGAGTTGTCGCTAGAGATCCCCTCGGTGAGAATGCTACTGATAGATGAAAGTTTCGTTATAGACCGCAAGATGGGCCCACTCCCAACCACATTACCGTCCATAAAAAAAACAACGCCAACCGCCGCCCCCACCAATAAAAAAAAGTAGATGATAAGCCGGTTATTTAGCCCACCACGAAATAGAAATATGAATACCCCAACAACTAGGGAGGCACGTGAAGCAGTGAGCAAAATCAAGGAAAAAAACATTATCCAAAACAGCGATGAGTGCGATACCCGGTCTCCTGCCTCGATGACAACATAAACTAAAGAGACCACTAGCACGACAGCGGCCAGATCATTCGGATTATTATATGTGCCGGTGATTAAATTTGAATCCACATAAAACTCGCTGACCGGAAATCCAAACCCATACCGATAGGTTAATAGCTGCCCAGCACAAATCGCAAGCTGAACTATTAAAAAGAAGAAAGCAGAGAGCTTATAAAAACCGAATAACTCTCGCCTACATAATGATGTGTTGATCTTAATTGATGTTAAAACTAGCAACGGAAGAATAGCCATTAAAATGGATACCTTCGTTACAAGTTTTCCTTCAAACGGGGCGCTGCTGTGATACATCAAGGCCAAGAGCGAGAACGGCATGGCCGAACAAGACAAAAACCACCCCAACAAACTAAAACGCGACTCAGAGAGAAAAACTGATAAACAACAAAGTAACAGAAAAAGCAGCATTGGTCCGTAAGATATTACACCATTACCTGACCAGTAAGCCAAAAAACCAAAAGCAATAGTAGCGAAGTAAAAACCCTTATATATATTTACAGTAAACATCACATAAGCTAAACGCTTAATCGAATCTAAGGCCAGATTTTTGGAAGAGCGCAACGAGTTCATTTTTAGCCACAATTATCGATCTTTTATAAAACGAAAATCCTACACACCCAGCCACAAACCAAACCACAGCAGAGAAAAATCTGAACTCTACCTGTATTAACGACACGGTAACGGCTATAGCCAAACATAAAAAGGTCGTACTGTAAAGTTTAAACCTAGGGACTCTTCGCCAAGCAACACATGCAAGCTCGGTGCGACATAGCAAAAAAATCCAGAACGATAAGGCCGTGGAAGCGGCTGCACCCGCAGCCCCATACGTCGGCACAAGCATATAGTTACCAACAAGGTTTGATGAGACTGCAACAACGGAAGCCAGCATAGAGTAGCTAGTTTTTCGCTTGATACTAATACCGATAGCGGCAGCTTCTGACAGTGCGTAAAATAATGGTGCGGCTATGCATGCCGTTATTAAATATTGTACCGGCTCGTAAATATCGGGCAGAAAATAAGGTAGCGTCCAAGATAGCAGGCCGGTTATGACAAAAATAAAAAACGCAGCGGCCGCGACATGCTCCGATATTTCGTCTATCTTTTCAGGGCTAATACCTTCAGCGGCCCACTTAAAAACGGTCGGAGCCCATATAGTGGTAAAAATACCTGAGAAAACTCCTATGCCGGCAGCAATGCTTGTTGTTACCGAGTAAATGCCCAATTCTGTGAAGCCAGATAAAAAACGGAGGAATAACTTGTCCATGAAGTTCAATCCCCAGGAAGCAATACCACCGACAACCAGCGGTAATCCAAACTGTAGCAGATGATGGAGCCTGGCCTTATTTAACGGGCGGCCTGCTGCTAATACCCAGTCGCTGCGGGTATTCCATGCAAAAACCAACATGGCAGTCACGATCGAAATAGCGTGCACTGTAATTAGCGTATAAAAACTAGCCCGAATAGTCATCAAGGCGCCAACACTTATAACAATTATAAATAACAGCTTGGGTAGCAGTTGGCTCATAGAAAAGGCGAGTGCCTTTTCCTGCATTCGTAATATCAATGACAAAAAGCGAGAAATTAGCGCTGCAGCAAAACATCCTATTGTCAATAAAGAAAAAGTTGTACTGGGCTCTGCATACATAATTCGAGAGAGCAATTCGGTATCATAAAACAAGACTACAAAACCCGATATCGCTAATGATAACAAGCCAGGTAACAGTGCGTTTTTTAATAAGGCAGGTCGGTCTTTTTCTTCGTGGTACTCACGCACGTAGGCTTGATCTAAACCAAGGCAAAACAGCAGCACGCAGAAGCTAGTGGCGACCTGCAGCATGGCGATTCGGCCAACATCCTCAGCCGAATAAAACCACGTTATAATTGGTAAAGAAACGAATCCGAGCAGCGCCGAGCCTACTGGACCAACAGCATAACCGAGTACTTTTGATTTATTCATATGCGCCGCGGGGCTTTTTTTAGCTCTTTGAGATGACTGTGGCATAGACTGATTTCAATTGCTGCGCTATAGCTTTTTCGCCAAAACGAGCTACACAAGACTGCCTGATTTCATGGTGATCATACAGTTCGCGATTGTTGTAGATCTCATTCATTGCTGCTGCAAGCCCCACAACATCATCAGTGGAGACTAATATTCCGTCTTGTTTGCGCACTATGGATTCTGGCCCGCCGCAGCGGGTCGCTATTACAGGTTTCCCTAAAGCTAATGCTTCAATAACCACAACACCAAAGGTTTCAAATTTGCTCGACAGCGCAAAAGCGTCTGATTTCGCCATTTCCTCGACGACTTGATCCCGCGTTAACTTTCCAAGGAAGGTAACTTTGTCATTAATTCCTAGGCTAATTGCAAGTTGCTCAAGCTTAACTTTCTCGGGCCCGTCGCCGCCTATCTTTAGCGCTATATCATTGTTTTCTTTGGAAGCGACATTGAACGCACGAATCAAGATATCTAATGACTTTTTTTTTGTTAATGATGCAACGTTTATAAATGTGAACTTACCCTTTCCTTGGCTCTCTAACGGACGTTCCGAGAATTTGCTATTTACAATATTAGCGATGTAATTCCAATTCGCGTGCGCGAGATTGTAAAAACCCTCTAAAAGTTGCGAAAATTCTTTGCTGACGGCTATTCTATAATTAGCTTGCGCAATTGCCGCTGAGCAAAGCGTTTTAAGATCTCCGCTAATTCGATTTCGTGCGTAAGCTGTGCTGTGTTCGGTGATTATATACGGTATACCGTGTTGCGTTGAGAGTTCAAAGGCTAGACATCCCCCATAAATAGCAGAGTGCGCGTGAATGACGTCAGGTCGTCCATGTTCTTTAACATACTCGTTATAAAGGTACTTCCCATGTTTTATCCAAAGCCAAGCACCAATTCGTGCAATTCGTGGAAACCAGCTGATGCCATGGCTTCTATATGTAGGCAAACCATAGTCATCTTCAACGGTTAATCCATATTCACCTTGCAAGACCTTTCGCCAGTCTTTTACCGACCGAAGCTGCGGAAATATTACACCTATTTTGCAGTCGTTTTTCTTAAGTGCTAGCGCCTGCTCGCGAAAGAAGCAGCCACTTAGATCGCCAGGGTATTTCGGATACCACGAAGGGATTATTAAAATGTGCACAGATGTGGTCGTCCATTTAAAAGCGATGAAACGATCTTTTCTTGCTCTTTTTCATTCAAATATGGGTGCATCGGTAAACTCATCACCTCTTCCGATAGCTTATCGCCTACCGGCAACTGTACGACGCTATCAGCAACAGCAGGTTGCTTATTCAGCGGAATTGGATAGTGGACCGCAGTAGGTATGCCAGCTTCCTTGAGACTAGCTTGGATGGCTTCGCGGTTGCTGACGCGTATGGTGTACTGGGCGTAAGCACTGATATTGTGCGGTTCTATATAAGGCATGCTATCAATACCGGCGGCTTGCAGTAGGCAATCATAACGCGTCGCAGCTTGTTGACGAAGTTGCATTTCCTCTTCGAGGATTTCCAGTTTTGGCAGCAGAATAGCGGCTTGCAGCGTATCCAAGCGACTATTCATGCCAACACGAATATGGTGATAACGGCGATCCTGACCGTGACGAGCAATCTCGCGAATAACCTTGGCTATCTCCTCATCGTTAGTGAAGAGCGCCCCGCCGTCGCCATAACATCCCAGCGGTTTGCTGGGAAAGAAGCTGGTGCAGGCAATAGCGGTTAAATTGCAGGAACGTTTGCCCTTGTAAGACGCACCAAAGCTCTGCGCGGCATCCTCTATTACCGGGACGCCATATTTGCATGCAATAGCATTAATGGCGTCGTAATCGGCGCATTGTCCGTACAAGGATACCGGGATAATCGCCTTGGTTTGCGGAGTAATGACAGCGTCTAGCAGCAGCGGGTCAAGGTTATAGGTATGCGGGTCGATATCCACGTACACCGGCTTGGCACCGAGCAGGGCCACGGTTTCGGCAGTGGCGATATAGGTGAAGCCGGGGGTGATGACCTCATCTCCTGGACCGATGCCCAGCGCCATCTGAGCGATCTGCAGCGCATCGGTGCCGTTTGCGCAGGTGATGCAGTATTTAGCGCCGACAAAAGCTGCGAGTTTCTCTTCCAACTCGGCCACTTCTGGGCCGAGAATATACTGGCCGTGAGTCAGGACACGCTGGATGTTTGTATCGATCCGGTCTTTAATTCGGGCTTGCTGGGCTCTTAGGTCAATGAATTCGATCATTACAGCGTGTCCATTTGTTTGAGTAGTGTATTGCCGCTTAGCACGTAACGGGTACCAGTGTGCGGGCAGACGACTTCGCCCTCACCCGTCACCGGCAATTCCAGTCGTTCACCAAACTCGCTCATCCAGCCGATCTGTCGGGCGGGTACGCCGACCAGCAGGGCATAGGCCGGTACGTCCTTGTTGACTACCGCACCCGCTCCGACGAAAGCGTATTCCCCAATAGTCAGTCCGCAGACAACGGTGCAATTGGCCCCGAGAGTGGCGCCCTTCTTTACAAGCGTTTCACGGTATTGGTCTTTGCGCGCTACCAAGGAGCGTGGGTTATAAACATTAGTGAAAACCATGCTTGGGCCGCAAAACACCCCGTCTTCAAGGGTAACGTTGTCGTACACCGAGACGTTATTCTGCACTTTGCAGTTGTCGCCGATAAAAACCTTGTTTCCGACGAATACGTTCTGACCAAGGGATACGCCCTTGCCAATGCGAGCACCGCCACAGACGTGAACAAAATGCCAGACGCGCGAGCCTTCGCCGATCTCTGCGCCGTCATCGATAATGGCGCTAGGGTGCTGATAGTGGGTCATGACGGGACTTAAGCCAGGTGATGGTTAAAAAACGGGTGATAATCTCCTTGCATGCCGACAGGCTGGGCGTCTCGAATGGCGGAGACTGTTGCTATGGCGGTGCGGTTTTCCTCCAGGCCAAAGCCACGGCCGGAAAGAATTTCCTGATAGCTGCGAATATGTAGATCTGTGAAGCCGCCCGAAAACTCAATTTCCTCCTTATCGACCGTGATGGAGCGGAAGGTGCGCTGCCCTACATCCAGTTGTGCCTGGGGAACGTCTTTCACATCTACCGAGAGGTACCAGCGTACACGTGCGTTTTCATACTCCAAATAGCCGGCTGCCCTGGTATCGGAGCGATGATGAAGTCGATTGTCTTGCAGTTCACCAAAGACGAAGTGCAGCATGTCGAAGAAATGCACGCCAATATTGGTAGCAATGCCGCCTGATTTTTTGTTATCACCCTTCCAAGACTGAAAATACCAATGGCCGCGGGAAGTGATATAAGTCAAGTCGACCTCGTGCTTGGATGCGCGTTTTTCTTTTAGGACCTTCTCGCGCAAGGCAATGATGGCAGGGTGCACACGAAGTTGCAGAATCGTGTTGACCTTCTTACCGGTATCCTTTTCGATTTCCAGCAGGCCATCAATGTTCCAGGGATTCAGTACCAGCGGCTTTTCGCAGATGGCATCCGCACCGGAGCGCAGTGCAAAGCGCATATGGGAATCGTGCAGGTAATTGGGTGAGCAAATCGAAACATAGTCCACTTTCTTGTCGTCGTTGCTACGACGGAGTTTGTCGAGGTGGCGATCGAAACGCTCGAATTCAGTAAAAAAATCAGCTTCAGGGAAGTGGCTGTCGATAATGCCGACCGAGTCGTTCGGATCCAACGCTGCGACGAGATTGTTGCCAGTAGCCTTGATTGCTTGCATGTGACGCGGAGCGATATAACCCGCCGCGCCGACCAGAGCGAATTTTTTCATGATTTAGTTCTTCCAGTGTTTGGAATTTTTCAGATTGGCAGGAGGTAATCAACCAACCGCATTTGTGTTTACAGTTAATGGTCAGATCAAGCATGGGCTATATACCAAGGCATAGCACTGGCGAGACCGTCCTGAATTGAGTACTGCGAAGCATATCCGAGCAGGTCTTGGATTTTATTAATGTCGGCCTGGGAGTGGCGTACATCACCAGTGCGAAAACCACGATAAATCGGAACCTTGTCATAGCGGACGCCATTTCCCGCTAGCGTGTCCCTAATAGCGGCAAACAACTGGTTGAGGTTAGTACGGGCGCTGACCGCAACGTTGTAGACTTGATTGCGCGCCGCATCGTCGGTGGTCAGAGCGGCTAACAAGTTAGCTTCCACAGTGTTATCGATGAAGCAAAAATCTCGACTGGTTTCGCCGTCACCGTTGATGAACACGTCTTCACCCTTAATCATTGCCGCTGTCCACTTAGGGATTACGGCGGCGTAGGCACCGTCCGGGTCCTGGCGTTTGCCAAATACATTGAAATACCGTAGGCCGATGGTCGTGAAACCGTAGGTGCGAGCGAATACGTCAGCGTATAGCTCGTTGACGTATTTTGTAACGGCATAAGGCGACAGCGGCTTGCCAATTACATTCTCGACTTTAGGTAGGCCGGGATGGTCACCATAGGTGGAGCTGCTGGCCGCGTAAGTAAAACTTTTCACATCGGCGTCACGGGCGGCGACCAACATATTAAGGAAGCCATCAATATTGGCGCCGTTGGTGGTAATCGGATCGTTAACAGAGCGCGGGACCGAGCCGAGTGCGGCTTGGTGGAGCACGTAATCCACGCTCTCACAGGCCTGGCGGCAGTCATCCAGGTTACGGATATCACCTTGAACGAATTTGAAGCGGGCCCACTGCTGGCATGTGACGAGGCCTTGGATTTCATCCAGGTTGCGCTGATGCCCGGTGGCGAAGTTGTCTAATCCCACCACGCGTTGATCGAGCTTCAGTAGTGTCTCGAGCAGGTTGGAACCAATAAAGCCAGCCACTCCAGTGACAAGCCAGGTCTTAGGGGTCTTTGGAAGCTCTTGCAGCAAAGACTCGTAACGGGTCATATAGCTCTCACCTTTATTCGGCGCGGGTAGTCGCATTGAACAAACGCCGACATTTCGTGACGGCCTGTTCTTCAGCTATCACAAGCGCAGATCTGCCTCTTCGGAACTAAGCAAATATTTCAGATCGTAGAGAACGTGCTCGGGCTTGCCATAGCGCCTAATGTTTTCGGACCCTAGCGCGCGAAATTCGTTGTGAGCGACAGCCAGGACGATACCGTCGTAGGCACTGATGACCGGCTCACCAATCGGACTAATTCCATGTTCATGCTGCGCTTCCGCAGCGGAGACCCAAGGATCGTAAACATCGACTCGTATATTGTACTCCCCCAGTTCGGCGATGATGTCCACTACCCGGGTGTTACGCAGGTCTGGGCAGTTTTCCTTGAAAGTCAAGCCCATCACTAAGACCCGTGCACCGTCGACATGAATACGGCGTTTGAGCATTGCCTTTACCAATTGCGACACAACGTACGCACCCATCCCATCGTTGAGGCGGCGCCCGGCCAGGATGATCTCCGGGTTATAGCCAACGCTCTGGGCCTTATGGGTCAGGTAGTAGGGATCGACCCCTATGCAATGGCCACCCACCAAGCCTGGACGGAACGGAAGAAAATTCCATTTGGTTCCGGCTGCCTGGAGTACGGCTTCGGTATCGATACCCATCCGATTGAAAATGATTGCCAGCTCGTTGATTAAGGCGATATTAAGGTCGCGCTGGGTGTTCTCAATGACTTTCGCCGCCTCAGCAACCTTGATACAGCTGGCCTTGTGGGTACCGGCCGTAATAATCTCCTTGTATAGGTCATCTACTAGGTCGGCTACTACCGGGGTCGAGCCCGATGTTACCTTCCTAATCGTCGTAACACGGTGTTCCTTGTCTCCTGGATTGATGCGCTCAGGGCTATAGCCCGCAAAAAAATCTACGTTGAACTTCAAGCCGGAGACCCTTTCAAGAACGGGTACGCAATCTTCCTCGGTAGCGCCTGGATAGACCGTCGATTCGTAAATTACGATATCGCCTCGTTTCAAAACGGAACCAATGCTTTCAGACGCCTTGATCAGCGGCGTGAGATCGGGCTGTTTATGTTCATCAATAGGCGTAGGAACGGTAACGATGAACACATTGCAACTTTTCAGGTCAGCGAGGCTGGCACTGTAGCTGAGTTTAGAGGCTTCTTTCAGCTCGTCGTCGCTTACTTCTAAGGTAGAGTCATGGCCGGCCCGCAGGGCATTAATGCGCTGTTGATTGATATCGAATCCCACCACTGAACGGTACTTACCGAATTCGACCGCAAGCGGCAGGCCGACATAGCCAAGGCCGATAATAGCAAGTTTGATCTCTTGTAAGCTGAGCATACGAAACATCCATCTAGACAAAGTTTTTCTGAATTAACTGCTGGTACGTTATGGGGCGTTGGTCCAGTCCTGCTTGGCTAGCGCCGAGAACTATCTGAGCGTCACCACGTTAAGTTTCTTGTCCCCCCGTTTGTATTGCTTGTGCAGCTGAGCTGCTAATACTTCCTTGGCCGACGCTTCCCCAGAACCCCCGTATCTCAGTCGACCATTGCCGCATGTCAGTCAAAAAGCCCACTAATCCGTTCTGATCCGCATGCGCTGAGTAGCCGCCAATGCTGGAGATCCCAGCGCGGATTTCGACGCGTTCGCTATCAAGGTCAACATAGCCGCCCTTCGGCCCATAGGCTGGTATCTCATGTCCTGGGGTGCCCTTGGCTTGAAAACCGACGAACAGAACGTTGTGCCTTTTGTCGCCAAGCACGGCCTTCAGATGATTGACGATACGGCCGCCGCTGCACATGCCGCCGCCGGCTATGACGATAGCCGGTCGTGCGGTTTGGGCCAGATGCTGGACGATGCGCTGGTGGTCCATGTGACTGTCTATCGATCTCCACGTAGGCAGACCCGAAAATATGCCCGGCACGCTGCAGCCGAATGCGAGCCAGCAGCTCGTCCGTATCCCTCAGGGTGAACCACTGTTTATTGGGCAGCGCGACGATCCGCTGCCCTACGAGTTGGATATATTTCTCGACCTTTGCCCGGTCACGGCTGAAGCCTAACTTGAAGGCATCTTCCAGCACGATCGGCAGGAGTTTGGCGGAAGGCTCGCTACATAAGATGGGGCCATAGAAGCGTGCCGTTAGCAAATAGGGGATGCGCCCAACGTGGTCGATGTGCACGTGGGTGGCGACCAGCGCTTTTATCGTATCAAGAGGGAACTCAATGGCCAGACGATCCGCGCTTGGCTCACCTGGGATCGAGGCGTCGTTACCTTGGAACAGGCCGCAGTCGGTCAGCAAACTATTGGGAGCATTCATGCGCAGTTGATGGCAGGAGCCGGTTACGCCGTCCTTGGCGCCGTGGTGCTGGATTTGGGGATATCCCACGAACTAGTCCTTTAACTTAGTGGCGATAGCGGCATCACGCCAGATAGGCATGCTTAGCCTTTGCTAATTCGCTTTTTGTACATGATTCGAATCAGTGCAACGAATACACCGAGCATTCCGCCCAGCACGAAGCCCAGCGAGATAATTAAGTTTCGCCTTGGTTTTACAGGGGCCGAGTTGACGGCCGCCGGCTGCTCTAGACGATAGAGAGAGCCAGGCTCGACGCGCTGGGTTATACCGAGACCTGAGAGATAGTCATTTATTTGAGCCGCGGTAACGCGCGAGGTATAAATGAGATAGTTTTCAACCGCGTCCTTCGCTATATCGGCTGCACCTGCAGTTGCTGAGATAGCGATCGGATCAGAAGTGGTACGCCCTTTTGAGACCGTGAGTGCAAACGGCGCCGCGGACGCGAGACTATCTTTAAACACGCGCTGCTCGCTCGGTGAATTCAGATTCATGACAAACACAGAGAAGGTATCGTTCGCCACCTGGGTACCTGCTGCGATACCAGAAGAAGAACGGTCAGACTGCCGAGCCTCAAGCGCGCCGGCAAGAGAGCCAAACGCATTGAGCGGCGCTGACGCAATGGTTGCCTGGGAAGCAAATTGAGGCGCAACGGAGAGATAGTACCCAAGCGCAGCCGATGTCGCAGCGACGATAAAGGCAAGAATTATGATTTTTTCGGCCCAAAGCGCTTGAGCCAATTCGATAAGATCTATTTCGCCATCGGTAGTTCGAAATCGCCTGTCGTTAGTCATGTCATTCTGCCATCCAATAACAAAAAGGCGCGAATCATGTCATAAGCGTGCACGCACTTCCATTACTTGACGATAATCGGCTGCGATAGCCAGCACCCATCAATGCGAGTAGTTCTCAATAAGCTAGAGAATAGCGCTTAAGACAATTTACTCATCTTCGTTCACCCGATCCCGCAATTCCTTCCCCGGCTTGAAATGCGGGACGAACTTGCCGTCGAGCGGGACGGATTGGCCGGTCTTGGGGTTTCGGCCGACGCGGGGGGCGCGGTAATGGAGGGAAAAACTGCCGAAGCCGCGGATTTCAATGCGATCACCAGTGGCCAGTGCCTGAGCCATTTGCTCAAGCATGGTTTTGATTGCCAGTTCCACATCCTTGGACGACAGCAGCCCTTGTTGGGTGACGATACGCTCGATCAACTCCGACTTGGTCATGGTTTTCCCTTCGTTTTCAAGCGGCTAGATCATTTGGGTTCCGGTCGTTTGTAGCATGTTGCTCAGAGTTTGAACAGCCTAGACGTTTGGGTCAGGTTTTTGGATTTGGTAGCGAGGTGCGGACGTTGTGCTTTGGGTTGGTGGATCGGAGAAGCGCGATCACCCTACCATTCCAGCAGCGATACGTGCCGTTTTGGGGACCTTACACGGGCCAGCCAGCAGCAAAAAAGGGCAACTAACGGAGGGTGGATAACGCTTTTCTCATCCACCATAAGCGCCAGTGGTTCTGTCGATTTGTTGGGCGGATTGGCGAAGTGCGATCCACCCTACCGTTCTGGCAAATGGCAGATGCAAAAAAGGGTGGACCGAAGTCCACCCTTTCTTTTCTGACGAGGCATAGCCTCATCGCGTGCCGCTACATCTAAGCATCAATCTTCGCGATAGCGGCGCAGCTTCAGTTGCTTACCACCGACGCGGGTGTCCTTGAGCTTACCCAACAGACGCTCGAGGCCCTCTTCCGGCAGTTCGACCAGGCTGAAGCTGTCGCGCACCTGGATGCGGCCGATAGCTTCGCGGGCCAGGCCGCCTTCGTTGAGGATGGCGCCGAGCAGGTTGCGAGCAGCGATGCCGTCACGGGCGCCCAGTGGGCTGCGGCAGCGAGCGCGGCCTTCAGCCAGCGGGACCGGGGCACGACGCTCGCGGTCACCGCTACGCTCTGGACGATCGGAGCGTTCACCCCGAGGCGCGCTGGTGGGAACCAGCGGCTGCTCTTTCTCGACTTCCGCCAAGGTCAATGCTTGCCCATTAGTGGCTTTGCGCAGCAGCGCAGCGGCCAGTGCGCGCGGACTGCAGCCGATGTCGGCTACCAGCTTGTCAAGCAGCTCGCCATGGCTCGCTTCAGCATCTGCTACCAGCGGAGCCAAGCTGTTGGTCAACTTCTTGATGCGTGCTTCAAGTACTTGCTGACCGTTAGGCAGACGTGCTTCGGCAACCTTTTGATTGGTTACACGCTCGATGACCTGCAGCATGCGGCGCTCACGCGGGGTCACCAGCAGCAGTGCGCGACCTTCGCGACCGGCACGGCCAGTACGGCCGATACGGTGCACGTACGACTCGGGGTCGTAAGGCATATCCACGTTGAAAACGTGGGTGATACGTGACACATCGAGGCCGCGCGCGGCGACGTCGGTTGCGACCACGATGTCCAGGCGACCATCCTTCAGCGATTCGATGACGCGCTCACGCTGGTTCTGGGCGATGTCGCCGTTCAGCGCAGCGGCCTTGTAGCCTTTGGCTTCCAGCGCGGCGGCCAGATCAAGGGTGGCCTGCTTGGTACGCACGAACGCGATCAGTGCGTCGAAGTCTTCGACTTCCAGCAGGCGCAGCACAGCTGCAATCTTCTGGTCGGCATGAACCATCAGGTGCGCCTGCTCGATGCGGGCGACGGTCTGGGTCTTGGTGGCGACTTTGATGTGCTGCGGCTCGCGCAGGTGCTTCTCGGCGATGGCGCGAATCGAATGCGGCAGGGTCGCGGAGAACAGCACGGTCTGACGGCTTTCCGGCATGGCTTCGAAGATGACTTCGAGGTCGTCCATGAAGCCCAGCTTGAGCATTTCGTCAGCTTCGTCGAGTACGAGGTACTGAATGGTGCCGAGCAGTGCGCTGTTACGGCTCAGGTGGTCGACCAGACGACCAGGCGTGGCGACGATGACTTGCGCGCCCTGGCGAATGGCCTTGAGCTGCGGGCCCATCGGTGCGCCACCGTAGACCGCAACAACGGTCAGGCCAGGCATCTGCTTGGAATAGGTTTCGAAAGCGGTGGCAACCTGCAGTGCCAGCTCGCGAGTGGGCGCGAGAATCAGCGCCTGCACTTCCTTACGGGCCGGATCGATCTTTGACAGGATTGGCAACGCGAAGGCGGCAGTTTTGCCGGTACCGGTCTGGGCCTGGCCGATCATGTCGTGGCCGCCGAGAATTACCGGAATAGCCTGGCTCTGGATGGCCGACGGCTCTTCGTAGCCCACAGCGACAACAGCTGCGAGTACGGAGGGGTGAATACCGAGTGCGGCAAAGCCGCCGATTTCTTGGGTCATGGGTCTTTTCCTGATGCTCCGCAAAGACCCATGTTCCGAAGCTGCGCATGCCATGCAAAACCCGAAGGTCACCCTGGCAGCCTTGGTCGGCGGGGTTTGCGAAAACGTAATGAATGATGAATCGTCAAGGACAGCCGCGAGAAGCGGACAGCAGCCGAAGCAGCGCTTCGTGTGTTGCAGTACCTAACGCAAGCTGAGTTTCAGCCGGCGCGTACTATACCGGAATTATGTGACGGTGTGCGTGCAAATTTGTCTTGAAAGTTAGGTTCCCGAACACGGTCTGATCGACAGGACCGCCTCCGACGTTGCATCCGCGATGCGAGCTAGCCTCTACAGATGAGCCGTGCACTGCTGCGCCTGTTTTCAGTAAATCTCATCGAAGCGAGTTCAGAGAGAGGAAACCGAGATGGAACTCAACTCGCCGTTCGCAGCGCATCGATCAGCGAATCGAGCGAGTAGCCCAGGCGCGGAGCAAGCGCGGCGGCCCGTTCACGCAAGGCGGAAATGTCAAGCGCCTGATCAAGATCCGCAGGCACGAACAGCACGACATTGCCCTCCTTTACTGGGCACTCCCAGTAATGACGATGGAACAGGCCACGCAATAGTGCTGCGCCGAGCGGCTTGTCTTCGTCCGTGCCCCACTGGTTGATGATCAGCCAGCCATCGGGATTCAATTTCTGCTGACAGCGTTCGAGAAAGCGCCACGCCAGGTGGGCGGCAGCCGGACCTACGTCGGTATAGAGATCGACGAATATCAAGTCAGCCGTTTCGGCGGATTCGAGCAGTTCGATTGCATCTCCAATGCGAACGTAGAGCCGCGAATCGTTCTGCAGGCCGAGATAGCGCATCGCCAGATCCGGCACGTCGGGACGCAGCTCAATGGCTTCAACGTCTTCCAGGGGTAGGAATTCCAGACACGCCTGTGTCAGGGTGCCGGCGCCTAGGCCAAGAAACAAAGCGGTTTCCGGTGCTGAGTGCATCAGGCCACCCATCAGCATGGCGCGGGTATAGTCGTACTCCAGCCAGCTGGGGTCCTGCGTGAAGACACAGCTTTGCTCGACCGCCGCGCCGAATTCAAGAAACCGATACTCCCCGACTTCCAGCACACGGATCAGGCCGAAAGCGTCCTTCACTTCCGCCAGCAACACTTCCTGCTCGTCCATTGCGCGCTCTCCAAACCGGTCGGCGCATCTTACCAGCCCGATCGGCAAGGGCTATCAGCGCCGCGGCAGCGCATCAGGTAAAATCCGCGCACTTTTTCGCGGACGGACACGACCCTCATGAGCCAAGCCTGGAGCCCCACCAGCTGGAGAACCAAACCCATCCAGCAGCAGCCTGAGTACCCGGACGCCGAACATCTCAAACGCGTCGAGGACACACTGGCGAGCCTGCCTCCGCTGGTATTCGCCGGTGAGGCGCGGGAGCTGCGGCGGCAGTTCGGTGAAGTGACCCAAGGCCGCGCGTTCCTGCTGCAAGGCGGCGATTGCGCTGAAAGCTTCGCCGAGTTCTCCGCGCCGAAGATTCGCGACACCTTCAAGGTCCTACTGCAGATGGCCGTGGTGATGACCTTCGCGGCCGGCTGCCCCGTGATCAAGGTCGGCCGCATGGCCGGTCAGTTCGCCAAGCCGCGCTCCTCCGGCAACGAGACCATCAACGGCGTCACCCTGCCCGCCTACCGCGGCGATATCGTTAACGGCATCGGCTTCGATCAAAAAAGCCGCGTGCCGGACCCGGAGCGCTTGCTACAGGCCTATCACCAATCCACGTCCAGCCTGAATCTATTGCGCGCCTTCGCTCAGGGCGGTTTCGCCGACCTGCATCAAGTGCATCAGTGGAATCTGGATTTCATCGCCAACTCACAGATGGCTGAGAAATATCACCAGCTAGGCGCACGGATCGACCAGGCACTGCGGTTCATGCGCGCGTGCGGGATGGACAACGCACCGCAGTTGCGGGAAACCAACTTTTTTACTGCCCACGAAGCGCTGCTGCTGAACTACGAACAGGCATTCGTGCGTCAGGATAGCCTCAGCGGCGGTTGGTACGACTGCTCTGCGCATATGCTGTGGATTGGCGATCGCACGCGTCAGCTGGACGGCGCCCATGTGGAATTTCTGCGTGGCGTGGGTAACCCGATCGGCGTGAAAGTTGGGCCGAGCATGGGCAGCGAGGATTTGATCCGCCTGATCGACATCCTCAATCCCGAAAACGATCCGGGTCGCTTAAACCTCATCGTCCGAATGGGCGCAGACAAGGTCGAGGAAGGGCTGCCACGTCTGATCCAGACCGTTCAGGCCGAGGGCCGGCAGGTGCTGTGGAGTTCCGACCCGATGCATGGCAACACGATGAAGGCCTCCAGCGGCTATAAAACCCGCGATTTTGCGCGGGTGCTGGCCGAGGTCCGTCGGTTCTTCGACGTGCACCGCGCCGAGGGCAGCTATCCGGGCGGCATCCATATCGAAATGACCGGACAGAACGTGACGGAGTGCATTGGTGGGTCGCGCCCGATTACAGAAGACGGCCTCTCGGACCGTTATCACACGCACTGCGATCCGCGCCTAAACGCCGATCAATCGCTGGAAATGGCGTTTATGATCGCTGAGACACTGAAGCAGGTGCGGCCGGACTGATCAGTTTTCACCGGCGCTTTGATTCAAGCGCTGGTGAATCCTCCACAATGTAGGGTGGCGCTTCAGCCCACCGCTTTTCAGGCAAAAAGATGGTGGGCTGAAGCCCACCCTACCTCGCTATCTCACGCGTACTCGCTCCCCCCGCCGAACGAACGGCACCGGCTCTGGTCCGCGTTATAGAAGCCGGGCGCGTCGCGGGCGTCCTGGTATGGCTGCTGTCGTAGCGGAGTTGCCTGTCATGACTGGCTCACCTCAAAGCAAGGGCGCAGCCCTGGCCGCTTGGATCGGACTGATTTTGGGGCCTTTGCTGTTGATCACCTGCCTGCTCACTGAGCCTCCGGGCGGGCTGTCCGGCGAAGCCTGGTTGACGGTGGGCCTGGCTGGCCTGATGGCAATCTGGTGGTCGACCGAAGCGATCCCGATACCGGCGACCTCGCTGCTGCCCATCCTGCTAATCCCACTGCTGGGTATCGACACGCTGGCCAGAGCCACTGCGCCGTACGCTAACCCGACGATTTTTCTGTTTTTCGGCGGCTTTTTGCTCGGCCTGGCCATGCAGCGCTGGAACCTGCACCGGCGGATTGCGTTGGCGACATTACTGGCGGTAGGCAATCAACCCAGTCGCCAGATTGCCGGGTTCATGATTGCGACTGCCTTCATCAGCATGTGGGTCAGCAATACCGCCACCAGCATCATGATGCTGCCCATCGGATTGTCCGTCATCGGGTTATTGGTGGCGGGCAGCGAGGAGAAGGAAGGCAGTCGGTTCGCCATCGCCCTGCTACTTGGGATCGCTTATTCAGCCAGCGTCGGTGGCATTGCGACACTGATTGGCACACCGCCCAACGCGCTGCTGGCGGCTTTCCTTCGGGAGAATTACGACGTGCAGATCGGCTTTGGCCAATGGATGCTACTCGGGCTGCCGCTGAGCATTGGCATGCTGATCTTCATCTGGTGGTGGCTGACGCGCAGTGGTTTCACGTTGGCCGGCGGCGACAGCCGTGGCCTGTTGGAAACGGAGATGGCCAACCTTGGGCCAATGTCGCGTGCTGAAAAGCTCGTCGCCATGGTGTTTTCCCTGGCAGCTGCCGCCTGGATTCTGCAACCGCTTCTGGCTGGTTACGTCGAGGGCGTGAACGACACCAGTATCGCCATCGCTGCCGCCTTGGCACTGTTTCTGATCCCGGTAAATCTACGTGAGCGGGTTTTTCTGATGGATTGGGAACAGGCGAACAAGGCCCCCTGGGGTGTGTTACTGCTGTTCGGCGGTGGCCTGTCGCTCGCCGGCGCAATCGGCGAATCGGGCCTGGCCGAATGGATCGCCGAAAGCCTGGGTATTTTCGGCGCCTTGCCGTTAGTTCTGATGATCGGCCTCGTTGCACTGGTCATCATTTTTCTTACGGAAATCACCTCCAACACAGCAACAGCCGCAGCCTTCCTGCCCCTGCTCGGCGCATTGGCGGTTGCCCAAGGCATGTCGCCTGAGATGCTGGCGATTCCTGCCGCCGTTGCGGCCAGTTGCGCCTTCATGATGCCGGTGGCGACCCCGCCCAATGCCATCGTGTTCGGCACGGGCCAGCTACCGATACAGGCCATGATCAAGGCGGGCTTCGCCTTGAATCTGTTCGGCGTCGTGCTGGTTACCTTGCTCTGCTATCTGCTGGTCGGCTGGATATGGGGCGGGTGATGCATCCCTCAACGACGAACGCTGAGTGTTGAAAGCGGCGTTGCGGCCAGACAATACGCAGGCTGAAAAACACCACTCCATAAAAGACAAAACCCCGCTATTAAGCGGGGTTCGTCGTCCAATCAGCCAGCGCCGGGCTGGACCAGCAGGGAGCCAGCTGAATCAAGCCTTGATACGGGACTTGTATTCGCCAGTACGGGTGTCGATTTCGATCGAGTCACCAATTTCGCAGAAGGCAGAAACCTGCAGCTCGGCACCGTTCTTGAGGCGGGCAGTTTTCATAACCTTGCCGGACGTGTCGCCACGTACGGACGGCTCGGTGTAAACGATCTCACGAACGATAGTGTTCGGGAGTTCTACCGAGATCACCTTGTCGTTGTAAAAAGTCGCTTCGCAGACGTCAGTCATGCCGTCTTCGATGAAGGTCATCACGCCTTCCAGATCGCTTTTTTCGATTTCGTACTGATTGAACTCTTCGTCCATGAAGACATACAGCGGGTCGGCGAAGTAGGAATAGGTCACTTCCTTGCGCTCGAGAATAACCGGCTCCAGCTTGTCATCAGCCTTGTACACGGTTTCGGTCGCCGAACCATTGAGCAGGTTCTTCAGCTTCATCTTGACCACGGCACTGTTACGACCGGACTTGTTGAACTCGGCTTTCTGGATAATCCAGGGTGCGCCGTTGATAACGGCCACTTGGCCGGCACGGAACTCTTGTGCGGTTTTCATACGAATATCCGAATGGAATTAGAGACAAAAAACAGGCCGCGTATCATAGCCAATCTGTGTAAAAAAACACCAGCTTTCCAGCCAGATCCCCGTTGGCGACCTGCTTGTGTGTCCAGCGCTCGGCATGGGCGTTCAGCTCGGCCTCGTGTTCCAGGATGCTTGACCATGCTGCGGCGCTGCCCTCGCCTGCGTTCCAGGCATACCAGAATTTTCGCAGCGCGCCAGCTGGCCCTGGCGCCAAATCACGCAGATAGAGATCGAGGAACGCGTTGAGCTTGTCCCAATGCGCATCCTCCTCCTGGGGGTAGATGTGCCAGACCAGTGGGCGCCCCGCCCATTGAGCGCGGATAAACGATTCCTCGCCGCGCACAGCGTTGAAATCACAGCACCACAGAAGCATGTCGTACTGGTTCTGCGTCATGAACGGCAACACATCGATCTGCAATGCGCCACGCCCATGGCGGTCGCCCGCGCTTAGCTGTTCCAGCCCTAGCCAATGCGCAACATCGGCTAGAACCCGCCCCTCCGGGACCAAAAGATGCGTCGACCGCCGGTCCGCCGCCAGCGCATCCAGCCATCCTGCGACTGCCGGGTTTTCGTACGCGAACAGCGAGAGCAGTCGAGCACCGGGTTGCACATTCAAATCCAAACCGTGCAAAAAGGCTTCACGCAGCGTCGGATCATTCTGAAATGCCTCCCGGCGCGCCAGCAGATCGCCTTCGCGAATAAGCCCGCCGGTACCCTGCTCGAATCCCGGAAAGAAAAAGTATTTCTGCAGGCCATCGGGCTGCATCGAAGGCAACGCGTGGCAGCCCACCACCCAATCTTCGGCACTGAGGTATTCAAGATTGAGCCAGAGGATGCGGCGACCGCTGCCCGCCATCGCCTCGATATAAGCGGCAGGCAATTGGCAGGCGAAGGCTTCGATCACGATGTCCGCCGGTTCAGCGCCCGGCCATTCAGGCGACCAGTGCCGAACCTCAACACCCTCATGCCATTGCTGGCCAGCCGTAGCGCTGGTGCCCGGGCACAGCCGAGCGAACGTAGCGAGGTCATCGACCCATAGCCGAACGCACTGACCGTGCTCGGCGACGAGCTGCCGCGCCAGCCGCCAGGTCACGCCAATATCACCGTAGTTATCCACGACAACGCAGAAAATGTCCCAGCTCGCCTTGACCGACAAACCGTTCTCCTTCGATACACGAGGTAGTAGACCGCTCTGGCGCAGCCTTCTTGAGCGGTAAAGAATACAGGTTAGAAGCACCATGCATCTGTGCAGGCGCAAACGACAACCACGCGAAATCGCCGGAGCCTATGGGCGCCAGGGCGAAATAAACGAAGGGGAAAAGTCAGAGCGTTATGGAGGTGAACCCTACCAGCCACACCCCGGCACACAATGTCACCGCTGCGGCTGCTCCCTTCCGGGCCTGACCGGGTTCACGGCTGATCGTTGCGGGGGGACCGGCAGGGCCCACCATAACAAAACCCGCCTGGCGGCGAGCGGCGCCATTGTACCGGCTTATTCCTAACTTACAACCGGTCTCCGCACGGGTAAGACATTGAGTCTTCGAGCAATAACGACGCGCGGCCTTTTGGCGCGTTGCGCATCAGACCCACCCATCACAGAGCCGCACACCCAGCGACTCAGAACGAACTGGCCGCAGGGTCCTGCAAATCTATCCGTAATGTCGCGCCCCTCAGGCCAAAGCGCAGATGGCCCGTGCATTACCCGCCTGTAAAAAAATGCCGTGAGCCAAACCGCACCGCTCGTCAGCAAGATAAAAGATAGCCCCGCCGTGTGTCTCTCTGCCGCACAGAACCCCTATGCAAATTCGACGGCGTGTTCGAGGATAGGAAGTGCTCGAACGTGCCCACCAACGCGAATGGCACGAGGACCGAACGAACCAGCGCAGTTGTCGCGCAGCGGAGACTGGCGGCGCTATCGAAAGAGGTAAGCATGAGCGAAGCTCCAATTGCCATCGTCGGCACCGGCATCGCCGGGCTTTCCGCCGCGCATGCATTGCATGCAGCGGGACAGCCTGTTCAGTTATTCGACAAGAGCCGCGGTCTCGGCGGACGCATGACCAGCAAACGCAGCGAAGCTGGGCATCTCGACCTCGGGACTCAATACTTCACCAGCCGAGATCGTCGCTTCACTGAAACCGTTCGCCACTGGCAAACCCAAGGCTGGGTTGCCGAGTGGTCGCCCAACCTTTATCAGGCGCGAGAGGGTCTGCTGTCGCCGTCCGCAGATGAACAATTGCGCTGGGTGGGCGTGCCACGCATGAGTGCGATTGCGACGGGCCTGCTTGGTGACCTACCGATCAAGCTGTCCTGCCGGATCACCGATGTATTTCGAGGCGAGGAAAACTGGACGCTGGTCGATGCCGAAGGGAATAACCACGGACCATTCAGTCAGGTGATCATCGCTATTCCGGCGCCGCAGGCAAGCACCTTGCTGGCCTCGGCGCCAAAACTGGCCGCCGTCGCGGCCAGTGTTGCCATGGAGCCTACCTGGTCCGTTGCCCTGGGCTTCGCCAAACCACTCGAAACCAAGGTGGAGGCCTGTTTCGTTCAGGACGACGCCCTTGATTGGCTGGCTCGACACCGCAGCAAGCCCGGGCGCGACGACCTGCAGGATGTCTGGGTACTACATGCGAGCAGCGCGTGGAGCCGGCAACACCTGGACATGTCCCGGGAATCTGTCATCGAACACTTGCACGGCGCCTTCGCTGAACTGATCGACTGCGTCGTGCCCGCACCAGAGTTCACCCTCGCCCACCGCTGGCTCTATGCGCGCCCGAGCCAGTCTCATGAATGGACAGCACTGGCCGACGCTCACCTCGGCCTCTATGCCTGTGGCGATTGGTGCCTCTCAGGCCGCGTCGAAGGAGCATGGCTGAGCGGTCAAGAAGCTGCACGGCGTTTACTCGAACAGCGTTGATCGCGCCCTTGCCGCCGCCTACAGCAGCGGCACTGACATCCATCACTGATGAACCTAAATCTCAGTGAAGGCATGCGTCGTACCCCGTGCGCTCTACCCTAAGGCAGTATCTAGAAACATCATCACCGCAAATCCGCCCATCAGGCCGACCGTCGCCGGCGTCTGATGGCCGTTGCGGTGGGTTTCTGGAATGACCTCGTGCGACACCACAAAAATCATCGCACCGGCTGCCAAGCCGAGACTGACGGGGTACGCGACAGCCAGCCCGCTCGATATCCCCAAGCCCACCAGCGCGCCAATCGGCTCCATCAGCCCCGAGGCGGCGGCAACCAATATCGATCGCCAGGCGGAGAGACCGGTCGTCCGCAGCGCCAAGGCAATCGCCAGGCCTTCCGGAATGTCCTGTATAGCAATTGCCGTGGTGAGAGGCAGCCCCACTTCCAGATCACCATTAGCGAAACTGACCCCGATCGCCATGCCCTCCGGAATGTTGTGGAGGATGATCGCGAAGACAAACAACCACACCCGACTCACTCGCTGATGATGAGGCCCAAAGGCCCCGGCGGCCTCGTGCTCGTGCGGGGTGAAATAATCCAATCCGAGCATCAACAGCACGCCGAACCCGAGCCCAACGACCACCGTTAGCGCCGCAGCTGGCCCACTGCCAAATAGATCACGCGCAGCAGCAAGACCCGGAAGAATCAGCGAAAAGGAGCTGGCCGCGAGCATCATCCCAGCTGCAAAGCCCAGCATGGTGTCCTGTGTGCGTGTGGAAATGTTGCCCAGCGCAATGGCTAGCAGCGCGCCGAAAGCGGTCGTGACGAACCCTGCGGTACCGCCCAATAAGGCATAACGGATATTGCTCTCATCGCCATTCTGGAACGCGCTATAGCCACTGGCACCCAACAACAGCACAACAATCAATACGGTGCCAATCAGCCCCACCGCAATGATCGGATTCGCCTGAGCATGAGCGATCCATGCCGAGCGTAGCGTCGCTGCAGCGCTTTGAGTGCTTGCCATGATGTCAGCCCCGAGATGTAAGTCTTGTCGTCTGCCTACACTGGCGAAGGGGCAACCGAGCGGTCAACCATCGATCTACCCGCGGGCACCACTTCGTGCTAGGCGCGACGAGCGTCTATGTATGGGACCGTAACCGGCTTGCTGAGTTTTGACGGAGTGCCTGGATAAGCTGACTGAGCCCAAGCGGCACCGGTGGCGGCTGCTGATAGGCCAGCGCTGCCCGAATTCCGGGCACAAAAAAAGCGACGCTAAGGTCGCTTTTATTGCGCTGACGATGGGCCTTAGCCTCACACCAGCAAATTTGGAGCGGGAAACGAGACTCGAACTCGCGACCCCGACCTTGGCAAGGTCGTGCTCTACCAACTGAGCTATTCCCGCGGGGTTTACAGCAAATATGGCGTCCCCTAGGGGACTCGAACCCCTGTTACCGCCGTGAAAGGGCGGTGTCCTAGGCCACTAGACGAAGGGGACGCAGCCCGGAAACTACAGCTTTCATTCCGGCTTCCAGCGTCTGCGATGTGCTTCACGCTGCAAGTGGCGCGCATTCTATGGAGCGACGATTAGGCCGTCAAGCGCGATGTGAAAATTTTTTATAGCCTGAATCCACGCGCAGCGTTGCGCTATCAGCTTGCCATCTAACCCACTACACTCGCCATAAAACCGCCCGGTTCGAGAGGTGTGTCTCGTGTCTCCAGTTCTCATTACAGGATTGGTCGTTGCTGGCCTGTTCGTTTTAATAGCGATTGGCGTGATCAATCAGATCGTCGAAAAAAACAATTTGGAAAAGGCCCGCATGCGGGCCGAACTCAGTGATCGCATGCGCCGCTGCGCCAATCTGTCCGAGAGCTTTCCAGGCCAGATGATGACACCCCCGCTGAAGTTGCTGCTGACGCGTCTGGAACTGCATTTGGGCGAACGACTGCTGCCGCTCGACAAAAAGAACCCAGCGCTTGGCGCGCGCGTCGACGCCCTGCGCACCGCCGCGGCCAAGGGTGAAGATATTCCGGTGCAAAACGCGCCGGTAAACGTGGCTACCGAGGCGCAGGCGAAAGAGATTCGCCTGTTGCTCGAGGATTTGCACGCTCTAATCGTTTGGGCGAACAAACAGAATCAGCTCGATACGACTGCCGCCAAACGGTGGATCCAGCAGATCCAGCGGATGATGGTGATGCTGCATGTTGAGTATTTTACCAATGCGGGTAAGCAGGCCCTGCAACAGGGCAGCGCACACAAAGCGCGTTTGGCATTCGAGCGTGGCATTCAACATATTCGCAAGCAGTCGAACCCCGCGGATTATCAGCCCCAGCTGGCGCAGCTCGAGGCGAGCTACGCCCATGCCAACAAGCTGGAGCAGACCCAACAGCAACCGAAACTTGACGAACCCAGCGAGCTGGCGGAAGGTTTGAAAAGCCTCGAAAGCGAAGATGACTGGAAGAAAAACAACATTTACTAAGCGTCGGGCGGGACGAGCACGATCGGAGACGTAGCAGCGCGGCGCGCCAGCACCTCGGTACGTGACACTGCGATTGGAACGCTCGGCGCCCGGCTGCGTAACCTGTCTTGCTGTGGAGAATTTCGATGTCCTTAACCGTATTCGGCGCCCCACTGTCGCCATTCGTTCGTAAGGTACGCCTCTGCCTTCTGGAGAAAGGCCTGGATTACCAGCTCGAAGTCGTCATGCCGTTCACTCCCCCTGATTGGTACCTGCAGCTCAACCCTCTGGGGCGCATTCCCGCCATGAAGGACGGTGAGCTTTGCCTAGCCGACTCCAGTGTGATCTGCCAGTACCTCGAAGACGCCTATGAGCAGGCGCCGAAGCTGTACGGCAGCACCGCTGTGGAGCGGGCGCAGGTCCGCTGGTTCGAAAAATACGCTGACTACGAACTTGCGCCGCTGACGACCTTTGGTGTGTTCCGCAACCGGGTGCTAAAGCCGAGCTCGGGCCACGCCTGCAATGAGGAGAGCGTACAGGCTGCACTCACCCAGAAATTGCCGCCGCACTTCGATTACCTTGAAAGCCAGCTAGGCCAAAAGGCATTCTTTTTGGGCGACCACGTTTCGATGGCTGACATCGCCTTCACGTGCCAGTTGATCAACATGGAGCACGGCGGCGAAGTGATCAATGGAGACCGCTGGCCAGCGCTGGCAGCCCTCTATTCGCGTGTGAAGACGCGCGCTTCTGTGGAAAACGTGCTCCCAGGTGAACAGCGCATGGCCGCCAAACTCATCGAAATGGGCAAGAAAGCAACGCCGCCTAACTGAGGCTAGTTCCGCGCACGTCTTTGCCTCAACGCGCACCACCTAATCGCTGTACTAGCGAGCTCGAACGAGGCAACCACGTGCCGGGGGTTCTAAAGGCTCCCGCTGCGCCCTGTTGCAACTCAAAGCAGGCGAATCCCCACCCACTGCCGGGCAAATTGATAGGCGCAGCGGCCGTTGCGATTGCCGCGCGCCGTGGCCCAGCGAATCGCATCCTTTTCCAACTCCTCATCCCAGCTCCAGCTGAGACCAACCTGATCGGCCAGGGCGCCAACCCAGTGCCGGACGACATTCAGATAGTGCTCCTGACTAAACGGGTAAAACGAGAGCCAAAGACCAAAGCGATCCGACAGGGCAATCTTGTCTTCTACCGCTTCATTTGGATGCAGCTCGCCATCAACCATCTGCCAATTCTCGTTATCGCTCTGTCGCTCAGGCACCAGATGGCGACGATTGGAGGTGGCATACAGCAGCACGTTTTCAGGCGCTCGTTCAAGCGAGCCGTCTAGCACGCTCTTCAGCACACGGTAGTCACCTTCTCCCGCTTCGAATGAAAGATCATCGCAGAAGACTACGAAGTGCTGCGGCTGACCAGATAGCTGATCTACAACTTTCGGCAAGTCGGCCAGGTGATCGCGCTCGATCTCGATCAGGCGAAGGCCTGCCGCCGCATGCTCCGCCAGCAGCGCCCGAATCAAAGACGATTTCCCCGTCCCTCGCGCCCCCCAAAGCAGAACATGATTCGCGGGCAGGCCCGAGACGAACTGCCGGGTATTGCTCGATAGCAGCTCCCGCTGCCGGTCGATACCAATCAGATCAGTCAGATTCAGATCCAGCGACACATTCAAAGGCTGCAGGTAACCGCCCTGCCCTTCACGGTGCCAGCGCGCGGCCAGGCTGGCGCTCCAGTCGATCGATGCACGCGGTGCAGGCAGCAGCGGCTCCAGTCGCGCCATCAACGCATCGGCGCGCAACAGAAAGGCTTTGAGCTCGGCGTCCATCACAACACTCCAGAAATCCACAAACAGGGGCTACACCGTTACAGGCGTTGTCGCAGCGATAACTACAGGTGAGCTTCGATGTGAGAGGCCAGCGAATCGGGCGACGTTCGCGATGAAAAACGCGCTACCGACCGCCCCTCATCGGTGATCAGAAACTTCGTGAAGTTCCATTTGATCGCCTTGCTGCCGAGCAAACCGGGGGCGCGCTTCTTCAGCTGCACAAACAAGGGGTGCGCTTCACCGCCATTGACCTTGACCTTGGAGAACAGGGGAAAGCTGACACCGAAGTTGCGCTCACAGAACGTGGCAATCTGCGCCTCGCTCCCTGGCTCCTGATGGCCGAACTGGTCACAGGGGAACCCAAGCACCACCAGCCCCCGCTCGTGATAACGCTTCCAGAGCGCTTCCAACTCCTTGTACTGGGGTGTGAAGCCGCATTTACTGGCCGTGTTGACCACCAGCAGAACCTTGGCATCGAAATCACCCAACGTCTTTTGTTGGCCATCGATCGTGAGGCAAGGGACATCCAATAGCGCATCGTGCATGGCGGTATTCCATTGAAGCGTTGCGAAGCGGTCTCAGGCGTCGCGCGGCTTGTGATTGAGAGAGGCCGAGTTAATGCAATAACGCAGACCGGTCGGCGCTGGGCCATCCGGGAACACGTGCCCCAGATGGGCATCGCAACGCGCACATTTAACCTCGATACGATGCATCCCGTGGCTGAAATCATCGACGCTGGAAATGGCGGTGTCGCTGACGGGCTGGAAGTAGCTGGGCCAGCCACAGCCGGAGTCGAACTTCGCATCCGAGTCGAACAACGGCGCGTCGCAGCAGGCGCAGTGATAATTGCCGGGCGTCTTGGTGTCGTTATATCTACCCGTAAAAGGGCGTTCTGTTGCACCCAAACGACAAACCTGGAACTGCTCGTCAGAGAGCTCTTCACGCCAGGTTTCGAGCGGTTTTTCTAGCTTATCCATCGATACACTCCTCAGCTCAAAAAAGGCCGATCTGTACCTTTTCCGGTGGTCGGGCCGCACGTATGATGCGTTGCTCTTAGACGCCTAGTCTGGCAGCGGGGTTGCACACTGCCAAGGCGCCCGGGTTCACGCTAAACGTTGCCAGCCATCGAGAGCCGGGCGCGTCTTCACTTCGGGACACTCAGGATCATGCAGGTCAGCAAATCGAACAAGCTCGCCAACGTCTGCTACGACATCCGCGGGCCGGTGCTCAAGCACGCCAAACGCCTGGAAGAGGAAGGCCATCGCATCCTCAAGCTGAACATCGGCAATCCGGCGCCGTTCGGTTTCGAAGCCCCGGAGGAAATCCTCCAGGACGTGATCCGCAACCTGCCCACCGCGCAAGGCTACAGCGATTCGAAAGGCCTGTTCAGTGCGCGCAAGGCGATCATGCAGTACTACCAACAGAAGCAGGTGGAAGGCATCACCATCGAGGACATCTACCTCGGCAACGGTGTGTCTGAGCTGATCGTGATGTCCATGCAGGCATTGCTGAACAATGGCGACGAAGTGCTGATTCCTGCGCCCGACTACCCGTTGTGGACAGCGGCGGTGAGCCTGGCCGGCGGCAAGCCGGTTCACTATCTGTGTGACGAACAAGCCAACTGGTGGCCTGACCTAGCCGACATCAAGGCCAAGATCACTCCGAACACCAAAGCGCTCGTGCTGATCAATCCCAACAACCCGACCGGTGCGGTCTATCCGCGCGAAGTCTTGGAAGGCATGGTGGAACTGGCGCGCCAGAACAACCTGGTGCTTTTCTCAGACGAAATCTACGACAAGATTCTCTATGACGGTGCAGTCCACGTCTGCACCGCATCGCTGGCACCCGACGTGCTGTGCCTGACATTCAACGGGCTGTCAAAGTCCTATCGTGTCGCTGGCTTCCGCTCAGGCTGGGTCGCTATCTCCGGTCCCAAGCACAAGGCGCAAAGCTACATCGAAGGGATCGACATACTGGCGAACATGCGGCTCTGCGCCAATGTGCCGTCCCAGCACGCCATCCAGACCGCGCTAGGCGGCTACCAGAGCATCAACGACCTCGTTCTTCCGCCGGGCCGTCTGCTGGAGCAACGTAACCGGACGTGGGAACTGCTCAATGACATTCCCGGGGTCAGTTGCGTAAAGCCGATGGGTGCGCTCTACGCGTTCCCCCGGATCGATCCGAAGATCTGCCCGATTCACAATGATGAAAAATTCGTCCTTGATTTGCTCTTGTCCGAAAAGCTGCTGATCGTGCAGGGCACCGCCTTCAACTGGCCGTGGCCGGATCACTTCCGCGTGGTCACGCTGCCGCGCGTGGATGACCTTGAACAGGCCATCGGACGCATCGGCAGTTTCCTCAAAACTTACCGCCAATAGCCGCGTATATGGATTTGCAGATCGACGACTTCTACCGCGACGCCGCGTCCGGTCTGCTGTTGCTCTATCAGGCCTTCCCGCGAAAAATCACGCTGTATGTCGAAGACCTCATCGGGCATGAAGAGCCCGATGAGTTTGGCCTGCCCAGTAAGCGGCATCAGAGTTGCCTGGGTGCCTTGCTGTGGCTGGCGGAGGAAGGCTACCTGCGCTTCGAAAGCACCATTCAGTTTCTCGCCATCGACCAGGCCGTGCTGACCGAAAAGGGGTTTCTGCGGCTGACCCGCGTGTCTCGTGAAGCTGAACGATCCGGGACATTGCCACCTGCCGTTGAACGTGTGCATGCAAGCACAGCGTTTCAGCTGCGACAGGCGCTACGGGATGAGGATGGCGAACAAATCGCTCGGCTGACCCGAGCGCTGTTTGGCTAACTACGCAAGCCGGTCCGAGCGCAACGGCGCGGCAGGCGACATAGCTTGAAATAGTCGCCCGGTTGAATAGCACCGAGCCGCACCTTATATAGCCTATCGTTCTTAATTGTTCCCCTTGGAGTTTGCCGCAACATGATGCGCATTTTCTTGTTCCTGGCCACCAACCTGGCTGTATTGGTCGTCGCCAGCATCACCCTGAAGCTACTCGGAGTGGATCGTTACACGGGTCAGAACTACGGCAGCCTGCTGGCGTTCTGCGCCGTTTTCGGCTTTGCTGGCGCGCTCATTTCGCTGTTCATCTCCAAGTGGATGGCGAAGATGAGCACGCGGACCGAAATCATCAGCCAACCCCGCACCCGCCATGAACAGTGGCTGCTGCAGACCGTCGAGCAATTATCACGAGATGCCGGCATCAAGATGCCCGAGGTCGGTATCTTCCCCGCCTACGAGGCTAACGCCTTCGCGACCGGCTGGAACAAGAACGACGCGCTGGTCGCCGTTAGCCAGGGCTTGCTCGAGCGCTTTTCCCCGGATGAAGTCAAGGCCGTGCTCGCCCATGAAATCGGCCATGTGTCTAACGGGGACATGGTGACATTGGCACTGATACAAGGTGTCGTGAACACCTTCGTGATGTTCTTTGCGCGAATATTCGGCAGCTTCGTGGATCGCGTGATCCTAAAAAACGAAGACGGTCACGGCATCGGCTATTTTGTCGCCACCATATTCGCGGAGCTGGTGCTGGGCATTCTCGCCAGCATCATCGTCATGTGGTTCTCACGCAAACGCGAGTACCGCGCTGACGAAGCAGGGGCGCAGCTGGCCGGCACCAACGCGATGATCGGCGCACTGCAGCGGCTACGCACCGAACAGGGTGTGCCGGTCGATATGCCGGACAGCCTCAAGGCGTTCAGTATCAACGGCGCACTGCGTAACGGCCTGGCCGGGTTGTTGATGACGCACCCGACACTTGAGGATCGCATCGAAGCCCTGCGTCAGCGCGGCTGAATGAACGGAGCAACCAAAGGGCGGCCATGAGCCGCCCTTTTTTTCGCCCGCGTTTTGCACGTAGTGGCTGTATGCCTGTCGAAACAAACGCATTCATCGAACAAGGAATTCATCATGCGCTACGCCGCCGTACTCGGCTTCGCCCTGCTCACCCTCACCGGTTGCCAGAGCGCCTATTACTCTGCGATGGAAAAAGTCGGACTGCACAAGCGGGATATCCTTGTGGACCGCGTCGAAGAGGCCCGCGACTCGCAGCAACAGGCCAAAGAACAGTTCAAAGACGCGCTCGAACGCTATCGCAGCGTTGTGCAGGTCAAAGGGGGCGAGCTGGAAGAGCGTTACGAAGCACTGAACAGTGAGTTCGAAGCCAGCGAGAACAGTGCCCGCGACGTGAGAAACAGAATCGAGGCCGTGGAAGATGTCGCCGATGCGCTGTTCAAGGAGTGGAAGCAGGAGCTCGGCGAGTACAGCAATGCGAGCCTGAAGGCCGCGAGCGCAAAGGATCTGGCGCGCACCCAGAAAGACTATCGCGTGCTTCTGCAGCGCATGAAAGCAGCGGAGAAGCGTATTGACCCGGTGCTCGACGTGTTACGCGATCAGGTGCTGTTTCTCAAGCACAACCTCAATGCTCGTGCCATCGGTGCTCTGCAGGGGGAATACCGCACGCTTGAAGGTAATGTCGATCAGTTGCTAGCCGACATGCAGCGGGCGATTGACGAGGCCGACCTGTTCATTCGCCAGCTTCAGGGCAGCAAGCAGTAATTCAGGTGAGGGCGGGGCTAGAACATAGCTGCGCCCTCCTTGGCTATCAGCGATCAGGCTCGGCGGAAACCGCTAGGGATTCCTGACGAGCCGGTAGCAGCTTTCCTCCAGCCGCGTCAGGCCACGCTGCAAAAATTTCCAGTTGCCTTCATTGTCCAGTGCGTCGACCCGCTCCAGCCGTTCGATGTCCCAGTGAGCGCCAAAGAGCCGCCTGACCTCTCCTTCACTCACTGCAAAGGGTGGTCCAGACATCTGCGGCTGCTCGTAATCCAGCGTAATCAACAACGCTTGGCAGCTTTTCGGGAGGATTTTCGTCAGATGCTCGGCATAGCGTTGTCGCATCTCGGCAGGCAATGCAATCAGCGCCGCACGGTCGTACAAGGCCTGGCAATCGGAGACGTCGCTTTGGGTCAGGGCGAAGAAATCGCCACGGCGGATCTCCAACGCACCGGCACGATACAGTGCGTGTTCACCCTGAACGGCCACTTCGGGAGTCAAACCCTGCTCGGCAAAGAAGTCATCCACAGCGCGTTCACTTAACTCGACACCAAGCACTGCAAAGCCCTGCTCTGCCAACCATGCCATGTCGAGCGTCTTGCCGCACAACGGCACCAGGACCCGGGTGCCATTGGATAGCCCGATAGCCGGCCAGTGACGACGGAGATAAGGATTGACCTCGTTCAGATGAAAGCCGATTTCGTTGCGTGACCAACGCCGTTCCCAGAAGCCCTCGTCCACGTTGCTACCCTCATAACGATGATGTGGGAGCTTATCAGAGCCGATCGCTAACGCTCGTCTTAACCGGCCAGAAGCGCTTCGAGGTCCATCCCGGCGTCGCGCATTTGCGCCAGCTTATAACGCAGAGTCCGCGCGCTGATCCCCAAACGGTCGGCGGTCTCCTTGCGACGCCCGTGTTCGGCACGCAAGGTATCGAGGATCAGTTCAAATTCTCGCCGCCGCAGGTCATCACCCAGCGCGCCCGACGTATCGGCTACCACTGGCGGAACCACAGGCGACGGCACAAACCGCTCGGCATCATGTGCGGCGCCCCGTGCCTGCGACGCGAAACCAGTCGGAGCGGTCAGGCAGAGGTCGTCTGGCTCGATCACGCCACCCTGCTGCAGGATCAGCGCACGCTGAATGGCGTTATCCAGCTCGCGGACATTCCCTGGCCATGAATGGGAGAGAAGGCATTGGCGGGCCTCGTCCGAAAGCCTGGCGATCGGCTGGCGCATCTTGGTCGCGTGGTTAACCAACAACCGCTCGGCAAGCGGGATAATGTCGGCCGGCCGATCGCGCAACGCTGGCCAGGCAAGCGGAAACACCGAAAGACGATAGAACAGATCTTCACGGAAATACCCGCTACGAACCGCCTCGGCCAAGTCACGATTGGTCGTGGCGACGATTCGAATATCGAGCGGTATCGGCTTGCGCCCACCGACGCGCTCGACCTCGCGCTCCTGCAGCACCCGAAGTAACTTGGCCTGGAGCGCCAACGGCATTTCGGAGATCTCGTCGAGGAGCAACGTACCGCCTTCGGCCAGCTCGAACTTGCCCGGCTGCATAGCAATGGCACCGGTGAAAGCGCCCTTCTCGTGACCGAACAGAGTTGCCTCGAGCATGTTGTCGGGTATTGCCGCACAGTTGATCGCAATGAACGGCTTGTGAGCGCGTGTGGATTGCTGGTGGATGTATCCCGCCAGGACTTCCTTGCCGGTCCCGGACTCACCGGAGACCAGTACGGTTGAATCGCTCCGCGCGACTCGCGCCGCCAGCGCCAACAGCTGCAGGCTTGCCGGCTCGACCGCGACCGGTCCATCCAGATCCGCAGCGCCGAGTCGGCCGCAAGCATGTCGCGCCACCAGCCCGAGCAGTACCTTCGGTTCGAACGGTTTGACCAGATAATCGACAGCGCCCTGACGCATGGCTTCGACTGCTCGCTCGACAGCGCCGTATGCCGTCATCAGCAGGACGGGCGTCTGTGGGTACTGGTTGCGGACCAACACCTGCAGCGCGTGACCATCCATGCCCGGCATGTTCACGTCGCTGACCATCAAGCCAAAGGCTTCATGTTCCAAGGCCGACAATGCCGCTTCGGCGCTATCGACAGCCCGATAGGAATAGCCACCGAGCTCCAGCGTATCGCCTAGTGCCTCGCGCAATGCGCGGTCGTCCTCGACCAAGAGAATCTTCGCGACCATATGCTTCACTCCGAACCTACCGCCGCAACTGCGCAAAGCAATGGCAGCTGCAAGATGGCACAGGTCCCGCGACCGGGTCGGGAGCGCAGCTCAAGTGCCCCTGAGTGCGCGCGCGCGACCGATTTGGCGACGGCCAGACCCAGCCCGGTACCGGTCGCCCTGGTGGTGAAAAACGGCTCACCGAGCCGAGCCAGGATGACCGCATCCATCCCGGCGCCGTTATCGCTGATGCTGATGCGCAGGACCTGCCCGCGCGCGTAAAGATGGACTTTCAGCCTCGGGTCACGCCCCGACGCCTGAACCGCATTCTCAATCAGATTACTCAGTGCACCCACCAAGGTGTCGCGGTTGCACAGAAGCGCGCCTTCATGCACGTCACACTGCCAGCGGACGTCCATGCCCTCCAGAAGCGGCTCGGAAGCGGTCCGCAAAGCCGTGAGCAGATCGACCGGAGCCAGCCGATTTTCCAGCGGCAGGTCGCCACGTGCGAAGACCAGCATGTCACGGACCTGGTTTTCCAGTTCGTTCAGACGATCTTTAAGACGTCCCGCAAAGCGCTGCTGATGTTCGGCAGACAGCCCGCCTTGCTCAAGATGGCTTGCATACAACAATGCCGTGGAGAGCGGCGTGCGAATCTGATGAGCTAACGAAGCCACCATCCGCCCTAGCGCAGACAAACGTTCATGACGAGCCAACTGCTCTTGAAGCCGCCGGGTTTCGGTCAGGTCGGTCAGGAGCACCAGTTGGCCGGGCTCGCCATTCAGTGAGCGCGTAGCGATGGAGACACGACGTCCATCCTTCAGCGAGACTTCATGACCATCGTCCCGGCGAGGGGCGAAACTTCGAGCAATCACGTCGCGCCACAGCTGCCCATCGAGCGGCCCACCTAAAAGCTCCAGCGCCACCGGATTGGTCTCGCGGATCACACCCTGCCCGTCTATAACGATCACGCCGCCTGGCAGCAAATCCAACAGGCTTTGCAAGCGGTTGGCTAGACGCTCTTTCTCGTCAAGCTCTTCGAGACGCCGTGCGCTGGTGTCCGCCAGTTGATCCTTTAACTCGGCTACGCGCGCCTGTAGCAATTGCCGGGACTCGCCCAAACGCCCGGACATTCGGGTAAACAGCTCGAGCGACTGTTCGAGCTCGCTAGAGGCTGCAGCGCTGGCGGGACGCACATTCAAAGCCGATGATGAGGACGCTGAAGTCACTGCACTCGTATCCGTCAAAAGATGGTCGGTCATTTGACGGGAGCAAGGATCATGCCTGGCTAGGCGGGACAGCTGAAGAACTACCACACCGCCGGAATCGGCGGCGTGGCGAGACACTCACTCGTCGAGATCGTCGTCCCGTCGATTCATGCCGTACTTGCGCATCTTTTCAACCAGAGTGGTTCGCCTGATGCGTAAACGCTCAGCCGCCCGCGCCACGACGCCATTGGCATCATCGAGCGCCTGCTGGATAAGCCCTTGTTCCAGATTACCCAAGTAGTCCTTGAGATCGAGGCCTTCGGAGGGGAGCATCGCATGGGCATCCGACGCGACGATGGGGGCGTTGATCGCGGCGCGCTCTTCCATCTCATCGTGCATGCCGACGGCATACTGCTCGTCATCATCATCGACATGGCGGAACTTCTTAGGCAGCTCCATCACCCCAATGACCCCGTAGGGATGCATGATCGCCATGCGCTCGACAAGGTTCGCCAGCTCGCGCACGTTGCCCGGCCAATCGTGACGGCACAGCGACATGATGGCAGCGGAGTTGAAACGGATCGAGCCGCGCTTCTCATGCTCCATGCGCGAGATGAGCTCATTCATCAACAGCGGAATGTCCTCGATACGCTCGCGCAACGGTGCCATTTCGATTGGGAAGACGTTCAGACGGTAATACAGATCCTCACGGAAACTACCGTCCACGATCATCTTCTCCAAATCCTTGTGAGTTGCCGCAATGATGCGAACGTCCGCATTTTGCGTACGGTTGCTACCCACGCGCTCAAAGGTACGCTCCTGCAGCACGCGCAGCAGCTTGACCTGCATAGGCAGCGGCATGTCGCCGATTTCGTCCAGGAACAGCGTTCCGCCATCAGCCAGTTCGAAGCGGCCCGCACGCGATGAGATGGCGCCGGTGAACGCACCTTTCTCGTGGCCAAACAGCTCGCTTTCAAGCAACTCCGCTGGAATCGCCCCGCAGTTAACGGGTACAAAGGGCCCGCCGCGGCGCTTGGAGTGGTAATGCAGATTGCGCGCGACTACCTCTTTGCCGGTTCCGGACTCACCCAGAATCAACACGCTCGCTTCGGTGTCAGCGACCTGTTGCATCATCTGCCGAACATGCTGAACGGCACGACTGGTCCCTACCAGGCTACGGAACAGATTCGGCTCACGCTGCCGTCCGCGCGCCTTCGCCTGGTCATTCATCTCACGGTAGATCTGAGCGCGATGAAGCGAGTCGAGCAACTTGTTGTAACTTGGCGGCATCTCGAGGCTGGTCAGTACGCGTCGCCGGATATCATCCGGCCAGTCTGCGGGTACCGGCTCGCCGATCAGCATAAGCGGCAGGTTCTCATCCCACTTGCTGAGCTGTTTAAGCAGTTCCACCGCGCCGCCCTTGGCGGAAACCTCACCGAGCATCACTCCCAGTACGCTGCGGCTTGACTCAAGCCCATCGACAGCACCCCGCCACTCACTGCTGGCGCAGGCGAGATGGTCTTCACTCAGAAAATTGAAAATGACCGTCAAGTCTCGGCGGCGGTCCTGATCGTCATCTATCAACAATATTTTCGTTTCACGCCACATCTTATTAATAGCTCTAGAGGCTGAAAGAAAGCCTGCGCTCGTCTCCGGCAGAAACGACTGCGTCATCGGCAGATAGCCAGTAGTTAATTAAAAAAAACGGCGCGAGTCAAATTTATGACGTGATTCAACGACAAAAAGACTAGAAACAGGGCGTGATGAGTTCAGTTGGGAAGAAATGGCGACCTGACAGGACACAAGAGGGCTACCGGGGGAATCGCCCTTCCACACCACGCGCCGAATGCTCAATCAGAAGCCACGCGGTATGTGAGTAATTTGAAGTGCGGATCGCCAATTCACCTTGCGCTTGATCTGATACGTCACCAATGACGAATACTGCGGCTGTCAGACTGGCAAACGTGGATCGATCGTCACATCAAATGTCGGCGTAACGAGCGGTATCACCGCAGAAGCCAGCTCAACCAAATAGCTTGTAGACATTGGCACCCTGGCGAGACTGATTAAGCTGGATCAGTTCATCCGCAACCCGACGTTGTTCAGCCTGGCAAGTCGTAACCAATTCGCGGTAGAGATTCACCAGCTCTTCCAGACGTTGACGAATAGCCGACTCGTTCTCGCGCGGCTCTTCCATTACCGCGTCGATAACCTGCCGGCATTGCAGATCAAGGACGCTAATCGCCGTCCAGTCCTGTTGCACCATCGCATCGCGCAGCGCGCTGCCAGTTTCTTCGAGACGCTTGACTGCTGCACTCATGGATCCGCTCCGGATGAACTGGTGACAAGGCCGAGCCCGTGCAACGGCCGCACGCCTTAGCCGTGCTTGAAGCTTATCGGCACCTTGCGATTCGTCTTTAGCCCGTTAACACAACGGGCCTAGACGGAATCAATGCAGGCTACGCAGCCCCGTCGGGACGCTGGGGGGGGCTACCGGCTCCCAAGGGCCGTCGGGCCGGCCGGCGCAGTACCAGTCACCATCCCAGCGGTAATAAAGGCGTTCGCGGTAGAACATGTTTCGCCCTTCCACGACGTACACGTTCAGCCGATTGTCCCAATGAGCTGGCGCATGGGGGGGAGGCGCATAGCGAGGGTGGCTTTTCTGGGTCGCCGGCGGACGCGGTGCTGGCGGCGTGCGAACCGGCGGAGGGCTTACAACGGGTTCGCGCGGCTCTTGCATCGGCGGTGACGGCGGCCGTGTCGGTTCCGAGGCCTCATATGGGTTTCCCGCACAGGCGCCCAGCAGCAGTGCCAGCACCGCTACCCCACCCGCTCGTGAAGCCGGGCAAATACTCCTCGAAAACGATTTTTTCAGCGTCATCTTCACCTTCTTGAGCGCTGCGCAGATCAGCGCGTTTCCGGTTGATCGATGGTCAGTTTGACCGCGCCGTCGGCACCCAGCGCAAGCGGCTCGCTGCTACCCGTCCACTCACCGCGCGTCGCATCACCGGTACGGGAGATCCGGGCGACCAGCCTGACCTGTTCGAAGTTGGACAAGCGAAGTTGCGGAGTCATTGCATCGTCATCGCTCAAACTGACCGTAGCTGGCAAATCCGCTACCGTCAGCCGCTTCACAGCCAAGGGCATCGGCGGGCCAGAAACTGCGCGAGCGAAGACAAACACGGTATCAGTGGGTTGCACTTGATCTGACAGCGATGTATCCAACCGAACATCTACGGTCAGGCTGGGCGCGGCAACCGTCGCCGTCTCGTCAGCCGGTTCCGGCACTTGTGCCGGCGCGGATTGGCCTAGCTGCTCGCGAGCCCGCGCAATCCCACCCTGAATGGCTTCACGGGACGGATCTTCTGCCGGCAGTGTCGCGACCAACCGCTCCCAGAACGCTACCGCCTCTTCGAACCGCTCACTCTCATAGGCCGCAATGCCCAGCAAGCCAAGGCTGGTAACTTCGTGCGGATCGCCTTTTAGCGCCTCGTCGGTAAGCTGCTGCATCTGCGGAGACCACTGGCGGTTCTCAGCAAAGTAAAGCGCCTGCGCCCATTGGCCCAACAGTTCAGGCTGGCGACCGGCACGCTTGATGAGCTGCTCGTACGCCGCAGCGGCTTCCGCCGGGCGCTCCTGATTCATATAGGTCCTGGCCAGGAAATACCATGCTTCCGTTGATTCGGGCTGCGCCTTCACCGCACGCTCCAGTCGCCCGATCATCTCTTCCATGTTTCCGGGCTGCTCGGTGAACTCCCGCGCCAACTGGACCTTATCGCTCGCGCCCCAGTGCGAATACAACCCGAGACCCACTAGCGGCACGAGGATCGCAGCGATCAACGGAACCACGCGGCCCAAATTGCCGTTGCGGCGTACGTCGCCACCTTCGGTATCGTCGAGCAGTTCGCGCGCCGCATCGGCCCGGCCCATCTCGAACTGCTCCGTTGTCAGGGTTCCGGCGTTCTGCTGGGCGGCCAGCTCAGCGAGCCGCTCTTCGTAGAGCGCCACGTTCAGCGCCGTCCGATCCTCCTCCGCTTGTAAACGACGCCCCCGTAAAAGCGGGAGCAGCAGGAACGCCAGGGCAGCCGCCAATAGCAGGCCCGCACCTATCCAGAAATCGATCATGGTTCTTTTTTATCCAGCAACATGGCGAGGCGCGCACGCTCGGCCTCGGAAAGTGTGTTCGACGCCTGACTGGCCGAGCCCCGGCGACGGCGTACTAGGATGAGCGCAAGCACCCCGATACCGATAGCGAGTAACCCGAACGGCCCGTACCAGAGCAGAAATGTCTTGGCATTAACGGGCGGCTTGTATCGCACGAAGTCACCGTAACGGGCCACGAGGTAATCGATGATCTGCTCGTTGCTCTGACCTTCTTCGAGCATGCGGTAGATTTCACGACGCAGATCCATGGCAATGGGTGCGTTGGAATCGGCAATATTTTGATTCTGACACTTCGGGCAGCGCAGCTCCTCGACCAACGTGCGATAGCGCTCTCGCTCAGCCTCGTCTTTGAACTCGTACGCATCGATGGCCCCCTGTGCGCTGAGCACCAGGCACAGTGTCAACAGAACGCCCTGGATCAGTTGTTTCATTCGTCCACCAGTTCCTGATAAAGCGCGGCGAGCTCCTCACGCCACACGCGTTCATCGATCACGCCGACGTACTTGTGACGAATGATGCCCTGCTTGTCGACGAGGAATGTTTCCGGCGCGCCGTACACGCCCAAGTCCAGCCCGAGGCTGCCCTGCTCATCACGAATGTTCAGCTGGTATGGATCGTGAAAATCCCGCAGCCATTTTTGCGCGGATTCGTTTTCATCCTTGTAGTTCACCCCGTGGATATTGACGCCTTGGGCCGCTAGCTTGTTGAGCACTGGGTGCTCAACCTTGCAGGCCACACACCAGGTCGCCCAGACATTGACCAGCGCCGGCTTGCCCTTAATGTCCTCTGCGGTGATCAGCGTCTGCGGATCCTCGACCGAAGGCAGCGAAAAGGTAGGGAGCGGCTTGCCGATCAGCGCCGACGGTAGCTCGGTCGGATCCAGAAAAAGCCCGCGATAGAGAAACACGGCCACCAGCAGGAATATCGCCAGCGGCAGCAACATCAGCAAACGTTTCATCTCAAGCTCCTTGCTGGGCCAAGCCGAGCGCATCACGGACCCGGGTCCGGACTTTTACCCGGTAGCGCTTGTCGGTTACGGAGAGCACTCCACCCAGCGACATCAGCAACGCCCCCAGCCAGATCCAACGCACGAACGGCTTGATATGCACCCTCACCGCCCACGCGCCGTTTTCCAGCGGCTCGCCCAATGCCACGTAAAGATCCCGGGTAAAGCCTGCGTCGATACCGGCCTCGGTCATCGGCATCTGCTGGACGGTGTAGAGGCGCTTCTCTGGATGCAGAGTCGCGATCTGTTTGTCGCCGTCGAACACCCGAATGGTGCCCTTATCCGAGGTGAAGTTAGGACCGTCGAAATGCTTGGCACCGTCAAAGACGAAGCTGTAACCGCCCAACTGTAGCGACTCGCCTGGCGCAAGACGCAGGTCGCGCTCGTCGCTCTGCTGGCTTGTCAGCACCACACCCAATGCGCACATTACCAAACCGAAGTGCGCCAGCTGCATGCCCCAATAACTTGGCGCCAGGCTGCGCATGCCTTTCAGCAGGCCCTTGTGTCGGGTCTTGTCCAGAATGTCGCGCACCCCCGCGGTGACAACCCAGGCGGCTAACATCGACACAGCCAACACTGCCCAATGGAAATCACCGAATAACATTGAGCCCAGCCCGCCCAACACGGCGCTCGTGATCAGCACCGGTGTCAGCATGCCGATCAGCCATTTCACTGGCGTATCTTTCCAGCGCACCAGCACACCGACGCCGAGTGCCAGCATCAGTGCGCCAACGAGCGGCAGGAACATGGCATTGAAATAAGGAGGACCAACCGACAGTTTGGTGTTCGAGAGCGCGTCGAGCAGCAGCGGGTACAGGGTGCCGAGCAAGATCATCGAGGTAGCGACCACCAAGAGCAGGTTGTTTACCAGCAGCAACGTCTCGCGCGACCACAGGCCGAAGCCGATCTGACTTTTCACCACCGGCGCGCGGAGAGCAAACAGGGTCAGCGAACCGCCCACGACCAACAGCAGGAAGGCGAGAATAAAGACGCCACGCTCAGGGTCCGTCGCAAAAGCATGGACGGACGTCAGAACACCGGAGCGGACCAGGAAAGTACCCAGCAGACTGAGCGAGAAGGCCGCAATCGCCAGCAAAACAGTCCAGCTCTTGAATACGCCTCGCTTCTCGGTCACCGCCAACGAGTGAATGAGCGCTGTGCCCACCAGCCACGGCATGAAGGATGCGTTCTCAACCGGGTCCCAGAACCACCAGCCTCCCCAGCCCAGTTCGTAATAAGCCCACCAGGAGCCCAAGGCGATACCGGTCCCCAGAAACGCCCAGGCGATCAGCGTCCAGGGGCGCGACCACCGTGCCCAGGCCGCATCCAGGCGACCCCCTAGCAGCGCCGCGATGGCGAACGCAAACGCTACGGAGAAACCGACATAACCCATGTATAGCATCGGCGGGTGCACAACCAGACCGAAGTCCTGAAGCAGCGGGTTGAGGTCTCGACCATCCATCGGCGCTTGCGGCAGCAAGCGTTCGAAAGGGTTGGAGGTGACGATTAGAAAGAGCAGAAAACCAATGCTGATCAGTCCCATAACGCCCAGGACCCGCGCCAGCATGTCTTCGGGCAGCTGCCGTGAAAAAATAGCCACCGCGAATGTCCAAGCCGACAATATAAAGGCCCAAAGGAGCAAGGAGCCCTCGTGCGCGCCCCACACGGCGCTGAACTTGTAGTACCAGGGCAGCGCACTATTGGAGTTCTGCGCGACGTACGCGACAGAGAAATCGTCGACCATGAACGCGTAAGTCAGACAGGCGAAAGAGAACGCCAGAAAGGAGAACTGTCCCCACGCGGCTGGCTGCGCCAACCCCATCCATTGGTGATCACCGCGCCAGGCGCCGATCAGTGGAAGCGTGCCCTGAACGACCGCCAGGCACAGCGCCAAAATCATTGCCAGATGACCTAGCTCGGGGATCATTTCGCATACTCCTGCTTGTCGCCTTCGTAATGCTTCATCATCCCGCTCTGCTCCAGCGCCTGGCTGACCTCCGGCGGCATGTAATTTTCGTCGTGTTTGGCCAGTACTTCATCAGCAATCAGAACACCATCGGCATTCACGCGCCCCAGAGCGACGATGCCCTGCCCCTCTCGGAACAGGTCAGGGAGAATGCCCTGATACTGGATAGTGACCGTTTCGTTGTTATCGGTGACACGGAACGACACGGTAAGTGAATCGCTGCTGCGGTTCACCGAACCATTTTCGACCAGCCCACCCGCGCGAATCCGCGTGCCTTCGGGCGCTTCGCCCGCGGCAATTTGAGTCGGGGTGTAGAAGAGATTGATGTTCTCTTGCAAGGCAGACAATGCCAGCGTTACCGCAACACCTACACCGGCCAGAATGGCCAGGATGATGAACAAACGCTTCTTGCGCACAGGATTCACTTCATTTCCTCCCGGCGCATACGACGCGCCTCGTCTTGCAAGTAACGCCGACGCGCCATTGCGGGCAGCGCGACGTTTAGAATCAGGACCGCGAGGCTGATGCCATACGAGGTCCAGACGTAGAGTCCATGGTTGCCCATGGCGATGAATTCGGAAAAAGACGAGAAATTCATGTCGCTTTACCCACCAGCGCTTTTACTTCGGCCTTAACCCAGCTGCTCCGCGACTCGCGGCGCAGCACTTCCAGCCGCATGCGCATCAGCAGCACCAGGGTGAAGAAGCAATAGAAGCCAAGCACCATCACCAATAATGGCATCCACATTTCGACTGGCATGGCCGGCTTTTCCGTCACAGTAAAGGTGGCGGGCTGATGCAGCGTGTTCCACCACTCCACCGAATATTTGATGATCGGAATGTTGACCACGCCGACGATGGAGAGCACCGCGCACGCCTTGGCCGCACTGTCGCGGTTGGAGATAGCCTGTCCCAAAGCAATGATGCCGAAGTAGAGAAACAGCAGAATCAGCATCGATGTCAGACGCGCGTCCCATACCCACCAGGCGCCCCAGGTCGGCTTGCCCCAGACCGCTCCGGTGAGTAGTGCAATAAATGTCATCCAAGCGCCAATGGGCGCCGCCTGCTGCAAGGCGACATCGGCGAGCTTCATCTTCCATACCAGCCCGACGACCCCTGCTACTGCCAGCATCACATAGATCGATTGCGCCAGAAATGCCGCCGGAACGTGGATATAAATGATCCGGAAGCTATTCCCCTGCTGGTAATCCTGGGGCGCAAAGGCGAGTCCCCAAACCGTTCCTACCCCAATCAACAGCAATGCGGCCACCGCCAGCCAGGGCATCCAGCGGCTGCTGATTTCGTAGAACCATTTAGGCGAACCCAGTTTATGAAACCACGTCCAGTTCATAGCCCCTGCCTCACATTCACCATACGAGGCGATAATGCCTCTAAAGGGGACGGTCGCTTCTTGTTCGTAATCAGTAAAACCGCCGCTGCCGCAGCAGCTTGTCTGGCACCCGCGACACAGGTTTCGTTATTCGATAAAAACATTGTGCAATCCGTCATTCGCCAACACTGATTTTCAGGCCGGCCGCTATTGCGAAAGGTGTCAGGGTAACCGCTAGAGCAGTCAGGCTGGATAGCCAAAGTAGATAACCGAGCGCAGGTAAACCTTGTAACGCAGCCTGCAGTGCCCCGCTCCCGAGAATCAGTACGGGGATATAGAGCGGGAGGATCAAAAGTGCCAGCAACAGGCCGCCGCGCTTGAGCCCGACGGTCAGGGCCGCTCCAACTGCCCCCAGCAGGCTCAGCACCGGCGTACCGAGCAGCAGCGCCATCAGCAGCACCGGCAAGGCGCTCACCGGCATACCCAGCATGAGGCCCAACAGTGGCGCCAATAACACCAAGGCGAGGCCTGAAAACACCCAGTGTGCCAACACCTTGGCGAGCACCAGAAGCGCAAGAGGGTGCGGCGAAACGACCCATTGCTCGAGCGAGCCGTCCTCGAAATCACTGCGAAACAAGCCGTCCAACGACAGCAACACCGCCAGCAATGCCGCCACCCAGATCAGCCCCGGGGAAATCGTTTGTAGCAATTGCGACTCGGGGCCAACCGCGAGTGGGAATAACGCAATGACAATGGCGAAGAACACCAGCGGGTTGGCCAGCTCAGCCGGGCGGCGGAACAGCAGGCGGCTTTCGCGGGCTAAAAGTAGCGTAAACACGTTACTCATGCGGCTCGCTGCCCCAGATCTATTTCACGAAAGCCTGCCGGCGTCTCTGTTAACAAATGATGCGTGGTCAGCACGACCAAACCACCCTGCTCACAGTGCCCCGCCAAGTGTCGCTCGAGCTGCGCCACTCCATGTTTGTCGAGCGCAGTAAAGGGCTCGTCGAGGATCCATAAGGGTGGTGGTGCGAGGTACAACCGGGCCAGCCCGACACGACGCTGCTGGCCGGCCGACAAGGTATGGCAGGCCACATCCTCGAAGCCGCGCAGCCCCACGGAATCCAGCGCTTGCCAGATCGCATCGCGGGACGCAGGCTGATGCAGAGCACAGAGCCACGTGAGGTTTTCCTCGGCGGTCAGCAGCCCCTTGATGCCCGCGGCATGACCGATCCACAACAGATTGCGGGCCAGCTCGCCGCGCTGACGCTCGAGGTCCTGCCCATTCAGGAGCACCTTCCCGGCGGTTGGCTGCATCAGCCCGGATAGCAAGCGCAACAGGCTGGTCTTGCCGCTGCCGTTGGGGCCGGTGATCTGCAACATTTCCCCTTGGGCGATCTGCAGGTCTAACCTCTCAAACAGAAGACGCCAGTCCCGCTCACAGGAAAGCGCTACAGCTTCTAGAAAGGGACTGGGCACGCTAGGACTACCTCAAGATGAAAGGGGCCCGGCCGCTATATCAATGGCAGCTTGGCGGCCGGAATTATACATGCCGAGCCCCTGTACCAAAGGGCACAACGGTGAAAGGTTGTAAGAGCATTTAAGTAAGATGACCGAGATCAAAAGTACCCAGGCAATGCCCGCCTCCGGCCCTGCTCGCCCCCTCGCGAGCTCCGCCGAAATGGCGCTGAAATTGCTGCAGCCTATGCAGGGGTTATTGGTTGCAGGAGAAAGCGCAGACGCTGAGGTCATCAGCATCAAGGAGGCGCTGCAGACGTTCCAGTTGACGCTGCGCCTGACGCTCAACAACGGCCGACAGGCGGTCGTCGAGACCAGCAGCCCCAAAACCGCCCAGCCGGGAGCGGCCATGCTCGTCACTGCCCTTTCCGACACGCGCCTGATTGCCGCTCTGCAGCCGGGCAACCGTCAGCCGCAGAACATCATAGACCTCGGTCAGCTTCCAATAGGCACGGTCGTGCAGGGCAAGGTAACGGCCAGCCAGCAGACACAGCAGCCAGGCAAAAGCCTGTTCAATGTGGTTATCACACTGCTCAATTCGCCGCTGGCGGGCCAGAAGCTGAACGTTGAATCCACCATGCCGCTCGCGCCCGGCAGCCTCATAACAGCCCGCGTCCAGAGCGACCAATCACTGTCGTTCATGCCACTGAGTGGGCGCCTCGATCAGCTGGTGCTGGGCCAGCAGTTGACCGCACAGCATAGTCGTCAAGGGTCATTCGAAGCGTTGTTTGGCGCGCTCGGATCTCCTTCGGCGTTGCCGGAGCAATTGCGAGGCGCCGCGGAGCGTTTACTCGGCCTGGTCCCCGACATGCAACAGCTCAGCGATTCAAAGACCTTGAGTCAGGCCCTGGCACGCAGTGGTGTGTTTCTCGAATCAGGCTTGCTCAGCAGCCAGGCGGGCAGTTTGCCCACGGATATGAAAGCCGCCCTGCTCCGCCTGATTGCTCAGCTGCCCGGGCAACCGGGCGGTGGGGCACTCGCTGCCGCACAGGCGGGTGCAGCGCTGGGCCAGGCATTGCCAGCGTTTGCCCGCAATGCATTGGGTGCGCTGGGGCAACCAAACGTCCGCCACCTCGCACAGAGCTTTCCGTTGCCAAGCCGCTCTGCACCAAACGCCGAGGATGAGACTGACTTGGAATTGATACTGAAACTGGCCGCCGCCGCAGTATCCAGGTTGCAGACGCATCAGCTGTCGAGCCTAGCGCAAACCCAGACCAGCCCGGACGGCACGCAAGTTACGACCTGGCAGATCGAAGTGCCTATGCGTGACCACCGCGATATCGTTCCACTGCAGGTGAAATTTCAGCGCGAAGACGAACAGCCACAAAACCGCAAGGACAAGCAGGAAACGTTGTGGAAAGTCGAACTTGCGTTCGATGTGGCCCCACTCGGCCCGCTACAGGTCCAGGCGCAGCTGGCTCAGGGCAGCCTGTCCAGCCAGATATGGGCAGAGCGCAGCGGAACCGCCGAGCTGATTGCAGCGGAACTGGATCATCTGCGACAGCGCCTAGTTACGGCCGGGCTGAATGTCGGTGAATTGGCCTGCCGACAGGGGACGCCGCCACAGGGGCCGCGGACATCATTGGATCAACGTTTCGTGGACGAAACCGCATGACTGCTAGTACACCGCGTCAAGCGATCGCGCTGACCTACGACGGCGCGAACACACCGACCCTCTCAGCCAAAGGCGACGATGAGTTGGCGGAAGCGATACTGGCGATTGCCCGGGAGCACGACGTACCGATTTACGAAAATGCCGAATTGGTGAAACTGCTGGCTCGCCTGGAACTGGGCGATGCCATTCCCGAAGCGCTCTACCGCACCATCGCCGAAATCATTGCGTTCGCGTGGTATCTCAAAGGCAAGTGCCCGCCGGGCTTTGCGGCGTCACAGGAGGGAACTGCCATACCGCGTATCAGTGGGCCTGAGCATTAAGGGTCGTAACCCCGTTAAACCGGCCCTTGTCCAGCGGAAAATCTGCCAGCATCCAGGCAAAGTAGCCTTCGCGGAAATAGAACACCTGTTCGTAGCCCCACTCCACTGCCAGACGAACCGCCTCGGCACTGGCTGGGCAGACCTCGCTGTCGCAATACACTACCAACGGTACGGTTCTGGGCCATTCAGTCTGAGAGAGGCCGAAGAATTCGCGTGCAAGATCCATATGCACCGCGCCCTCGATATGTCCCCAGCTCCACTCCCGGCTCGGTCGAACATCGACGAACACCGCACCAAGCTCATGAAGTTGCCTGGCCTGGTACACGTCGATGGTCATCGCACCTTCGACCTCGGCGGGTGCCTCTGCTGCATTGAGCCAGGGTGGGCTCACCAGCAGGCACAACATCAGAATGCGCAGCATCACATCCTCCTCGCCCGGCGTCGGGCCCAAGCCTACGCCAGACATGGCGAAGCTCTGTCCAACTTGGAGGAAGCAAAGATGAGATCGTTCAGTGCCACGGCCGGACGGCCGGACTTGCATCACAAAGATTCGAACCGAAAACAGTGTCGATTTGCGGTTCGTTAGCTGGGGTTTCGCCTGGCCTGGTGCAATTTGCGTACTAGCTCGGCTTCGGACTGAGACAGGCCGCAAGATTGGGTCAAGTCATCCACGCTGGCACCCATGCCGACCAGCTTTGCGGCTTGAGTGAAGGAGAAGTTGTTCGGATCGCGCTGTTCCAGCTGACTGAGCTGTTCTGGCAGCGGTGCCACGATGCGCGACAGGTCGCGCAATTCCTGGCCCATGCGCACGCTGCCCTCCAGGTAGCTGTTCAATCGAGAGCTGAGCTCCTTGATGCGCTGATCACGGGCCGCGTTATCAAGCGCTTGCAGCTGAGCCTGCTGTCGCTGGCGTCTGAACAGCCAAATGCAGCAGCCCAGCAACGCCAGGCAACACAGCGCAAGCGCAACGACCGCCGCCACCAGCGACTCGATCATCTATCAGATACTCTCAAGTTCCGCCCATTCTTCTTCGCTCATCATCTTGTCCAGCTCGACCAGAATCAGCAGCTCGTTGTTCTTGTTGCAAACGCCCTGGATGAACTTCGCCGACTCGTCGTTTCCGACGTTGGGTGCGGTTTCGATCTCGGACTGACGCAAGTAAACCACCTCAGCGACGCTGTCGACCAGAATGCCAACCACCTGACGGTCCGCCTCGATGATCACGATGCGGGTGTTGTCGGACACCGGTGCGGTTTCAAGGCCGAAACGCTGGCGCGTATCGATCACCGTGACAACGTTGCCGCGCAGATTGATGATGCCGAGAACGTAGCTCGGCGCGCCTGGCACCGGTGCGATTTCGGTATAGCGCAACACTTCCTGAACCTGCATCACGTTGATGCCATAGGTCTCGTTATCCAGACGGAAGGTTACCCACTGCAGGACCGGATCATCGGAACCCTGTGCGGAAGTCATCTTCATAGCCCCACCTCTTCATGTACCGCTGTGGCGGTTGATTCTATCGATTACACGGCGCGCTTATGCGCGCCCTAAGTTTTGTTCAGTTCGCTTACGACGGGATGCCCTTGAGATGGCGAGTTCCGCCGCTGGCTATCAGCTCGGCAAGCGCGGCAACATCCACCAGCGCGCACATATGATCGATGACCGTCCCGGCTAGCCAGGGTCGCTGGGTACGCTGCGAGCGCCATTTGACTTCCTTCGGATCCAGGCGAATCGAACGACTGACCTGGTGCACGGCCAACCCCCACTCGTATCCCTGTACCGAGATCACATACTGCAGACCCTCGCGAAAATCGTCGCGATAGCGCTCAGCCATGACCCAGCGCGCAGTATCCAGCACCTTCAGATTACCGGCCTGGCTCGGCAAGATGCCGAGAAACCACGCGGGCTGGCCGAACAGCGGTGTCAGCTCCTGTCCTGCCAGCGGGTAGATCGAACCCAGACTGACCAGCGGCACCGCAAGCGTCAGGCCCGCGACGTCAAACAGCAGACATTCGAACGGTTCCTCGCCCCACTTCGGCTGGTCGTTCCGCTGCGCTGGTGGGCCACCAGGCGTCTGAGCTTGCGACTCGAAATTGGCAATCGGCTCGACGCGCACAGGCTCAGGCAACGGCTCGACCGGCGCTTCGGGCGGCAGCTCGAGCAATGCCTCTGGCTCCGCCACGATGGGGGCGACTATCAGTTCGGGCTCGGGCAGTACAACCGGTCGCAGCGGAACCACCCGCAGAACGTCACGCTGCTGCTCTTCCAGTACCGCAGCCTGGAATTCGTCATGGCTGACCGAGTCGGTCAGCTCCATAACCGCATCCTGCAAGAGTGCATCGAGATAGGACTGTAGCGTCTGTTGCGAACGGCTTTCTTTAAGAAGGGTACGGCTCATGGATCCAACTCGTGCGAACCAACTGGGTAGGCTATCGGCCGCAACCACGGCGAACTTGAACCGCTTAGGTGCCCGTATGTCGACATCAGGCCACCTGCGGAGCAGCTTGCGCAGCGAGCAGTGTTTTGAGCAGCGCGCGGTAGGCCAGTACAGCTCTACCATTGGGGTCATGCTGCGAAGGCGTGACACCCGCCCGACTGGCGTCACGCAAGCGCGTGTCGATGGGTATGAAGGCCTGCCAGAGATTGGCCTGGTAGCCGTGACGAAGGACTTTCAGCGTACTCATAGACGCCTGGGTACGCCTGTCGAACATGGTCGGGACGATGGTGTACGGCAGCGCTTGCTTACGTGAGCGATTGATCATCGCAAGCGTGCTGACCATCCGCTCCAGGCCCTTCATTGCCAGAAACTCAGTCTGGACCGGAATGACCAGCTGCTGGCTGGCGGCTAGCGCGTTGACCATCAATACGCCGAGCAACGGCGGGCTGTCGATGATGGCGTAATCGAAATCCTGCCAGAGCTGTGAAAGGCTTTTGGCAATCACCAGACCGAGGCCATTCTGCCCGGGGGATTGACGCTCCAGCGTCGCCAACACTGGGCTCGACGGCAGCAGAGAAAGACGTTCGTGACTGGTAGGCAACAACAGCTGCCAGGGCAGACCTTCCGGAACGGAGCCCTGATGCTGAAACAGATCGAAGACGCTGTGCTCGAGGTTATCCGGATCATGACCGAAATAGCTGGTCATCGATCCGTGGGGATCGAGATCCACTGCGACGACCCGTTTGCCGGAATCGGCCAGCAACCCCGCAAGCGCGATGGACGTGGTGGTTTTACCCACGCCGCCTTTTTGATTAGCTACAGCCCAGACTCTCATAACTCTCTTTCCATCCGGATCGAAGCAGACCGGGAACGGCCGTGACGGCGCGGCCGACGACGGTGAATTGACGACGCCGATAGCGGCACCTGACGTTTCTAAGGACTAGCAGGTTGTGTGCCAGAGTGCAGATTCGCTCCGGCAGCACGGGCATTGCCGCTGCCCACACCGCTGACGCTGCGGCGTACGTCGAGATTGCGCGAGATCACCAAAATCACCCGACGGTTGCGTGCCCTCCCCTCCGCCGTGGTGTTATCAGCGATAGGCTGAAACTCCCCGTAACCCACGGCCGCCAGGCGTGACGGGTCGACGCCGTCCGCGGCCAACATCCGCACAACACTGCCGGCACGTGCGGCAGAAAGCTCCCAGTTCGTGGGGTATTTATCCGTACGGATCGGAAGGTTGTCCGTGAACCCTTCGACGTGAATCGGGTTATCGAAAGGCGCCAGAATCCTGGCAACCTTCTCCAACAGATCGAAGGCATGGTCGTTCGGTAACGCGTCCCCGCTGGGGAACAGAAGGCTCGAGTTCAGCTCGATCTCTATCCAAAGCTCGTTGCCACGCAAGGTCAGCTGCTTTGCGTCGATCAGATCGGCGAACGCTTCCTGCATGCTGTGCATGATGCTTTCCAGCGGATCGATCGGCTGCGGCGATGATTGCGGTTCGTCTACCTGCGAGACGTCGGGCTGCGTAGTACGGGGTCGCTCCTCACCAATCGGGATCGGTTTAACGGCACGGTCGGCCTGATTGAACACGCCGACCAGTGAGTCAGAAAGAATCTTGTACTTGCCTTCGTTGAGCGATGAGATCGAATACATCACCACGAAGAAGGCAAACAGCAGCGTAATGAAGTCCGCGTATGAAACCAGCCAGCGCTCGTGGTTCTCCGGCTCTTCGTGTGTACGGCGGCGACCCATGATCAGGCAGCTCCAGGCAATGACCGATCGCCGACGGACACCGCTCTGAGGCAAGCCGTCACGACGTCGTTAGCGCAGGCTGGAACTGTGGTGTGAGCGTTTGCCATGTTCATTCCGTTTTGACGGTGCGGGCTGCGCACCGTCGGCACCTAGCCGATCAATCCATAAAGCCTTGAAGCTTCATTTCGATCGACCGCGGGTTCTCACCTTCGGCGATCGACAGGACACCTTCGAGCAGCATTTCGCGATAGGCAGTTTGCTTCTGCACAACGCTTTTGAGCTTGTTACCCATCGGCAACACCAGCAGGTTGGCAAAGGCCACACCATAAATAGTGGCGACGAAGGCGACGGCGATACCGCTGCCCAGCTGGCTCGGGTCGGCGAGGTTGCCCATCACATGAATCAACCCCATCACCGCACCAATGATGCCGACCGTCGGGGAGTACCCTCCCATGCTCTCGAACACCTTGGCGGCACGGAGATCACGGGTTTCCTGCGTATACAGATCCACCTCGAGAATACTGCGGATCACTTCGGGCTCGGCACCATCGACCAGCAGCTGCAACCCTTTGCGGGCATAGGGATCGGGCTCGGTTTCTGCAATCGGCTCGAGCCCCAGCAATCCTTCTTTACGTGCCGTCGCGCTCCACCCCGTAACCAGGCTGATGCCACCCGCCATGTCGACACGCGGAGGAAAGAAAATCCAGCCGACCACGGACATCGCGCGCATGAACACCGCCATCGGCGTCTGCAGTAACACCGCGCCCAAGGTACCGCCCAGCACGATTAGGGCTGCCGGACCGTTGAGCAGTGCCGAGACGTGGCCGCCCTCAAGAAAGTTGCCACCCACGATGGCAACAAACGCAAGAACCAGCCCGATGAGGCTGAGCACATCCATCAGAGGCACGCCTCGCTCAAATGCCGCCCGATGTCATCGAGGCCGTACACCGCATCGCTGAGGTTGGCTTTCACGATCGCCATCGGCATGCCATAAATCACGCAGCTCGCCTCATCTTGCGCCCAGACCTGGCTGCCGCTCTGCTTCAGCATTCGCGCACCTTCACGGCCGTCAGCGCCCATACCGGTCAGCACAACCGCCAATACCTTGTCGCCATAGGCCTTGGCGGCAGACCCAAATGTGACGTCCACACAAGGTCGGTAGTTGAGTCGTTCATCGCCGGGGAGAATGCGCACCGAGCCACGACCGTCGACCATCATTTGCTTGCCGCCCGGCGCTAGCAAGGCCAGGCCGGGACGCAGCAGGTCACCGTCTTCGGCTTCCTTGACGCGGATGTTGCACAGCTTGTCCAGCCGTTCGGCAAATGCCTTGGTGAAGGCCGCGGGCATGTGTTGAATCAGTACGATCGGCGCAGGAAAACTGGCGGGAAGTTGGGTCAGCACACGCTGCAGCGCTACTGGGCCACCGGTGGACGTGCCAATCGCTACCAACCGATACGACTTACGACGCGGAGCCGGCGCATGCGCATGTACTGGCGCAGTACGCGGCGTCGAGGAGGCCAAACCCGCCGAAGTGGAATGACTGCGCACTGCGGGCGTTGCAGGGGCCGGCTCGCTGGCGTTGCCGCTATAGCGACGGTTGCTGCGCGAAATCGTATGGATCTTCTCGCATAGCAGTTGCTTGACCTTGTCCGGGTTGCGCGAAATGTCTTCGAAATTCTTCGGAAGAAAATCCACCGCCCCGGCGTCCAGAGCGTCCAGCGTGACGCGAGCGCCTTCGTGCGTAAGCGAAGAGAACATCAGCACAGGCGTCGGGCAACGCTGCATGATCTGCCGGACGGCAGTGATGCCGTCCATCATCGGCATCTCGTAATCCATGGTGATGACGTCGGGTTTCAACGCCAGCGCCTTGTCGATGGCTTCGCGCCCGTTGGTTGCGGTTCCGATTACCTGGATATTCGAATCTGCCGAAAGGATCTCCGATACCCGACGACGGAAAAAACCGGAATCGTCCACCACCAGGACTTTTACTGCCATAAAACACTCCTAGTGGCAGCGGTCCGTATGGGCCGCTGCCGGCTGATCAGATCCGACGCGCGTAACGCTTGAGCATGCTCGGAACATCGAGGATCAAGGCGATACGACCATCGCCGGTGATTGTCGCGCCGGACATGCCCGGAGTGCCTTGCAGCATCTTGCCCAACGGCTTGATCACCACTTCTTCCTGCCCGACCAACTGATCGACGACAAAACCGATGCTCTGGTTGCCGACATTCAGGATCACCACATGCCCTTCACGTTGCTCCTCGTGCTCGGCACCGCGCACCAGCCAACGCTTGAGATAGAACAGCGGCAGTGCCTTGTCGCGCACGATCACCACTTCCTGACCGTCAACCACGTTGGTACGTGAAAGGTCGAGGTGGAATATTTCGTTGACGCTGACCAGCGGGAACGCAAACGCCTGGTTGCCCAGCATCACCATTAGCGTTGGCATGATTGCCAGCGTCAACGGCACCTTGATGACGACACGGGAGCCCTGGCCCTTGCTGGAAAACACGTTAACCGTGCCATTGAGCTGCGAGATCTTGGTCTTGACCACGTCCATGCCCACACCGCGGCCTGAGACGTCGGAAATTTCCGATTTGGTGGAGAAGCCCGGCGCGAAAATCAGGTTGTAGCATTCCAGATCGTTCAGACGGTCGGCTGCATCTCTGTCGAGCAAGCCCTTCTCTACCGCCTTGGCACGCAGCACGTCGGCGTCCATTCCTTTGCCGTCATCGGTGATGAGCAGCAGAATGTGGTCCCCTTCCTGCTCGGCCGACAGCACCACCTTGCCAGTACGCGGCTTGCCGGCGGCCTCACGCTCTTCCGGCGTTTCAATGCCGTGATCGACCGCGTTGCGCACCAAGTGCACCAACGGATCGGCGAGCGCCTCGACAAGGTTCTTGTCCAGATCGGTCTCTTCGCCAACCAGCTCCAGGTTGATTTCTTTTTTGAGGCTCCGAGCCAGATCACGAACCAGGCGCGGGAAACGGCCGAATACCTTCTTGATGGGCTGCATGCGCGTTTTCATCACAGCGCTCTGCAGATCAGCCGTCACCACATCCAGATTGGACACGGCTTTGGCCATGGCTTCGTCCGCGCTGTTGGAGCCCAGGCGTACCAAACGGTTACGCACCAGCACCAGTTCGCCGACCATGTTCATGATTTCGTCGAGCCGTGCGGTATCGACCCGTACGGTGGTCTCGGCTTCACTCGCCGGTTTCTCAGGCGCCGGGGCGGCTTTGGTCGAAACGTCCGCCTTCGCCGGCGCCGCTGCGGGCTTGGGCACAGGTGCCGCTACCGGCTTCGCAGGTGCGTCCTTCTTCGCAGCAGGCGCCGCGGGGACAGGCTTTGCAGCCGGAGCGGCCGCAGTTGCCGACGGTGCGGCGTCTGCCTCGAACTTACCCTTGCCGTGCAATTGATCGAGCAGCGCTTCGAACTCGTCATCGGTGATTTCATCGCCACCCGCCGCGGCGGGTTTGGCATCAGCCTTAGCGCTTTCGGCAGGCGCAGCCGCCGCCGGCTCAGCAAACTGGCCTTTGCCATGCAACTGATCGAGCAGCGCCTCGAATTCGTCGTCGGTAATCTCGTCACTCACCGGCGCCTTAGCTGCGTCGGGGATCGGTGTGACTACGGGCTCGGCAGCGAAAGCCCCTTTGCCATGAAGCTGATCAAGCAACGACTCGAATTCTTCGTCGGTGATTTCGTCACCGGCCTGGGCAGGTGCGGATTCAGCCGGCTGCTCCAACGCGCCAAGGAATTGCTCGAACTCGTTGTCGGCAGTCGTGATCTCAGGCTCCGGCTCTGGTGCTGCCTCGACCGGCAACTCATGCGCGCCGGCCGGCTCGGCCAAACGCGTCAGCGCGGCCAGCAGCTCAGGGGTCGCAGGGGTTACGGCGGTGCGCTCTCGCACCTGCGTAAACATTTCGTTGACGGAGTCCAGTGCCTGGAGCACGACGTCCATCAATTCCGAATCGACGCGACGCTCACCCTTACGCAGGATGTCGAAGACGTTTTCCGCGATGTGGCAGCACTCGACCAGCTCATGCAGCTGGAGGAAACCGGCACCGCCTTTTACCGTGTGGAAACCGCGAAAAATCGCATTGAGCAACGCGGCGTCGTCGGGGCTGCTTTCCAGCTCCACCAGTTGCTCTGACAATAGTTCGAGAATCTCGCCGGCCTCAACCAGGAAGTCCTGGAGGATTTCTTCATCGGCGTCGAAGCTCATATTCACCTTCCCCTAAAAGCCCAGGCTCGAAAGCAGATCATCGACATCGTCCTGCCCGGATACGACATCCTCACGTATATCGGCATGCATCTGCGGACCTTCACCATGGGAAGGCTCTTTTTCTTGTTTTTTCTTTTCCTGCTCGGCGCGCATGGCGTCGCGGTCATGCTGAATGCCGGCGACGCGATCAACTTGCCCCGCCATCAGAACAAGATTGAGCAGGTTGCTTTCGAGTTCGGTGATCAGGCGCGTGACGCGTTTGATGACTTGTCCGGTCAGGTCCTGAAAATCCTGAGCCAGCATGATCTCGCTTAGATTCTGAGAGAGCTGGCTGCCATCGTTCATGCTGCGCTGAAGAAACTGATCGATTCGCTTGACCAACTCACGGAACTGCTCAGCGTTCATTTCGCGGCGCATGAAGCGCTGCCAATCGGCGGTCAAGCTCTGCGCTTCGTAGCTGACGTAGTTCACCAACGGCGCTGATTCTTCCACCAGATCCATGGTGCGGTTGGCCGCTTTTTCGGTCATCTCCACGACGTAGGAAAGGCGATCGGTCGCATCGGTAATTGGCGATGGATCACCACCTGTCGCGCAGGTATCCATTTCAAGCTTGACGATGGCGTTGTGCAATTCGCGGGTGAGCTTGCCAACTTCGAGATAGAGCCCGTGATTACGCGCCTGATTGAGCTCGTTGAACATCTGCGTGGCTTCGTCGAAGCGGCCCTGTTGCAGACTTTCAATTAATTGGGGTGCATGAGCCTTCAGAGTTGCTTCGAACTCTGCCAGGCTTTGGTCTGCTTGCGTCATAGTGCCCTCGCGGCGTTACTGCTTCAGCCGTTGACGCGCTCGAAGATCTTTTCAATCTTCTCTTTGAGCACTTGAGCCGTGAATGGCTTGACGACGTAACCGTTTACCCCGGCCTGCGCGGCCTCGATGATCTGATCGCGCTTTGCTTCGGCGGTCACCATCAACACAGGCAGGTGCTTCAGACGTTCGTCGGCACGCACGGCGCGCAGCAAGTCGATACCGCTCATGCCAGGCATGTTCCAGTCTGTAACGAGGAAATCGAAGCTACCGCTTTTCAACATCGGCAAGGCAGTGGTGCCATCATCCGCTTCGGCGGTGTTGGTAAATCCCAGATCACGCAAAAGGTTCTTGATGATCCGTCTCATGGTCGAAAAGTCGTCGACGATGAGGATTTTCATGTTCTTGTCCAAGTACACCTCCGTAAATCACGAATCTCAGAACCTGCTCACGGTCTGTTGCGGGCTTCACGAATGAAGCGCGTAAGCGGTCTAATACTTTATTGCCGACCTGCCGTTAACGAGCGCGCCATTCACCCAGGCGAGCCCGCAGACGTGCCGCGCACTGACTGTGCAGCTGACTCACCCGCGATTCGCTCACACCTAGCACCTGGCCTATTTCCTTCAAATTCAACTCTTCGTCGTAATACAGCGAAAGCACCAGCTTTTCACGCTCAGGCAAGTTGCCAATGGCCTCGGCCAGCGCCTGTTGGAATCGCTCATCTTCGAGATCGCGAAACGGCTCCGGATGAGTGCTTGCCGCATCTTCCTCGAACTCGCCGTGCTCACCTTCCTGAAGCAGATCATCAAAACTGAACAAACGGCTACCCAAGGTGTCGCCCAGAATGCCGTAGTACTCATCGAGACTCAATTTAAGTTCGGCCGCAACGTCCTGATCTTTAGCGTCGCGACCGGTTCTGGCTTCAATTGCCCGAATCGCCTCACTGACCATCCGCGAATTGCGATGCACCGAACGCGGCGCCCAATCGCCCTTGCGCACCTCGTCAAGCATCGCGCCGCGGATGCGGATACCGGCATAGGTCTCGAAACTGGCGCCCTTGCCTGCGTCGTATTTTTTTGACGCTTCCAGCAAGCCGATCATCCCGGCCTGCATCAGATCATCGACCTGCACGCTCGCCGGCAAACGCGCCAGGAGGTGATAGGCGATGCGTTTGACTAACGGCGCGTATTGGTCGATGAGCTGATATTGCGAGTCTTTAGCGTGAGCTTTGCTGTAATACATACTGAACCCAGCCGCTTGTTATTCGTGAGGCTCTGCGGCGGGCCTGACGAGGCGCTCCACAAAGAATTCCAAATGACCACGTGGCGATGCGGGCAGCGGCCAGCTGTCCACCTTCTGCGCGATGGCCTTGAATGCCAATGAGCACTTGGCTCGCGGATAGGCTTCGTACACGGCGCGCTGCTTCTGTACCGCCTTGCGCACCGCTTCGTCGTAAGGAATCGCGCCGACATATTGCAACGCCACGTCGAGAAATCGCTCGGTGACTTTGGTCAGCTTGGCGAACAGGTTGCGGCCTTCCTGCGGCGCGTGTGCCATGTTTGCCAGGACCCGAAAACGGCTGATGCCATAGTCGCGGTTGAGCAACTTGATCAATGCGTAAGCATCGGTGATTGAGGTGGGCTCGTCAGTCACCACCAGCAGGACTTCCTGCGCCGCGCGCACGAAGCTCACTACGCCGTCGCCAATACCGGCGGCCGTGTCGATGATCAGCACATCGATGTCGTTGCCGATGTCGCTGAAGGCCTGAATCAGCCCCGAATGCTGCAGCGAAGAGAGCTGCACCATGCTCTGCGTACCGGATGCCGCGGGCACGACGCGAATACCGCCCGGTCCCTGAATCATCACGTCACGCAAATCGCATTCCCCGGCGATGACATCAGCCAGCGTGCGCTTGGTGGTCAACCCCAGCAGCACGTCCACGTTGGCCAAACCAAGGTCGGCATCAAGCAGCACCACCCGGCGACCGAGCTCAGCCAGGGCCAGCGACAGATTGACCGACACGTTGGTCTTGCCGACGCCACCTTTGCCGCCAGTCACCGCAATAACCTGTACGGGATGAATACCCATGTTCAAACGCCTATCTCTTTCTGGAGCCCTAGGGCCATCGATGCGTTCAGCCAGAACGCGTCTACTTGGTGTGCGTCACGGAGCAAAGCGTTCATCCGACCCTCCGTGAAGATGCGTTGTACAGACCCGAGAACATATCAGCCATGGTTTCCTCGCTGGGATCTTCCTGGGTCTGCAAGCTCACCGCTCGGCTCACCAGTTGATGGCTGCGCGGCAGATGCAGATCTTCAGGGATGCGCGGCCCGTCGGCGAGGTAGGCGATGGGCAGATGCTGGCTGATGGTAAGACCCAGCACATCACCCAGGCTCCCGGCCTCATCCAGTTTAGTCAGAATGCAGCCAGCCAGCCCGCAACCGCGGTAATGATGCCAGGTCGCCTTGAGCACCTGGCTCTGGCTGGTCGCCGGCAAGACCAGGTAATTCTTCGACTTGATACCGCGATCGGCCAGCGCCTCGAGCTGCGCACGCATCATCGGGTCACCGGCAGGCAGGCCAGCCGTGTCGATAAGAATCAGACGCTTGCGGGCCAGAGGGGCGAGACTTTTGCTCAGCGGCTGGCTTGGGTCGATCTGGATGACCGGCACGTTGAGGATGCGGCCCAGTGTATTCAGCTGCTCCTGTGCGCCGATACGATAGTTGTCCATGCTTGCCAGGGCGATGCTCTGAGGGCCGTGCTTGAGCACATAACGGGCCGCGAGCTTGGCGAGTGTAGTGGTTTTGCCGGCACCGGCAGGGCCAACCAACGCGATGATCCCACCCTCTTCCAGCGGCTCGGTCTTGGTAACCTTGATCGATTGCGCCAGGTGCGCCAGTACCATACGCCACGCCTGGCGCGGCTCGGTCACGGCCGATACTTTTTCAAGCAGGGCGCGAGACAGGTCTGCCGGCAGGCCGATGCGCTGCAGACGACGCCAGAGGCTGGCTTGCTGCGGACGGCGGCTCTGCTCGTGTCCCCAGGCAAGCGATCCGAGTTGCACCTCGATCAGCTCGCGCAACCCCTGGAGCTCCGATTGCATGGCCTCCATTGCTCGGGAATCCGACGCGGCAGGAGCGGCAACCGGCTTCGACTGTGCGGGCGCGGCAGGTTTCTCGGCATGCAGTTGACGGTCCTGTCCGGCCGGATGGCGCGACGGCGCTTGCAGCTCGGCGTGAGCACTGGCGATGCGTGCCTGAGTCTTGCGCAGCTCGGCTTCGAGCGCCGCATTCGGCTGCTTCGGGGCTGCTGGCTCCATCGGGTAATCAAGCACAGCGGTCAGCTCGACGCCGCCAGCGACCCGACGGTTTCCCGTGATCACCGCATCGGCGCCCAGTTCGTCACGGATCATTTTCATGGCGATCCGCATGTCGGCTGCGAAGAAACGTTTGACCTGCATGGCCTGTACCCTCGATTAATTCTGGCCCACCGTTGAAACGATGGTGACTTGCTTGTTATCCGGTATTTCCTGATAGGCCAGCACATGAATGTTCGGTACGGCGAGTCGGGCGAAGCGCGACAGCATCGCGCGGACCGGACCTGCCACCAGCAGAATCGCTGGCTTACCCATCATTTCTTGACGCTGTGCCGCTTCTACCAGAGACCTTTGCAATTTTTCGGCCATTCCTGGCTCGAGGAGAATGCCATCTTCCGAGCCCTGTCCAGCCTTCTGCAGACTGTTTAGCAATATCTGTTCCAACCTGGGCTCAAGGGTGATCACAGGCAGCTGCGGCTCAAGCCCTACAACGTTTTGCACAATGGCACGGGACAACGCGACCCGCACCGCCGCCACCATCGCGGCGGGATCTTGACTCTTGGCTGCGACATTCGCGATGGCCTCGGCGATGGTTCGAATGTCCCGAACCGGTACCTGCTCCTGCAGCAGCGCCTGAAGCACCTTGAGCAGCGTCGACAGTGAAATCATCCCCGGCACCAGCTCTTCAGCCAGCTTCGGCGAGCTCTTCGCGAGAAGCTGCATCAGCTGTTGAACCTCCTCATGACCGAGGAGCTCGTGCGCATGCTTGTGCAAGACCTGATTAAGATGCGTCGCAACCACGGTGCTGGCATCCACGACCGTGTAGCCCAGCGATTGCGCTTGATCACGTTGACTGGCCTCGATCCATACCGCCTCCAGGCCAAAGGCCGGATCTTTGGCGGCGATGCCGTTCAGAGGCCCGAACACCTGTCCCGGGTTGATTGCCAACTCGCGATCCGGATACACCTCGGCTTCAGCCAGACTGACGCCCATGAGCGTCAACCGATAGGCGTTCGGCAACAGGTCAAGGTTGTCGCGGATGTGCACCGACGGCATCAGGAACCCGAGATCCTGAGACAGCTTCTTACGAACGCCCTTGATCCGCGCCAGCAACTGGCCACCCTGGTTGCGATCGACCAGCGGAATCAATCGGTAGCCCACCTCCAGGCCCACCATATCCACGGGGGTTACGTCGTCCCAGCCCAGCTCTTTGGTTTCGGCGGTGCGCTGCGCGGGAAGCAATTCCTGCTGTTTCTGAACCTCTTGCTCAGCGTGTTGCTTGACCTGCTTCTGACGATGCCAGATCCAGTACGCGCCGCCAGCAGCCACCGCACCGAGACCAAGGAAGGACATATGCGGCATGCCGGGCACCAGGCCCATGGCAATCATGATGCCCGCCGACACGGCCAGGGCCTTGGGCGAGGCGAACATCTGCCGGTTGACCTGCTGGCCCATGTCTTCCGAGCTGGTGACGCGCGTCACCATAATGGCGGCGGCAGTGGAAAGCAGGAGCGAGGGGATCTGCGCGACGAGGCCGTCACCGATGGTCAGCAGCGCGTACACCTGGCCGGCTTCGCTGAAGCTCATGCCGTGCTGCGCCATGCCGATACCGACGCCGCCGATCAGGTTGATGAACAGGATCAGCAAACCCGCGATGGCGTCACCGCGCACGAACTTGCTCGCACCGTCCATCGAGCCATAGAAGTCCGCTTCAGACGCCACTTCGACACGGCGCAGCTTGGCCTCGGACTGGTCGATCAGGCCGGCGTTGAGGTCGGCGTCGATGGCCATCTGCTTGCCGGGCATGGCATCAAGGGTAAAGCGCGCGCTGACTTCGGAAATCCGCCCGGCACCCTTTGTCACCACGACGAAGTTGATGATCATCAGGATCGCGAACACGACGATACCGACAACGTAGTTGCCGCCGATCACAACATTACCGAAGGCTTCGATCACGTGACCGGCCGCCGAACCGCCTTCGTGACCGTTGATCAGTACCACCCGCGTCGACGCGACGTTCAATGCCAGACGCATCAGGGTCGCAACCAGCAAGATCGTAGGGAATACCGCGAAATCCAGCGGGCGCAGCGCATAAACGCTGACCAGCAACACAACGATCGACAGAGCGATGTTGAAGGTGAACAGCAGATCCAGAAGGAACGGCGGCACCGACAGCATCATCATGCCCATCATCACGAGCAACAGCAGCGGCACGCCAAGGTTGCCGCGGCCCGCGCCTGTTATCCCGTTGCGGATGCCGATGAGTTGAGTGCGATCCAACGTAGCCCCCGGTAGAGCAGAACAAAGAATTGACGCAATACGCGCCCTGCCGAAGCTATAGCAAGAAGGGGTCCAACTTCGCCGGGGCGAGCCGGCGTGCACCGCGCGTCAGACGCTTGCCCTCGCGAAACGGGTTCGAACCGACTGGCCTTGGGGCAGTCTCACCCCTAGCGGGATAGACGGCCGTCGCGTAGCCGTTCAGTGCTCGCTCCTCTGCGGCACGTCCGCTTTGTCCACCCTCAACAGGAGTCTTTGCCATGAAACAGTGGATCATCGCAGCCCTTGCCGGCTGCACGGCCATGAGCCTGCAAGCCGAAACCCTCAGCGTGCCGGTGAACGCGGTATCGGCTGACGGCGTCGGCAAATCCGTCGGGACCATCAAGATCGAGAGCAGCGAGTACGGGCTCGTCTTCCGTCCGGAGCTATCGGGTCTGGACGCCGGCGCCCATGGCTTCCATATCCATGCCAAAGGCAGCTGCGACCCAGCGGAGAAAGACGGCGAGACCATCGCAGCAGGCGCCGCCGGAGGGCACTGGGACCCGAAGAACACCGGTACGCATGGCGAGCCGTGGGGCGAAGGCCATATGGGCGACCTCCCCGCGCTCATGGTGAGCGGCGACGGCACCGCCAATCAGCCGGTCCTCGCCCCACGCTTGAAAAGCCTGGGCGACATCAAGGGCCTGGCACTGATGGTTCACAAAGGTGGCGATAACCACGCTGACCACCCACAGCCACTCGGTGGCGGAGGCGCTCGAGTGGCCTGCGGGTTGATCGAGTAACGTTGCGGGAAGCTCAGGACTGGGCCGATTGGGTTGTATGCCGAACAGCGCCCAGTTGTGCGCCCTGTCACGACTGCTCACAGCCCGCCCGGGGGTGGGCTTCAGCCCACCACATTCGGTCTGCAGTCCCGCAGCAGGCTGACCTCATCCTGCAAAGCCCCAGGCTCAACGTTTCAGAGCGACCGCCCGCCGCTCATTCGTCTCGGCGAAGGTCCGGCGGGATCGGCAGGTTGCTCAATGGATCTGGCCGTTTACCCTTGCCGGAGCGGTACTGGCGAAGCTGGTAGACATACGCGAGCACCTGCGCCACGGCGAGGTACAGACCCGCGGGAATCTCCTGATCAAGCTCGGTGGAGTAATACACCGACCTCGCCAGCGCCGGCGACTCGAGTACTGTCACCTTGTGCTCGTTGGCAATCTCACGAATCTTCAGCGCAACAAAGTCGCCGCCCTTAGCCACCAGCATCGGCGCGCCGCCCTTATCGCCGTCATATTTCAGTGCTACGGCAAAGTGGGTCGGGTTGGTGATGACCACGTCAGCCTCCGGCACCGCCTGCATCATCCGGCGTTGCGCTGCGTCGCGCTGCAACTGACGAATCCGCGACTTCACCTCGGGCTTGCCTTCGCTGTCCTTGTACTCGTCGCGCACTTCCTGCTTGGTCATCATCATTTTCTGTTTGTTGTCCCAGAGCTGGAACGGGACATCCACCGCGGCGATCAAGATCAGCCCACAGGCCATCCACAGTGCGCACCAGCCCACCACTTCGGCACTGTGCATGATGGCGAGATCCAGCGGTTGCTTGGCGATGGACAGCAGGTCGTCCTGATAGGCGCTGAGAACCGCCAGCGCCACCATTAACACCACCAGAAACTTGCCGAGCGCCTTCAGCAATTCGACCAGTGCTTTGGTCGAAAACATCCGTTTCAAACCGGGCCCGGGATTCATCCGACTAAATTTAGGTGCCATCGATTTGGCCGAGAACAGCCAGCCACCCAACGAAATCGGGCCGATGATGGAGACGATCATCAGCACGATCAGCAACGGTATGACAGCCTCGAGTGCGATCATCCCGCTGCTCATGAGCAGCCGCACCATGGCACCTTCATCCAATAGGGTTTCCCGGCTCAGCTCAAAGCTGCCCTGCATCATCGCCATCAGGCTGCCCGCCAGGCTGCCGCCAGACGCCAGTAAGCCGCCAATCCCTCCAAGCGTCACCGCGACCGTATTCAGCTCTTTGGAGCGGGCAAGCTGACCTTTCTCGCGAGATTCACGGATGCGTTTCTCCGTGGGTTCCTCGCTTTTGTCGGCACCGCTTTCGCTCTCAGCCATGAATGGCCTCCGGCAGCTCTGTAGTAGGAGTTGGCATCAGCGCAAGCCGATCAATTCACGAAGCATTGCCAGCGCTTCACTGACGAAGGTCTGATACTGCGCCAGGATGTCGGCCATGCCGATCCAGACGATGATCAGGCCAAGCACCAGGGTCAACGGGAAACCGATGGAGAAAATGTTCAGCTGCGGGGCCGCCCGGGTCATTAGGCCGAACGCCAGGTTGACCACCAGCAGCGCGGTAATCGCTGGCAACACCAGCAACAAACCGGCGCCGAGCACCCATCCCAGCTTGCCGGCGACTTCCCAGAAGTGATTGGTACCAACCAACCAGCCGCCGATGGGCAGCGTTGTGAAACTCTCGGTGAGAATCTCCAGCACCACCAGATGACCGTTCATGGCCAAAAACAGCAGGATCACCAGCATATTGAAGAACTGGCCAATCACCGGGACCGAGACGCCGTTGGCCGGATCGACCATTGATGCGAAACCCAGGCCCATCTGCATGGCGAGCAGCTGACCGGAAACGATGAACACCTGAAAGAACAGCTGCAGCACAAAGCCCAGCATCACGCCGATCAGGATCTGCTCGGCGATCAGCACTAACGCCTGCCCGCTCAGCGCTTCCACCACCGGGACGGCCGGTAGCCCAGGGACGAGAACAACCGCGATTGCAACGGCCAGGTAGAGGCGCACGCGCATCGGTACCAGTTGCGTACCGATAATCGGCATGCTCATGAGCAGTGCCGCGATCCGGAACAACGGCAGCAGAAATTGCCCGACCCAGGCGCCGATCTGCGCATCGCTGAGCTCAAGCACGGGCGCAGGCCTTGCGCGTGGTCTTGTTCATCATGGCTAGCCGATGATCAACGGGATGTTCTGGATCAAGCCCTGGGTGTATTCCATCAACTCGCGAACCAGCCAGGGGCCCGCCCAGATCAGCGTCATCAGCATCACTAACAGTCGCGGCAGAAAACTCAGGGTTTGTTCGTTGATCTGCGTCGCCGCCTGGAACATCGCGACCACGAGGCCGACCAGCAGACTCGGCACCACCAGTACACCGACGATCATGGCCGTCATCCACAGGCTTTCTCGAAACAAATCAACCGCGACTTCGGGTGTCATGCGTGTCTCCCTTTAGCCGCTAAAGCGTGCCGAAACTGCTCGCGAGCGTACCGATGATCAGCCCCCAGCCATCGACCAGCACGAACAGCATGATCTTGAAGGGCAACGAAATGATGAGCGGCGAGAGCATCATCATGCCCATCGCCATCAGCACGCTGGCCACCACCATGTCGATGATCAGAAACGGAATGAAGATCATGAAACCGATCTGGAAGGCCGTCTTCAGCTCTGACGTCACGAATGCCGGGACCAAAATTGTCAGCGGCGCGGCGTCCGGCGTCTGGATGTCGGTGCGGCGCGACAGCCGCACAAACAACTCCAGATCGCTCTCGCGCGTTTGCGCCAGCATGAAGTTCTTCAACGGGATCTCTGCCCGCGCGATCGCATCAGGCGCCGACAATTGTTCGTTGAGGTAAGGCTGCACCGCCTCGTTGTTAATCCGCTCGAACACCGGCGCCATGATGAACAGCGTCAAGAAAATCGTCAGACCCACCAGAATCTGATTCGACGGCGTCTGCTGCAAGCCCAACGCCTGACGCAAAATGGAAAAGACGATGATGATCCGGGTGAAGCTGGTCATCAGCATGACGAACGCCGGGATGAAGCTCAGCGCCGTCATGATCAGCAGAATCTGCAGGCTGACCGAATACTCCTGCTGCCCTTCGGCATCGGTACTCAGCGTAATCGCCGGTATCGACAGCGGATTGTCGCCCTGAGCAATCAAACCACCGGCATCCTGACCCACGGCAAACGGGGCGGCCAGCATCAGCACGGCCGCCAACAGCAATCGAAGCATCAGGGCTTGTCCTTCTGGTCCCTGCCAAGCAGCTCCATGAGGCGCTGGGCAAACTCCGGGTTGGCAGGCTCAGCGTCCGGCAGATGAACCGGCTCTTCAAGCACATGCAGAGGGGTGATCCGGCCTGCACTCAGCCCGAGCAACACCTGCTCACTGCCGACCTGCACCAGCACCAACCGTTCGCGCGGGCCCAGCGCATGGCTGGAAATCAGCTTGATCGCCTGGTTACTGCGCGGATTGATCTGCTGCATGCGTCTGAGCAACCAGGCGAGCAAGAAGATCAGGCCGATCACCAACAGCAGGCCGAACAGCAGTTTGGTCATCTGAGCGCCCATACCGGAACTGTTCATGCTCGCCGCGGGCTCGGCGGCCATTACCGGCACGGCCAGCAATAGCGAAAGAAAGGCCAGAATTCGCATGTCAGCGCAGCTTCTTGATGCGTTCGCTTGGACTGATTACATCAGTCAAACGGATGCCGAATTTTTCGTTCACCACCACGACCTCGCCGTGGGCGATCAGGGTGCCGTTCACCAGCACGTCCAGCGGTTCACCCGCCAAACGGTCAAGCTCGACCACCGAGCCCTGGTTGAGCTGGAGCAGGTTGCGGATGCTGATTTCGGTGCTTCCGACCTCCATCGAGATCGAAACCGGAATATCCAGAATCACGTCGAGATTCGGCCCTTCAAGACCGGCCTGCAGCGGCGCGCCCTTCGGACTGCTGCCGAATTCTTCCAACGGCGCCCGTGGCGGGGCCACAGGCGTCGCCGGGCCCTGATTGAGCAGCGCGTCGATATCGTCCTGATTCGCGTCCCCCGCCTCGGCCAACGCCGAGGCCCACTCATCGGCCAGGGCCTGCTCTTCAGGAGATGTGTTTTCGTAATCGTCTGCCATCGCTAAACCTCGACCGGCTGGTAATTGAATGTGGACTTAATCAACGAGGTCGCATGACCGACTCAAGCACCTGCAGGGCCAGGTTGCCCTTGTGCGCGCCCAGCTTGACCTTGAACGTCGGCATGCCGTTGGCACGCATGATCATGTCTTCGGGCATTTCAACCGGGATCACATCGCCCGGCTGCATGTTCAGGATGTCGCGCAGCTTGAGCTGACGGCGCACAACGGTCGAACTGAGCGGGACCTTCACGTCCAGCACGTCTTCGCGCAACGCATTGATCCAGCGCTCGTCCTGGTCGCTGACGTCCGATTGGAAGCCGGCATCGAGCATTTCGCGGATCGGCTCGATCATCGAATACGGCATGGTCACATGGAAGTCACCACCACCACTCTCGAGTTCGATGTGGAAGGTCGACACCACCACCACTTCACTCGGGCTGACGATGTTGGCTAATGCCGGGTTCACTTCCGAATGCACATACTCGAAATTGACGTCGAGCACCGCGTGCCAGGCTTCCTTCAGGTCAACGAAAGCTTGATCCAACACCATGCGCACCACGCGCAGCTCGGTTGGCGTGAACTCGCGCCCCTCGATCTTCGCGTGCCGCCCGTCCCCGCCGAAGAAGTTGTCGACCAGCTTGAACACCAGCTTGGCGTCCAGAATGAACAGCGACGTGCCGCGCAGCGGCTTGATTTTCACCAGGTTGAGGCTGGTAGGTACGTAGAGCGAATGCACGTACTCGCCGAACTTCATCACCTGAACGCCACCGACCGACACATCAGCCGAGCGACGTAACAGGTTGAACATGCTGATGCGTGTGTAACGAGCGAAGCGCTCGTTGACCATTTCCAGCGTCGGCATACGGCCGCGGACGATACGGTCCTGGCTGGTCAGGTCATAGCTTTTGATGCTGCCCGGTTCGGCATCGCTCTCGGTATCGACCAGACCGTCGTCGACCCCGTGCAGGAGCGCGTCAATCTCGTCTTGCGAGAGCAGGTCTTGAACAGCCATCTACAACGACCCCTATTGCAATACGAAGTTGGTGAACAGCACTTGCTCGACGGCAAGCTTGCCGATTTCCTTCTGTGCCAGCGCCTGAACGCTAGCGGTCGCCTTTTGCCGAAGCATCTCCTGGCCGACCGGAGTCGCCAAGCTGGCAAACTCTTCGCTGGAGAACAGCATAACCAGTTGATTGCGCAACAGCGGCATGTGTTCCTTCAACGCGTCGAGCGCGGCCTGGTCACGCGACATCAACGCCACGCTGACTTGCATATAGCGCTGACGCCCATTGGTATTCGTGAAGTTGACAATGAATGCAGGCGCTAATACTTCATAGATCGCGGCCTGCCGCTGCGGTGCCGCCTGAGCGTCCTCAGCGCCTTCCGAGGGTTGTTCCGTATCGCCCCGGCTCATGAAATAAAAGGTGCCGCCTATCGACAACCCGACCGCTAACAGCAGACCGAGCACGATCAAAATAATCAGCTTGAGCTTTCCCTTCCCCTCGGCCGACGCTGCAGGACTCGCTACGTCTGGGGGCCCCTGTTTCTTCGCCATGCCAAATATCCGTCATCACGGGTGGTTTCACTCGCATCAAAGCGTTACGAGCAACTGCTGTGCCAAAGTATCGGCCAGCGAAGAGACGCCGTAAACGATTGCCGCGCGCCTGGGCCAAATTGCAGACGAGCCGTTGCAAGGTGAGCCTCCTCTGGCGTTCATGATCGCCATCGGCGCGTGTCACCGTTCCGTAGGAACAGGCACGAGGTAGGGTCCGCAGTAGCGGGCGGTGCCGTGCGGCTGACGCTGCGTGCGTCCAAGACTGCATCGCACCATCGCTCGGCCACAACGCCGTCAGGCTTGGCGTCCTCGGCGAGGAAGCTTGGTATCCTGACGCGTCCTACTGTCATCGGGGGTTACGTGTTCTCACTCAAGCGCAAGGGCGATTTCCGCCTGCAGCTGACCCGTACGCTGAAACAGCCTGGACGGCACACGATCGAGCTGTATCTGTTCACCCCGCACGAAAGCAACCTGTCGGCCTGGACCCTGTCGGAAGAGCAGTTTTTCTTCACCACGCTGACACACCGATTCGGGTTGCTGGGCATGCCGTCGAAGGACCGACTCAGCAAGGCGGATCAGTCCTTCGTGCTGCTCTCGCCGCACTACGAAATCATGTATGGCTCCTGGTTTTTCCAGTACCAGGCCTCGATGGAACGGCTGCGCCAGCAAATGCTCGCCTCCGGAGCCGGCGCAGAGCCGATCATGCGGGCGCTGCGGCTCAGCCAGAACTTTGCGCAGCGCCTGCGCAAATCCAGCCCGAAGCAGAGCAATCAGCAGCGCTATTTCCGCCAGATGGACATCTACTTTTCGTGGCACGCCGAGCAGTTCCTCCTGGAAAGCATGACGCTGGAAGGCTTTGCCACCCTCGACGAAGCGCTCAAGCAAGCGGTGGCAGAATTCCTCCGTCAGGAACACAGATACCGCAAGGAACGTGAGTACGTCAGTGATTTTCACGGCACCCCGACACGCATTTGGAACCGCATGGGGCTGTATCACCGTTTGCTGGAGTATCCGGTGCTGTTGCGCTCCAAGGTCACAGAGCTGGGCGCCGGCACTCACAAGTTGGTCAAGGCGGCATCGACGATGCTGATCATGTCGCTGTTCACCTATTTCCTGTTTAACGCGCGTGACGCCAGCGAGAAACTCTCGCTCACCCTTCTGCTGGTGATTGCGCTGGTCTACGCCGTTCGCGACCTGCTGCGTGATGACATGATCACCGTCATCACCCGCAAGTTGCGCAAAGGCAAGCCGCGATGGAAGGTTCGTCTGTTCATGCCCTACACCCGAAAGCTGCTTGCGCAGCAGTGGGTCTGGCTCCATTACCGCAAGCTGCCCGATCTGCCGCCGCTGGTACGGGAACATTCCGGCAAGTGGGCCACCAACGAGGAACGGCAAATCATCTGCTATCGCGCCCAGCTAAACCTGGACAAGGTCGCACTAGAACACGACGAGATCCGAGAACGGCTCACACTGGATTGCGAACAGCTTTGCGCGATGATCCAGGCCAGCCACAACCGGCTGTTCGTGCGCACTGAGGACAATGACTCCACGGGCGACGGTGCCACTGACACAGTCCAGGCCCACCCGATCGAAAAGCAGCACGACTACAACCTGCTGCTATTGCATACCGAGCCCGGCCAGCATTTCCCCTCAGCTCAACGTTGGCGCTTGAGGCTCGGCACGAGCGGCATCGTGCAATGCGAAAACAAGAAGGCCCACTGGCCTGAACCACCGGAACGGCAACGCTCCGCATGGCACCGGCTGAGCCGCCTGTGGCGACGCGGATGAATTCCGTTGCCCAGAGAAGTTGACGCGCCGAGCTTCGCCGCTGGCCCAGCACGTCGTGGCGCACCTGCCGTTCAGCCAGTCGCAGAGCCGCGATGAGCAGTGCCTGTGGCCGAACCTGCATCGCCAGTATCGCGGTAATCAGACAACGAAACGACAACCTTCCCCCTGAATGAGAAACAGCAGGACCAGGATTGCGGGTGCAAACGCGAGATTCAGACTGCGGTCAGTTTTCTGGCATCACGCGTAGTAATCAACCAGGCCGCGGTCTGCGCCCATTCGGCCAGCTCGAATTTCCGTCGTGCCCTGGATAACTTCCTCGTCGCCGCCAGCCAAGCCTCCTGCAACGCCCCGGTTGCGCGACTCGCCGCCGTCGTCACCTTTCCAGCCACGCGACTGGTCGGAAACATTGACGTCCATCGTCATGCCTTGCTGCGCGAAGCTGTCTCGCAGCCGTTGCATCTGGCCTTCCAGCGCATCCCGAACACCCGCATGGGGGCTCATGAACGTGACTTGAGCCTGGTCCTTGTTCATATCGATCCGCACTTCCATACGCCCCAGCTCGGCGGGGTCGAGCTGAATCTCAGCTGACTTGAGGTTTTGACTCGATAGCCACATCACCTTATCGACGACCGCTTCGCTCCAGCCCGATTGCTGCATGTTTACCGGTTGCCCGGGCACCATCGCGGGCCGCTGCGCTTGCTGCACCTGATTCTGTTGCGCAATCGCCTGCGTCAGCGGACTGAGTCGGTTGATCGCCGCATCGGTGGCGCTTGTGCGGCTGTCCTTGGGGGCATCCAGCATCTCAAGCACCTCACCGAAGCTCTCATCCAGCGTAGGCTCAGCGGAATCCTCGGCGAGCTGTTCATCTGAGAGGAGAAGGTTCGTCGGAATTGACTCCTGCGTACCCATAGACAGCTCGTCCTGCAGAACAAGAACCGGAGCGGGACTCTTCTGAAGACCCGTCTGGATCTCCAATGCGCGCTGACCTGCCAGCGCCGTCTCGCCATTAGCGTCAGCCTCACCAACAGCGGTCTGCGCCTGCGCTAAACCAACCAGAAATTCGCTGCCGGACGGCGGCTGTGCGGGCAGCGTTTCGTCGCCTTGCGTGCCCTGCCCGCCCAGCCCGAATAGCAGAAGCGGGTCTAGCTCGGCCTCAGGCTCTAACGAATCGCTTTCGGCCAACTCGGGCTCCGCAGGCAATTCATTGCCGGTGTCGGCAGTGACCGGCTTTTCAGTGCCGCCCGACTCGGCGGTTTCCTGACTCGGCTTTTCGGCGACCGGCTTGTCACGCACGGGCTTTGCTGGCGCATCCTGACGTTCGACAGGTTTGGCCTGGCGTTCCTTGGCATAGACATTGGCGAAGCTGGAGGGCTCGTCCCGACTGGGTTGCGGGGCGGCTTTAGGCGACGCGTTGGCCGCCTTGATTGCAGCGCTCGGCGCCTTGAGGTTCAGTAGCAGATCGGGGGAAACGGCCATGGGTCTTTCCGCTTAAGGTGATGACATGCATCTCGTTAAGCAAAGTCCAGGCCATCAGCTCATGTCGATCTGCCCCAGCGGATCGACGGGCGCGGCCACTGCTCGTATCCGAGCCCGGGCGCAATGCCAAGGCTAGCCAGGCCCGCCCCAGCGCTGGCGCTCGGCCCGATAGAGAATCCGCACGATGGCGAATTCGCGCTCGATGCGTTCGATTAAACCGGGTGCCGCTTCAAGCTGTTCAAGCCGGGCGGTTTCCTCCAGCTCGCGACAAAGTTCCGCCAGCAGAGTTGCGCCCATGTTGCTGCAACTGCCCTTGAAACTGTGTGCAGCTTGGCGCAGCTGTTCCGCCTGGCCACTCCGGCAGGCCGTTTTCAACAGGCACAGCCGCTCTTCCGAATCTGTGAGAAAGGTATCCAACAGCACCGGATACTCTGCATCCATCACGTCTTGAAGGGTGGCCAGCACGCTACTGTCGAGATGATCGACCACGAATGTGCCCCTGGTGGAAAAGCGGCGGATTATGCATGACGCGTCCAGTGGAACTCTACCGTCAGGAGTGCCCCCTCCGAGTCCCAATAGAATCGCTCACTCAACTGACGAATCATGCGCAACCCGCGGCCTCCAAGACCCTCAGCACAGTACTGCTTGTTCAGGGCCCGCTGTACGTCGAAGCCGCGACCACTATCACGCACACCGATCCTTAGATAACCGTTAGGGCCGTCAGACTTGACCGTCAGGGCGATGGACACAAAGCCCTCGCTGAGGTCACGCAGACGTTGCTCACGTTCCTGGTAGTAGCGTGCAAACCCGTCGGCATCGCGCTTCAGCGCGGTGTCGAGCGATAGCACGCCATGCTCCAGCGCATTCGAATAAAGCTCACTGAGCACTGTGTAGATAGTCCCTGCGCGGTGGCGCAAGGGCGAAATCTGTAACAGCAGCTGCATCGTCATGGGTAACGGGTTGGCTGCGCGTAAGCTACTGGGGTGCAGCTCAAAGTTGACCGACCAATCCCTCGCCCGAGGCTGCTTGGCGTCGAGATACGGATCGAAGGACTGAAATATCGCGGGCACCATCTCGCCAGTGATGCTCACTTCGACGAGGCTGAGGTCATCGTCAAGTATTTGACCGTGGAACGCATGAAGTGCGTTCTGAATCTCTTCGAACAAGGCGGAGGGCTCAACGTTCTCGTTCATCACACCCAGCAACCGCTGTTCGCCGAAGAACTCACCCTTCGTGTTACAGCTTTCCGTGACGCCATCAGACATCAGCAGCAGGCGGTCGCCTACCGCCAATGGCATCGTCTCGAAACGGTCATCAAACTGGGAGGCGTCGAGCACGCCAAGCGGCAGATGCCTGGACGGCAACGGCAGCCGCTCGCCCCCCTCGGCCCGGAGCAGATAGCCATCCGGCAGCCCGCCATTCCATACGCGCAGCATGCCTTGCTTGAGGTTGATATCCAGCAGCGTGGCGCAGCAAAACATTTCCACGGGCAGGATCAGCTTCAGCTTGGCGTTGATCTCGCGCAGGATCTCGGTACTGGAATAGCCTTTGGCGGTCATGCCGTAAAAGGTTTCCGCGAGCGGCATGGCGCCAACCGCTGCCGGCAAACCATGACCGGTAAAGTCGCCCAGCAGCACGAACATGCGGCTCGCAGGCGCGTGGGCCGCAAGCAGTAAATCGCCGTTGAACAAGGCACGCGGTGATTGCCGATATCGGATATTGGGCGCGTTCAGGCAGCCCGCGTGCGCGACCTTGTCGAAGATCGCTTTGGCAGCACGCTGCTCGTCGAGCAGTTGCTGGTTGCGCCGTGCAATGAGATCACGCTGCTCCAGCACGGTAGCCTGCAAGCGGCGCAAGCGATGCATGGCCTGAATCTTCGCTTCGAGAATGATCGGGTTGTAAGGCTTGGCGATAAAATCATCGCCCCCCGCTTCGAGGCAGCGCACAAGCGCTTCGTTCTCGGCCAGCGACGTCAGAAAAATGATGGGGACCAGTTCGTTACCCGCGAGCTGCTTGATCTGGCGCGCGGCATCGAAGCCATCCATGACAGGCATCAACGCATCCATCAAGACCAGCTGCGGCCGCTCGCGCTTGAACAGCTCCACCGCCTCCGCGCCATTCGCCGCGGTAACGACATGATGCCCCTGCCGACGAACGATGGCCGCCAACAGCATGCGGTCGGCCGCGCCATCCTCGGCGATGAGTATGGAGAGCCGGCCGGGCATCAAGCGATTGCGAACAATTGTTCGAAGTTGGAAACCGAAAGGACTTTCCGCACATCAGGATTGCAGTTGATCAAGCGGATGTCGGCTTTGTCACTGCCACCGTGATCACGAAGCAGCAGCAACATACCGAGGGCCGAGCTGTCGAGGTAGGTCGCGCCGTTGAGGTCGACAACGTAGCGGCGAGGTGAATTGCCTGCTTGCTGATAGGCGTCACGAAACGCCTGATGGGTGTTGAAATCGAAGCGCCCTTGAATCGTGATTGTCAGCTCCTGTCCATCCGCCGATAGCTGTGAACTGATGGTCATTTAACACTCCTGGTTCGAACGAGGTCGTGGCCGTTCGCCACGGCTATCGTGTATTGCTGGGCGGCGCCAGCGATGCGGAATGGTGCCTCGCCAAGCCTGCGCCCAATGCATGATGTAAGCGCGGAGCGATTGCGAAGAAACTGATGAAGATTTAGCACCCAACGCCCTGCACAGCAAGCTTCATTCCTGTCTAGGTCGCCCCGCCAAGCGCTGAGAGAACTCATCGAGCAGCTTTTGCTCGCGCTTGTCTGCCGCCGTTCTGGCTTCCAGCAGGTAGCGCTCGACCAGCTTGCGCAGCCCATCGAGCCGTGCGCGACGCTGCTGCCATTGATCGCGAAGCTTGTCGAGGTTGCCGCGGTGCCAATCCACGCTACGTTGCTGTTGGGCAATGGCGGATTCCAGCTGAGACAGGAAGCGCTGATAGTTGAGCAGCCATTGCCCGGACACGCCCTGGCTGCCCTGAGTCATCCACTGCTGCTGGTAATCGCCGAAATACTGTCGCAGTTCGCCCAGTTTGACCTCGGCCTGAGCCAGTTGCGTCTGGCCCTGACCGAATAGCCGAGCAGCATCGCGTTCGGCACGCTCGGCCATATCGATCACCGGCGCCAGACGCGCCGCGCGGCTCGCTGCCAAGGGTTAGCCTGCGGCCTTGGGGTTGAACACGCTGGTCAGGAGCGCCTCGCTCTGCGCCAAGTGCTCGGCCTCGTTCAGACCCTGTCGAAGATAACGGGTCATCTCCGCCTGCCGGGCGATGGCCAGGTCGGTTTCCGGATCGCCGCCGGGTACGTAGGCACCGACGCTGATCAAGTCGCGGCTCTGCTGAAAACGTGACCAGAGCTGCTTGAAGCGCTGGGCATTGCGCATATGTTCGGCGCTGACCACCTGTGGCATGACACGGCTGATCGAGGCCTCGATGTCGATGGCGGGGTAATGACCCTCCTCTGCCAAACGGCGAGACAACACGAAGTGGCCATCCAGCACACCACGCGCAGCATCGGCGATGGGGTCCTGCTGGTCGTCACCTTCAGACAGCACGGTGTAGAACGCCGTGATAGAACCGCCCCCCGCCTCCGCATTACCCGCGCGCTCCACAAGACTCGGCAGTTTGGCGAAAACCGACGGTGGATAGCCCTTGGTCGCCGGCGGCTCGCCGATGGCCAAGGCGATCTCGCGCTGGGCCTGGGCGAAGCGAGTCAGCGAATCCATGAGCAGCAGAACGTTCTTGCCTTTGTCGCGGAAATACTCGGCGATGCGCGTGCAGTACATCGCCGCCCGCAGGCGCATCAGTGGCGCATCGTCAGCGGGCGATGCGACAACGACCGAACGCTTGATACTTTCTTCGGTGAGGATGTTTTCAATGAATTCCTTCACCTCCCGGCCACGCTCTCCGATCAGCCCGACCACGATGATGTCGGCCTCGGTGAAGCGCGTCATCATCCCGAGCAGCACCGACTTGCCCACACCGGTGCCGGCAAACAGGCCGAGCCGCTGGCCGCGGCCGACGGTCAGCAGCCCGTTGATGCTGCGAATGCCGACATCCAATGGCTCGCTGATGGGATGGCGCTTGAGCGGGTTGATCACCGGGCCATCCATGGGCACCCAGTCTTCGGCCTTCATTCCGCCCTTGCCGTCCAATGCGCGGCCCGCGCCGTCGAGCACACGGCCCAGCATCGAGGTGCCCATTGGCAGCCGCCCAGTATTGGCCAGCGGAACAACCCGGGCCCCCGGCGCGATACCCGCCAGACTGCCGACCGGCATCAGATACAGCTTGCCGCCGGAGAAGCCCATGACTTCCGCTTCGACCTGCGTCGGGTGGTAGTTGTCTTCGTTGATCACCAGGCAACGGCTGCCGACCGCCGCGCGCAACCCTTCGGCCTCAAGCGTCAAACCGACCATACGCAACAACCGACCCTCGAGGATCGGCTGGCTGGGGAGCTTGATGGCTTCGCTGTAGGTTTCGAAGCGCTTGGCGAAGCTGGTCCGCTCAAGGCGCATCGGGTCGCTCCAGCGTCGAATTCAAATCGAGATGCAAGTCGGCCTCGGGCGGGCTGGTCGCGTTCTCTCGCTGCTGTTCGAACAACTGGCTGATGGCCTGGCCGAGACGGGTTTCGACACTGGCATCGATGCGGCTCTGCTCGGTTTCAATCCGGCAGCCGCCCGGCAACAGATCGCTGTCCTCGACGATCTTCCAGTTCTCTTCGTGGCGCTCCCGCAGCGCCTTGACCAACTCGAAGTCCTGCGGATTGATATGAATGCGCACGTTGCTGGCCCCCATGGGCAGCAGTTTCAGCGCTTCGCGCAGGACCTGTCGGATCTGGCTGGAGTCGATCAACAAGTCGCGCTGAATGACTTCGCGCGCCAACTGGCTGACCAACGTGACCATGGCGTGTTCGAGGTTGCGATCCTGATCGGCAATGGGCTCGAGCAGCTGCGTCATCAGCTGCTCGAGGTTAGCGAGTTTGGGGGCGAGTGCAGCGTCGGCTTCCTGCCGCGCTTTCAGCTGGCCGGCATGAAACCCATCTTTTTCACCTGTGCTGAAGCCTTCGTTATAGGCCTCCTGTCGAATCGCCTCGAGCTCGTCGAGCGTCAGCGGTTTGACTTCCTCTACCGGAACGTCCTCGCTGCGCGACAGCGAGTCGTCCGCGATCGGTTCGTCGACCGTTTCCGGTTCCGCGGGCTCCGCACCCAGCGGATCGAAGCTCGGCAGTGACCAGCGATCAAAGACGTTGACGTCTTTCGCGCGGATGACATCGCTGGGGTTTTCCTTGGACATGGGATTTCAGTGCCTTGCTAAACCATTTCTTCGCCGCCTTTGCCGCCGAGCACGATTTCTCCGGCTTCGGCCATGCGGCGGGCGATGGTGAGAATTTCCTTCTGGGCGCCTTCGACTTCGCTGATGCGCACCGGCCCTTTTGCTTCCAGGTCGTCGCGCAGCAATTCGCCGGCACGCTTGGACATGTTCTTGAAGATCTTTTCCTTGATCGCTTCGTCCGCGCCCTTGAGCGCCATGACCAGCACATCGGAGGATACTTCGCGCAGCAGCACCTGAATGCCCCGGTCGTCGACATCGGCGAGATTGTCGAACACGAACATCAAGTCTTCGATCTGCGATGACAGATCCTCGTCTACATCGCGGATCGCGTCCATGAGCTGGCCTTCGACCGAGCTGTCGAGGTAGTTCATAATATCTGCCGCCCGTTTGACGCCGCCCAGGGTCGCACGCGTGGTGTTGGCATTGCCCGAGAACTGCTTTTCGAGAATCAGGTTGAGCTCTTTCAGCGCCGCCGGCTGAACGGTGTTAAGCGAGGACACGCGAAGCACGATGTCGAGCCGCACCTTGTGATCGAAATGCGACAGCACTTCGCCCGCCTGGTCGGGGTCGAGGTAGGCCACCACAATCGCCTGAATCTGCGGATGCTCATAGCGGATCACGTCCGCGACGGCGCGCGGCTCCATCCATTTCAGGCTGTCCAGGCCGCTGGTGTTGCCACCGAGCAGGATGCGATCGATCAGGCCGCCGGCTTTGTCCTCTCCCAGCGCCTGGGTGAGCATTTTGCGGATGTAACCGTCCGAACCGACACCGAGGCTGGTCTGATCGCCGACGATTTCGACGAACTCGCCCATTACCTGTTCGATCTGGTTTTTCTGCACGTTGCGCAGCTGCGCCATGGCCGTGCCGACCTTTTGTACTTCCTTCGGACCGAGGTGCCGCAGCACCTGCGCCGCGTCGGCCTCACCCAGCGAAAGCAGCAAGACCGCAGCCTTGTCGACCTTGTTCAGTTTGACCGGAACTCGAGCATCACTCATCTGCGTTGATCCACTCTTTGACGACCTGAGCCACCCGGCCCGGATCTTCAGCTACCAGATTTTTGATGGCATTCAATTGCGCATCGTATCCCTCGGTCGGGCTCGGCAGCATGATGCTCTGCGGCCCACTGAGGCTCACACGGTCATTGCTCAACCCCCCGTCGAGACCGTCGATATCGCCCAGCTCGGCATCGCCACCCACAGATTGCAGCTCTTTGCCCTTCCCGGCGTTGGTCAGATTATTCAACACCGGCCGCAGCACACCGAATACCAATACCAGGATGAACAACACGCCGAGCACTTGCTTGACGATGTCCCAGAACCACGGTTGCGAGTAGAACGGCACATCGATGAAGGTCTCGTCGAGTGAGTCTGCGGCAAACGGTGCGTTGATCACGCTCACGCTGTCACCACGACTGGCATCGAACCCGACGGCGTCCTGTACCAGCCGGGTAAAGCGCGCCAGTTCTTCGGCGGTGCGCGGCACACGGGTAGTGGTTCCATCGGCAGCGACTGTCATTTGATCGTCAAGTACGACGGCGACCGACAGGCGGCGCAGGCGGCCCTGTTGCTGCTTGGTGTAGCTGATCGAACGATCCAGCTCGTAATTACGGGTGGCTTGCTCACGCTTGTCCGCCGGATAGGGCGCCAGCATCGGCTGACCGGTGGCCGGGTCCATGACCTGTTGACCGTTGGCATCCAGCAGCGGCTGTCCCGGCGCAATGGCGCCCGCCGCGCCAGCCTGCCCGGCGATAGCGTTCTCGGGCGCAGCGGCCGGACCTGGCGGCTGATTGCTGAGTGCACCTGGTACGCCTTGTGGACCGAGGCTGCTTTGACGCTGTTCGCTGACGCTTTGCTCGCTGCGCAGCGCGGGCTGATCCGGATTGAAAGTTTCGGAGGTCGACTCGACGGCGCTGAAATCCACGTCGGCAGACACTTCGGCCTTGTAGCGGCCACTGCCAACCACCGGCTGCAAGATGTTGTGCACGCGCTGGGTGTAGAGGCTTTCCATGCGGCGGCTGTAGTCGAACTGCTTGCCCGCCATGCTCAGCTCGGTGAGTTCCTGCTGATCGGACAGCAAATTGCCTTTCTGGTCGACGACAGTGATCTGCGACTTGGTCAGCTCCGGCACGCTGGTGGCGACCAGGTTGATAATCGCCATCACCTGACTCGGCTCCAGGTTGCGGCCCGGATAGAGTTCGACCAGTACCGACGCGCTTGGCTTGCGCTCGTCACGAACAAATACCGAACTCTTCGGAATAGCCAGGTGAACCCGAGCGGCCTTGACGTTGTTCAGGCTGGATACCGTACGGCCCAGCTCGCCCTCGAGACCGCGACGGTAGCGGGTGGCTTCCATGAACTGGCTCGTGCCGAGGCCCTGCTCTTTGTCGAGGATTTCGAAACCGATGTTGCTGTCGGTCGGCGCGATACCGGCGCTGGCAAGTTTCAGGCGTGCACGCGCCAGGTCGTCTGCCTTGACCAGCAGAGCGCCGGAGTTGGGCTCGACGGTGTAGGAAATGTCTGCCGCCGCCAGGGTTTCCATCACCTGATTGGCATCCATCCCGGCGAGGCTGCCGAGCAATGGACGATAATCCGGTTGCTGCGACCACAGCACCACGGCAAAACCGATGGCCACGCTCGCAGCCAGCCCGACCAGCAGGCCAATCTGCCGCAGCATCGACATGTCGGAGAGATTTTCGAGAAACGACAGGCCCAGCAGAGGCTTCTTCGGAGCCTCCGAATCAACCGGTACGGGTACCTTGCTCAGCGCTTCAGCCATTATTCAAACCCTGCCTTAAACCGGCATCTGCATGATGTCTTGATACGCCTGGACCAGCTTGTTACGGACCTGGGTCATGGCTTGGAATGAAACACTGGCTTTCTGCGAGGCAATCATGACCTCGGTGAGGTCGATACCGCCCTGCCCCATCTCGAAGGCAGTCGCCAGTTGGCTGGAGGCTTGCTGGGTTTCATTCACTTTGTTGACGGCCTGGCCGAGCATCTCGGAAAAGCTCGGGGCGCCTATTTCAGGCGCGGCAGTCACGGGCTTGGAACGCGCCATTGCATCAGTCTGCATGGCCCGCATTTCCAGCATCAAGCGATTGAATTCAATACCCTGGCTCATCTACCCCTCCAACAGCTGCGGTTTTTTTGACGCTTCGCAGCAAGCACAGAGTGAATAGCAACATCGGTGCCAGTGTTTGATCAAGCAGACGACCCTTCGCCTTTGCGGGAGACAAGCGGTACTCGCGCCGCGGTGGCACTGTTACGCTGATCCAGCTAATGGCTGTATCGCGACGCAGCGCGCCACCTCACCTAGCCTGCGCTGGGTAAAGCAAGGATCGTGCGCAAAGAGACCGCCTCCTCATCCGATAGCCCATTCTCACCGACGTCCGCTTCATGAAATTGGATCGAAACCTGACAATGACTACCCCCGCGACTCAGCTGTTTCAGCCGCTCAGAGACACCTCAGCCTCGACTATCGTGGCCGGCTTCATTGCCATGCTCACCGGCTACACCAGCTCGCTCGTGCTGATGTTCCGGGCCGGGCAGGCAGCCGGGCTCAGCAGCGGACAGATATCGTCATGGATCTGGGCGCTGTCTATCGGCATGGCGGTGTGCAGCATCGGGTTGTCACTGCGCTACCGAACGCCTGTCGTGATCGCCTGGTCGACGCCCGGTGCGGCCCTGCTGATCACAAGCTTGCCCGGCGTCCCCTACGGGGAAGCGATCGGTGCCTTTATCTTTGCCTCGGCGCTGATCGCGCTGTGCGGCTTGACCGGCAGCTTCGAACGCCTGATGCGCAAGGTGCCCGCTTCGCTCGCGGCGGCGCTGTTAGCCGGCGTGTTATTCAACATCGGCATCGAGATATTCCGTGCCGTAGAAGTCCAGCCTGTATTGGTGTTGGGTATGTTCTTCAGCTATCTGCTGGCTAAGCGACTGCTGCCGCGTTACGCCGTCCTCTCGGCGCTGATCGCGGGCTGCGTGCTGGCTGGCGGGTTGGGCTTGCTGGATTTCGGAGGCCTACGCCTGGACGTTGCGATTCCGGTCTGGACAACGCCGACGCTGTCCTTCGCGGCGATCTTCAGCATCGGTATTCCCCTGTTCGTCATTGCCATGGCGTCACAGAACATGCCCGGCCTGGCGGTACTGCGAGCCGAGGGTTATCAGGTACCCGCCTCGCCGCTGATTTCCGTCACGGGTATTGCATCGGTTCTGCTCGCCCCGTTCGGCTCCCATGGCATTCACCTGGCTGCGATCACGATGGCGATTTGCAGCGGGCCGGAAGCACACCCGGATCCGTCCCGGCGTTATACAGCCGCGGTTTGGTGCGGGCTGTTCTATGGCATCGCCGGTATTTTCGGCGCGACGTTGGCCGCCCTGTTCGCAGCGTTCCCGCCCGCACTGGTGTTGTCCATTGCCGCACTGGCGCTGCTCGGCTCGATCAGCAGCGGCCTGACCCAGGCCATGCAGCTGCCGCGCGAGCGCGAGGCCGCACTGATTACCTTCATGGTCACGGCGTCGGGCCTGACGCTGTTCGGAATCGGCTCTGCGCTGTGGGGGTTGGTGGCAGGCGTGTTTACGCTGCTGATTGTCAGCGGACGCAACGCCCCAGCGTGATCACCCCGAATGGGCCCGATCAGATGGCGGTCGCGCCGCCATCCACTGCTAACGCGTGCCCTGTCGTGAAGGCGGCGCCGTCGCTGCAGAGATAAAGAACCGCGGCGGCGATCTCCTCGGCTTTGCCGACGCGGCCGACCGGATGCATCGCCGCGGCGAACTCTGCCTTGCGCGGATCAGCTTCATAGGCACGGCGGAACATGTCGGTATCGATGACCGCCGGGCAAACCGCATTGACGCGAATTTTCTTCTTGGCGTACTCAATGGCGGCCGATTTGGTCAGCCCGATGACGGCGTGCTTGGACGCTGAATAAATGCTCATCTTTGGCGCCGCCCCCAAGCCCGCAACCGACGCGGTATTGACGATGGCTCCACCTCCCTGCGCCAGCATGACCGGCAGCTGGTGCTTCATGCACAGCCACACGCCTTTCACATTGACGTTCATGATCGCGTCGAATTCGGCTTCACTGCCTTCGGCCAGGCGGCCCTGCTCGATCTCGATGCCCGCATTGTTGAAGGCGTAGTCGAGGCGACCATAGCTCACAACGGCTTGCTCGACCATCGCCAGGACCTCGTGATCTCGCGTTACATCGCAGCGCACGAACACCGCCTCGCCGCCTGCTTCGCGAATGGCTTCGACGCAGGTCGCACCAGCTGTTTCGTCCAGATCGGCCACCACCACTTTCAAACCTTGCTGGGCGAACGCCAGCGCGGTGGCGCGACCAATGCCTGCCGCTCCCCCAGTAACCAAAGCAACCTGACCGGAAAAAGACATACTCATGCTAGATACCCTGATCAATTAACGTAAATTTCGAGTCCGAAAGTGACTACAAGCCAACCGCTGGTCATGGTTATACCGGCATCGTCGTCTCCGAATAAGTAGCACATGCCGATATCACTCAGACGGATGCCATTGCATTCCAACCGTCCCGCCTTGCTTGCGAGGATGAGCTCGTCGGGCTACACCAATGGTTTGCACACCACCCGAGGTTTTCATGGACAACACCAACCGCCAGTTCTTACTGGCCAAGCGCCCGGTCGGCGCACCTAACCGCGACACGTTCGAATTCACCGAGAAGCCCTTGGGCGAGCCAGGCCCGAACCAGATTCTGGTCAAAAACGAATACCTATCGCTGGACCCAGCCATGCGGGGCTGGATGAACGACGCCAAGTCCTACATCCCGCCAGTGGGTATTGGTGAGGTGATGCGTGCGCTCGGGGTGGGCAGAGTGATCGCATCGAACCACCCAGACTATGCGGAAGGCGATTACGTCAACGGCGCGCTTGGCGTGCAGGACTATTTCCTGGGCGAGCCAAAAGGCTTCTACAAGGTCGATCCGAATCAAGCACCGCTGCCGCGCTACTTGTCCGCCCTTGGCATGACCGGCATGACGGCGTATTTCGGCCTGCTCGCGGTAGGCGAACCCAAATCCGGCGAAACCGTGGTGATCTCTGGCGCGGCGGGCGCTGTTGGCAGCGTCGCAGGACAGATCGCCAAAATTAAGGGCTGTCGTGTAGTCGGAATCGCCGGCGGCGCGGACAAGTGCCGTTTCCTGACCGAAGAACTCGGCTTCGACGCGGCCATCGACTACAAGAACGAAGACTTGCACGCCGCACTGAAACGCGAGTGTCCGAAAGGCGTAGACGTCTATTTCGACAATGTGGGCGGCGACATTCTTGATGCGGTATTGACCCGAATCACCGTGGGCGCGCGCATCGTCATATGCGGAGCCATCAGCCAGTACAACAATAAGGAAGCGGTCAAAGGGCCGGCAAACTACCTGTCATTGCTGGTCAATCGCGGCCGCATGCAGGGCATGGTGGTGATGGACTACGTGTCCCGCTATCCGGAAGCCATGAAGGACATGGCCGGCTGGATGCAGAGCGGAGAGCTGAAAAGCAAGGAAGACATCGTCGAAGGCCTGGAAACCTTTCCCGATACGCTGATGAAGCTGTTCACCGGCGGCAATTTCGGCAAGTTGGTCCTGAAGGTCAGCTAACCCGTCCGAGGCGGTGGCGGTCGCGCTTCATTTGACGACCGCCACCACACATATCAGGCCAGTTCAGCGACAACCGAGGCGAGCGCCTGCGCCGGATCGGCCGCCTGTGCAATGGGCCGGCCAATGACGAGGTAATCCGAACCCGCCGCCATGGCCTGCGCCGGCGTCAGGATCCGTCGCTGGTCATCCGCGCTACTGCCTGCTGGCCGGATGCCAGGAGTCACCAGCTGCAATTGCGCAAAGCTCTTCTTCAAGGCTTGCGCTTCATGGGCCGAACACACCAACCCATCCAGCCCCGCTTTGGCGGCAAGTCCCGCCAGGCGCAAAACCTGTTGCTGTGGCTCTAGATCCAGACCTATGTCCGCAAGATCGTCTTGCTCCATGCTGGTCAGTACCGTGACGCCGATGAGTAACGGCCTGTGCCCGCTCACCTTGTCCAGGGTTTCTCGGCAGGCACTCATCATGCGCAGCCCGCCGGAGCAATGCACGTTGACCATCCATACGCCCAATTCGGCTGCGGCCTTCACCGCCATTGCCGTGGTGTTGGGAATGTCATGGAATTTAAGGTCGAGAAACACCTCAAAACCCTGGGTTTGAAGCGCCTCAATGATTTGCGGGCCACAGCGCGTGAACAGCTCTTTACCGACCTTGACGCGGCATAGCGCAGGATTCAACTGGCCAGCCAATGCCAGCGCAGCATCACGGGAGGGAAAATCGAGCGCAACGATGAGGGGAGTCTGGCAAGTCATGGCGATTCCTCGGCGAATTTCGGCGCGCATTGTGGCAGAAAACTTCCTCGTCGACGCAGCACCCGAGGCCCGCTTGCTGAGCGGCCCGGTCACGCATGGCGCAGCTATTCACGGTGGCGTAAGGTTTGAAGCAAACCCGCCCCCATCAGGAGATTGAACATGCCTTGGTATATCTGGTTATTGCTGGCGTTAGTGCTCGGTACGATCGTTGGCGGCTTACTGATGCTGCGCGCCGGCGCACGCAAGATTCCGCTGACTGACGAACAGAAACAGCGTATCGCCCAGCGTAACGCCGAGGCAGATGCCGAGGACCTGCGCAATCGATAGCGGCTTCGACGATTCGACACCCGCGCGGCACCGCGTCACGCCAATAAAATGACTGACCCTTCAGTCATTGATGGCGCTTTGCCTTCATTCGAGTGATCATCCGCGTCCCCTGAAGGAAGCACCCATGGCATCACTTCCCGCTCCGGACACAGATGGTCCAAAAGCCCAAACAACATTCTCGAGGCGCATCCTCCCCGGTATCGCGTGCGTGCTGGCTGCTGCCCTGCTCGCAGCGGCCGCCATCGTCATACAGATCGCACGCACCATCGACCAGGATGCGCTGCTCCAGGAGAAATATCTTGCAGGAAAGGCGTTCGAGCAGCGCCTGGAAGGTATGTCTCGGCATATCGAAGACAACGCATTCTGGGGTGATGCGTACGCCAACCTGAGTAAACGGGTGAATGTTGAGTGGGCCTACGAACAGGCAAACCTGGGCGCCTCGCTGTATGACGACTTCGGGTATGACGCCCTCTTCGTCATCAACGCTAAGGGCGAAACGACCTACTCAGTCATCCGCGGCGAACTGGTCCCGCTCGACGCCCGACAATGGTTCGGCGATGGTCTCGCGCATCTGCTCACCCAGGCGCGCCAAGCGGTTGAAGACGAAGAATCGGCGGCCGGCGTGCTGTTGGCCGAAAGCCATCCGACCATGGTGGCCGCCGCCGTCATGACCACCGGCGGCAGTACCATCGAAGAGAGTGATGAACCCGCTTCGATACTGTTGTTCGCCAGCGTGATGGAGCCTGACTGGCTGCTTGATCTCGGCCGGGAGTACGCGATTGAAGGACTGCGCGTGAACGGCGACACCGCGCAAGACAACGACGCAACGATTCACCTGCGTCTACTAAACGGGACGCCGCTCACATTGACCTGGAGCGTTTCCCAACCGGGCCACTACCTGTTGTGGATGGCGTTGCCTGTGTTGGCTGCGGCGACGCTAGGCCTCGGCCTGCTCGCCTGGTTGCTGCTGCGCCAGGCGTTGAAAACCGTCCGGCTGATGGATGCCAGCTACCGCCGGCTGTCGAAAAGCCGCACCGCGTTGGCCGCCAGCGAAGAACGCTTCCGCGACGTGGCCGAAGCGGCATCCGACTGGATATGGGAAACCGATCGGAACGCCCGATTGACCTATCTTTCCAGTCGTTTCGAGGAAATCACTGGCCACACGCCTGCCGCCTGGATTGGCCGGCCCTTGATCGACCTGCTGATCAGCGATCATGCCGCGCTGCACGACTGGCTGGCAGCCCCTCACCGAGGGCCGCTGCGCTGCAGTTACCAAGCGGCCGATGGGTGCGAGCGACACTGCCGGCTATCGGCTCGCGCCATCTACCAGGCAGATGAACTCGTGGGGTATAGAGGCACGGCAAGCGATATCACTGAGGAAACCCGTGCTCAGGCGCGCGCTCAATACCTCTCTCAGCACGATGCGCTGACGGGCCTGCCCAACCGCAACCGGCTACGCGACTACCTGGATGCCAAGCTCAGTTCGCTTACCGCCGACGCCAAGCTGACCGTCCTCTATATCGACCTGGACCGTTTCAAACCGGTGAATGACACGCTGGGGCATGGTGCGGGTGACGAGGTATTGATCGGCGTATCCCAACGCTTAAAGCAGTGCATCAGAGGCGATGATTTAGTGGCTCGCCTGGGCGGCGACGAGTTCGTCATGGTAATGAGTCGTCTGCAGAACAATGAAGACGTCGACAAGCTATGCACGCGCGTGGTCGAAGCCATCAGCTCGCCCTTTCTCTACGAAGAACAACAAATCCATATTGGTGCCAGCATCGGGATCGCCCTTGCGCCTTCCGATGCGGTGCAGCCCAACGAACTCTTGCGTTGTGCGGATATAGCGCTGTATCAGGCCAAGGCGGACGGCCGCGGAACCTGGCGGTTCTATGGCAGCGAGATGGACAAACGCCTGCTTGAGCGGCGCCGCCAGGAAGATGAGCTTCGCCTAGCCATTTCAGAAAGCCAATTCGAGGTTCATTACCAGCCCCGCTATTACAGCGACAGCATGCGTATCAATGGAGCCGAAGCCCTGCTGCGCTGGCGGCATCCGACACGTGGGCTGCTGCTGCCCGAGCAGTTCATTCCGCTGGCTGAGGAAACCGGGTTGATCGTCCCGCTGGGCGAGTGGGTTCTGCGTCAGGCGTGTAATGAAGCGATGGGCTGGACGCCGGACCTCATGGTCGCGGTCAACCTCTCGCCCGTACAACTACGAGGTGACGGGCTTGCCGGAATGGTAAAAACGGCGCTGCAAGCAAGTGGGCTGTCGCCCAGCCGCCTCGAGCTCGAGATAACCGAAACGGCGCTCCTGCAGGAAAACCAGCGCACACTCGCTGTGCTCAATGAGCTGAAGGCAATTGGCGTACGGCTTGCCATGGATGATTTTGGCACCGGTTATTCGTCGCTGAGCAACTTGCGCCGCTACCCGTTCGACATGATCAAGATAGACGGCAGCTTTGTCGCCGGCATGACCCATTCGGCCGAAGACCACTCCATCGTCAAGACCCTTATCGATCTCGGCCGCGGGCTGCGCATGCGGGTCACAGCAGAAGGGGTCGAAACCCCGGAGCAGCTGGCGCGGCTGCTTGCCGATGGCTGCAGCGAAATCCAGGGGTTTCATATGAGCCGCCCTCTCCCAGCAGAGGAACTTCGCACTCTACTGGCTGACGTTAGCCGGGTTTAGCCCTTGAACCCGGACCCGGCATGAGCGCGACCGAGCCGGTTATCGCCTAAGTTCGAAGTTGATCTGCGCCCCGTCAATCAAGGCTTCATTCTGCTCATCCCCGGGAAGAAGCCGCCCGCTCATCTCCAAACGAGACCGCTCATTGGAGTCGAACAAGGGCGGCAATAGCTGCATGGCCGCGGTTTCCTGGTCCGGCTCCAGCTCTTCTGCCCAGTCCTCAGGCAGGCTGAGATCAAGCTCCGGTTCGGGTAGGTCAATCTCTTCGACCGCAACGGTGTTCGTTCCCTTAGGCTCAGCCGAATCTACCGGCTTGGCCGGCGGGGTTGACGGACGCCGTTCGGATGGCAGCTCCTCGGGATCTCCCAACGTAACTGGCTCGATTTCAATTTCGATCGGGGGAATGCCGCCTTCACTTTCGACCGGCGCGATCGGCTGATTAGGCTTGCGCGTCGCGATAGGTTTTGGCGCTGGTGCGTGGACCTCAGGCTTCGCCGGCGGGCCGGGCTGAGGCGGCAGTTTGTCGTCGTCGCAAGCACCCAAGAAAGGCAGCGCGAACAGCACCGTTAACCACCTCATAGCTCAATGCCTCCTTTGGTCCAGTTAGTTCGTGAGTCGGCACAGCGCTCCTGCCAGCTCGCCAAGCGTCTTTAATGCTCGCTCCGCCTCGGCCGTCCAGGGCAACCCACAATTGAGTCGCACACAGTGATTGAATTGCTCGGTGTTGCTGAAAATGAGCCCCGGCGCGATGCTGATCCCCCGCTTCAACGCCTGCACATGCAATTCCTTGGTATTGACCCGGGCCGGCAGGCTAACCCAAAGAATGAAGCCGCCCGATGGACGACTCATCTGCGTTCCCTCGGGGAAGTAACGTTGCACCGCCAGTTGGAAGGCGCTGAGATTCTTCCGATATTCATGGCGGATGTAGCGTAAATGACGGTCATAACCGCCATTTTCCAAGTAAGCAGCAACACCCATCTGAGTCACGCTACAGGCCGAATGGGTACTGAACGTCTGCAGACGCTGGACCTCTTCACGGTAGCGGCCAGGAATAATCCAGCCAATACGAACGCCTGGCGAAATCGTCTTCGAAAAGCTCGAACAATAAATCACACGGCCTTCTTCATCATTGGACTTCAGTGCCTTGATCGATCCGACATCGAATAACAACTCGCCATAGATATCGTCTTCGACAAGCTGAATGTCGAAATGCGCCGCCAGTTTCAGAAGCTGTTTCTGCCGTGCGTCGGGCACGCTCCCTCCAAGCGGATTGCTGAGACGGGCCGTTAACACCAACGCCTTGATCGGCCACTGACTGGCCGCAAGCTGCAATGCTTCGAGGCTCAGGCCTGTATCGGGATCACACGGAATCTCGATTACCTTGAGTCCAAGCAGATCGGCCAATTGGAGCAAGCCGTAATAACTCGGTGATTCCGCTGCGATAAGGTCGCCTGGCTTGGTCAACACGCGTAGTGACATTTGCAGTGCATCGACGCAGCCATGGGTAATCACGACTTCGTCAGGCCCGACGATCACCCCAGCATCACGCATCCGAATCGCCACCTGTCGACGCAACGGCTCATAACCCGGACTGAACATATAGCTGAACGCCCGCTCGCTCTGGAAACGGGTGACCTTGGCAAGCTGCTGGTGCAAGGCGCGGGCCGGCAGGTAATCCACATGAGGGACCGCAGCGCCCAATGGGATGAGCCCGTCACGACGTGATTCGCTGAGTACCTGATTGATAATGCTGCTGCGGGTAACCAGCGTAGGCCGCTCAACCTGGGCGATGTCTGGCGTAGGGGCAGTCAATGCGGGGGTGTGGTGGACGTAGAAGCCGGACTGGGGGCGAGCCCGGATCATTCCCTGGTCTTCCAGGTTGGCATAGGCCTGCAGAACGGTCGCGTGGCTGACGTTCAATTGCATGCTCATCTTGCGCACCGACGGCACGCGCTCACCTGGACGGTAAACGCCCCGCCGGATGTCTTCAGCGAGCTGATGTGCAATGCGCTGATATAGCAACAGATTGGTCATATCGTCCGTCTCCGCCAACTGGACCATAACAGTAGTACAACACTGTTAATCCCGACCAATACAGTTATCAGCTAACTCGACGACACAGTCCGTTACGTTTAACGACCTTGGCACCCATCAACGCGGGCTGCCGAGCCGCCCCACCGCATCGGAAAAAAGAATCTCAACTCGCCGATTCTGCGCCCGCCCACGTACGGATGCATTCTCTGCAATGCGATGCTTCTCGCCATATCCGACCACTTCCATGCGGCGAGCCTCAATGCCCAAGCTCTCCAGGAAGTCGGCTACCGCTTGCGCACGCGCCTGGGACAAGGCGAGGTTCTCATCCGCATCGCCCCGGTTATCGGTATACCCCTCTATCCGCACTCGACGGTTGGGATTGAGTTGGAGAAAATGCGCAGCCTTGAATAGGGTACGGCTAGCAGACGGCGCTAACTCGGCACTGGCTGCGTTAAACAGTACGTCCCCTAGGGTCATCACGAGGCCGCGATCGGTTTCGTCGGCCGCCAGACTGATCATTTGATCCTCCAGCGAACGACCGCGGTGTTCCATCGCGAGCAGTTTGGCTTCCTGCAGGGCCTGACGTAGACGTTCCCGCTCCATGGCCAGCTGGGTCACTCGGCGCCTATTCTGCATCTGCTCGCTGTTTTGGCGAGCAATCTCGCTATAGCGCTGACTGAGATATGCGTAATGACTGACGTCCTCCGCACTCCCCCAATAGGTGGCGAATCGCTCCGCTCTTTCCAGCGATTCAGCCGCGCGCATCACATCCTTGGGTGCATCGTGAAGCACCTGCAGATCGTTGCTGTTGTGCTTAAACACAACTGCGGCCTGTTCCAACTGCTGTTGCGATTGCTGCGCTGCACATCCGTGGAGTCCCGCAAGCGCCGCCAGCAATACCGACGTGAGCAAAACCGGCTTCACCGCAATTCTCCTAATTGTTCACGCAGCCGAGCGATACGTCGGTTCAGCTCTGCAAGCTCCTGCTGCGTCTTATGATTCAGCACGCTGGCTTCTGCCAGGCGCGCATCCAGCTCTGCTTTCTCGGCGAGCAGGCGTGCCGACCTGTAGTCCTCATCCTTCATGGCTGCGATCGCGGCCGCAAGATTCTGCTCGGCCAGCATCAACTCTGGTATTTGCTCCGTGGCACCCGCCGAACGTGCCTGGATCAATGCCTGCTCGGTAAGTCGCAACTGCTCAGAGGGCGCTGGATCACCGGCACAGCCGACCACTACGGACAGAGCCAGCACAGAGGAAAAATGTCTAATCAAGAGAGATACCCTAGTTACTAGTCGACACCGGACGTTGTTGCTTCCAGCGCTCCAGATTTTCCACCAGCAGCTGCTGTGGCACTCCCGCAGCGCGCAGTTCAGTCATTTTGATCGCCAGTTGCCCCCGTAACCAAGGGCCGTTACACGCCGAATCGTGTGCCAGCGCAACGTGCATACCGCGAGTGAACACAGGCGGCTCCAGCCGCTGTATATCGTCAAGCAATCCTTGAGGGCCGGCCTGGGCGATCATGCTGTACCGCTCATGCAGGACGTAATCGGTTTTGGTCGCTAACAAGCGTTGGATCGCCTCGCCCAAGCTAGGAGCCACGTTCAAGTTTAAGTTGTCTTTGGCATAGGCCTCGAAGCTGTTATTGAAGCGCGTCGTTGAAGCATAAGTTCCAGGACGGCCCGCTAGCTCAGTGCGACCGGAATAGAGAAATCCTGGCTCGTTGCGCACCCAGGCGGCACTCTCCAGGACGGTAATAGAAGGATGAATAAAATCCAGGTGGGCCAGCTCGGGCAGGCTCAGCACTGCGTCAGCCAGCACGTCGACCCGACCGCTGCGGACCTCCTCGAGCGCCTTGTCGGCATCACCCGTATAGAGCACCTCGAGCTTCAGGCCGAGTGATTCGGCAATCGATTTTAAAAGATCGGCATTCGCGCCTACTAGTCGCTTGGGATTCTGGGGATCGCGCCACAGGAATGGCGGATTGTCCGCTCCACCAGTCGCAATCAAACGGTCGCACTTTGCAGCCGCCGCGCTCGCTGCGAGTGGCGTTGCCAACAGCAAGGCGAGTAAGGCTGATATCAGCGGTACAGCACAGCGCATGGATGAACCTCATGGTCAGAGTCGAGCCTGCTTATAGCCCAAGACGGAATGTTAACACTGGCCAAAGCAGCCGAGCGCTCACAAAAAAACCCGCTACTTGAGCGGGTTTTTCTCGACAACGGCTCGCTTATACGAGCTTTTCTAGCTCAGGCACGATCTCGAAGAGATCACCAACCAGGCCGTAATCGGCAACTTGGAAGATAGGCGCTTCCTCGTCCTTGTTGATCGCAACGATCACCTTGGAATCCTTCATGCCTGCCAAGTGCTGGATCGCGCCGGAGATACCGACCGCGATGTACAGCTGAGGTGCAACGATCTTACCGGTTTGACCGACCTGCATGTCGTTGGGTACGAAGCCAGCATCAACCGCCGCACGAGACGCACCTACTGCTGCGCCGAGCTTGTCGGCCAGCGAATACAGGTGCTTGAAGTTCTCGCCGTTCTGCATACCACGGCCACCGGAAACGACGATCTTGGCAGCAGTCAGTTCGGGACGATCAGACTTGGCGAGCTCTTCACCAACGAAGGACGAAACGCCGGCGTCGCCCGTAGCGGAGACTTGTTCGACCGACGCCGAACCGCCTTCAGCATTAACCGGGTCAAAACCAGTTGCGCGAACGGTGATGACCTTGATCGGCGCACTGGACTGAACAGTCGCAATGGCGTTACCGGCATAAATGGGACGCTTGAAGGTATCAGCGCTTTCGACCGCGATGATTTCAGAGATCTGATCGACGTCCAGCTGAGCGGCTACGCGCGGCAGGAAGTTCTTGCCATTGGTGGTGGCAGCAGCCAGCACGTGGGTGTAATTCTTGGCCAGACCGGCGATCAACGGCGCAACGTTTTCGGGCAGTTGGTGGCCATAGGCAGCATCGTCTGCAACCAGTACCTTGGAAACGCCTTCAATCCTTGAAGCCGCTTCGCCAATGGCCGCGCAATTGCTACCGGCTACCAGCACGTGAATGTCGCCGCCAATGGCTTTGGCTGCAGCCACAGTGTTAAGGGTCGCGGCAGCTAGAACAGCATTATTATGTTCAGCGATAACCAGGATAGTCATTTAGATTACCTTCGCCTCGTTCTTCAGTTTCTCGACCAGTTCAGCCACGGACTTGACCTTGATACCCGCGCTGCGAGCAGCAGGAGCTTCGACTTTCAAGGTCTTCACGGTGGAGCCGGTGGATACGCCCAGCGCATCTGGAGTCAGCACTTCCAGCGGCTTTTTCTTAGCCTTCATGATGTTCGGCAGCGATGCATAACGCGGCTCGTTCAGGCGCAAGTCGGTGGTTACGATGGCAGGCAAATTCAAAGCAACGGTTTGCGCGCCGCCGTCGATTTCACGCTCAACATTAACCTTATCGCCAGATACTTCGACCTTCGAAGCAAAAGTGCCCTGGGCGAAGCCAGTCAGCGCACCCAGCATTTGGCCGGTCTGGTTGTTGTCGCTATCGATGGCCTGTTTGCCAAGGATGACCAGCTGCGGCTGCTCCTTGTCGACGACCGCCTTCAACAGTTTGGCCACTGCCAAGCTGTTGAGCTCCTCGGTCGACTCGACCAGCACAGCGCGATCAGCACCCAGTGCCAGCGCGGTACGCAGCTGCTCTTGAGCGGCGGTCGGGCCAATGGAAACCACGACGATCTCGCTCGCGACACCCTTCTCTTTCAGGCGAACGGCTTCTTCCACGGCGATTTCGCAGAAGGGGTTCATCGACATCTTGACGTTGGCGAGGTCGACGCCGGAGTTATCCGCCTTGACGCGAACCTTGACGTTGTAATCGACCACTCGTTTGACAGCTACAAGAATCTTCATGGATTCCTCGTTACTCTCCGGTGAATAGAATTTCGCCGAGGCGAACCGAGCCATGCTCACGGCCGGGACCGTCAAATGGCCTCCGGACCTGTTCGGCGAGCACAAAACTGCCCGTATCTTGACTGCAGGCAATAGCTGGGGTCAACAACGCAAATACCCGTCTATAAGCCTCAGTTTCCCGATTCTAGCAGGCCGGAGAGAAATTCAAACAAACGTTTGTATTGGACCCATTCGGACGGCTATATATAATGCGGCAGCTCGGCTTGATCAGGGAAACGATCTAGCCCTCCCTTACCTATAAAATAATCAAGCCCTGAGTAGGAGATAGCCAATGGAACGCGAATACATGGAATTCGACGTAGTCATCGTCGGCGCCGGCCCCGCGGGCCTGTCCGCTGCCTGCCGGCTGAAGCAGCGTGCCTCCGATGCCGGAAAGGAAATCAGCGTCTGCGTCGTTGAGAAGGGTTCCGAAGTAGGCGCCCACATTCTATCGGGCGCCGTGTTTGAGCCGCGCGCACTGAATGAATTGTTTCCGAATTGGAAAGAACTCGAAGCGCCCTTGAACACGCCGGTCAAGCGCGACGACATCTACCTGCTCAAGAGCGCTGAAGCCGCTCGCAAGCTGCCCAACGCACTGGTCCCGAAGACCATGCATAACGAGGGCAACTATATTATTTCTCTGGGCAATCTGTGCCGCTGGCTGGCGCAGCAGGCCGAGAATCTCGGCGTCGAGATCTACCCTGGCTTCGCGGCTCAGGAAGCGCTGATCGATGAGCAGGGCGTGGTACGCGGCATCCTCACCGGCGATCTTGGCGTCGACCGTGAGGGCAATCCCAAAGAAGGCATGTACACCCCCGGCATGGAGCTGCGCGCCAAGTACACCCTTTTCGCTGAAGGCTGCCGCGGTCACATCGGCAAGCAATTGATTAATCGCTATCAGCTCAACGCCAATGTCGATCCGCAACATTACGGCATCGGTATCAAGGAGCTCTGGGACATCGACCCTTCCAAGCATGAACAAGGTTTGGTTGTGCATACCGCAGGTTGGCCTTTGAACGACGCCAACACCGGCGGCTCGTTCCTCTATCACCTCGAGAACAACCAGGTCGTGGTCGGTCTGATCGTCGACCTGTCCTACAGCAACCCGTTCCTTTCGCCGTTCGACGAGTTCCAGCGCTACAAGCATCACCCCGTGATCAAGCAATATCTCGAAGGCGGCAAACGCGTCTCCTACGGTGCGCGCGCCATCGCCAAAGGTGGCATCAACTCGCTACCGAAGATGGTATTTAACGGTGGCGCGCTGATTGGCTGCGATGCCGGCACCCTGAACTTCGCCAAGATCAAGGGCAGCCATACTGCGATGAAGTCCGGCATGCTGGCTGCAGAAGCGGTAGCAGATGCGTTGTTCGCCGGCCGTGAGGGTGGTGACGAACTGACCGGTTACGAAGAGGGCTTCAAGTCAAGCTGGCTTTACGAAGAGCTGTACGCCAGCCGGAACTTCGGCGCGGCGATTCACAAGTGGGGCGCAGTTAAAGGCGGTGCGTTCAACTTCATCGATCAGAACATCTTTGGCGGCAAGATTCCGTTTACGCTGCACGATACCAAGCCGGATTATGCCTGCCTGAAAACGGCAGCCGAGTCGACGAAAATCGATTACCCCAAGCCTGACGGCAAGCTCAGCTTCGACAAGCTCAGTTCGGTATTCCTCTCAAATACCAACCACGAAGAAGAACAGCCGGTCCATCTCAAGCTGGCCGATCCGAGCATTCCGATTGAGAAAAATCTGCCGATGTACGACGAGCCGGCCCAGCGCTATTGCCCGGCTGGCGTCTACGAGGTAGTCGAGAACGACGATGGCAGCAAGCGCTTCCAAATCAACGCGCAGAACTGCGTGCATTGCAAAACATGCGACATCAAGGACCCCGCGCAGAACATCACCTGGGTAGCGCCCGAGGGCACAGGCGGGCCCAACTACCCCAACATGTAAGAATAGAAAAGGCTCCCTCGGGAGCCTTTTTCATGTCTGCCGCGTCAATAGCCGCTGCGACGCAGCGCCTCATCTCGTTCTGGTTATTCGGTACGGCCGATCGGGAAATATTCGCCTCGGCTCCAGACACCCAGCCAATCGACGCCATCTATTTTTCGCGGCACCGCTAGCTCGACCAGTTGATAGAAAACGTTGCGATGAATAAGCGCTTCAAGGTTGGCGCGCACATGCACATAGGGCGCTGGCTCCTGGCTCTCAGGATTGAGCTCAACCCGCATCGGATGCTCGCCCCCAGCTTCACTTTCGTCACCCACGTTAGTGATGAAGCGGAGTACCTGGTCTTCGCCCCCCCCCTCTACCACTAGCTCAACCGCCACGAAGGGCGCGTCATCGACTTTGATGCCCACCTTCTCTACCGGAGTCACCAGAAAATAATCGTCGCCGTCTCGCCGAATGACCGTGGAAAACAGGCGAACCATGGCCGGCCGCCCTATCGGCGTGCCCATGTAGAACCAACTGCCGTCGCGAGCGATTCGCATATCCAGATCACCACAGAACGGAGGATTCCACAGGTGCACCGGGGGCAAGCCCCTTTTCTCAGCTCTCGGAATTTGACCCAGCAGGTCCGCAGCTTTACCAGAATCGCTCATGTGTGCTCCTCAACGGCTAAGGCCTGTCAGGCGCTGGGCATAGTTGCGCAAGGGCGGTCCTAGCAGCACCTGAGGCGTCGCGTCATATATATTCAGCAGCCCACCCCGGCTGCGGATTCTTGCTGTATCGACCAGATAGCGATTCCCGGTCTCGATCAGCATCAACTGAACCACGCTGGTATCGACGCCCAGACGATCAAGCGCTCGCTGATCGTTGAGCTCGTCGAAACTGCCGATGCGGTCGTCAGCAGCAGCAAACCGCGTATACAGCAAGTAATGGGCACCGATAGATGCCGCCTGGTTCAACGCTTCTTCCAACCCAGCCGGCTCCGGAGCGCGCCGTACGAGCGGAAAATACTCAACGAATCCCTTAAAAGCTTCTTCGGCCACCACGTTCGGCCTTGGATAGGCGTCACCGGGCGGGACGAAGTGGCCTTGGGCAATATAGATGAATGAATCTGGCTGTAACCGCCAGGAGGCGGACCTTACGGTCTCGCTGTGATCAAGAATGCCCACATCCCGCAACTGGTAGCGAGCGCCTTCGGCCATATCGCTTACCTTCATACACCCAGCCAGCACGAGAGCGGCCGCGATAAGGCTAAACGCTTTCATCTTCTGCTCCTACAACTGACGGAAAACCGACGAATAGCGAAGCAATGCAGCAAACACGCCAGTTGTGACCCAGGTTGACTCAAAGACCGCGCTGCCACTCTTGGCGCAACGGCGAGCCTTGCGGGTTCTCGATAGCGCGACGAATATATGCCAGCAATCCCGCCTTGTCCTGTCCAAGCACCCCTTTCAGTGCGAGGTAATTTGACGCATGGTCGCTGCGGAACACCGTGCTTTTCAACTCCAGTGATTCCAATAACATTTCGAGTTCGGCGAGTAGCGATTGCTGGTCGAGCGGCTCGAAATCCGTGAACCCTTCACGGAAGCGCCCATCCCCATCAGGAAAACTAACGACAAGTGTAGAAAGGTACTCCGGTTGTGTCTGGTTCATCAGCCGCGCTGAGTTCTGCGCGTGTTGCTTGCTGAGCGCCTCACCACCGAGACCGTTTAGAATCATCACCGAACGGGTGATGCCCGCTTGCTGAAGCTTGACTAGCGCGCTTCTCGTGGATTCGTAGGTCTCGCCTTTGTTAACGCGCGCCAAGACCTCGTCGTCACCTGACTCGGCACCGACATAGACCAATTTAAGTCCGGCATCGGCCAGCTCTTTCAGCTCGTCGACGGATTTCTTGCGCAGGTTTCGCGGCAGACAATAGCTCGCCACCCGCTCAACCTCCGGCATATGTTCACGAAGGTGGCGGAGTATCGTGAGCAGCCGATGGGTGGGTAGTACCAAAGCATCACCATCTGCCAGGAATACACGCTGAACGATAAGTCGTTCGCCGCATCGGCGTATTTCATCGAGCACCTCAGCTTCATCGCGGGCCCGAAATTTCTTCTGCGGCTGGGTATACATCTCGCAGAAGCGGCAGTTGTTCCAGGAACAGCCGTTGGTGACAGGGAGGATGAGCGAATTGGCTTCGCTCGGCGGACGGAATACCGGCTCGATATAGCGGATGGGAAAGGTGTCCATCGGGTGTGGCTCCTGTTCGCCAGGCAGCAATCGTCACCCAGCAGCGGGTGGCTAATCGCGCTTGCGCTTGTTGCCCATGCGCACGCCAATGTCCATCAGAAATTGGAAAAAACCTTCCTGATCTTCCAGGACGTTGCTCCAGAACGGCGAGTGATAAAGCGCTACTGCGCCGTGCACGAGCGCCCATGCTGCGCAATAGTGGAAGTACGGGGGCACGTCTTCCAGCTTGCCTTCGGAGATGCGCCCCTTGATCAACAGCGTCAGGTGCTCGAAGTTCGATGCGCGAATACGGTGAAGCTCTTCGACCATATCGGGAACCTGATTGCCTTTGACGACCTTTTCTTCAAGTCGATCGAACAGACGATAGCGCTGAGGATCGCGCATGCGAAACTCGAAATAGGCGCGCGACAACGCCTCTTTGTCTTGATCAAGACTGGGCGAATGCAAAATCTCGTTCAGATCCCGCTCGTAATCGAGCATGAGCCGGAGGTAAATCTCCGCTTTGGATTTGAAGTGCTTATAGATGGTGCCTTTGCCGATGCCGACCATGTCGGCGATCATCTCGACGGTAACGCTGTCCTCTCCCTGATCAAGAAACAGCTGGAGCGCGGTATCGAGAATCTCTTGCTCGCGACGGCGAAATTCGCGGACCTTCCGGGGTTCATTTTGCATATGAGGCTGCGGCGTGGAATTGAAGCAGATGATTATGCCTATCTAGTCAGAAAATGCACGGAACATTGCCCATGAGTACATTGAATGACGAATTCCCACAAATCGATGGATTGCGATACCTGAACCATGCAGCCGTTGCGCCATGGCCTCGTCGCGCGACCGAAGCAGTGGCCGCCTTCGCGCAGCAGAACATGACGCTCGGAGCCCGTGATTACCCCCAGTGGCTCGCGGTTGAAACCAGACTGAGGGCACGTTTAACGCGCATGCTAAATGCGCCGACATCAGCGGACATCGCGTTGGTCAAGAACACTTCCGAGGCGCTGTCTTTCGTGGCATTCGGTCTTGACTGGAAACCGGGCGACCAGATCGTTATCAGCGACGAAGAATTTCCATCCAACCGCGTCGTTTGGGAGGCCTTGCAACCCAATGGGGTGGAGGTGATCCAGGTCAGCCTCAAGGGCGACGACCCCGAAGGCGCGCTGCTAGCCGCCTGCGGACCAAAGGTGCGCCTGATGGCTATCAGTGCCGTTCAGTACGCCAGCGGCCTGCGCCTCGACCTGCGTCGGCTTGGGGAGGGATGCGAAGAACGCGGCGTGCTGTTGTGCATCGATGCCATTCAACAGCTTGGCGCAATGCCTTTTGATGTTCAGCAATACCGATGTGCATTCGCCATGGCCGATGGACACAAATGGCTGCTAGGACCCGAAGGACTCGGCGTGTTTTATTGTCGGAGCGATCTGCGGCCGACATTGAAGCTACATGAGTACGGCTGGCATATGCTTGAGCACGCCGGCGACTACGATCGGACCGACTGGCAACCAGCCCGCAGCGCACGTCGATTCGAGTGCGGGAGTCCAAACCTGCTTGGCGCGATGGCACTAGAAGCAAGTCTGTCGCTATTGGAAGAAGTCGGCATGACGGAGGTGGGCCAGGCACTGGCCCAACGCCTCGATCAGCTGCAAGAGGGACTATCGGCCATGCCTGGCGTCAGGCTGCTGAGCCCGACGGACCCGGTCCGACGAGCCGGCATCATGACATTCACACTAGACGGGGTGGATAACGCTGACTTGTTCGAGCGGCTCAAGGCCGAGCAGATCGTCTGCGCCCTCCGTGGCGGCGGCGTGAGGCTGTCACCTCACTTCTATACCCGACCAGACGTGATCGAACAAACATTGACCGTGATCCGTAGGTTGGTTGCAAAGTGAGCGATCAACCGCCGTCCAACTATTCCAAATCCGTTTTAAAAACGATGCGATTCTGCCGGCAGATTTGTCCATCCGGGCCAATACTTCAGGCACTGGCCGCGCAACCCCCCAATGCTCGGCCAGCTGAGGGAGCGAGGAACGTGACCTCATACTCCTAATGGTCTTGACCCGGCTCCTAGCGAGGCCGGGTTTTTTTTGCCCGCTGCTGAAGGCTGGTAAATCAGGCCTGACGAGTCCGCCGGCTAAACACACGGACCTGGAAACAAATCCAGATGAATAGCGCCCAGAACGGTATGGCTATGATCGAGGTGCGCAACCCGGGCATGGACAGCATGATCACCGCTATCAGCGCCACGAAGGCCAGACATAGGTAGTTACTGAACGGATACCAGAAGGCTTTGAATGAAGGCTCGACACGCTGCGCGGTCATCGCTTTGCGAAACTTGAGGTGCGCGAGACTGATCATCGCCCAGTTAATCAAAAGCGCCGCGACTACCAGCGACATGAGCAGCTCAAGCGCATTCTGAGGCAAGAGATAGTTGACCAGCACGCAGAGCATCGTCACCAGTGCCGACAGAGCGATTGCCAACACAGGCACCCCGCGGCGGTTAACCGACATCAGCACCTTAGGTGCATCGCCCTGCTCGGCCAAGCCATACAGCATCCGGCTGTTGCAATACACACCGCTGTTGTAAACCGATAGCGCTGCAGTCAACACCACGAAGTTGAGAATGTGCGCTGCGGTATCGCTACCAATCAGCGAAAAGATCTGCACGAACGGGCTACCGCTGTACGGGTCACCGGCGGCACCGAGGGTCGCCAGCAAGCTGTCCCAGGGATACAAGGCAAGCAGGACGCTCAGCGCACCGATGTAGAAAATAAGTATGCGGTAAACCACCTGGTTGATCGCCTTCGGAATCACGGTTTTCGGGTCTGCCGCTTCGGCGGCAGTGATTCCTACCAGTTCAAGTCCGCCAAAGGAAAACATGATGATTGCGAGCGCCATCACCATGCCGCTGATGCCATTGGGGAAAAAACCACCATGGCTCCAGAGGTTACTGAAGCTGGCCTGGTCTCCCCCCTTTCCGCTCAAGAGCAGATACAGCCCCAGCGCAATCATCCCGATGATGGCGCCAACCTTGATGATGGCGAACCAGAACTCGGTCTCACCGAAGGTCTTTACGTTCACCAAATTGATGAGATTAATTAACACGAAAAAGGACGCCGCGGTCACCCACGTCGGCACGTCAGGCCACCAGAATTGTACGTACTTGCCCACCGCCGTGAGCTCAGCCATCCCCACCAAGACATAGAGTACCCAGTAGTTCCAACCAGAGAGAAAACCCGCATAAGGTGCCCAATATTTATGGGCAAAATGGCTGAAAGACCCGGCGACCGGCTCTTCGACAATCATTTCTCCAAGCTGGCGCATGATCAGGAAGGCGATCAGCCCGCCGATGGCATAGCCGAGGATCATCGACGGGCCTGCACTGCGAAGCACGCCAGCAGACCCGAGGAAAAGGCCAGTGCCGATAGCGCCCCCTAGCGCGATTAACTGGATGTGCCGATTTTTCAGACCGCGCTGAAGCGGCCCGGTATGCAGTGTCTCGCTGGACATGCGTCACCCTATTGGTCTGCAGCTAGGAAGCGATACGGCGAATAGGATCTGTGAATGATCGAAGCCGAGCTATCTCATCGCGCATACGTGCTGGCTTTTAAGCATCTAGACGTAAGGCGGCGCGGATTGTACACGGCATCACGCGATGGCGCTTAGCACGTGCCTGCTAACCCGTCAGATGCACGTGTCACTCGCGACCCGGGCCAGCGGAAATAACCGCTTGAAGTTGTCGGTGGTCAGCTCTGCAAAGGTGTCAAAGTCGACCCCTCGCAGATCCGCCAGGAATTCAGCGACTTCTCGCACGTATTGCGGCAGGTTCGGCTTACCCCTGTAAGGAATCGGAGCCAGATACGGGGAATCCGTTTCGACCAGAAGCCGGTCCGCCGGCACTCGGCGGGCTACATCCCGAAGGGCTTCAGCATTGCGGAAGGTCACGATGCCAGAGAGTGAAATGTAATAACCGAGATCCAGCGCGGCCTTGGCCATCTCCCAGTCTTCGGTGAAGCAATGCAGTACGCCAGCCTGGGGCAACGCCGCTTCGCGAAGCAGGCCCAGGGTATCGGCTCGGGCCGCACGGGTATGCACGATTACTGGCTTACCACTGAGTCGGGCTGCATCCAGATGCAGACGGAAGGACCGCTGCTGCAGCTCGGCCGCTTCGGGCTCGTAGTGATAGTCGAGACCGGTCTCGCCGATCGCCACAACCCCAGGGGCTTCCAGCTCGCGCAGCAACCAGTCCAGCGCGGGCTCGGCACCAGGCGCGAGGTCCAGTGGATGCACTCCTACTGAACAATCGACGTCTACATAACGCTTCGCAAGCGCCTTTACCGCAGCGGTGTTGTCTGCACTGACTCCAATGCACAGGAAATGCCCAACGCCCCGCTGACGCGCAGCATCAAGCGCAGCATCGAGGGAGCCATCGTGCAGAGCGAGATCGAGACGATCAAGATGGCAATGCGAGTCGACCAGCATAAAAGTACCTGTACCGAAAACCGACCATTGTAGAGCAAAAAAACAGCCGCTCGGGCGGCTTCAGGTCAGTGCGGTGTGGGTGACAATGTTTGGCGAAGCTGAAGTCCAGCGGAAGATGCCGACAGGCCGACCTACATCGTGTGGGTTGGCCGATCAGATTTCATGGCGCCTGCCAGATAGGTTTCGATCTTGTTGCGAGCAGTCGAGTCACCTTCATTGAACTGCACTCCAACGCCGGCAGCTCGGTTGCCCTGCGCGCCCTTGGGCGTGATCCAGACGACCTTGCCGGCAACTGGAATCTTTTCCGGCTCGTCCATCAGACTCAGCAGCATGAAGACTTCATCGCCGAGCTTGTAGCTCTTGTTCGTGGGAATGAACAACCCACCATGCTTGATAAAGGGCATGAACGCTGCGTAAAGCACCGATTTGTCCTTGATGGTCAAGGACAAAATACCGTTACGCGGACCAAGGTTTGCAGGCAGGCTCATGCGGTATTCCTAACAACAGTTTCAAAGTGGAGTCTAGCTTGACCCGGGCAAGCTTGCCCACTGCACCAGGAGCGCTTCGAGAAGCAAGACACGGTTGAGGTTCGCTTTGCCCAAGACCTTCTGCCGATGAGCCAACAGCCAATCCTGCAGTTGAAGCAATTTAGCAGGGGACGTTTTCTGGGCCAGGTATTGAATCACCTTCCGCATATCGGCGGCACCCAGCCCTTCTTCATCACCAGTCATCTGGTAACGCAGTATCAGATGCGCCCACTCGCAGAACCAATCGAACAGCAGAATCAGCGACACTGAATTCCACGCTTCTGCCAGCTGACTGGGGGATTGCTGCCGCTTCAGAAGCTTTTTTATGCCCTCGACCACCTGAACGCGCATATCCAACACGCCGTCGTCGTGCAACTTAAGAGCTGCCAGCGGCGAACTGGCCGCGAGGGTCAGCAATTCCTCGCGCTGATCTGCCGGTAAGTCCGGAAGTCGTGAGGCGAGCCACTCCAGGCTCTGCTCACGACCAGGCAAAGGACAGCGTTGCTGTACACAGCGGCTCTTGATCGTTGGTAGCAGCCGGCTTGGCTGATGGCTGATCAACAGCAATACGGTATCGCCCGCTGGCTCTTCGAGGCTTTTCAAGAGCGCGTTTGCAGCGTTCAGATTCATCGCCTCGGCAGGTTCAAGCAGAACGACTTTACGTCCGCCGAGTTGTGCAGTCTGGGTAACAAACCCAACCAGCTGGCGGACCTGATCGACACGAATGGCCTTGTCAACTTCCTCGGGCTCGAGAATGTAATGATCCGGGTGCGTATGGGCTGCCAGCAACTTGCAGCCTTTGCAATGACCGCAGGCACCACTAGGATCAGGTTGCTGACACAGCAGAAGCGCCATGAGCTGTTCGGCCAGCGCGCGCTTGCCAATGCCCGCGGGGCCGTGCAACAGATAGGCATGGGCGTGCTGACGGCGACCTGCCAGCAACCGCCAAAGATCGGTCTGCCATGGGAGAATGCGCTCAGCCAAGCGCACGCTCCAATAACTCGGGTAGCAGGCCGTCCAAGTCCTGTTGCACCGCGGACAGCGACCGGCCCGCATCGATCACTCGATAGCGCTCAGGAGCGTGTTTGGCCCGCTCAAGATAGGCGCTGCGCACAGACTCAAAGAATGTCAGCCCTTCCTGCTCGAACCGATCGAGACGCCCCCGTGCAGCAGCACGGCTTAGCCCCACTTCGACAGGCAGGTCGAAGATCAGCGTGAGGTCCGGCCGCATCTCGCCTTGAACGAAATGCTCAAGCTGCTCGATACGCTGATAGGACAGGCCCCGCCCCCCGCCTTGATAGGCATACGTGGCATCAGTGAAGCGATCACAGATCACTACAGCGCCCCGAGCCAGCGCGGGTCGGATGATCCGCGCAAGGTGTTGCGCACGCGCCGCGAACACGAGCAGCAACTCAGCATCACTGCTCATCGGTTCGTCGGTGGGCGCTAACAGTATTTCTCGAATGCGCTCTGCGAGCGGCGTTCCGCCGGGTTCGCGGGTCAGTACAACTTCAAGACCGCGCCCGCGAAGCCGCTGGGCGAGGTGCTCACGATTGGTGCTCTTGCCCGCGCCTTCGGGGCCCTCCAGGGTGATGAAGAATCCTTTCACTGGGTGTTCTCGATGGGCGTAGCCGGGACTTTCGCCGGGCTGGAGCGATAGTCAGCGCGGCGCTTGAGCTGGTACTCCCGCACCGCACGATTGTGCTCGGTCAGCGAATCACTGAACACATGGCTGCCATCACCGCGAGCCACGAAGTAGAGGCTTTTGCCATCGACCGGATGCAATGCCGCGTGAATGGCTTCGCGGCCGACCATCGCGATAGGCGTTGGCGGCAGACCTCCGTTTGTATACGTGTTGTACGGCGTCGGCCTGCGTAGATCGCTGCGGGTGATACGCCCCGTGTATCGCTCGCCCATCCCGTATATGACTGTCGGATCCGTTTGCAATAGCATGCCCCGTTCCAACCGGCGGACAAAGACGCCCGCAATTTCGCCGCGCTCCGATGGCACACCGGTTTCCTTCTCGATGATCGAGGCCATGATCAGCGCTTCGTAGGGCTCACGGTATGGCAATCCCTCACTGCGCTGTTGCCACTCCTCAGCCAGAACGGCCTCCAGGCGAGAAAAGGCTCGCTGCAATAACTCGAGATCGGTCACGCCCCGGGTAAAACTGTAGGTGTCAGGAAAGAAGCGGCCTTCCGGATGCAGCGCCGGATGACCGACTCGAGCCATGACCTCTCTATCCGTGAGATCCCCAAGTGTTTGTTTGATCGTAGGCGTAGCCGCCAGCGCCGAGCGGACCTGGCGGAAGTTCCAGCCCTCGACGATGGTCAGGGTGTATTGAACAACCTCGCCACGCTGCCATAGGCCGATGAGCTCGCCTGCCGACATTTCTGGGCGCAGCTGATATTCGCCGCTGTGCAGAGTTTGGTCAGGAAGATTCAGTCGCCAGTGCAACCGCAACCAGAACGAGTCGCTCAGCAGCCCATCTCGCTCGAGACGCTGGAACAGGCCGCTGGGCGTATCCCCGGGTTTGACTTCCAGCGTCTGCGCTTCGCTGAGCTGCAACGGCTGCTCCAATACGGCATGGAGTTTCCAAGCGCCCAAACCGAGCGCCAGCATAGCGACGAGTAAGGCCGCTATCAGCGCAAAAGACAGTTTTCGAATCACGTATTTCTCGTCAGATCAGCAATCAGGCGTTGGAGTTTACGTGTGAGCTGCCCGACCGGCCAGACGCTGGCCTCGAACTGCCGCACAGGCCAGATGCCATATAGGCTATTGCAGACGAACACCTCATCGGCGCAAAACAGCTGTTCGAGCGAAACATCGGCGACCTGGGTCGGTATCCCCACCTGGCGGGCCAGCTCAAGAAGCTCAGCGCGCGTGACGCCTGCCACACCGCATCGGTGCACAGAAGGCGTCAGCAATGTGCCGGATTGCACAAAAAAGAGGTTACTGAAAACGGCCTCGATGACGCGCCCCGAGGTGTCGCGCATCAGGCCTTCGGCGAAGGCGGGGTCTTGCCATTCAGCCCGCGCTAATACCTGTTCCAACCGGTTGAGATGTTTCAGCCCAGCCAGAGCGGGCTGCTCGGCGAGACGGGTCGCACATGAATACAGGCGTATTCCGGTGTCGGCGTGTTCCGCTGGATAGTCTGGCAACGGCGAGCCGAGTAGAACTGTTCGTGGTTGGCAGGATGGCAACGGGGCATAGCCACGCGTGCCGTCGCCACGCGTCAGGATCAGCTTGGCTACGCCGGTCCCCAGCTCTGCCGAAAAGGCCTCAATCTGTGATCGGGTAACCGCCATATCATAGGGAATCGCCAAGCGCTGACAGCCCAGAGCAAGACGATCCAAATGGCGATTCAATAATGCCGGATGGCCGCCGGCAACCTTGATGGTTTCGAACAACCCGTCGCCGTACGCAAATCCGCGATCGTGAACGGACAACCCATAGGTAGGCTGCCCGTCTACCCAGCTCAACGTCACTCGGCGAACCGGCGGAAGACCAGCGATCCGTTGGTGCCACCAAAACCAAAGGAGTTGGAAACGGCGACGTCGATCTTTCTTGGCTTGGCTTCATGAGGTACGAAGTCCAAATCGCAGCCGTCGCCCGGCTCATCAAGATTGATGGTCGGAGGCGCTACTTGATCGCGAAGCGCCAGCACGCTGAAGATGGCCTCGACAGCCCCGGCAGCACCTAGCAAGTGGCCAACCATGGACTTGGTTGAGCTGACCGACAGCGCATATGCATGGTCACCGAACACTGTTTTGATTGCGGCAGCTTCGGCCTTATCGCCGGCTGGCGTCGACGTACCATGAGCATTGATGTAATCGACCTGCGCGGCATCTATGCCGGCATCAACGATCGCGTTACGAATACAGCGAGCGGCACCTGCCCCGTCATCCGGTGGTGAGGTCATATGGAACGCATCTGCACTCATTCCGAAGCCGATCAGCTCGGCATAGATCTTTGCGCCGCGAGCCTTGGCATGCTCAAGTTCCTCTAATACCAGTGCGCCCGCGCCGTCGGACAATACAAAGCCATCCCGATCTTTGTCCCACGGCCGGCTTGCTGCGGCCGGGTCATCATTGCGAGTCGACAGCGCTCTGGCCGCAGCGAACCCACCAATTCCGAGACCGCTCGCCGCCATTTCCGAGCCGCCCGCGACCATAACGTCCGCTTCGCCATAGGCAATGTTCCGTGCCGCCATGCCGATGCAGTGGGTGCCCGTCGTACAGGCGGTCGCTATTGCGTAGTTGGGGCCTTGCAGCCCTAGATGGATCGACAAGAAACCCGACACCATGTTGATAATCGAGCCGGGCACAAAAAAGGGCGAAATTCTTCGTGGCCCTTGCTCAATCAACGCCTTGCAACTGTTCTCTATATTGGTCAGACCACCAATACCAGACCCCATGGCGACACCGATGCGCTCGCGATTAGCATCAGTAATCTCCAAGCCAGAGTCGCGTACCGCCTGGAAACTGGCGGCCAGACCATACTGGATAAACAGGTCAAGCTTGCGTGCTTCTTTCGCGGGCAAGTACTGCTCGACATCGAAATTCTTGACCGATCCGCCAAAGCGAGTGGAATAAGCCGAAAGGTCCATGTGTTCTATCAGGCCGATACCACTGCGGCCGGCGAGAATCCCCTGCCAGCTGCTTGGCACATCGTTACCCAGCGGCGAGAGCATGCCCATACCGGTAATTACGACGCGTCTACGCGACACAGCAATTCTCCTTGCATTCATTCGACTCGCCCTGTTCCGCTAGCATTTGCAACGGAAAGAGAGCCGCCTTCACAGAAGTCGGCCACAGGCACGACCAGCTGCATTCAACTAACTCAAACAAAAGCCGCACTGCCCTTTCGAGGCAGTGCGGCTTACTGGTTCGAAGCAGACTACGACTTACTGCGCGTGCGCGTTGATGTAATCGATAGCTTCTTGAACAGTGGTGATCTTCTCGGCTTGCTCGTCGGGGATTTCGGTCTCGAATTCCTCTTCCAGTGCCATCACCAGCTCAACGGTGTCAAGGGAGTCGGCACCCAAGTCTTCGACGAAGGAAGCGCTGTTGGTGACTTCCTCTTCTTTGACGCCAAGTTGCTCGGCAACGATTTTCTTGACGCGTTCTTCGATGGTGCTCATACCTTGTTTTCACTCCTATGGAAAAATCAGGCAGCTGGTCTGCGCGGTAGTGTATAGAAAGCGATTTCCGCATTTCAAGCTGAAAGCGGGCAAGCATGAACCTGCTTTCAACCATCTGTCTATAAACAAACCGCAGTTTTATAACGAAACTAATCAGCCGTTATGACTGCATACATGCGTTGGGCGTCACATTAGCTCATGTACATACCGCCGTTCACCGGGACAGTAGCCCCGGTGACATAGGCGGCGCCGTCAGAAGCTAGGAAGGCGACGACCTTGGCAATCTCTTCCGCCTGACCGAGGCGACCTAATGGAATCTGCCCCAGCAATGCGTCACGCTGAGCTTCTGGCAGCTCACGCGTCATATCCGTATCTATGAAGCCCGGCGCCACGGCATTGACCGTGATACCGCGCGAACCGACCTCACGCGCCAGCGCTCGGCTGAAGCCTTCGAGGCCGGCTTTGGCCGCGGCGTAGTTTACCTGTCCGGCGTTACCCATGGCACCCACCACGGAACCGATACTGATGATTCTCCCCCAACGGGCTTTGGTCATGCCACGCAGAACACCCTTGGTCAGACGATAAAGGCTGCTGAGATTGGTATTGATCACCTCGTGCCACTCGTCGTCTTTCATTCGCAACATCAGGTTGTCCCGGGTGATACCCGCGTTATTGACCAGAATAGCGGGCTGACCGAGATGCTGCTGAATATGCTCCAACGTGGTGGCTACGGACTCGTCATTGGTGACGTCCAATACCAGCCCGACACCTTCTATGCCGTTCTCTTTGAGCGTCTCGGCGATGCGCTCAGCCCCTGAAGAAGAAGTCGCCGTGCCGATCACAATGGCACCCTGACGACCAAGCTCAAGCGCGATGGCCTGACCGATTCCACGACTGGCGCCTGTTACAAGCGCGACCTTGCCTTGCAGATTCATACATTTTCTCCTTGTTCAGATCACTGCGCCACGGGTGGCCGCGAAACCTTCGGGGGTATCCAGATTGTAGGTATTGAGGCCTTTGACGCAGCGCTTGTTAAGACCAGAAAGCACCTTGCCAGGACCGCACTCGATCAGATCGGTCACACCATGCTTACTCAACACGACAATGCTTTCGACCCAGCGAACCGGGCTATAAAGCTGAGCCAGCAGGTCGCGCTTAAGCGAATCGAGACCCGAAACGATCGCAGCACTGACATTCTGCACCAACGGGATCTCAGGAGCCTGCCAGGCAGCGTCCGTCACGGCAGCGGCAAACCGCTCAGCCGCCGAGCGCATCAGATCACAATGAGAAGGCACACTGACCGGCAGCGGCATGGCGCGCTTGGCACCCTTGGACTTGCAGATCTCAATGGCTCGCTCGACCGCCGCAGCATTGCCCGCAATCACGACCTGACCTGGTGCGTTGAAGTTGACCGCGCTCACGACCTCACCCTGCGCCGCCTCGCCACAGGCTGCCAAAACATCGGCATCCTCGAGACCCAAAATCGCGGCCATACCGCCGGTGCCGGCCGGAACGGCCTGCTGCATCAGCTGACCACGGAGCTCGACCAGCTTCACCGCATCGGCAAACGGAAGGCTACCTGCAGCCACCAGCGCCGAATATTCGCCCAGACTGTGACCCGCAACGAAGGCCGGCTTCGCACCGCCTTCAGCCAACCACAAACGCCACAAGGCAATCGAAGCGGTCAGAATCGCCGGCTGAGTCCTATCGGTCTGATTCAGCTGATCTTCTGGGCCTTGCTGACAAAGTGCCCATAGATCGTAACCCAGTACAGACGAGGCTTCGGCAAAGGTATCGATGATCAACGATTGCTGGGCGCCATGCTCGGCCAGCATGCCGAGAGCCTGGGAGCCCTGGCCTGGAAAGACGAATGCAAGTGATGCGGACATGAAACGGCTCTCTTGTGGTTGTTCGTCAGGAAAGAATACCCGCTAGGGCGCAACGAATTGTCAGTTGGATGGCGATCCACCCGGTGCAGTCACATCACCAGGGTCGTTTGTGGACCGATCGGTCACAAGTAGGTGCTCGAGACGGTTGCGCAGTTGCGCCGGCAGATTGCGCTCCACATCCTGGGCAGCGCGGCGTATAGCCGACCGAAAACCCTCAGCCCCCGCGCCACCATGGCTTTTCACGACAATCCCTTGCAGCCCAAGGAAACTGGCACCGTTGTACTGAGCGGGGCGCAGGTCCGCACGCAACTGACGCAGCAACGGCAGGGCCAGCGCGCCGACCAGGCGTGAAATCAATGAGCGGCGGAAAAGCAGCTCGACACGCTGGGCAACCATATGCGCCAAGCCTTCGCTGGACTTGAGCAGGATATTGCCAACAAAGCCATCGCATACCGCCACATCCGTTTCGCCACGGAATAGCCCGTCACCCTCGATGAACCCTTGATAGTTGATACAGCCAGCTTGTTGTAAAAGCCCGGCTGCTGCCTTGACCTGCTGATTACCCTTAATATCTTCGGTGCCTATATTCAGCAACGAGACGCGCGGCTGCTCAATGCCGAGACTCTGCGCCGCAACTGACCCCATTACCGCGAATTGATAGAGCTGCTCGGCAGTGCAGTCCACGTTGGCGCCTAGGTCAAGCAACAGGCACGCACCACCAAGCGTAGGAATCGCAGTCACCATCGCCGGCCGATCCACCCCAGGCAACGTTTTCAGCACCTGGCGAGCAAGCGCCATCAGCGCGCCAGTATTCCCGGCGCTGACGCACGCCTGCGCCTGCCCATCACGCACCATTTCCAGCGCAACGCGCATGGACGAGCGCGGCTTGGTGCGCAATGCCTGTGCGGGGCGTTCATCCATACCGATCACCTCATCGGCATGGACAATCGTCAGACGAGCGCGATCCACAGCTGGATGCCGAGCGATGATTTCTTCTAGTAAGGAGGATTGGCCAACCAAGGCCAGATGCAGCGAGGGGATTTCAGCCAGACATTGGACACTGGCCGGAACAACGCAGTGGGGACCGAAGTCCCCACCCATTGCATCGATCGCTATGATCGGAGCGGACAAGATTTACTCGTCAGCGCCCTTATCGATCACTTTACGACCACGGTAAAAACCTTCCGGGGAAACATGATGCCGCAGGTGAACTTCACCAGTGCTCTTTTCCACGGACAGGGCATTCGGCTCGAGCGCGTCGTGCGAACGACGCATGTCACGGGCGGAACGGGATTTTTTGTTCTGCTGAACAGCCATTGGGATCAACTCCTAAACGTTTGGGTCACGCTTTAACTGAGCCAGTACGCTGAACGGGTTGGACCGCGATACCTCGTCCTCACTCGGCTCGGGCTCATCAGGCCCAGCCGGCGGCTGGCAAACTTCTTGGTCATGGAGTGGAACAATCGGAAGAGCGAGCAAGAGCTCCTCTTCAACCAGCGCCAGCAGATCCAGAGGATCCTCTCCCACTTCCAGCACGTCATAGCCCTTGGGCAGGTGCTGGCTGCTCGAACCCTCATTCACCACGGCATAGTCGCACTCGCTGTGAATAGGCAGAACAACCGGCTCCAGACAACGCTGGCAAATCATTGTGACTTCAACATCCAGCTCACTGTGAATGACCACAGTGCGCTGCTCGTCGCGCCCAAATTCAAAACTGGCGCGCACCACACCTTTGTCGTCCTCGAGAGGATCGACGAGCCGCTTCAGCTCAGACAAGGGCAGCTCACCCTTCAGGGCGGCCGCTCGGTCGGCGAGCTTGCGCGGGTCAACGTGCGGAGGTATCGGTCCTTTCAACATAAGCGCGGCATTCTAGGGATGCGCCTCTCGACTGTCAAAGGAATTCAACCGCACAATCAAGCTCTGCCAGCCAGCAATTTAGCACCTATATAAAAGGAAGAAACATGCGCCGCCTACTTCTCGCATCAAGCTCCTCATATCGACGCGAACTGCTTTCGCGACTGCAATTGAGGTTCGATTGCTGCGCACCAGAAATAGACGAAACTGCGCTTGAGGGAGAGCTGCCGGAGCAGCTGGTTCGCCGGTTAGCCTGCGAGAAGGCTCAGGCGTTGACCATGCACTATCCGAATCACCTGATCATTGGCTCTGATCAGGTTGCCGTGCTCGAGCACGATATTCTTGGAAAACCCCATACATTTGAGCGAGCACAAGAGCAACTGCGGGCCTGTAGCGGGAAGAGCGCGACATTCCTAACCGGGCTCGCACTACTCGATAGCCGAACCGGATATGTCCAGGTTGACTGCATCCCTTTTACCGTTCATTTCCGGGCCATCAACGACCAACAGATCGAACGCTATTTGCAGGCCGAACAACCTTTCGATTGTGCAGGCAGCTTCAAAGCGGAAGGCTTAGGGGTCAGCCTATTCCGCTCAACCGAAGGCGTCGATGTCACCAGCCTGATCGGACTGCCACTAATCCGGTTGGTCGAGATGCTCAACCGGGCTGGCGTTGAAGTACCTTGATGGCAACGAAGATCTAGCGCAGCTGCGGGCCCTGAAAGCCCATCCACATGGCAAGCTGCGAACCCACGCTCGCCCCTAGCCTTTTAGTAAACCGATCTAGAGCGGAGTCTTTGACGGTGAAATCAACCAGCTCTTCCTCTTTGATGACTTCTCGTGCGACGTAGCTCGCGCTGCCCAGCCCATCAATCAGGCCCAGCTCAAGCGCCTGCTCTCCAGACCAAATAAGCCCCGAAAACAACTCGGGGTGTTCCTCGACCTGTAGCCGGTCACCACGCCCCTGCTTGACGCTATCGATGAATTGCCGATGCGTGGTTGCAAGGACGCTACGCCAGAACTCCGTTTCTTCGGGTTTTTCAGGCTGGAACGGATCAAGAAATGCCTTGTGCTCGCCCGAGGTATAGACCCGCCGCTCCACGCCAACCTTTTGCATCGTCTCGACGAACCCGAAAGTGGCGGCGGTGACCCCAATCGAGCCGACCAGACTGGACTTATCGGCATAAATCGCATCCGCTGCGCTGGCAATATAATAAGCGCCAGATGCACCCAGATCAGTAATAACCGCATAGACCTTTACGGCTGGATATTCGCCACGAAGCCGTCGGATTTCATCATAAATATATCCCGACTGGACCGGACTGCCGCCCGGACTGTTTATCCGCAGCACCACTCCTTTGGTGTTGGAATCTTCGAAAGCGGCCCGAAGCGCCCCGACAATGTTGTCCGCGCTCGCTGCCTCTTCATCGGCAATCATCCCTCTAACATTGATGACGGCGGTATGGCTGTCGCCTTCAGCCTTGCCGTCACCCATACGCAGCAAAGGCGAGAACATCAGTAGCGCACCGAAGAGATAGATAAAGGTAAGCAGCTTAAAAAATATGCCCCAACGCCTAGCTCGTCTCTGCTCCTGCACACCAGCAAGCAGGGTCTTTTCCAACAGTTTCCAACTGTTGCGATCGTCCTTCCCCTCGCCCGCGGGCGCCTTCCATTCATCCGACATGCGCAACCACCTCAGCGAGTGAATCAGTGGAGCACAGCCAGTCACCGAGCTCCGAAATATGTTTAATGGCCAAACACGGCATGCAAGCTTGCAAGACTTCGAGGGGCTGAGCGCCGTACGTAACCGCAACGCTGTCCACGCCAGCTCGCCGCGCCATCTCGAGATCGAACACAGAATCCCCGATCATGAGGGCCCGCTCTGGACCAACCCCGCAATGCGCCAGAATCTCATGAATCATTTGTGGATTAGGCTTGCTCAAGGTCTCATCTGCGCAGCGGGTCACATCAAAGAAATCACCCCATCCGTGCCCCGCGAGCACTCGATCCAAACCGCGCCTCCCCTTACCGGTCGCCACGGCAAGAAAGTACCCATGACCACGGAACGCCCGCAACGCCTCAGCCACGCCCGGATAGAGCACTGACGGCTCAGCTTCAAGCGAAAGATAATGGTCTGCATAGGCTCGACGAAACGCCTCCACCGTACGCTCATCACTAACCTCGGGGTACAGAGCAGCAATCGCTTCAGGCAAACCGAGCCCAATAATGCCTTTAATGGACGCTTCATCAAGCGCCGGTAATTCGCAATCAGCAGCGGCAAACAATATTGATTCAACGATATGTCCAATCGAATCCACCAGGGTTCCATCCCAGTCGAAGATCAATAGTTCGTATTTATTCACCAAGCCTCTCCAGCGTCCGCGCCCAGAGATCGTCGACCGGCGCCTCCAGTTTCAGCTCACCCCCATCAGGCAAAGGCACCGTGAGCGCATAGGCGTGCAGAAATAGCCGCTTGCCGCCAAGATCACGAATGACGCCGGTGAATTCTTCATCGCCGTACTTGCTGTCACCGGCGATGCTATGCCCAGCGTGCTTTGCGTGCACACGGATCTGATGTGTGCGTCCAGTTACAGGTTTAGCCTCCACTAGGGTAGCGAAGTCGCCAAAACGGCGCAGAACACGAAACAGCGTCAGCGCATCCTTGCCCGCCTCAGTGACCTCCACCATCCGCTCGCCCGATCGCAACGTATTTTTCAACAGCGGAGCATTCACCTGCTTCTTGCCAGCCTCCCAACGACCGCGCACAAGCGCCATGTATCGCTTGTCTACCCCATCGCCACGAAGCGCCTCGTGCAAATGGCGAAGCATGCTGCGTTTCTTTGCAATCATCAGCAGTCCGGACGTGTCCCGATCCAGGCGATGCACCAACTCGAGCTCCTTGGCGTCTGGACGCAGCTGGCGCAGCGCCTCGATGACACCGAAGCTGAGTCCACTGCCGCCATGTACCGCAATACCAGCAGGCTTGTTCAACACGACAAGCGCCTTGTCTTCGTAGACGATCGCCGTTTCCAGGCGCTCGAGAAGACCTTGCGCCACCGGGACCACCTCGTCTCGCTCGGGCAACCGAAGCGGCGGCACACGCACCACATCGCCGGCCTGGAGCTTGTACTCGGGCTTGATTCGCCCCTTGTTCACTCGCACTTCGCCTTTGCGCAAGATGCGGTAAATCAAGGTCTTGGGCACACCCTTGAGTTGAGTACGGAGAAAGTTATCGATGCGCTGGCCGGCAAGCTCCGGCGAGACCTCGAGCATTTGCACGCCGGAGGTCTGAGAGGGGGTATTGGTCATGCGCGGATGATATCAATTTTCCCTTATTTGAAGCACTTAAACATTGCTGTTATAGTCCAGGCGCCGCCAAAAGCGGACAGGTTGGGGAATGCCAGCGAAACCGCCATTCCCGACCCAGCAATGTTTGAGGACGTGAGGCCGTCCAACGGAGCTTTTCTCAAGTAGCACAAGTTCCGAAACAAGCCTTGAAGACATGATGCGTGCCCCCGATGGGGAATCGCGATAATCGATAACCCGCTCCCGGATTCTGTGAGCGGCACCCGATTTTCAAAGTATGAGTGTTGGGTGGAGATGTACAGCCATCGGATTGCGTAGCAAAGGCTTTCATAGACGCTTCATTCCGTCCGCTACCGGTGACTGATTCCTCCTCCCGAACCATTGCTTCTGTTCCGACAGCAAGCAGGAGACGTCGTCGCGACGCCGGCCCCAAATGGCCGCACATCGCTGGACACTGGAGTGCTTTACAACCATTCCTGACTCACCTGACACCGACCGCGAGAGTCGTGTGTGCCGAACGCCGTTTCCGCTGCCTTGGAAACCGACGGTACTACATGAAAAGAATGCTAATTAACGCAACTCAGCCCGAAGAGTTGCGTGTCGCACTGGTCGACGGCCAACGCCTGTTCGATCTGGATATCGAATCCGGCGCCCGCGAACAGAAAAAAGCCAACATCTACAAAGGCAAGATCACCCGCGTCGAGCCCAGCCTCGAGGCCGCCTTTGTCGACTTCGGTGCAGACCGCCATGGTTTTCTTCCTCTCAAGGAGATTTCCCGCGAGTACTTCAAAAAATCGCCTGAAGGTCGCGTCAATATCAAGGACGTCCTGAGCGAAGGCCAGGAAGTCATCGTCCAGGTTGAGAAAGAAGAGCGCGGCAACAAGGGTGCGGCGCTGACCACCTTTATCAGCCTGGCTGGCCGCTATCTCGTGCTGATGCCGAACAACCCACGCGCAGGCGGCATCTCCCGTCGCATCGAAGGCGAAGAACGTAACGAGCTGCGCGAAGCGCTAAACGGTCTCAACGTTCCCGCCGACATGGGCCTGATCGTCCGGACTGCCGGCCTCGGCCGCTCCAGCGAAGAAATGCAATGGGACCTGGATTACCTCCTACAGCTATGGAGCGCAGTCAAGGAAGCCTCGCAGGACCGCCCCGCCCCCTTCCTGATTTACCAAGAATCCAATGTCATTATCCGCGCCATCCGCGACTACCTGCGCCAGGACATCGGCGAGGTACTGATCGATAGCGTCGAAGCACAAGACGAAGCCCTGTCCTTCATCCAGCAGGTGATGCCGCAGTACGCCAGCAAGATCAAGCTGTACGAAGACAGCGTGCCGCTGTTCAACCGCTTCCAGATTGAGAGCCAGATCGAGACCGCTTTCCAACGTGAAGTGAAGTTGCCGTCCGGCGGTTCTATCGTTATCGATCCGACCGAGGCACTGGTGTCCATCGACATCAACTCGGCGCGTGCGACCAAGGGCGGCGACATCGAAGAAACCGCCCTTCAGACCAACCTCGAAGCGGCCGAGGAAATTGCCCGCCAGCTGCGCCTGCGCGACATCGGCGGCCTGATTGTTATCGACTTCATCGACATGACGCCGGCTAAGAACCAGCGCGCCGTTGAAGAAAAAGTTCGCGAAGCACTCGAAGCCGACCGGGCTCGCATTCAAGTCGGTCGTATTTCGCGCTTCGGCCTGCTGGAGATGTCCCGCCAACGCCTGCGCCCATCGCTCGGCGAAACCAGCGGTATCGTCTGCCCGCGCTGCAACGGTCAAGGAATCATTCGCGATGTCGAATCACTGTCGCTGGCCATCCTGCGCCTGATCGAAGAAGAAGCCCTCAAGGACCGCACCGCCGAGGTCCGCGCCCGCGTGCCGTTCCAGGTTGCCGCCTTCCTTCTCAATGAAAAGCGCAACGCTATCACCAAAATCGAGCTGCGCAGCCGCGCGCGCATCTTCATCCTGCCGGACGATCATCTTGAGACGCCGCACTTCGAAGTGCAGCGTCTGCGCGATGACAGCCCGGAAATCATCGCCGGTCAGGCCAGTTATGAAATGAGCCCAACCGAGGTCGAGGAAGCTCAACCAGTCAGCTCAACGCGCACCCTGGTCCGCCAGGAAGCTGCGGTGAAAACTGCACCGCAGCGTACTGCACCCGCACCAGCACCCACCGCCGCGCCTATTGAAGCCGCCGCACCGGCTTCGCAGGAGCCGAGCCTGTTCAAGGGTCTTGTCAAATCGCTGGTAGGTCTTTTTGCCGGCAAGCAGGAAGCACCTGCCGCTGAAGTCGAGAAGAAACCCGCCGCTAGCAGCCGACCACAACGCAACGATGAACGCCGTAGCGGGCGCCAGCAAAACCGTCGTCGCGATTCGCGTAACAACCGCGACGAAGAACGCAAGCCTCGCGAAGAGCGCGCTCCTCGGGAAGACCGTCAGCCTCGCGAAGAACGCCAGACACGCCCGCCACGCGAAGAACGCAAGCCACGTGAAGCTCGAGAACCGCGCGAGTCCCGCGAGCCGGTAGAAGTCAGCGAAATCACTGCGCAGGCACCACAGCAACCGCGTCGCGAGCGCAGTCCGCGCGAAGACCGTCAGCCGCGTGAAGAGCGTAAGCGGGAGCTGCGCGCGCCACTCGACGGCTCCGCGCAGACCACACCAGACATGGCGGCCAGCGAAGAAAGCGCTGAGCGCAAGCCACGTCCGCCTCGTGAAGAGCGAAAGCCACGGGCAGAGCAAGCGGTAACTGCGGACGAGCCGCAGAACGAAATCGAAGACTCCGCCCAGGAAGAACAACAGGAGTCGAGCGAAGGCAGCGAGCGCCCACGTCGTCGCTCCCGCGGCCAGCGTCGCCGCAGCAATCGCCGTGATCGTCAACGCGATGCCAATGGCAACGAGATTGATAGCGAAGCCGAGCCAGACACTGTCGAAGTCAGCGAAAGTAATGCGCCAGTGAAGTCGGAGCAGGTCGCCATTGCCGCGACTGCCGCCGCCCTTGCGGCTAACACGGCAGATACCGACTCGCCACCCATCGCGACGCAAGCCGAAGTAGAGGCGACGCCAGAGGTACCAGCAGCAGCGGCGGCCATAGAGAGTACTGAAGCCGAAAACAAGCCAGCCGAAGACGACACAGCACAGCCAAGCGAAGCTGCTACCCCAGCTGCAGAGCCAGCCGCTGCGCCTGCCGTGTCTGACGCCGAGCAACCTCAGCCGGCACGCAATGAGCCCGAGGCCTCCGAAGCTGTAATCGAACCTGCCGCCGAGCAGCAAGCTCCGACGCCGATCGAGCCCGTAGCAGCGCCGATGACAGCGAGCGGTCGCGCACCGAACGACCCACGCGAGGTTCGCCGTCGCCGCCTGGAGCAGGAGCGCCTGGCCAAAGAAGCTGCCGAGGCAGAAGCGAAAGCTGCAGCACCCTCGGAACTCGCTAGTCCAGAGATTGTGGTAAGCGAAGTGCCTGTCGAGACAGCAGCCGAGCAACAGTCCGACGCAACCAACCGTAGCGAAGAGGTCGCGGCTGAAGTTACTCCACAGCCTGAACCGCTTTCCATCGAACGGATAGCTGAACCAGCCGTCGCGGCGACGGCCCAGCCCGAGGTGGAGCCAGTCACGCCCACCACCAAGGCTGAGCCGGAGATAACGGAAGAGACAACCGGGCAGCACGACGCGGACAAGCGTCAAAGCTGACAGGCACAGGAACAAAAAAAGGGATGCTTCGGCATCCCTTTTTTGTCCAGCGTATCCATCCTCAGCACAGCAGGAGAGTTAACGACGCGACGAGGCGCGGGCCCGACCGCCTGAACCAAATCGCATTGGATACGCAAATAAGCCGACACGCCGCTCGCGCAGCCATCGAGAGCCGGCACTACGACGAACCGGACCATACCGGTTGCACAACATGGTAAAAATTACGGCGGACTAGATGACGTTCGGCTCAATTTCGAGCTGCACGCCAAACCGATCGGCAACGTCAGCTCTTATCCCCTCCGCCAGCTCGAGAATCTGTTGGCCGCTTGCCTGACCATAATTAACGAGCACCAGCGCCTGCAGGTGATGCACACCCGCATCGCCTTTCCGGTACCCCTTCCAGCCTGCACGCTCAATCAACCAGCCAGCTGCGAGCTTTAACTCGCCCGTTTCCTGAGGAAACGCAACCAAGTCCGGATAGTGCTCGCGCAACGAATCGGCTAGTGATTGAGCTACCAGGGGATTCTTGAAAAAACTGCCCGCATTACCCAACACTTTAGGATTCGGTAGTTTCTCACTGCGAATCGCACACACTGCGCGACTGACATCGATCGCTTCAGGTGACTGAATGCCGTGTTGTTCCAGCCATTGACGGAGGGGGCCGTACTCCAGCTTGAGTTCCGCGGTCCGCCGTAGCTCGAAACGTACACGGAGAATGATGTAGCGCCCAGCCTGGCGTTTGAACACACTATCGCGATAGCCGAACTCGCAGTCCTGCAGATCGAACTCAACGAGACGTCCACTTTCCCGATCCAGCGCGGTCAGTCCGGCGAATACATCCTTGATCTCGACACCGTACGCACCGACATTCTGGATCGGTGCCGCGCCGACGGTGCCTGGAATAAGGCTGAGGTTCTCCAAGCCGGATAGGCCGAGCTCAAGGCTATGCAACACGAAGGGATGCCAAGGCTCGCCAGCCTCTGCCTCGATCACGGCCCGCTTGCCATCATCCTCCAGAACCCGAATGCCTCGGCTGGTCATGCGCAGCACCAGCGCATCCACATCCGAGGTAAGCACCAAATTGCTACCGCCACCCAGCACCTGTAGAGGCGTGCCGAGACGCTGTGCCTCGTGGAGCGCTTCGATAACCTCTTGATCGTCACGCGCCTCGGCGAAGTAGGCGGCACCCGCTTCTATCGCGAACGTATTGAAGGGCTTGAGCGAACGGTTACGCTCGACGATAAGCGTCACAACCGACACCTTATTTCGCCGAGCAGGGCCGCAGACGCCTGCTCGATCAGATCGAGCACATGCTCGAAGCCCTCGCCACCGCCGTAATAAGGGTCGGGTACCGAGTCTTCTCCCAGGTTAAATCGACGGAGCAAGAGATCGAGTTCACCGCGGAACTCCGCCGGTCGCAGCGCCTGCAGTCGTTCAAGATTGTCATGATCCATCGCGAAGATCATATCGAAACGATGGAAGTCATCGCGGGTCACCTGACGGGCTCTGAGTTCGCTGAGATCATAGCCCCGTCGAGCAGCGGCCTGGCACGCACGCCCATCAGGCCCTTTGCCTACATGCCAATCCCCGGTTCCGGCAGAGTCAATGACTATCCGATCAGCCAGTCCGGCGTCCCGCACGTGTTTACGAAAGACAGCCTCGGCACTGGGCGAACGACAGATGTTGCCCATGCAAACGAACAAAACCTTCACGTTCACGCGCCGAGCAATTTGCGTACACGATCGAGATCCTCCGCCGTGTCAACTCCAGCCGGCGGAGCCTCGACTGCATCGGCGACGTGAATGCGTATGCCATGCCAGAGCGCGCGCAACTGTTCCAGGCACTCGGTGTTCTCTAGCCAGCAGGGCCCCCAGGCAACGAAATCGGCAAGAAATCCGGCCCGATACGCATAGATACCGATATGACGGCGATACGGAACTGCGGAAGGAAGCGATTCGCGATCATGTGCAAATTCGTCACGCGCCCATGGCAAAGGTGCGCGACTGAAGGTTAGTGCCAGACCATTGATATCGCTCACCACTTTCACCACGTTCGGGTTGAACAGCGCTTGCGAATCCCCTATCGGCTCGGCGAGCGTGGCGATCGCCGCCTCAGGGTGGCTAGCGAGATTGAGCGCAACCTGATCAATCACTGAGGGAGGGATCAACGGCTCATCGCCCTGCACGTTGACGACGATCGCATCAGCTGCCAAACCCAGCCTGTCCGCTACCTCGGCGAGGCGATCAGTGCCCGAATTATGCTCGACACGCGTCAGCAAGGCCTCAGCGCCGAAGCCCTCGCAAGCCTCAAGAATCTTCCTATTATCAGTGGCAACCACCACCCGCTGCGCGCCGCTTTTGCAGGCTTGTTCCCAGACGTGGCGAATCATTGGTTTACCGGCAATATCCTGCAGCGGTTTACCCGGAAGACGGGTGGACGCGTAACGCGCCGGGATCACGACCGTATAAGCGTTAGTCATTTATCCAGGCGCTCGTCAACGTCAAGCGTACGGGCTTCGCTTTCCAGCATCACAGGGATGCCGTCCCGCACAGGAAAGGCCATTGCGTCAGCCTTGCATATGAGTTCTGACTTATCGTCGGTCAGCTTTAGCGGGCCCTTACAGAGGGGGCAGGCAAGAATATCGAGCAGTTTGGTGTCCATGCGCAGTCCTTGTGTGCAGCCGACCGCAGCTTGCAGATCGAGCAGCTTAGGGGTTAGGGCAGCAAACGGTCCAGCTGGGCATCGAACCAGATCACGAACGCCGCCGATGGCTCGGCCTGGACCTGTAGATAACACCAGCCCGGTAGCGCAAACGCCCGGCACTTGACCGCATCTTTCTCGGTCATCACCAGCGGTAGCTCGGGGCTGAAAGTAAGCTGGTCCAAGCTATAGCGGGCGTGATCGGCGAATGGGTGCGGAATCGGCCGCCAGTGTAGCGCCTCGAGCGTAGTGAAGAAACGCTGGGGATTACCGATCCCAGCGACAGCATGGATATGCTGGCCCGTAGGAAAATGGTCAAGCGACCAAGCCTGCCCACTGACAAGTTCTATCAATCGTGTCGGCTGCAGGGCGAAAGAAAACCCTTCAGAGCTGTCGGAAAGCGCGCCATTGAACAGCACCGCATCGACCGACTCCAGCCGCTCCGCGGGCTCACGTAATGGTCCGGCCGGCAAACAGCGGCGATTGCCCAACCCGCGTGCCGCATCGATGAGTACTAGTTCGAGATCACGCGCCAGCTGGTAGTGCTGCAATCCATCATCGGACAGGATGAGGTCCAGCGGCTCTTGTTTGAGAAGCTCGCGAACCGCGCGAGCGCGATCCGGATCGATCATTACCGGTACGCCTGTTCGCTGTGCGATCAACAGCGGCTCGTCACCCGCCTCGGCGGCCGACTGCTCCGGCCTCACCCTCCACGGATGTGAAGGGGGCTTCGCACCGTAGCCTCGACTAACAACACCGACTCTTAAACCGCGTCGATGGCAATGATCGATCAGCCATAGAATCAGCGGGGTTTTGCCGGTTCCGCCAACAGTAATGTTACCCACCACCAGCACCGGTATGGGTGCACGATAGCTCTCAACGGCGCCCGCTAAGAATTTGTTTCTTTTTGCTGTGACCACTCGCCGGTACAGGGCTTCCAGCGGGGCGAGCAGGACCAGGGCCGGATGCCCTTCGTACCAGGCTCGCTGCAGACGGTCAGCTAAGGACATCAGGGCTCCGGCTGGGCCTCGACGGTGGTGATACGCAACTGCGCGAAGCCGAGCTTGCCGGCTGCGTCCATAGCAGTGATCACTGCTTGGTGCGGTGTCTTGCCGTCAGCACTGATCACCATAGGCAGGCTGGTGTCACCACCAGACTCCTTGCTGAGTGCCGCCATCAAGGTACTCAAGTCATGCTTGATTAGCGTCTTGCCGTTGAGACTGAAGCTGCCATCGACATCGATGACGACTTCGAGCCGTTTCTTCTCGGCATCGCTTGGCGGCGTCCCGCTGGCCGCCTCTGGCAGATCAACCTGCAGCTGGGTCTCGCGAGTAAACGTGGTGGTCACCACGAAGAACAGCAGCAGAATGAAAACCACATCGATCAGGGGGGCCAGGCCGATATCGACGTTCTCCCGCGCCTTGCGACGAAACTTCACGCCTTGCCCTCACCCAAATCGACATCACGGTCACCCTGTACCACCTCGACCAGCTTGATGGCTTCCTGCTCCATTCCGACTACCAGCTCTTCGACTCGACGCAGCAAAAAGCGGTGGAAGAACAACGCAGGAATGCCGACCATCAGGCCCGCGGCAGTGGTAATGAGCGCTTTCGAAATACCCGAGGCAAGTAACGGGGCGTTAGCCATACCAGCGCCCATGAATGCGCTGAAGATTTCAATCATCCCGAGCACGGTGCCGAGAAGGCCGAGTAACGGCGCAATGCCGGCGATGGTGCCCAGCGCATTGAGGTAGCGCTCGAGATCATGAACGACCCGTGCCGCCGCTTCCTCGATGCACTCCTTCATGATCTCCCGCCCATGCTTGGAGTTGGCTAGACCGGCAGCCAAAATCTCACCCAGCGGTGAATCAGCACGCAGCTCTTTGAGCTTCTGGTTACTGAGTTTCTTATCCTTGATCCATTTCCACACCTGACCAAGCAAGTGCGACGGGGTTACTCGGCTCGGCCGAAGGGTCCACAGCCTTTCAGCGATGATGCCGGCGGCAGCGATGGAACACAGAATGATTGGCAGCATTATCCAGCCGCCTGCTTTAACCAGCTCCCACACGAGATACATCCCCCTCGAAAAAGTGGCGCCACTCTAGCATAGGGCCAACAGGCCGCCGACGGCCGCTGTTCTCATTTTTCCTGCCAGAACCGCTGTTGAGCGCGCGATCCGCGAACGGGTTCGAAACGTCCGAGACGGATGTGCAGCGCCCCCTGCTCGGCCGTGTCATAGACGCGAGCGCCGAAAGCGTTCAGGCGTCGGACGACATCCGGATGCGGATGCCCAAACGCATTGTGCAAGCTGCGCGAAACGAGCGCGCCCTCCGCGCTCACCGCCTCGATGAACTCGGTTGACGACGAGCTGCGACTGCCATGGTGAGGGACCAATAACCAGCGGGCATCAAGGGGCATATTCTCTGTTAGCAGCGCCTGCTCAGCCGGCACATCGATATCCCCAGTGAGCAACAGACGTTCGCCATTGGCTTCGACCATGAGTACACATGAGGACTGGTTGCCCTCTCCTGCCTCCGACCATCGCCAAAGCCTGAAGCTAACCGAGTCCCACTCCCACTGCTCTCCAGAGCGGCACGTTTCGGCGTTCAACGCCGCGGGTAGCCTTCCCGGTTCGCCGCTCAGCACCTGCCCGACCGGCATAAGCCGCTGGATCGCCTGAGCGCCGCCGGCGTGGTCGCTATCGGCATGGCTCAAAACCAGTAGATCGAGCTCGGCCACACCCAATGTTCGCAACGATGGAAATACAACCCGCTCGCCGATATCGAAGTCGCCATAACGGGGCCCCGCGTCGTAGAGCAATGCATGGGTACCTGTGCGCACCAGCACTGCCAATCCCTGCCCGACATCGAACACCCATAAATCCGCCTCGCCGGTTGAAGGCTTGTCGGCAGGCGGAAACAGCAAGGGGGCAAGAAGCACCACGCCCAACGCCCGAAACGGAACACCCGCTGGCAGTAGCGTGACCAGCATCCCGATGAAAACCAGCAACCATCCCCACAGTGGCAAGGAGACCGGAAGCCAGGCCGATTGCCAGCCAGCCAGCCAATGCAACCCATCGAATAGCACCGACAGCGTCCCACCTGCTAGCCACAGTAGCGACTCGCCTGCCACCGGCAACCATAATAGCGAGGTCCCCGCCAGCGAGAGCGGCACGACCAGCACGCTGACCAATGGCACTGCAACCAGGTTGGCGATCGGCCCACTGAGACTCACGGGCAGCCCCAACGCAATCAAGACCGGCAACAGACCGAGGGCCATGCTCCACTGCGCACGGCCTAGCACCTCCCACCACGAGCTCGCGCCAAGACGTCCTCGAAAGATCAGCGCCAGCAACGCAACTGCACTGAATGACAACCAGAACCCTGACTGCAGACCCACCAGCGGATCGATCAACAGCACGCCATCAAGCGCAATCAGCAAGGGTAGCCAGACGCCAAGGTGTCGATACCGCAAGCGCCACAGAAGCACCAGCGCGACCATGACCAACGCTCGCTGGACTGGTACGTCGAAGCCCGCCAGCCAGCCGTACGCAAGCGCGCCGGACAGCGCCAAGCCGCAAGCGCAGGGCAACCAGGGAACGCGTCGGGGCCAAGGGCCCCAGCGAGCCATCAATGCGACCATACCGTAGAGCAGGCCGGCCAGCATGCCGACATGCTGGCCGGAAATCACCATGAGATGTACCGTGCCGGTGTCCTGAAGGACCCGCCAATCGGTCGCGGACAGGCCGCTGTCATCTCCTACTACTAACGCGGCGATTGCGCCTGAGCGGCCATGTGCGTCAACGGACAACAAACGGTGGCGCAGCTGATCGCGCCACGCCTCGCCCCCGTCTGGAGTCGATAGCCTCGAGCCAGCCTTGATCGTGCCGCTCGCGCCAATGCGCCGAGCCAGGAGCCACGCCTCATAATCGAACGCGTGTGGATTGACCAGACCGCGGGGTTTTTTCAGCTTGGCGGCGAGCCGCCATCGCTCTCCCGACCGAACTTCCGGCCCTCCGTACCACGCCAGGCGAAGGCGTGACGGCAAGCCCTCATGTCGGGACGATACGTCGACAATCTCGAAGCGCACCACACCGCCACGAACGTCAGGCAAACCAGTTACTTGGCCCTCGAGCCAGAATGTACGCCCGTCAAGTTCCGTAGGGAGACGATCATCCACCGCCCAGTGAGCGTGTAAACAAGCCCAGCCAAGGCCGCAAAGAAAACAACCGATCGCTCGCCAGCGGAACGGCAACAAGGCCAAGCCCGCGACAAGCATCGCGAGGATCATCGACACAGGCGGAAGTTGCGGCAAGAAGCGCAGCAGTAAGAGGCCTGCCGCCAGCGCCAGCATCGCTGTTCGCATTAGGGTCTCCTGGATTCCATTCCAGCGAAGGCACGACGGAAAACCGGGTGCCAAGGGATTGTGAAGCAGCGACGTCCTGTCGGGTCTCACAGTGTAGAACTTATGTCACAAACTCCTCCCAGCGCCGGGTCTCGTTTCAGGCATAATCGGCCGCGCTTCAGCCCGCCAGAGAATCTTCATGCCGCGTCGTTTTTTCAAACGCTACATGCCGCACCCTGACCGTATAAAGACGCACAAGTCTTTGCGCTTTCTCGGCACGCTGATTCACGACCCCAACCTCTTACATCTCAATCGGCATTCAGTTTCCAGAGCGATGGCCATTGGCCTGTTCTGGGCGATGATTCCGATGCCCATGCAGATGCTAGCCGCAGCACTGTGTGCGATTCCTGCGCGGGCCAATCTGCCGATTGCGGTTGGCTTGGTGTGGTTGACCAACCCACTGACGATGCCACCCGTGTTCTATTGCAACTACAAAGTCGGGGCCTGGCTGATGGACAGCCCCGTTTCGCCAATGCCGATGGAGCTCAGCCTTGCCTGGGTGCGCCAGATGCTTAACAGCCACTGGCAGCCGCTGTTTCTCGGTTCGTTCGTTGTGGGTGTCGTCGTCGCGGTGCTGGGGTATGTCGCCACCCAGAGCTACTGGCGCTGGTGGGTTAGCCGCAGTTGGCGCAAGCGGCGGCTCGACCGCCGCTAGGCCTCGCTCTATTCGTAGCGAAGCGCCTCGGCCGGCTGAGTCTGTGCGGCGCGCCAAGCTGGATAGACCGTTGCGAGAAAGCTCAGCGTCAGTGCCGCCAGAACCACCAGCAGGACATCCTCGAGCCGAAGTTCGGATGGCAACGTGCTGATGAAATAGACATCCGAGCTGAAGATGTGTTGACCCGACACCTTTTCCAGCCAGGCGACCAGCGCGCTTACGTTCAGAGCCCCAAGTACGCCCAGCGCCGTGCCTATCAGTGTGCCGGTCAGACCGATAATGCTGCCCTGAACCATGAAAATAGCCATGATCTCCCGAGGCGTCGCCCCAAGGGTCCGCAGAATCGCGATGTCGGCGCGCTTGTCTGCTACCACCATGATCAAGGTAGCAATGATGTTGAACGCGGCCACGGCCACGATCAGCATGAGGAGAAGCCCGATCATGGTTTTTTCCATCTTCATCGCGCTAAACAGACTGCCCTGGGTAAGGGACCAATCCTCCCCGCGGTAACCCTCGCCGAGGCTACCCACGAGCTCGGCTGCCACCTCAGGTGCCCGATACAGGTCAGCCAACCTGACTCTCACGCCTTCGACCTGGTGCGGCTCCCAGCGCAGCATGCGGGCCGCGTCGGCCCGGTGGATCATTGCCAGACTGCCGTCCAGCTCGGCCCCTACCTTGAACACCCCGACGACATTCAGGCGTTGCAGCTGCGGGGTGACGCCGCCCGGCGCATCACTGAGTTCAGGTACGATCAACGTGAGCTTGTCGCCCAGCTTGAGACCGAACCGGCGCGCAGTCATCAACCCGAGAATCACGCCGGACTCGCCCGGCTTGAGGTCATCGAGCGTGCCGGCAATCATCTTCTCGCCGAGGATCGACACCTGCCCTTCCGCTTGCGGGTCAATGCCCTTGACCTCAATCGGCTGCATCGATCCCTTGAACGACAGCATACCCTCGAGTTGTGTAATCGGCGCAGTACCGAGCACCCCCGGGTGTGCCCGCAGCTGCTCGGCCAGTAACTGCCAATTCTCCACAGGCTGCCCGTTGCCGGCGATTACCGCGTGCGGAACCATGCCGAGAATGCGATTGCTCATCTCGCGCTGGAACCCATTCATGACGGACAGCACCATGATCATCGCCAATACGCCCAGCGACAGACCGATCATTGAGGTCAGGGAAATGAAGGAAATGAAGTGATTACGACGCTTGGCTCGCGTGTAGCGGCTGCCAATGAAAATACTGAGCGGCCTGAACATCAACCAGTCACCAGCTGACCGTCTTCCAGACGCAGTATGTGGTCCATCTGTCCGGCCAGTTGCGGATCATGGGTCACCACGAGAAAGGCCGTGCGCAACGAGCTGCTCAGCTCCAGCATCAGGTCCTGGATCCCCTGGGCGGTATGGTGGTCGAGGTTGCCGGTAGGTTCGTCAAGCAAAACAAGCGCTGGGCGGTTGGCCAGCGCGCGCGCGATCGCCACGCGCTGTCGCTCGCCGCCCGACAGCTCGGAGGGCTTATGTGCCAACCGGTGACCGAGTCCCACCCGCTGTAAAAGCTCGGAAGCTCGGGCACGCGCCTCAGGAATCGGCGTCTTGGCGATCAGCAGGGGCATGCAAACGTTCTCCAACGCCGTGAACTCAGGCAGCAAATGGTGAAATTGATAGACGAATCCCAGCGCGCGGTTACGCAAAAGGCCGCGGTCTTTCTCGCTGAGCGCCGAGAGTTCTTCCCCCGCCAGCCAGACGCTGCCTTCACTGGGCGTATCGAGACCACCAAGCAGGTTCAGCAGTGTGCTCTTGCCAGATCCGGAGCTACCCACGATGGCAACCCGCTGGCCTGGGAACAATTCCAATTGCAATCCCGAGAGCACACTGACCGACTCCGGACCCTGTTCGTAGCGCTTGCCCAGATTCCGGCAACTGAGTACCGCGCCATCTTTCGGAGACTTTTCATTCATAGCCAGCTCACTCATATCGTAACGCCTCGGCCGGTTGGGTACGGGCCGCACGCCATGCCGGGTACAAGGTGGCAAAAAAACTCAGAACGAGCGCCGCAACACAGACTTGGACTACATCCGCCGTCATCAGCCGGGACGGCAAGTAGTCAATGAAATACACGTCTGCGTTGAGAAACTTGTGTCCAATCAATCCCTCGAGCGCGGCGATCCAGCTGCTGACATTAAGCGCGGCGAATATGCCCAGTAACGCTCCGGCCAACGTACCGACGACGCCGATCACCGTGCCTTGGACCATGAAGATCGCCATGATCTGCCGAGGCGTCGCGCCGAGCGTGCGCAGGATTGCGATATCGCCGCGTTTGTCGGTGACGACCATGACCAGCGTGGAGATGATGTTGAAGGCTGCGACCGCGACAATCAGCAACAGCAGCAGGCCGATCATCGCTTTCTCCATGCGGATCGCCTGGTAGAGGTTACCGTGAGAGCGCGTCCAGTCCCTGGAATAGAAATCGTCCCCTAAGCCACCAGCCAGCTCCCAGGCGATACGCGGCGCCTGGAACAGATCCTCGAAACGCAGGCGCAGCCCCTGCACCTGGTTGGGTTTCCAACGATGCAAGCGCGCCATGTCGGCGATGTTGGCCATCGCAACATAGCCGTCGATCTCACCTGCACCAACGTGAAATATGCCGCGCACCGTGAAGCGCTTCATACGCGGAAAAACACCCGCAGGGGTGACCGTTACCTCTGGGGCAACAAAGGTAATCTTGTCGCCGATCACAACGCCAAGTTTTTCGGCGGCTTTGTCGCCGATCACGATACCGAACTCGCCGGGCGATAGATCGTCCAGCGAACCCTCACGGAAGAACTGGCCGATAATCGATACATCCGGCTCGACTGTTGGGTCCACCGCGTTGATGAGCGTCTTGGTAACCTGACCACGATGGGTCAGCAAACCTTGCATCTGGATGAACGGCGCTACGGCTGACACCTCGGAGTGCTGCGTCAATCGTTGACCCAACGATCGCCAGTCATCTATCGGCACCGGGCTTTCGATGGTCGCATGCGGAACCATGCCCAGCACGCGGGTGCGCATTTCATAGTCGAAACCATTCATGACCGACAGAACGACGATCATGACCAGCACACCCAGTGCGAGCCCTATCATCGAGGTGAAAGAAATGAAGGAAACGAAGAGACTACGACGTCTGGCGCGCGTGTAGCGCGCCCCGATATACACGGACAGCGGTCTGAACATAAATCGATGGGTTCGCTTTCGCTGGCGGAAAATTACAAGCTGAATGACGTTGCCTAGCGGCCTGATACACTCAAAACACCACTGCAGCTCATGGATCGACATGCCCACTCAAGACACCGAAGATCGCCGCGAATACTATCGTATCGACGACATGATCGCACTGGAAATACTGCCGCCGGAACACGCCGAAACAGTCTCCGGTAAAGGTTCGATGCAACTGTTCGAACTGCTTGGGGAGCTGCACCAACTCGATTTCGAGGCACAACATCTCCTCCGCCAGATCGCCGAGAGCAACCGCACCCTGGCCAACTACCTCAAGGTTCAGAACAAGCGCATCGACCTGATTGGCCAGGTGCTCGCACAAGATCTACTGGAGCATCTCGGACCGACCCGCGAGGTGGTTCTCTCAGAGGGTGGGATTAGCTTCATCAATGATCAGCCGCTCGACGAAGGCTCTGAGTGGACCCTGAAGCTGGTACTGATGCCCCAAGGGTTGGGCATGTTATTGATGGCGCGAATCGCAACCTGTCAAAACCTTGAAGATGGTCGATTTGCAATTGGCACGTCATTCGAAGCGTTGACTGATGCACAACGACAACTACTCGCACGACATATCCTGCAGAAACAGGCGACGGAACGACGCCTGGCTCGAGAAAGCCTGCAAGGAATCTGACATATGCAGCGGTTACTGATCCCCCTCCTGACAATCCTGCTCGGTGCCCAAGCCCATGCGGAGATCATCCGTATCCCAATTGGCCAGCAAGGACAACCCGACGTCACCCTACCCAGTCGGGGTGACTCAAAAAATACAGTCCTCGAGCGCTTCGGCCTTGCTGACGAAGAACATCCGGCCGTCGGCACGCCTCCGATTACCCGGTGGGATTACCGGGAGTTCTCGGTCTATTTTGAAGGTAGCCGAGTGATTAACAGCGTTCAGCATCACCAACGCAACACGCCACCTCAGCGAGGCATACAACCTTGACGCTCATTTACGGCCACCGCGGCGCCAAGGGCGAGGCGCCTGAAAATACCCTGGCGGGCTTCAAGCAGTGCCTCGCTCATGGCGTACGCCGGTGCGAACTGGACCTGCATTTGTCCAAGGACGGCGAACTCATGGTCATTCATGATCCGACCCTCAAACGCACCACTGGCCGACGCGGTAAGGTCGTGGAACACGATGCTGAAGAACTGATTCATTACGACGCGCGCCACGGAGGGCCAGGCTGGAAACAACCCTGTCCTATACCCCGCCTGGCGGAGCTGTTCGAGAAATGCGAGTTCGAGCACTGGCAATTGGAGGTCAAAAGCGCCTCCAGAGTGCGCGCCGCACGATCTGTGCTGGCTATCAAGGCGCTGGCCGAACGTTACGATCTGGTTGACCGAATCACCGTTACGTCCGGATCTCGGGAGGTACTGCGTGCCTTGAAGCGATTGGCGCCTGAACTATCGTGCGGGCTGGTCGCCGAATATAGTTGGCTCGATCCTTTGAAAGTAGCCAAACAATACAACTGCAACTTGCTGGCTTTGAAATGGACACTATGCACCCCTGAACGGATCGCCAAAGCCCGTCAGCAGGGCCTCCACGTATCAGTCTGGACGGTAAACGAACCGGCGTTGATGCGTCGCTTAGCAGACTTCGGCGTTGATAGCCTGATTACCGATTATCCCGGACTGGCCGTTACGACACTGCGAAACGCGTAAGGCCTCGCGTAGCCCCATTGCGGTGGCTACGCGCTCATCTGCCCTCAAAAGCTCTCCCGATTCGGCCAGCGCCAACCCCGGGTATCCTCTCCGTCCGGCTCAGGCCACCGGTCGGAGCCGCTCAAAAAAGCCGGTTTAGCCCGTCAAACGCGGCGACACGATAAGCCTCGGCCATGGTCGGGTAGTTGAAGGTGGTATTGATGAAATACTTGATCGTATTCGCCTCGCCCGGCTGATTCATGATCGCCTGCCCGATGTGGACGATTTCAGACGCCTGATAGCCAAAGCAATGCACGCCAAGCACCGCCAGCGTCTCGCGATGGAAAAGGATTTTCAGCATCCCCACTGGCTCGGCAGAAATCTGCGCGCGCGCCATTCCCTTGAAGAACGCCTTACCCACCTCATAGGGGACTTTCGCTTCGGTGAGCTCGCGCTCGTTCTTGCCGATCGAGCTGATCTCAGGAATGGTGTAAATACCAGTCGGCACGTCATCGACGAAACGCCAGCTGTCGTTCTCGACGATGCTACCTGCGGCCGAACGCCCTTGGTCATACGCCGCGCTGGCCAGCGAAGGCCAGCCAATCACATCGCCCGCCGCGTAAATGTTGCCGACATCGGTACGGTAATGTTCGTCGACTTTGATCTGGCCGCGGCTATTGACCTTCAGACCAATGTTTTCCAGAGAAAGCTTGTCGGTGTTACCGGTTCGTCCGTTACACCAAAGAAACGCATCGGCTTTGATCTTCTTGCCCGATTTGAGGTGCAGGATGACGCCGTTATCCACGCCTTCAACACGCTCGTACTCCTCGTTATGCCGGATGAGTACGTTGTTGTTGCGCAGGTGGTAGCTCAAGGCGTCGGAGATTTCATCGTCGAGGAAGCTGAGCAGTTGATCGCGGTTGTCGATCAGATCGACCAGCACACCGAGGCCACTAAAGATCGATGCGTACTCGGAGCCGATCACACCGGCCCCGTAAATGATCAGGCGGCGGGGTGTATGGCTCAGAGTGAGAATGGTATCGCTGTCGTAGACACGGGGGTGCGAAAAGTCGACATCAGCGGGTCGGTAGGGCCGCGAGCCGGTGGCGATAATGAACTGGTTAGCCACCAGCGTTTCTACCATGCCGTTTGCGCTGACCACTTCCACAGTCTGCTCGTCTGCAAAGCTGGCGGTGCCAAAGAAGATATCGATCCGGTTACGCGCGTAATAGCCAGTGCGCGAGGTGACCTGCTTGCCGATCACGCTTTCAGCGCTCTTCAGCACATCGGGAAAGGAAAACCAGCGCGGCTCGCCGATCTGGCGGAACAGCGGATTGGTGTTGTACTGCATGATCTGCCGCACGGAATGACGCAGCGCCTTTGACGGGATGGTCCCCAAGTGCGTGGAATTGCCGCCCACATGGGGCCTGCTATCGACCACCGCAACCTTGCGGCCTGCCTTGACCGCGTTCATCGCCGCGCCTTCACCGGCGGGGCCCGAGCCCAGAATCACCACGTCGTAGTTGTAGACCGCCATACTCACCCCTGAACACGCAGCAGGCTGCCCTGCCGCTGTTAACGAATTCGGTTATCCGTGTACAGTGCCGTTGCTCGCACTATCGTCTGGATTATCGCGCCGACCTGAGCGAACGGCGCTTACGTGTTGGCTGTGGGGTTATTCCACCGGCCGGACAAGCGCCGCTTTTCAGCGTCTAGTTGCGTCATAAGCGAGATCAGCTTTGGGGTCTCCATCTGACTGGGCATTAACCTCTTCACATTTCTCCCGGCTACCACCGCAGATCGAGCATTCCTTCTCAATACCGAGGTTGGCAATGCCTCCACAGGAACCGGCGATAGGTTTGCGGCCCATGATCACGCCGATGGACATACCAAATACCACTAACAACATGACGAGAAACACGATCAACCAAGTCATTGCTCTACTCCCGCACCGAACAGCTCATCAAAGGCCTCGGTGCTCTTGCTTACAAATTCCTGCCCTTCGCGAATGACGAAGAACGCCGCGATGTTTCTTTCCGCCGCATACGCCAAACCCCGCTCGGGCCCCAAAACCATGAGCACAGTAGACAACCCGTCCGCCCTCAATGTCGACGGGTCGACAACCGTCACGGCTGCCAGATGGTGCTCAATTGGCGCGCCGCTTTGCGGATCCAGCGTGTGCGAGTAACGCTTGCCGTTACGCTCGAAATAGTTGCGGTAGTCGCCCGACGTGGACACGGCCAGGCCATCCAGCTGAATGATCCGTTGCGCAACCCGCTCGTTGTCCAGTGGCGCTTCGATAGCGATGCGCCACGGCGCGTCGTCCGGTTTGCGGCCCTTGGCCTTGAGCTCGCCAGTGATCTCCACTAGATAGCTATGCACATTTGAAGCTTCGAGCTGCGCCGCTACCCGATCTACCGCGTAGCCTGCGGCAATACTGTTGAAGTCAACCTGCACGGCTCGGTCCTTGCAAAGCTGCTCGCCATCGACGCGCAGGTGTTCCTGGCCGACGTCCTGCCTGACTCGCGCTATCTCCTCTGCAGACGGCACTTGCTCACTGCGCCCCTGTGGGCCGAAGCCCCATAAATTGAGTAGCGGCTCGATAGTCAGATCCAACGCCCCGTTGCTTTCGCGAGAGAGCTGCTGGCCTGCCAGCACCAGCTCGCGCACACCGTTAGGCACAGCCATGCATCGATCCGCAGGCAGGGCGTTGAACGTTTCGATAACGGAATCGGCTCGGTAGGTCGACAGTTGCTGGTCGATCTCAGCAAGAATCGCCTCGGTGCCTCGCTGCAGCTGCGCCTTATCGATCGCGTTGCCGCCCGCCACATACTTGACTGAATACGTGCTGCCCATTGTGGGGCCGCTAAAACTTTCCACCTTCTCTTGAAACAGACAGCCCGTCAGGGCTGCCGCCAGGGCGGCAACGATGACGGGCTGGAGTAACGCGTGGCTCATGCTAGCCGCCAAAGTCGTCGAGGAGGATATTCTCCGGTTCGACGCCCAGGTCGGTGAGCATCTTGATCACCGACGCGTTCATCATTGGCGGGCCGCACATGTAGAACTCGCAGTCTTCAGGTGCCGGGTGGTCCTTAAGATAGTTCTCGTACAGCACGTTGTGAATAAAGCCGGTCGGGCCTTCCCAGTTGTCTTCGGGTTGAGGATCGGACAGCGCCAGGTGCCACTGGAAGTTCTCATTCTCGGCCTGTAACTGATCGTACTCCTCCACATAAAACGCCTCGCGCATTGAACGTGCGCCATACCAGAAGCTCATCTTGCGCTTGGAATTCAGGCGTTTTAGCTGATCGAAGATGTGCGACCGCATCGGAGCCATGCCGGCACCACCGCCGATGAACACCATTTCCGCATCCGTGTCCTTGGCGAAAAACTCACCAAAAGGACCATAGACGGTAACTTTGTCGCCGGGCTTAAGGCTGAACACCCAGGACGACATCTTTCCTGGTGGCAAATCGTCCTTACCCGGCGGCGGTGAGGCAATTCGGATGTTGAACTTCACAAGGCCAACTTCTTCGGGGTAGTTCGCCATGGAGTACGCACGAATGACGGTCTCGTCGACCTTCGATACGTACTTCCACTGGTTGAACTTGTCCCAGTCACCGCGATATTCCTCCTGAATATCGAAGTCCTTGTAACGAACCTCATGCGGGGGGCATTCCAGCTGTACATAACCACCGGCGCGGAAGTCAACGTTCTCACCTTCCGGCAACTTCAGCGTCAGCTCCTTGATGAAGGTCGCAACGTTCGGGTTGGACAGTACGGTGCACTCCCACTTCTTCACACCGAACACTTCTTCCGGCACTTCGATCTGCATGTCCGCCTTTACCGGAGTCTGGCAGGACAGGCGCCAGCCTTCGCCCGCCTCACGGCGGGTGAAATGCGACTCTTCGGTGGGCAGCATCTCGCCGCCACCGCTTTCGACGATGCACTTGCACTGAGCACAAGTACCGCCACCGCCGCATGCAGATGACAGGAAGATGTTATTAGCAGCCAGCGTTTGCAGCAGCTTGCCGCCCGCCGGAACGGTAATGGTGCGTTCGCCGTTGATCTCGATGTTGACATCACCGCTGGACACCAGCTTGGCGCGCGCAGCGAGGATGATCACCACCAACGCAAGCACGATGGCGGTGAACATGCCGATGGCGAGGAAAATTTCGTAACTCATCAGTTCATCCCGTCCTTACAGCTGTACGCCAGAGAAAGACATGAAGCCCAGCGACATCAGTCCGATGGTGATGAAGGTGATTCCCAGACCTTGAAGGCCGTCTGGCACATCGCTGTATTTGAGCTTCTCGCGAATACCAGCCAGCAAGGCGATTGCCAGCGCCCAGGACAGGCCCGAGCCGACCCCATAAACCGTACTTTCTGCCAGGTTGTAGTCACGCTCGACCATGAACAGGGTGCCGCCCATGATGGCGCAGTTCACCGTAATCAACGGAAGAAACACGCCCAGCGCGTTGTAGAGGCTCGGCACGTACTTATCGAGCGTCATCTCAAGAATCTGGACGATGGCCGCGATGACACCGATGTAGCTGAGCAGCCCAAGAAAGCTCAGATCTACCTCAGGCAGACCAGCCCAGGACAGCGCACCCGCTTTTAGCAGATAGGTGTAGATCAGGTTGTTGGCTGGAACAGTAATGGTCTGCACGACAATGACGGCGATACCCAGACCGATCGCTGTTTCCACCTTCTTAGAAATCGCAATGAAGGTACACATGCCGAGGAAGAACGCCAGAGCCATGTTCTCGATGAACACGGCCCGGACGAACAGGCTGATGTAATGCTCCATTAGTAAGCCTCCTTGTTCGAGACTTGCGGCGCCATCTTGAACGAAGGCTTCTCGACCTGTTCCTTCTTCCAGGCACGGATGCCCCAGATGAAAAAGCCGATCAGAAAGAACGCCGAAGGTGGAAGCAGCATCATGCCGTTAGGCAGGTACCAGCCCCCGTCGTTGACCACCGGAAGAATGGTGTAGCCCATCAACTTACCCGCGCCGAACAGCTCGCGAATGATACCGAGTGCAATCAGCATGGCGCTGTAACCAAGACCGTTACCAAGACCGTCGAAGAACGACAGCACCGGAGGGTTCTGCATGGCGAACGCTTCGGCCCGACCCATCACGATACAGTTGGTGATAATCAGACCGACAAACACCGACAGCTGTTTGGACAGTGAGAAGGCATAAGCCTTTAGCACCTGGTCAACTAGGATCACCAGCGAGGCGATGATCACCATCTGCACGATCATGCGAATCGAGCCTGGAATCTGGCTGCGGATCATGGAGATGAACAGGTTGGAGAACGCAACCACCAAAGTCAGCGCGACCGACATCACCAGCGCCGTCTTGAGGTTGGAGGTAACTGCCAGCGCCGAACAGATCCCGAGGATCTGCAGGCCGATGGGGTTGTTGTTGAAGACCGGATTGAACAGGACTTCCTTGATAGTAGGTTGCGACATGATCAAGCCTCCCCAGCGCGCAGGTTAGCGATAAATGGACCGAAGCCGTTTTCACCCAGCCAGAAATGCAGGAGGTTGTTAACCCCGTTACTGGTCAAGGTTGCACCGGCAAGAGCATCGACCTGGTGATCGGCTCGCGGACTTTGTGGATCAACACCGCCCTTGACTACCTGGATGGCCAGCTTGCCGTTCTCGTTGAACAGCTCCTTGCCTTGCCACTGACTGCGCCACTTCGGGTTGTCGACTTCGCCACCGAGGCCAGGCGTTTCGCCGTGCTGATAGAAGCCCAGGCCTTCAACCGTATTGATGTCACCCTGGACAGCAATGAAGCCATACAGCGTCGACCATAGGCCGTAGCCACGAACCGGAATGATCAGTGTCGAAAGCTCGCCATTTTCTTCGACCGTGTAAACGACGCTGTACCGTTCGCGACGCTTGATCGAGGCGATATCTTCGTCACCTGGCAGCGCCTTGGAAAGCTCAGGATCTTTCGCCGCGACCAGTGGATCGAAGGTGTTCGGATCAAACTCGTCGCTGTATTCACCTGTCTCGAGGTTGACCAGCTTGGCGACAATACGCTCGTTATAGAGCTGTTTGACCTGGTTTCCAGACATGCCGGGCTCGCCCAGACCGGCAATCGCCAGAATGCTGCGCTGTTTATCCAGCTGCCGGTTTTCCAGCTGCGTCGGGCGTAGCGCCACGGCCGCACCCGCTACGAACACCGAACAGACCAGGCAGACCAACAAGGCCACAACCAGCGTCCGGACGGTGGATTCTTTTTGACTAGACATTACGTGCCAGCCTCCGCTTGATGTTGGCCTGTACGACAAAGTGGTCAATCAACGGGGCGCAGAGGTTGGCAAACAGAATCGCCAGCATCATGCCCTCCGGAAAGGCCGGGTTCACCACCCGGATCAACACCACCATCACACCAATGAGGATGCCGAAAACCCATTTCCCGGTATTCGTCATCGAGGCAGAAACAGGATCGGTCGCCATGAAGATCAGGCCGAATGCGAAACCACCCACAACCATATGCCAGTACCACGGCATGGCGAACATCGGGTTGCTGTCCGAGCCGATCAGGTTGAACAGATAGCTCAACGCGATCATGCCAATCATCACACCGGATACGATCCGCCAGGAGGCGATCTTGCTCAGCAGCAAAACAGCGCCGCCGATAAAGATGGCGAGGGTGCTGGTTTCGCCGATCGAACCGTGAATAGTGCCGACGAAGGCATCCATCCAGGTAATTCCACTGGCAACGACGTTTTCCATGCCGCCAGCAAAGCTTAGGCTCAGGGCAGTTGCACCGGAATAGCCATCCACCGCCGTCCAGACAGCGTCGCCAGACATCTGTGCCGGGTAGGCAAAGAACAGAAACGCACGTCCGGTGAGCGCAGGATTGAGGAAGTTCTTCCCGGTGCCGCCAAAGATTTCCTTGCCGATCACGATACCGAAGCTGATCCCCAACGCCACCTGCCACAGCGGAATGCTAGGCGGCAGAATCAAGGCGAACAGCACTGAGGTGACGAAGAAACCTTCGTTGACCTCATGCTTGCGGATCGAAGCGAACAGCACTTCCCAGAACCCGCCGACGATGAAGGTCACTGCGTAGACAGGAACGAAGTACGCCGCGCCCTGGATGAAGTTATCCCATAGGCTGGTTGGATCGAAGCCGGCGAGCATGCCAATCAGACCGAAGCGCCAGCCCTCCTGAGCAGCAAGCAATTCCGGCGCCTGCGCGTAGATCAAGTTGGCCTGGTAGCCCGTGTTCCACATGCCGAAAAACATGGCCGGGAAGGTGCAAAGCCAGACCGTGATCATCATCCGCTTGAGGTCGATGCCGTCACGTACGTGAGCGGTGGTCTTGGTCACGCTGCCAGGGCGATACAGGAAGGTGTCTGCAGCTTCATAGAGCGCATACCACTTCTCGTACCTGCCGCCCTTCTCGAAATTGTGCTCGATCTTGTCGAGGAATTCGCGAATGCCCATTCCTTACCCCTCCTTCTCGATGCGAGTCAGGTTGTCCCGCAGGATCGGGCCGTATTCGTATTTGCCGGCACAGACGTAGGTGCACAGCGCCAGATCTTCCTCATCCAGTTCTAGGCAGCCAAGCTTCTGCGCAACTTCGGTATCGCCGACGATCAAGGAACGCAATAGCTGAGTCGGCAGCACATCGAGCGGCATGACCTCCTCGTAGTTACCGACCGGCACCATGGCGCGTGGACTGCCATTGGTGGACGTAGAGAAGGCGAACTTCTTACCTCCCATCAATTTGGAGATATAGATGTTGAGGATCGAATGCTTGTCGCTGCCGGCACGCAAGTAGTGCAGCATTTCGCGCTCCTTGCCCTCGCGCAGACAGGAGACCTGCTGGTGATAACGGCCAAGATAGGCGAACGCACCATGCGCCGTACGGCCACCGAGCACCGAACCGGACACGACCCGGTTGCCGCCAGGCTGCAATTCACCAGCCGTCAGTTCGTCGAGGCTCGCGCCCAGACGGGTCCGAACAAGGCGCGGTTTTTCCACAACCGGACCGGCCAGAGAAACCACGCGTTCAACTAACAATTTTCCCGTGGTGAACAGCGCGCCGATGGCGATCACGTCCTGATAGCCAACCGTCCACACACTCTTGCTTGCGCTGACAGGGTCGAGGAAATGAATATGCGTTCCGGCCAGTCCCGCCGGATGCGGACCTGTGAAGCTTTCAGTCGACACCTTGGCCAGTTGTTCACCTGGCAGTGAGACACCCTCAGCTTTGCACAGGTAGAGCTTGGCCAGATTGCCCAGCACCTTGAGACCCGCCTCGAAGTCCGCAGCACGCTCGGCAATGACAATGGCAGGATCGGCAGCCAACGGATGGGTATCGATAGCCGTGACGAAGATGGAGTTAGGTACCGCGTCGATCGCCGGCACCTTGCTGTACGGACGGGTACGCAACGCAGTCCAGAGGCCGGACTGCTGCAGGTTCTCGCGAACCTGAGCATCGCTCAGCCCCTCAAGTTCGGCGTTACCGAACTGGTTGAACGTGACCTCATCGGTACCGTCCAGGTCGATGACGACCGATTGCAGGACACGTTTCTCGCCACGAT